>JAXLQI010000013.1:0-5585 GCA_046331685.1 Candidatus Micrarchaeia archaeon | reverse complement strand
CCTGGACCCGCGCGCCTTCACGTCGCCTTCGACATCCTGGACGGATTTGATGATCTCCCGCGCGAGCCCGGCCACGAATCCAAGCGCCGCGAGGACGATCGCTGTGAGCGAGAGGGTATCGGAGACGACGAAATTTCCGAAGATGAACGGGATCGCCATGGTGAGGGCGATGTACATGTTGCCGATCAGGGGCAGGTCCTTGAGCTTCCAGTTATACGCGATCGCTAAAAGATTGAACAGCAGGGCGATCGAGAACGCGGGGATATTTATCAGACTGGCGAGGCCGCTTGATAGGGCGAGGCAGCAGATCGAGAAATAGAGCGCGAATCCCGGGGAGATCGTCCCTTTGACCAGAGGGCGGTCGGATTTCCCGTTCAGCCTGTCCGTCTCGATATCGAAATAATCGTTCAGGGCGAAAGAGCCCATCTCGCTGAGGACCGGGACCAGGAGGGACAGGATGATCGGGATGGTCGCAGGAGGGATCCTGCCGAGGGTGACCGTCTCGGCGATGAATACCGCGAACGCGAGCATGGCCGCATGCTCGAAGCGCGTGAGACGGTAGAGATCTTTGATGAACATACTGGGTGAATCCCATTCCGTATTTAAAATCCTGATATGGTGAAGTCCTCATGGTCTGGATAAAGAACGTCTCGATGAAGGCGGCCTACATCTGCGGGGAATGCGGCCTCGGCTTCGCCGACGCTAGGACCGCCCTCTCCTGCGAAGGGTATTGCAGGGCCCACAGGGCATGTTCGCCGGAGATCGCACGGAAAGCTATCTACCACCCTTGATGATGTGGGTATCCACATTTTTTTCCCAAAAATATATTTATATCCCGCCTGATTGTCCTTCCGCATGGAACTCGACAACATAGACAGGAAGATCCTCGCAGCGCTGATCGAAAACTCCAAGATAATGTCCAAGGAGCTCTCCCGCAAGCTCCGTATCCATCCGAACACCCTCCTCCAGAGGCTGAAGAAGCTTGAGAAGGAGAAAGTGATAATGAAATACCAGGCGGTCGTGGATTTCCCGAAAGTCGACAGGCAGATGCAGGTCCTGATGTTCATCAAGGTCAATATGGAGAAGGCCTGGGAGGAGGCCCTGCGGCCGGCCTCCCGCTTCCCGGAGATCGTCTCATTCATCCTCGTGACCGGAGAATACGATGTGGTCGCGATCGCGAGGGTGAAGGACGAGCGGCATCTGGCCGAGCTGATGCGCAGGATCCAGGCCACGAAAGTCGTGAACAAGACCACGACCCACCTCATCGTGGACTACTACCGCATGCCCTTCGAGTACAATCCCCTGAAGTTCGAGCTGATGTGACTATTCGAGGCCCCAGCCGCCGCGGGAGCTCACCTTCGCCCTGAACATCTCGATGAGCCTGATCCTCACCCTCTCGAGCAACTCCCCGAATCCGCTGAATCCCTGGTCGGCCATAGGATCCTTCGAAAGCATGTCGTGCAGCTCGAAAAGCTCCCTCGGGTTCTCGGTCTCGATGAGCTTCTTGCAGAGCCTGACCGCTTTTTCGTAGCTCGCAGAGGCCCTGAGCGTGGGGACCATCTTCCTCACTGTCTCGTACTCCTGGCTCCAGGGCCCGTCGCTGACGATATGGTTTTCGATTTCCCGTTCTCCGGCTGCGATGATGTGCATCCTCAGCTCGGATATCCTCGATACAGTCTCTGCCAGAGGCGCCCTATCTCTTTGATGCGGTGCAGCGCCAAAGCAGATCCCTTTCCTTTTGTTTCAAAGCTACACCTCTTGGACAGAAATGGTTTCAGGGATTCTTAAATGGATGTAACTTTCTGGAAGAGGTGGAGATGCATCGAATGATCGGAATCGATGGGAGAGACGGCAGTTTCTCCATTATGTTCAAATCCTAGCGATTCAAATTTTCCGATAATCATATCTGGTTTTATCGGTCTCACAATCGCCCTCAGGAAAAGGCTCACCGCCTCGATAGGCGGCGTCTGCGATATCCTGAACGGATCCTCCTCGACGACCACCGCCGTCCCCCCGGGCGCAAGCGCCCTGTGGATCGACCGCACCAGCCTCACCTTGTCGCTATCAGGGATGAGGTGGAATGTCTGGGCGCAAAGGACGGTGCTGAACCTCCCTGCGAATTTTTTCGGCAGCCCATAAGCGTCATGCGACGAAAATCCTGCCGCTCCGCCAAGCTTCCTCCGTGCTTTGCCGAGCATCCTTGGGGAGATCTCGTTCGCGAACGCCTCGCGCTTCACCGGTCCCTCGAACTCGTGCGATGCGATCGCCCGCTCTATCAGCTCGAGGGCATATGTGAGCGGCTCCCCTGTGCCTGCAGTTATGTCGAGGATCGGGAACTTCAGGTATGGCGTGGCATACCCGAGCACTCGCCTGATGGCCTGGTAGTGCCTCGTCTCGACGCCCATGTGCTCGTCGTACCTCTCGGCGAACCTGTCATAGAGCATGGAGAAGAAGCAGACCCGTTCCTGCTGCGTGAACCCGGAATAGGCCTTCTGGATGTGGCTCTGCTGCCGTTCAAGCCTCGCTCGCTCCCTGCTTTTCTCGAACGCGAAATCATCGACCGTCTCGAAAAGCCTGATGGCCTTGCCGGGCCTGATCGGCTCTTCCAGAGGCTCAGCCCGGGCATCCCTCGATCCCCCGGGCTTCCGTGCCTCCCTCCTCGTTCTCATGAGATGATTTTGATGAAAAAAGCTTAAAGCGGGATATGCTCTATTAAACCTATCCGGGCATTTTCCTCTTCATGGCGAAATACGACGTCGAGATCATCTCCCAGGCCGAGAAGGAGAAGCTCATGGGGAAGATGCTGTCCCCGGATCTCATCGAGCGGAAGGCCGTCATCCACGGGACCTGCGTCAAGTTCTTCACCGACAGCCACGATTTCAAGGACATGTGGGAGGACAACTTCGAGCCGATGTTCGACTGGATCCGGCCGCATGCCCGCCTCTTCGCGATAAAGGGCGGCAAGCTCCGCGTCCGCTACGAGCCGGTCTCCAAGACCGTCATCATCGAAGGCTGCGATTATTACGGGTGGGTGAAAAGCATCGCCCTCGCCCTTGTCGCCGATTTCCTCGAGGATTTCACATCCGAGCACAGGAGGTACTCGGTCCACGGCTCGTTCATAGATATGCGGGGCAGGGGGATCGCTCTCATCGGCCCTTCAGGGAGCGGGAAGACCACGCTCACCTACGGCCTCCTGCTGGACAAGCGCAGCAACTTCCTCACCGACGACTGGTTCTTCGTCCGGCTGGCGAACAGCGACACGCTCGTATATTCATCCGAGAAGAATTCCTACATCCGCGGGGATCTCTCCAGCACCTGGCCCCAGTACGATCTCGGAGGCATCAGGAAAGACACCCAGGACCGGGCGGTGGTCGATGTCCGGAGGCTCCTCGGAGGCGACCGGATCCGCACGGAATCCATCCTCAGCGCGACCGTCCTCCTGACACGGGACAGATCCCTCCCGCCGCTCTCCGTCCTCGGGCCGAAGGAAGCGCTTTCATTCATGGTGGAGAACGACTTCTGCAACCCCCACCAGCTCGTCCGGAGCAGGCAGAAGACCGAGAAGCGGAAAGCGTTCTTCTCGGAGCTGTTCACCCGCGCCCCTGTGTATCTCCTCAACACGATCGAGACGCCGGCGGAGAGCCTGCAGAGGTTGAAAACCATCTCCAAAGAGGTATGATGATGAAAACCAAGGTCGCCCTCATCCAGATGAGCATGGGCCCGGATCCGCGCAAGAACGTCGAGAAAGCGGTGGCGCTCGTGGCAAAGGCTGCGAAGCAGGGCGCCAATATCGTCTGCCTTCCGGAGGTTTTCACTTCCCCGTATTTCCCGCAGGAGGAGAAAGCGGAAGCGGAGTTGTTCGCCGAGACGGTCCCGGGCCCGGCCACCGAGGCCCTCTCCAGGGCCGCGAAAGAGAACCGGGTGGTCCTCATCGGGGGCTCTCTTTTCGAGAAGGACGGGAAGAAGTTCTACAACACCGCAGTCGTCTTCGACGATGACGGCAGGCTCCTCGGCAAATACCGGAAGATGCACATTCCCCACGATCCATGCTTCTTCGAGCAGAACTATTTCGAGAAAGGGAACCTCGGCTACAAGGTCTTCCCGACGAAATTCGGGAAGATCGGGGTGCTGATATGCTTCGACCAGTGGTTCCCTGAGGCGGCGAGGACGCTTGCGCTCATGGGCGCGGACATGATCTTCTATCCGACGGCGATCGGATGGGTGGAAGGCGTGGACCAGGCCGAGGGCGACTGGAAGGAAGCGTGGGAGGCAGTCCAGCGGGGGCACTCCATCGCGAACGCGACAGCGGTCTGCGGCGTCAACCGCGTCGGCCGCGAGGGCAGGATGACATTCTGGGGCGGCTCGTTCATCAGCACGCAGTTCGGGACGATCCTGGCAAGAGGCGGGTCTGAGGAATCGATCGTCATGGCCGAGATCGACCTTGATCTCGCGAAGAAGGTCAAGGAGGGCTGGCGGTTCTTCTATAACAGGCGTCCGGAGACCTACGGCAAGCTGGTCGAAAGATGAACAGGCTCGGATTTTTCAATTTTGGCTGAGAGTGGGGGCTATGGTAAAATTCCGCATGCCAGCTGAATGGGAGCCGCATGAGGCTACTTGGCTGACCTGGCCTAAGGATCCGGTCACATTCCCGGGGAAAGTGCTCGCGAAAGTCGAGGAGACCTACATCGAGATGATCCTCGGCCTGACCCCCGGGGAGAAAGTCCACCTTCTCGTGGATGATGAAAAAACGCAGGGGCGGGTCCTCAAGAAGGTCGAGGAAAAAGGCTCCAGCAAGAATCTGACGATCCACCTCATCAAGACCGTCGATGTCTGGATGCGCGACTACGGCCCGATCTTTGTCAAGGGCGATAAGGTGAAGATGACCAAGTGGATCTTCAACGCCTGGGGCGGCAAATACGAGGAGCTGATGAAGGATAATTCCGTCGTCGATTCCATGGCCCCCTATCTCGGGATGGATGTGGAACGCCCCGGCATCATACTCGAAGGAGGATCGATCGACGTCAACGGCAGGGGGACCCTGCTCACGACGGAGCAGTGCCTCCTCAACAAGAACCGCAACAAGGAACTCTCGAAGGCCCAGATAGAAAAGCACCTTTCGGACAATCTCGGCGTTTCGCGTTTCGTATGGCTCAAGGAAGGGATAGCAGGGGACGACACCGACGGCCATATCGACGACATAGCGAGATTCGTGGATAAGAGGACGATCCTCTGCGCCTACGAGACTGACCGGAATGACAAGAATTATGCGATCCTGAGGAGGAATTTCCTGGACCTGGAAGACGCGCGCGACCAGGATGGCGAGCCGTTCGAGGTCAAGCCTCTCCGGATGCCAGGCCCCATCCTCCATAAGGGCGCCAGGCTGCCGGCCAGCTACGCGAACTTCTACATAGGCAACAAAGCCGTCCTGCTTCCGGTGTTCGGGCACAAGAACGATTCTGCTGCGGTCTCTCTGCTCACAGAGCATTTCGGGGGGCGGAAGATCATCCCGATAGACTGCGGGCCGCTGGTCCATGGCCTCGGGGCGATCCATTGCGTCACGCAGCAGCAGCCGCTTTAATAAGAAT
>JAXLQI010000012.1:0-10712 GCA_046331685.1 Candidatus Micrarchaeia archaeon | reverse complement strand
TATCGACCTATCGGATAAGGCGGTCTCTTCCCGCGCCTATCTGCGGGGCAGGATGGGCAGGAGGGACTTCGCGAGTCTCAAGAGGATGACCGAATTCTGCAGCACCCCGGTGCATATCCCAGAGAAGAGAGACCGCGATGCTTCGGTCATGATCTCGCCAGCCGTGGGGTTCCCGCTGGAGAGCGTGAGGTTCAGCCCCCCATTCAACGCCGAGGCCGAGTTGTTCAGGCTGGATAATCCGGCTTTCGAGGACCGGGAGATCCTTGCCGCGGTCTCAGCAGGTTTCATGGGCCAGGACCTTTCAATCCTCGCCAAGAAGATCCGCTCGGCTGATGCGGAGACCATCAATTCGATCGAATTCGGCAGGGTTGCGAAGGAAGGCGCCTTCCCGCTCAGCATCCTTACATTGGTATCAGGGTTATCAGGGAGCGGCAGGTCGATCGCGTGCTCGCTCTCCCTCGAGCGGGTCGGGGCATCCGTGCTCAGCCCTTCCGACCAGGCATGGCCATCGGTCGGCCTCGGCGGTCTTGCCGAACCTTCATCGGCGGACCTGGAATATGTCGGGCTCGCCGTGGATACAGGACCCGGGACATGCGGAACGTTCACTGTTATCGGCCATGCGCGGTGCGGCCGGAACGCGGTCATCGAGGGCGCTGGAGCGCAGATCCTTGATATCCCTTTCGAGAGGGATGCAGTGGCATCCGTGGTCAGTTCGGGGAAGGGTATCATCCAGAAAGGCCTGCAGGTGGCCCTCTCCATAATCGGATACCGCGAATGGGGTTCTGGTTTCCTTAGGCAGGCGGATAGGTAATAAACCGTTCCGCCCTAATCTCCAGCATGTCGAAAATCCTCATGGTCGTCGCCCAGGAAGGTTTCAGGGATGAGGAGCTCATCGTCCCGAAAGAGGTGCTGGAGAAGGAAGGCAATAGCCTCAAGGTCGCGAGCAGGACACGCATGAAAGCGAAGGGGAGCAGGGGTGTGGTCATACAGCCGGATATGGCAATCTATGAGGCGAACTCTGATTTCTTCGACGCGGTGGTTGTGGTCGGCGGACCAGGGTCCCCAGCTTTGTCAGAAGACCAGGCACTGATCAGGCTTCTCATTGATATGAGCAGTAAGGGGAAGATCGTGGCGGGCATTTGCCTCGGCCCGATGACCCTTGCAAAAGCGGGCGTCCTTGCAGGCAAAAATGCCACCATATGGCCGGACCAGAAGGCTATCCGGCTCATCCGCGACACAGCAGGCAACTACAGGAAAGAGCCGGTCGTGGTCGACGGGAATGTAATCACAGCCGACGGCCCTGCGAGCGCTGGCCGCTTCGGAGCCGAGCTCGCCCGAATGCTCAAGGGATAATGGCAATCCTTTTAGTTCATTCCGATGACGGTGTATCCATGATCACTATTAAGCATGACGGCTGCATCCTCTGCGTCGGATGCTCTTCGGTATGCCCGACCAACGCCATCGAGGTGGTGGGCACGAGGATGGAGCATTTCGCGGACAAATGCATTGACTGCGGTCTGTGCGTCAGGGCATGCCCGGCCAATGTGATACAGATGTACAAGGGCGTGAAGGCGGCGCGCGACCTGCCGCCAGGCGCCGAGTACGGCTGAGGCGTTCTCCATGAAGTACGATCACGATATCATAGTCATCGGGGCCGGGCCGGCCGGTTCCACATTCGGCAGGATCGCGTCAGCGGCGGGCCTGGATGTCCTTATCATCGACAAACGGAAAGAGATCGGGGTCCCGGTCCGGTGCGGCGAGGGGCTCGGGGTGGGAGAGCTGATCAAGCAGGATCTCGACATACCCAAAGGATGCTATTCGATCCCTATAGAAGGGGCGAAGATCGTGGCGCCGAACGGCAAGGCCATAGTCTGGAGGGACGACGGGACCAGGGGATGGGTGCTCGAGAGGAAGGTATTCGACAAATGGCTCGCCGAGCTCGCCGTGGAGAAGGGTGCGAAGATAAGGACATATACCCGCGCGATCGAGGTGCTGAAAGACGGCTCGGGCAAGCCGCAGGGGGTGAAGGCCACCCACGGGGGCCGCGAACCGTTCGACATCACCGCTCCGCTCATCGTCTCGGCCGAAGGCATGGAATCGCTCATGGCGAGGCAGATGGGATTCAAGACCGTCCATGCACTCTATGACGTGGACACCTGCTATGAATACGAGATGAAACCGTACGACAACGAGGGACTGATAGAGCTCTACTTCGGCAACAGGATCGCCCCCCGGGGCTATGTGTGGATCTTCCCGAAAGCGGACCGCAAGGCGAATGTGGGGATCGGCATCGGAGGCGCTGTCGCGAACGGCCAGAAGCTCGGCGGGGTTGCAGGCGCGCAGCCGAAGCCCTTGCTCGACGAGTGGATCAGGGGCAACGATCAGCTCAAGGATTCGAGCACCCTGCTTGATTTCGGCGGTGTGATATCTGTCGGAGCCCCCATAAACGAATTCGTCAGGGATAATTGCATGATAATCGGGACCGCTGCCAAGCAGGTCGATCCGATCCATGGAGGGGGGATCGGCCTCGCCATGGAGGCGGGATTCATGGCGGCAGAGGTCGCGGTCAAGGCCCACAAGAGGAAAGATTACGGGAGGGAATCCCTCCTGGAATACGAGAAGCAGTGGAAGCAGAGCCCTGCCCCGACGCTCGCGAAAAGGCTCATGCTGAGGAAGGTCATGGAGAAGGTCAGCGATGACGACCTGAACCACATCTTCAACTGCATCACCGAGAAGGACCTCAAGGACATCATGGGCGGCAATTTCGCCCCGTCCGTGATGAAGACCGTCGCCGGAAGGCCCCAGCTGCTTGCTGTGCTCAGGGGGCTTCTGCCAGGCGGCTAAAAAAAAGAGATCGGGGAAAAAAAGCGATTGTCATTTCTTTTTCTGGAAGTCATAGCTTGTATCAGGGGGCGGGAGGAGCGAAGCGAGGAGTATCCGCGGCACGCTCTGGTCGAAAGTCGCGGTCGCAGGCACCTGGTTCTGTCCGCGTGAGATCTGCGCTGAGAGGCCGCTGTGGATGACCGATGCGGCCCTGACTTCGACAATCTGCTCTGGATCACCGCGCCTTGCCGGAGGGATGTGCCTGGTATCAAGGACCAGGTCTACGGTGCCCAGGTTCACCGGCTGGCTGCGGTTCTGAGGATTCGAAAGGTTGACCAGGGCGTCCACGGTCAGCCTCCGGGCTCCCGCGAAGAAACCCGTGACATCGCGCGTGAGCGTCGACTGGCTGAACGCGACCTGCCCGGTGTCTCCGTTGAAGATCCAGCCCGTGGAGCCGCCTGAGAATCTCATGTAGCGTGCGAAGACCGATTCCGGATTGTCCCGTGCGAACCGGTCGGCGATCCCGCCTACGTCGACGGTCTCGCCTGGCCTCGAGTCCCTCAATGCGTCATTGACCGCCTGCCTGAACTGCGCCATCTCGGCCGCGGGGGGAGGGCCCCTGAAATATTGCCGAAGCATCCCCACGAGCGAGGAATCGAAAGCCCGTCCTGCCCTGAGCGCTGTCTCTTCGGGGCTGATGCGGGGGACCGTGACTTCTGCCGGCCTCCTTTCCTGTTGTCTCGGTTGTGCCATAGGATCACCTTTCAATCGAAAGCTAATAAACATTCCATCCGCTATACGGATCCGTGAGATCGATCTCCCACCGCCTCCCGCTGCGGGATGTCAGGGTCAGATGCCCGGAGGAAAGCCGCTGTGCTGCGACGCCGCCGTCCTCCGCTATAGGAGAGAGGTTGAGCTCGTACGAGTTGGCGAGGACGAAACTGTCGCCGAGCCTGCCCAGGTAATCGCGGCCGCCCAGCACGCCGTCCCCCCCTACGGACACGATAGCCCTCCTCCCCTGGATAAGGACCGTGAAAGAGGAGGAGCATATGAGCGAGTCAGTGTCTCTCTGCGGGGATCCCCTCAAAGAGTCGATTCGCTGCCCGGCCTGCTCGAGCGTCCTCTCATCGAGATAGACTATCGAGCCTCCCCTGACCATGCACGTCCCCTCTTCCCAGGACGATGCGTGGACTCCCGCAGGCCGGAGTTTCTGGATCACCGGGGGCGCGGCAGCGCAACCACAGAAGAAAACGCCGAAGGCTGCAGCCGCAGCCTTCATGCCGGCATTGGAAGGACGTTTAGGACGTGTATCGTATAAATGTCTCATCAACCCACCAATTATCTTAAAATAAAACAATTTAAAAATGCCCGGAAACCTGGACAGGATGACCCGACGCTCGTGAGCCCAAAAGGAACCGATTGAGAATAAAAACCCTATCTGAAAGAACAAGACCATGGAAGAATTTTCCGAGAGGGAGAGGCAGCTTCTCGCTCCGTATGTAAGCAACCTGGACAAGCCCATCTTCGCGCTCACAAACCTTCCCGAGGTCGTCAAGGGGGCGCTCTTCTCGCGATACAGCAGGAGTGCCAGAAGCCTCCGCCGCGTCCTTCTCGAGGAGTTCATGCTATCGGAGGAATCCGGCCTCGGAGGGCTTGCGAGCAGGCCTCCGGCGGACGCAAAAAACCCCGTGCAGACCCGGAAGGCCGAGGAATTCTATGAGCGCGTACTCGTAGGGTATGGCGATGATTCGGTGGCGGAGCTGGCCGGGGCCCACATCGCTGTCGAGGACATTTCGATAATAGCCACGAAGACGCTCCAGGATTCCAGGATCGGGCTTTCTCCTCTCGAGAAATCCACGAGATATGTGTATTTCGACAACAAGCGCGACGGGAAGTGGATGTATCACCGGGAGAAAACCCTGATGGGGTCCATGTTCGCTGATCTTTATGTCGAGACATGCGATCTCTGCTTCCAGACTTACGCCGACCTCATACCGAAAGTATCCGAATACGTCATGGCCCGGACACCGAAGGATGATCAGACCTCGGACCGCGCTTACAAGTCGACGATCCGGGCGAAGACCTGCGACCTGCTCCGTGGGCTCCTGCCTGCATCGACGCTCACGAACATGGGTTTCTTCGGAGACGGCAGGGCATTCGAATACCTGCTCACCAAGCTCTATTCAGACGATCTCGCCGAGATGCATGAAATCGCATCGCTCATGCAGGGGGAGCTCGGCGCCGTGATCCCCTCGTTCGTCAAAAGGGCGAACGACAGGTACGGTCTTGCCATGCAGGGGTATTTCAAGAAGGCCTCTCTAGGGATGCGGAAGGCCGCTGCGCCATATGCAGGCCCGCTCGGGGAAGGCGGGGTCACGCTCGTGGATTACGACAAAGACGCCGAGAGGAAGATCGCCATAGCCGCGCTCTACCCTCACATGCAGAAGCCCATGGCCGACATCGGAAGGATCGTGGACATGATGACGGCGGGTGAGAGGGAGTCCATCATCAAGGGTTATATCTGCGAACGGGAGAACCGCAGGCAGAAGCCGGGAAGGGCCTTCGAGCACTGCTATTACACGTTCGATGTCTGCGCCAACTATGGCGCTTACCGCGATATCCACAGGCACAGGATCCTGACCCAGCAGAGGCAGCTGCTGACCCCGTATCTCGGTTATAAGATGCCGGATGAGCTGGTGAAGGCAGGGTTCAGCAGGGAGTTCCGGCATGTCATGGATGCCGCGAAAGAGGCGTATGGGAAGATTTCAGCGAAGTTCCCCAAAGAGGCGCAATACGTGGTCCCGCTGGCCTATAACATCAGATGGTACATGACCTTCAACGCGAGGGAAGCGTACCATATGCTCGAGCTGCGGAGCTCGATGCAGGGGCACGCTGATTACCGCGAGGTGGCCCAGCGGATGTTCCGGGAGATAGAGCGCGTCCATCCTCTCCTCGCTGGCGGGATGAGGTTCATGGATATGAATGAATACGCCCTGGAGCGCCTCGAAGCGGAGAGGCGGATAGATAAAAAAATGGAAGAGATCTCGAAGAAGTATGGCAAATAAGGTGTTCATGAGCGGGGCTGGCGGCAGGCTCGGAAGAGCGGTGTTCCAGAGGACGGGAGCCGTCCCGCTCGTGCGCAGGCCCTCCGGACTCAGCGGCGAGATAGTCACGGATTTCTCGGCCGGCCAGCTGAAAGGGATCCTGAAAGACGCCCGGATCTTCATCCATGCGGCAGGATCTGTCGACACGCTCGATAAGAAGGGGCTCTGGGAATCCAACCTGGCCCTGACGAGGAGGATCGTCGCGGCCCTCCCAAAGGGATGCAGGCTCATCTTCGCGAGCTCAATCTCTGTCTATGGCAAGCTGCTCGCGGAGGTCCCTGCCGACGAAGGCACGCCGGTGAATCCTGATTCCGAGTACGCCAGGTCAAAATATGAGTCCGAGCGGGCGGTATCGGCGCTTCCGGACCATGTGATCCTCAGGATCGGGACGATATACGGCCCGGAGTTCCAGGATTACTTCCGGATTTTCAGGCGCCTCGAGCAGGGCAGGATGAAGATCATAGGAGACGGGCAGAACCGCATCCCGTTCGTCCATGTCGAAGATGTGGCTGAAGCGTTCAGGAACGCGTTGGAGAGGGGATCCGGGGTCTATGTGATCGCCGGCGATCCCCTGACCCAGAAGAGGATATATGAGATAGCATCGCGAGAGCTCGGGGTGGATCCCCCCTCAGGGACCGTCGAACGCCGCTCGGCAGTCCTTCTCGCGGCTTTCGGCGAGATACTCCATCGCTTCGGAGGCAAGAGGCCGCCGCTCACGCGCGAGCATGTGGCTGTCCTCGCTTACGACCGGGCATTCGACTGTTCGAAGGCGAGGAAGGAGCTCGGTTTCTCGCCGCGACCCCTCGAGAAGGGCATACGGGAGATGGTCTCTGATTATAAGAGGAATTGAGTGGCCCGTTCTGTTTAAGAATAAGTTACATAAATTAATAATATCGACAACAGAAAAACCCCCAGGTCCACTATGAGAACCAATACGGATTGGAGGAAGATGGCCGTTGCGGTCGTTGCCGGAGCTGCGATAGGCAGGATAGGAGAGGGATTCTTCTTGCGCCCACCTCTGGAGGAGCGTGTGGACCGCGGGGTCATCCTGGAATGCCCGGAGGAAAGGCTGGAAGCGCCACGGTTCGCAGGCGCCCTCATGGAAATAGGCAGGGCCCTCGACGGCAAGGCTCCGGCCATCCGAAGCTCCCTCGGTGCGCCGGATGATGCAACGATCGTCGTCGACATGATACTGGTCATCGATCGGGACGGGAGGGCAGCCGTATTGGGCATCGAAGCGTCGTGCCTTGAGTATGATTGCGGAACCGGGAAGGCCGCCGTGGGATCATCCAAGAAGGATCTGGACCGGATCGCATCCCGGCCCCAGGCTTGCGGCGTGGGGATAACCATCGTCATAGAGCCTGCCGTCTCGGCCGTCCCGATCTAGCGGTTTATTTTTATTTATTGCCCAAGTAATCCAGTTCATGAGACGGGAGATATTCGCCATCCTTTTGTTGTGCCTCGCATCATCGGCAGCGCTCGACCAGTCATATTACCAGGTCGTCGCCAAGAACGGAAGCTCGCAGATAGAGAAGACGATGGGAGTGGCGATATTCGCCAACCAGCTTAATCCCGATGCGCTCGGGAGGATGGAAGCGGTCTGCAAGAACCAGACGCATTTCCGATGCAGCGTCGATGTGGCAGGCAAGAAGGTCACGATCAGGGAGGGATTCGAATCCGGGGGGTATTATTCTTACGAGACCGAGTACGGCCTTCCCTACACGACGCATACGCTTACGGTAACCAAGATACCAACAGACAAATTCACGAACGACCTGGAGAGGATATTGGTCGAGGCAGGCGCATTGGACCAGTCATCAGGCGGAGGCGGATCCGTGCAGCCGATCGACCTCAAGGATGAGCAGGAGAACCGACAGAACGCCGAGCTCCTGAAACAGTTCAAGGCCAATATCACTTACACGATCGAGATGCCCCAGGCCATATCCGAGTCCCAGTGCGGGAATATAACAGGCTCTGTGGACGGGGCCGTCGTCCGTTTCGATCTCATCGATGTGTTGAGGCAGTCCAGGCCTATCACGGTCAGGGGCAGGGAGCTCAACCTCGGCTATATCACTGCGATAGTCGGCCTGATCGTGATCATCGGTCTCGCGGTCTCGTTCTTCACATCTAAGCCGGTCAAAACGCGCAGATGAATCCAATATGATTAAAAATCGGAATCCGCAAAGCGCACTGATACGCAGAGGGGTATTCATGGCAGGCATAGTTGGTTACGGCTCTTACATCCCGGTTTATAGGATCAAGTCCTCAAGCATAGCTAAGGTATGGGGGGAAGAAGCTGACCGCATCGAAAAGGGCCTCGGTATCACAGAGAAGGCTGTCGGCGGCGTCGACGAGGATACCGCCACGATAGCGGTCGAAGCCGCGAGGAATGCCATCCTGAGGGCCGGGATAAAGGCCAACCGTCTCGGTGCCCTGTACGTGGGAAGCGAATCCCACCCGTATGCGGTCAAGCCTACTGGAACGATAGTGGCAGAGGCCATCGGCGCGACACCGAACCTCACGAGCGCGGATCTTGAATTCGCCTGCAAAGCCGGCACCGCAGGCCTCCAGATAGTGCTCGCGATGGTCGACTCGAAGATGATAGAGTACGGGATGACGATCGGAGCCGATACTGCCCAGGGCCGGCCCGGTGACGCCCTCGAATACTCGGCGGCCTCAGGCGGAGCGGCCTTTATCGCAGGCCCTGACAGCGAATCGGTGGCTAAAGTCGATGCGACATTCTCGTACACGACGGACACGCCGGATTTCTGGAGGAGGCAGCATGCCGATTACCCGTCTCATGGAGGCAGGTTCACGGGGAAGCCGGCGTATTTCAAGCACGTGACAGCGGCCACGCTCGGCCTGCTCCAGAAGACGTCCTCGAAGGTGGCCGATTACGATTATATCGTCTTCCACCAGCCTAATGGGAGGTTCCCGCTGGAAGAGGCCAAGAAGCTCGGAGTCCCCCTTGAGAAGCTGAAGGCAGGCCTCCTCACCCCCATGGTCGGGAACACGTATTCCGGAGCATCGATGCTGGGCCTGAGCGCGGTCCTGGACGAGGCCAAGGCCGGTAACCGGATCCTCGTCACCTCTTACGGATCCGGCGCCGGGAGCGACTCGTTCGCGATCACAGTGACGGACCGAATCGAAGAGGCGCGGGACAAGGCGCCTTCCACGCAGGATTACATAGCTAAGAAGAAGTACATCGATTACGCCACTTACATAAAGTACAGGAAGAAGATAAGGGCATGAATGCTTGCCTAATTATTATTAACCCGGACCGTAAATGGTAATCATGAGAATGGCGTCTGCCCCGTGGATCCTTTGCGTCGCCCTGCTTCTATTCGGCTGTTCCGGAGTGGATGACAGCCGCAAGGCCGTATCTATCTCAAGGGAAAGCAGGATCCCCGCCGATGCGTTGAAGATCACGGCGGAGACCGATGCCTTCCCCCCGCTCATGCACTCAGACGGATGGGAAAGGCCTGTGCCGCTTGGCCTCCCTATCGATACCCCCGGAGCCGAGGATTCCCCGTTCATCACCCCAGATGGCGGCACACTGTATTTTTTCTTCACCCCGGACCCCGGGGTGGCGCCGGAGAAACAGCTCACTGACGGAGTCACAGGTATATATGTATCGAAAAAGGCCGGCAACGCTTGGACCAGGCCTGAGCGCGTGGTCCTCAGCGACCCGGGCAGGCTCGCGCTGGACGGTTGCGCTTTCGAGTCAGATGGCACGCTGTGGTTCTGTTCCGCCCGCGAAGGGAATATCAGGGGCGTCGATCTGTGGAGCGCCGATTTCCGCGATGGGACATGGACAGGGTGGAAAAACGCAGGCACGAAGCTCAATGGGGATTACGGGGTGGGAGAGATGCATATCACCGCCGACGGAAAAGAGATGTTCTTCCATTCAGAGAGGCCGGGAGGGCAGGGCGGCCTGGATATCTGGGTCACAAGATACGCGGACGGCGAGTGGCAGGAGCCTGAGGATGTCCCGGGGGTGAACAGCCCCGAGAACGAAGGCTGGCCCTTCCTATCGCAGGATGGCCGGGAGCTCTGGTTCCTGAGGACGTACCAGGGCAGCCCTGGCATCTTCCGGTCGGAGAGGACGGATGGATCATGGTCCGAACCGGAGCTGGTCATATCACAATTCGCGGCCGAGCCGTCTCTCGACAAGGACGGAAACATATATTTCGCCCACCATTTCTTCAAAGACGGGAAGATGGTCGAATCCGACATCTACGTGGCATACAAGAGGTGATTCAACTTTCCCGGCCGAACATCGACATGAAAGCGGCGATCCTGCCGCGGATTGACGAGCGATAGATGAAGCGGAACGGCCGTGCCATGCTGGATGTATCCTTCGTGTAGAGATTCTCGGCGAAAAGCTTGAAGTAGTACGCCGTCTCCAGATCATCGATGCCGAGGGCAGGATATCTTTTTTTCAGGCCGTCGAATTCCTCCTTGCTGATATCCTTGATGAAGTCGGAAAGGAAACCGCTGGCCTGTTTCTTCCCGTGATAGCCTGCACCCTGGCTGAGGGCGAGTTTCTCCCGCCCGATGATATAATCCGGCAGCCGGTCTTCCATCGCTCTCCTCAGGATCCATTTATGCGTTTTCCTTCCGTCATCCTGCTTCAGCTTGAGCCCGGCCGGGATCCCTATCGCATAATCCGCGAAGCCCGTGTCGAAGAAGGGCAGCCTCGTCTCGATCGTGTGGAACATCGAGGTCCGGTCGACGCGCTGGAACTGGGTCCTCGGGAGGCCTGCGATGAACTCCGGGATCCAC
>JAXLQI010000011.1:0-12714 GCA_046331685.1 Candidatus Micrarchaeia archaeon | reverse complement strand
ATAACCCCGCCTGATTTTAAATCCGTTGCTGATGGAATCCTCCATGGCAGTGCGGCTTGCGGTGATCAATTGCTCATCCCTGGATCCTGAGATCCTGACCTATGATGGGGCGAAGCGTCCGGCATCTGAGATCGTCCAGATGAAGCTCGCATCCATCGCCGAAAGGGAAGGGATCGGCATTTCGATTTCTGTCCACCGGCCGCCAGCGGACCGGACGGATCTCCCGCCCCTGGGTGCCTTCGACGCCCTGGTCATACCTGGGTCGAAGCATGACATAGACGAGAAAGGCAGGATGGAGAATCCGTGGATGGAAGACCTGATAAGATTCATCAGGACCGCCCAAGGAGCCGGCAAGCCCATGCTGGGGATCTGTTTCGGGCACCAGGCCATCGGCGCCGCGTTCGGCTCGAGGATGGGCCGGATGATGCCGCCGAAGAATCTGGAGCTAGGCCTGGTCCAGGTCGAGCTGACGGAGGAAGGCGCGGCGGATCCGCTCTTCCGGGGAGTCCCGCGGAGATTCGATGCCATGCAGTACCATTTTAGGTTTGTCGAACCAGCCCCGGAAGGGTCGGTCGTTCTCGCATACGGCGTCCAGCCAAAAATCATCCAGGCTTTCCGGATCGGGATGACCACCTGGGGAGTCCAGTTCCATCCTGACTACTCCGAGGAGAACATGCACGAGATGATCAGCCGGAGGATAGAATCCCTGTCAAAGGCGACCGACCTCGGCAGGGTGCGTCTGGATGGGAAGAGATACGATGTGATGGTCCTCTCCAATTTCCTCGCGATGCTAGCCCGCTAGATCAAGGACGATCCTCTTCAGCGGCACAAGATCCGGCCCCAGCACGATGCTCTCCGGCGGGATATTGAACTTTTCGGATGCGCTTCCGAGATTGACCGCAAGATCCAGGCAGCCTGTCGAAGAGAGGACGAACACCGGCTCGCCCCTCCTCGCTTCGGAGAATGTCCTGACCAATCTCGCTTCGGAGCGGATCCTCCCCTCCGGGCCGGTGATCTCGAAACCGACAACCTTCCCGAGGAGACGCTCCGGTATGTGGTTCGGGACATTGGTGCGCACGCTCCCGAACCCATCGACATCGACGAGATGGCCCTCCCTCGAGAGATCCGAGCTGCGGGAGCTGATGCTGATCCGGGCCAGATCGCTCTGACAGAGCTCTCTTCCGAACTCTCCGGCCGGCACTCCGCGGAGCAGATGGGCTGCCGCGGGGGCGAACACGTCCTTCCCATGGAAAGTCCTGGAACGGGCGAGGTGGAGGAGAGTAAGGGACTGGTTCTCGATCTCCACGACCCTCTTCAGCCCCATGGATGAGAATGCCAGCGAGAGGACGCCGTTGTCAGGCCCGACAAGGAATCTCCCATCCTCCGTCTCGGCGATGATATTCCTGCGCGCCGAACCGACGCCCGGATCGACGACCGCCGCGTAAACCGTCCCAGGACTCTCGGTCGGGAGGTCCACGGCCCTCTGCAGCCTCCATGCGCCCAGCAGGATGTTGCCGAGAGGGACATCGTGGCAGATATCCTCTATCCCGATCGAAGGGCATATCATCTTAGCCGCGGACTTCACCGCATAGACCGCTTCATCACCGCTCCCGAAGTCGGTCAGCAAAGACAGCTGGGGGCTGCAAGACCTGAATCGGTTCCTGATGGAAGCCGCTGCGACCGAACATCTGGCAGCGAGCGTGAGCTGTGGTGTCATATGATCGGATTAAATATATTCCCATATTTATATATTTTTGATATTTTTATTCCGATAAGAATTGCGCCTTTTAGGAAGGACGCGCTATGCCGGGGATGCTATGCTCGAGATGGAACGGATAGGGAAACTGAGGAAACAGCTGGGCTTGACCCAGAAGGAGCTCGCGGTGCTGGCCGGGGTTTCCCAGTCGCTGATCGCGAAGATCGAATCAGGAAAGATCGATCCAGCCTACTCCAAGGTGATGCAGATATTGTCCGCGCTCGAGGCCGAGAAGGACAAGGACATGAAGACGGCCGTGCAGATCATGTCCCCGGCCATAGTAGCCGTCTCCCCTGCCGATTCGCTGGAGAAGGCCATCTCGCTGATGCGCAAGCGGGACATCTCCCAGCTCCCGGTCTTCGAAGGGGGCAAATGCGTGGGGAGCCTCTCGGACAGCCTGATAGTCGAGCTGGTTTCGAGCCACGTGTCGAAGCTGAAGCAGATGAGAGTCCGTGAGGTGATGAGGGACAGCTTCCCGGTCATCCCGGCGTCATCGCTCGTGGATGCGGTGAGTGATTTACTAAGACATTACCGGGCGGTCCTTGTGGAGAAGGACGGCCACATAACAGGGATAATAACACGGGCGGATCTGTTCAAGGCGATCTGATCCAGGAATAATTTACTCCGATCCACCGAACTCCCGGACGGAATTGATTTCTCCATAGTGTCAGACAACATATACTACAGCAGCCCTGAGATCACGCCGCTGCAGTTCGCGGCGAAATGCCAGGCAGAGAGCTCGAAAAAAGGGAAGCCGATGCATGTATCGGAAACAGATTTAGTCCGCAGGCTCTCCGAGTCGATTTCCGCATAGATTTAAACTGCCCCTGCGATTTCACTCCGATGCTCTCCTATCTTTCAAAATCTCCAGGTATCGGCGGTGTTCTCAAGGCCGCCCCGCAGGATTTTCTGGTCGAAGAGATAGCCCCCGACGGGATGATCTACGAACTCAACAGGCCGTTCAGCCGATCGGATGAAGAAGGGGGGTATACGCATTTCATACTCCAGAAAAAGAACTGGACGACCGCATCGGCCATAAGCGAAATCGCGAACACGCTCAGGATCAGCCAGAGGAATTTCAATCTCGCAGGCAGCAAGGACAAGACAGCGATCACGACCCAGCTCGTTTCAGCTTACGGCGCAGCAAAGGATGATGTTCTCGGACTGAAGATCAAGGATATCTCCATCAATGGCGCATGGCGCTCGAAGGATCGCGTTCGTCTCGGGCAGCTGCTCGGAAACAGGTTCACCATCAAGGTACGTGACTGCATCCCGGAACCGGCAGAACGTGCAGAACAGGTATCGCTTGAGCTGGACGGAAAGTTCCCGAACTATTTCGGAGAGCAGCGATTCGGTTCGAGCAGGAAGAATACCCATCTCGTCGGCAGGAAGCTCCTCGCAGGAGAGCTTGAAGAAGCAGCGGTCATGTTCCTATGCGACATCGAGAACGAAAAAAACGAGCTCGTGCGGGCGGCAAGGAAAGCGCTCGCGGACTCCCGGGACTTCGATGCTGCGCTGAAGACATACCCGAAACACCTGCGGCTCGAGCGATCAATCATCGCATATCTCGCTAAAAACCCCGGTTCCTATGCGAACGCGCTCCGGAAACTGCCGAGGAACATCCTCCTGCTTTTCATCCATGCATTCCAATCCGATCTCTTCAATCGGCTGCTCTCCAGCCGCATCGGAGAGGGGGAGGTCGAGCTGGAAGAGGGCGAATTCTTCTGCGGCGAGACTCTAGGTTTCCCTGACACCGACAAGATGGACTCGGAAGGATGGATATGCGGAAAGCTCGTCGGCTATGGGACTCCGCTCAACGAGCGTGAGCGTGACCTGCTCAAAGAAATGGGGATCTCGAAAGAGGCGTTCAGGATGAAAAGCCTTCCTGAGATATCCTCCAAAGGCTCTTACCGCACCCTATTCTCGCCGTTGAAGGATTTCTCTTTACGGGATGATGTTTTCAGGTTCGCGCTTCCCGCAGGCTCCTATGCTACGGTCGCGATGAGGGAGTTCATGAAAACTCAGTAATATTGAATTCTTTCATTCCTTCGATGATCTGACCGATCGATTCATGAATTTCCGCGGTCTTGACCTGCGAGAAAACTGCATCAACCAGTGTCCGCCTGCTTAATACGGCATTCAACCCCCTGTCGGCCTTCTCAAGCTCCTTCCTCCCTTCTATATTGTTCCTTTTGATGAAATCCCCGGCAACCCCCCTACGATCTCCTCATCGCTCATGGATGCCCAACCCCGTCGTCCCCTGGGATAAAGCGGGATCAAGCCTTCGGCTAAGGGATCATTATCAGCTTTTGCCTGGCGGGGTCCTGTCATGGCCGTTTTCCTAAGCGTCCTCATCCGTTGGATATATGCAATTATGTGTTTATAAATGGTAAATATCGGAGATAATCCTGGCAAATCCGCATGGTTTTAATCTGGAGCATGGAAATCTGCATCCGATGGAAGAGGAAGGGATAAAGTTCAGCGTCTCAAAGGACGTTTTCTTCAATCCTGCCATGCGCCTCTGCAGGAGCATGGCCAGCCTCGCGGTCGGGGCGATCGAGGGCGACCTGGAGATCACAGACGCTTTCTGCGCGAGCGGGATCCGAGGCATCCGGTATGCGAAAGAGAACGGAAACGTGATGAAACTGACCTCGCTCGATATCGAGAAAAAGGCCATCACCCTCGCCAAAAAGAATGCCAAAGCGAACAAGATCATATCCAAGGCGGTCGTAGGAAACATCTCAAGAGCCGCATTCGACCTCGACGCAGATTTCCTCGAGATCGACCCATTCGGGACCCCGGCGCCTTACCTCGTCGACTCCTTCCGTTTCTTCAACACGAAAAAGACCGCTTACCTCTCCGTGACCGCCACCGATGTAGCGGTCCTCTGCGGCGGGCGGACGGCGGCGTGCATGAAGAACTACCACTCGAAGCCCATGAACAACGAGTTCACCCACGAGACCGGGATGCGGATCATGCTCAAGAGGATCGCGGAGGTCGCAGCAGAATTCAATATGGGGATCGAGCCGCTCCTGTCGCTTTCAGACAAACACTACCTCAAATCCGTCATCCGGCTGAAACGCAGCGCGGATCATGCTGACGATTCGATGAAAAAGCTCGGCCACGTGTATTACTGCAGGAAATGCGGCTTCCGGGGAGACGGGAAATTCCCAAAACCATGCGCACGCTGCGGCATCGAAACCGACTACGCCGGCCCGATATGGCTCGGCGAGCTCCACGATGCGGGATTCCTGGACAAAATGTCCGCGCTCAACCGCTCGCGCAGCTACTCCGACCAGGTCCAGATAGGCAAAATGCTCAGCCTCATGGCCGGAGAGATCGGACTCCCCCCCTATTACTATAACGTGCATTCCATCTGCCAGATGCACGGGCTGAAGTCCGTCCCTTCGATGGATGATTTGCTCTCAGCGCTGCGCTCGGGAGGGGCCAGGGCTGTCCGGACCCATTTCTCGCCCATCTCACTCAAGACCGACGCACCGCTGGAACGGCTACTGGAGGTCATCTCATGGAAAAAGTGATACGTGGCAGCACCATCGCCGAGGAGGATGAGGCAGGCGGCAAGTCGTCATTCTGCGAATTCCACTGCATGGTGAGGAAAGGGCACGAGGAATGCGGCGACTCGGCTTTCGTCTACTGCGATGATGGGAAGGCCATCCTCGCGGTATTCGATGGCGTGAGCGGAGCGCCGGGAGCTTCGCTCGCCTCCTCCGAAGCCGCGGATTCCATCCTCGGATCGCTCAGGAAGCACCAGAAAATCACGGACGAGAAGATGAAGGGCGCGGTGATCTCGGCCATGGAGAGCATCTCCGCCGGATACACGACTGCGGCGATCCTATTCCTCCACAAGGACGGATCCTTCACCATCTGTTCGGTGGGCGATTCGCCGGTCTACAGCATAGACCATGAAGGGAAAACAAGCCTCGAGCTCCCACTCGCGAGGACAGTCGGGAACGACTCATCCATCCTCAAATTCTTCTATTACCGGAATATCGTCACTTCGGTCCTCGGCCGTGCCGTCGAGGAAGTCTCCATCAACCTCCGGAGCGGGAAACTCGGGAAGGGGCAGATGCTGATACTCGCGACCGACGGCCTTTCGGACAACCTTTTCATGAAAGTGCATGACGGATACGTGATCGAATCCTCAGGCTCGGAGGACCTTTCCGGGCTGGTGGGAAAAAAGCGCTCCCCGAAGGCAACCGTCCGTTCCCTCTTCGATGAGGTCCTGAGGCGGATCGGCGGGGGGCGGGTGGATCATCCGGACCGTATCCTGGTCCCAAAAGAGGACGACATATCGATCATAGCCGTCCGGCTCCTGCCATAGATTAAAATCCATAAGTGAGAATCATCCCCATGGGCAATCTGACCAATCTCCTGCTCTTAGCCATAGGAGCGGCATTCGTGATGCAGCTCATCAGTCCGGAATTCGAGAATCTCCTGATCTTCGATCCTGCTGTGGCCCTGTCCCAGCCCTGGCGCTTCGTGAGCAGCATCTTCCTCCACGGAGGGGTCACGCATATCTTCTTCAACTCGTATGCGCTGTTCATGTTCGGGAGCCTGCTCGAGCGGAGGGTGAGCTGGAAGGATTACCTCATCATCTTCTTCGGCGCTGGCATCCTCGGAAGCTTCTCCTACTATTCGACATACCTCCTCGGCATCATCCCGCCCATCCCGGCCCTGGGAGCGAGCGGGGCCATCTATGGCATCCTTGGCGCGGTCGCGATGATCCTGCCCGATCTCCAGATATTCGTCTTCTTCTTCCCGATGAAGATGCGCTATGCGGTCATATTCTGGCTCGCGCTGACTTTCCTCGGCGCGTTCGATGTCTCGAGCGGCGTCGCGGACGCGGCGCATCTGGGCGGGCTCGTGTTCGGGATCATCTGCGGATGGCTCCTCTCCAGGAAGCCTCCCGAATTCTACCAGCCGGCATGGGAACATGATCGCGGCCCTCCTGTCTATGCCTAGCCAGGCCTCCGGGCCTCCGTCCGTTCCCCATCTATTATATACCTTTTGATACTACTTCATACCATCAAATTCTTGTTTCTCAGGTGATGTATTGGATAATACGGTGACGGCTTCCACGCCGGAGACAATGGCCGAACGGAAAATACTCAATGATATTGGTCCAAAGTCGAAGGACGATGAGGAGATCCTTAAGTTCATCGAGGAAAGCCGGCCCAATATCTACATCGTCGGGACCGGCGGCAGCGGAACCAACACCCTCGACCGCCTTTTCCAGATGGGCATCCAGGGGGTCCAGCTCGTGGGCATGAACACCGACGCGCGCCACCTGCTCCATGTGCGGGCCAACAAGAAGGTCCTCCTCGGCAAGAAGGTCAGCAAAGGCCGCGGCGCAGGGAGCAATCCGCTCGTCGGCGAGGAGTCCGCGAAAGAATCGATCGACGAGATCAAGGATTCGATCAAGGAGCCATCGATGGTCTTCATCACCTGCGGCATGGGCGGGGGGACCGGCACCGGAAGCGCCCCCATCATCGCCGAGACAGCGAAGGGCATGGGCGCGCTCACAGTCGCAGTCGTGACGCTCCCATTCACATCCGAAGGCAAGATCCGGTGGGAGAACGCGCTCTCCGGGCTCGACAAGCTCAAGAAGAACTGCGATACCATCATAGTCATCAAGAACGATAAGCTGCTCAACCTGGTGCCTGACCTGCCTCTCAACACCGCATTCAAGGTCTGCGACGAAGTGCTCGCCGGATCCGTCAAGGGGATCGCCGAGCTCGTCACGAAGGCCGGGCTGGTCAATGTCGACTTCGCCGACCTGCGGACGATACTCGCGGACGCAGGCTTCGCGGTCATCGGGCTCGGGGAGGCATCGCTCGATGCGAAGAAGGAAGACCGGGCAAGGGTAGCAGTGGAGACCGCCCTCAACTCGCCGCTCCTGGATGCGGATGTGAGCACATCCACGAAGGCCCTCATCAACGTAATCGGCGGGGAGGACATGAGCCTCAAGGAGGCTGAATATGTCGTCTCGGAGACCGCATCGCGGATCAATCCCAACGCCCACATCATCTGGGGTTCCCGGATCGATGAGAACATAAAAAAATCTTCCATGAGAGTCCTCGTTGTCCTCGCAGGGGTGCGCTTCCCCAAGTACACCCCCAAGATCGAGACCGAGAACGAGAATCTCGATCTGGATATCATAGGCTAAGGTGATGTGTTGGAACTATCAGAGCTCATGAAAAGATGCGTCAGGGTCGTGCACATCTCGGCCAAGCCAAGCGCCGCCGAGTATTCCAAGGTGGCCAGGATAACAGCCCTCGGGATGTTCCTCTTCGGCCTCCTAGGGTTCGTCATAGAGGTCATATTCAGTCTAATACGGTGAAACGATGATCCATACCATAAGAGTCACTTCCGGGCAGGAAAAAATAATCGCTGAGATCCTCATGAAGAAGGCCCGCGCCGAAAAGCTCGACGTCTACTCGCTCGTGCATGTCGAGAACGTCAAAGGCTATCTCTTCGTCGAGGCCGTCGATGAGAATACCGTGGTCAAGCTGATCCAGAAGGTGAAGCACGTCAAGGGCTTCCTCAGGAAACCGATCACAATCGGTGAGATCGAGAACCTGGTCAAGGCCGACAAGCAGCCAGCCATGATCATCGAGTCCGGCGATACCGTCGAGATGTCTTCAGGGCCGTTCAAAGGCGAGCGCGCCAAGGTCACAAGATAGACGAGGCGAAGGACGAGATCACGGTCGAGCTGATCGAAGTGGCGGTGCCGATACCGGTCACTGTCAAGAGCAAGATGGTGAAGCTGTTCCAGAAGGCCGGGGCCGGCGACGACGATTAGCGGCTTCCCTTCTCTTCTTTCGGGGGATAGACCACCCTCACCGGGAACGGTATGTTGATATCATTCTTGCGGAACGAGGAGAGCAGCCCCTTGTTGACCTCTTTCAGTATATCGAAGCGGTGCATGTGCCCCGGACAAGATATCCGAACTTGAAATTAAGGGAATACTCGCCGAACGAATCGAAACGGGCCCACGCGCTTTTTCCGTCCATGTCCGGCTGGCTTTTCGCGGCCTTTGCCGAGGACAGCCCTGACGATACCCTCCACCTTATCCATATCCTCGCGGTAATCCACGCCTATTGTGTATGACACCCCGGTCCATTCGTCGGGGGAAGAGAAATTCTCCAGCACCGAACCTGATAACCTGGCGTTCGGCACGACGATCTCGTTCCTGGCAGGCGTCTCTATCCTCGTCGTCCTCCAGCCGATCTGCTTGACCGTGCCTTCGACCCCGGTATCCAGCCTGATATAATCCTCCTCGCGGAATGGCTTGTCTATCAGGATATGGAGGCCTCCGAAGAAATTCCCGAGCGTATCCTGCAGTGCAAGCGCCACGGCTATACCCCCGACGCCGAGCCCTGTGATGATCGCCCCGGTCTCGAATCCGAGGCGGTGCAGGATGAAGACCGCGAAGACCAGGATGACCGAGATCTTGACCACATTCCTCACGAACGGGAATATCTCCTCCTCCCGGACTTTCCTCCTATCCGGCCTTATCTCAATGCCGTACCAGACAAGGAAAGCATCGGCTATCGAGGCGACCAGCAGTGCGCCTATGGCCAGCATGGCGACTATGTAGATATCGAATTCCTGATAGCTTCCGAAGACGACCATCCCCGGATATACGCTTTCGGTGGCTATCCAGAGCCCTGTCACAAGGGCTATCGATGGCAGATATGTCTCTACGGCTTTGAGCAGGCGGTCGTCGAGCGTGGTCTTCGTCTTGCCTACGACAATGCCAAGGATCTTAAGCGCTAGATTGAGACAAACGGTAATTGCCAGGGCCAAGAATGCCAATATCACCACGAATGCCGTGATCAGGCCTCCTGGAAGACCTAGGAGTGTGTCCATATACGGGATGCTTATGACCAACATATGCGATCGCCGGGATTCGAACCCGGGTCGCGAGCTCTTTCCGTCGCGCCTTTTTCAACACAGTGTTTTTCCGATGTCAAAAAAGGCGCACCCAAAAACAGGCCTGCGCTTCAAAACCCGAAAGGGTTTTGCAACAACCGGTTTTTTGGCCGCTTTTTCTTAAAAAAGCGGATGGGAAGCTCGAATCCTACCGCTAGACTACGATCGCTTTCGTTCACTTGCATTTGCCTGAACAGAAAAATACATGGAAGAAATTATTTATATATCGGGAACCTGGAGCAGAGCTCTTCGACCTCTGAGCGTACCTTGAGCTTCAGCTCGCTGTCGGTCGGCTTCTCTATCACGCGGACCATCATGGCGGCGACCTGCCTCATCTGCTCCTCCTTCATCCCTCTCGTGGTCAGGGCCGCAGTCCCCACGCGCAGGCCGCTCGTGACGAAGGGCGGACGCGGGTCGTAGGGGATGGCGTTCCTGTTCGTGATTATCCCGGCTTCCTCAAGGGCGATCTGGGCCTCTTTCCCCGTGATTCCCTTCGGCGTCAGGTCTACAAGGACAAGGTGGGTCTCGGTCCCCCCCGCGACCAGCCTGAGCCCGGCCGACGCGAGCTCGCCAGCCAGCGCTTTCGCGTTCTTCACGACCTGCGCGGCATAATCCTTGAACTCCGGCTGCATCGCCTCATGGAAGCAGACCGCTTTGGCAGCTATGCAGTGCTCGAGAGGACCGCCCTGCATGCCTGGGAAAACAGCCTTGTCTACCTTCTGCGCGTTGCCTTCCGGGCACATGATCATCGCCCCTCTCGGGCCGCGCAGGGTCTTGTGGGTCGTCGTCGTGATGACGTCAGCATACGGCGCGGGCGATTCATACACGCCGCCGGCGATGAGCCCGGCGAAGTGGCTTATGTCCGCCATCATGACCGCGCCGACCGCATCGCATATCTCCCTGAACTTCTTGAAATCTATCTTGAGGGGGTATGCCGTATATCCGCAGATGATGAGCTTCGGCTTCTCCTCCAAGGCCCGTTTGCGGATCTCATCATAGTCGAGGGCTTCGGTCTTCCTATCGACGGTGTATGCGCATGGCTTGAACCATTTGCCTGAGAAATTGACCGGGGAGCCGTGTGTCAGATGCCCGCCGTTGGCCAGATCCAGGCCCATGAACTTGTCCCCGACATCGAGGAAAGCGAAGAACGCGGCGATGTTCGCCGACGCCCCGGCGTGCGGCTGGACGTTCGCATGGCCGGCACCGAAGATCCTCTTCGCCCGCTCGATAGCGAGCAACTCTATCTCATCGACGTAGATATTGCCGGCGTAATACCTTTTTTTCGGGTAGCCTTCAGCATATTTGTTCGTAAGGACGGAACCTGTCGCTTCCATGACCGCCCTGCTCGCGTAGTTCTCGGAAGCTATCATCCTCAAAGTCTTCTTCTGGTACTCCAGCTCCTTCTCTATCAGTCCGTAAACTGCGCTGTCAGTCTGCTTGAGCGACATAAAGACCTCCCAAACCCAAATCTCTACGAAACATTAAAAATGAATCGAGGCATGATGAATAAGAACCCTCAGCCGAGGCGCGGAAGGGCATCCCCTACGGCACCGGCACATATGCTGAGGTCGCATAACCTGGTAGTGCGCACGCCTGGAAATTTTGGCAACTAGCAACCCAGTTTTTGGGCGCTTTTTTCCAAAAAGCGCAAGCGTGTCCCTTGTGGATCGAGAGTTCAAATCTCTCCCTCAGCGTTTTTGTTAACCGCCCGGGCCGCGTGCCCGGGGTTTTGGCAAGCGGACCCCCCATTCATTTTCTAACGGTCAGGTATCCCGCTAGCATGAGCGCGACAAAACCCGGGGCGCAGCAGAGGTTCCCGCCCGACCCGATCGTCCTCCCTGCCTCGGCTATGCACGAATCCTCGCACGCGCTGTAACCAGGAAAGCCGCTAGCGCTCTCGTTAATGTTGCAGAAACGCGACAGGGAATCCCACTGGCCGCCGTTGCCGGCGCAGCAGTCCCGTTCGCACCGCACGAGCGCATCGCTCATCTGCGCCGAAGCGAAGCCGGCTGATAACAGCAGAACAAGAATCAACCTCATGAACAGACTCTGTCGTCCAGATAACTATATAAAGCTATCAAGTTTAGTCAATCCGAGGTGACAGATTTGAGATCATATGCATTCCTATTGCTCGCAGCGATGCTCCTATCCGCCGGCTGCATCACTACTCCGGAGAAGCCAGCTGCCACCACACCGACCCCGCAGCCTGTACCGCAGAAATGCAGGACTGTGATGGACGATGTGCCGAAGACCGAACTGAAATGCGGCGATGTCGTCTCGACGGAAGAGGTATGCGGGCTGAGGAAGCTCAACTACACGAAGGAGGAGCTTCCGAAGATCGATCTTTGCATCAGCGACGGGGCATGCACCGGCAAGCCCCTCGGCGACTGCCAGGCATGCGTGAAGGCGATGAGCCGTTGCGTGATGGTCATACACAACACCGAGGAGGTAAAGTCGGGCACATGGTCCGTAGCCGCGAATTACACGCTCGGCAATTCCGGCTTCAACAAGGACCCGATAACGGTGACCATACCTTCCAACGGGACCGGGACATTCGATTTCAACCAGATATACAACACAAACTACCCGATAAACTCCGCATCGTGCAAACTCCTGATCGTGAAAGAGCCTACGACGGAGGACTGCAGGCAGGAATCGCGGACGCACAACGAATGCAAGAATGTCACCACGATCACGCAGGTCCCGAGGACAGTCTGCGAATAATCTCCTTTTTTTAATCTCTTTCCTCCATTCCCTCCTCCATGCTCATCAGCGCCACCTGCTCAGAGATCACCATAAAGGGGGGGAACAGGAGGCTGTTCGAGAACCTTCTCATGCGGAACATCCGCTCCGCGCTAGACGGGCTGGGCACGGCCTCTCTAGTCCGCCAGCCCGGCCGGATACTGATATCCTCAGAGTCGATGGACAGCGGCCAGGCGGCGCATGCGTTATCAAGGGTCTTCGGGATCGACCACATCTCCGTCTGCGCCGAGACCGAACCG
>JAXLQI010000010.1:0-20902 GCA_046331685.1 Candidatus Micrarchaeia archaeon | reverse complement strand
TCCCAGGCCAGAGCGCGCCGATCGGGAAGAATCATCCAATCACCAAGATCACGAACAGGATGAAATCGATAATGACCGAGCTGGGCTTCTCCGAGATGGAAGGGGAACTGGTCGAGAGCAGCTTCTGGAACTTCGACGCGCTGTTCCAGCCCCAGGACCACCCGGCCCGCGAGCTCGCGGATACGTTCTATCTAAAGGGAGCGACGGAACTCCCTTCGGACAAAGCTCTCGTGGAGAGGGTCAGGAAGGCTCATGAGCAGGGATGGAGATACAAGTGGGACCCAAAGGAGGCCTCGAGGCTGGTGCTCCGGACGCACACCACCTGCCTCTCGGCCCGGCACGTGGCCCAGATTAAGGACAAGAGGCCGAGGAAATTTTTCGCCATCGGCCGTGTCTTCCGGAACGAGGCGACCGATTACAAGCACCTGGCCGAGTTCCACCAGGTAGAAGGCATAATCGCATGGGAGGGGGCGAAGTTCACCGACCTGCTCGGCGTCCTGAAGGAATTCTACAGCAAGCTGGGCTTCGAGAAGATCCGCTTCAGGCCGAGCTTCTTCCCCTACACCGAGCCCAGCCTGGAGATAGAGGTATATTTCGACAAGCGGAAGCAGTGGCTCGAGCTCGGCGGAGCAGGGATATTCAGGCCCGAGGTGAGCCTCCCGCTCGCAGGCATCTATCCGGTCCTAGCCTGGGGCCTGAGCCTCGAGAGGCCGCTGATGCTGGCCCTCGAGCTCGAGGACATCCGGGACTTCTATCGGAACGACCTGGACTTCCTCAGCAAGAAAATGTAGGTGTGCAATGCAACTCAAGAACTTCCTCATCGGACTGATACTGATCCTCTTCGTGGTTATGGCAGCGATAGTCGGGTACCTCCTCGTCGTCGGAGGACCGGAAGCAGCGAGGGACACTTCCCCCACCACATTCTCGGTCCTCGAATCAGGCCGCGGGGGCGATTTCGCGTACAGCGTGTACAGCTACCGCGGGGACGCCAATATCACGGCGATAAGCTATCCGAGCGAGCCAAAGCGCAACGTCGTAATCATCAACGACAGCCAGGCTGTGGATGCCGAAAAGCTCCCGCAGCTCGTGGAGCACATCCGGAAGCTGGAGGCGTACGGCTTCAATGTCAGCGTGACCGAAGAGCCCAAGATCGGCGACGCGATCTACATAGTGCCGACCGGAGGCATCCCGTCCTATGCCCTCTTCAACCTGCAGCAGAACTCGTCCAAAGGCACGATCATCTATATCGGAGGGAAAGACCTGATACTGAGCAGCGGCATGAAGCAGCTGAGCTGGTACAACGCCCTGTCCCCGGCGCAGAGGGGCCGTGTCATCCAATACAACGGGACCCTCAATGAATTCCTGGAGAACGGGAGCGTGTCCCTCGAGGACGAGATCCTCTACCAGAGCTGGATGGCCCTGAACAACACGACATACACGATCCGCGGGGCCGGGATCAAGACCGCCGCTGTCCCGCTGAACCACAGCGGATACATGAGGCTGGTCTATGTGTTCGATGACGTCCGCGGCATCTACGATTCGCCTTACCTCAAAGGCACCGAGCAGAAGCTCGTCCCGAGTCCGCAATCCATCTACCCGTGGGAGAAATCCACCCTCCAGTTCTCGCTGAACACAACGAACGGGACGGCATTCCTCTCGATCAAGCGCGACGGCAAGCTCGTGACGCACGAGCAGCTCCGGCGCGTCACCGACGAGAATGTCTTCATAAAGAAGCTGGAGTTCGCTGATCCGGGGCAGTATGTCATCAGCGTGGATGACAATGCCGGGACGATAGCGACAGGGGTCCTGAGCGTCCGCGACATCCAGATCGTTCCGATCGAGCAGCGGGGGGTGTCGTACGTATTCTCGGTGACGGTGGACGGCAAGCCGCTCGACAACGCCGAATCCCTCGTTTCGCTCGGCAACTCGACGCAAAGGAAATACTACATAACCGACGGCACCGTGACCGTCAATGCGAAACTCAACCAGGGGAAGAACCTGTTCAATTTCGAGATCGCCGGATCCACCATTCCGGTCGTGGTGGATAACCGCCAGACCCCGATCCTCTCCCTCTACATCAACTACGGGATCCCCGGCCTCGCGATCATCATCGTCGTGTATTTCGGCGCGCGCATGACCAAACGCCCCATCTACAGCCTCCGTTTCGGTGACAGCGCCAATTACATCAGGCAGGAGATCACCCTTCCGGTGGACCGGGCGATCGAAAGCTTCCAGGGAATCCGGGAGGACATGAAGATCGGCAAGGCGCCGATCACCCCGCAGGAATTCACAGTCTCCCTCAAGCGCTACCTGACCAACGGGGCGGATGTGACCGAAGGGAACGTGGAAGAGATCCTCAAGAAGCTCGCCAAAGCCAACCTCCTCGAGACCCACCGGGACTACTACCAGCTCAAGGGCGAAGGCGATGTGAAGAAGAACACCCTTCGGAGGATGATACGCGAGAAGCTGATAGAGAGCGGGACGATGTTCCGGGAGTCAGAGGGGAAATTCATAACCAAGGACTTCGAGATCGGCTTCTTCGGCTCCAGGTTCGGCGGCAAAGGAGTGATAGTAGTCGACGACAAGGCGGAAGAGAAACAGCTGCTCGCCGGGCTCAGCGAGAGCGAGCGGGCGAGGATACGGCTCATGCAGGCGAACGACATGCTCTCGTTCGTGCAGATCGACCGGCTGAGCGATATCCTATGAGACCGTTCCTGCTGCTGATCATCGCCTGCCTTTCATTCGCGCAGGCTGCGCCGGGCATCCAGAAGATGATGGACGACAATTCCGCCGCCGCCCTTCTGTTGGACAACTACAATCTCACGAACGGGTCGAACGGGACCCTGACCATCCATATGGGGCCTGTCTCGCGTGAGATAGGCATAAACGTGACCGTGATCCCGGCCGGCATGAACGTGATGGTCGACAATATGACCTCGCCGGTGCAGGGGCTTTCGCTCATAACGGCCCGGGGATACCAGCTCGGCCACCTCATCTCACTGCCATCATCCGGATACCCGGATTTCGTCTGCGATGACAACTGGTTCCAGCACATGACGAGCGAGACGGCCTGGAGATGCGACTTCGATTCCGACACGTGCGCTGAATATGAGAAATCCGCCATCGTCCGCTACGACCTCAATGCGACTTTCAGCTTCGGGAACGCCAGCGAGACCGTGGCGATGGGCGCGAACACGGTGAATGTGCCGGACCTGATCCTGGAGGCGATGGAGAATTCGTCCGGGACCGACCTTCTCAATGTGAGCATACACGGGAACGCCACGGCGATATACACCATCAACGACCGGGTGGCGAGCTTCGGATGCGGAGACAATCTCACCAATTATTCGGTCGGGATCCCGATCTCGGCGAACGCATCTTACCTCGTCGCCGGGACCAGGAAGCTTTTCTTCCTGCGCTCCCCGGTCCTGCTCGAGCAGTGGTACGCGGACAACCGCTTCGACGTTATCGTGCTTTCGCAGAGCCCTCTCTACTACGGGCAGGTCGGCCAGAACGGGAACCAGACCCGCAACTTCACCCTCCGGAATTTCACCGAGGTGACCGACGCCTACGGCCTCAGCAGGCTCGAATCCGAGCGGATCCCCCAGGCCTCGGTCTCCGAATACCGGAACCTGACCCGCCCGGCCCCGCTGGAGAGCTTCCCCAACTCCTTCTCATACGTCTATGAATTCAACCACAGCTACTGGGGCCTGGGCATGAACACCCTCAGCCTGAGCGTGAACGACAGTTTCCTCGGCACCGGCAACATGAGCGAGAACATCTCAAGCAGGATGCTCAGCTTCAACGGATCCTACAGCGAAAGAGGGGCTCCGAAAGCCGTGGAGCCGGCCCGGGACAGCGGGTCGTTCTCGGTCGAAAGCATCGGCCACCTCCAGATAGGCCTCGGCCTGGTGGCATTCGTCCTGATCCTCGCTTTCGTGAATTTCTGGGTCATACGCTAGGAATAGCTATCCCGACGGGCCGCCCCTGGTCTGCCCTTCGGTCTCGTCGTCCATCTCCTGGACCTCTTCCTTTTTGCCTTTCGCCGCGCCCAGCTTCTCAGCCAGGGCGAAAGTACGCTTGACGTCGGTGATGCGGATGCGGCAGTTTTCACCCTTCTGGGCGCCTTTGACGAAGACCACGAAGTCGTCTATCTTCGCTATGCCATCGCCATGCCCGCCCGTGCTCTCGATCGAGACATCCTTCTCGTCCCCGACCGCTACCGGTTTCGGTGCCTGGAACCTCTTCTCCATGCGACCACCCTCAGAGAGGCCCTCTGGCCACCAGGCTCCCCTCTATCTCCGGGGTCCTCCCGGGCCGGAACGGCTTCTCCTCTGATCTTGCCGGGTGCTTTTCTTCGTTCATGCTATGATCTCCCGTCTCATCATTAAAAATCTAGCGGGGCAGAGTGAGTGGATGGACAATCCTTTCGAGGCCCAGAAGGTCAGGCTCGGCAGGGCATACAAGCTGGGCGTGCACAGCGGCAAGGGCGGCGTGGGCAAGACGTTCATATCAGTCAACCTCGCCTACAGCCTCGCGGCCCTGGGCCAGAGGGTCGGCCTGCTCGATGCCGACATCGACTGCCCGAACGTCTCCAGATTCCTTTCCATAAACGGCATGGCCTCGAAGTCCGGGAACTCGGTCGCGCCTCTTGAGCACAAGGGGGTGAAGATAATCTCCACCGCCCTCCTGAATCCGCCCGGGAGCGAGAATCCGCTCATCATCCGCGGGCCGGTCAAGCACAGCATGCTCCAGACTTTCCTAACATCGGTCGAATGGGGTGAGCTCGATTTCCTAATCATAGATCTCCCGCCCGGGACGGCCGACGTCCCGCTCTCAGCGATGCAGCTGTCCGCGCTCGATGCCCTCATACTGGTCAGCGCTCCGACAAAGGAATCCATGCTGGACACGGCGCGGGCAGGCAACATGGCCCGGAAGCTCGGGGTCAGGATACTCGGACTGGTCGAGAACATGAGCGGCGAGATCTTCGGAAGCCGAGGCCAGGAGATGTCGGAGAAGCTCGGCACCGAGCTGCTTGCGTCGATCCCGCTCTCAAAAGAGACCGCCCGGATCAACGAGAGCGGCGGCATCGCTTTCTTCGAGAATCCGGCCCTCTCCAGGGCGCGGGAGGCTCTGGAAAGGAGTATAATAACCGATGCAGGCCGGTGACATGTACGACCTCGTGATATTCGATTTCGACGACACGCTCCTCCACCTCAACGTGAGGTGGCATAACGTCCGCGAGGAGGTCGTGGCCCTGGCACGGAGAGACGGCCTGGACGTGGATCCGCACCAGCATCTCGTCCCGTTGGGGAACATGCTGGCGAGGAGCCCTGAGCGGAAGAAAACGATCGACCGGATCTACCGCATGCATGAGCTCGGATGCGTCAGCGAGCAGGGCTATGAGCCTTTCCCGGATATGCTCCGCCTGGTGCGGGAGCTGAGATCCAGGGGGAAGAAGCTCGCGATAGCGAGCGGGAACCACACAGACACACTCAAGGCCGTCCTCGCCCGGCTGGGGATCACGGATTCATTCGATATCGTCTGCGGAAGGGATGCCGTCGACAACAACAAGCCCGAACCGGACCAGCTCCTGCTGATCATGGAGCGGCTCGGAGCCGGCAAGGGCTCGACACTGTTCGTCGGCGACTCACCTAACGACGAGCTTGCCGCCCGGGCGGCCGGGATCGCATTCTTCAGGACGGGCCGGGATCATGGCAGCGACGCGAGGATGATCCTGCTGATGGCCTAGCAGAACTCGCAATCTATCCCGGCTTTCCGGGCAAGCTCCGAGATCCTGCCCTTCTGCGCGGCGTTCGTCTCATCCTTGACAACCAACACCTTCCAGACCTTCTCCACGGTCTTTTCGAGGGCCTGCCGGAACATCTCCTCATCCAGGTTGTCGATCGCATATTTGGGCAGGATATGGCCGATAGCAAGATCGGTCTCCAGCATCAATCTCGTGAAGACTTTCGGATAGTGCCCGCCTCCTATCCCGAAGACGGCCTGATAGCGGTCATCCCTCGACAGCGAAGCGACGATGGCGTTCGCCATCGCGAGGGCGGCCTCAGGGTCGTTCCATTCCGCCTCCCCGCTCCCGATCTCGGCGAATATCATCGGTGTGGCGCCCGTAGGGCCGTGATGGTCGGCCTCCAGGCTGCATTTCCATCCGATGCGGTCGGCTTCCTTCTTGATCTCCTGGAGCAGGATCTTCAGCCTCCCTGCCGCCGCGACGCAAAGGGTCCGGCTCCTGCCCCCGAGCTCGGCGTCCCCCCAGTTCCCCGGGAAATGCGCGGTCATTATCTTCTCCTCAATCCTGCTACGGTGGGTGCTTAGGACGATTATCAGATCGGTATCCAGGTCGGCCGGCACATCGAGCACGCTCGGCGACTCCGTGTCGATCAGCCGCACGTCGCCGCGGGACCATCGCTTGTCGCCGTCCGGGACGAACCGGTGCCGCTCTATCAGGGCCTTCGCGATATTCGCGCTCGCTGGATTCTCCGATGTGAATAGTATGATCATAGGATCATCAGGACAGCCGTGCATGCGATCGGCACGAGTATGTTGTCATCGACCATCGGGACGCTCTCGGCGATCGCGCCTGCGAGGGCGAGAGGGAGGGCCGCGGGCCCGATGAAGATGTACGAGAGGAGCGACGAAGCGAAGAAAGCCGCAGTCCCCTCGACAGTCTTATTCCGGTTATACGGCATCCCGTGCCTGCCGATCCTCCGCCCGGCCAGCGTCGAGACCCCGTCTCCGACGGCAAGGATGAATATGACAGCCATGATCTCGCCCGGGCTGCTGAGGAAAGTGAGCGCTATCAGGACGCCTGCGGCGTAGCAGGCCGACCCCCAGCCCGGGAGCGGAGCGTCCTCGCGCTCGAACCGGTCCTCGAACCATCTGATGACCGGTATCTCCTTCCCCAGCTTCCTCTGGTTTATCAGCGCCATCCCGATCATCATGATGAAGAACACTGCCGCTATCATGAACCATCTCCCGAAAAGATAGAGCAGGGCTATCGCTATGAAACCGACGGCCATATGGAACAACTGCCTGCCTGTCTCATTATCCATGCCCGGGACCCCCCCATCTCTCGGCGAGGATATGCGTCACATAATAAGAGACGATCGCCACCGGAAGAGCGCCTGCTATATCCATGAAGTAATGGACCCCGAGGTTCATCCTGGTGAAAGACACGAACACCGCGAAGAGGAAGAACAGCGGGAAGCTCTTCCTGGTTATGAACCCGCACATCAGCGTGAAAGCCGCCACCGCATGGAGGCTGGGGAACGAATAGTCGTCCGGGCACCAGTCCGCCCCGTAGCAGGGCCGGTGCTCGGCCACGGCATGCTTGATAGCGTACCCCGCTCCGACAGCGAGGATGATCGATAAGAGTATCTTGGCCCGCTTGTCGTTTTTCCGTTCCCCGGCCAGGACCAAGATGAGCAGGATGGCGAAGAAAACAGCATCGTTCCCGATGAGAAGGTCGATCTGGCGGAGGATGGGATCCTGCAGTGAGAAAGCTAGCGCTGTTATGCCGTCCACGATGCCCTTTCTCTTCACAAGCTTATAAAATGAAACGCAAGGAGGCCCGCTGCCGAAAGCGCAGCCGAATATAACGCGGCGGCGGAACGCCTGCCTTCGCCGTCTGCGATAGCGGCCGAAGCCATGACGGCGTATATCACGAGGTATGCCGGGATGACGGCTTCCGCCGAAGAGATGACCTGGTGGACGCCCTGAGCGTCTCCGATCCCCTCCATCCGGCCGGCAAGGCCGAGAGTTATCCGGAGGATGAGCGGGATCACTAGTGATCCGAGGACAAGCGTGTACTTCTGCATTGCGAACTGGGCCGCCCTCTCCCTCCTGAGCTGGAAATTCCTCACCAGATCCTCGGCGATCAGGCCGATCCGTTCATTGGTGCCGGTCTCGATCAAAGTCCCGAGCATCACGCAGCATCGGCGGAGGAGCAGGGACCGGTTGCGCCTCCACAGGTCTTCGAGGACCTTCTCCAGGTGCACGTTCATCTCGAGCTGCCTCCGCGATTTCCCGGCCTCCTCGGAGAGGGCCCCGAAAGCCCCGCGTTCGATCACTGCGAATATCACTTCAGGTTTGGCGGCCTTGCCTATGCCGCCGACCGAAAACAGCGCGTCGGGCAGCGCCGCCTCCACCGCCTCGGTCCGGCGTTCGGTACGGTAGCTCCCCCAGGCAAGAACGATGCCGGCCCCACCGCCCAAAGCCGCCCATGCCAGATGGTTCTGCGGCAGGATCACGGTCCCGGCGGCCATGAGCGCCCCCGGGGCGAGGGAAAGGAGGTCAAAGCCGCTCTCCTGCGAGAACGATGACCTGGGGGCCGAAGCCCTGGAGAGGAGCAGGATGAGCAGGCTGACAAGCGGGAACACCACGAGGAAAAAGATCGCGACCGAACCCTCGTCAGGCTCGGACCCCAGCCCGAAGCTGCCAGCGACCGCATAGATGAGGAAGAAAGCCGGCAGGACAGCGCAGGAGATAATGAAGAGCATCCCGAACAACGCGCTTCGGGCAGAGTGCTCCCTCATCCTGTGCTGCTGAAGCGAGATCATGTCATCCCCCATCTTCCTGAGGTCGGATCCATGCCCCCCGGTCTCGTACACCAGGAGTACCTGCGAGAGCGCCCTCTTGATGGCGAGCGAAGGGTATGAGCGGGCGAAGGAGGACAACGAGGCCTGGAACCCGGCTCCGCCGCGAACGTCATCCATGATCAGGCCGATCTCCCGTCCCAGGTATCCCCCCTCCTCGCATCCCCTCCCGAGCGCCCTCCCGATCGGGAGCCCCATCTCGAGGAGCATCCCAGCCCCCCGCAGGAAGAAAGGGAGCTCCATCTCGATCTCAGCGATCGCCCTCCCGATCTCCATATCAGGAAGGATGACGAAGAATCCGAAAAAGGCGGCGAAGGAGAGGAGCGCGAGGGGGACGGCATACTCCCCGGAAACGATTAGGGCAAGAAGCACCGAGAGGGCGGCCGAAGCGGCCGCTGCCATCGCGAAGTATCTCCGGCTCTCGGCTCCGAGCGACGAAAGAGCCCTCTCGCGTTCCGTCCCGGCCCTGAGCGGGATGCGCGGGAAAAATGACGAGAAAGCGAATATCCTGCTCACCATACGATCCCCCCATCCTTCCCCCGGCTTTCCTGTTGATGGCCACCGTAAAGCCTGCCCTGGACAGATGCGAAAAAATCCCCGAAGGCCGCCGGCGAATCCTCCACCAGCTCCCTGCGCTTAGAGAGCTCCTGCATCACCTCCTTCGCGCTCAGACCCGAGCTCTCGGATATCTTCCTGATCATCCGCAGCGGCCGGACGGCCTTCCCGTGCCGGTAGATCGTCTGCGCCCCGGATCCGTCCACCTCGGCTATCTCGACTATCCGTCTGACCTCAGCGGTCGCCTTCCGTGCAGGATCGTAGGCGAGCATCCTCCTCTGCACCACCAGGCAGTCGATGCTCGGAAGGTCCTCTCTGCGCGCTCCGAGCGATACGAGCCTCGACAGCCCCTCGCACGCGCTCTGGGCATGGAACGTCGCATAGCTCCCCCGCGCCTGCCCTGCGAGCAGGACATCGAAAAGGGCTTCGGTCTCCGGGGCATCCCTGACCTCCCCGACGATCATCCGGTCCGGCCTCATGCGGAGCGAGTCGTAGACAAGGTCCCGCAGGCGGATCCCCATGTCCCGGTTCGACACCAGCCTAAGCTGATGAGGATGCGGGATGCTGATCTCAGGGGTCTCCTCCGCGATCACCACCCTCTCGTTCGACGGGACGAAAGAGAAGAGCGCGTTCAGGGTGCTCGTCTTCCCGCTCGCCGTGTTCCCGCACAGGATGACCGACATGTCGCACTGCATCACCAGTGCGAGCAGGGCGATCGCATCAGGGGCCGCGGTCCCGTTCTCCCAGAGCTCGCGCGGCGAGAAAGGGACGTTCCGGAACTTCCTTATCGTAATCTCTCCGCATGAGACGGGGCTGATGGAGGCGTGCAGGCGCGAGCCGTCCGGCAGCATGGCATCGAGGCGGGGATTCTGTATCGTTATCCTCCTGCCGAGCGCACGGGCCATCCTGTTCGCCATGTCTCCGATCGCCTTCTCGCTGTCGAAGCACGCGTTGACGCTCAGCCATCCTTTTTTCCTCATGAACACGTAGACAGGTTTCGACGGGCCGATGACGCTGATCTCCTCGATCCCCTGGTCATCGAGGAGGGGCCCCAGGAAAGCGAACCCATAGATATGGCTGTAAGCCAGCCTGCCCAGATACCCTTGCTGGGCCCGGTCGAGGTAAAGCCCTTTCTCGAGCGCAATCTTAGCGAGAAGCCCTCCGATCAGCCTCTCGCGCTCGGCCTCGTCCTTCGGCTCCGCCAGCCTGCAGGCCTCCCTGAACCGCTCTTCGGTCGAGCGTATCAGGCTCTCCTCCTCGCCGCTCAGCGTCGGAAGGTCTAACAGATACTCCCCGTGGCCCAGAATCCGCCATCCTAGCATATTCATCCCCCGCAGGATATCCCGAGCCGGTTTTTTTAATACCATCAGGGCTAAGCTTGTCCATGGTCCTCGAATTGCTGCCGTCCCTGGCCTGGCTGGCGGTGGTTTCGTTCGCTATGGGCTATGGACTCATACGTGAGAAGAGCCTGATGAGCCTCGCGTTCGGCCTCTCGGCGTTCGCGGTCCTTTCCGTCGTTTTCAACCTGGCGCACGTGCCCCTCCACTGGGCGGTCTTCCTGATCCTCTCGGTAGCGATCCTCGTTTATCTCCTGCTCCGGAAAGAGCTCTCTTTCGATATCGGCAAGCCCGACCTGGCCCTCGCCCTCGTAATCCTGATAGCGCTGCTCAATCTCCTGATCTACGTCTCAGGGTCGAACGCATACCCATACCTCGAGGATGACGATCCGTGGGTCCATGCGGTCGGGGCGAAATGGGTGGCCCAGACGATGAGCTACTCAAGGTTCTTCGACGGCGCAGTCTTCACCCGCCTCTATATAGAGCCGTACCCTCCGGCCTACGACATACTGATGGGGGTCCTCAACCAGATGACCGGATCGGTCGTGGACACCCTCAAGTTCTACAACGCGCTCTTGATCGCGTTCACCCTTCTTTGCGCATTTTATGCATTCAGCGAGATGACCGGGAACCGGAACCTCTCGCTCCTCGCGGTGTTCTTCCTCGCCTGCCTCCCGTCTTTCATGAGCCACTTCATCTGGGCGCAGACGCTCGCGCTCATGTTCATGTTCTGCGCGCTCTATGCCTACGAGCGCGCGATGAAAGACAGGCGGTTCATCATCCCGGCCGGTACGGCGGCCGCCGCCGTGGCGGTGACCCAGCCTTCCGTGGCGGCCGTATTCGCGTTCATCTCCTTATTGTACTTCGCGGTCAAGCTCCACTCCTTGGGGAAGGATGCTGTGCGCCCGCTCCTGATCGCCGGCGCGATCGCCATCGCCCTCTCATCGGTTTATTACCTGCCGACGCTCGTAAAGTACGGCCCGAAATATACCGCATTGGGGATCGGCATGCTAGGGAACATGTTCGGCTCCGGCAGCACCGATGACACCTCGGGAGGGGTGGTCTACGGCCTGACGGACTTCATCTTCGCAGAGCCCACAGGCAAGATAGACCAGCAGATAGGCATCGGCATCGCGCTCAGCGTCGCCGCGGCCGCCGGCTTAGTCCTAGCAGTGAAAGAAAGGCATAGCTGGAAATCCGAGCCATGGCTCGTCTTATCCGTCATCCTGCTCGTCTTCTGCCTCCTCGGCACCGAAGGGAATGCCCTCCCCTTCAAGCTGTTCCCCCACAGGTTCTGGGTGTTCCTCTCGGTCCCGGTGGCCCTGCTCTCGGCATACGCCATACTGCGCATCGACGCGATGATGCCGCAGAAGAACGTTCTCCTCGGCATGATGGTGGTCGCGGTCCTGCTGACCTCGGCGGATGCCAAGATAAAAGTGCAGACGTCCCAATGGCCTGCGGGAGCCTCATTCACATCGAACGAGGAGATAGCAGGCTACCTCCAGATGAAGGCCACACTCCCCAAAGGGACGCTCGTGTTCCCGCTGTGTTCCGACGACTCGAAAGTCATCGGCTCGGACATGCTTTCCGAGCCGTATGTGCCCGAGTACGAATTGTTCAAACGCACGGCCCCGGACAGATCCACCGAAGAGATATACGCTTTCCTGAAAGGCAGGAACTACAGCTATCTGACCATAGACTCCACTTGCTACTCAGCGCTCGGGAGCGAGAGGACCGCCAGGCTCGTCTCCGGCCTTGAAAGCTCGCCACGTTTCGATGCCGCTTTCGTGAACGGCGGCTTCGCCCTGCTCAAGCTCAGATGAATTTATTAACGATCGCACCGCAAATCGGCTCATGGGAGAATCATACTCCGTAGAAGGGCGCCACAACCTGGCCATAACCGAGAAAGCCGACAATTTCACGCAATGGATGTACTCAGAGATCAAACCCAACCTCCGGGGCAATATCCTTGAGATCGGAAGCGGGATCGGGACGTATTCAAAGAAGATCGTCCGGGATTTCAAAGACAGCCGGATCGTCCTTTCAGATATCGATCAGGACTTCGTCTCGCGCCTCTCGGCCGCCTACCGGGGGAACGGTCAAGTCTCCTCTCTCAGGATCGATCTGACCCTCGCCTCGGACCTGAAGCAGATCAAGCACCAGGTAGATTCGGTCTTCGCCCTCAACGTGCTCGAGCACATCGAGCACGACACCCGCGCGCTGGAAAACGTGTATCGCCTGCTTCCGAAGGGAGGCCGGTTCGTCATCCTCGTGCCTGCGCACATGTCGCTCTTCAACTGCATTGATACGGCGGTGGGCCATTACCGGAGATATTCGAAGAAAGAGCTTTCGGAGAAGGCCGCCGCAGCAGGCTTCAGGGTCATGAAATCCTACTACTTCAACCTCCCCGGCATCTTCGGCTGGTATATCAACGGGAGCCTGCTCAAGAAGAAGACGCTCAACGAAGGCGCGATGGGATTCTATGACCGGATGATCCCGCTCGTGAAGCATGCAGAACGCATCATCCTCCGCAAAGCCGGGCTCTCGATCATCATGGTCCTCGAGAAGTGAGCCCACGCGAACCCATCCAAAAGCGCGGCAGCAGGAGCCCTGAAGGACTCGGCGCAAAACGTTGCCCCGCCGTTCTCATATCCCACGCTTTTATAATTTCGTGAGAGGAGTACTATCCGAAAAAACATGGCAAAACCAGTGCTTACGATCGTGATACCGACGCTGAACGAGGAAGCGGGGATCGGGCATTCGATAACCGTCATACCACGGTCAGAGCTTTCCCGGACCTATGACCTAGAAGTCCTTATCGTCGACAGCCAGTCAAAGGACCGCACCGCTGAAATCGCCAGATCCCTCGGCGCGCGTGTGATCACCGAACCCAGGCGGGGCTACGGGCGGGCCTATAAAACCGGCTTCGATGAAGCCAAGGGCGGCATACTGGTCTCCCTTGATGGCGACGCCACGTACCCCGCATCAGACATCCCCTCGCTTGTCGAGATAATACGCAAAGGGGATGCGGATTTCATCACGACGAACCGATTCGCTTCTATGGCCCGCGGATCCATGACGCCGATGAACCGCATAGGGAACCTGGTCCTGACCCTGTTCGCCGGAGCGCTCTTCCTCATGCCGATCCAAGATTCCCAGTCAGGGATGTGGGTGCTCACGAAAGCCTCCTGGACGCGCCTGCGCGGCAAGGTGAAGGGCGACGGCATGGATTTCTCCCAGGAGATAAAGATCGAAGCATGGCGTTCTGGGCTCAAGTGCAGGGAGATGCCGATCCACTATGCCGCACGGGCGGGAAAGGCGAAGCTCAACCCGTTGCGGGACGGGATCCGCAATCTGCTATGCCTGTTCAAGAAGCGCATACGTGCCTGAAGCGGATCGGGCGCCATTTCAGCCGATGCCCTCAGGCATTCTACGGCTGGGGCGGCTGGTGGAGCACTGGTTAAAAATATGAAGCGGGTATCAGTCCTCCATGAGAGTAGTCGTCACGGGGGGGGCAGGGTTCATCGGTTCACACCTGACCGATTCACTCGTTTCCGAGGGCCACGAGGTCGTAGTCATAGACGACCTTTCGTCAGGAAGGAAGGACCAAATCAATGCCGCTGCATCGTTCTCACGTAAAGACATCCGCAGCAGCCTCCTGCGCGAGTTCGAAGGCGCGGATACGGTTTTCCACTTCGCGGCCGACCCGGATGTCCGTGCCAGCGCCCTCACCCCGGCGAGCAGTTTCGATATAAACGTCGCCGGAACATTCAATGTACTTGAGGCGTGCAGGAAGGCTGGAGTGAAGCGCATCGTCTTCCCATCCACCTCCACAGTCTATGGAGAAACCGCTGTAATCCCTACCCCTGAGACCAGGCTCTGCGCTCCGATAAGCAACTATGGGGCGGGCAAACTCGCATGCGAGGCGTTCCTCTCATCATATTCAGCGACATACGGCATCAGGTGCACGATTTTGCGCTATGCCAACATTTTCGGCCCCCGGAGCCGGCACGGGGTCTTGTACGATTTCTATGAGAAACTGCGGAAGGATCCCTCCTCGCTCGAGATCCTCGGCGACGGAAAACAGGACAAATCATACCTGTATGTCGATGACTGCGTTTCGGCCACGCTGACGGCATGGAAGATGCAGCCGGCGCGCTTCGACATCTTCAATGTGGGGGCCTACGACAAGATCACCGTCTCGGAGATCGCGGAGATGCTCTCAAGGCTCCTCGGGCTCCGGCCGCGCCTCTCTTACGGGAAAGGCCCGAAGGGCTGGAACGGCGATGTCAGCACCATGCTGCTCGATACGCGCAATATCCGGTCCCTCGGCTGGAGAGAGACCGTCAGCTTCGAGGAGGGCCTCCGGAGATACATCGGCTGGCTGAAGGGCAGGAAACCACATCGCCGGGATTAAATACTGTCCGGGGCATCTAGTTTTCCGAGTTGGGAGTATGCTCGAAAGGGAAGCCCTCAGGGACTATATCGCCGCCAAATGCGCGGCCTACCGTTCGGACAAGCTCCTGCCGCTCATGATGCCGACCTTCGGAGCGGACGAGATCATGGAAGCTATCGACTCCATGACCGATCTCCAGATAACGATGGGCCCGAAAGTCCGCCGTTTCGAAGAGAGCTTCTCATCCTACATCGGCACCGCTTCGGCTTCGATGGTGAACTCAGGCTCAAGCGCTAACCTCCTCGCCCTCTCCGTCCTCTCTAATCCCGCCCTCAAGGACAGGATCAGGCCCGGCGACGAAGTCATAGTCCCGGCGGTCACCTGGTCCACGACCATCTTCCCGGTCTTCAACATAGGGGCCCGCCCGGTCCTCGCTGATGTGGATCGCGATTATCTGATCGATATCGAGAAGATGAAGGAGCTCATCAACGCTAAGACCAAGGCCATCATGCCGGTCCACCTCCTCGGGAACGTCTGCGATATGGATGCGATATCCGACCTCGCCGCAGACCACGGCCTGTTCGTGGTCGAGGACACCTGCGAGGCCCTCGGCAGCGAATTCCGCGGGAGGAAGGCAGGATCGTTCTCGGATTTCTCGACGTTCAGCACATATTTCTCGCACCACATCACGACCGGGGAAGGCGGCATGCTATGCACCTCGAATCCGGAATACGCGGATCTGGCGCTCATACTGCGGGCCCACGGCTACATACGCCACTCGGCCCGGAGAGAGAGCTATGCCGCAGAGAACCCGGGGATCGACCCCCGCTTCCTTTTCGTTAACACCGGATTCAACATGAGGCCGATGGAGATCCAGGGGGCCTTCGGGATCCACCAGCTTGGAAAGCTCGAGAAATTCATACTGAGGAGGGCCGAGATCGGCCGGAGGCTCTCCGGCGCGCTGTCGAAATACGAAGGGCAGCTCATCCTGCCGCGCGAGAAGCCCGGCACGCGTCACAGCTGGTTCGCATTCCCCATCACCGTCCGGGAAGGGGCGGGATTCAGCAGGGAGGACCTGGCCGGGCACCTGGAGAAGAGCGGGATCGAGACGAGGCCGCTCGTGTGCGGGAACCTCGCGGACCAGCCGGCGATGCGGCTCTTCGATTACCGCAAGGGCGATCTCCGGAACGCGGAATATATCATGAGGAACTCGCTGTACATCGGGATCCACCCCGGCATAGACGACGGCACCATCTCGGAGGTCGCCGGGGTGTTCGAGCGGTTCTTTGAGGGCAGGAAAGCCTGACAATCTGATTTAATACGTTATCAATCTAGTGCAGATGGGAGCGGTTTCTATGGATCTTATTCCTGTTGACGATGTGCTGAAGAAAGAGAAGCTCAGCGGACTGAAGGACAGCGGCTTCCTCATCGATATAGACCGGCTGGAGGAGTACGAGAGAAGCATCAGGGAGAAAAAGAGCGCACTTCCGGATCCGGCATACTGGAAAGGGAAACGGGTGCTGATCACAGGCGCTTCAGGCATGGTCGGGAGCACGATGATCGATTCGCTCATATCCATGGGAGCCGAAGTGCACGGGACGATCAAGCGCCATGCGGTGGCCCTGCACCCCAACATCGATAACCAGATGGAGAGCGGAAGGCTGCGGACCCATGAAGTGGATCTCCGCGACTACGGCCGCATATCGTCCCTGATGAGGGAGATCGAGCCGCATGTGGTCTCGCACCAGGCGGCAGAATCCTTCGTGCCGAGCGGCATCAGCATGCCGAGCCATGTGGTGGAGAACAACTGCGTGAGCACGGTGAACGTCCTCGAAGCATGCGCGAGGGAAGGGAAATCGCTCGAAGCGGTCCAGGTCGCATGCTCCTCTGAGCAGTATGGATTCATCAAGGACGTATCTGAGCTCCCTGTGCGCGAGGAGAACGAGCTCCGGCCGACGTCGACCTACGCCGCGACCAAGGTCTTCACGGAGTACATCGCCAAGTCCTATTTCTATACCTACCGGACCCCGGCGGTGATCACCCGCACATTCAACCAGGAAGGCCCCCGGAGGGGACCGCAGTTCTTCACCGCGCGCGTGGCATCGCAGATCAGGCGGTGCGCGGACGGGAAGGCGGACCGGATCGTCCTCGGGAACCCGAACTCGGTCCGCGATTTCACGCATGTCCTTGACTCGACGAGAGCCCAGCTCCTCGCGATCGAGAGATGCGACCGCGGCATCGCATACAACATATGCTCAGGCAAGGGGATCACCACGGGCGACTATGCGAAACTGGCCCTGCGCGTCTACGGCCTGGAGGGCAGGGTCCCGTTCTTCGTCGACAAGAGGCTGCTCCGGCCGTACGAACGGGGAGAAGCGCTCTTCGACGGCTTCATCGGCAGCAACAAGCGGATCTGCGAGAAGACCGGTTGGTGCCCGACCAAAACCGTTTCAGACATCATACGGGACCAGGTGGAATTCCTCAAGAAGGGTCTGTGAATGGACATCGCCCTCGTGCATCCGGAACTGATATATCCCCGCGGAGCCGAGAAGCAGCTCTCCAAGCTCGCCTTCCATCTTTCGAAGAAGGGCCACACGGTCACGGTATACACGTTCGAGAAGGCCGATCCATACATCTTCGATCCGCTCCTGGAGAGATGCACGGTCGTCGCGCTCGGGAAAAGATGGAAATCCCGGAACTTCCTGCTCAACTACCCCCGCTGGCATTCCATGTGCAAGGAGCTCGCCTCGAAGCTGGACCATGATCATGACCTGATAAACTGCCACAATTTCCCGGCCTCCTGGGTCTCAGGCTTCAGCTCCAAGCCTGCCGTATGGATGTGCAACGAGCCCCCCGGGCTCTACAGCTACATGAAGAAAGGGTTCTCGCTCAAGAAGGCCCTGTACCCGGCTTTCTCGATCTTCGACCGGCGCATGTGCCGGAGGATAAGGACCATCGCGGCTCTCGATGAAAGGATGAAAAAAATCATCTCGCTCGGCTACCCTGATAAGGAGATCACGGTGGTCGGCTCAGGGGCCGAGCTGGACCGGCGGGTCGTCCATATCGATAACGGCGCGACCGACCTGCTGTCCGTAGCCGCCCTCGACCCGCACAAGAGACCGCTGGACATAATCGAGGCGATCGCTGCGAGCGGCAAGAAGATACGGGCGCATTTCGTCGGGACCGGCCCGCTCGAGGAGGCCGTGCGGAGGCGCGCCTCGGAGCTCGGCGTCGAATTGACCATGTACGGCAACGTAGGCGATGAGAAGCTCTACGAACTCTATTCCCTAGCCGACCTTTCGGTCTTCGTCCCTGAGGCCCAGCCATGGGGGATTTTCCCGCTCGAGAGCATACTCTCAGGCATACCAACGATAATCTCCGACGAGACAGGAGTGCGGGATATCCTCGGAGACAAGATACCGGTCGTGAAGACCGGCGCCGTAGGCGACCTCGCTTCAAGGATGAAAGACATGATAGAGAACCCCGACCGGTACCGCCCGGGGCTGAAGGAGAGCATGAAAATGCTTGCTGAGAGATACACTTGGGAAGCGTATTCCGTCCGCATGAGCGGATTGTTCCGCAAGTTGGTGAGTGAATGAAAGCTCTAGTGACCGGTGGAGGAGGATACCTGGGGAGGAAACTCATCCCGTCCCTACAGTCCGGCTACACTGTATATAATCTCAACCGCACGCCTTCTCCAGGCTCGGAGTTCATCCGCGGGGACATCCGGGAGCCCGGCATCGACCTCTCCCCATACTCCGCCATATTCCATCTGGCGGCAGTCTCCTCCCCCAGGAAAGTGGATGCAGACCCGGACGAGGCATGGCGGATAAACGTCGATGGAACGCGCAACCTATGCGCGAGGCTCAAAAAAGGCCAGAAGCTGATCTTCATGAGCTCGGCCCAGGTCTATGACAAGAGCCGCCCGGAGCCGCACACCGAGGACGAGCAGGCGGCCCCCTCGAACTTCTACGGCCTGACCAAGCTTGTCGGGGAGGACATCGTGCGGTATTTCGCCAGGAAGAACGGATTCGGCTATGCCATACTCAGGCTCTTCAACGTCTACTCCGCGGACCAGCCCCCGGGCCTGCTTGTCGGCGATGTGATGGAGAAATACCGCAGGCAGGAAGCGATCGAGCTCCACAATCCCCGGACCGTCCTAGATATGGTCCATGCGACGGACGCAGTGAAGGTGATCGGGAACGCCCCGTCTTTCGAGGACGGGACTTATAACGTCTGCTCGGGCCACCAGATAACCGTTGGGGAGATATATCGTGCAGTCTTCGAGCATCTGAAGGCGGCTCCTAAGGAAGAGACGATAGCCTCGGACAGGAAGGACTTCATGATCGGCGACAATTCCAAGCTGATGCGGATGGGATTCTCTTTCCGGAGATTCTCGCTCTAGGTGCCGCGATGGAAGTGACACTGGTATGCCATTATCTGGATCAAGCTGTCGGCTACGGGATGGCGCGCTACTCATATAACCTCTACCGGGCCCTCGAGAAGGAGGGCGTCTCGGTCAGGACCATAAGCACCAAGCCGCAGGATGATTCGGCCCTCAAGTCCGGGGTGGATTTCTTCATCAGCATCCCCCTGACGGCCCTCCTGCGCAAGCCCGAGACGAGCCTTTACCATTTCACGGTACCGCAGGCGGGTTTCGCGATACCGCTCCTCCGCTCGCTCCGCAAGAGGAAGATCGTCTCGACCATATACGATATCAACCCTCTCCTCTTGGCGAAGGAGAGGAGGTCTTACCTGCTGGTATCGAAAGCCCTGGAGACGGCATTCCGCAACTCGGATGCGCTCGTCGCGATCTCGAGCCTCGCGAAGAATGACATCGTTGAGCGATTTTCGATCGATCCGTCGCTGATAACCGTGACCTCCCTCGGCGTGGATGAGCGGTTCCGCCCTGCCCCTCCAGGAACGGAAAAACCCGAGAGGCCGTTCACGATCGGCTATGCGGGCGGCTTCGCCGCCAACAAGAACGTCCGGTCCCTCATCCTCGCGTATTCGGCCTTCCGCAAGTCCTACCCGGGCGGATCCCGCCTGCTTTTATACGGGAAAGGCCCCGAGCTTGATAACTGCATGAAGCTCTGCAAGAGCCTCGCGCTCGGGGACTCGGTGTCGTTCATGGGGTTCGCGGATGAAAGCAAGCTGCCTGAGATCCACCGGAGCTTCGACCTTTTCGTCTTCCCGTCCCTGACCGAAGGGTTCGGCCTTCCGATCATCGAGGCACAGAAGAGCGGAGTGCCCTGCGCGGTCCTCTCAACAGGCAGGATCCCTGAAGAAGTCACCAGGTTCTGCCTCAAGGCGGATGGCACGGACGGGCTCGCGGAGATCATGAATGATGTCCGTGAGAAAGGATTCGTCTTCACCCCCGAGCATCGGGACCACCTGAGCCGGTTCAGCTGGAGGAACTGCGCCCTCTCGACTATCAAGGCATATAAGGCTGCACTGGGAGAATGAATGATGCGCCTGCTCATAGCCACTCCCTTCCTCGAGACAAAGGGAGGGATGGAACGGGTCGTCCTGCGGATCGCGCGGCATTTCGGGGCTTCCATCCACTGCATGTATTACGACCGGGAGAACACGTTCGACGAATTCCGCGGCCTCGACGTCCAGACCGCCAAACCGAGTTTCCTCTCCAAGCTCCCGATCGGGCGGAGGGTGGCCACCGCGGCCGATGTAGGCAGATATTTCTACAACGTGAGGCTTGAAGGATACGACATCATCAACGCCCACCAGACCCCGTCGGAATGGATCCGTAACCGCAACAGCCCGGTGATCTGGTACTGCCACACGCCGAACCGCGAGGCTTTCGACCTCTATGAATGGAGGATGAATCGGAGGAACATCCTGTCAAAGGCCCTCTTCCGCGCCTCGATAGAGGCGTTCAAGCAGCTCGAGTTCCGCACAGTGCCGAAGATAGAATACATATTCACCAACAGCCGAAACAGCCAGGACCGGATAAAGAAGTTCCTCAAGCGGGATTCAGAGAT
>JAXLQI010000009.1:0-40730 GCA_046331685.1 Candidatus Micrarchaeia archaeon | reverse complement strand
GCGCGAGCCAGACATTCACTCTCTTCAATACTGCGGTGTCATCCTGCCCCGTGATCACATCGAACGGCACGTACAACCAGGTGGCGAACCTCGTAGGAGGCTCGAACAGCGTCTCGCCTCCGTCGATCGGAGGCGGGTTCAGCACGGTCTGCGTGAAGATCGCGGCATCGAACGTGACATACAACTGTAACAACTTCAACATAACCAATGACGGGACCGGCAACCGGATCGGTGTCTTCCTCAACAGCTCGCTGAAGAACATAAGCCTCCTCAACTGCGGAGTGAACGGCTACAAGGTCGATGTGTACGTCCTCGGGACTAACAACAGCCTTTTCATGAACAACAGCATCCACAACGCGTCGCAGGACGGCATCTTCGTGGATTCCTCGTTCAACAGCACGTTCACCGGCAACGATATATTCAACAACTCGCAATCCGGCGTGGACGCATCCGCGAGCGCGGGCCACCTCTTCACGAACAACACCCTGCGCAACAACACACAGCACGGCATACAGATCACCTCGAGCCCGAACAACACGTTCATCAACAACACGGCCGCGGACAATGCGAACGACGGCATCCACGTGGCCTCGAGCGACAACAACCTCTTCGAGAACAACACGCTGTTCCTGAACAAGCAGGACGGCATCCAGGTAGTCACGAACGCCAACAACACGTTCAGGAACAACAGGGCGAACAACAACACCCAGCACGGCCTGCACATCGTGGGGACTTCGAACAACACATTCCTCAACAACTCGATGGCCTTCAACTCCCAGTCCGGTTTCCTCAGCGCATCCAGCGTCAACAGCTCGTTCATCAACAACACCGCGCACGACAACGGCCAGAACGGGTTCGATTTCGCAGCGAGCGACATGGACTCCATGACCAATAACACCGCTTACAACAACCCCCAGAACGGGATCCTGCTCGATGATTCCAACAGGACCACCCATTTCATGAACCACTTCTACAACAATAGCGCTGACTTAAGGATGGTCGCCATCGCGAACCGCATAATCAACACCACCTACGACATCTACGACCGACCCACCGACGCGTTCGGCAACTTCACCAACCTCTCGATCAACGACGCCGCGGCAGGTTCGACATTTACAGTGACCTGGAGCCCGCAGCCTGCGACGCCGCCCTCCGGCTGCCCGGCATTCGCGGCGCTCACGACCGGGTCTAAATTCGTGAACATCACCAACGTCTCAGGCAGCGTGACCATAGACTCGATCGCATGGAGCTGGACAGCAGCTGAATCAGCCCCCTATAACGAGAGCATGTTCAGACTTGCAAGATACAACGGGACCTCATGGGTGCCTGTCGCCAACCAGACGCTCGACACTGTCGCGAACAACATCACAGCCGCGAACCTCGACCGGTTCGGCGTCTTCGGCATACTCGTATGCAACGACAGCATATCGGCGCTCAAGCTCGACCAGACCGCGGCCCAGCCTTCGCCGGGCGGCATCGTCCAGTTCAATATCACGCTGACGAACACAGGGAACACCACGCTCAATCCTGTGAGGGTGGTCGACGTCCTTCCCGCAGGCCTGACATTCTCGGCCGCATCCCCGGTCCAGAACAACATATCCGGGCAGACGGTGACTTGGAACAACGTCAGTTCCCTCGCCCCGCTCGGGAGCGTCACGATCTTCGTCAACGCCACCGTGAACAGCGGCGTGGTCAACGCCTCGGTCCCGGTCCTGAACCTGACCAATGTCGTCAATACCAGCGGAACAGATCCCCTGGGATTCAACGTTACGGCAAACAGCTCAGCGAACGTCACAGTCTATTATGCGAACGTCACCCTTGTCAAAGTCGACATAACGCCCCTGCCGCCTTCGCCTGGCGGCCTTGTCCAGTGGAGGCTCAATGTCAGCAACCCGGGCCAGGTCACCCTGAACCCGGTAGCCCTGACGGACACGCTTCCGGCCGGTTTCACATTCAGCGCGGCCGTTCCCGTCCCGACCTCGGTCGTCGGACCGGTCATCTCCTGGGCGAACATAGGGCCGATAGCCCCGGGCGCATCCGTCCTGGTCTATGTCAATTCTACTGTGGACAACAGCACCGCGAACGGCACATACACCAACAACGCGAACGTCACCGGCAAGCCGCCCAACGGCAGCAACGTCACCGCGGCCGATTCGGCTTCGGTGGGCGTGTTCGCTCCTGCTGTCAATGTCATCAAGACTTACACCGGCTCGGCATTCCAGGTGGGCCAGAACGCGACATTCAGGATATTTGTCACCAACACCGGCGCCATAAACGAGACGATAACCATAGTGGACGTCCTGCCAGGCGGCGAGGCGTTCGTTACCGCGAACGTCTCCCCGACGGGTATCGCAGGCCAGACGCTGACATGGGCCAACATAACGGTCCTGCAGCCCGGTGCCAACTATTCGATAAACTACACCGTGTTCGTGAACACGAGCGGTCTCCAGACGAACAACGTGACCGCCACCGGCAAACCTCCGAACGGCAATAATGTGACCGACAACTCCTCGGCTTCCATAAGCTTCATCCCGATCGGGACTCCGAACCCCCATAACCCGTCCGATAACGGCCTCTCGGTGATCGTCGAGACTGATTGCAGCGGGAACACGGTGACGGTGTTCGGCAACGGCGCCGTCTCCGGGGCTCTCGTCAAGGTGGACGGGGACCCCATAGGCACGACCAACACGAGCGGGCAGATATCGTTCCCGGGCTGCGGGAAATCCGTGACTGTCCGTGCGAGCAAGTCAGGCTACAGCGACGATGTCCAGAACAAGATGCTCATAGACTGCAACAAATGCGCATACGAATGCGTGCAGGACACCGACTGCCCAGGCGAGAAAGAATGCGTGGCGAATAAATGCACCCCGGTGCAGTGCAGCTGCGGCGTCATCCAGAACCACAGCTGCGCGCCATACCAGTGCTGCTCCGATTCCCAGTGCCCGGCAGGCCTTGCCTGCGTGGGCAACAAGTGCGTGAAGAAATATGAATGCGCAAAGGACTCCGACTGCAAGGACACGCAGTTCTGCGACATAGCCAAAGGCGCTGCCGGCGGGGTATGCAGGGACGTGAAGGGGTGCGGCATCGTAGCGAACCACACGATCGCGACCGCTTACCAGTGCGGCGGCCCTGACTGCCCGCAGTGCCCGACAGGCTATCTCTGCGAAAGCCACCTGTGCGTGCTGAAGAACATCACATGCCCCCAGACCGGCTTCGTCGGTACCGAGCAGATCTGCCATGCGACGGCCAACAACCAGTCGTGCAGCCTCTGCGATCTCCGGATCACGACCCCGGCTGGCAAGACATACGAAGAAAAGACCGACGGGAAAGGCAATTTCCCGCTCAAGCTCGATCTGGCCGGAATCTACAGCATCGGCATCATCGGGTCCAACAATACCACGATCAACTCGGTGTACCTGAGGGCGCTGGAGAAAGCCGCTCCGGTCGAGCCTGCGAAGCCGTCCATACTGGACATGTGCCCGCTGCCGTGGTGGCTGCTCCTGCTGCTCATAATCATCGCAGTGATAGTCTACTGGAGAAGCAGGGAAAGGGAGGAAAAGCCGCTGGAGAAGAAACCCACGGCGGCCAAGCCCCCGAAGGGAGCGAATCCCAAGCCCCAGGCATGATCAGTCCATGACGCCCTTGCCGCCTGCGAAAGCGGTAAGGGTCTTCGTCGTCTTTTTGTATATCTTCCTGAAACGGATCCGTGTCTTCCCGTCCTCAGCGCGCCTCCAGAGCTCCTCGACCTTGACCTCCCTGCTCATGTGGCGGCGCAGGTCATCCCATATCCCGAGGTCTTTTATCAGTATCTCGAACTCCTCGGCTGCGGGGAGCCCTTCCTCAGCGTCCCTGATGGCCGCTATCAGCCCTTCGTAGAATGCGCGGCCGAGCTTCCTGGCATATTCCTCCCGATCGAGCCCGAATTCCCTTATGAAGAAAGCCGACCGGAGGACCCTCTGGTAGTAGAATCCTATAGGCATGTCGTAGAAAAGGCGCGTCTCGCCCGCTATATCCTCGATGTCCGAGTACGGGGTGACGAACTTGACAGCTTTCTTCCGGTCCTCGCTTTTGAGGACCATCCCTTCTTTCCGGCTCTTATCCAGCTCTAGCATGGCCTTCTTCAGCCCTGCGATATCGCTGCTCTCGAACCTGCCCAGGAGGGGGGCGGATCCGATAGAATGTTTTTTCAGCAGCTCATACTTCGCGGCGCACGGGAGGTATGTCCCGCCACCGACATCCACGTCGAAAACGTAAAGCTTGACGTCGAAGCCTTCAGCCGGCTCCGTGTATGGCGTGTTCCCGATCATCTCGGCGCAGATCACATAGCCCGGGGTTTCCCGGAAGAACCCTTCCAGCCCAAGCCCTCTCGCCTTCTCGGTCACGAACAGGTCGAGGAACCCCCCCCTGGAGAATGCCCAGATCTTCCCGGAGATGTAAGCGATCCTGACATTGAAGCCGTCTATCTTCTCCTCGGCGTACAGGACGCAGTCGCCCATGTTCCGCTTCACTCCCTTCCCGAGGCTGAATATCCTCCTGATATGAGGGAAGCCACGTATGATCCTGGATCCGCAGACCACCGTCCCCCTCTCGATCCCGGCGAAGCCGTCCTTGAACCTGTAATACTCGACCTCGCCCTTCTGCAGCTCGATCCTCCCTTTCTTCAGGCCCATCGCTATCTTCTTAGGGTCCATCGTCACCACGGCACGTTCTTCAGTCCTGCCCTGTTGGCAAGCATGTTTGTAAGAGGATGGAGTATGAGCGTGAGGATGGTGCAGAACGCGATGTTCAGCGGCTGGTAGAGCTCAGGCAGCGCGAAAGGGAAGACGAGCAGGAGCGAAACAACCAGGAACATGATCGTGTCGAGGAAGAATGGCCGGCCGGACCCCACGCCGGACCTCCTCTTGATGAAGCTCCCTATAGCGTCTCCGGATAGAGTGCCGAACGACAGGACGAAGGCGGCGAGATACTGCGATCCGGCCCCGGCGAAAAAAGGGAGAGGATAGACCATCGCGACCAATCCCCCGGCGACAGTCCCGGCGAGCACCCCCCCGATGAACCCGCGGATCGTCTTGCCGTCGCCGAGGATTCGGTTTCCGTCAGGCATCGTCAATCCGAAATCGAGCGGCTTCCCCCCTCCGAGGACCACCGGAGAGGAATTAGCGATATATGTCGGGACTAGGAAAAGAAGGAGGTCCAGCACTGCCATGGAAGCTCTTCTCCTGTGAAGATTTATATTTATTCCATGAGAGGTCGTTGCATGGAGCCTGAAATCAGAAGACGTCCAGCCCGTCCCAACAACGGACTGATCGTCGGTACCGGTCTAGCGCTAGTTTTCCTGTTCATACTTCTCATCGCGATCTTTTTCGCGCTCTCGGCGCTCGGGCCCAGTTTCGTGGGGAAATGCGTGGCTGTCGTCAGCATCGACACCCCGCTTTCGGTCGAGGGATCCCCAGGGAGCGTCTTAGGGGGCGGAGGAACGCCCGGTTCTGAGGAGTTAGCATCCACGATCTCGGACCTCGGCAAGCGCGACGATGTCGGCGCCGTCCTCTTCATATTCAACTCGCCAGGCGGTTCGGTCGTGGCCACGAGGGAGATATACGAAGCGGTCCACGGGCTGTCCAAGCCTAAGGTCTCCTATTTCCGCGAGGTGGCCGCCTCAGGCGCATATTATGTCGCAAGCGGCACCGACTACATAGTTTCCGATCCTGACGCCATAACCGGCAGCATCGGCGTCATCGCCACGTTCACCGACATGCAGGGCCTGCTGGAGAAGGTCGGCGTCAACATAACGCCGATCAAGTCAGGCCCTCATAAGGATATCGGCTCATCTTTCCGGAACATGACGCCCGAAGAGACCGCAATCCTCCAGGGCATGATCGACGAGGTGTACGGCGAATTCAAATCCGTGGTCCTCCAGAACCGCGGCTCCCGCCTCGATAAATCCAAATTCAATGAGATAACCGACGGAAGGATACTCAGCGGAAGGCAGGCGGCGAAAGTCGGCCTCGTGGATAAGGTCGGAAACAAGAAGGACGCCATCCTCAAGGCGGCCGAGCTCGCAGGGATCAAAGCCGAAAGCGCCGAAGACGTCAGGCTATGCCCGGTCTCGACATCGGTTTCCGAGCCCGGCCTGTTCAATCTCGAGGGCGTATTCCGCTCCCTGACCGCGAAGGCGGGCGTCCCGACCCTGAGCTTCAAGTGATCCGTTGAAAAACCCCCTGGCGCTGATGATGCTCCTCGCCCTCGTTGCACTCGTGGCCTGCACGGTGATCCTCACCAGCGGCGGCGGCAGCCCGGGCAAGACGGTCGGCGACAGCGACCGTCCGCGTTTCTGCCATGAAGGAGACACCCAGTTCTGCACGATCGGCTCCTGCAGCGGCCAGTCGGCGTGTATCAACGGAGTCTGGAGCGGATGCAGGTGGGCGCGCGTGTGCACCCCGGGGGAGAGGATCCCCTGCCTGAAGAACGGCTGCGCTTATGCCGTCAAAGAATGCGACACCTGCGGCACCGGCTTTGGGGAGTGCAAGGGTTCGTGATATTGTGTGTAAAAAGATAAAATTGAGCTTGAACCGATGGTTTTTAAATAATACCCCATCAAAGAGCTTACCATGCGCGCATTCATCTTCTCGCTAGACGCTTTTGTGGCCTTCACACTGGCTCTGGTCGCCATCTACTCCCTCATATTCTTCTCGAGCGTGCCTTCGGCATATTATTATCTGCTCACCCAGGGGCATTACCTCTCAAGGGACATTCTCCTCTCGCTCTCGACCACTATGTGCTCCGAGTCGTACGGGGTCTGCAAAGTGCCCCAGGGCTCGGTCCTCGACAATATCGTAGCCCAGACCGACGTAGGGAACCGGAAATCGATGATCCAGAGCACCGTAGGCGCGATGGTCCCGATACAATTCGGCTATGTCATGGAGATGAGCGACGACGAGGGCGCAGGATGGACCGTCGTCTATGACACGGCATCGGAGGGGTCGGATCCCCACGCTAAGAGCAGCAAGAAGCTCACTGTGGCGACCCAGGTCATAACATTCGGATACTCCGGCAAGGTCCGGAAGCTTCCATACTCGCCATACAACTATCTAACCTGCAACGGAGGCGGCTCCTATAACGGGATGGACGGCACCGGCGGGGGCAACGGGAGCGGGACCGGAGGGTCGTTCGGGGCGAACGGCACGGATTTCGGCATAATCACATGCGGCCAGGTCAATGTCAGCGGCGGAGGCGGCGGAGGGCTTGGCAACGTGAGCGGGAACGGCACAGGCAACATATCGGTCAATGTCGGTAACACGCATCCGAGCAACATACTCGGCGGGGACCTGGTTCCGTCCTCCGACGTGCGCATTGTGAGGCTGACAGTCTTCATCTAAGGTGATAACATGGACAGGAAAGGATTTCTATTCACGGTGACTGTTTTCCTCATACTCACATACATCCTCCTATCCATATCGGTCTGGGTGAAGTCGATCGAGGCATCCGAGCGGTCATTCTCTGAATTCTACAAGGAGTCGACCGTCGAGCTCACGATCGAGCAGATCACCCCGAACAAGATGGACAACGTCTCCAAGATAATCATGAGCAGGTCGCTCGCGCGCCTCGACGACCATGCCGCACAGTCCCCGCTCAGGGAAGGCCCGTCCGGAGACGAGAACCGCAATGTGCGCGCGGCGCTTTTCGACCTTCTCGTCAACGGCTCGGCCGAAGACCCGCTCTTCTACGGTTCCGGCATACCAGCCGAGGCGAACTCCTCGCTCACAGCATGGGCGCAGAACCTGAACGCATCGCTCCGGGCCATCGGCGTTTATATGAGCGACTTCCAGGTCACGAACTTCCACGCAGACCAGAACGACATTGACTCGGTCAATTATTCATTCGACATCCGCCTCGAGCTCAAGGACTACACCAACACTTCATCCGTGTCAAGGACATACCACATAACGAACGCGCTCGATGTCACGGGGCTCGTCGACCCGGCGCTCGCGAGGCTCTCCGAAAGACGGGCCGGCGACAACCAGACGGTCTACCGCCAGTTCTTCTTCAACAAGGACATCTATCCCAACTACACGAGCATAGCGGTCGACAAGATCTCCCAGCCCGTCTCCGGAGGGCAGGGATGGATCTACGGGGCCCTCGCCAAGGCATCAGGGAGCGGCGATCTTGTGCCTGTCTGGTATAACGTCTCCCCTTCCCAGAGGAACATGTACATACTTGTCGGCACATTCGATGAGATAAACGCCCTGGACCGCCTCAACTCAGAGGAGTTCGGCGGCTACATCCTCACGAACGCGCCTAGCCATCCAACCAACTGCAGCGGCAAGCTCGGCGAGGCCCAGACCTTCAACCCGGTCAAATACAGCGGCCCGGGCTGCGACATAGGCTTCGACGACGCAGCCGGCGCCTCCACGAGCAAACCGTTCATCGTGGCTCCGGGGTTCAATTCCAGCAACGCGCCGAAATGCCCCATCCTCGATGGCAGCGAGTCGTTCCGCAGGTGCGTCCTGCTGCTCAACACCTATCTCGAGAGCGAGGTGGCCGCGAGCCCCGGCAAGAAGCTCGCCACAGGCGGAGCCGGCCTGTTCAGGCTCGAATCAATAAGGGACTTCGTGATGTGCGGATATTATACCCACAACCCCGACGCGCCCTCATACATGCAGAGGCTCCTCAACAACTCTTATTCCAAGAACAGCAGCCAGTTCGGCATAGAGACCTTCGTCATAGGAAACTATGCGAACAATTACAGCATATACGACATCAACAGCAGGCTCGACCGTGAGCTGTTCAACGGAAGCATATCGGGGATCAAGATACGCGGCCTGCCCGGCTGCAGGAACTTCAACACCTGCGCCGACAGCCCGGTCACCGGCATATTCGCTGTCAGCGGCCCGACCAAGTCCAACTACGGCCTTGGGCAGGTGTCCTGCGATAACGGCGCTGCGGGGTGCAATCCATGAAAGGGCAATCTTCGCTGGAGCTGATGGTGACGGTAGGAGTCGTGATCGCATTCACGATCCCGGTCCTCTTCCTCCTCCTGTCCGTCTCTTCGGTCGGCTATGAGGACACCGCGAAAGCCCAGGCAGACGCATCTGCGCGGACCTTGGCGGACACGATGAACTCGGTGTACGCCCAGGGTCCTGGTGCTGAACGGGAACTCCTGCTCAATGTCCCTGCCACGACACAGGAAGTCCGTGCTGACGCTGTGGCTCCCGGGCAGAGGGGCGGCGAGGCGATAGTCAGGATCCGGACATCGGGAGGCGGCTTCGATGCGACATCGCCGACCATAGCCGTAGTGAGCCCTTCTTCGCAGACGATCGTGAAGAAGACAGGGCTTTTCAGGCTCGTAGTAAGGGCAGATCCCCAGGGGAGGGTTGAGTTGATTGACCCAACTGCCCCATAACCGCCGCGGCCAAGTCGCCACCAATAGGACTTCCCTGGAACTTCGTTCCCGGTCCCCAGAAGTGCGCGGCACTTCAGGGTCGTCCTGTCCACGCCACCTCCGCGGGCAGGTGGCGACAGCGGGGACTCCGTCCCCTGCAGGCAACTTGCGTGGCCAAGTCGCCACCAATAGGACTTCGTCCTATTCACGCCACCTCCGCGGGCAGGTGGCGACCGAATTCATGATATACACCGGCGTGTTCATGTTCGTGGCCGTCGCAGCGTTCATCGTCATAAGCGACCTCCAGAAGACCGAGGTCCCGACCGAGCAGAACAAGCTCGCCCAGGAGACCGGAGACGGATTCGTCAAGATCGTCACGCTCTCTGTCAAGGGCGGGACGGGTTTCGCCTACAATTACACGTTCCCGAAGACGCTCTACGGCCGGAGGTACACCGTGGATCTGCGGAATCTCGGCCGGCCGCAGCCCACCATACTCCTCGAGTGGCAGGGGGATTATGGGAACTTCAGCTATCAATACGACGTGCCTAAATACAGCTACAAGGTCGAAGGCACCTGCCTCAACGGGAACAATGACACTCTGAGGAGCAATGCCTGCTCGAATATGTTGATGCTTAATAACGACGGGGAGAACCTGTCGATAACTCAATCGCCATAGGGTGGATAACATGAAGGGACAGTATTTCAGCTTTGATGCAATAATGGCGTCGGTCATTTTCGTTCTGGCTCTCGTAGCCCTGCTCTCATACTGGCACAGCGTCCGCTCTTTCCTGGATTACCAGAACGACCAGCTTTCCAAGGACGCCATCACTGTTTCGAACCTCCTCTTCTCGCCGCCTTCACCAGGGCCAAGCTGCGGGACGATGGAGAAGATGGGTCTAGCCATAGACTGGGCAGACCGGAGAGTCAACTCGTCAATAATCGACTGCGCCAAGCTCCAGAGCCAGGCGTGGCTCAAAGAGAAGCTGGGGACCTCCTATAATGTCTCCCTCAGGATCACCAACCTGGCGAACGGCTCGGTCACGACGATCGGCGGGGACGTCCCGGCCGGAGCCGCGAACGTGGTGAAGATACGGCGGCTCGCGACGGTCATGAACGCGAGCAACTCGACGTATCTCGCTTCCCTCGACCTGAGCCTCTACCGCTGAAGGTGCTCCCGATAAGCTTCAGTCTCGGCAAGGGCCTTTCCTCCGTAGAACCGGTCATGGGCATGAGAAGGCGCATTGAGAGGCACCTTCAGCTCGCTTCTGCTGCAGATCCAAGCTCCCCGCTAAGCTCTTTCGCAGAAAGGCGCTTCATCCCCCATATCTCGGGCCTGGAGCGCTTGAAAGGAAAAAGGGTCCTGGAGATCGGCGGCACGGATTCCGTGAGCCTGGAGGCCTTTTTCAGGCGGACAGGGGCATATTACATGGATTCGCGCCTCGAGAGCAATCCTGCCGGCAACCCGCGGGTGGTCGTAGGCGATTTCATGGATCTGCCGGGCAGGTTCGACCTTGTCATCTCCCTCGGTGTCTTCGAGATAGGCGCCATCGACGTCGATTTCGAAACCCTCAAAGGCAAAACAAGCCCCCACACGTTCGAAGACCGGATCCGGAAGCTCTCCGACCTCACCACCCCCGGCGGCTCGTGCGTCATCGGGACGATAAGCTCGCCGTGCTTCTTCGACGAAAAGATGATCCGCTCTGCGGGCTTCACCCAGCTCCACAGGGAATCCCCCTTCTACAGCTTCATGAATCCGGGCAATCCGGGGCTATATGGCAAGGATGACAGAAGCGAACTGATCATCCTTAAGAAAAAAAAGGGTTGAAAATAAAAAAATCACTTGCTCTTCGTGATGATCTCGATGTTCTCAGGCACCTTGTTGACGTTGCCGATCTTGAGCCCGATCAGGAGCTTCACGCCTTGCTTGGAAGCGAGGTCCGCAAGCCTCTGTGTTATGATGCCGTCGAAGACGATCGCATTGACACCGCCGGTCTCGCTCAGGGACTTTATCACGTCCCTGACCGGGACCTCGGAGATCATCTCGAACCCGGCATTATAGAAGCGCGCCTTGAGAGTGTTCGCGAGGGAGTCGAGCTCCTTCATCAGGTCGTCCTTCTCGAGCGGCGCTCCTGAGGGCTGGACGGCTGCCGCCTGGGCCGGCGCCTGCGGCTCGAAGCCCGGCTCAGGCTGGTCTATCCTCGGGATGTCCAATTCCACAGGCGGCATTTCCCTTCTCCGGTTCCTGCGATCGTTCTGCATCTGGCGCTGTTCCGGTCTCGGTTCCTGCCTCTGCTCCACCCTCGGCGGTTCCATCACCACAGGAGCTTCCCTCGGCCGCTCTTCCGGATCAGGCTCAATCTGCTGCCTGAACCTGGGCACCTCTATCGTCCGCCTTTCAGGCACTTTATTGCCCTTGATGTTCTGCTCGAACGGTGTCCGGTTCCTAAGGTGCTTTATGAGCTCCTTCCTCGTCAGCTCCTCGACCTCGAGCCCTGCCGGCGCCCTGGAGACGAAATCTATATCGACCCCTCCCTGGGCAAGCTCATTGAGGATTATATCCCCTCCGCGGTCGCCATCGAGGAACAAGGTCACTTCCTTCCTCTTGGAGAGCTCCACTATGGTCCGCGTGACTTTGGCCCCGCCGATCGCGATGACGTTCGTGACGTCGTTTTTCAGCAGGTTCACGACATCCGCCCTGCCTTCCACGAAGACCACCTCGTTGCTGCGGTCTATGGTCGGGCCGGCAGGAAGCCTGTCCTGGCCGTACTCGACGATCTCAGCGGTCTTTACCTCGTCACGGACAAGCTGGGATATCTCCTTGCTTTCAGGTATCTCCGTGTTGAGCAGGACCTTGAGGAGGTTCTTGGCGCGGTCAACGAGGTGCTTCCTCTTGAGGTTCCGCGTGTCCTCCACCTTCGTTATCCTCAATTTCGCCTCGCACGGGCCGACTCGGTCGACAGTCTCGAGCGCAGCCGCGATTATGCATGTCTCGACCATGTCGAGGCTGCTCGGGATCTTGATGATCCCGGTCGTCTTTCCCTCCTTCCCTGAAAGATCGACCTCGATCCTGCCTATCCTGCCGTTCTTCTGCAGGTCGCGGAGGTCGAGCTCGTCTCCGAGAAGCCCCTCGGTCTGCCCGAAAATAGCGCCTACGACGTCCGGCTTCTCCACCAGGCCGCCGATCTCAACGTTCGTGTAAATCAGATATTTCACTGTATCTATGTATGTTTTAGCCATATTTTCCACCTTTTTCATATTCCTCTTTCAAACTGTCATACGCTCTTTTCGCATCTTCGAAATTCTTTATCCCGAGCGCATATGCCAGATCCCCCCGCATCCTGAGGTCAGCCTTTATAGACATGCCCTCAAGCTCGTCCCTGGCCATCATAGCCAGCTGGTACCCTCTGCGGTCCAGATCGGTCAGCACATACACCTTTTCCACATCTTTCCCGGCCAGCCGCATGCAGCTCGAACGCAGATTGCCGGATATCGTCAGTATGTTCACCAGACCCAAGCCGGCCAGGGCTTTCCTATCCCTCTGGCCCTCGACAAAGATCCAGTTCCCGCTGAGCTCATCCAGCATCCTTCCAAGCTTCATCAGCCTTTCCGAGATTTCCACATGCTCCTCCTACTGGGGTTGAGCCGCCCTTCTCGGGCCGCCTCGAACGAGGCGAAGAATGAGAGACATTTGCTGTGCACTGTTGACCGCCCTTTTGGGGCCGCCCCCTCCTTGCGGAGGCTGCGTTCCTTCACGGCTCTTGGCTCTGGTGGCCATCCGTGCACAGCGTCAGTATCAAGAGAATGCAGCTTTTTCCTCTATCAGGTCTACCACTACGGGGAATATCTTCATTATGTCCCCTTCGCTCAATATACCTATCAGTTCGTTAGCGTCATTCACGACCGGAAGCCTTTTCACTCTGTTCTCCCGCATCGCCTTTGCTGCATCCTCTATACTTGTATCCGGTTTAACCACCCTCAAGGGTTTGGACATTATCTCCTCCGCCTTGCTGTTGTAGGGATCGCTTCCTTTGGCGAGTATCTTGTACACTATGTCGCGCTCTGTGATTATGCCTTTCGCGTGTTTGCCTTCTTTGTCTTCGACGACTATCACTGAACCGATGTTGTTCTTCTTCATCAGTTTCGCCACTTCTAGGATGGTTTTACCGAAGGGTATCGTTACGACCTTCTTGGTCATAATGTCTCCCACTCTCAACTCAGATCCCATGGACATAACCTTGCTCGGAAAACTTTAAAAATGATGTCTGGGCCGCCGAGCAACAGTCCAATACACCTTTTTACACAAATGCGTATATGCCGGGAAGGGTTTAAATACCCTCTTTTTTCCATATACTAAAACAACAAACCCCTACCCGCGGTGATTTCTCACGTTCGTGTATTTTTAATAACATTTAAAACGCTTATCGGACAGAGAGAGTAAGCATGAGCGATTCTCTACGTCCGTCGGGATCCAATACTATGCTTATCATCAATGCAAAGCACCACGAGGATCCCGAGTCCAGGCTGCTGGCCGGCATGGAGGCCGTCGGCTCCTGCATCCGCTGCGGAGACACAGGGACCCTGATACTGGTGCATATCGACGACGGCTTCCCTGAGGAGGTGAGGGAGGAGGCGAAAGCCGGCATCCTTCCGTCCGCCTTGAGGCGGTCCCTCGAAGAAGGGTCTTACCAGCCCCTCCTGGACACTCTTTCCACAGACAAGCTCCCACTGATAACCCGCCGTGAACTCACCGGCTCGATCATCATCCAGTTCGCGGCCAGGAAAGACGAGGACGGCCTGTTCGCCATAGCCTCCTGCCCTGCCTGCCATTATGACGACCGTGTCAAATCCGGCACCATACTGCTGAAGATCGCCGCCGAGCAATCCAGGTTCTCGCTCCTCTTCGAGCTCGCGACGAACGCCGATGTCCCCTACGAGGTCAGGAACCCTGCGGGGACGATGATGGTGAGCCTCGCTGTCGAAGAAGGCAACTACCCCATACTCCTGCGGTTCGCATCCCAGCACCTCGGCGTAGACATGCTCGTCGAGACCGAAGGGAAGATCGAGATGGCAGCCTCATGCGCGATCGCGAAGGCGTTCGAGCGCAAAGACCAGATGCTCCTGAAGAACATCGGCGACGACCCCAGGCTTCCAGATCCCACGAGGGCGCTCGCGCTCAAGAAGCACGAGGAGCTCCACGGGATCCTGTCCAGGAAAGAAGATGACCTCGGGCGCGAGCTGATCGGCCGCCTCGCCCAGACAGCAGGCCTTCCGGTCCATAAGACCGATCTCCGTCCTCCGAGGAAGCGCTGAAGGATTCTCTTAAAAAATCTTCATCCCAAAGCGAGAACCATGGATGCTTCTGCTATCGAGAAAAAATGGTCCAGCCGGTGGGCCGCCGAACGGGCGTTCGAGCCGGACCCGGAGCCTGGCAAAGCGAAGCGGTATATCACCGCGGCGTTCCCATATCCGAACTCACCCCAGCACATCGGGCATGGCAGGACCTATACGACAGCGGACATCTATGCGCGCTATCTGAGGCTGAAAGGGTACAATGTCCTCTTCCCGATGGCGTTCCATGTCACCGGGACCCCGATACTCGCCATGGCGAAGAGGATCGCCGCCAAAGACCGCGACGTCCTCGGGGTGTTCGAGAAGATCTACGGCATCCCTGCGTCGGTATCGGATTCCCTCGATGACCCCCGCGCCCTAGTTGCCTATTTCTCCGATGAGATAGAGAAAGGTATGAAAGAGATCGGCTACTCGATAGACTGGAGGCGCAAATTCTATTCCTATGACGAGCGTTTCAACCGCTTCATCCAGTGGCAGTTCCGGAAGCTGAAAGCGTCCGGATACCTGGTCAAGGGCGAATACCCGATCGCATGGTGCCCATCCGACGGCCAGGCGGTGAGCGCCCACGACACTCGGGGCGATGTAGACCCTGAGCTTGAGGAAGTCACTGTCATCAAGTTCGAGGTGTCCAAAGGCGAATACCTTGTCGTCACCACATATCGCCCGGAGACGATCTACGGTGTCACGAACATCTGGATCAACCCGGGGATAGGCTATGTGAGGGCGAAGCATGGGGACGACGTTCTGATCCTATCGGGGGAGGCCGCCGGGCTCCTGGATCTCCAGTGGAAGCTTGACCCTGTAGGTCCGGTAGGTCCGGAAGAGCTGCTCAGTATGAGCGCCCGGAACCCGATAAACGGGGAACGCGTCCCGGTCTTCGAGGCGAGCTTCGTCAAGGCAGATGTCGGCACAGGAGTGGTCATGAGCGTGCCTGCGCATGCGCCGAAGGATTACGCCGCGCTACGCGATCTGGGCAGGGCCGGGATCGACATGCCCCAGGTCATAAGCGTCGGGGGGGCGGCAGGGAATCCGGCGAAGGAGATCATAGAACGGATGGGCGTGAAAAACCAGGATGACCCCCTGATCGAGGAGGCCACAAAGGAGCTCTATCTCCGTGAAGCCCATGGCGGGATCATGCTGAGCGGAGAGAAGGACGGATGGGCCGGAACTTCCGTGGCGGGCGCACGCGCAGGGCTGATAAAGCAGATGGCCGGGCGCGGAGACGCGTCCGTCCTGCGTATACTCGCCAACGGGCCTGTCTTCTGCCGATGCGGCACGAAAGTGAAGGTGAACATGCTCAAGGACCAGTGGTTCATCGATTACGGGACCCCCGGGTGGAAAGAGAAGGCCAAGGAATGCCTAGCCTCCATGAAGACCATACCCGAGAAGAGCAGGAGCGAATACCTATACACGATCGATTGGCTCCAGAGGAGGCCCTCGACCAGGTCCTCCGGGCTCGGAACGCGGTTCCCGTTCGACGAAAGCAAGATGATCGAGGCTCTCTCCGACTCAACGATATACATGGCGTTCTACACCATCTCCCATATGCTCGCGGAAGTGCCGGCCGCGGAGATGGACGAGGCGTTCTTCGATTTCATATTCCTCGGCCAAGGGAGCGGCGATGAGCGCATGGAGCGGATGCGCGCGAGCTTCCTCTACTGGTATCCGGTGGACTCCCGGCACAGCGCTGGCGATCTGATCCGGAACCACCTGACCCTCTACATATTCAACCATGTGGGCATCTTCGGCGACCGGAAGCTGTGGCCCAGGCAGATCGTGACGAACGGTTTCGTGACCATGGACGGAAGCAAGATGAGCAAGTCCATGGGCAACATCCTACCGCTCCGCAAGGCCATCGGCGAGTACGGGGCGGATACGATACGGTTCGCCGTCGTCTGCGGGGCCGAGCTCTCGAGCGATACGGATTTCAACCGGAGCGTCGCCGAAGGCATTCGTTCCAGGATGACGCTGATCCACAGGCTCGTCGAGGCCTCCAGGGGGAACGCCTCGAAGCCGCACGGGAGGGCGGAACGATGGCTCCTCTCACGGCTCAACAGGAAGATAAGCCGCGCCGGGAAGATGTACGAGGACCTCGCCATCCGCGACCTTGCGCTCGAGATATTCTATGACGTCACTGCTGACCTTCAATGGTACATGAAGCGCTCCACCGAGCCGAACCTGAGCGGCTTCTTCCTGAAATGGGTCCCGCTCATCGCTCCTTTCATGCCGCATTTCGCCGAAGAATACTGGGAGATGCTCGGAGGGACGGGGCTCGTGGCCCACGCGTCATTCCCGGCCACGGATCAGGCCATGATAGACGACCGGATCGAGCAGGCCGAGGAGCTGACAAAAAAAGTCCACGGCGACATCGAGAAGATCTCGGGGCTGATAGGCAAGAAGCCGAAGAGGGTGACGATAATCGTGGCAAGCGGATGGAAGCGCGATCTCTACAGGGTCGCCAGAGAGAATCCGTCGTTCGAAGGATTCATGAAAGCCGCGGCGGCGAAAAAATACGATATGAAAGCCGTGCAGGCGATCGCGAAGGGGGTGATGAGGAACATCCATTCCCTCGCCCAGCCCCTGACGCAGGAGGAAGAGCTGGCAGCCCTCCACGACGCCGAAGGCCTCCTCGCGAGGGATTATTCATGCGAGGTGAGCGTGCTCCCCGAAGAGGGGGCCAAGCACGAGAAAGCCCGGTCGGCGATGCCGGACAAGCCGGCCATCGTCATCGAGTGAACGATATGCTTTTCTTGAAAGTCCCGAAGAAAGACGGAGAGAGCGTCAGAAGGAAGCTCATCGAGGCAGGGATCCTGGACAAACAATACGACATTATCAACTCAGGGAACTTCGTGATGCTCCCGACGAGCAAAGCCTGGGGCGGGTTCGACACGGTCGAGCTGCATGTGAAGAAGCGCCCTGAGCGGTTCGACCGGCTCGAGGATGCGCTCTCCAAGCTCCTGACGAAAGGCGAGATGGAAACCCTTGTCAAATCGTTCGACATCGTTGGCGATATCGCCATCTGCGAGATCCCTGCGCCGCTCGAAGGACGTGAAGCCCAGATAGGCGCGGCGCTGCTGAAGGTGCACCGGAACCTGCGGACAGTCCTCAAGAAACTCGGTCCGATGGAAGGGGAGCATCGGGTAAGACGCTTCAAATGCATCGCTGGGGAGGACCGGACCGAGACGTTCTACCGGGAGAGCGGAGTGATAATGAAGCTCGATCTGGCGAGAGTTTATTTCTCCGTCAGGCTCGCGACCGAGAGGTCCCGGATAGCGGATCTCTGCGGAGAGCATGAGAAGGTGCTGGTCCTCTTCGCCGGCGTCGGCCCGTTCGCCCTCCTGATCGCGAAGGCCAGGCCAGGATCCGACGTCGTCGCGGTGGAGATGAACCATGATGCGGTCGCATACATGGACCAGAACATCTCCCTCAACCATCTGGACAATGTCCGGGCCGTAGAAGGCGATGCCCGCGCCGTGGATTACGGGAGATACTCGGGGGGCGGAGGGTTCGACAGGGTGGTGATGCCCCTCCCGAAGAGCGCCCATGAATTCCTCGACATAGCGTTCTCGGCCGTCAAGCCGGGCGGGATAGTCCATTTCTATACCTTATCCGACATCAGCCGCCCCTTCGAGGATGCTTTCGGAAAGGCCCTTCCCGCTGCAGAGCGTGGAGGATTCAGGATCAGCGTCGAAAACCAAAGGGTCGTGCGCCCATATTCACCCGGGTTGGTCCAGGTCGTCCTGGATCTCCGCGTGGTCAGAACGAGTACAGCTTCAGCATGAACCCCAAAAGCAGGCTGAGGATCATGCCCAGCACGATCGGGGGGAGGGCCGGAAGGACCGTCTTCTTCCTCCAGACCAGGACGAGGAATAGGCCGAGCGACACGACCGCGCCGAAGAACACGCATCCTGTCGCGACCGGACTGACCGGGAGCGTAGCGACCTCCAGCATGACCGGGGCAATCATATCGCCTGTGCCCAGGTCTATCCTCTGCTCCTTCTCGCCGGGCCTGACCGGGGGGGCTTTCGATGTGATTGTGAAAGCGAGGTCCTTCTTCACCACGAAGTCTGCCATCTCCACCATATGCTTGGTCGCGAACACCGAGAGGAAATCGTAGATGGAAAGCAGGATAAGGAACAGGAGAAGCGGGAAGAGTCCGAGCGAGATCCCGAATATGACCCCGACTCCTGCCGTGGCGAGCATCGCCGCGGCGTTCTTTAGCTCCGGCCTGAAGAATTTGAGGATTGAGAACGCGATGCCCATAGCGATGCCGGCCATCATGCTGTCCTCATACCCGCTGAAAAACCGCAATACCGAGTAGAACACTATGGAGCTCGAGCTCGCGATCAGCCAGAACTCCATCAGCCTGAAGATGATCGGGAATATGCTGAGCTTCCGGATCAGGACTATCATAATCACTGCCCCTGCAAGCACATATCCGATGAACAGGACGGCGTTCATCGGGTCGTTGGTCTCCTCTGTCACGACCAGGCTGGTCACATAGGGGTTCTTCGAGACATCCCTGAGTATCACTGTCCCGGTGTAGATCCCGACGAGCTGGGCCAGGATGAACAGGAAGAGGAGGCCTGCGAGCAGCTTCACCGATTCACTTCTCGCCAACTATCTTCACCTGCCCGTAACCTTTCTCGTATATCTCGCCTTTCCGCAGGAGCTCGTTTATTATCTTCCTTGCGGTGGCTTCATCGATATCGTAGGATTTCGCATCTGCGATGACCTGCTCGATATCGGCCGTGTCGCTCTTGCGCAGGTGCTCGCGGATGATGTCGAGGATCGTGTCGGATCTCTGCATCTTGTCCCGTTCGGATTTCGGCTTGCCTGTCGCGACCACGTCCACGTCGAAGGCCCCGGTGACCTTGTCGGTCATTATCTGCTGCATGACATAGTTGAACAGCCCAATCGCGACCTCGGCATCGGCTTCCTCGACCTCCTCGCGCAGGACCATCTTGGCATTGGCTTCAGCGAGGCGGACAAGGCCTTCGAGGTATCTGGGTGTTATCGCGACCGATCCGGCATCCTTGCTCTTCCTCCTCAGCTCGACGTAGAAGTCCTTGATCTTGACCGATGCGGCGTGAGTCAGTTTCGGAGAGATCTTCCTCCGTGCGAAGGCGATATATTTCCTAAGGAGCTCCTTGTCGAAGATGTTCTCGTCCTGCTCCCCCACATTCGTCTTCCCCATATGCGTGGAGAGTATGTATTCCGCCAGGCGGGAGTCCTTCTCCTCGTCGAGTATGTCCACTATCGGGAATATGAGGTCGAATCTCGAAAGGAGCGTCGGCGGGACATCGAACTGGTCCGAGAGGTTCTTCGTCTGGTCGAAGCGGCCGTATTTCGGGTTCGCCGCTGCGAGGATCGAGGTCTTAGTCCTGAACTTTGCGACGATGCCTGCCTTCGCGACCGAAATCGTCTGCGTCTCCATGGCCTCGTGGAGGGCCGCCCTGTCCTCCTCTTCTATCTTGTCGAACTCGTCGACCTGCGCCGTGCCCCCGCTCGCGAGGACCAGGGCGCCCGCCTTCAATGTCCACCCGCCTTCGCCGAGCTCGTCCTTCTCCGCCGCGACGGTCAGCCCGGCGCCGGACACGCTTTTCCCGCTGACATAGATGCTTTTAGGCGCGATCTCCGAGACGCTCAGCAGGAACCGGCTCTTCGCTATGCCCGGGTCCCCGATGAGGAGGATGTGTATATCGTCGCGGATCGGCGCCCCCCCCTTCATCGTCTTCCCCCTCGTGCCCCCGAAAAGCTGGAGCGCGAGCGCTCTCTTGACCTCGTTATGCCCATAGATCGACGGGGCTATCGATTTCACGATTATATCTGTTATCTGGGGGTTCTTCGCAAGCTCCTTCAGCCTGCGCTCATCCTCCTTGGTGATCTCGATCTCCTCGAAATCCCTCTTGAGGCTCTTGGCGCTGTTGACCTCGATATACCTGCCGTAAACCATGTCCTGCTTCTGGCGTGTCTTCATCGGCGGCCTGAGGCGGAGCATCCCCACTACCTCGATGTTGTCCCCCGGAGCCACCTTGTTCACGGTGTCGTCCTCGAGGAGCAGCTCGATATGGGCTGCCGGGGCCCCTCCCCTCACCCTCTCGAGAAGCTCCTGGACCTCGGCCCTCTGGATATCTGTGAAGGTGCTCTCATCGTCGATCTGCTGGAGCGCGAACTTCTTGCAGCTTTCGCATCTCTTCGGGGGCTGGAAATTCTTCCCCACGAAAAGCTTCATCTCGGCATCGCAGAGCTGGCACTTGTACATGGCCACCTTGACACGGTGCATCACCTCGGCCCTTTTCGTCACCACGCATTTGAATGCGACCATCTCGTTGATATTCTTCGAAGTGATCTGCTCGATGTAATTCTCGGATGGCACCTCGCTGAAGCGGACATGGGGGGTGAATGTGGCGCCGGCCGCCACCGGAAGGTTCAGTCGCTTTATGGCCTCTTCCGCCGCCTCGAGGATAAGATCGGGGGTCGTGACAAGGGCGTCTGCGATGTCCGGATCGAATTTCTCAAGATCGTGGTAGCTGACGACGAGGCTTTTATGAGTGGGGTAATTCTGGAGGAGGTCGTCTATCTTCGATCGGTATATGGTCGTGAAGAATTCGGTGAAAACCGATATCTGCGTTGATAGGTCGACCTGCATACAAACCCCGTGAAAAATAGTGGAAGTCTAATATGGAATCACTGCTTAATAAATCTGAGCCTGCTGCCGATCCCGTCTCCCGCTTTTCCCGCCAATCCGGCCGGATGACAACGGATCCCGCAGGCGCATTGTGTGGCAGACAAAGGTATTTAAGGGCCTCTTAGGAACAGATAATCCGATGCCTATGACGATCCAAGCCAATCCGGGCTCCGGCATGCTCCGCCTGCTACGGGATCAGCGGAACGGCCTGCCGTTCCTCGAAGCGAACGCCCTTGCCGAATCGAACGGATCCAGGCTCGCCCGGAGCCGTGAATTCGACGAATTCTTCTCCAGGATCCCTGGGCCCCCCCTGACGCTGAGCAACAACGCATGGACCGAGACCATCCTGGCGTATCCAAAACCGAGAAAGCCGGTCGGCGATTCGATAGAATGGACCGATATCCGGACCGGGCTGAGATACGTGCTCGATTCCCAGGATTTCAAGGGGCAGAAGAACATCGCGCTCGCGTTCGATGGGTTCAAGGCGTGCCAGGACGGGAAGACGATCGCATTGATACCGGCGTCCGGAGTGGTAGCCATCGAGAGGTTCCCGCAGGAGAGCGGATTCTATTCCTCCGACCCCCTGACGGGCATCCCCGTCGACGACGGCTCTGATCACCGGCCAGGTTATCCGGGAACGAAGCATCTCTCGCGCGACAACAACGACCAATGGGTCGGCCCCATAGTACGTTCATACTCCAGGATACGGATCCCCGACAACCTGGACCTCGACATCTATGCATGCTTCAGGCCTTCCAGCAATTTCGGCGTTTTCATCGCGGAGAAAAGCTAACCCATTTTAATTTTGCATTATCTAGCATGTCATGAAGAAAGCCATACTTCTGATCATAGACGGGCTCGGGGACCTCCCGACGCCGAAGACCCCCCTGCAGGCCGCGAGGAAACCCAATCTCGACCGGCTGACCAAAGCAGGCATATGCGGCATGATGAGCCCTGTGGCGAAATATGTCGTCCCTGGAAGCGATGTGGCGCACCTGAACATCCTCGGATACGATCCAGGGGTTTTCTATCGGGGCAGGGGCCCGCTCGAGGCCCTCGGCCTAGGCATCAAGCTCCAGGACGGCGATGTCGCTTTCCGGGCGAACTTCGCGACCTATAAGGACGGGAAGATAATCGACCGCAGGGCCGGAAGGATCGACACCGCCGCAGCTTCGCTCCTCTCGAAATCCCTGTCGATGCGGATCGATGATGTCGATGTGATCTTCAAGAACTCCGCCGAGCATCGCGGCGCCCTCGTCCTCCGGGGCAAGGGGCTCAGCAGCAACATCTCCCCCACCGACGCCCACGAGAACGAGCCGATCCCCCGATGCGTGCCCCACGACAGCAGTCCGCAGGCCCGCAAGACCGCCGACATCGTGAACAGATTCACGCTGATGGCCATCGAGAGGCTGACCGGTTCCCCTGAGAACAAAAAGCGCAGGCTCCCGGCAAATGCGATCCTCCTCCGCGGGGCAGGCCATTACGAGCAAGCGCCTTCATTCAATGAGAGATACGGCCTCCACGGGGCTTGCGTAGCAGGCGGAGCCTTATACAAAGGCGTGGCGAGCTTCATGGGCATGGATGTGCTCATGGTCCCTGGGGCGACAGGCGACCGCAAAACAGATATCGAAGCGAAGGCGAACGCCGTGGCCAAGGCGATCCAGGCCTATGACTTCGTCTTCATGCATGTGAAGCTCTGCGACAGCGCGGGACACGACGGCGATTTCGACCTCAAGAAGCAAGGGCTCGAGAAGATAGACCTGGTCCTCCCGATCCTCGAGAAGACCGGCGCGTGCATCGTCATCACCGGGGACCACTCCACCCCATGCAGCCTAAAGGCTCATTCAGGCCATGAGGTGCCGATACTGGTCTTCGGCGGCGAGCGGCGGGACGATGTGGGCAAGTTCGACGAGATCTCGTGCGCTCAGGGAGGGCTCGGACATATACGGGGCAAAGACATAATCCCGCTCATCCTGAATATCACAGGAAGAGCGCAGAAGTACGGCAGCTGAATCTTTCTCCAAGAAACAGGCCATCACGTTCAAGTTCGTCTATCTCCTTCTATCCTAAGCCGCACTGCAGGAAAGCTTCATCGCCAAAACCCTCAGGAAGTTTGGTGAAGCTTTATCCTAAGCCGCACTGCAGGAAAGCTTCATCGCCAAAACCCTCAGGAAGTTTGGTGAAGCTTTATCCTAAGCCGCACTGCAGGAAAGCTTCATTTATAAACACTTAGATATATCATCTACAACATGATTGGGAGGGGAGCACGAAAGGTCATCTGCTGGGACCTTGATGAGACGCTTGGGGAATTCCGGGACTATGGCCGGCTGCTGCGAACGGCAGGCATAATCCCGCTCCTGGAAAGCTACCGAAGGTCCGGCTTCGTGAATGTGGTCACGACAGCGGCATCGAAAGAACATGCGGAATACGTCCTGTCTGTCGCCGGCATGCGGCATCTATTCCTGTCCGTCTTCTCTAGGGAGACCATCTGCGATGAGCCCGGCAACGATTTCAACAAGCGTTACATGCCGGTGGCGGGATATTTCGGCCTGAGCGCGGACGAGGCGCCGCACCGGATCCTTGTCGTCGGGAATCTGGAGAGGGATGCTCCATACGACTCGGACCTGACATTCATACACCACCCGTACGGGAGCACCTACCACGCATCAGTCTTCGGGAATGTCATCAACCGGCTCATGCGGACGTCGGATTCATGGTCATACGCCCATACAATGCTCCTCTCAGCCAATGAAGGCCAGCTGAAGATGGGATATTTCTGGGGGGGGAAGCTCATGATCGACGGCATCATGGTCGGCGTCGGGCGGTCGTACTGGAATCCCCGTCCCGGGAAATCATCGGACCGGCTGATAGCGGTCGTCTCAGTCCCGGGCGTTTATTCCGCTGAAAAAGAAGAAATAATAAGGGATCCGGTCACTCGGACAGCACATTCCCTGTGAGCGTCGCAGTGGCGAGCCTGGTCGGCGCGCCCGGGACCTCATCGGTGAACGCGTATTCCAGGGCGAGCGTGCCCTTGAAGTTCGAGTTCGGCGAAAGCTTCACCGCCGCTCCGGTCTCATCGACGCATGCTATATTGCTTGTGATGGTCGAGCCCGAGCTTCCGGCAGTAATGCTCTCCCCCGCAGCCATCTGCCTTCCCGGGGATGGTATCGCAAGCCCGCGAGAGGCGATATCGGCCTTCCTGATGTTGCCGGGCGGGGATGTCGTGCACAATATCCCGAGCACCTTCACCGATTTCCCCTGGTTGTTGTCCAGCTGGAACTGCAGCCTGACGTTATTCCCGGAATCCGCCACAAGGACATGCTGCTTCTGGTTGCAGGTGAAACCGGGCTGAGTGAACTGGCAGGTCTCAGGAGCCTTCAGGGTGGGCAGCACCACCGCGACGAGAATCGCGAGCACTATGAGGATCACGAAGAGCGCGAGGCCGTAGGTGATAAGGTACTCCATGACGGCCTGGCCCTTCAACGAGCCCCTTTTTCCGAACAATCTTTTCAAATCCATATCAATCCCTCATCAAGCTATCGTAGCGAAAAGCGAATCAACCGCGTTGATCACGAGCCAATAAACGAAATACGAGAGTACGAGCACGAACGGGAAATACTTCATGCCCTGGCTCTTGGAGCCTGTCCTTATGACGCTGACAATGAATGACGATATCAAAGCCGTGATGAAAATCGTCGGGACGCTGAACCAGAAGAAATCCGCCGAGCTTATTATCGGGCCTGAGAACTTGATGCTCGAGAACGTCGAGAAAACCCCTCCGGCAGAGGACGAGACCCCCCCGCCGACCTGAGGCCCGAGCCTTTCGAAGACCTCGATCAGTTTCGAAGCCACCGCGAAAAGGAAAGGCGTCCCAACTATGGATGCGAACAGCACGAATATCTCATAAAGCACAAGCGAAGCCGCGATCTCCTTCTTCATGATGATGGAGTTCCTCACGTCATCGGCAGTCCTTTCGAGGACGTTGGTCAATTCCCCCCCTGTGGCGGTCGCCTGCTTGAGCAGGAGGATGGTCCTCTTGAACACCTTCGAATCGAAGCGCTCGCCGAGCCGGTCCAGGGTGTTCTCGAGGCTCTCCCCGCTGAAGGAGCTCTTGATCCGCGCCTTGACCTCCGTCGAGAGGAGCCCGAACTCGGGCTTCGCCGAATACCACATCGCCTGGTCGAGGGTCATCCCCGCCTTGATGTTCGATGCCACCAGCATCAGGAAATCCGGGAGCGTGCCCTCGAGCTTGTTCCTCCGGTCATCGGCCTTCATCAGGAGGTAGCTCGAGATGAGGGTCATGGTCGCAAGATAGACGACGATCGCGCTGACCACGAGGACGATCACGCCCACGAGCGCGAAGGGGATATCGGCAAGCTGCTTGACGAACGCGTATATCGTATCGCTTGAAGGCTGATAGAGCAGGATGAGGAGGGTGAGGAAGACCGTGACCACGATTATGTTGAGGCTCACATAGCCTGCGAAAGAATCGGCTGGCATGTTCACGCCGGCGATGTTGAGCTCCTTCTCGAGGCCCTTGACCCTCTCCCTGCTGAAGAAGAGCCTGCCGACGTTCTCAAATAATGTCTCGTTTGTCATCATGCTCACCTTATATCAGATACTTGGGCCGGGAGCTCTCGATAAATCCGAGGAACAGGAACTGCACTATCGCGATGAGGAGAAAGACGATGACCAGTATCCCCGAGGAGAACCCGAATTTCCCGCCGCTGATCGCCGAGAACACGACCGTCGCTAGGACGATCCCGAGGGAAGGGACGATTATCCCGAACACCATGTAGAACATCACTATAGGCGTGAGCTTCTGGCTGTACTCTTTCAGGGAGATGAGCTGCTCCTTGGAGATCTGCTCGAGGACGGTCTCCAGGGAGCTTCCGACGTCCGCGCCGCTAGCGAGGGAGTTCGCTATCTGCATCAGTATACGCGTGAAATACTTGGAAGGGTTGTTCTGGACGCACTCCCGGATCGCCTGGGTGACCGGGACGCCAAGCACCACCTGGTCGACGATCCTCGCAAACTCGCGGCTGACGGCCCCATACCCGTTCGAGGCCCCGACGAAAGTGTCGAAAAGCGGCATGCCGGACTGGAGGGCGATCACGATATGCCTCCCGGCGAAGACGATCTCGTAATCCATCTCCTTCTGGCGCTTGATGATGGCTGCGTCAGGATAGAGCATGAAGTAGAAGAACATTACCGGAGGGAGCGCAAGCAAGGGGAGCAGCACCATGCCGATGAACATGGGCAGGTTGACCTTCAGGTTGAAGCCCAGGGGCTCGAGCATGAACAGGTAGGCGACGATGGCCAGTAAGGCGGAGGCGAATGCGGTGGCCGACACGGCCTTCTCCAGGTATTCGATGGGGTTGTCGTTGAGATCCGCGGTCTTCAGCTTCTTCTTGAGGTCCGGGAATCTCGGGGCTAAGAGTTCGGCGACAGCCATGAAAGGCCCCCTTCTCTTCTGCTGGGTCTTCGTCTCAACTTTCATGCTAGCCCTCCGTCTGTATGAAGAACTTCTTCACCAAGCTGTCGCTCAAGCCTTTGTCCTTGGCCATCAGCTCTTTCGCCTTGAATATGGCCTCTGCCTTGGACAGCATCTTCCTTTCGTACTTCTTGTAGTAATCCTGATCCTTGGAGTGGAGGAAATAGAGCAAGGTCCCCTCGTCGGTCTCGTTGATCTCCTTGACGACATCGTGGGCCTTCAGCTCAGCATCCTTCGGTTTCTCCTCGGACCTCTTGAAAATGTCAGCGCCGGCCATCTCGATGAGGTTGTCTATGTCCTTGCCGACGATCCCCTTGACTGCGGTGAATTCCTGGTCATACCTGCTCTTCACATATTCCAGCCTGCCATCCACTCCGTTCTGCAGGTCCTTCTCGTCGGGACCCAAGGATCCCCTGAGCTTCTCAAGCTCCGCCTGATGCTTCTGGGCTGTGAAGTCGCGGTATTTCGTTATGACCTCGGGCAGCTGGTTCAGGAGGGATTCGACCGAGAAGACGAACGCCTCGAATATCTGCTTCCTCTTCGCGGGGTCTTCGGTGCTTGAGACGTCCTCGTAGAACTTCTTCCGTATCGTGGATATCTGCTTGTTGTAGGAATCTATGATCTGGTCTTTGGTCTGGGCCAGCTCAGTCTGGTGCGCTCCGAGTATCGTCTCGAATATCTTCTGGTGGGCCTCATCTGTTTTCTTGGCGCCCTTCGACACGGACCTCGCGCCGGCCGCTGAACCGCTCAGCATGTTCTTGAGCGTCGCGATCTGCAGCTTGAGCTCTTCCCTCTTGCTCGTGGCCTTCTCCTTGAAAAGCTGCTTGGTGAGCTCAAGCATCTTCTTCTTGATCGTGACCTCGTCGGCTGCCTCCCCTATGGCAAGCCTTATCTGCTCTTCCACCTGCTCGTACCGCTTGCTCGCCGCCTTGTCAGGGCTTTCCCTCAGGGCCGGCGGCACGACAGATGCCACGATGACCTTGCGCTCGGTGGCAGGCACTTCGAGCTTGGGTTCTTCGGGGAGCTGGATCTGAGGTCTCTTCTCGGCCTCAGGGGCTGATGGAGCGGCCTCTTCGGGTTTCTCCCCGGGCATCTCACTCGGTCGGGACTCTTCGGCTGTCCTGGTCTCGAATTCGAGCTTCATCTCAGCCGGCGGATGCTCTTCCCTCGGCGCTTCCTGCGGCGGGGGCACTTCTTTCTCGAGGGCGATCGGCTCCTTGCCGACCTCTTCGGCCACCTTGAGCGTCTCTGTGGTCATCTCCCTGAGCTTGCTCTCGACCTCGCCGGTCTCGGCAGTGGCCGCCGAGGTCTCCTCGCTCTTGCTCGCGAGGACCCCCAAGCCCATCGTGCTGATTATCTTCTGGTTCCTCTCATAGAGATTTATCAGGTCACGGTACGTGAGGTCTATGTATTCCCGCGGCTCGAAATCAATCGTAGTCTGAATCGACATCTCGCCGGAATATGGCGCGAACTCGACTATCTTCTTCTCGAGCCTTTTCGCCTCTTCTATAGCACCTTCGAATTCCTCGCCCATGGAACGTTCCTCCTATATGCACACTGTCATACTCTCCTGAAATCCCAGGCCTTGTTCTTCTTCACGGCATCTATTATATCTTCGGGATTGATATAATAATTGGACACTATCTCGCCGACCTGGTCGACGCTGTCGTATCCGTGCTTGACCATCCAGTCGAGGACCTCCACCTTCTCCCCGACGTCCTCCTCGATCTCACGGTCGCCCATGCCTGAATACAGCGAAAGCGTCTCAACGAGCGAGGACATCCGTCCTATCCCCTTGAGCTTGTCGCTCTTGACATCCCAGCGGTAGATCACGCTGGCCTCGCCCTTCTTCGTCATCTCGGCGAATTCGAGGACCCTCCTGATGTTGAATCTCCTGTGCCTGAATGTGACGACGATGCCTGCGAGCGCATCCAGCATCTCATGGGGGATGTTGATCGGCGGGTTGGTGAGCCTCGATATGGTCTGCTCGGCGTTATCGGCATGGAGCGTCGCATAGACGCTGTGGCCGGTGTGCATCGCCTCGAACATGACCTCGGCCTCCCGCTGGCGCCTGATCTCTCCTACGAATATGCGGTCGGGCCTCTGGCGGAGGGCGTTGACCATCAGGTCGAGCATGGTGACCTCGCCCTTGCCTTCGGGATTGGCCTCCCTGACAGTCATCGGGACCCAGTGCAGGAAAGATGGGAGGGTGAGCTCGCGGGTGTCCTCTATCGTTATGATGCGCTGGTTGGCAGGTATCAGGCCGGCCATGGCGTTGAGGAACGACGTCTTACCGCTTCCGGTCCCTCCGGTCACGAGCAATGAAAGCTCGTTCTGCATGCATAGCCAGATGAGGGCCGCCACGTCGCTCGAGACCGTCTTGGACTTGATGAAGCTGGTTATGGTCCACGGGTTCCTCGAGAACTTCCTTATCGTGATGGTATTGCCGAAGGATGAAATCGGGTAAAGCGTCGCATTCACACGGTCTCCTGTGGGGAGGTGCGCGTCAAGAGTGGGATTGAGGACGTTTATCTGGCGTCCGACCTTTCGGGCTATCATGGAGGCGTAATCATAGACCAGCTCCTCGTTCTTCAGCCGGAGGTTGGTCTTGCACCAGCCGAACTTCTTATGGTACACCCAGACGGGGTCGCGCGAGTTGTTGACGACCACCTCTTCCAGCTGCTCATCTGAAAGCAGGGCTTCCATCTCACCAAGGCCCAGGGTCTTCTGAAGGAGATAGACTGCGAGTATCCCCTTCTTGTCCTCCGGCAGGGAAGGGAAGTTCCTCTGGAGTATCCTCTTCGCCGCGTCCAGGAACTTCGCCTTGACCTCTTCGAACTTCTTCGGATCGAGTATCTCGCTTATGTCGAGCTTCACTTCTGTCACAAGCTCTCCCTTGAGCTTGGTCTCGAGGATGAGCTTGGTCCCCTCAGCGATCCCAGGTATGGTAACCTCATAGCGCGGGACGAAGTCCGCTTTCCTGAAGATCTTGACCTCAACCGGCAGCCCCTCAGAGCTGAACGCATACGCCGAAAGCAGGGCCACCTTGGGCCTAGGTGCGGTCTCTGCGGAAGGTCTAACCTCCTCCGGGGCGTCCTCATGAACCTCCTCATCGCCCATCTTCTTAGCGATCGAATCCTTGATGCTTTCTTTCGGCATAGTATCACCAACACCTATGAACCTTTTAAACCGCTCATTCCTCCCAGAGCTTCTGGATCAGTTTTTTCAGCTCCTCCCTTTTCTTGCGGAACTCCAGCTCCTCCTCCCGGCTCAGCTCGAGCTGCTGCCGGACCGCTTTCTCGCCGATCCCGCCGCCTCCGCCCTCGGAAGGCGCTCCGCCGCCGGGCGACGGCGCACCGCCCATGCCCCCGGTCCGGATCTCAAGCAGCTTGGCCTCGCGAGAGAGCAGCGTGATCCTCTTGCTGAGGTTGTCGGACATCGACACCAGCTCCTCTATCGAGCTCCTTATCTCATCCAGCGTCTTCTTCTTGTCGCGGATCTCCTCGGCGACCTTCACGATGCCCTGCATCTGCCCCCCCTTGAGGGATTCCTGGAGCTTGGCGGCCTCGGACTTTATGTTCTGGATCTGGCCTGCAGAGTCGGCGCGGATCTTCACGATCTTCCCTTCCATCTCATCGAGCGTCTTCTGGTAAGCCTCTATCGAAGGGACGATCCTCTCCTTTATCTTCTGGAATGTCAGATACGTGCTCTTCTCGTCAGCGAGCGCTCCTTCTAGCGCATCCATGTCCTTCCTGACCTGGGACGTGCGCTCATCCATCCTGGCCGTCAGCTCAGAGAACTGCTTCGCTGTGATCTGCCTGCCGCCGGCCGCTTCGAGGACTTTCTCCATGGCCGCGTTCTTCTCGGCGATCGCCTCCTCTTCGCTCTTGAGCTTATCGATCTCCTCCATGACCTTCTCCTGGCTGGGGAACTTCTTGAGGACCCCTTTGGCCACATCGACCGAATCCCCGAGCCGATCGACGAGCTCTGCGTTCTGTCTGACCTTGCCTACGATCTCATTGGTGCGCTGCAGCAGCTTCTCGGCTTCGGCCGAGAGCGCGCTGACATCGCTCCTCAGCCCCCCTATCTTGTCCTCCTGGCCCATGATCGACTCAGCCACGCTTTTGAGGATCTCCGAGCTCTCGTGGAGGCTTATCATGTCCTGCCTCATCTGGGCGTTCTTCGAACGGAGGGAGCTGAAGTCCTTCTGCAGGAGCTCGAACTTCTTTTTTATGTCGCGGACGGTCGGCATCGAGACTTCCTCGGGGGTCTCCTGCTGGGCTTTTCTCTTCAGGAGCTCCATCTCCTGCTGCATGCCTATCAGCTCGGAATTCATCCGGTCTATCCTGTTGAGGATCTCCTCGCTGGGGCTGACATGCCCGATCCCGAGGGCTGCGATCTCCTTCCTGACGGATTCGATGCCATCCTTGGCCTCGTTCAGCCCGGCTTCCATCGCCCGGAGCTCATCCTCGTATCTCCCGAACGAGCTCTCGGACACGGTATTCGCCACAGGGATGGGGGCTATCGTCTTCTCGAGGGCGTCGATCCTCGCATACGCTTTGGAATAGAAATCATCGAAGCTCCTGCCGAGGTTCTCAAGCTCCCCGGTCTCGCCCGTCACTTTCTGCCGGAACGATTCGACTTCGCTTTCGAGGCTCTTCTTCTCCTCATAGAACGACTGCCGCTCCTCGGCGACCTCCTCCTCGGTGGGCTTGACCCAGACCAGGTATATCCGTGTGAGACGGTACTCTATCTTCAGTATCCCCTCCTCTTCGAGCACCCGAGCCCAGTCCTCTATCGTCTCCTGGGGGATGTTCAAGATAGAAGAGGCCTCCTCAAGCTCAATCCTCTGTTTTTCCTTGGCAAGGCGGACCAGAGCATCGACACCTGTGGTTATCAGTAGCTCGTCGAACTCCATGCTTCCAATATAAATTAAGTATGTTAATAAACATTATCATAACTATTGTACCTGTTTGCGAAGCATAAGCGTGGTTCTAATGGCCGAGGGTTCAGACTACCGAATAAAAAAAATCGAGAAGGGGCCGCTCCAGCGCTTCAAGAACCAGAATCTCCTTATCAAGAAATTCGGTGAAACCGGGCTCCAGATCTACAAAGCCATAACCGGCAAGAGGTCCACCCAGGAGCTCCGGAAGGATATGGGCGTGGACCAGGTCCTTTTCGACCAGGTGCTCACTTACATGCAGGATGCCGGGATGGTCGAGCTTGAGCCGACCAGCGGTTCGCCCGTACCCGGGAAGGCCGAGCCGCAAGAGGCCCCCGAGGAGCCTGCGGAGGAGGAAGAGAAGCCGTCACGGAGCCTGGAAGAGATCCCCCCGGAAGAGGAGATAGGCCCGGTCGAGGAACCGCCTCCGCTTGAAGAGCCCCAGCAGAAGAAGGCGAAGAAGGCCAGGGAGGAGGAGCCTGCCCCGGAGAAGATCGAGGAGTTCGATTTCGAGGCCCCCAGGGCGAAGAAGAAGAAAGAGGCCGAAGAGGAGATCACGTTCGAAGAGATCAAGCCCATCGAGTTCGGCGAGGAGATCGAGGAACCGAAGCCGGCGAAGAAGAAACAGCCCCCCCCGGAAGAGCCTGAGATCGGGGAAGAGATCGAGCCGGTGTCAGAAGAAGCCGAGCCTCAGCCGGCTCCGGAAGCGCCTTCCCCCTCCGAAGAGCAGGAGGAGATCCGCATCGAAGAGCCTGAAGAGGCCGGCGAGAAGGAGGAGAGCGACCTCAGCCCGGTGGAGAAGATAATCTCCGACAAGTACGGAGACGTAGGGCTCCAGGTCTACTCACTAATCGATGGCCAGAGGACGGCCGAAGAGATAATGCGCGAGACCGGGCTGACCGAGCCGAAACTGGTCGAGATACTGGATTTCATGGACGAGCAGGGGATCATCAAGCTCGATTACCCAAAAGGGGGCGGTCCCGGCGCGCCGGCCGGAGGAGGGGCCCCGGGAGGATATGCGACCCCCCCGACCAATGCATTCGGCGGGGCCCAGCAGATGCCGCCCGCCGGCGCTCCTAAGAAGGAGGAGGTCGGGTTCAATCCTATGATCGAGGGCGACGAATCGCTTGATGAAGCGCGTGCTGTCCCCTCTCCCGTGGAGCTCCCGATAAAGGCCCCGATGGACCTCGTGAAGGGCGTCCAGATGAAAGCGAAGCTCATGCTCAAATTCAAGGAGAACAAGGGCGGCCGCGTCATGGACTCCATCGATGGCAAGAACGACGTGCTGGACATCTCCCTCAAGCTCGACCTGCCGCTCTTCGAGGTCTCCGATGTCCTCAGATTCATGATGGAGAACGGCGTGATCCTCATGAAACCCATGACCCGCACCGATGTGCGCAAGAAATACGGGGACGACGGCTACTCAGTGTACAAGAAATTCGGCAAGGAAGGGCTGATGCTCTACGAGCTGATCGGCAAAGAGCTCACGATCAAGCAGATGGCGGACAAGATAACCACGGACAAGGCGAAGATAATCGACATGTTCATATTCATCCACAAGGTCCTCGGGATCGAGCTCCCGATCGACCGGGATGTCCTCGCCAAGCAGCTCGGCGTCTAGGGGACCCGCTGGCCGGGACTGTTTTTTAAAGATTTCGCAACACATCCTATATCCATCTAACACTAAAGTCGGAGAGGACCCATCAATGATCGGCGCTAAAACCAATCTCGTCAGTTTCACGTTCAGGGAGAAGACGATCGCGATCTTCCCGAAATCCCTCCCGCTCCTCGAGCTCTACCGTTTCGCTGACCAGGTGAGCAGGGACTCAGGACGCACGCTCGGCCCGATCGGACCTGAGCTCGCCGACATGCTCGTCACATCCGCAGTGAGGACGGACATCCTGCGTTCATCGCCTTTCGCGACAAGCGGGCTGATCGCCTACCCCCCGGGCGGAGAATCCATCGGGCAGCAGGTGATATACAGCGACCATACCGGTGTGCGCATGATTTTCCCCTCCGGCGCCTACCGCGGGGAGAAATCCATCGCCCTCTTCGTCCCAAGGACGACGCTCTCCGACCTGCGGGAGGACGGGAGGGACATATTCGTCGATGTGGCCCATGAAAGGATCGTCCCTATACTCCGGTTCCCGGATGAATCCGGCTGGTACTCGGCCGGCCAGGATTTCGCTATCCCGAACGGCGAACCGGTGGAGGCGAACAAAGGGAGATTCCTCTCGAGGACGAAGACGCCTTATGTGGGGCCGATAGCGCGGGGCTACAGCTTCGACGGCCATGGATCGGCATATGTCTGCGTGGACTTCGCTCCCTGGTACAGGCTGGGCGCTGTGTTCGAGACCGACCGGTCAGTTCCTGATCCTTGACAGAGAGATGCGTTCGAGCCGGAGCGGATCGCCTGACTCAGGAAGGTCCAAGCCGAGTTCACGCGCGCCGAGATCCTTCTCTATGTCTATGTCCCCGGAGAGGACGATCAGGATGAATTCAGAGCCTTCGGAGGGCGCCGTGGCCTCCATCGCGCTCTTTATATCCTTTTTCCCGGAGAGCCACAGGAGGAATTCGTACTTGAGCCTCCGGCTTATGTTCCTGCCTTCTTCGAAACTGGTGCGGGCCAGATGATCGGCGAGCCTGATCTCCGTCAGCGACCTGACCGAATCCTTCGATACGGCCACCGCCTCCAAGCTGCCGAGCACCTTGTGGATCCCTTCGGGAGGGAGGCTTGAGCGGAGGAGGAAGACTCTCATGGGTTTCAATAGCACCCGTCCTGTTTTTTTCCCTAGCGTTTCCAGCCTCTTCCATAATATTTAAAAATAAAACACATGTTTTCAACAGATTCCACCCCGATAGATGTGGTAAATAATCAATATTCGCGACATTTATAAATGTTATAGCTTATAACATTCCATGACTTTGTTAAAATATGGTGAAATGCGGAAAATGGCGTTCGCGCCCACCTTCGACCTGATCGTCTACGGTTTTTCATCCGGCGAGGCCAGCCGGATCATCAGGGCGCTCCCCAGCCCCTCCTTCGAGCGGGGCGAGCTGCTCCGCAGGCTACAGCGCCTGGAGCGCATGAGGAGGCTCCCTGACGGCTACACGACGAGCCTGAGCAGGGAGGAGGTGAAGGCATTCGTCCTCCGGCTGCCCTCGCTGCTCGTCGATCGGCCGGCGCGGCCCGCCATGAAGAAGGCACCCCTCGTCTCGGAGGACGACCGCGACGAGATGTCGCTCAAGGCGAGGGCCTTGATCTCCTCGGTGAATATGATGGCGGACCGCTCAAGGATGCTCCGGGCGACCGGCCGTGAATGGCAGGAGAACCGGGGGAAGCTCCTCCAGCGCGAGGTCGGCCTTGAATACTGCTAGACCAGTCCGGGGGAGGCAATCCTCCCATACCCCCCTCCAACCCCTCCCCCGGGTCCGTCCCATCCATGGCTGGATGCGCAGGGCATCCCCCAATGAGAATATTTTAAAATCCGTGCCGTCTTATCTCTTCTGCTATTCTAACAATTTCCATGTCGAGGTGCACTGATGGAGCAATATCACAAACCACATACTAAGAAAGTCGGCAGCGGGACAGGCGGCCGCAGAAGGAAGTTCAAGGACAAGAAGCTCGCCCACCTGGGCGGAGGCTTCGCGGCCACGAAAGTCGCCGACAAACCCCTCAAATCCAGGGTGAGGATGAGAGGGGGAAGCTTCGGCGTCAAGCTGAAGAAGACCAACCGGATCAACGTCGTCATGAAAGACGGCAAGGTGAAGCAGGCCACGATAAAGAGGGTGCTTGAGAGCCACAATCCGGAATTCGTCCGCATGAACATCATCACGAAAGGGGCGATGGTCGAGACCGAGCTCGGGAAAGTCAAGGTGACGAACCGGGTCGGCCAGGACGGTGTCGTGAACGGCGTCGCCGTCTGATTTTCGATCTTTTTCTTATCCTATCCTCATTATCCCGTGCCTCAGCACACGCCGCCTTCCTTGATATTCTTGAGGCGGAGCTCTTCCGAAAGCGTCTTGAGCTTCCTGCCTTCAGAGACGACTGCGAAGCCCTCGACAGAGATCTTTATCTTCCTGAAGTCGGATATCGTTATGGTCCCTTTAGGAGTGCCTCCTCCTCCTTCGAGCTGCACTTTTTCGCCGACAGCGCTTCCCGGGCAGAAGATGACCTCGACAACACCCTTCTCCATCGGCGCCCTGCCCTCGTGAGGGGGAGCGGATTCCCTGCCTTCGGCTGCAAGGAGCATCCCCTGAGACTCCACCCCGCGGAGCTTCGCCGCTGCGAGATTCTTCACTATTACGACCTTCTTGCCCACAAGATCCTCAGGGAAATAATGGCCGACCAGGCCTGAGACGACCTGCCTCTCGCCATCCCCGAGAAGCACCCTCTCCACGAAAAGCTTCTCGGCATCAGGATGCCTCTCCACACTGACGATCTGCCCCACCTCGAGATCAAGATCGGCGAATCCCGGCTTCTCTGCCCCGGCCGCCTTTCCAGCGAACTTGGCCCTCAGGGCTTCGATCTCCTTCGGCTCGATCTTCCGGAAGAGCGGTTTAGGAACGCCGATTTCATGATTTGCCGGAAGCGGTTCGCCCAGCCCAGCCCATTTACCGGCCGGCATGTTCAGCTGTCTGGCGATTTCCGAGCTTGTCTGCGGCAGGTACGGCTCGATCATTATCGAAAGATCCTTCACCTGGCTGGCGAGTATCCCGATAACCGTGTCAGCCCTTGCCCTATCCTTTTTGACAAGCTCCCAGGGTTTGCAATCCTGGAAGTATCTGTTCGCGTTTTTCGAAAAATGCATGATCTGGTGGAGCGCGTCTTTGATCTTCACGCGTTCAAGATCGGATGTCAATTCCGACGCGATCCGGCCTTGCTGCTTCACGAACTCCACGTCCGAATCGCTTGGCGAGCCCTGCGGGATCCTCCCCCCGAAATTGTTCTTAATGAACACAAGGGTCCTGTTGACCAGGTTCCCCAGATTAGCGAGCAGCTCGTTGTTGTTCTTGTCCGCGAAATCCTCCCAGGCGAAATTCGTGTCCGCGGCCTCAGGGCGGTTCGCCAGCAGATAATACCTCCACACATCCGCCGGGATGCCCGAGTCCTTCGCGTCATCGCCGAAGACCCCGATATTCTTGGATTTGGAGAACTTGCCGCCTTCATAATTGAGGAATTCCGTCGTGCTGATATGGTGGAGCATGGTCCATGGCTCCCTCGTCCCCATGAGCGTCGAAGGGAAGATCACGGTATGGAACGGCACGTTGTCCTTTCCCATGAACTGATACAGCCTCACCCCTTCCGGGTCCATCCACCACCCCTTCCAGCCATCGGTGTGGTTCGCCGTTATCGAGATATACCCGATCGGAGCATCGAACCAGACGTAGAACACTTTCTTGTCGTAGCCTTCCAGCGGGACCGGGACCCCCCATTTGAGGTCGCGGGTTATCGCCCTCTTCTTGAGCCCTTCGCGAAGCCAGGAGTTCGCGATCTTTATCGAATTCTCCGACCAGAACCCTTCGGCGGAAGCTCTCCCTACCCAGCCTGCGAGCTCAGCCTCTATCCCTGGAAGGTTGATGAAAAGGTGCTTGGTCTTCCGGAGGACCGGTGCAGTCTTCGTGACCTTGCTGATCGGGTCGATCAGCTCCCCATGCTGCAGCAGCCTGCCGCACTTGTCGCACTGGTCCGAGCGCGCCCCCTGCGACCTGCAGAACGGGCAGGTCCCCTCTATATATCGGTCTGCGAGGAACATGCCGGCCTTCTCATCGAAAAACTGCTCCACCTCATCTTCGACTATGAAGCCGTTCCTGTGGAGATCGAGGAAGATCCGCTGCGTTATCTCCGTATGCTTGGGGGTGGAGGTCCTGCCGAAGCTGTCGAACCTGATTCCGAACCATTCATAGATCCCTGCATGGATCGCATGATACTTGTCGCACACCTGCTTCGGCGTCAGGTTCTCCTCGAGCGCCTTTATCTCGGTCGCAGTCCCGTACTCATCCGTGCCGCAGATATAGAGGCAGTCGTACCCCCTGGAGCGGCAGTACCTGGCGAACACGTCCGCCGAGAGGACGCAGCCTATTATATTCCCGAGATGGGGGACGTTGTTGACATACGGTAAGGCTGAGGTTATCAGGATCTTTTTCCTTTCCATAGAAATCGTGTGATTATCGCATTGAACGTTTTTTAAAAGAGCGGGAGGGTGAGGGGGGTCAACCCCCCCTCCCAAGCGCTCAATGCCCCTGCGGCGCGGGCGCCGCGGGGATCTCCTGCCAGGTCGCTATGGGGAATTGGCCCAGGATGCTGATGGGTATAACGAAGCCCATCCCCTCTGCGGTCTCCATCGGGCTGATCCTCAGCTTGAACGTTGTGATGCCCAGAAGCTCCCCGGTGCCCGAGAGGAAGAGGCCGCCTCCGCTGTTGCCCGGGTTTATCGCCGCATCGGTCTGTATGGCTATGTAAGGGAAGCTCCCGTCCGACTGCCTGGACACGAAATTGGAGACGATGCCCATGGTCGCGCTGTCCTCTATCCCAAGCGGCGAGCCGAGGACTATCACGCTGGTCCCCCGGCGGATCGATGCGTTCGCCAGCCTCGCCGGCGGCCCGATATCCTCCTTGACGACCACCACCGCAAGGTCTATCCCCTGCGGGGCGAGGAGGACTCTCACTACCCTCGCGCTCGTCCCGTCATTATGGACGACCATGCCTGATGCCGCCAGGGGCGTATCGTCATGCCCGGGCGTATCCGACTGGACGACATGCCTGTTCGTGAGGATGAGCGTCCGGCCGCCTTCACGGGCGATCACGACGCCGGAACCGAGGGCCTCAGCCGTCTCGATCATGACCGTGCTCCTTTTCAGGGAATCGATGACGCCCTCCAGCCTGGCATCATCGGTGCAGCTCGCGGAAGGCGGAGCCGTGGATTGAGCCGGGACAGCTGCCGGTGAGGAAGGTTTAAGACCTGGGGTCTGGAGCGGACCTTCCTCCATCACCGTTCTTCCATATGGCCCATGGTCATAACGGCTCTGATGGATCCCGCCAGCTCCCAGGACCAGTATCGACCCGACCATCGCATAAGCAATCCCTTTCCTCGCCCTTTCCAGCACTTTTCCATCTATCATCTTCCCGGCGTCGCAGACGCTCGCTTTCACCGCACCACCTCCTTTTTTTATGGACTGAGTGGGCGGCCCTTCAAATATAAACATATTCCAATAATATCAGAAATATTCACTATTTTTCCAGCTTTACAATTAAAAATCCTGGAATAATTCCATCATCCACGACTGCCGCCTGGTGGAAAAAGCCCCCGGCAATCATTCTGCGATGGTGATGGCGCTCCATTTCTCAGGGGGGAAGTCCTCCAATATCCTGACCGGGACGGCGAATCCCAGGCCTTCGGCCAGCTCGTTCCTCCCGATCATCAGCTTGAATGCCGTGATCCCCACAAGCCTCCCGGAGCTGGCCAGGAACACACCTCCCCCGCTGTTGCCGGGATTGACGGCAGCGTCGGTCTGGACCACCTCGTAATCGAACCCGCTGCTGGTGTTGGTCTCGACGTAGTTGGATATTATCCCCTCGGTCACGCTCCCAGGGATGCCAAGAGGGGTGCCTATGACCAGGACTTTGGAGCCGATCCTGGCAACGGACGAGAAGTTCATCCCGGCCGGAGGGCCGATATCCTTCCCCACGACGACAATGGCCAGATCGAGCTCGTTCGGAGCGACAAGTATCCTCAAAGGCTTGGCAGTCTCGTTATCATGGTTGATGATCGTGATGTGCTTTGACGCGAATGATGCGAAATCCGGATCCACCACATGCCTGTTGGTGAGGACGATGAGATCAGACCCGGCCTTGCCTATAATCACCCCGGAACCGATGCCATCGTCGCTCATGATCCTCACGTTGCTCTTCTGCAGCGATGCGATCAGGTCGCTCACCCTCTCCTCATCGCTGATGCAGCGGCCGGAAGAGCAGACCAGGCCGCCGGAGCAGCCGCAGGTCGCGCACGAAGGCACCAGCACCCTCGCACCTGAGCAGAGATACTGCCCGCTGCATGTGCCCACCTCGGTCCCGTCATCGCATGTGAGGGGCTCGATGTCGATCCTTCTCGGCGAGGAGACGGAAGGCTCGAAATACCCGTCTCCGTCGAACGAAGCCGTGATCTCGCCGCTCCCCTTCTGGTCGAACCTTAGGGGGAACTCCGCTATCCCTGAGCTGTCGGTCTTTCCGCTGAGGCCCTCGAGCTGGATGAACCGCTGTGGCACCGGAGCGCCGCTCAAAGCATTCTTGAGCGCGGCTTTCACCGAGAAGTTCTGCCCGGCGAGCTCGGTCCCTGGGACATCAAGGACTATCACCGTCGGCGCCCTGACCACCACGCTCCCCACGGCCGAGCTCCCATCAGCTTCGCGCTCGCCGGCGAAAGAGGCGTTGAAATCTATCCTCTTCCCGCACCACCCCGGGTCGATCGGCGCCCGCATCCACACCCTGCCGTTCCGGTCCGTGTATAACGTATCAAGGAGGTCCTTCCCGGCATAGATGCCGATCGGGAAATCCGCCAGCCTCTTCCCGTTCCCGTCCCGAAGCTCGGCGAGGAACGTCACGTTCCCTTTGCACGCGTTCGATTCGAGCGAAATGTTCAGGGACATCTCCGTCGGCTTATGGGCGGGCGTGCCCGCGTAGATCAGGATGATCACCCCTGCCACGGCAAATAGGAGCGCCGCCACCAAGAAAATCGGGATCTTTCGCCTGGCTATTTTTCCACCGGAGGGATAACCCTGCCTGATTTTAAATCCGTTGCTGATGGAATCCTCCATGGCAGTGCGGCTTGCGGTGATCAATTGCTCATCCCTGGATCCTGAGATCCTGACCTATGAC
>JAXLQI010000008.1:0-61463 GCA_046331685.1 Candidatus Micrarchaeia archaeon | reverse complement strand
CGGCTATCTCGCCATCGAGGATAAGCTTCCGGCCGAGCTGCTCATGGTCCCCTATATACTTACGGACCACATCCTCCCCTTCATGGGAGAACGCGGTGTGGCCTATATCATGCAGGAGCCCGTAGAGCTTGACCTTGGCCATATCCTCCTTGCCGAGCCCGAGCCTCCGGGCTATGACGAACGAGAGGTGCGCTGTGCCTATCGAGTGCTCGAACCTCGTGTGGTTCGCCCCAGGATAGACGAGGTTGGTCACAGACATCTGGCGGATCCGGCGGAGCCTCTGGAACGGCTCGCTGTCGATTATCCTCTCCTCGAGCCCGGTGAACTCTATCGTGCCGTGGATCTCGTCCTTTATTATCACGGTGAACACCGCCCCCTTCTTCCGGCGTGATCGATCGGATGGCCCATATCACTCATACCGGGGCGAATACCCCCCTTTTCTTCTCTATAAGGTCCCCGCCCTCAGCCATGAGCCTCAGGATAGCCATGCAGCCCTCCGGATCGAGCCTGGCAGCGGCCGCGATCGAAGGGGAATCCATCTCCTCCTTGAGCACCGAATTTATCTTAGAGGCCCCGGATGTGAAATAATCCCGCGTGACGACGTAGAACTTCCCGTCGAATCCCTTCACGCCGAGCACCGCGCCGCTCTTCATCTGGACGTTGAGCTGCTCCGAGAGGACGATGGCCTCCCTTTTGTCGTTGATGATCATGAACCCCCTGCTGCCGAGGAGGCCGATGGAGTTGCCGCTCGGCGGCGGAGGGGGCCTCTGGATCCCTGGCGCTGCACCCTGTGCGAGCGAATAAGCGCTGTCTTTTATGCTGTAGACCCCGTCGACGTATTTCTTCCCCCTGTATATGCTCACGAGCCCTTTCCTCTCCAGGTCTTTCAGGATGGTCCGCTCCTGCTCGCCGAGGGATTTCCCGACGAACTCCGGAGTGCGGTTCTCGAACTTGATGGACAGGAGCTTCTTGAGCACCGACCTCTCCCCGTCCCCGATCGCACCGGCGGGCGGCTCGGCCGATTCCGGTCCGGGCTGCAGTGGGATTGAAAGCAGGTAATAACCGTCCCTTAGCTGGAACAGCTCTATCTCCTCGCCCCTGGCCAGCTCTGGGGGGAGTTCGATGTAGCCTCTCTCTTGTCTTTTGATTATCCTGATTTTGGCCATGCAGGTCTCTTGCACGGCTCTGTTTTAATGATTACTGGACTATCCTGCCGGCTGCCGGAGGCTTGGCCCTTTCCAGCGCCCGTCTCGATGACGGGACGACCACGACAGTGTCCCAGACCTCCCTGCCCCGGATATCTGCGAGAAGGTCATCTGCCTTCGACCCAAGCTCGTTCTTGTTCCTCGCTACTATCCTCTCCAGTACTGTCTGCACCCTTTCGCTGCCTATCCTCTCCAGGCCCGAAGCCGCGAGCTCACGGACGCTCCCTCCATTGTTCGCGAACGCATGGAGCAGGGCGTTCTCCACGCTCTTCATGACCTTCCTGAGGTTGAACTGGTCGCTTTTGGATTCGAATATGGCCTCGATCTGCCCCGGGTTCGCCCCATGGGCCGAGAGCTGCTTGACCGCTATCTCGAGATCATCGGACTGCCGCTTGGTCAAAGGCAACGGGCCATACACCGTCTTCACAGCATCGAATATGAACTCGACATACATCCTCTGGGGGCTTGTTGGATCGATGTACTCTGTCTCCAGAAGGAACTCGAAATCGGCGACCGCGGTCTCCTTCTCGTCGTCGATCCTCACTCCTGCCATAAGGCTTCCGGCTGCCGCGGCAATCTCCGGCTTCCCGTTCTTGGCGATATCCGCGAGCTCGGACCGAATCTGGGCGTTCTCCTTGCATATCTGGTAGACACAGAGGCTCACGAAACCGTCGCCGCTGAACGCTTCCAGCAGGATCCCGAAAGCGGCCTTCCGCTCTTCAGGATTCCCTTCGGACAGGATCGTGAGGAGCCTGTCCTTTGCCGTCTCGCGCGATTCGCGGTCTCCATGGGCGCTAAGGGCCTCGAGCGCATACCAGGCCGAGTCGTCCTTGCCGTGAAGGGCCGCATTCCGCAGGCATGCATTGCTGAGCCTGACCAGATCGTCATCCGGGCGCGACTCCCCTCTTGAGGATCTTGCGAGCAGAGCCCCTATCTGTATCACTGGCGAATAGTTGTTGCTTTCAAGGAGCTCGAGCATCCTCTTCTTCCTCTGGTCCAGCCCTTCCTGGTCTGTCTGGGGCCCGGAGAGCGCCAGCATCATCAGCTTGTCATATGTCCAGACCCTGCCGGTCTCCTCTGGCGTCTCGGCCATGAGCTTCGCAGCAGCGGCCTTCAGGTCGGCTGAACCCTCGGTCAATCCAGCTGTGCGCAGCCCAGCGAGCTTGTCGAAGACGTTGAAGTATATGTCCAGCTTGGCGTCAGCGGCCCCCTTACCCTTGCCGGTCTGGGCCAGCGCTGCGCTCACTGCGGCGAGCTGGAGCCTTGAGATTTCGTCCATCTCAATGACCCCTTCTACCTTCAGTATGTCTTTGAAATGGGCTACCGCTCCTGCATCGCCCTGCTTTATCCGTTCCAATAGAGAATCGCCTATGGTCATATGTGATCACCCGGTCGGTGTTGTCTGTGATAATATATGGCATTTCGTATATATAAATGTTCCTTTTTACGTATTTTCGTGGTAAATGATTCTGGAGGTTCGACGCATGATTGTCATTTTATGACTTTTCATGTATATAAATGTTCCGTCTATCAACGTATTATTGAGATCATAACGGGCCCTCCGTGTGGATGCCAGGCAGTTGATTCGGCAGGGCGGCCCTTCTCCGGGCCGCTCCTGCCTACTTGTTGGGGGGGGGGGCGTGATATGGCGCTCGGCGCAAAACGGCCGAGCTCCTGCATCCGAGCGTCCACGAACAGAATAAAAAAGATGCCATGAACCGGCGCGAACAGGCACGGCTTCCTATGAACAAATTATTTAATCCCAGAGCACCGATAGCTATCCATGCCGATCTCTCCATTCGAAGAAAGATACAAGACAGGGATGAATGCGGTTTTCGAGGAGCAGGCCAAGCTCGACAAGTGGATGGCTGTCGAGGTCGCCCTCGCGAAGGCGCATGCCGCGCTCGGCAACATCCCCAAGGACGCCCCATCGAGGATCGGATCCGCCGCTTCCAGGGTCAAAGCAGAGCGGGTCGCGGAGATAGAAGCGCAGATCCACCATGACCTGATGGCCATGGTGAAGGCGCTGAGCGAGCAGGCCGGAGATGCCGGGAAATACGTCCACCTCGGGGCTACCAGCTACGACATAGAAGACACGGCGACAGCCCTTATCTTCATCGATGCCTTGGACATACTCGGCAAGAGCCTCTCGGCCCTCTCGGCCAGGCTGAAGGAGCTCGCCCTCTCGCACAGGGACACGGTCTGCGTCGGCAGGACGCACGGCCAGCACGCAGTCCCGACGACCTATGGCATGAAATTCGCATTATACTACCAGGAGCTCAAGAGGAACGAGGAGCGCCTGCGGTCGGCACGGAAGAGGATCGCGGCAGGGAAGATGTCCGGAGCGGTCGGGACCATGGCAACCTTCGGTAAAGACGGGCCAAGGATCCAGAGGCTGGTCATGAAGGAGCTCGGCCTGGACGAGGCGAAGGTCACGAACCAGGTCATACAGCGGGACCGGCATGCCGAAGTCCTCTGCTGCCTGGCGCTCACAGCCGCGATGCTCGAGAAGATAGCGAAGGAGATACGCAACCTCCAGAGGACCGAGATACTGGAGCTGTCGGAAGGATTCGGCCCGAAACAGGTCGGATCCTCCACGATGCCCCACAAGAGGAATCCTCACAAGAGCGAACGGGTGTGCTCGCTTGCCCGCCTCGTGAGGGCCAACCTGGCCACGGCCATCGAGAACATCGCGCTCGAGCATGAACGCGACCTGACCAACAGCGCGAACGAGCGGGCAATCTTCGGAGAGAGCTTCATCGCGGTCGATTACATGGTCAACGAGACCGCGAAGATACTCGGATCCCTCGTCTTCTATCCTGAGAACATCAAACGCAACCTGGAGATGACCGGGGGCCTGATCATGGCAGAGCGGGTGATGATACACCTCGTCGACAGCGGCAGGATGGGCCGCCAGGAGGCGCATGAGCTGGTGCGGGAGCTCTCGCAGGAAGCGTTCAGCAAGAAGGCGCACCTCCGGGACATCCTCACGGCCCGCGAAGTGCTGTCCCGGAAAGAGGCAGATTCGATATTCGACTACTCCACATACACCGGCCAGGCCCGGAAAATCGTTGAGGAAGCGGTGAAGGACTGAGCCGGCTCTCGGCGAGCAATCGAGTGGGTTTTTATATCCTACCGGAATTAACCTATACGTCACATTAGGGGTATCGAATATGGCTGTTTCCTCAAAGATGATCACTTTTGCATGTGTCGGCGTCGGATTCTTCGGCGGAATCATGGCTATCCTCGGCGGAGGGGGTCTCCTAGGGCTGATCGGCGGCCTTTTCGCATTCCTCGGATCGTTCCTCAGCATCCTTTTCTGGAAATACGGCTATATCATGGTCCCCCTCATCACGGAGAGGACCAAGATCGTCATGATGTCCGACCTTGGCTACGAAGTGCCGCCCGGACAGGACGTGATAGTCAAGACGGTCAACGGCCTCTACTACGCCTCGGCTTTCCTCGGCCTCAAGATATTCGAATCGGCCACAGAGAAAAGCGACCAGGAGAGCATAGCGTATAACCAGTTCTTCGAGAGGGCGATCTCGAACATCAAGTACGTCACCAAGGTCGCGTACATGCTTTTCGTCGAGGATGTAGGCGAGAAGAGGAAGATGATCGAGACCAAGAGGGCAGAGTCCCAGCTCCGGCTTGCGCGCGAGAGGGACAAGCCCGCCCCGGACGTGCTCAAGATCGACAAATTCGAGCGCGAAGTGGCCATCTGGGACAACCAGCTCACGAGGCTGATCAAAGGCGTCAAGCCCATGGGCGTCGTGGCATATGCCCAGACGACCGCGGTAGGCCTCAGCAAGGACGCGGCCATGGCGTCCGCAAGGACCCAGGCGAACGAGCTGAAGACCGTTCTCGCGAACGCTCTCAATGTGGAAGTCGTCAACCTGACCGGCGACGAGATGCTCAAATGCTTTGAATGGGAGAAATTCTTCCCGACGACACCGCAGGAACTCGAAGAGAGCGTGATCTGATGGCTATCGGGGGCAAACTAAGGCTCGTCAAGCTGTCCAATTCAGCCATCTCCAAGAGGAACCTCCTCGTATATCCGCCGGAGCCTCCTATGGAAGTGCTCTTCGGGGACCCGACCAACGCGATCTACATCGGCAGGACGAAGATCTTCAATGTCCCTTTCTACTGGACGTTCGAGAACGTCGCGAACCCCCACATAGCGGTCTGCGGCATATCCGGATCGGGCAAATCCTACTTCATCAAGACCTTCCTGCTCCGTTCTGCTTTCGTCTGGAACAGCAACGCCATGATCATCGACTGGGCCGGGGAATACCGGGACTGGGTGAAGCAGACCGGAGGCAAGGTGGTCTCCCTCGGCAAGGGCTCTTTCCTCAACCTCCTCGACCTGGGAGGCATGAAGCCTTACGACCGCATCAAGCAGGTCATGAGGACCATGGAGCTGCTCACCGACATCTCCCAGTATCCTGAGCAGAGGAGGCTCACTGAGCAGGCCATCGAGAAAGCTTACATCGAGAACAAGTTCAGGATGGATGCCCGAGAGCAGAAGGACGAGCTCGGCAAGCCCCTGAACGCCCCGACCCTGAAGGACGTGGTCCGGCTGCTATCGGAGCAGGCACAGGTCGGCTCATACGAGTTCCCGGCCGAGCTCGAGAACGCGATCTACAGGCTCAAGCAGTTCACCAAGCCCGGCGAGGATTTCTTCGCCCAGCAGAGCACCGTCAAGCTCGACGACCTGATAAGCACGGGCCTGGTGGACCTGGACCTCTCAGGCCTCCCCGACGAGACATCGCGCGCTCTGGCTGCTCTGACCCTCCTCCAGTTCATCAAGGAGAAGATGAGGCTCGAAGGATGGTCGAACGTGAAGGGCCTCCGCCTGCTCATCGTGCTTGACGAAGCCTGGAAGATCGGGAAGGATGAGAACTCTGACGCGGTCATGATCGTCCGTGAGGGGCGCAAGTACAATTTCGCCATGATCATCGCTTCGCAGAACCCGACCGACATCAGCGAGGCGATATTCTCCAACGTCGGGACGACGTTCATGCTTAAAGTGAAGTTCGAGAAGTTCCTCGACTACCTCCAGGGTTCGCTCAATTTCAGCAATTTCATGCGCGAGGAGATCGGCCGGCTCGGTGTCGGCCAGTGCGCAGTGAACATGTCGCTCACTCTCCCGACTCCATACCCTTCGACTTTCCTGATAGACAAGATCGAAGGAGAGGAGCCGAGCAAGGAATATTTCCTTGACATGACCGGAGTGCTTACAGATAAACAGAGGAGGGATGTTGCAGTGTCCAGAAGCGTTTCATTCCTGAAAGAGGATTTCAGAAGGAAGTTGCGCCAGTTCGGTATGGCCGACGACAAGATCGAGGAGATGACCAAGACCTTCGAGAAAGGCAACCGCCGCGTGGATGTGGTGTCGTTCGTGATTCTCCTCGAGCGCGACGGGATCGCCCGGCGGAATATCGGCGATTTCCTCAAGGATGCCGGGATAGACGATGTGACAATCATCAACATCTTCGGCAAGGTCGACCTGAAGAAGAGCGGAGGGGTCGGCCGCGAGATCAGCCAGGTAGTTCTCGAGGAATAGCATGAAAGTCTGCATATCCTGCCAGAAGGACGTAGAAGGCAAGCCGGCAGCCCCGGTGCGGGAAGACCGCATAATCCGGGGGATCAGGAAGGTGAAGACGGTCTTCGGGGTAGCCCAGAACAACCAGCTCTTCGTCTGCCAGGCCTGCCTGCCGAAACACATCGAGAGGAGGAAAGGGTTCGAGAAGGGCATGCTTTTCGCGAGCGTGTTCTCAGGCCTGATCCTGGTCATCCTGATCGTGGCCATCATCCTGTCAGGACGCTTCGAACCCTGGGCGGTCGTGTCGGCGTTCATCATATGCGGATTCATCCTGCTCATGCCTATCTTCTTCCAGTACGCCCCCTCTGTCGACGATTCGGGGATGCCCGCTCCAGCCCCCCCCATGATCAGCCCGCCGCCGTCAAGCGCGCAGGCCCAGACGCAACCGAAAGCTACTGCGGAACCCACAACCGCCGAAAAGAAAAAGAAGACGAGAAAGAAATGAGGTGCCACTATGCCGCTTCCATCACCCAGCGCAAAGACGGATAAGACAGCGAAACCAGCCTCGCCGGCAGGCGGAAGCTCCACAAAGGAAGAGGTCCATCCGCCGCAGGTCGACGGCTTCAAGATAAAAGGGAAGCTGCTGAAAGGGAAGCCGAAGGACCTCGCTGCCACCCTCCGCTCGATCTCGTTCCTCGAGATCGCTCCGGAGAAGGATGCGCTCAACGTCATATACGTCGAAAGCAGGGACATAGACAAGAACCCCTACCTTTTCTCTATAGTCAAGATAACCGAAGAGGAGGTCGAAGTCCTCTACACAATCCCGCCCGAGATCGGCCCGAAGAAGAGGAGGGTGGATGTGATCCGCTACCTGCTCAACATCCTCTCACTCATAGAGGGCTCGTTCCAGGTGGACAACAAGACGATCTACCAATTGATCGAGAACTCCATACGCGAGCTTTCCGGCTCTGTGACCATGGACTACAACAAGCTCTACACGTCATACGATTCGCTGAAGAAGGAGGTCGACGACTACAAGAAGAAAGTCGACCGGCTGACCGAGCAGAGCCAGGCCCTGACCTCCCAGAACTATGAGCTCAAGACCCAGAACGACGAGATGCGCCTGCGGGTCCAGACCCTGGAGGGCCTCTCAGAGGATGCGATGAAGACCAAGCTCCAGGAGTGGGTCTCGGAGCACAGCGGATCAATCAACATCTCCGAGTTCGCCAAAGTCTACAAGGTCTCGGATGCCCGGGTCGAGGAGCTGCTCAACAAGCTTGTGAATGAAGGATACCTTGAAGTGGTGCAGTAAATGGTGGAGCTAGGGACGAAGATCAAGAAAAAAATCTACCGCTTCGAGCTGAAGAAGAAATACCAGTACGTGAGCCACTATCGGAAAAAGGAGAGGCCACCGATAGAGGTCATCAAGGACCAGTTCAAGAAGCTCCTGTCGCCGAAGAAGGAACCTGAGAAGAAAGCGGAGCAGACCTTCACTTCGGAGCCCCCGAAAGGAGGCTTCAACTTCCTCGTCTTCGGCGGGTTCCTCGCGATAGCGCTCATCATAGTCATGCTCGGCATACTCTACCTGACGACCCAGGTGCTCGCCCCGGGGGGCTCAGGCTTCCCGAACCAGCTCGACAAGCCGTCGATAGAGAACAGCATAACCGAGGGGCAGATACTGACGGCAGGCGACCGCTCCACACCCAAGAACGCGGGAGCGGTCCTCGTGGATTTCCGCACATCGAACATCGTGAACTACACGATCAACATCACGACCTTCGATGAAGAGGTCCCTTCCGAAGTCTTCATCCTGAACAGCGAGAGGGTGGAGGCTGATTCCTATCCGGATTTCATACGCGTCTTAAGGTCCAACCTCGCCAAGAGGCAGATAATCCTCAACGAGATCACGCTCAAGCAGCTCGAGACCATCCCTGAAGGCGCCCTCGTGATCGTGCCGAGCGGGGCCATCCCCAAGGAGATCCTCGGCTTCAACAGCCTCATAACGATGGACCGCCTCGCCGAGCACGGCGTCGTCGTAGTCTATATCGGCCAGCCCTTCACCCAGATGCTGAACGGCACCACGACCACATTCACCCCCGCGAACACAATAAACAACCTTCCGGTCAAGTTCGACCAGAACACCCCTATGGAGTCCACGGGCGGCTTCCACCTCTTCCAGCCCCTCTACCGGGCCATCGGGTCATCCGGCTGGCAGGGTAGCGTCGTATACGGCTCGGTGAGCGTCGTGAAGCGCGGAAGCGGGGCATTCGTATTCGTCCCCCAGACCCTCGACGGCGGCTGGAGGGGCAACTACAGCAGCGCGGCCGAAGACATCTCCAGGATCGTCTTCGAGACGCCGTGGGCAGAACCAAACGCCCCCACGAAGACCTATGTCCTAGCCAACCAGACAAACTACACCGGGAGCAGGTATTTCTTCTCCGAGGCCTTCGAATCCCCGAAAGCCACGCTGAAGGTGGAGTTCACAGGCTACTCGAACACATCCAATTTCCCGATCAGGCAGACCTTGTACGCGCACCTGGAGAAGTCGAACAACAACAGCCTGTTCGTGGAGTCAGGAGGCCGTGTCGTGCCCACCAACATCACCGGCGACAAGGTCAGGCTGAACGCCCAGATGAGGGAAGCCGTCTCGGCCCAGCCAAACATGCTCCTCAGCATCGTCGACATCAACGGCACCGAGCTGCAGACCCTGCCGCAGGGCAATGTCAACATCCAGGCGGACAGGTCGTTCGACATACCCATCTATATCGACCGGGGCGAGTACATCGTGAAGCTTGTCGACGATGAGAGCCGCAACTACGCCCAGAGCTACATGAAAGTGGTGTCCATCGACGTGAACTGGACCGGCATAAACAACCAGAAGCGCTCGATCTACAACTTCGTGGCATCGATGGACGGGACCCCGAGGAGCCTCTCGGACGTCTCTGTCGTCGTGGACGACGGGAGGTTCGGCAGCTACCAGTTCAACAACGTGGACCGCATGTCGGTCGACGTCGGGCAGTTCACAGGAGGCGAGGAGCTCCCATACGGGCCCCACAACTTCACATTCACATCCGGCCAGCTCAAAGTCGTCGTACCGGTGGAACGCACGAAATCAAAGACGTTCTTCGACGACCCCATATTCTGGATCGTGATAATCCTCACCGGCGGGATCGTAGGCATCGGCGCTGTTTTCGCGAGGCAGGAATCGGTGTTCTTCTCGATAGACATCCCCGACTTCCCCCCGGTCGCGAGGACCAGGATCCCGCTCAATCCGGAAGCCATACTCGGGCTGTTCCAGAAAGTGAACGAGAACTACCGCTGGCAGAACACGCCGCTCACCTCAGCCGAGATCAAGAACGGCTTCAAGGACATCTTCGTGGGCGGCAAGCCGATCATCATAACGGACTATAACGTCGAATTCATCCTCGAGGAGCTTGAAAAGCGCGGCAAGGTCAAGGAATCCCTCGGCTACTATGGCCTCCTCGACTGGGAGGGGAGGAGCAAGCATCCGATGGAATACCTCGCGATAATGAGGAGGGTGCGCGACATCTGCGTCAACAACGCGATACCTTTCACCGGGATCGACGATTCACCCGATGCCGACAGCATAATAACCGTCGTGGGCCAGCAGATGTCGCTCCACTTCTACTCCAAAGGGATGGAGGTGCCGAAGCTCATCGGCAGGGCCCTTCCGACGATCGGAAAGGGGATAGCCATCATACTCTTCAAGAACCAGGCCGACAAGGCATATCTCCAGAACCTGATCAACTCTTCGCCGACCGTAGGACCATTGATCCTGAAGATGGAGACCGACAGCAGCTCGCTCCTCTTCCTGACGACGGACGAGCTCGAGAAGATGCTCATGGAATTCAAATCCATGTGAGAAACTTTCCTCCAGCCTGGCCCCTGGTAAAGTTTCATCAAACTTCAGCCGTTTTTACTCCGCTCCAAGTCTGAACACATTTTCTCGGATAGCGGGGGTCGCATCCATTGCCCGGAATCGCGGAGGCCTGAATGTTGCCGAGCCTGCCTCAGAGCACCTCATCGAATCGGGCCCTCAGACTGGCTTGGGAACTCCTCAGGGGGTTGGTAAGGGGCCTTGAGATGTACCTAAGTACCCCTTACAGACAGTCCAAAACGCCCTCGGCGTTATAGGCCATCTTCAGGAATTTCGCCTCATCCACCTTAAGCCAGCGGTATTCCGAATGCTCCCGGGACAGCCTGACCTCAGCGTCGCCGGCCCTGCCGGAATAGACGACGTAGACAGAGTGCTTGTCATCATATCCTTTGGCATATGTGGCTGAGGTGACGGTCAGGAGGCGCAACCCCGTCGCCGTGAGGCCGGTCTCCTCAGCTGTTTCCCGGACCGCGCACGCCTGAGGGTCCTCCCCCCACTCCACCCCTCCGCCCGGGAATTCCCAGAGGCCGTTCAGCCTTTTGAGAAGGAGCAACTTGCCCTCATGGAAAAGGACGAGATACGCATTGAGCTCGGAGATTCTCATAAAAGGATCAGAGCTTGCTTTTTTCGTGGAGCTCGGTCATCTTCTTGTCGTCGATGAACTCCAGCATCCTGTTGCAGCGCTCGCACCGGAATTCTGTGCTCGCCGCCGACTCGAAATTCGTAATGCTCGATGTCCCGCAGTGAGGGCAGAAATAATACTGGATCCCGCTGTCGTTCTCAAGCGAGCTGATCCTGGTGCTCTGGATGGTGGCCCACCTCTCCATGCGGTCATGGTTGAGGGACCAGCTGTAGGAATACCATCCCGTCTCGCTGTCCTTCTCGCGGATATAATTGACCAGGCCTTCGTTATGGAGCTTGTTCAGGGTGGCCCGGACGTCGCTGATCTTTATCTTCAGCTTCTTGGCCAGCTCCTCGTCGCTATGGTTGCCGTAGAAGTTCCGGACGATCGCGAGCGCGTTCTCGCCGCCTATACCAATGAGATTCTGCCTGACCGAAGAGTCAGCGAGGATCCTGGATATGTTCTGGACATGCTTCTTCTCCATCTCCAGCTTCTTCTGGGCCAGTTCGGCCTCCCTGATCCTCATCTCCTTCTCGGCCTTGTCCTTCTTGCTTTCCCTGACCTTCACCGGCTTCTTCAACTTAGGAGTCTTCTTGCTAGTCTTCTTAGAAGTTTTCGTGCTCGCCAATTTATCACCCACAACCACCCTAATTAGCTCGTTTTTTATATTTAAACCTTCCGGTTTTGGGTGGTCTGGTGGTGTTTCCCGAGGAGCCTCCTGTAGATCTCCAAAGTGCTCCCGACGCTCTTCTCTATCGTGTACCTCTGGGCCCTTTTCCTCGCATGAGCCCCCATGCGCTTCCTCAAGGCAGGGTCCTTGAGGAGCCTGTCCATCGCCCCGGCGAGCTGGCTTATGCCGCCAGGCTCTACGAGTATGCCGCTGCCGCCTCCGATGACCTCCTTGGGGCCGAGCCTGCGGATGCCGACCACCGGGAGCCCCATATGCATCGCCTCCACGAATGTCAGCCCGAAGGTCTCGCTGTCCGAGGCCGAGACGAAGATATCCGCGGAGGAATACGCCTCAGCCTTGTTCTCTATGAATCCAGTGAATACGACGTTCTTGATCCCGAGGGCTTTCGAGAAATCCCGGAATTCGCCTAGGTACGGCCCGCCCCCAGCGATCACGAGGACCCGCCCGGGCCGTTCGATGATGCGGAAGGCCTCGAGGAGGTTCTCCACCCGTTTCTCGAAGCTTATCCTGCCGAGATAGAGGATCACCTTCTTGCCCGCAAGACCCCAGCGGGCCTTGAACTTCCTGGTCCTCACCGGATCAGGCTGCAAGGCCCCTAGGTCGATGCCGTTCGGCAGGTAAGCGACATTGCGGAGGCCGTAGGACCGAAGCTCGTCGGCTAGCTCCATCGTGGGCGCCGTGACGACATCGGCCTTCCCGAGGACATGCTTGATCATCTTCTTGACAGTGTAATCGCTCAGCCTGCTGAAGACCCCCGGGAGCCTCCCGTTGATGAGATGGGGGACATAATCCGGGAAATGGGTGTGGTAAGTGACGACCGAGCGGATCCTCTTCCTTTTTGCTGCAAGCAGCCCCTGCAGCCCGAGATTGATCGGGGCGTGCGCATGGATTATGTCCGGGGCCTCCTTCCTCAGGATCTCGCTGATCCTCCGGTAATCCATCGAAGCGATCCTGTATCCTTCATAGAACGGGAACGGCGAGGATGGTATCCAATAGATGCTCAGGTTCGGGCCGAGACTCTCTTTGTGCAACGGGCCTTCTCCCGGGGCGAAAAGGACCACCTGGTGATCCCTGGACAGAACCCGCACGGCATCCGCGATATATGCGACGACGCCGTTCATCTGGGGGAAGTATGTGTCTGTGAACCAGGCTATCTTCATGCCAGACATTCTCTTGATGAGATTAAAAAGCTCGCTAAAACGGGAAAAACATAAAGAAAAAATCAGCTGGAGTTCGCCGGGATAGTGGAATTGTTGGCGGGCAGAGCGGTCGTATTCCCGCCGCTCTTGTCGACGGAATCGAGGAGCTTGTTGACGTCGACAGATGTCTTGTTCCCGGTCTCCTTCGGCTTCGCAGCATCCGTGCAGCTCTGAAGCTTCGCCTGGTCCTTGACGCTGCTGCAATAGGAGGAGTCTTTATACGCGCCGGCGAGCTCGATGAAGCAGTCGTCCCTGAACGAAGGATCGCTGACCGCGCCGCAGATGGTGATGTCTTTCGTCAGCGGGACCAGGGAGACGAGGCACCGGTCCTTCCTTGAGCCGGTCATCTCGCAGAGGTCCTTGCGGTGCAGGTTCAGCGCGAGGTCGGAGATGCACTTCTCCTGCTCTGCGCCTGCCTTGTCGGTGAAGCATCTTGCCAGGACCACCTGGGCCTCACGCTCGTGGGTCAGGATCTTCACCGGATCCCCGCTGGTGTTGGCAGGCAGCTGGATCTGCGGCGCAGTGCTGCTGAATGATGCAACAGTAACAACCCTCTCGTGCTGGTTTCCTGCCTTGTCGGCGTACTTGAGGGTATTCTCGTATGAGAGCCCGCTCTCGTTGTCGATGCAGTTCGTCAGGTAAAACGTCTTCGGCGAGTCAGAGCCTATCGAGAACCTCGCAGCCTCATCGAGCGAGATGTTCGAGTAATCGATGACATAGCTGATCTGCCTGCAGGCCTTCCCGTTGATCGCCCTGTCGGTGATGTTCGGATCCAGTTTGAGGTACCCCCTTTTCACGAGGAACATGACGTTCACCGTGCTCCTGTCGATCAGGGTGTCGTTGAAGAACTTAGTGTCCACGAAGGAGACGTAGTTCTGGAGGTCCGCGTTCCCGTATATCGACCCGCAGACCTGGTCAGTCGGATATGAGATGCAAAGGATGGTGTCGTTCTGGAGGAGGTAGACGCCCTTCTGCGACAGGGGGTTCTGTATCCTGGCCAGCCTAAGCCCGGCGTCCTTCTGGATCACGTAGCTTGTCTTGTAGCCGTCGGAGACCTCGCTGTATGCGTAGGTATAACCGCCGAGGCCTTTGCCGAAACCAGCGCTTTTCAGCAGAAGCTCCTGGGCTGGGCCCGAATCAGGCGCCCTCTTCACCGGGGCCGGGCTCGTGACGGCGAGATAGACCGCGACGACCACAAGAAGGCCCACGATCAGAAGCATGATTTTCTGGTATTCCATCTAGACACCTCAAACACGCTAGTTGCAGCTAGCAGGATTCTCTCAATTATACAAATCACATGATTATAAATGTTTTCAGGGGCTCCGGCGCGGACCTAAAGATATTAAACCTGCATGCACAGTCCCATCCATGGATTTCGTCGCAAGGAGGATGTTCTTCACCAAAGGGGTGGGCAGGGCCAGGGACCAGCTCACATCATTCGAGTTTGCCCTCCGTGACGCCGGGATCGCTCCTTTCAACCTTGTCAGCGTCTCAAGCATCCTCCCCCCACGGGCGAAGATCGTCCCCCGCAAGGAAGGGCTGAAGCTCCTGCAGCCGGGGCAGGTCGTATTCGCGGTGATCGCCAGGATGGCCTCAGACGAGCCGAACCGCCTGCTCGCAGCCTCGATAGGATGCGCGATACCGGCCGACAAGGACATGTACGGATACCTCAGCGAGCACCATGCCTTCGGCCAGACCGAAGAGAAAGCAGGGGAGTTCGCCGAGGATCTCGCCGCCACCATGCTCGCTTCCTCGCTCGGAGTGGATTTCGATTCAGGGAAAGCCTGGGATGAGCGGGAGCAGAGCTTCAAGATGAGCGGCAAGATAGTGCGGACGATGAATGTCACCCAGTCGGCCGTGGGGGACAAGGACGGCCGCTGGACTTCGGTCGTCGCCGCTGCGGTTTTAATATTGTGATGGTTCATATACATCCAGGTGAACTTATGGGATTCTGGGACTCTATTATAGGTAGCGAGAAGGCCGAAGTTGCTGCATCTGATGAGAAATCGTCCAACCCTTTCGCGGTCTCGGTATCATTCGCTCCCCTGCGCCTCTCGGCGAAGAACCGGAGCTCGGTCAACCTGGTCGTAAAGGTGACCAACGTCTCGAAATCCCCGCAGCTCGTCTCTGTCGATGCGCTCCTTCCGAAGGATGCCGTCATCGGCTTCGATCCGGCCTGCATAAACAAAGCGGCCGAGAAGAGGCTCGGTGAGATCAAGGCAGGTGCCACGGTCGAGGTCCCGATCACGATCTGGTCCAGCAGCCAGACCAAGGAAGGCAACTACGGAATCGATGTGACGGTCTTCTCGCACTACATCGGCTACGAGAAGGTCGTCAGCTATATAAAGAAATCCACCGCCCTCCGGGCGGTCTAGCTCTCAGTGATGTTCTTCAATTCGTGGACCGCGTTCGCGATCCGCATCCCTTTCTCTGTCAGCCTGACCATCCTTTTCTTGCCCTTCGGCTCTATGGAGACAACCCCTTCCTTCTGGAGCAGGGAGATCAGTTTCGTCACATAGACGTAGGTTGTATCGCTGCTTTTCGCGAGCCTGGACAGATGCCAGGCGCTTTCGGTGTCGCGCAGCAGCATCAGTATCCGGCAGGGCTTCGGCCGGGCGAAAAGCGGGAACATAACGGGCGTATTTTGGCACGCTCGCTTTAAAACCTATCATTTCCGTCGATAGAACGACGATACCTTTATAAAATATATCTCGGTGAATGTTCTCGAAATGGTCAGATGCTCCCGCGGGAGACTAATAGGAAGGTGACAACATGGGAACGAAAGTTGGAAGCGAAAAAATCTCAAGGGAAGATGGATATCTGTATTTCGTAGGCAAGGACGGCTATGTCTGGGCAGCTCCGATGAAGCACAACACCAAGGGCAAGAAGAAGAAAGTCGGAAGCGAGAAGATCAGCAAGGAAGACGGCTTCATGTACTACCTTGGCAAGGACGGATATGTCTACAAAGCCAAGCTGAAGAACTCCTAAATTCCTTTTTTCATTTTCCTCATATTTTTTAAACCATCCTCTACCTATTCTCATAATCTCTATCTACTTATTGAGGTGAATGAATGCGGATAGTTATATCGGAACAGAGCGGAAAGAGCTACCAGGTCGAGCTCCCCAAGGACAAGGAAGCCAATATCGTCGGCAAAAAGGTCGGCGACGAGCTTGACGGCAACCTCATAGGTGCCGCAGGCTACACCCTCGAGCTGACCGGCGGAAGCGACGGAAGCGGATTCCCGATGAGGGAGGAAGTGCACGGCGCGGCCAAGAAGAAGATCCTGACCAGCGACGGCGTCGGCTTCAACGCCACACGCAGCGGGGAGCGCAGGAGGAAATACGTCCGAGGCAACAGCTTCTCAGCCGAAATAGTGCAGGTCAACACCAAGGTGAAGACGCCGGGCCCGACTCCGCTCGAGCAGCTCTTCCCGAAAGCCGAGAAAAAGGAGAAGAAATAATGCAAGCTGAGATGAACATCGGCATGCTCGGCCATGTCGATCATGGCAAGACGACGCTCACCAAGGCATTGACCGGCAAATGGACCGACACCCACAGCGAAGAGATCAAACGGGGGATCTCCATCCGCCTGGGCTATGCCGACTGCAATATATACCAGGATGAGAAGTCGAAGCGGTTCTCTGTCAGCAAGGAGCCTGCCGAAGGCGGCAAGATGAAGCTCGTGCGCAGGATATCCATAGTCGATGCCCCGGGCCACGAGACGCTGATGACGACCGTGATAGCGGCGACCAGCATCCTCGACGGAGTCCTCTTCCTCGTAGCGGCGAACGAGCCCTGCCCGCAGCCCCAGACAGCCGAACACCTGCTCGTCCTCAACTCGACAGGCCTGAAGAACATCGTGGTCGTCCAGACGAAGATCGACCTCGTGCCGAAAGAGAAGGCCATCGAGAACTACAAACAGATAAAGGCGTTCCTGAAAGGGTCGGCCGCCGAGAACGCCCCCATAGTGCCGGTTTCGGCCAACTCGAACCTCAATATCGATATCCTGCTGAAGACGATCCTCGAATCGATGGTCCCGCCCAAGCACGACGACAAGGCTCAGCTGAGGATGTACGTCTCCCGCTCATTCGATGTCAACCGCCCAGGCACCGAGATCAAGGACCTCAAAGGAGGCGTTCTCGGAGGCTCCATAGTCCAAGGCGTCCTGAAGGTCGGAGATGAGATCGAGATAAAACCGGGCCTTGTCCGAAAGGAAGGGGCGAAGCCTGTCACAGTGGGCTGCAAAGTGCAGAGCTTGATGGAAGAGGCCGAATCGCTCGATTCAGCAAGGCCGGGAGGCCTTGTGGCGATCGGGACCACCCTCGACCCGTCGCTCACCAAATCTGATGCGCTCGTGGGCTCAGTGGTGGGCAGGAAGGGCGAGGTTCCTGATGCGGTCGACACCATCAATGTGAAATACACGCTGCTCGAGAGGGCCGACCAGCAGAACTCCCCTCTCCGCGAGAACGAGCCGGTCGTGATCAACGTCCACACCTCCACGGGGGTCGGGCTCCTGACCAGGCTCGCCAAAGGGATCGCCACGGTGAAGCTCAAGAAACCGGCCGTCGTCTATAAGGACATGCCGGTCGCGCTCTCGAGAAAGGTCGGCCAGCGGTGGAGGCTGTCGGCCTGGGGAAGGATCGTATAATCGCATGGGTGCGTTCCATCCATGCGGAGTCCTGAGTTTGTCCTCAGGAAGTTTGGTGAAACTTTATCCTGATGCTTTCCTTAGGAAAGTTTCTGCTGGGGTCGCCCCTGGTCGTTGTACCGACCATGTGCCCCCCAGCTAAGACTAAGAAAATGTTTTCACGCTGGGGTCGCCTAGCCCGGTAGGGCGGCAGGTTGCTAACCTGTTGCGCGCAAGCGTCCGGGAGTTCAAATCTCCCCCCTAGCGTTGTTCTTTTTTAGGAAAAAAGAACCAAAAAACATGCAGAAACGCACATGAACGTTGTTCATGGAAGCCGCCCTAGCGTTTTAACCAGTTCCGGGCGAGTCCCCTTTCGCCCGAGGCAAATCGCAGGAGACGCATCCCCCCGCTATCTTCTCCGATGTCATATAGAACGAGACGCCCAGGATCACGAACGTCGCCGCCATGATCAGGGCCTGGTGCTCTACCAGGAACACCGCGCTCCCGAAGCCTATGAAAGAGACAACCGCAGACATGCAGCTCGCGCATGTAGCTGAGGTGAAGATGATCGAACTCGAGCCGGAGATCAGGCCGGCTATCCCTGCCCCTGCATGGATTATCGAATGGGCCTTGTGCCTCCATGCGTACACCTGCATGGTCATGACCAGCGACATGAAAGCGGAGATCAGCAATGTCATGACGAGCTGCAAAGGCGGGGTGGATGAGAAGAAGAACGCGTAGCTGTTCCCTGGTATCGTCAGGACGGGCACCGATATCGAGAACAGGAACGCAGCCGCGCCGAAGGCCAGCGCCGTCTGCAGGCCTCGCTGGTCCCGGAATACGAGACTTACGGCTTTTTTCATGTCAGATAACATAGCCTCACTGCAGCAGCTGGTCTATCGTGGCCTTGAAAGTGCCATACGGCAGCGCGCCGTTGATCGGCACCACGTTGCTGCCGCTCCGCTTCCCGATGATGAATGACGGGGTCCCTGAGATACCAAGAGCCGCAGCCTCGTTGTAGCTCTGTGTCACCGCGGGAGCGTATTTGCCGCTGTCCAGGCAGTCATCGAAGGCCGTCCGGTTCAGCCCGAGCTCCGTGGCCCACTCCTTGAGGTCCGTCTCGGTGTAATGGACGGTCCCTGTGCTCACCTTGGCCTGCTCCGAGAATATCTTGTCATGGAACTCCCACCCATGCTGCTGGTCCTCGGCGCATGCGACGGCTTCAGCCGATATCTCTGCCGCAGGATGGAAACTGAGGGGGAAATCCCTGTAGACCAGCTGGACCTTGCCCGTGTCAACATACTCCTTCCTGAGCGTCTCATAATTGTGGAGCCAGAACCTCCGGCAGAACGGGCACTGGTAATCGGAGAACTCGACCATGACGACCGGAGCGGTGTCGGAGCCTATCCTGATGCCGGTGCCGGCTATCCGCGTGAAATTCATCTTAGGAGCGGCCTGAGGCTCCTGCACGGTGGCATTCGCAGGCGGGGTCGCAGCCCCAGGCTGGGCTGGTAGCGGCAGATTCATCTCACCGGCCTTCGGAGAGGGCGGGGATGCGAGGACCAGCATCATCACTATGATCGCTGCCGCAGCGGCTCCGGCCAGTACCATCCCCTTATCGATTGCCATCATACCACTATCAGAAATAATAAAATAAAAATCAGTAGGCGACCTTCTTGAGGACAGCATCGAACGCCGAATACGGGTATGCTCCGGCCACGAAGACTATGTACTCGTTCTGGTTCTCGAAAAGGGTCAGGCCGTCCGTTATCGCGCCCTTCAGGTCAGAGGGGCTCACCTTGCTCTTCGGTATTATGATGAATACGCCTGGAGTGCCCTGGACCCCGTATTGCTGGCCGACCGCCTCGTCGGCGTTGATCTCAGCGGCATGCTGCTTGCCGTCAAGACAGGTGTTGAACTTGGACGAATCCAGGCCGAGGTCAGCGGCATATCCCTTGAAAGCCGGAGACGCATCCCCAAGACTCACCCACGAGTTCTGGTTCGAGAAAAGCTTGTCGTGCATCCCCCAGAACTTACCCTGTTCGTTCGCGCACCTCGCGGCGATGGCTGCGGGCAAAGCATTAGGGTGGAAGCTGAGCGGGAAGTCCCTGAAATAGAGCTTCGCTTTCCCTGTGTCTATGTAATTGGTCTTTATCTGGGCGAGGGCCTGGGTATAGAGCCTCTCGCAGAACGGGCACTGGAAGTCCGAGAATTCCACGAGCGTGACCGGAGCGCCGGCCTGCCCGAGGACCGGGAGCTTCCCCGGATCTACCGAAAGCTGGCCTACCGCCGAAGGCTGCGCCGCCGCAGTGGGTTGAGCCGCCGCCGAGGGCTGCGCCGCAGCAGTTGGCTGTGCCGCTGATGGCTGAACCGCCGGGCTCTTGACAATCCCGAATCCCTGCGTAAGGACAGACAGCACGAGAAGCGCTGCCAGTCCGACGATGACGACCCCGTAGAGGGTATCCTTGCTCATTGTGATGCTATCTTTCTCATCTGCCATAATCGCACCTTCTGTAATGCTAATGTAACCTTAATGTAATAAGTCTTATAAACCTATCCCGCCCCTTCTTCTCTGGTGAACTGATGATCAGCGAGATTTCAGGGTTTCTGGACATCCTCCACGTCGCGGTCGGCGTCGGTTTCCTTGCCGCCGCCGCTTTCGCGGTCAAGCTCTATCTGGAGACCGACCGCAACTGGTACTGGCTCTCACTTGTGCTCTCGGCGTTCTTTTTCGCCCTGTCGCAATGGTCGACGATAGTCTTCCCTCTCAGCATCGAGAACTTCGAAGCCCTTTCGCTGCTGCAGGAGACGAGCGAGCTCGCCGCAGGCCTGCTCTTCGCGGTATCCTGCTTCGGGATCTATAAGACCATGATCGAGATAAGAAAGAGGGTAGAATGAAGACTATCCTTTTCTACTGGAGCAAGGGTTCCGATACACGGAGGAAGCTCATCAGGCTTATCGCCGATTGCGAGCGCAAGAGCGAACCGTGCTACCTGAACCTGCTAGCCGAAAGGCTCGGGCTCAGCCACGTGGCTATAAAAAAACACATCGACCTCCTCATCGAGGGAGGCTATATCAAGGTCCTGAACCCTGGCGGCAAGCCTGTCTATCTGGCCCTCACTGATCAAGGGATCGAGGTCCTGCGGGAATTCTCGGCCTGACCGGCTCACCCCTTCGCTTTGAATCCCCTCATCAGGAGGCTGTTCGACACGACGCTCACCGAGCTGAAAGCCATCGCAGCGCCGGCGATCACCGGGCTGAGAAGGAATCCTGTGAATGGAAATAAGACCCCCATGGCGACGGGCAGCCCGATGGCGTTGTAAGCGAACGCCCAGAACAGGTTCTGCTTGATCTTGCCCATCGTGTACCTGCTGAGCCTGATAGCGGTCACGATGTCGCGCAGGTCGCTTTTGACCAGCACCACGCCCCCGCTCTCGATGGCCACATCAGTCCCAGCGCCTATCGCTATCCCCACATCCGCCTGCGCAAGGGCAGGGGCATCGTTGATGCCGTCCCCCACGAAGACAACCTTCTCGCCTTCGCTCTGGAGCCGCTTCACTTCATTGGCTTTATCCTCTGGAAGGACGTGGGCGAGGACCCTGTCTATACCGGCCTGCTTCGCTATCGCCATCGCGGTCCGTTCGTTATCCCCGCTTATCATCACGGTCTCGTAGCCCATCCCCTGGAGTTCGCCCATCGCTTTCTTCGATGTCTCCTTGATCGTATCGGCTATGGCTATGATGCCGGATACCTTTCCCTCGGACGCCGCTATCACTACGGTTTTCCCTTCGAGTTCCAGCGCGTGCGCTTTCTTCTGAACAGGTCCGCTTATCTCGACCCCCTCTCTCTTCATGAGCGCGGCGTTCCCGATGAGTATCCTTTTTCCTCCGACCGATGCCACGAGGCCGAAACCCGCGACGGCATCGAACTTTTGCGGATCCTCGGCCTTAACCTTCATCGCTTTCGCCTTTTCCAGGATGGCTTTGGCCACGTGGTGCTCCGAGAACTTCTCAGCAGATGCGGCCATAGCCAAAAGCTCCTTCTGGCCTATCCCTTCCGGGACCAGGTCCGTCACGGCAGGCTCGCCCTTCGTGATCGTCCCGGTCTTGTCGAAGGCGATGATGTCCGCCTGATGGAGCAGCTCGAGGCTTTCGGCATCCTTGATCAGGACGCCGTTCTCGGCACCTTTCCCCGTGCCGAGCATCACTGCCGTCGGAGTCGCAAGGCCCATCGCGCAAGGGCATGCTATTATGAGGGTGGATACCAGGATGGTCACCGCGAAAAGCAGCGGCTGGCCCGCGATGAAATACCAATAGATGAAAGCCGATGCGGCGAGCGCGATGACCGCGAAGACGAAATAACCCGCCACGATGTCGGCCAGCTTCTGGATCGGGGCTTTGCTCCCCTGCGCATCCTCGACTAGCCGGATTATCTGGGCGAGCATGGTATCGCTCCCGACCTTCGTCGCCCTGAACCTTATCGATCCGGTCCTGTTCATGGTGGCGCCGATCACCACATCCCCCTTGATCTTGTGGGCGGGGATGCTCTCCCCGCTGATCATGCTCTCGTCCACGCTGCTCGCGCCGTCCACGACGACTCCGTCGACCGGGATCTTCTCCCCTGGCCGGACCACTATCGTGTCCCCCACCACGACATCACGGATCGGTATCTCGGCCTCTTCGCCCCCCTTCATCACCCTCGCGGTCTTCGGCTGGAGGCCTACGAGCCTCTTTATAGCCTCCGAGGTCTTCCCCTTCGCGACGGCTTCGAGGTACTTGCCGAGGACGATGAATGTGAGCAGAAGGGCTGCAGTCTCGAAATATACGTTTCCGGCTATCGCACCGAGCCCTACCGCCGAGCTGTAGAGATAGGCGGTGCCCACCCCGAGGGCGACGAGGCTGTCCATTCCCGGGCTCATATTGATGAGCCCTCTTGCGCCCCTGGCGAAGAAGTCCCGGTTGAGATAGAGGACCGGCGTCGCGAGCAGGAACTGGAGGAGCGCCATGTTCGCCACCAGGAATCCGGGATATACGATCGGGAATAAGCCGCCGAGCATCTCCGGGAGCGCAAGGAGGAGCACCGGCACGGTGAGCAGGGCCGAGTACGCCACCCGTCCCCTCAGAGCCGAAATCTCCTTCTCGCGCGAAAGGGCTTCGCGGTCGACATCCTCGCCCGCTTCCACAAGCTCTGCGTCATAGCCGGCCGCCACTATCGCCTTCTTGACCCTGCCGAAGTCGGTCTTCGACTTGTCGTATGATATCACGGCTTTCTCCAGGCTGAAATTGAGCTCGATTTTTCCGACGCCCGGCGTCTTCTTCAAGGCCCCCTCGACTATGCCAGCGCAATGGAGCGAGTCCATCCCGATGACATGGAGCTGCATGGTTGCGGCCCCCTTCCTCTCCGACTCATCAGGCAGGTCCGCGTTATAGCCCAGGCCTTCTATCACTTCCTTGAAATTCCCCGGGCCGACCTTGGCCTCGTGGAATTCCACGGTAGCCCTGTTTGTGGCGTAGTTCACGTTCGCCGAGTGGACTCCGTCCAGCCTCTTGAGCCTGCGCTCGATATTCAGCGCGCATGATGCGCAGTGCATCCCGCTTATTGGTATCGTGATCTTCTTCATCCTATCAGACTCCATTCAACCGGTTAATCTAATTAATGCAATATGATGCCGTTCTTCGGCCCGTAAAGGATGACCGCCACCATCAGCGCGCTCAGCGCGATGCACATCCAGGCGAATACCGCGAACCCGCCCCGGAAACCTTCGCGGGGAGCAGGTCCGGCCTCGCGGAACATCATATAACTGAGCCCGCCGACCATAACGAGACAGATGCCGCTGAGGATATACATGAACGCGAGCACGTTGTCGTTGATCATCATGACCGTCGTCATAGCCCCCATCGTGCCGGACATCAGGCCTGCCATCATGCCTTCCATCGCGCCCATTATGCCGCTGTATCTTCCAAGCGCAAGGCCGATTCCTATGCCCACGGCCATGCCAGCCACAGACCCGATGAACATGCCGTTAGTCGCCCCGAGAACAGCTCCGACCATGTACCCGCTCGCCATGCCGCTCGTCATGCCGACCATCATCCCATTGGTGCATGTCATCCACTTCCTGTACGTATTCATATGCGCAAACGCATAGACCGACATGACAGAAGATAGGACCACGAAGAACAGCAGGGACGCCGCGGTGATGGTGCTCCCGAATGCTCCCAGGATCGTGCTGAACGAGGCCACCGCCCCCAATGTGAGGATCGCAGTCGCTCCGAGGGCATAGTTCATCAGCCTGCTCTCGACCTGGACGTGGGGCTCGCCGGCGATGACCGAGCCTATATACGCAAGGATCCTTCTCGGGTCGCCGCGCTCCCCGATATCTTCAGCGTCCCTTTCACGGAACCCTTTCAATGCAAGCTCGTTTTTTATTGCCTCGATCCTGGCCGGGGAGCAGGAGATCTTCACTACGCCGCTGTTCGCGTCTATCTCCTTCACTTCAGCGCCCTGATGGGAGACCACACGCTCTATCAGCTTCTCGCAGGCTCCGCACGTCATTCCGCTGAGCTTGAGAGTATGCACCTCCTCTCCGGAGTCCGGCCCTCGCTCGGGCGCGCTTGTTTCAGTCATCCTGTCACCTTATACCCTTCCTTCTCGATCGCTTTCTTGACGGAACCAAGCAGGCTCTCGTCATCCACCGAAACGGTCACCGAGTTCTTCTTGAAATCAGCCGTGACCTGCCTCACACCTTTTATCTCGGATATGGAATCCGTCAGGAGCATCTCGCATGATCTGCAGTGCATCCCGCTCACCTTGATCGTCTTGTCCATCTAGCTCACCTCACAAGCTCCCATCGCGGATTTCAGCGAATAATGGAGCGCGACCAGCAGGAAAACGATCCCTGCGAACCCGAAGAATATGCTCATCGCGCTGAGCCCGCCGGTCACCGAGCCGAGCCCCGCCCAGAACAGCCATGCCGGCTGGCAGAGCGGGCAGGCGCCAGTGAAAGCGCCAGCTAACATCCCCACGGCGGTCATGCGCCCCCCTTTAGAGTCCAGCCTGCCTGCCTCGAGATTCCTGATATTCACGGTGATGTTCGCCGAAGCCAGCACTGCCGTCAGAGCCGTCATCATGATTCTCAGCGGCTCGGCCGTCTCATTGAAGCCAAGCGGCGAGACCAGGATTATCCCCGAAAGCGCTGAAAAAAGCGCCCCCAGCAGGATGAGGAGGATGAAGAAGGCCGCGGCATACCTCGGCTGGGCTGCAACACCCCCCAGCGCCCTGAGATAATCTACGATGAGACCACCAGCTTTCCGGGGCCCCACATCCTCATGCCGCAGCTGTAATCATACGTCCCTGCCGCCTGCGGGATGAACTCGACCACGCTCTCCTCTCCGTTCAGGGATGATGCCCTGATGTTCATCCCGTAAATGACAAGCTGCCTTCCGCATCCGGCATTCCGGTCCGCCGTGAAATGCAGCCTCACCGGCGAACCCTTCTTCACCGTGACTTCCTCCTTGTCATAAGTGCCGTCGCTCAGCGCCTTTATGTAGACCTCCTGGGCTTGCTCAGTGCCGTTCACCAGGAGCGCCTTGGACGGATCCGGTGCAGCAGCCACGGAGCCACCGCCGCACGCCACCCCGCCACCGCCGCAACCGCACCCACCTTTCCGTGCCTGGGCTGCAGGCTGGGCTTGGGCCAGAGGAGATACCCCCCCCGGCGCCTGGGCGACCTGCGTCTGCGCGTTTCCCTGCGGAGCAGCGTTCGCTATGTAAGCACCCGCGGCTATCACAAGGAATATGCCGAAGGCGACGATCATCGCGCTTTTCGGAATAGTTATCACATCTGCCAAATGAATCACCTTCAAACCACGTTGAGCCTGCCAGGCCTCCACATCCTCATCCCGCAGTTGTACTCGAACGTCCCTGCCTGCTGGGGCGTGAATTCCACGACGCTCTCCTCACCGCTCCGGGAAATCGCGTTGACGTTGAGGCCGTATATGACCATCTGCCTTCCGCATCCGGCATTCCGGTCCGCGGTGAAGTGCAGCCTCACCAGCATGCCCTTCTTGACCGTCACTTCCTGCTTATCATAGGTGCCGTCGCTCAGCGCCTTGATGTAGATTTCCTGGGCCGGGCCGCCCGATACGCCGCCGCTCCCCACGTTTGTCCCTTGATTTCCGGACCCCGGAGCGCTGAATACGATATATGCACCGAACAATACTGCGACGACCAGTCCGATCATAAGATATGCTGTCGATTTACGGATCGTTATCCCTTCCAATCAATCACCAGATTCGAGCGGATGCTCTGTTTCCTGATGTTTCATTATGCTGAAACAATATATATTAAATAATGAAACAATCATTTTCCTCTTCGATGGACATCAGACAGAAGATCGTTTTGGGCATGCTTGTGGTATCTGTTTTCATATTCCTTGTAACAGTCCTGGTATTCGTATTCGCGCTTTATTCAGAGGGGCAGGCGGTACCGGGTATCCTCCAGCCGTTCCTCGAGTTCCACATGCAATTCATGGTGCTGATGGGCGTATTCGGGGTATGCTCGGGGCTCGTGGTCTTCAGCATAATGAGTTCGACGCTCGAGAAGCAGAAGCAGGTCGTCAAGATGAACATAGACATAATAATGAAGTTCCTCGGCCCTGACGACCGGGAGATCGTCACACTCCTCCTCAGCAAAGACGGCATGTCGACCCAGAGCGAGATCGCGAAGCTTCCCGGCATGTCGAGGCTGAAGGCGCACCGGATCGTGAAGAAGCTCGAGGACCGCGGAATAGTGCATGTCGAGAAATACGGGAAGATAAACATGGTGCGAATAGTCGACGAGCTTAAGGGGATAAAATGACGAGCGCCTTCCAGGATATGGTGTTCCGGGCCTGTGCGGCCATCCCGAGGGGTCGGGTCTCTACCTACTCCAGGATCGCCCTGGCGATAGGCCGTCCCGGATCCGCCCGCGCCGTGGGAAACGCCCTGAATCGGAACAGGTCCCAGTCCGTCCCATGCCACAGGGTGGTGATGAGCGACGGCAGGGTCGGCGGATTCGCCCACGGCCAGGCCGAAAAGATACGGATGCTGGTCTCAGAAGGGCTGAATATAGAATGCGGGTCGGTAAGCGGTTTCCGCAGGGTATTGTTCTAGGAGTCGAAGAGGCTCTTCTTCAGGATGCTTATCAGGGACTGCGGATCGGGGCCTATCTTGATTAGGGTGGTCTGCCCCCGGACCCCTTTGCCGCTCGGCGTTGTCACGATAAGCCCGAGCATCTCGAGGTCGTTGAGGTATTCCTTGTACCATCTCGAGCTCCGGGGCCTTTTGCGGGCGCTCTTGCATGAGCGTTCATACTCCTCATACACCTCTCCGGAGAAAAGGAAACCGTTCTCGACCCCCTCGAGGCGTGAATACCTGCTCCCTGATGTGGAGAGGACGGCGATCGAGTAGAGCACAAGCTGGTGCATATCGGGCAAGGTGTTTATCGTCTCCAGGGTGAGGTCCACCTCCACCCTTTTCCTCGCGGCTTCCACGTCCTCATCAGTGAGCTTGCGCCTTCCCGCCTGCTGGACCATCTCCCCCGCCTTATTCAGGAGCTTGAGCGCATATCTGGCGTCTCCGCTCTCCTGCGATGTGATCGCGGAGGCGAGGTTGATGGCTGATGGCTCGACGACGTCTTCCATGAAGCCCTCAGATATCCTCTGCTCCAGGATCCTCTGGAGCTGCTCGGCCGTGTAAGGCTGGAAAATCATCTCGGTCTCATACAGGCTGCTCTTGCTGCGGGGATCGAGGGAATCCTTGAACGAGAGCTTGTTGGATATCCCGATGATGCTCACCCCCCCCTTCTTTATCTCGTCGTTGGACCGGGTCAGGGTGTAGACAAGCTCGTCGAGGTCCTTGATCATGTCTATCTCGTCAAGGACGATCAGTAGCTGCTCGCCGTTCGAAGCGATCTCGATCAGCTTCTCGTAGAGGAACGGGAGGCCGAAGCCGGCCTTCTCCAGCTCCGGCATATACGCTTTCAGGATCTTCTGGAGTATCCTGTAGCGTGAATTGTATATCCTGCAATTGACATAGTGGATGCTCGCCCCCTTCCCGCCGACCGCCGCCACGAAGGCCTCCATCACCTTCTTCGTGGTGCATGTCTTCCCGGTGCCGGTCTTCCCGTAGATGATGAGGTTCCGCGGCTTCTGGCCCCTTAGGGCAGGAGAGAGCACCGACATTATCTCGTGGAGCTGCTGGTCCCGGAAAGGGAGCTCCTTGGGGACATAGTGCGGGGAGAGGACTGAAAGATCCCTGAAGATGGATTTCTCTGATAGGATCTTGTCAAAAGAAGTCATGGTTGAGGACTTGGCCGGAAAAGCTTTTAATTAGGTGGACTTCCACTAATCGCCCCCGGGGCTTCCTCCGGCTTCGGCCAGGGTTTCGAGTAGATTTTAATATTTATTCCTACAGATTGTTGGCTAACTAACTATTGGAGGCGAATCTGATGATTGTTGGCGAAAGGATACTAGAAGTCAGCGGAAACAGGGTGCCGAAGACGAGCATCAAGGGCCTGAACATAAACATCCAGCTTGAAGAGGTCAAGATGGCGGAAGAGAACATCGAGATAACCTACGTCTATACGGCCGATTACAGCGACAATGTCGGCCAGCTGAAGATCAAGGGCGTCATCCTGGCCAAAGAGGAGGCCAAACTCGCGAAAGAGGTCGTCGACACTTGGAAGAAGGGGAAGAAAGTCCCTGACGAGTACGCCAGCGTGGTCCTCAGCGCGGTGAACTACAGCGGAAGCGCGAACGGCACGCTCATCGCGAGGGTCCTCGGACTCACTGCCCCGCTCATCCCGCCCAAGATCCAGCTGTCCAAAGCGGAAGACGGGCCCGGGCCCAAGAAATAATCTTTTTTTCCACTCATTTCTCTGCGTCGAACACCGCGCTGCCCTTCAGCACGAAGAAGATCGCCTGCTCCTGCGGCAGCTCGATGCCGGAATCCTTCTTATAAGGCCCCAGCCCTCCGAAGACGTGGTCCAGGCGCGGCACATCCTCTGTGAAACGCACGCTCAGCGGGGGGCCCTCCTTGAGAGAGGCATCCCGCCATGGGTCGAACCTCTCCACGTCCCGAATCACCCTGGCCACCAGGCCTGTCTCCCCATGGATCGAGTTGGGTACACGGATGAGCTTGCTCAGGTCCTGGGTGACGCCGACATCGGTATCCACAGAGCTGATCGGAAGGTCCTTGGCCACGACAGCCAGCCTCTCCTGCATATCCTTGAGGTTCAGCGTCGTCTTGCTCCAGTTGCCTTCGTTTATCCCGCTGATGAAGAACTCCCTGTCCTTCTCGTTCGTGAATTTCTTGGAAAGGGCCAGCGGCTTCGTGCGGAGCGTCTCGATTGCCGCACGCGCGAACCGCCCCCGGTAGCCCCCCTCGTCAGGCCGCGGCCCGAGGAGCCGTTTCTTGTCGTCGAAAGAGAAGAACTGCAGGTAATCGAGGCCCTGGCCCATGACATAATCGACCAGCTCGCGGCGCTCTTCGCCGCCCAGAGGGAAGTAAGCCGGGTCCCGGACATGGACGTGGTACCCCCGGTTCCCGGAGAAGACCATGGCGATATGCTCATCTTTGATCCCGAAATCGCCCTTTATGAAATCCTTGACAAGCCTGACCAGGTCGCCCTTCACCTCTGCGAGCTTCGCGTACGCCCCGAATTTTCCTTCGGCATGTATATCGAGGTCGAAGACCAAGTCCGCCCCTCTCCAGACCTTCTTCTGTATCGGAGTCGCGCCGGGAAACTCGTAATATGATGTCGAGTGGGACACGAAGAGCGGGGTGTTGCTCGTGAGGTACCTGCGGAACTCCCCGGCGCTCGCGAAATTGAGGTGCCTCGCGTCGATCTTCTTCATGTTGCCGAAGCCGAATTCCCGTTTCTCTATCCCTGGTATCGCGAGATCGGCTCCCTCGTAATATGAAACGAAGATCCTCTTCACGAGCGCGACGTCCGACATGCCTGCCATATCATCCGTCCCCCCTGATGGATTTCTTCCGCTCTTCGGTGAGCGTGTGCCAGTTCATGGGGCTCCCGATCCGGCAGACCGCGCAGCAGAGGCCATAGGTCATCACGGTGGAGCATGAGGCGACGTTATACCCCTTCTTCTTGATGTGGCCGACCTGGTACCTGGTGACCTTCTCGTTATAATCCGGAAGATCGGAATACACGCCGTTGATGTCGTCCTCGTTCATCCCGATCGCGAGCAGGTAGGTCGCCAGATACCACCTGGCCTGATGGGGAAGGTTCTGATGCTTCTTCGCCTCTTCGAGGAGCTTCATCACGCAGGGCGGATGATCGCCGACCTTGACCGTGAACCTGTTCTCGCTTTTCGGCATCTCCGAAATGAGCTTCTCCCCTGCCCTCTTTATGAGGTCCGGGGGATCCCGGACAAGAGGGATATTCTCGTTATGCCTCTTCACCGCTTCCTCTATCAGCCTCTTCCTCTGGCCCTCGTTTATCTCCACGCGGCCTCCGACTATCCTGCGGTTGATGAGCTTGTAGTCGATCGAGCGGGGGCTGCATCTTAGGAACGTCGGGATATCTATCGTCACCCTCGGGCCGTCCATCGAGCACTGGATCCCGAACTCGGCGGCCACCATGTCGACCGTCTTGCCGTCCGAGCGGTCAAGGTGGCCCCTCACAACCTTGGATTCGGCTACGGCGAAGCGGTTCGTGAGGAAATTGTTCCGCACATGGCCAAGAATCATCCTCGCGGCCGCGAAAGAGGCTATCTCCTCCTTCTTGTCTGATTCATGGAGGAGCATCTTCGCCGCGCTCTCGCCGCGCAGGGCCTTCTGGATCCTCTCCACCGCCAGATCCACGATCCGCCCGGTGAGGACGATCCCCTCGATGCTCTTCCTGGCGCTGCCGCTGAATGGATATCTCACGGCAAAATCAAGCGCCTCCTCCATGATTTGTCTTTTGCTGACTCTATTTTATATGCCTTGTCAGACGTCGCACGGCCTCATAGCCTATGTCGAAGCATATGATCCCGGCGAAATAGTCCCATCTCCCGAATGCCACCATGAGGAGCGCACCGGCCTTGAGGACGAGCCGGTATTCGGTGATCGGATGGAGTTTCCCGAGGAAATCCGCCTCGTCGAGGAACGCCAGTATCAGGAAAAATGCGAAGAGGGGTATGTCGAGAGGCGGGAATCCGAACGCGAGGAGCGAGAGGATAGCGACCGTGAATCCGATCTTGTGGGAGATCGTATCGATCTTCCTCGCGAATACCTGCGCGATCAGCGCCGCGAGGAAAAGGACCGAGAAAGCAGATGAGCCGATGAGGTATCCGATGATGAGCCCGTAAGCGAGGGCCAGCGGGTACTTGAGGGCGCTGCTCGTCTTCCGCTCGTCCTCCAGATCGTCCACGAGCTTGACAAGTACCCCGGCGATGAACGCGAGCACGAAGTGGAGGGGTTCGATCATCGAATCACTTAAGGAAGGGAGCAATTATAAGAGGGAAGGCTATGCTCGCATCGCAATCCACCGTCACGTGGCCGGCCTTCTCCTTAATCTTGCCCCACGAGATGCCCTCGTTAGTCCGGGCGCCGCTCAACGAGCCGTCCCACGGAGAGGAGGTCGTGACGTAGACAGCGTAATCGAACCCTCCCCTGAGGAGGTTCACGCCGATAGCGTGGTGCTTGGATATCCCGCCTCCGAGGATTATCCCTCCGGATTTGCTTGCGTTGAGGGAGAGCTGGGCGAGCGCGCCCATGTCCTTCGTGACGTCTATCGCGAAATCCTTCCTCCCCTGCTTATAAAAATACGCCTGGAGCCCGATAGCCGAATCGGTGATGCCCGGGCAGAACACTGGTATGCTGTTCTTCGCGCACCAATAGAGGAACGAATCGGGCTTCGTCCTCTCACCGATCTTCCTCGCGATCTCTGACGGGCAAGTGGTCCTGTCAGCCGAATACAGCGAATCAAAGACGCCTTTCATGAACCCCTCGAGATAGACATAGCACTCGTTCGGGACAAGGATGTTCCCGATCCGGTTCGTCCCCTTCTTGTGAAGGGCCGCATCGTCCATGACGAAATCCCCTATCTCGTATCTTTTCGCCGACCGGATCAGGTCATGGTCCAGGCTGCCACCAGCGGTGATTATGGCATCGACGAACTTTCTCTCGCATGCTTCTGCTATCAGCCCCCTGAGGCCGGAAGCCACCATATTGGATGTGAAGGTGAGGAAGATGGTGGCATGCTCCTTCCTCATCTTCCTGATTATCTCTATGGCCCTGCCTATGTTAGTGGCCTGGAATCCGGTGCCTGAGAACGCACCAGCATCGAAATCCGGCAGGTCTTTGCCGGTCAAATCCTTCACCGCCATATCATGACCTCGCCGCCGCTTTCGGCAGCATGTCCGCCAGATCGGATGCGCAGAAATTGAATCCGTAGCCCTTCAACAGCATGTCCCCGGCGATCCCGTTAATCCGTGCCCCTTCCGCCGCGGCGACGAACGGATCGTTCTTGCAGGCCAGCGCTGCCACGAGCCCGGAGAGGACATCCCCGGTCCCTCCCTTCGTCATTCCCTGGTTATGGGTCTTGTTGATGATGGTGCGTTCCCCGTCGCTGATGATGTCCACCGGCCCTTTCTTCAGTATGACGCAACCGGCCCTTCCGGCCATCTCCCTGACGTTAGCTTTATCACCCTCCACGCCGAAAAGCATCCTGAACTCGTTCTCATGCGGAGTGAGTATCGCCCCTGCCGGGATATCCCTCTTCACCCTCTTCAGCCCATCCCCGTCGATAACCAGCCTGGCATCCAGGCCCCTGAGGCTCTTGAGGTCGAATCCCGCGTCAGAAAGCCCGATCCCGAAAAGGACGCAGTCCAGTTTCCGTATGGCCGGGCTGTCGATACGATCGACGACGATCGCCTCCGGTATCTGCTTGACCGCCCCAAGAAGGAACGGATCGCTCTCCGCAGGAAGGAAATAGAGCAGATCCACGAACCTGCGGGCTGCCAAGAGAGAGAAGACCGGTGCCCCATGGTAATCCCTGCTCCCGCCGATGACCAGCAGCCTGCCGTTGTCCCCTTTCCGCGAGCCTTTGAGCGGAGTGTTAAGCTTCATCCGTTATCTCTCGCTGCCCTGATTATTATAATACTTGCGGGCTCACCTGACCGGCTTGCGCTGCTCGAAATCATCCTTGATGTTCAGGGCGCTCAGCACCAGGGTGGAAGCGATGAACAGCGCCGGATCCACGAACCATAGCGCGCAGCAGACGGAATAGAATATCGCCCGCATGGAGTTCGAGAAGTGGTCGTATGACACCTCGACCATCCTTGATATGTAAGTGACTTTGTCCGTGCCTTCGATCGCTTCTATGACCTCCTCATCCACCCAGCTCATTATCGGCAGGTACATCAGCATGCGGATCTGGGTTATCATCATGTAAAGGGCATAGAACAGCACGGCGGCGACGGTGAATACCTTCAGCTCGGGGTTAGTCACGAATGCGGTGGCCTTGATGCTCCCATACTGGGATATTATGAACCCCAGGACGACGACGAGGGCCGAGATCATGGCGGCGCTGGACATGAGGTTATTCCTGATTATCTCCCGCATCTCGGCATACTGCTTGTTGTTCAGCATGTGCTCTATCCAGTTCCTCCGGTAAGCCTCACGCACGGCCTTGCCCGACAGGTTCTGGGTCGCTTCAGCGAGGCGGAGCTTGTGGACGAACAGCTTCCGGAACCTCTCGGCCTTCTCGATATCGGGGCCCGCGACCTTGCGCGTCCTGTCCCTCTCGGCATATCCCCTCGCCACGATCGTCACCGATACGCACGCTATGAATACAACCAGACCGATACTGTCCAGGTCAGGGAAATAGGCATCCAGAATCCCCACATCACCACCTCAGCAAGCAATCGAGCTTGGCCGGTCAAAACTTAAAAACTCTCTTGCGGTATGGTTCGGAGTGGAAGAAAAAACCGGCATCGCACTTGGCGAGGCAGACGGCAGGGTCGCCGAGATCCCATACCGATATCTCACGCGCCATGGGGTGATAGCCGGCAGCACGGGCACCGGCAAAAGCCGGGCGATGCAGGTCCTCGCGGAGCAGCTGGCCTCGGACGGGGTGCATGTCTTCGTCTCTGATGTGAAGGGCGACGCGAGCGGCTTCTGCGTGCCGGCGTTCGAGCAATCGGAGGAGCCGACCGAAGCCGAGACGAAGTGGAACCAGAGGAACAAGCTCGCGCCGTTCGAGCCCTCCGTCATGGGCGCCAATTACTGGAGCGTGAGCGACCGGTTCATCCCCTTCCGCTTCTCGGTGGGCAATGTCGGGAGCGTGCTCTTCTCCCGCCTCCTGAGCCTGAATCCGACGCAGGAGAGCCATCTCGCGATCGCGTTCTCCTATGCCAGGAAGAAAGGGCTCCCCCTCGATACCCCCGACCAGCTCCTCGACGTTCTAGATGAGATCGTGGACCGCGGGGAGCGGGGTATCAGCAAATCCAGCGTGTCGGTCATCCAGAGGAAGATAATCGGGATGGCCGATGCCGGACTGGGGAGGATGTTCGGCACCCCCTCGCTCCGCCTGGAGGACCTAGGGGGGCTCAACGTCCTTAACCTTTCTGACGTCCGCACCGACATGGCCGTGACGATGGCCCCGGCGTTCCTGCTCCAGAAGCTGTTCGCCGTCCTGCCTGAAGCCGGAGATCTGCCGCGGCCGAAATTCGTGATCTTTTTCGACGAGGCTCACTATCTGTTCAAGGATGCGAACAAGTCGCTCCGCGACAGCATGGTCACGATGCTGAAGCAGATCCGCTCTAAAGGTGTGGCCGTATTCTTCGTCACCCAGGATGTCACCGACCTCCCCGACGAGATCCTGAGCCAGCTCGCCACCAAGATCGTATTCTCCCAGAAGGTGTTCACAGAGAAGGGGAACGCGCGCCTCCGCGCCCTGTCCAGCTCTTTCCCGAAATCCAGCGTCGATGTAATGGAGACGCTTAAGACCTTGCCTCCAGGAGTGGCGCTCCTGTCCACGCTCGACCAGGCCGGCAACCAGACCCAACCTGCCGAAGTCACTGTCTTCGCGCCTGCGACAACGATGAGCGTCGTCGACGACCGTACCCTCATGGAAGCGACCGACCAGGAGCTTGTCAAGAAATACTCCAAAGCGCCACCGAAGAAAGCCAAACCCCAGGAAAGAAAGGCCGGCGCCGTTCCCATCGTCCAGAGAACGCCATCCCGGCCGGAGAGAACCCATCAGGAGCAACCCCTGAAGGCCAGGGAAGCGGCCGCCGAGAAAAAGGCCCCGAGGAGCGATGGTCCCACACTCCTGGACCGGGCGCTCGGAGGGATCCTATCGGTCCTGCGGTTCCTCATAAAGGCTTTCGGACTCATCGTCGTGAAACCCCTCAGGTCCGCCTTCAGGTATCTCACGAAGAAACCGGTGAGGATCATCTACCTCCTCATCGTGCTGCTGATCTTATATGTTGTCATCGTCAACTGGGGCATCGTCTCGGCTTTCCTCAATGCCCTGAAGATCGGCTAGCCACGGAGACTCTTCCTGATCACGGAATTGAGGGAGGACGCTTCCTTGAGCGCGGCTTCGGCCGGCCTTCCCCCGCGTTTCTCGAAAGAATACGATATCGACGAGGACGCGTTTATCCTGTGGGCCATGGGGTCGGCACCCAGCGCGTCCATCACCATGCCGAGATCCCCCCCCTGGGATCCGATCCCGGGGATCAGGAGAGGCGACTCGCCTTTCGTGGCCCGCACGATCTTCCTGATGGCATCGCTCGTCGAACCGACCACGAGACCGCACCCCCATCCGGCCGCCTTCACGGCGACATGCTCGTACAGGGATTTCCTGCCGCATCTCATCTCCTGGAAATCCTCCGCCCCTTTGTTCGATGTCCGGCATAATGCGTAGGCGAGCCTCCCTTCCCGCAGGAACGGGGCGACGGAATCATATCCCATGTACGGGCTCACCGTCACCGCATGCGCCCCCCAGAAATCATACGCCTCTCTCGCATAGGCCTCGCTGGTCTTCCCTATGTCCCCCCGTTTCCCGTCCAGGATGACCGGCACCGCGTTCTTATACCTCTGGATCAGGTCCTCGAGGACGAACAACCCGTCGAAGCCGTATTGGGCGAAGTACGCGTAATTGGGCTTGATGGCGGAGATCGCGTTCTCTTCGAGGAGCCTGTCGATGATCTCGTGGAAGAAAGGCCCGACCGCCCCTTCGACCGTGACACCGGTGGAGATATTGCTGATCCTTACCATATCCGGGTCCACGCCGAAGCAGAGGACAGTCCCTCTCTCCGAGGCGCTCTTGACCAGAAACCCGCGCGCGTCCATGGCGTTATCTCCCTCCGCCGCTTTTTATTCGTTCTGGCCATGGCAGGCCCCGGGCCGCAGCTTTCAGAAATCCATTTAAACTGTGAGCGAGCAATCTGGTTGCATTAAAACCGGCAGTTTTAGCGCTAAGCAAAGCCCGGGGTTATGGCGTAATGTTTGAAAGAACACGCAGCCTGGTAGCGCGGCAGTCTCCAGATCAACTCCCCGTTGCAAAACGGGGAAACGCAGCCGCGAAAACTGCATGTCGGAGTTCAAATCTCCGTGACCCCAATAGGCCGGGAATGGACTCCGGTCCACCCGGTTCATGCTGAATAACGGAGGTTGATTGAGATGCGTGCGTTCATTGCGGTTGCATTATTGGCGATCCTGCTTTCAGGCTGCACAGCCGTGCCGCCCAAGCTGGCGAACAATTCGAAGAGCCCCGAGATGTCCTCTCCGAACGCATCGAATAAGTCCAACCCAGCTTCCCAGCCTCCGGCGAATCCCGCCCTCCCGCCTGACTACTCGATCAGCCTGGGCGACCATGTATGGGTGAACTATACTCTCACGGTGGACGGCAAGGTGATCGACACGACCAACGCCACCCTCGCTAACGAATCCGGGATACTGAACCCCAAGAGACGTTATGCCCCGTTCGAGTTTGACGTCCAGATCAACAAGGGCGTCATCGAAGGCTTCGTGGTCGGCGTCATCGGCATGAAGGTGAACGAGACCGCGACCATCGTCGTCGATCCCAAGCACGGCTACGGCCTCTACGATCCGGCCAAGATAGTGGTCGTTCCGCGGTATTACAACAAGAGCGTGCTCGAGGTCATCCCGCGTTCGTACTTCACGGACCGGAACATCACTTTCTCGAACGGCACTTCCTTCGACACGCCATACGGCATAGTATCGATCCAGGATTACAACGACGAGAACGTCACCATCTCTTACATCGCGCTGACCCAGGTGAACTCATCATTCATTTACAATGGCGTTCCCCAGAGGGTCGTGGCTTTCTCCAACTACACGGCGACGATAGAGAACATGCTCGAGACAAACGCGACATACGGGCTCCCCGACCCGAAGACCGGGACGCCCAAGCTCCTGAAGGTGATAGGCAAGAACGACGAGAATATCACACTCGATGCCAATCCTCCCCTAGTCAACAAGACGCTCGTCTTCAGGACCACGGTGCTCAAGATACAGCACGGCAACCAGACCCTGGGTTCGGCAGGCTGAAGGGAACACATATTAATCTTGTTTTTCAATCGGCAACAATGGAATGGCATGCGGCTGGCGTCGAGAAGGCGCTCAAGAAGCTCGGGACGAGCGCAGCCGGGCTGAGCGCGGACGAGGCCAGGGACCGGCTCGCCGAATACGGTCCCAACTCCATCGCCATCGAGAAGAAAATCTCCCCGCTCTCCATCTTCATCAACCAGTTCAAGAACGTGCTGGTCGCGCTCCTCCTCCTCGCCGCCGCCGTATCCTTCGCGATAAGCCTCCTGAACCCGGCGGAATCCGATATCCTCGACGCTATCCTGATACTCGCGATCGTGGTCGCGAACGCATTGTTCGGCTTCATGCAGGAATACAAGGCGGAGAAGACAATCGAGGCCCTCACGAGGATGGCGGCTCCCCGCGCCACAGTCATCCGGAACGGGGCCGAGGAGGAGATCGCGGCCGATTCTGTCGTGCCCGGGGATATCCTCATCCTCGCCGAAGGGGACAAGGTGGCCGCAGACGCGCGCCTGATCGAATGCTTCTCGATGTATGCCGACGAGTCCATGCTCACCGGCGAGAGCGTCCCGTCCGGGAAAAGCGCAGACACGCTGAAGAGCGGCATCGCACTCGCCGAGCGAAGCAACATGGTGTTCATGAACTCGGTGGTGACCCGGGGCAGGGGGACCGGGGTCGTCGTCGGCACCGGCCTGCGGACCGAGATCGGGAAGATCGCGAAGGAGATATCGGAAGCTCCGGACAAGGTCACCCGGTTCCAGATCGAGATCGAAGACGTGGGGAAAAAGGTATCGGTCATAACCCTCGGGGCTCTCGTTGTCATAGCGGCGAGCAGGCTCATCCTCTCCTCCGGGGACATAATCGGCGTGTTCATAGCCGCGGTCGCGCTCGGCGTTGCAGCCATCCCGGAGGGGCTCCCGGCCGTGGTGACCCTGGCGCTATCGATAGCGACTAACCGGATGCTGAGGCAGAACGTCCTTATGCGCAGGCTCTCCACCATCCAGGACCTCGGGTCGGTCGATGTGATCTGCACCGACAAGACCGGGACGCTCACCGAGAACGTCATGACCGTCACAAAGGTCTATCTCGACGGGATCCACTGGGAGGTCACGGGCAAGGGATACGACAAGGGAGGGCATTTCACATCCAAAGGGGGGAACCTCGGCGACCTCGGCCCGATGCTCAGATGCGCCATCCTGTGCAATGACGCGAGGGAGGCGGGCGGATCGTTCAAGGGGGACCCGACGGAGATCGCCGTGCTGATCCCGGCTTACAAGGCCGGCCTCGATGCCGAATCCATAAGGAGAGAGAACCGGAGGGTGGGGGAAGTCTCGTTCTCCGCCGAGCGGAAGATGATGACCACCTTCAACCGGAACGGCGGAGCTGCATCGGCGTATTCGAAAGGAGCGCCGGAAGTGATACTCTCCCGCTGCGACCGCATGATGGAGAAAGGGCAGGTCCGCAGGCTGACCGCGGAATCGCGGAAACGAATCATCGAGCACAACAACCGGATGGCGGGGAACGCTATGAGGGTCCTCGCGTTCGCTTTCCGTGACGATCCACCATCGTTCGGGGAGGATGCCGAGACGGGCATGGTCTTCCTCGGCCTGATGGGGATGATGGACCCGCCCCGCTCCGGGGTGAAGGAGGCAGTGGAAGACTGCAGGCGCGCAGGGATCCGTGTGATCATGATCACCGGCGACAACAGGCACACCGCAGAGGCTGTGGGGCGCGAGCTCGGCTTCGCCGGGGCCAGCCTGACCGGGACGGAGCTGGATGCCCTGGACGAGCGTGGGCTGGTCCGGGCAGCCGAGGGGACGGACATCTTCGCGCGCACAAGCCCCAAGCACAAGGTCATGCTCCTCAAAGCTCTGAAAGCGAACGGCCATATAGTCTGCATGACCGGCGACGGGGTGAACGACGCCGCCGCGATCAAGAACTCAGATGTCGGCATAGCCATGGGGATCCGCGGGACCGAGGTCACGAAGCAGGCGAGCGATATAATCATCCTCGATGACAGCTTCACAGCGATACGGGATTCCATAGCCGAGGGGAGGGGGACGTTCGACAATATCCGCAAGTTCGTGGTGTATCTCCTCGGAGCGAACATCGCCGAGGTCCTCATCGTATTCATCGCGACGATCGCTTCCCTGGGCATCTCGCCCAAGATCGCCATTCAGCTGCTGTGGATCAACCTCGTGACAGACGGGCTCCCGGCGCTCGCCCTCGGAGTGGACCCCCCGGAGGGCCGGATCATGGAACGCAAGCCCCGGCGCAAAGAGGAGCGGATGATCGACATGCAAACCAGCTACCTGCTCATGTCCATCGGCCTGAGCGCAACGGCCGCTATCCTTGCGGTCTATTACCATATGATAAGCCTCGGGGACGCGGTGAAGGCGCAGTCAGTCCTTTTCACCACCTTCGTCATCCTGGAGATGCTCATAGTTTATGCAGTCCGCTTCAGATACGGCTCGAGCCTCCGCTCGAACAGATGGCTCCACCTGGCCGTATTCTCATCGATAGCCCTCCAGGCGCTGATAATCTACTCCCCGCTCAACTCATTCTTCGGGATCGTTCCGCTCGGCATATCGGAGATCGAGGAGGTGGCGGCCGTGCTCGTCATATTCATAGCGCTCCTCTCCATCAGCCTCAGGCTCGAGCCTGCGCTCATGAAGTCCCTTGGCCGCCCTGTGCCGGAGAAGGCCGAAAGCGCCCTTTTATAAATACTTATATCCATTATCTGTAACAGAAGAGCCTACCGAGATTTCTTCATACATTGTTTTAAAAACATTCTTATTGAGAATAGACCAATAGCTTGTTCTCCCGTGATAACCATGGAATTTGATAGCGCAAAGCCGAAAGGTGTGCAGACCGGAACCACTACGGTTGGCCTTGTCTGCAAGGATGGGGTGGTGCTCGCCAGCGACCGGAGAGCCACGATGGGCTATCTCATCGCGAGCAAGGATATAGACAAGATCTACCCGGTCAGCGACCGCATCGGCATGACGATCGCCGGCGGCGTGGGAGACGCCCAGACGCTGATACGCTGGATGACCTCCGAGATAAAGCTCTACGAGCTCAAGCACGAGAAGCAGATCGGAGTCGAAGCGGCGGCCACCCTGCTCGCAAACATACTCACGCAGTATAAGTTCTATCCGTTCTTCGTCCAGCTGCTCATAGGCGGGATGGACGAGAGACCGAGGCTCTTCTCGGTGGACATGCTCGGGGGGATAACCGAAGAGAAGCTCACCTCCACAGGCAGCGGATCCCCGATCGCATACGGTGTCCTCGAAGAGCTCTATCATCATGATCGCGATATCCCGGCGAATCTCCAGATCGCGGCGAAAGCCGTCAGCGCCGCAATGAAAAGGGACGCGGCGAGCGGTGAAAGGGTCGACCTCGTGTCTATCACCAAGGCCGGCTTCAAGAGATACGAGAAGGAAGAGGTCTCGAAGATCCTCAACTCCTGATAATCCTCCGTTTTTTGTTCTTCTTTCTTGTTTTTATCAAATACCGATAACTCCAGCAGAATAATTTTCGAGGTGTTGCCATTGCACTATAAAGACATCGTGAAGAAAATCACCGAAATCATGCCTCCGGACTGCGAGGTCACCAAAGTGGAGCCTGAAGGCCTCTCCACCGTGATATACATCAAGAACATCAAGGCGTTCTATTCGAACGACCGCCTGATCAAGGAGCTCGCGAGCGCGCTCAAGAAGAAGGTCACGATCAGGGTGGACCCAAGCGGCCTCTCGAACGTAGACGAGGCCAAGGCCACGATCGAGAGGCTGGTCCCCAAGGAAGCCGACATCAAGAACATCATCTTCGTGCCTGAGATGTGCGAGGTCCGCATCGAGGCTATCAAACCGGGCCTTGTGATAGGGAAGGGCGGCGTCATCCTCAAGGAGATCATGCTCCAGACGAGCTGGGCTCCGGTGACCCTGAGGGCGCCGACGATGCCCTCAGCTACCCTGGACGGCGTCCGCAAGATAAATGCCCTCGAGGCCGGGGAAAGGAAGAAGTTCCTGGTCAATATAGGCAAGAAGATCTGCCAGTCTGCGCCGCAAGGCGACTGGATCCGCGTCATGGCCCTCGGAGGTTTCAGGGAGGTGGGCCGATCCTGCCTCCTTGTCCAGACACCGAACAGCAAAGTCCTCATCGATGTCGGGGTCAACCCGGCCACAGGGGACCCGACGAAGGCTTATCCTTACCTCAACATGACCGGCTTCTCGCTCAAGGACATAGACGCTGTCGTCATCAGCCACGGGCACATGGACCACATGGGGTTCCTCCCATATCTGTTCGCGTACGGATACGACGGGCCTGTGTACTGCACCCCTCCGACGCGCGATTTCATGGTCCTGCTCCAGCAGGATTACCTCAATCTGTGCAAGAAGGCATTCAACGTGGATCCTCCGTACACGAAGAAAGATGTGTACAAGGAGCTTCGGAATGTGATCACCGTCGATTACGAAGAGGTGGTCGATATCACCCCCGAGATCAAGATGACGCTCTACAACGCCGGCCACATGCTCGGCAGCGCGAGCGTCCACCTCCATATCGGCGAAGGGGCCCACAACCTCGTCTATTCAGGCGACATCAAGTTCGGTTTCACAAGGCTCTTCGACCCTGCGAACACCCATTTCCCCCGCCTCGAGACTCTTTTCATCGAAAGCACCTACGGAGGGCGCAACGACATATCTGTGAACCGCTTCGACAGCGAGAAACGGCTTTTCCAGGTGATAAAGGAGACCGCGGCGAAGAGAGGGAAGGTCCTCATCCCGGTCTTCGCGGTCGGCCGCGCCCAGGAGATGATGCTCGTCCTCGAAGAGATGGCCCGGAGAGAGCCTGATTTCAACATCCCGATCTATATCGATGGCATGATCATGGAGGCATCCGCCATCCATACGGCATATCCCGAATACCTCCGGGAGCAGCTCCAGAGGCGCATACTCTCGGACCGGAGCCCCTTCGAATCCCCGCTGATACGGGTGGCCAAGGGCCTCTCGCGGGAAGAGATCGTGAACGGGGAGCCGGCCATCGTGCTCGCCCCGTCAGGCATGCTTTCAGGAGGGCCCTCATACGAGTACCTCAAGCTGATGGCCGACGATCCCAACAACGCCCTCCTTTTCGTAGGATACCAGAGCGCCCTCTCCCTGGGGAGCAAGATCCAGAGGGGGATGAAGGAGCTGCCCATCCTCGGAGACGACGGGAAGATGAAGACGCTCAATATCAACATGCGCGTGGAGACCGTGGAGGGCTTCTCAGGCCACTCCGACCGCGCGCAGCTGATGGCCTACCTGAAGAACCTCCGCCCACTGCCTGAGCGCGTGATGACCATGCACGGCGACTGGGGAAAGACCGAGGAGTTCGCCCGTTCCATCGGCATGATGCTGAGGAAGGATTCGAGGGCGCTTGCCGACCTGGAAGCCGTCAGGCTCAAGTAAGTCTCATTTTAAACCTTAAATGACCATTATCTACCCATGTTCATGCGTGTCCAGAGCAATCCATCGCATAGGCCGAAGAGGGGGATCAGCGCCGAGGTCCTCATCGACGGCTTCTCCCCGGGCCCGGCCAAGGACCTTTTCCAGATCGGGCCTGAGTTCGCGTTGGTGGCCAGCTACCTGCTTGAAGGCGACCGCGGCTTCTTCAGGGTGAGGAACGCGATCCAGCCCGGCGCAACAGAACCGGTCACGCTTCTCAGCGAGCCGCATGGCATAAACCAGCACCGTGTCGCGTTCGGCCTGACACTGCTAGACGACGCGCGCCAGATGAGCGGGAGGATGGGGCTGAAGCTCATCCTGGAAGCCCGCACCGTCTCCAGGTTCGTCCAGGCCCGAGAACCCATCCCGTGCATCAAATTCCTGGAAGCGCTCGAAGGGGTGGATGACCTGCTGATCCGCTTCAGATACCGCGATAAGAAGATGAACACGGTCGTGAAAGGCACACTAGCCTTTTGAGCGCGCAAGCTCACGCTCGATCTCGTGGATCTCCCAGGGATAGACTATCCATGAAACAGTGGCCTTGATGAAATAATCAGGCCTGTACACCGAATTGGGCTTATAATGCAGTGTCGCGACCTTTATCTCCGCCGCCCCCTTCCTCCTCAGGTACTCCTTGGCCACCATGAGGCTTCTGCCTGTGTCTGCGACATCGTCGACAAGCAGCACCCTCTTGCCTCCAAGATCCATCGTCAGCTCCTGGGTTATCTGCGGGAAGCCCGAGGCCTTGCCCATCGCCTTGTAGAACCTGACGCCGAGTATCCCGACATCTTCGACCCCGAGGATATCGGAGAGGATCCTGCACGGGACCAGGCCTCCCCTGGAGAGCCCGATCACCATATCCGGCCGATAGTCGATCCTCGCCGCCAGCTGCTCGCACAAACCTATGGTCGCATCCCACGTCAGCCTTATGATGTCCATCAGATGACATCCTGGGAAAAAATATAACTGCCTTTGCCTTCGGCCATCGGGTGCCTTTAAAAGGATTTCTACGTTATACCATCAACTTTCAGGTGAAATAATGAAACCACTGCGAATCGATGAAGAAGAAGACTGGGAAGACGAGGACAGCGACGACGATGAATGGGGAGAGGAGGAAGAGGACGACGAGTGATCCTTTTTGTGGGTCCCATGATGCCGCTTCGCGCCGATGAAGAAGAGGACTACGAAGAAGACGATTTCGAGGACGAAGACTGGGGCGACGAAGGGGACGAGGACTAATTAATTTTTAAACTAAAACACTGCTTTTAATCAAGGGCTCGTAGCTCAGTTCCGCCTTTTAGAAAAAGGCGGCCCAAAACGTGCTGTTGCAAAACCCACCCGGGTTTTGTTATGCCGGTCCGCTCGCCTAACGGCTCGCACCTGCATGTTTCGATAAACGAGATCAGCAAGCCTGTTTTTGGCCGCGTTTTCCAAAAAAGCGGAGAGCAGCTTGGATAGAGCGGCAGCCTTCTATTGTTGGGCGAGGGATGAATAGCCTGTTACGGCTCCACCTTCTCCCAAAAGGTGGAAGCTGTAGGTCGGGGGTTCAAATCCCCCCGGGCCCGTTCCCGCGATCGATCCTCTCATCCCGCAACGATGAGATTAAATCATCCATCCTCCATCCTCTTTGATGATGACCGAACCGTCCCGATATGCCATGAACCTCGGCGAGGCGTCATTCTCGGACGCAGTCGATACGATAAGGACGATCTCACCGGCGCTTGCCGACGAACTGCTCCAGGCAGCCGGGGAAGGCCATCTTTTCGTGCGGTCCGAGCGGATACTGAGGCGGCTTGAATCGCTGATGCCCGAGCTCACCGGCACGGCTTCCATGCCGGCGCTGGCCATCCGCTCCCAGATCGGGCGGGAGCGGTGCACCGAGCAGTACCTAAGAGGCCTTTTCCGCTCTTTGTCCCAGCCTTTCAACGATCTCACGACCTTCCAGGGGCTTGGCAGGATGATCGTCCGCAATTTCATGGCCGACCTGATCCAGCGGATCAGCGGGCAAGACCCGGTCTCCGCGGCTGCAAGGAAAGCCCTGGAAGACGAGCTCCAGGGAGCGATGTCAAGGAACGACACCATGTCTTCCATCGCGGCGACGGTCATGAGCGAAAGCGAAGCCGCGGAGCAGGTACACCACATCGCCCATGGCGCCATCATAAGCCGGAAAAAGGACCGGAACGTCTCAGGCATGCTTATAGACGCCCTCGGATGGCCCCACACAAGGAACGCACGGCTCCCGGTGCCGGTGATCAGCGTCGGACCATTTGCCAGGGAACGGGACCAGAGCCCGGTGGATATCGAAGGCATCCTACGCTCCACACATCCGAGGTGGAACGCGGCCCAGACCGCGGAAGCGGCCAGGAAGGCCGAGGAATTCCGCAGGATGACCGACAACCAGTCGGTCCGGCTCCTCCTTGAGATAGTTGCGAAGATGGAGCGGCCCGAAGCGGCGCTCAGGTATATAAACAGCCGCATCACCGGCGAAAGATCGGCCGGCCCGGCCATGCGCCGCTAACCCATTATGCTGGAGAGGATCCTGTAAGTCTTCTCGGTATCGGACTGCTTCACCACAAGGATCGTGTCGGTATAGCACGAGATGAATTCCACCACGTTGATACCCTCCGAGGCGAGCGCACCCAGGATGTATGATATGACTCCCGGGACCTCCTCCACCTCCTGCGGGCTCTCGATGGTTATGAGGTTCAGGTTATCCTCGCTCTTCCAGATGGTGCGGACATGGATCCTCTCAAGCTCCCTCTGCTCGATGATGTAAGTCATGTGCCTGCCTGACTTGATGTGGGACAGCGGGGATACCCCGTCCAGCTCGCGCTTCGTAATCACGACCGCCACCTTGTTCTTCATCACCATCGAGCTCTTCCGCAGGACGGAGAGGATCTTGCCTTCGAGGTCCGATTCGAGCTGGTCCATCCGGCCCCCCATCCTTATCAGGGCCATCTTCACTGCATCCTGTTTCCTCTCATCCCCGAAAGCCTCCATCGATATCTTCCTTGCGAGGGCCGAGTAGTTGACCACCCCCTGCCTTATGACCTCCTTGAGGAACGGCCTCTGCTTCACATATAGCCAGACCAGCTGCGAGATGTTCTCCATGCCACCCACCCTAGTAAGGAGCGTCCCTCCTTCGTTGTTGTTCTATTTGTAACAATCTTATCTATATTTGTAACATATTTCACGGAATGCTTATAAGGGTATTCCGCTGCGTTGAGAGGACACCAGAGAGTGCCTTATATGAACCAGCTCACTACGATCGCTAGACCTGAAGCGGGGGGCAAGAACCCGCCGTTCCGGGGCCGGAAGCTCCATAGCGAGGGCATCAACCTCCTCGGCACGAGCATCAGATGCCAGTCTGAGGACGGCGAACTGAAGAAAGTCCTTGTCCAGCCGCCGGACTTCCTAAGCTGGACCAGCAAGACCGCGATAAATCAGCTGCAGAGGACGCACGATCCGCCATCGGTGAGCCAGGTCAAGGAAGAGCATGACATGCTGGTCGATGCGCTCACATCCGAAGGGGCGGAGGTCATATCCGTCAAGCCGAAACCACGGCTGAGCGAAGGGGTCTACCAGCGGGACTCTGTCTTCGTGATCGGCCAGACCGCTTTCAGCGCGAGATTCAAGCACAGGAAGAGATGGCCCGAGACCACCGACGTATCAGGTACCGTGAATCCGTGGCGGAACGGGGACATAATCGAAGGAGGCGACATACTCGTGTTCCCCGAAGCTGTCCTGGTGGGCCTAGGAGACCGGACGAACATGATGGCGGTCCAGACACTCCGGAAGATCATCAGCGACAAGGAAATCATCCCGGTGCCGCTCGTGAAAGGAACCCTCCATCTGGACTACGCGACGACTATCGGAGGCCGGGGGAAGATGCGGACGATGACGGTGTGCCCCGACCTATATAAGGACAAGGAAATGATCCGGGCCATCGCAGACCGGTTCTCGGTCGGGCACATGATACCGGTTCCCCACGACCAGCACTATCTCGGATGGGCGAACCTGGTCTATGTCAATCCCGAGACCGTGATATCCACAACGGCCGCGCGTGAGGTCAACGTTGCCCTGCGCAAGATCGGCTTCAAGGTCATCGAGATCCCGTTCGACGGGATATTGAGCGGTGAAGGTGCGCCGAGATGCTGCACCGCCCCCCTGGAGCGGGAACACTGAGGCGCGTATCCGATGAGACAACTGACAGCACATCCGGCATCCCCCCCATCACCCCCCTTCCAGCCAAAAGGAGCCTTCGGACCCCCGCTCCTCGATAACCCCCATCGGGCCTGCATTGGGCTGAAGGTCTATCCAGGATACGAGGGACTAGATAGAGCGCAGCTGCGCAAGCTCATCGAGCAGAGCTTCGGCCGGAAGCTGTCCTCAGATTACTTCGATAATCCTGCGGAGAAGGTGATACTCGCCGAGGGTGCGTTCGGGGCGGCGATCCTCAAGAGCATCGCCGGGGTCCCCTACCTGGACAAGTTCGTCGTCTCTCCGCAGGCCCAGGGGAACGGCCTCGGGAGAGCGATCTGGCAATCAATTAAAAGCTATCATCCGACTCTGATATGGAGAGCGTCGCCGGCCAATCCATGCAACTGCTGGTATGAGAGGAACAGCGAGGGGAGCATGGAGACCGGCGGCTGGAAGATCTACTGGTACGGGCTCGAGCCATCGAAAGCGGCATTGATCGCGCAGGATGTGGCAGCCCTCCCCAAGACAATCATCAGATAAGCGAGGCGATGAGATGAAAGGCAAAGTGGTATTGGCATACTCGGGAGGATTGGACACGTCCTGCATCCTCAAATGGCTCGTCGAGAAAGGCTACGACGTGGTGGCTTTCATCGCGGATGTCGGCCAGCAGGAAGACCTGCAGGCCGCCAAGGAGAAAGCACTCCAGGTCGGCGCATCGAAGGTCTATGTCGAGGACCTGAAGCGCGAGTTCGTGACCGATTTCATCTATCCGGCGATAAAGGCGAATGCGATATATGAAGGCCGGTACCTCCTCGGAACATCCCTCGCCCGGCCGGTGATCGCGAAGAAGCAGATGGAGATCGCCGAGAAGGAGAAGGCGGAATTCGTCTCGCACGGGGCGACAGGCAAAGGCAACGACCAGGTCCGCTTCGAGCTGACCTATTACGCCCTTAACCCGAAGATAAAGGTCATCGCCCCCTGGAAGGACGAGGAATTCCTGTCGAGATTCAAGGGAAGGGCCGACCTGATAAACTACGCAAAGGAGAAGGGGATCCCGATAAAGGCGACGCACGCGAAGCCTTACAGCACGGACGCGAACCTGATGCACATCAGCTATGAATCAGGCGTCCTCGAGGACCCTGCAACAGGCCCGGCCGCCGACATGTTCGAGTGGACGAAATCCCCGAAGGACGCGCCTGACTCCGAGACTGAGATCGACATACATTTCAAGGACGGGCTTCCGGTGAAGGTCGTCGACAAGGCCGCGAATGAGACGAAGACGGATCCGCTCGAGATATTCACGTTCCTAAACAAGGTCGGAGCCGAGAACGGGATAGGGAGGATCGACATCGTTGAAAACCGCTTCGTCGGGATAAAATCCAGAGGCGTGTATGAGACTCCGGGGGCGACGATCCTACGGGCCGCCCATATGGACATAGAGGCGATCGCCATGGATCGGGAGGTGATGCGCCTGCGGGACATGCTCGAGCCTAAATTCTCAGAGCTGGTCTATAACGGCTTCTGGTTCAGCCCGGAGATGGATTTCCTGATGGCCGCGATCGACAAGAGCCAGGAGCTCATAGACGGCGTAGTCCATCTGGGGCTCTACAAGGGCAACGTGATGGTCAAAGGGCGCGAGTCACCGAGCTCCCTCTATGACAAGGATCTCTCAAGCATGAATATCGAGGGCGGATTCAACCAGAAGGACTCGATCGGATTCATAAAGATAAACGCCGTCCGCCTGATGGCCCACCATGCCATAACCCACAGGAAGAAAAAGGGTAAGCCCGATAGCTAACCCAGGCCCGGCCGGCTCGCCCGAAGGGCGGACGGCAGCCGCAGGAGAGTGTCAGATGAAGAAGATGCTGTGGGGGGGCCGGTTCAAGAAAGGCCCGGCCAAGGAGACGATAGAGTTCAACAGCGGCGAGAACATCCGGCTCGACCAGAAACTGGTCCCGTACGATATCATCGGCAGCCTGGCCCATCTGCGGATGCTCTACCACCGCGAGATCCTCTCCACCTCGGAATACGAGGAGATCTCGAAAGCCCTGCGAACCATCTACCGGGACTGGAAAGAAGGCATATTCGTCCTTGATCCCCGCCTCGAGGATGTCCACATGAACGTGGAGACCGCAGTGACCGCCATAACCCCGGCCGGGAAAAAGATGCACACGGCGCGCTCTAGGAACGACCAGGTCCTCCTCGACATGCGCCTCTATTTGAGGGACCAGATACTCTCTGTGGTGAGCCTGATCGAGGATCTGCAGGACGCGTTCGCTGAGCTCGGTGCCATGGACGGCCCCATGGTCGCCTATACGCATACGCGGGTGGCCCAGCCTATAACCTCGTCTTTCTGGTGCGACGCCTGGGTGCAGTCGCTAGGGCGCGACAAGGAACGCCTTCTGGACGCGTACAAGCGCGTCAACCGGAACCCCCTCGGCGCATGCGCGATCGCCGGCACCCCATGGAAGATAGACCGGGAGGAGACCGCGCGCCTCCTCGCTTTCAGCTCGGTCCAGGAGAACGAGCTGGACGCTATCTCTTCGAGGGGGGAGTGCGAAGCCGAGGCCCTCTCTTGCCTGTCCCTTCTGATGTGCAAGCTCTCGCGCCTCTCGGAGGAGCTTATCTGGCTCTCCGAGAAGGGGCTCCTTTCCATATCCGAGGAGCACACCACCGGCAGCAGCATGATGCCGAACAAGCAGAACCCCGACATCCTCGAGCTGATCCGGGGCCGGAGCGGCCGGGTATACGGCAACCTGAACCACTGCCTCGTGGCGCTGAAAGGGCTCATCTCGGGCTACCATTCCGATATGCAGGAGACCAAGTTCGCGCTGATGTGCGGCTTCGAGACCTCTTCCTCAAGCCTCGGTGCGATGACTATGGTCGTCCGCGGCCTGTCCTTCCGCAGCGAAAGCATCCTTCATGAGCTCGACCGGGGCTTCGCGCAGGCGACCGAGATCGCCGACCATCTGGCGATGAAGGGGATCCCGTTCAGGGAAGCCCATGAGCGCTCTGGAATGCTTGTGCACTATTGCGAGAAGGCCGGAAAGACCTTACGGAACCTCACGCTGAAAGAAGGTGAGCGGCTGCTCGGGATCAAGCTCACAAAGGAGATATGGGGGACTCTCCGGTCGACAGACCGGCCGCGGCTGAAACGGAAGATCACGGTATCCAGATCGGAATTCGTAAAGGATGAAAAGGAAAAGATAGCAAGATCGTTCTCGGAGCTCTAGGCCTCCTCTTCGTCCGCTATGCTGTTGCGGAACAGCATGAAAAGAACGCCGACGGCCCCCACTCCAAGGAGGAGCACGACATAAACAAGGTAATTGACCGGGGTATCGAGGCTGTTCTTCGGGGGCGAAGGAACCTCAAGATCATTGCCCTTCAGCTGGCTCGCCTTCTTCGGCGGATCAGGCTTCGGCTGGGGTGCCTGGGGCGCATCAGTGAGGTTCGCCGCTTCTGTGGCCGCCTTTCCCGGGACCACGTAATAATCGGCATCTCCTTTCTGCTCGGCGGTATCGTTCTGGCCCGGGAACACCTGCGGGACCGGCGCAGCGCCGCATTCGGCCTGGACGGGGCAGTAGTTCGGGGTGAGCATCTGGAGGCATTCGGCGCCCATCTGCGTCGGCTGCACGACCGGACAGCGGACCACCTTGCCCTCAGGCTTGTAGAACGTGGATCCCTCTCCAGGGACGCTGGAGACGACCCTGACTATGTTACCGAGGCATTTGTAGACAGCCTGCACATCAGGCTCTCTGCATTTGGCGGCCGCTGTCGCGTTAGCGAAAGACGCGCCGTTGTCTCCGGACTGTATCAGCTCAGCGAAGCTGACGGATGCGAGCGCCATCAGCAATACAAAAAGTGAAACGTAGCTTACCCTCCCCATATACACACCAATACAAATTATGAAACAAATAGATTAAAAAGCTACCTCCGGCGTGCGTGGAGCAGGGGGTGCCTGCTCACCGTTTCGCGGTAACCAGGATCAAGTGATATCCGAACTCGGTCTTGACCGGCTCTGAGACCTTGCCCGGAGGCAGGGAGAACGCGGCCTTCTCGAATTCAGCGACCATCTGGCCTTTCCCGAAGAACCCCAGATCGCCCCCCTGCTCTGCGCTCGGGCACATCGAATGCTTCTTGGCCAGCATCGCGAAGTTCGCTCCGGAATCAAGCTCGTATTTCAGCTTCTCAGCGGCTTTCTTCTCCTTGACCAGAATATGGCTTGCTCGGACCTGGCTCATAGTTCCACCTCATCTACGGTTGTATCCATTCTATCTCGTAATATTCATATTCGCTTCCTGGGAGGTCGATCGCCTTTATGACGTAGTAGGTCACGCTGCTCTCCCGGTCGCTTATCGCCATCATCATCTCGAGCCCGAAGCGGTCGCATTCAGAGAGAGCCTGGGCGAGCTCCGTGCCGCCGATATACTCGTCTTCGGTGAGCGAGTACATGAGGAAACGCGGGGTGCTGTCCTTCGGGGTGTCGATCCCGCCTTTCTTGCGGTGATAGAGCAGGAAATCGAGCCTGGGCTTGCCTGCGCCCGGCGCGGTCTTCTTCCCCGGTATGGCCAGGATGAACGTCTTCTTGACGCTGTGCGCCACGCGGATCGCCCTCGACCACTCGGATATTATCTGCTTGTGCTTCCTCGGAAATACGTGGATCACATGCTTGGAGTGCATCCACTCATCCTCGCTCCGCACCGGGGAGGCGCCCGGGAAGTAGATCCGGAAGTGGGTCCCGAACTTGAATCCTGTCTTGATCACGTACCCCCTCTTCCGCCAGTCCTCGTAGACGAGATACATGTCAGGGAAGAACCTGATCCTCTTTCCCGCGGCTCTCTCCACCGCCGCAAGCGTCGTGCCCTTCAGCCGCAGGTCCCCGTGCTTGAGCAGGTATATCGTCTCATATATGTCGAGCTTGGAAATCTTCCCGCGGTGCGCTGCCTTGTAGGTCCCGAACTGGCCTATCCAGTACCTCTCGTAGAGCTCTTTGCCGACCCTCTCGTCGTCCACCAAGGTTATGAGGTCGTTCGGGAAGAAGAGGCCTTCGAATGAGAAGGAATCGAGCGAGAACTCCCCCCCGGCATATTTTATCGACAGGCTGCGGCCGTAGTTTCCCTCGGCTTCGTCCATATGCCGCAGTATGAGGCCTTTGTCGCGGTAATCCTTATAAGTGAGATATCGGGCGAGGAGCTTCCTGTTTTTTATGAAAAGCGACGCGACCTCGTTGAAGCGGAACTCGTTGCCGGAGCCGTCGTAGCACCTGCCGTTCCGGATGTCCATTATATACAGGGCTTCCTCCGGGTGGAGGTATATGATCCCCTTTTTCATCTGGCCGTAAAAGCCGTTCTGCAGCGAGGAGACGTCCGAAGGCTCCTTCACAGCGAGAAAGCGCTTTTTCCGGTCCAGCTCAAGCTTTATCATGAATGAACCTCGAGCGGATTTCCGTATATCAGGCTAAGCCAGCGCAGGAATAAAAGCCTTGGGAACATTCACAGCCTCTCCAATTTCCTATCAAGGCCGTCGAAATCCTCTATGGTGATATCGCAGGTGGCCGTATCGACTGACGGATGGGAGAAGACGCATACGAGCCTCATGCCCGCTGCTTTCGCTGCCATCATGCCGCTCCTGGAGTCCTCTATCACCAGGCAATCGCCCGGCACCAGGCCCAGCTTTCGCGCCGCGGCTAGGTAAGGGCCCGGGTCCGGTTTTCGCTCGGGTACGTCATCCCCGCTGATTATGAGGCTGAAGAACCCGCCCAGACCGAGCACCGCGAGGGCCAGCTCGACGTTGGTGCGATGGCTTCCCGAGACTATCGCTGCAGGTATCCCCTTCTCCTTGAGGGATGAGAGGAATGCCCTCACCCCGGGCATCTCGCTCAGCGCTCCCCCCCGGACGGCATCCTCGTATATCTTTTTCCTCCGGGCCACAAGCTCCGACGGATCCAGCGGGATCCCGTTCTCCCTTATCAGGACCTCGAAGATATGGCGCGATCCGGTCCCCGCGAACTCGCGGTACCACCTCTCCTTAGGGACATCCACCCCGTACGGCTCGAGGAGCTGGAGGAATGTCCTCATATGCAGCTCCTCCGACCGCACAACCACGCCGTCGAAATCGAACAGGACCGCCTTGAACATGGGTTACAAACACGGAGCAACGTTTATAATAGGTAATAGACGAAAGAGACTCCATGAGAACGCTTGTTTTAGGGATCATATTAGTCTCGCTGATGATATCAGGATGCGTTATCTTCGGGTCCCAGGAGAACCTGACGAACAACTCCACCCCGCCGCCTCCGCCTCCGCCGCCTCCTAAGCCGGCGACGTTCTCCATCACAGCCCCGAGCGCCGGCGAAGTCGTGTTGATCCCGTCCGGCACCCCCGGGAACTCCACCGATGTCCCCCTGACCCTGTCGACCCAGAACCTCGTCCTCAAGCAGCCGGGCGGGTCCGCGAAGAAAGGCGAGGGATATTTCAGGGTGACCATCGATTCGGCGGCCCCGGTGCAGGTCACCAGCAAGACCTACACGATGACCAATCTCGCCGTAGGCAGCCACCATGTCAAGGTCGAGCTGATGAACAACGACAAGACGACCTATAGCGGAGTGCCTTCGAAAGAAGTGACGTTCTCGATCGAGAAGGAGAAGCCCAAGGAATACGTCCCCCAGAGCTACACGGTGAAGATCAACGGGAACAACTACGACCCGGCGAACCTCACCGTGAAGGTGAAGGACAGCGTCACCTGGGTCAACGAGGGCAGCGTCCCCCAGACCGCGACGTGCTCTGTCGGCGGCAAAATCGTCTTCGACACGAAAAGCATCGGCCCGGGCAAGAGCGCAACGGTGACCTTCACCGACCCGGTGGAGTGCGAATACTACTCGCAGCTTTTCAGGGCGCTCAAAGGTCATATCTCGGTAGTGCCCAACGGCGTCGACTAATACTCTATCTCGACTTCCCCTTTTTTCACATATATCTGGCAGCCCAGCCTTTGCCCCGAGGTAGCGTTCCGTGCTTTCAGGTAAGCCCACTCGCCGTGGTTAGGCTCGTTGAGGTTCTCCCTTCCTCTCATTATCGTGCAGAGGCAGGTGCCGCACTGGCCGTTCTCGCAGCCGAAAAGCATCGCTGAGCTCTCCTTCGCGTATTCGAGCAGCCTGGATCCGTCCGGGACGTCTATCGTGATTCCTTCGTTCCTGATCGTAACCTTTGCCATCTCACTACCCCCCTTCTTCCCCTTCGAACAGCTTCGTCTGCTTTATGGTCTCCAGAGTCTTCCATCTCTGCCGTATGAAAGGCTCGAGAAGGGCCCTCTTTTCCCGGTCCTTGAGTGCATCGACGGTCTTCCGGTCCGAGGGATATCCGCTCCCGAAATCGCAGGTCGCCTTCTTTATCTCTTCGACCTTATGGTCGCGGAGGACCTTGGCGCAGATCGAAGCCGCGGCGACGATCGGGTATTTCTCGTCGGCCTTGTGCTCCGCCTCGAACCGCTTGACCCCGAACCTCTCCATCCGTTTCCGGAAGGTCCAGGCATAACGGTCGGGCATATCGATCATGATGTCGCTCTCATCGAGCTTCTTGATCAGGTCCGCCATGTACTTCGCTTCTATGTCGTTGAGGGACATGTTGCCCATCATCCGGTTGATATCGGCCGCGCTTATCTCGACCCAGCGGAAATTGCAGAACTTCTTGAGCTCATCGTATGCGCTCTCCCTCTGGGCGGGGCTGAGCTTCTTCGAGTCCTTGGACGCGACCTTCCGGAGGAGCTTCTCGTCTTCCCTCCTGCAGAAGGCGCTGCATATGACCAGGGGACCTATGACCGGTCCTCTGCCGGCTTCATCGATACCCGCGATAAGCATGAGGAGATAGAGAGAGGAAACCTAATATAAAACGAGCCGGGAAGGGGGAGGATAAAAAAATATAGGTGAAAGGCCGCCTGAAGGCGATCCTCTCAGTATGTCATGTTCCTTTTCTCGACGATGATGTAGTCGCCGACCGCAAGGACGGATTCATATTGGATGTGGACCATGCCGTCGTCTTTCTTCATCTTCGATGCGACCCCGCTGTCGGGGTTCGGTTCGACGACCAGGCTCTCGATCTTTCCGCTCACTTCATTGACCTCTATGTCAACAAGCCTTCCAAAGTCTTCGCCTTCGTTAGTCACTAATTTTTTTCCAGAGAGCTGTCTCGCTATAAGGTACTTTGCCATTATACCACCGTTAAGTATATTGTATGCCGATTGGCAGTTTAAATTTATAAAGATATCACAGAAGTCGTCGAGTGCCGCTCAGGATTTGAAATCCAGGGTGTGGAGCCTCCCGTATTTCATTTCATAGACAGGGACCAGCGCCGGTGTGGGGACATGCCCCTGCTTTATCTGGAAGTCGGTCCGGTCCTGGAACGTCCCGGAGTTTATGACAAGGGTCCCCCGGTACTGCGTGTATCCGTTCTTATGGACGTGGCCGGAATGGAAGATATCCGGAGGCTCCTCGATGACCATGTAGTCGACGTTCTCCGGAATTATGAGATTCCCCCCGTATATCGGCGAGAGGTGGCGCCTCCTGAGATATTCCACCATCACCTTCTCAGGATGCATATACGAGGCCCCCGGCAGGTTCGCGATCATGGAATCCATCGAAGTGCCATGGTAGACCAGATGTTTGATCCCTTCGATCGCCACGCTCGAAGGGTTGCCTATCCTGATGATGTCCGGTGCCGAAACGAGGTCCTTGCCGAGGGCCGGCTGGGGCTCCCCCCTCCGCACGGCATCATGGTTCCCCGGGGCCACGATCACTTCGATGTGGTCCGGGATATTCTCGAGGAAGTCATCGAACATCCTGTATTGCTTGTAGATATCGCGGACGACCAGCTCCTTCTCCTGGTTCGGGTATACCCCTATGCCATCCACTATGTCGCCTGCGATGCAGATATACTTGACCTTGCCGGCGAGCTCGCGGGCCTCACCCCGCCCATGGAGCCATTCGACGAACGAGGCGAGGTATCTGTCAAGGAAATAGCGGCTGCCGAAATGGAGGTCGGAGAGATAGACCGTGGCCAGATCGACCTCCGAACGCTTCTTCTCCCTTATCACCGGAAGGTCCGGCCATTCGATGTCTTCGGCTATCATGTATGGCTCCAGCACCTTCCCTGTAACCGCGATGATGTCATCGGTCAGGATCATCTTAGCCTTATCGAGGATCTTCTCATTGAATCTCGACTGCGATATGATGACCTTGAACGTCCCGCTCATGTCCTCGACCTCGAAGAGCACGTTCCCTTTTTTCGTCGTCCTCTTCTCCGATATGAACACGATCACCCGGACCTTCTCGTTGACATGGCGCCGCGCGTCTGCGAGATCGATCGTGGGCACTGAATTGCTCCGGCGCAGCATCCGCGCTATCCTCTCGTAACGGTTGCGGAAATGAGCGATGAAATTATCCACCTCCCCCTTCGTGCGCGATTTGCCTGTGACGTCGAGGGCGTGGTTGACCTTGATGTTCGATTCGTACTCTTTCGCCAGGGGACTGAACCCCGAGGGGCGTATGATCTCGGTCTTCGCCTTCTCGATCTCGGAGAGGGCCGAATCTATGTCCTCCCTGGATATGAGCGGTTTTTTCAAAAGAAGGAGCTTCCGGAGGAGATCGTCCGAAGGATTCGCCCTGAGATATTCTTCTGCGTCAAGTGTAAGCCGGACCCCGTTCTCTGTGAGGAGGTTCATCGCCTCATCCGGGGGGGCGCTCGTTCAGCGTCTCCAGCGCGCTCATGATGGCCCATATCTGGGTCCTCGCGTGCGCCGGCATGTTTATGTCCTCGGTGATGGACTCGATGAGATAGATGGCCGCGCTAATCTTCACCATCTTCTCTTCGGCGCTGTCAAGCCGCGTCTTCGCCTCGGATAGCGCCCTGCGTATGTTCTTCGGGATGCTCGTGTCGTTGACAAGGTCCTCGATCATCGCGCTGATCTGCTTCAAATCCATAGACATATGACCACCCGTGAAGGAAACGGAATATCATCTGATTTGCGTGTGAAGGAATTTAAATTGCGACTCTACGATCGGAATCCATAAGTCCGGGTCCGGACCATGATTGTCCAGGAACGGCCCGGCCAGCCTGACCCCGGGGAGGAGAAGACGGGCCAGGTGAGATTTGAACTCACGACCTTCACCTTCCGCCTTTTGGGAAAAGGCGGCCCAAAACAGCCTCTCCATTTCCCTAAAATAGGACGGTGCCGCTCTATCCAAGCTGAGCTACAGGCCCTTCAACGTTCCCCCGAAAAGCCTCCAGGGATGACAGCCTACCAGGCTTCCTGAGGGAAACCCCAAGCAAATACCGAGATATGTGCGCATGAATTTATAAACCGTTTTCAGCATTTTCCGGTCATGATCCTGCATCTATCCGAACTCATCAGCCGTGCTGTCGAGCAGAGCCTTGAGGATCGGATCGCAGTGTCGTTCTCAGGAGGGCTTGACTCGACCGTGATCGCCTCGATCGCGAAAAAGCACGCGCACGTGGAGCTCTACGCGGCAGGGGTCGAAGGCAGCGAAGACCTCGAATACGCCGGGCTCGCGGCATCCGAGCTGGGCCTGCCCCTGCACAAATCCGTCATCTGCGAGAGCGCCGCGATGGAGACATACGGAAGGCTCCACTCGTTCATGCCCATGGATTTTTTGAAACTCGAGATACTCGTCCCTGTATATCACGTCGCCGCTGCCGCTGCCGAGCGAGGGCATAAAGCGATATTGTTCGGCTCGGCCGCCGAAGAGCTTTTCGTAGGATACGAGCGCTATTTCATATACCGCGATGAAGGGAAGGATGTCGACGCGATACTCCGCGAGGAGTTCAGGACACTCCCCCACCGGGACCTTTCATGGGTGAAGAAGGTATGCAGGTTCTTCGGTATGGACGCCAGATTCCCGCTTTACAACAAGGATCTGGCCGACCTGATGTTCTCGGTCCCAATCGAAGAGCGCATGGACGACCGGGAACTGAAGAAGAGCGCGTTGCGCGAAGCCGGGAAGATGCTCGGCGCGCCGTCGCTGGTCCTAAAAAGGAAGAAGAAGGCCATGCAATACGGTTCGGGGATCCACAAGATGCTCATGCGCAGGGTCGACGACATAAACCGTCAGTTCCCTGCTGCGCAGTGACTCACTGCCTCTTCCCCGCGGCTTCTATCACGTTCGATATGAGCATCGCGACCGTCATGGGCCCGACTCCGCCCGGAACCGGGCTGCAATGGGCTTTTTTCGAGACGGATTCGAAATCCACATCCCCCACTATCTTATCGCCGACCCTGGTGGTCCCCACATCGATGACATAGGCGCCTTCCATGACCATGTCCCCGTTCAGGAGCTTCGGCACCCCTGCCGCGGCGATGACCACATCAGCGCCAATCGTGTGAGCCGAGAGATTTTTAGTCCTCGAATGGCAGATCGTGACCGTCGCGTCCCTCTCCAGGAGCATGAACGAGAGGGGTTTTCCGACGACATTCCCCCTGCCGATCACGGTCACGTTCTTCCCCCTCAGGTCTACCCCGTAGAATTCGAGCATCCTGATGATCCCCATCGGCGTCGCCGGCATGAACGTCCCACCCATGCCGAGGAACATCCGTCCCATGTTCGAAGAGGTCCATCCATCTACATCCTTCTGCGGGTCGATCGCTTCGACGACCCTAGGATAATCGATATGGCGCGGCAGGGGCGACTGGACGATGAATCCGTCGACGGCAGAGTCCGAATTGAGTCGCGCCACAAGGGCGAGGAGATCGGCTTCGCTCGCTCCGGCATCGAGCTTCTCCAGGCTCGCGACTACGCCGACCGAAGCAGCCTTCTCCATCTTCTTCTTCACGTAGATCTCGGATGCCGGATCGTTCCCCATTAAGACGATGGACAGATGCGGCTTCCTCTTCATGGCGGATACGGCCGCCCTGGCTTTTTGGAGTATGGCCGCAGCAGGCTCCCTGCCGGAAAGCACCTTATACATGAGTTGATGTTCCCTGCGAGGCTTTAAAACCATAATCGCCGTCGGTCCATCCTCCTCAGCAGAGACGGCCTCATGGGTAGCGGGCTTCTTCTGATCGTTTTAAAAACGTTTATCGGCTAATCCAGATTCACCATGCCCCTGACGTCGGTCATCGGCATGGATTGGGCCTGTAGCTCAGCTCGGTTAGAGCGACGGTCTTATACGACACGTTCTAATACACAGTCTTATACGACTGAGTGCCTATGAAAGCCGTAGGTCCGGAGCGCGCTTTTTTAGGAAAAAAGCGCGGCAAAAAACACGCTTGCTAAAAAAGCTCCCGGAATTCAAAAGGGCTTCTGGTCTTTTTGTTTCGACGACCCGAACCCCTGCGGCTCTCCGCAGGCCCAATATCCTCCTTTCTTGAAGCTCATGTTTCAAACTCAGGAGAGGGATCCTTCGATACGCTTCCAGGGCTTTATGGTGGTTCAAGATGAGTACTTTCAGGATGCTCCGCGACGGCAAGGGCCAGGCGCTCTATGCCGATTTCAAGACGGCCCTAGAGCTGTCCAAAGGCAGGCTTCTGCGCAACAAGGTCGCCCATGATGAGCTCATCTCCGGAAGGGCGCATGCCAATTTCACCTCGCCGACCTGGGTCCCGTTCTGGACCAGGAGCGTCCTAGCGTACCCCGGCGCAGGAGCTGCGTTCGGCTCCGTCCTCGAAGCCTTCGATCAACGCGGGATCCATGCGCTGCTCGACACGGCTGAATTCGCCGGCCTTAAGGGCGCCGCCCTTCTGCTGGAGGATTTCGACATCCGGTTTGACGGAGCGGCGGTGCGGATCGAGCCCACAGGCCCGGTCAGGATCGTCAGCGGGTTCCCTCAGATTTGCCGGCCGCTCGATGCTTTCGATATCGACGAGGAGACGGGTGTGCCGGTATCGAAAAAGGGCGGCGTGGCCTTCTGGCGGAGGAGCGAAGGGGCGATCTCGCCGATCGTGCGCGCGACATACGGCGATAAGCAGCCTGCGCTCTGGGCGAACCACGGCATGAGCGCCGAGTTCGCCGTGATCCTGGAAGAACCGTGAATCCGCAATCGGCCGGCTCATACTTAAAACAACTTCCGCATCCAGAATCATCGTGTGCGGGATATCAGCCATATACGGCAATGACCTCAAAGACGGCGAATCGATGGTCCGGGAAAGCCTGGCCAAGGTCACCCACCGTGGATACAGCCTCTATGAGACAGCCTCGCTCGGCAAATGCGCGCTTGGAGCGAACCGGCTCGAGATCGTCGATGCATCCAACGGGAGGCAGCCGCAGGCCAATGAAGACGGAAGCGTCTATGCGGTCTTCAACGGAGAGATCTACAACCATGCCTCGCTCAGGGATGATCTATCCGGCAAGGGCCACCGGTTCCGGACCGGGACGGACACCGAAGTGCTCGTCCATCTCTGGGAGGAATACGGGGCCGGGATGGCGGAGCGGATCGATTCGGAGATGTTCGCTTTCTTCATATACGACCGGAAAAAGGACTCCTTCTGCGCAGCGAGGGATCCATACGGCGTGAAGCCTCTTTGCTATGCCGTGGACGGATCGGGCAACCATCATTTCGCCTCAGAGATAAAGCAGCTCGCCCAGTTCGGGCAGATCGAAGAGATAAAACAATTCCCTCCAGGCCATCTCATGGTCGATGGCGTCCTGAAACGCTATCACACCATCCCCCAGGCAGACGGGGCAGGCTATGGCGGGAGCGCCGGCATAATCCTGAGGCTGAGGGCGCTCTTCGATGAAGCCGTTAAAAAAAGGGCGGATACCGATCTTCCGCTCGGCGTATTCTTCAGCGGAGGCCTGGACAGCGCCTCGGTACTCGCCACCGCCCTGAAATACAACAAGGATGTGACCGCCATCACCATCGGGAAGCCGGGTTCGCCCGATATCCTCATGGCGGAGAGATACTGCGATGAGTTCGGGATAGATATGGTCAGCGCCGACCCTCCCGATGCAGAGAGGCTTTCGGAGATGCTTCCGGAGATCGTCCGGATCACCGAGAGCTTCGAACCGGTCGTGGTCAGGCAGGCTGCGGTCTCATATTTCATGGCCGAGCTCGCGAAGAAGAACGGATTCCGCGTGGTCCTCTGCGGAGAAGGCTCGGATGAGCTGTTCGCCGGATACGATGTTTTCCGGCAGGCAGGCGGCGAGCGCGGCGTCTCGCTGTGGATCCCGGAGTTCATCGCAGGCCTCCCGAGGACCCAGTTCCAGCGCGTCGACCGGACCTCGATGTTCCACACGATCGAGACGAGACTGCCCTTCTTCGACACGGACTTCGCGGATTATGCGATAGGGATCCCGGCCGGGCTCAAGCTGAAGCAGGAGGACGGAAGGAAAACGCATAAATGGATCCTGAGGAGAGCGATGGAAGACCGGCTGCCGGATTATATCATCGGGCGGGAGAAACTCGCCCTCAGCCAGGGTGCAGGCTATCACG
>JAXLQI010000007.1:0-66275 GCA_046331685.1 Candidatus Micrarchaeia archaeon | reverse complement strand
CAGGATGTCAATATCTCCACCGAAGGCGGAGCCCGTGTCGAGATCAAAGGCGCTCAGGACCTCAAGCTCCTGCCCCTCCTAGTGGAGAACGAGGTCCGCAGGCAGACCGAGCTGGTCAGCATACTGAGCGCGCTGCGCTCAAGCGGCGCCCTCCCGGTGAAGAAGCATGCGCTTGATGTGACGGCTCTTTTCTCCCATTCCAGGTCCCCGCTCATCAGCGCGGGTATATCAGCCGGCGCGATCGTCCTTGCCCAGAAGCTTCCGGGCCATAAGGGCCTGATAGGCCGCGAGATACAGAAAGGCAGGCGTTATGGGACCGAGCTGAGCGATTACGCCAAGCGTGCCGGAGTCAAGGGCCTGATCCATAGCGACGAGAGCATGGAGAAATACTCTCTATCGACAGAGACCCTCGCTTCGCTCGCCCACGAGCTCGCCCTCGGCAAGGACGACGCGTTCGTCATCATCGTGGCACCGAAGGAGCAGGCCCAGAAGGCCATCGAATACGTGATCCACCGGGCGAACATGGATTTCGTCCCCCCGGAGACGCGCAAAGCCAATCCGGACGGCACATCGAGCTATATGCGCCCCCTCCCGGGCCGTGCGCGGCTCTACCCCGAGACCGATGTCCCCCCGATCGGGATCACAAAGGAGCTCCTAGGTTCGGTAGAGAAGGCCGAGTCGCTCGATGAGAAGAAAGGCAGGCTCGAGAAGATGCTCAACAGGGAGATGGCCGGACGCATCCTCAGGTCACGCCACCTCCACCTCTTCGAGAGGCTTGTCAAAGGCGGAGCCGATCCTATGCTCGCCGCTACCACGATCGAGGACACGATCGTTTCCCTGCGCAGGGAAGGCGTCGAGTTCGCCGATCTTGAGAAGACCCTCGCCGAGCTGTTCGGGGAGTTCAACAAAGGCTCGTTCGTGAAAGCCGCGATGCCGGATGTCCTGAAAGGCATGGCCAAAGGCGCCCGGGCCGAGGCTGTCCTGAAGGTCTTCAGGCTCCAGAGGATCAAAGGGCCTGAGCTCGAGCGGATCGTGGAGGAGAGCGGTTATGACATGAAGGCCATCATGCAGAAATACCGTCTCCAGGCCGATCCGGCTGAAGTATCGGAGCTCATCAGGAAAAAGAAGGCATGATCAGCCAAAACAATCCAGCCTCTCTCACAGGGACGCTGGCTTTGAACACCGATCCCCTTGTTTTGATGTTTATTTCACCTTGGACGCCCATGCCGGGGCAGGTTTGCCCAGGAAAACAGGGAAATCATGTGGAAATTGCTTTTTATGGATAAATGTGTAAGATATATAAATAGGTTCGGCGCAATATGTTCATGCAGGCGACCCCCATGCAGAAAGACCAGAGCGGCCAGAAGTCGGCATACATGCACTTCGCGAGCCGCTTCCCGTTCCCCCTCAATCCGATCTTCTTCGGGCAGACTTTCGTCATAGGCAACCTCACCGCCGCCTCCCGTTTCGAGAAGGACCGGAAAAACTTCGTCTTCCTCCGCGATGCAGGGGACCCGATGACGGAACCGCTCCTCGGCCCCAAGGCCCAGGCGCTCTGCAGGGACCGCTTCAATGCCGAGCTCAGGTTCAGCTACGGCCTGGAGGCCATGGAGTCCGTGACCGGGCTGGTGCGCCAGATGGCCGACGAAGGCTATCACAGCAACCTCGTCTTCCACTTCCCGGTCACCACGGACACGCAGTTCGCCTACGAGCTCCGCTCCACGCTGGAGAGGACCGGCCTCGACAGGCATTCCTCGATAATCTTCTACCTGCACACCGATGCGGATAGCCACTACCACAGCCCGGAGGACCCGTCCTTCTCACGGTTCCATATCGCCATGGCCAAAGCTTCCGACGGGATAATCGGCGTCAGCAAGGCTGTGCGGGATAATTTCGTCAGCCTGAGCTTCATGGACCAGGGCCGGGAGGTCGGCCTGGATCCGGCCCGCTCGTTCGTCGTCCGCAACGGCATCGATCCCCATATCTACAACATCAAGGACGAGACCGAGATAGCGAAGGCCCGGGGAGAGCTCGGGCTCGACGGGGCGCTCGAGAAGGTCGTTTCGTTCGTCGGAAGGATGGACCGCCTCAAAGGCAGCGATTATCTCGTCAAGGTCCTGGAATACTTCGAAGGCAGCAGGGATCCGCAGAACGACCGGGTCGGTTTCGTCATCGGCACCTCCCACGTCCTCAATGTGGACCAGGCGTCGAAGCCCTTCAAGGGCCTTCTCCGCATGAAAAGGCTCATCACGGAGGGAAGGCTGAAGGTTGTGCTCGACATCTCGAAATACACCCGCGGGGACCCGCGTTTCCGTGAGGACGTCTCGGCCATCCTCGGCCAGTACGCTTCGCGCAGAGGCCTCGAGAGGGCCCTAGCGGACCCGCTTTTCAGGAAGCTCTACGGAGGCATGACGAACACGCCGGTGCAGACCATATCTGACATCTATCTCCATCCGTCGCGGAGCGAGGCGTTCGGCCTTTCTGTGCTCGAAGGGGTCTTCGGTGGGGCTTATGTGATCGCCACCTCGGTGGGAGGGATACCGGAGATAATAGTCGATAAACGGCTCGGCAGGCTTGTCACGCCAAGCGATAAAAACACTATCGTGGACAAATTGATAAGCGGGATACGGGGGGCGGAGAGGAAGACCGCATATGACCGCAGCGGCCTCAAGGACTATTTCGCTTCATACACGGACGTCCATATGTTCAAGGAGTTCGAGAGATACGTCAGGCAGATAAGGGGGTTGGGTGGATGAATTATCGTTCGAAGGATTATGAGAGGATCTCCGGCATCCTCCTGATGCGTCTGGGGATCAAGGACATGCAGATAGTGGAGAGGCAGTCTCTGCTCGAACGGATCCGGAGCGCTTCCCGCGATCATGTGCCCTGGGGGGGATCGCAGAAGGCGATCACGGATCTCCTCGCGATCGTCAACGACTCCAGGGCCAAGAAAGGCATGGAGAGGATGGCGCTCGCCGATCTCGAGACTGCCCTTAAGCTCTATCTGGGGGGGAATCGGAGCGATCCGCGTGTCGAGGAGCTTAATGACGCCCTCTGCAACCTGCGCGAACTCCGGCTCGGAGTCAACAAATTCCCCATGGCCGAAGGGCTCAGGCGCACAGGCTGAACGAGGGGCGCAAGTGGCCAATCCCTGCTCTCTCTGCCCGGCCCACTGCTGCAAGACCTACACGATAACGGTCACGGCATTCGATGTCCTGCGCATCATGGGATCCACTGGCAGGCCATACCAGGATTTCGCCGTCCTCCACCAGGCCCGCCTCCTGAGCTACGACCCTGACACCACCCTCGAGATGGAGGATGACAACTGGGTCTATATCCTCGGTTTCAGGAGCCACCCGTGCATCTTCCTCGGGAAAGACAATCTCTGCACGATCCACAGCTCGGCCCCGATGTCCTGCCGCCGCTATCCATACCAGCTCGACGACCGGCTCAATGCGCGCTTCTGCCCTCTTCCATCGCAGATCATCTTCAGGCTCAAAGGGCCGGACATCAGGAAAGACCCGCTTGTGCGCGAGCTCGAGGCGTATAAGGCGATAGTGAAGGAATGGAACGCAGGCCCTGAGAAACGGTCCCGATGCATCCCTTTCCTCCTCCGGAAGGCCGGAGAGTGGAGTTTTTAAGTTGTAGTATCAATATCAAAATGTAATGGCTTCCCATATAGAATCGATGATCCGGGCCCAGCTCTATCTCTACGGGAGGGAGAGGAGCGCCTTCCGTGCCCAGCCTCTCGCCGACGAACTTCCGAGGGCCCCGGCCCCTAAAGCGGCCCAGGACGCTCCCCAGATACCCGCTTCCGGGATCCCTCCAGCCATATCTTTCGATGATATATTCCGTCTCCTGATGAGGATAGACCCCCCATCAGGGCCTTACCGGGGGACGATCCTCTCGGACGAAGCTCAGGACGCCCTTTGCTTCAGGTTCCTCCAGAAGTTCAAGGAAGACTTCCGGACAGTGAACGGAGGCGATGGCAGGAAGACCAGGATCCTGATAAGCGGGATCTCCCTCGCATTGGTCGCTGCCGGGGTCCCGGGGGTGGTGGCGATCCCTCTCTTCGTCGGTCCCTGGGCTGGCCGTCTCTTCTCATGGTCTGTGGCTAAGACCAGGCTCGATATCATGTCATCCCAGGCCAGGGAGCTGCTGGAGAGCCCTAATGTCACTTCTGAGGCCGCGAGAGGGCATCTTTCAGAGATCCTTTCGATGTCGCCCTAATGGCCTCCGAGCGTCGCATATATCAGATACGCGTTGAAAGAGAGGATCAGGAGAGCGAAAAGCGAAGCCGCTATCGTGGTGATCCTCCGGCTAGCGAGATCCCCCATTATCGTGCGGTCCGCGCTGTAATAAATCAAAGGAAGGAGGGGCAGGGGGATGAGCAGGCTGAGCGCGACCTGGCTGTATACCAGCAGGTCGAGCGGCTCGAGGCCTAGGATGATGGCGACAAGGAGCGGTATGACGTTTATGCCCCGCGTTATCAGCCTCCTCACGAGGGGGCTCAGCTTGAAATCGGTCAGCGCTTCCATGATGCTCTGGCCCGCGAATGTCCCGGTTATCGAGGATGAGATGCCGGCCGAAAGGAGCGCCACCGCGAACACGACCGATGCGAGGCTGCCGAACAGCGGGGTGAGGGTGTGATGGGCCTCCTCGATCGTCGCGACTTTTATCCCGGAGCTGAAGAATGCGGCCGCAGCCATTATCAGGATCGCCGCGTTGATGAGCCCGGCGACGAAAAGCGAGAGCACGTTGTCGATTATATGGAACTTCAGGGCGGTCTTCCGGTCGATCCGGCTCTCGGCCATCTTGTTCTTGAGCAGCCATGAATGCACGAACAGGGCATGGGGCATCACGGTGGCCCCAATTATCCCGACGGCGAGGAGGATGGTCTCAGCGTTGAGGATCGGCGTTACCGAATGGGCCGCTATAGCTCCGACATCCGGCTTGGTGATGATGAGCTCATATATGTATCCGATCCCGATCACCGAGACGAACACTATGAAGGCGTATTCGATCGCCCGGAAAGTCCTGCTCGCGAGCAGGAGCAGGAGGAGCACGTCGGCGATGGCGATGAATGTGCCTATCAACATAGGTATCCCGAAAAGCAGGTTGAGGGCGACCACGATGCCGAGGAATTCTGCCAGGTCTGTCGCTATTATCGCGACCTCGGCGAGCAGCCAGTAGGCCAAAACCGCCGCCTTGCTCTTCCACCTGATCTTGATTATCTCGGCAAGCGAGTATCCCGCGATGCCGACCTTCCCTGAAAGGTACTGGAAAAGCATCGCCATGATGCTCGACAGCCAGACCACCCAGAGCAGGTCGTAATTGAATGTGGCGCCGCCGCTGATGGACGTCCCCCAGTTGCCCGGATCCATGTAGGCGACGCTGACTATGAGCCCTGTCCCGAAGAAAGCCCAGAACCTCCGGTCGGCGATATGCCTGGCTGCTTCGAACACATCCCTGACGCTTTGTATCGGCATAAGGATCCTCCTATGCGATCTGCCTTCCGTGCGGATCCTTCTGCGGCTTGCCGATGTAAGTATATAGCCGTCTGACCAGCTCATCGCTTACCCAGTGTTCCATCGCGTTCGCTTCTTCATGGACGCTCCTGCTGTCCATCTTCAGCTCAGAGAATAGGAAAGTCTCGATCACGCGGTGCCTGAAGTTCATCTTCTTAGCGACATCCAGCCCCTTGCGGGCAAGCCTCACCCGCCCGTAGCGCTCCATCTCGATATACCCGGCGAGCGCGAGCTTCTTCAGGGTGAGCGCGACGGTGTTCTTGGAGAGGCGAAGCGCTTTCGCGATGTCGGTGGACCTCGCGCCTCCCCCGGGATCGGACTTGTCGATCGCGCGGCAATACTCCTCGATGGTCCGGTCTTCCATGAGAGTTCTATGCATAGAACATTTATTAAGCGGCCGGTTATCGCGAGGGCCCATCCCCACGCATGTATCGCAGATGGCGGAAGCCGCCGGGCGGTGCTAATCCTCCATGCATGCCTTCAGGATCCCGATCGCCTCTTCATCCTCCACCTGGACGAAGTTCTCATAGAACTGGCCTATCGCGAAGAAGAACCCCGGACGCATCAGGCAGATCATCACGTCCGCTTCCCGCGCGACCTTGTCTACGCTGTCCGGCGCGCCGACAGGGACCGCGACGACGATCTTCCCGGCCTTCTGCTTCCTTACGACATGTATCGCAGCTATCAGGGTGCTCCCCGTCGCTATCCCGTCGTCGACGATGATCACGGTCCTCCCCTTCAGGGCCGGTTTTGGCCGGTCGCCGCGGTATCTCCTGTATTTCTCTTCGACAAGGCTTTCGAGCCTCATGCGCTCTCCTTCGATATATCCCGGGCTGGCATCGGCATGTTCATTCACGAAGAATTCGCCGTCAGGCCCGACAGCGCCGATGGCGTACTCCTCGCTGGAAGGGTGGGGGATCTTTTTGGTCACTATGATGTCGAGAGGGAGCCCCAGCCTCTCATGGAGCACCTTGCCGATCTGGAGCGCCCCCCGCGGAATCGCGAGGACGATGGCATCCGGGTCATCCTTGTATGCCGATAGCGCCTCTGCAAGCTGCTCCCCGGCCTCGAAGCGGTCCTTGAACATGGTTTGCATTCGTTTCCAGCCTTTAATAGTATTTGCGGATGCAGAGTATCAGGAATATCAGCAGGCTTATCAGGAAAAGGTAGGCCGGATAGGCGGCGATTCCTATCGTCCATGACCCTATGGCGAGGATGTTGATGAAATTGGCTATGCTGAACAGCAGCCATGTCGTAATGTTCTCGGATCCCGGGTCAAGGTAGGATTTCTTTATCGTAGGCAGGGCCCCGATCAGGTCGACTGCTATCGTCATCAGCAGCGCGACGAGCGGCGAGTCGGACAGCCACCAGGAGACCAGGCCGAGCACGGCCCCGAGGAGGCACGCGATGTCGAACCTGTTCACCCCTCCCTCCCCATGCCTAACCGACAGCGCGACTATTATGAAAAAGCCGATCTGGTTGCCGATGGGCACCCATATCGTGTCGGTCGCCCCTACCGCGATGTAGCTAGCGAGGAGCACGAGCCCCAGCACGGTCCATATCAGCCAGGTCGCGCGGTTCGGCCGGTTCTTGTTTTTAAGGATAGCGAGGATATAAGGGATGAATGCGGCGAAGGATAGAATGCCGGCTACAATGCCGAATATCGACTGGTCGGTCATCGTGGTGAGATTGGACGGAGGTCGTTAAGAATGGTCAGGCTCGCATTCCTCGGGGACGTGATGCTGGGCCGCGGTGTCGGCAGGGCTATTTCGGAGAAAGGCCCGCGCTATCCATGGGGGGACACCCTCGGCGAGCTGGAGAAGGCCGACCTCCGGATGATCAACCTCGAGTGCGTCATCTCTGACCGGGGGGAGCCTTGGACAAGGACCGAGAAGGTGTTCCATTTCCGGGCTGATCCGAACGCTATCGAAGTCCTGAAGGCTGCGGATATCGATTTCGTGTCCCTTGCCAACAACCATACCCTCGACTATAACGAGGATGCCATGCTCGATATGATCCGGCGCCTTGATCGGGCAGGCATAAAGCACGCTGGCGCTGGAAAGGACCTCGCTGAAGCGTCGAAGCCGGCATTCCTTGAGGCTTGCGGGATCAAGATCGCGGTAATCTCCATCACAGACAATGTCCCTGAATGGGAAGCGAAGGAAGGAGCGCCCGGAGTCAATTTTGTCCCTACCTGGCCGACCGCGGATAACATTCCGTACGGTCAAAGCCTCAGGAGCGCGAAAGCGCTGCCTGTCATTGGAAACCTGGCCGGGCCGATCCTCAATGAGCTTGCGATCTGGCCCAGGATGGCCGCCTGCGCCGATGGCTTGGCCGCAAAAGCGAGGGGAGCGGATCTGGTTGTCTGCTCCTTGCACCTCGGTCCCAACTGGCCAGCGCGCCCGAGCGGTCTTTTCAGGCGTTTTGCCCACCGGCTCGCCGACCTCGGCGTGGGCGTATACCACGGCCACAGCGCTCATGTTTTCCAGGGAGTTGAGATTTACAAAAACAAGCCTATCCTCTACGGCACGGGCGATTTCATCGATGATTATGCCGTGGACGGATATCTCAGGAACGACTGGTCGTTCATCTTCATGCTGGACATAGATGAGGTTTCGAAAAGGACAGTGGGGCTGGAGCTTATCCCGGTCGTCATCTCGGGCTGCCAGGCCAATCTTGCCACGGAGCCGGTGGCAGGGGAGATATGTGATCGGATGATCAGGCAGTGCAGGGACCTTGGGACGCAGGCCCGCAGGGAGGGCAGGGGCCTCATCATAGATATCTGATTATTTGTGTTAAAACGTGGTATTTTATAAACTGATTCAGGCCATAACAATCCATGGGCAGAATCATGCTTCCCGGCTTTCAGCCTGAAAGCAAAAACCTCCGTATCATGGTGCCGGTCTCGGAAGGGGTCCCTATGGAAGAAGCCATAAGGAAGGCGGACCAGTCAGGCCTTACGCTCGCTCCGAATATGATGATCCTCGCATGGCTCGGCAGGATACTGGAAAGCACGGATCAGCCTGACATGCATAGCGTCCGGCTGCTGACGAAGGCCTTCCCGTGCTGGAGCGGGACATTCGTCGCTTATGAGAAAGCGTACCGGAAGCTCGGTTCCAGCATCGAATACACGGATCCGGAGTCCGGCCTGCGCTACGTGTTCCCTGTGCCGCCAGAATTCGCCGGCGAGCGGAACATCGCTCTTGTGGCAGAGCACCCGGACTTCGTGATCGAGAGCGATGGAAGGAACCGTGTGATACACGCTGATACGGTCGGGGCAGTGAAGGACTTCCCGGCAGGGCAGGGGTTCTATTCATGGGATCCTGTTTTCGGTATACCGAGCGGATCCCTGCTTTTCAGGGAGTCCCCTGATAATGAATACCTGTGGATGGCCGAGAAGCGTGTGGGCCTGCTGGCACGGGGAGGCGGATCGAGATATAATCCATGGTGGATCGGCGTCAACCTGCTGGTCCGGCCTTCTGAGCGCCTCGCGGTCGTCGTCGTGGAGAACGACGGAGAGGCCGCAGACCCCATGGCATGGACACGCAATATCCGCTGATGCTCAGGCAGTATCAGCTTCGCTTTTCGGCACCACCGCGAAGCTGGCGACCTTCTCGCCTTCTCCGAGCCTGATTATCGTCACGCCCTGGGTGTTCCTGCCTATGACCGAGATGTCCTTGATGTAGGTCCGGATCGCCTGCCCCTTGGAGCTCATTACGATGACCTCGTCGGTGTCGTCGACGGCCCGCACCGCCACCACATCGCCGTTGCGGCCTTCGGTCTTGATGTTGATGACGCCTGACCCTCCGCGGCCCTGGACACGGTATTCGTCGATCGAGGTCCTCTTGCCGAATCCGTTTTCGGTTATCGTGAGGATGGCCGGTTTCCTGCACGCTGTTATGCCCACGACCTCGTCCGTGCCCTCCTTGAACCTGATCCCGATCACGCCCTGGCCGGTCCTGCCGATCTCGCGGGCGTCCTCCTCCCTGAAGCGGATGGACTGGCCTTTCTTGGTGGCGAGGATGAGCTCCTGCTTCCCGTCGGTCTTGATTACCTCGACGAGGCGGTCGCCTTCCTTGAGCGTGATGGCTATGATGCCGACCTTGCGGACGTTGCTGAAATTATCAAGGGCCGTCCTCTTGATGATGCCGTTCCTGGTCACCATGGACAGGTATTCGCCGCTGTCGAACCTCTCGACGCTGATCCATGACGTCACCCTCTCCTCCTTAAGGTCGAGGAGGCTCACGAGCGTCTTGCCGGTGGCATACCTGCTGCCTTCGGGCACGCGGTAGGCCTTCAGCCAGAAAGCCCTTCCCTTGTCGGTGAAAAGCAGGAGGTAGTTGTGGTTCCGGGTGACTATGACATCCTGCACGATGTCCTCCTCCTTGGTGTCGGTGCCGATCACTCCCTTGCCGCCGCGGTGCTGGGACCGGTATTCATCCAGTCCCACCCTCTTGACATAGCCCCGGCCGCTGATCACCACGACGACCTCGTCGTTGGGGATGAGCGATTCGATGTCCAGATCGCCGCCGTCGCCATCGATGATCTCGGTGCGTCTCGGGTCGCCGTATCTCTCCTTGATCTCGCGGAGCTCGGCCTTGATGATATCCAGTATCTTGTTCACATCAGCAAGGACTTCCTTGAGCCAGGCGATCTTTTTCACCAGCTCCTGGTATTCGTTCTCGATCTTCTCCCGCTCGAGGGCGATGAGCTTCGATAATCTCATGTCGAGTATGGCATTGGCCTGGAGCTCGCTGAGCCTGTATCTGCTCATCAGCCCGGCGCGTGCGTCCTCGATATTCTTCGATCTGCGTAGGAATTCGACGATGGGATCGATGTTCTCGAGCGCGATCCTGAGCCCTTCGAGGATATGCGCCCTTGCCTGGGCTTCCTTGAGCTCGAACTCGCTCCGCTTGCGGACGATGGCTTTCCTGAACTCGAGGAACTCGTTTATTATCTGGAATAGCGGCATGACCTTGGGGTGCTTGTCCGCTATCGCGAGATTGATAATGCCGAACGAGGTCTGCAGCTGTGTGTGGGCGTACAGCTGGTTGAGGACGATGTCGGGGTCCGAGCCTTTCTTCAGGTCGACTATGACCTCCATCCCCTCCTTGTCCGACCGGTCGTGCACTCCGCTTATGCCTTCTATCTTCTTGTTCCTCACCGCCTCGACTATGGATTCTATGACCGCGGTCTTCGTGATCTGGTAGGGGATCTCGCTGATTATTATCGCGTTCCTTTTCTCATCCTTGACCGCCCTTCCGCGGACTTTGATGACCCCTCGTCCGGTCTTGTAAGCTTCAAGGATGCCTCCGCGGCCCACCACTATCCCGCCGGTCGGGAAATCCGGCCCGCTGACGAGCTTGATGACCTGCTCTTCGTCACCCCCATCGATGAGCGCGATCGTGGCATCGATCACTTCGCCGAGATTGTGCGGCGGCATGTTGGTCGCCATGCCTACCGCGATGCCTGATGAGCCGTTGATCAGCAGGTTCGGGATCTTCGCCGGAAGGACCGTCGGCTCCTTGAGGGTGCCGTCGAAATTGTCTGTGAAGGGGACGGTCTCTTTGTCGATGTCCGAAAGCATCTCAAGTGTGATCTTGGCCATCCTCACTTCGGTATACCTCATCGCGGCCGGAGAGTCCCCGTCGATCGAACCCATGTTGCCCTGGCCTTCTACCAGCATATACCGGAGCGAAAAAGGCTGGGCCATCCGCACCAGGGCGTCATAGACGGCCAGGTCGCCATGAGGATGGTATTTGCCGAGGACTTCACCGACGATGCGCGCGCTCTTCTTGGTCGGCTTGCCATAGACGTTGCCCAGGTCCTGCATGCCGAAGAGGATCCTCCTGTGGACAGGCTTGAGGCCGTCCCTGACGTCCGGGATCGCCCGGCCGATTATGACCGACATCGCGTAATCGAGGTAGCTTTCCTTCATGTCGGCTTCGATTGTTCTGTTCGTGATGGTTTCAGGCATATGATCATCTAGATATCAAGGTTCTTCACGTTCGCTGCGTGCTGCTCTATGAAATTCCTTCTCGGTTCGACGGCGTCGCCCATCAATACCGTGAAAAGCTCGTCAGCCAACATGGAATCTTCGATCGTGACTTTCTTCAGGGTCCTGGTCTCGGGGTTCATGGTAGTCTCCCACAGCTGGGATGCGTTCATCTCTCCTAGCCCCTTGTACCTCTGGATATTCGTGCCCTCCCCGACCTGCTTCAGGATCTCGGCGAGCTGGGCATCGCTGTATGCGTAGTGGACCGCCTTCCCCTTCGCGATCCGGTAGAGCGGCGGCTGGGCGGCGTAGAGATATCCCTTCTCTATGACTTCCTTGAAATAGCGGTAGAAAAGGGTAAGTATGAGGGTCCTGATGTGCGAGCCGTCCACGTCGGCGTCGCTCATGATCACGATCTTGTGGTACCTGACCTTGCTGATATCGAAATCATCCTTGAAGCCGGCGCCGATGGAAAGCACGATGTTCCTTATCTGCTCGCTTTCCAGGACCTTGTGCATCGGGGCCTTTTCCACGTTCAGGATCTTCCCGCGCAGGGGGAGGATGGCCTGGTGCTGGCGGTCCCGGGCCATCTTGCTGCTTCCTCCGGCGCTGTCTCCCTCGACGAAGAATATCTCGGATTTGGCCGGGTCCTCCTCCGCGCAGTCTGCCAGTTTCCCGGGAAGCACCGAGCTCTCGAAAACGTTCTTCCTCCGGATGAGCTCTTTGGCCTTCTGGGCCGCCTCGCGGGCCTCCATCGCGTTCACGATCTTGTCGAGTATCCTCTTCGAGTCCGGAGGATGCTCCTCCATATATGTCTTCAGCGTCTCGTACACTATCGAATCCACTGCCCCGCGCACCTCGCTGTTGCCCAGCTTGGTCTTGGTCTGGCCCTCGAACTGCGGTTCAGGGACCTTGAGGCTGATGATCGCAGTCAGGCCCTCGATTGAGTCGTCGCCTGTTATCTTGTGCTCCTCTTTGACGAGCTTGTTGGACCTGGCATAGTCGTTCACCACCCTGGTCAGGGCCGTGCGGAACCCCACGAGGTGTGTCCCGCCCTCGATCGTCTTTATGTCGTTCACGAACGAGTATATCATCTCGTTGTAGCTGTCGGTATACTGGAGGGCGACATCGATCTCGATCGAATCCGTCCTTTTCGTGAATGCGATGGGCTCGTGCAGTTTGTTCCGGGCCGAATTGAGGTATTTGACGAACTCGGCGATCCCGCCCTCGTAATAGAATTCCTCCTTCTTCCCGTCGCGCTCGTCTTCCAGGCTCATCCTGAGTCCCTTGTTGAGGAATGCGAGCTCCATGATCCTCTCCTTGAGGTACTCGTAGTCGAATTCGATGGACTGGAATATCGTCCCGTCGGGCCTGAAGGTGACGGCCGTCCCCCGCTCGCCCGAATCGCCGCTGACCCTCACCGGCTCCTTCACCTTGCCCCGCTCATAGACGAGCGCATGGACCTTCCCGCCGCGGTGGACCTCGATCCTCATCCACTCGGAAAGGGCGTTGACGACGCTCATGCCGACGCCGTGGAGCCCCCCGGAGACCGCGTAGGCCTTCTTCTCGAATTTTCCTCCGGCATGGAGCGAGCTTGACACCACTTCGAGCGCGGATTTGCCTGACGAGTGCCTGTCGGTGGGGATCCCCCGTCCGTCGTCCTTTATGCACACCGAGTTGTCCTTGAAGATCTTGACCGATATGTTCTTGCAGTGGCCGGCGAGGGCCTCGTCAATGCTGTTGTCGACTATCTCGTATATCAGGTGGTGGAGCCCCCTCTTGTAGGTATCCCCGATGTACATCCCGGGCCTTTTCCGCACCCCTTCGAGGCCTTCTAGGACCTGGATCTCCTTGGCTGTATAACCCGAATCATCGCTCATAAAGATACCACTGGTTACCTGTCTTAAATCCACGTCGTAGAGATTAGCGGAATTACATTGCCTGAAAGGCTTTAAATTCGTATTGTTTGGGCCCCTTTTCCGGCCGGTTTTGCACTTCCTCCCGCAGCGCCGGAATGGGGTGGCGGTGGCTTATGATTACACAATCATTGACTTTGAGTAACCTTAAAAACAGTTCCGGCCAATGCCACATTATGCAAGACGACCAATCCGGGCCCTTAGAGCTATTCATAGGAGCCAACTACGGTTCCATCGAGAAGGCCAGGGTGGCTTGCCTCTCCGCGCTGCTGGACCACGGTTCTGTCCCCTGGGAGGTCGGCAGGCATCTGCCCCGTCTCACAGGACGCATGATATTCACCAACGATCTCGCTGACGGCGCCGACCAGCTTTACCTCTCCTCTGCGTATGCGGTCATCGAAGGTGCCGTGTCCGCCCTTGGTTTCCGCGCGCTGCTCGATCTTTCCAGGGAAAAAGAGCTCCCCAGGATCCTCCGGGGCGAGATAGTCCGTAAATGGCTCCATTCGGTCTCAGGGGCGGTGGTGAACGATCCGGCAAACCGCCTTGGAGACCTTATAGAGATCGCGCTATGGGACCGCTGCGAAGACACCGTGCGCATGATCGCTGCCGACCGGGCGGCGGGCCTGATAACGGAGCCCGTCCCGGGCCGCTTCGAGATCCACCCGGATTTCGGGCTTTTCCTGGAGCCACGGCAGTTCCGGGAGCTGGTTTTCGCCGTGTCTGACGACCTGCCCATATACGCTTTCGATATCGACCCGCTTTCACGGGACCGGGCCATGAGGTTCCTCAACGAGGCCGTGCGGGTATACGCGCTTAGCGGGTGCTTCCGCGAGCTGGCCGCGATAGCATCAGACGGCACGGTCCCTGAGGTCGTGCGGGCCAGGGCCACGATGATGTTCGACCAGTCCGCTGATTCCCTCATCCGGAAGTCCATGATGAGGCTGGACGCGGATGTGATACTCGGCCTCCTCGCGGTGGCTGAAAGCTGTTGGGTATCGAAAGAGCACCGGCTCGAGGCGGGGCAGATCCTCTCTGACCATGCGGATTGCGTGGCGGAGATAAGATTCGTCGATATAGTGAAGGAATCGGTCAGGCCCGGAGGCCGGAGTCCCTCGGATGTGTTTCTCAAGGCGCCGCAAGTCCCGTCTGAGCGCTTGGATCCCAAAGCCCCCAGGGAGAGCGGCATAAAGGCCCTCGCAGGCGCGATCCAGGACGAGCTGAGGCAGAGGAGGGTATCAAGGCCCCCGAAGATGGGTGTATCCGGCTGATCAGCCGGCCTCGAATATCTTGATCTTCGCTTTCCATTGCTCGATCGCTTCGTTGAACCTGTCCTTGCCGAGGAAAAGGACGGAATCCACGCTCCTGCTCTTCATGAGGACCATCACCCGTTTCTCTCCGACGGTGACGATGCTCTGCGGCGGGCTCAGGCTGAGGTTCTTGCCCAGCGACTGGGCATACGAATTCAGCTTCAGTGCGAGGGCGGTCATGAGCGTGCTGCTCCCCTCGGAGAATTCGGCGATCACGACCTTATCCTGCTTCAGGACTATCGCCCCCCTGATCAGCCCTTTCGCGATCATCTCCTGCACAAGCTGGGCGGGGGTGACCTTCCTCTTCTTGAGGGAGTCCCTTTCGAATGTGATGCCTTCGGAGCCTTCCTCCCGGACGAACCTTCCGAGGGCCCACGAGCGGAGCGAGCTCGGGACTGTGATCAGTGATGAGGTGTAGACCTCGTCCTGCTCATCCAGCATCTTGGCGATGCTCTCCTTCCATTTGGGCCAGTTGTCGTCGGCAATCTTCTTCTTCTCCCGGAGCCCGGAAACAGCGCTCTCGACCTTGCTCAGGTTGTCCTCGATCACTGTCTTGGTCCGTGCGGTCATCTCCTTGGATATGGAGTCTATCTTCTCGGACTTCATGGATGTGAGGAGGTCATATTCCTTCGAGACGTCGAAGTCGTCCTTTGTGTACTCCTCGATCAGCGCCTCGAGCTCCTTGATCTTGTCCTTGAGGGTTGCGGCTTTGGCGAGGAACATGTCTTTCTCCTGGCGGATGACCATGCCGTACACGCGTTCCAGCATCGTGATCTTCGCGAAGTTCTCTATCGCGAAATAAGCCATGAGGACCCCGATCAGGACTAGGCCGATCGCGACGATCCCCCATTCGCTCTTGAGGAGGAAGTCCAGCGTCTCTGTGAGCGCCGGGACCGATGCCGGCTGCTGCGCCATCGTGGATGCCACGTATACTCCGGCTCCTATGAAAAGGATGGCCACGACCATGTCGGTCTTCCATTTCACGTCGGTCCTGCCGAAAGCCTTCCGGAACGCTACCGTGACGTTCATGCCGGCAGCCCGCTCGCTCACCATGGTGAAGACGAGGACGAGGAAGTTGTAAGCGAGCAGGATGAGCGCGAGAGTCAGGGCGAGCGCGGTGCCGAGGGCGATGTAATAATTGCCGCCAATGCCATAGACGAGGTTGAACAGTGCCTTTGTCGGCGCGAGGAAAGCGAGGTTGAGCGTCCTGACCTTCAGGTCAGGGCTCCGGAGCGAGGCCAGCACCGTGTCGGGGGCGTCGTTGGACCGGAACGAGTAATACAACACGTATCCCTCGCGGTTGCTCTTCGAGGAGCTCCAGACGACGTCCACATCGTTTCCGCTCTCGGAGACCGAGATCGGCTGGAGGGAGCGGAGCTGCTCCTCGGACTGCGGTATCGAGCCTTTCGGCATCCTGTCCGTGACCGAGACGCCGCCGACATCGGATCCTGCGTCGGCGGAGACAGGCTTGACTGATATGACGACCTTGTAGAGGTAGCTCGAATTCTCGTTCGAATGCGGGCCAATCTTGTCCGCGGCCTCGGTTATGGAAGGGACGCCGAAATCCGAATGCGAGCACAGCCCCAGGTCGGAGTCTGTGTAGATCGGGTTGGCGTTGATCTCCGCGACTTTCGACACTATGGAGCGCAGCTTCCCGTAGAACTCGTTCCTCTGCTCATCCGAGGAGTTCCGGAGGTCGAGGATGCTCTTCCGCGCATCCAGGAGGAGGCTCCTTATCTGGTTGTTGGCCGACACGTAGTCTATCATGTTACCGGCGAGGGCTTCCTCGTAGGATGAAGCGATCTTCCTGCATTTCGGCGAAGCGCTCGAGCAGAGCTTGCTGCAGGTGGTGATGTCCGAGCAGACGACGTTGCTGAGGCCGATGTTCGCGCTGCACGCGCTGTCGGCCTGCTGCCTTGATTTCGAGAACTCCTCGAGGCTCTGGTCCGCCACCAGGAGATCGACATCTGTGAGGTTCGGATTGACGCCGGTGAAGCTCCCGCCGCTGTCCACGCTTACTGTGATCTGGCGCTGGAGCTTCATGCCGGAATTCGCAACGCTGACCGGGGAGTAATCGTACACGAGGTAATCCGGGCTGCCGTCGTTGTCCAGATCGGCGGACTGGGTATTGGCGAGCTGCTCGGTGTTCTTGCTGTCATATCTGGTCTCGCTGATGCAGCCGAAGCCGAGGAACAGTACAAGCACGAGCAGAAGAGCTGACGAACGTCGCATAGTCCAGATTCCATCGCGTTCTTTTAAAACCTTGCTGGGGAGCCTAATGCATGAAATTCCTTTCCCGCGTGCTGGCGGCTATCCGGCCGAGTCCGGAAGAGATGTCAGGGGAGTTGGAATTCACGAAGATAATGGTCGACCATATCGCAGGCAACGCCCCGCCTGGCTGCCAGGTCGTGCTGACCGGCTCGATGGCGAAGAAGACATTCCTCCGCGACAAGAGGGACATCGACATATTCGTGCTCTTCGACCGCTCGTTCCCGAGGGAGGGCCTTGAGGGGGCGGTGCGCCGGATAATGGACAGCGCATTCCCCCTGCTCGAGTACCAGCTGAGCTATGCCGAGCACCCCTACGTCCGTTTCCATTTCGAAGGGCGCAGGATAGACCTGGTGCCGGCATACCGTATAACCGACTCATCGGAGCGGATCAGCGCGGTCGACCGCTCGGTCCTGCACACTGATTTCATAATCGGGGCCCTCAAGCCCGGGCAGATAGGCGACGTCCTCCTCCTCAAGCAGTTCCTCCGGGCGAATTCGCTCTATGGCGCCGAGATAAAGATCCAGGGGCTTTCCGGTTATCTGTGCGAGCTGCTCATAGTCCGGTACGGATCTTTCCAGAAGTTGGTGAAAGCGGCCTCGAAATGGAAGGAGCCGGTCTTCATCGACATTAAAGGATACTACAAGGGCAAGAAAGAGGTCGCTGACGCTCTCAGCCGTTTCGGCAGCATGTTCGTGATGGTGGATCCCACCGACCGGAACAGGAACGTCGCGGCGGCCCTCTCGCGCGAGAACCTTTCCCGCCTCATCGCCCTGAGCAGGGAATTCCTCTCGGCCCCGTCCGAGGAGTTCTTCTTCCGGACGCCGCCGACTTTCGAGGAGAGGGTGGCCGCGGAATGGGGAAAGGGCGAGCTCTATCTACTCTCGATGCCGCGGCCGGAGGTGGTGGACGATGTCCTCTGGGGCCAGATCAACAAGCTGGTCGGCCAGCTCGGCTCTGCCTTGAAGGATTTCGGGCCGAGGAAGATACTCCCTGACGACAGCAGGCACCTGGTCCGGCTCGCGGTCATCCTCAGCAAAGGGACCCTGCCTCCGACAGTGCAGGTCGCAGGCCCGCCTCTTTCCATGAAGAAGCATGTCGCGCTTTTCCGGGCAAGCCATCCCGGCTCCAGGTTCACCTCGAAAGACAAGAAGATCCATGCCACGCTCAGGCGTCCGGTCACGGATGCCTCGGACGCGATAATGAGGTTTTTCCGGGAATACGCGAAGTCGAGATCCCATCTATCCTACCATGAGGAGATGCTGATACTCGAGCATATCGGGCGGCCGGGGAAAAAACCTAGAGCATGACCTTCTCGCCGGGGAGCGGAGCGAGCGCGTCGAACCCGTGCTCTTCCTTGAGCTCCCGGGCGAACTCCTCGGGTTTGTCGCCATGCACCAGCAGGACTTTCTGCGGGTTGGCCCTTTTTATGAACTCGAGTATCTCTGAGCGTCCTGCGTGGGCGGAGAAGTCGAGGTATTCGACAGGAAGGTCTATCTGGAGCTCCTGCTCGTCTTTCATTATCGCCCCTTTGTTCTGGAGCATCCAGCCGTTCGTCCCCTCGACGCAGTACCCGGTGAATATGACCTTCGACTCGCTGTTCACGTTGAAGAGGTAGTTCAGGACAGGGCCGCCGTTCATCATCCCGGCGCTGGATATTATCACCGAAGGCTCCCTTGTGGCAGCCCTCTTTTCCGGCATGCCTTCGACCATGGTCACGCTCCTGACCGCCTTCTTGAATGCGCCGGGGTCTTTGATGTACTGCGGGTACTTGAGGTAGATCTTGGTGATGTCCCTTCCCATCCCGTCGACATAGACCGGGATCTCATGGTCGTGCTGGCGGATGAGGGATATCAGCTCCTGCGTCCTGCCAAGGGCGAAGGACGGCATCAATACGTTCCCGCCGTCATCGAGGGTGCTGTAGATGTGCTCCATCAGCTTGTCCTCGATCTCCCTGCGGGGGGGGTGCTCCCTTTTGGCGTACGTGCTCTCGATCATGAGGTAATCGGCCCCGTCGATGTATTTCGCGGCCTGGTGCATGCACGTCTCCTCGCACTTGAAATCCCCGGTGTAGAAGAACGTCTTCCCCTCATGCTCGATCTCGACCATGGACGAGCCGGCGATATGGCCGGCGTCGAAGAGCTCTATCTTCGTCTCCCCGGTCCGGATCGGCTTCCGGTAGAGCAGGGGGTCCCACGACTTGAGGGCTTTCTTGAGGTGGGGGACCCGGTACGGCAGGCCGTCGCCCATGATCTTCATCGAGTCCGCCCAGAGGATCTCGCAGATGTCCTTGGTGGGGGGCGTCGAGTACCACCTGATATGGTTCTCTGTGTAGAGAGCCGGGATGCATCCGCTGTGGTCGAGGTGCGCGTGCGAGAGTATCGCGAGATCCGGGCGCACAGTCGTCTGGAGCGGGAACTTCGGCTTGCCTTCCAGGTCGAATATCTTGATGCCGTAATCGAGGATTATCCTCTTGTCAGTGTTGAGGATGAAGGCGCTGCGCCCGACTTCACGCGAAGCGCCGAGGCACTCGACGGATTCCATGGGCTCGAAATACCATAGAATATTTTAATATGTGCAGGAGTAATCGGTAATCATGCCGACATCGACAGACCGGTCGCTGATGATCCCGCTAGTCATACTGGCGGTGATTTACGTCTTTTCGATCATATTCTTCCACTTCGTGGAAGGGTGGTCGTTCCTGGATGCGGCGTACTATACGACCGTGACCATCGCCACGGTGGGATACGGGGATTTCACTCCCAAGACCTCCCTTGGCAAGCTCGGTGCGATCCTCCTGATCTTCAGCGGGGTCTCCACAGGGCTCTATGTGATCACCCACGTCGGCCTCATCCGGGAACGCACGATCGATCCGCACGTCCAGCGCAGGCTCGAGATACTCCGCAACCTCACGATGCTCCAGACCGGAGGGATGAAGAAAGAGGAGATCAACAAGATCAAGGAGAAGATGCAGAGCAAGCCGGATGAGAACCGCGATGCCAAGAGCCACGGGTTCGGTCGGGTATGAGCATTTATGATGAGAAGTTCGGGAGGAACCCGCTCACGAGGAGGCAGCAGGACCGTCTGCGCCGCTCCGTCTTCGCCATAGTCGGGCTAGGAGGGACCGGAGGCTATGTCTTCGAGAACCTCCTCCGCATGGGAGCCGAGAATTTCATCCTATTCGACAACGACCGTTTCGACCTTTCCAACTTCAACCGCCAGACCCTTGCCACTGAGGAATTCATAGACATGCCCAAGGTCCATGCGGCCCTCTCCCGCGCTCAATCGGTGAACCAGGATATACGGATAGAGCCGCGCGGGGCGTTCGATGAAGGCTCTGACACCGGCTCGGCCGCGGTCCTGATAGACGGATCCGACAATCTGCGGACGAAGCTGGCCATGGCCCGGAGTGCGCGGAAAAAAAAGATCCCATACGTTTTCTCATCGGCCCAGGGGACCAGGGGGATCGTCAGCGTGTTCACCTCCTACCGGTTCGAGAAAGCCTTCCAGCTCCCGCCCGATGAGGATTCGCTGGAACGCTACGGCTCATGTTCCTCCGTGCTGTGCCCAGCCGCCTCGCTCTCAGGCTCTCTCGCGGCTTCGCAGGCCGCTAATTATATGCTGAGGAAGCCCTACGTGAAGGCTCCCGACGCGCTTTTCTTCGATCTTTTCCGTGAGGATGTGTTCTGGAGGGCGGAGCTGGGATGACCGAATATTTCGTCATAGAGCCATGCGCAAGCTCGAACGGGATCGAGATAAAGCTCAGGGAGCGGAAGCTCGACCTGAAGAAGGCGGAGACGGTCCTTTCCGCGATGGGGGAATTGGTAGCGAGCAGCCCGGTTGTCCTGCTCGTCAAGATAAAAAAATACACGATAAGCGTCTATAGCAGCGGGCGGATGATGGTCAAGGGAGCGAAAAAGCCGGAGAGCAGCAGGATCGAGGCCCTTGCGCGTGAGCTGCTTCAGGCACTTGAAAAAGGAGGCGCGATCTCATGAAGCTCGATCTCCACGTCCACACCAAATATTCCATAGATTCGATAATCCAGCCGAAGGATCTAGTGAAAAAATCGAGGGAGAGCGGCATAATCCCGGCTATCACCGAGCACAACAACATCGATTCACATCAGGAATTCCGGAGGCTCGGCCTGCCGTTCATCCCCGGGGAGGAGATACGCACCGACCGGGGCGACCTCATAGGCCTCTATCTCTCCGAAGCCATCCCGCGCAAGACGCCTTTCGCAGAGGCGATGGACTTGATCCACGCGCAGGGCGGTCTTGCGTATCTCCCCCACATGTATGACCGATCCCGCAAGGGCGTGATCCCTTCGGAAGAAGAGGCGAAAAGGCTCGACATGATAGAAGTGTTCAACGCCCGCTGCCCGCTGGATTCGTTCAACGCCAAAGCATCGGCCTTCGCGAAGGAGAAGGGGATCATGCAGGCGGTCGGGAGCGACAGCCACTTCCTCATCGAGTTCGGGCATAATTACAACGAGGTCCCCGACTTCGATCTTGACAGCCCGAAGGGCTTGCTTAAGGCCCTCAGGGGGGCAAGGTTCACGAAGAAGAAGGCGACGCTTCTCGTCCGCGGCACCACGACTTTCGTCGCCATCGGCAAAAAGCTGGTGCGGAGTCTCAGGGTTTAAAATCAGCCCGGTGATATCCACTTGATGGTCTTAAGGAGTTTCATCGCCCGGGAGGCGGCTTGAATTGGCAGACCTCTCCATCTTCCTCGCTTTCTTCGCCGGTCTCGTGTCGTTCCTCAGCCCGTGCGTCCTTCCGCTCATACCGGCATACCTGACCTTCCTGGCCGGCACGAGCGTGCAGGAGAAATACTCACCGGAGCTCCGCACGAAGATATTCCTAAGCAGCGTCTCGTTCGTGCTCGGCTTCTCGCTGATCTTCTCTGTTGTGGGTGTGCTGCTCCAGAGCGTGCTTTCCGGGATAGCCTACGATTTGCAGGCGTTCCTCGGCTATGTCGGAGGCGTGATAATCATCTTCTTCGGCCTGATGATGATCGGGATCATCCGCATAGAATCCCTCGAAGCCGGAAGGGGGCTGAACATGAAGGCCGGCAGCCCATCTTACCTCGCATCATTCCTCTTCGGCGCCGCGTTCGCAGTGGGCTGGACGCCCTGCGTTGGCGTGGTGCTCGGAGGGATCCTCACGCTCGCGGTCACAAATCCGGCCGTCGCATTCCCGCTGATGCTCAGCTATTCGCTCGGGCTCGGGGTGCCGTTCCTGCTAGTGGGCCTTTTCGTCTCGCGGGCAGGGAAAGCAATTAAGGCGCTCGGCCCGTATATCGGATGGCTTGATACTGCATTCGGCATCATTCTCGTGATCCTGGGGATACTTGTCTTCACAGGGACCCTGCCCCTCGTGGCGAATTTCGCCCCGGTCAACGACCTTCTGCTGAAGTGATGCAATGGAACTGAAAAGGAACAGCCCGCTCGCATTCGGGATCGCGGTAGCGCTGATAACGGTCGCGATCCTCTTCGTCATGTCGGCCAAGGCGCAGGTTAGGTCGGACTTCGCAAAAGGCAACGATTCGGGGGACCTCGCCAAGAAGGCCGCGATCCTCCAGAAAGCGCCGGAGCTGAGCGGGATATCCGGATACATAAATGCTCCGGACGGGTTCAGGCTGTCGGACGCCAAAGGCAAAGTCATCCTCGTGGACTTCTGGACATACTCGTGCATCAACTGCATAAGGACCCTGCCATATCTCACGGCCTGGGATGAGATGTACCGTGACAAGGGGCTTGTCATCATCGGTGTCGAGACCCCGGAGTTCGAGTTCGAGAAAGACCGCGATAACGTGCAGAAGGCCGTCCGGAAGTTCGGCATCAGGTATCCTGTGGTCCAGGACAACGATTATGCCACATGGACCGCTTACGGCAACCGCTACTGGCCTCACAAATATCTCATCGATTCCGACGGCTTCATACGTTACGACCACATCGGCGAAGGCGGGTATGAGGAGACCGAGCAGGAGATACGGAAGCTTCTTTCAGAGCGCGACAACAAGACCGGGATGGGGTCCCTGGTCTCAGGCAATGTCAGTTCCCCGAGAGTGGATTTCACGAGGCTCGGGACTCCTGAGATCTACCTCGGCAGCGGTTTCGCCCGCGCCCCCCTCGGCAATCCGGAGGGATTCAGCGCGGGGCAGGTCGTCAGCTACGCCCTCCCCCCCTCGGTCGAGCCCAATCTTGTGTATCTGGAAGGATCGTGGAAGAACAACGAGGACAACATGGAGCTCGTTTCCGACTCAGGGAAGATAGTGCTGAATTTCCAGGCGAAGAACCTCAACATTGTCTGCGGAGGGGACTCCACGCTGGGGCTGAAGCTGGACGGGTCGGTCCCGCAACCCTCCCAGCTCGGGCCGGATGCTGGGATCTCGGATGGCTCCGCGCTCGCGCATACAGGCGACCTGAGGCTCTACAGCCTCATAGACAAGGCCGATTACTCCCCCCAGACATTGACCATCGAGGTCCATGGCAAAGGTTTTAGGATTTACACATTCACATTTGGCTGATGGACCTGCGTGGCAGATTCGACAGGATACGGGAGAACATCCTCTTCGTCCCGGCCGAGCGGTTCGATTCCCTCGCAGGAGGGGACGGATTCAACGATTCGGCGGCGCATCTTGTCCTCTGCCTTTTGCTTTCGGTCCCCATCGATCTCGCCGTGGGGGCACTCGGCGGGACATTGATCCAGGCCATGCTCTCGGTCCCGTCATCGCTCGTCATATCGCTCATGCTGTCCTATCTGATCTTCGCAGTCCAGCACCTCCTGCTCAAGCTGGTCGGCGGCCATGCGCGGCTCTCCGAATCGGTCTCGGTCTTCATCTACGGCAACACCGTCTCTCTGGTCTTCGGAGGGATCCCGTTCCTGGGGATCGCCGCGGTCTTCATCTCGCTCTCGAATGTCGTCATCGGTTCGGCACGGGTCCACAGGATCCCTCTCTGGCGCTCCGCCCTCGCCCTGGTCGTCCTCCCGGGGATCCTCCTCGCCCTCATCCTCCTCTACATATTCGTGACCCTCCCGCCGGGCTCCAGCCCCGCGATCCCTCCGGCACCATGACCCCGCAATCTATTTAATATCAGGCCAAGTATCTTTCCCGATGGCTGAGTCATTTGTCGGTGTCGAGATAGCCGTGATAGTCGTCACCGCGTCCATTGTCCTCGCCGGCATACTGGTCGGCATCGGCCGCGCGACCGGATACAAGAGGATCGAGGTCTTCGGCATCGAGGAGCTCATCCAGTCCATGATCAACGCAGCTATCATCGGATCCTTCGCGGCGATCATAGAGCTGGTGGGGGTCGTAAGCTCTAACGTCGTGAACGATTCTTGCTCCACCGGGAACGTCATCTTCCAGCTCAGCTGCACCCTCGACCGGCTTAACGTCTCCCTCTTCCGCCTGTTCCAGGAACTCGTGAACATGATAAACATCCTCGCGTACTACCAGACCCTCTCGCTCGATTTCGGGTCGTTCTCGATCTCGCCGTTCCATAACCTCGATTCGGTGTCGAACACCCTCTCCCTCCAGCTCCTTTCGATAAACTGGATCATGATCCTCGTCGGCCTCAACAGCCAGATCGCCACGTTCATAGGGCAGAACGCCCTCGGCCTGCTATTCCCGGTCGGGCTCGTCCTCAGGACTTTCTTCGCCACGAGGAAGGTCGGAGGCTTCCTCATAGCCCTCTCGATCGGCCTCTTCGTGTTCTATCCGACCTTCGTCCTCGTCTTCCCCAACCCGGAGAACGATCTCAACAACTCGACTGCGGCGGTGGTGAATTTCACGAACAACAGCTATTATGCCACCCTGCCGATCGTGGACCTCAACGGAGATTATGCGATCGCCGGGAAGCTCGACATCCTCTCCGGAAGGTGCGATCCCTCGAGGTTCAACATCACCAACGAGACCAACGTCTCCAACACGACGACGCTCTGCGACGATTTCCTCCAGGGCCAGTACAACCTCACCCTGAACAACAGCACGAACGGCACCCAGAGCGTCTACAACAATGTCACGATCGATTTCAGCAGCGACATAACACGGATTGCCCAGAGCAACAGCAGCACCCTCTCGAAATCGCTGCTCTACGCGGTCATCGCCCCGATCTTCTCCCTCATCATCACGATCGTCTTCGTCAAGGAGCTCGCGAACATACTCGGCAGCGAGATCGGGCTCCGGACCATCGCGAGCATATGATCGCATGCCCCTGGAAAAAATCCGCACGGTTTTAGGCGTCTCTGTGGACCAGGAGGCGCAGATCGTGCTTCTCCTCATAATCGTCGCGGCCGGCTATCTCGCGGCCGGCCTCGTTTCAGGATATGTACCGGGTCTTTTCATCCCTCTTGTGATCCTCTGGACCGCACTGTCTCTTTATCTCACCTGGAGGCTTGGGAAGACCTGGATGGGCTGGTAGCGGTTTTTTAAATCCCATAACCGATTTATGGTATATGTTCATCAATCGTGCCGTGACCGCAGGATCCCTCATAGGAGGGGTGGTCTGCATCGTCATATCACTGGTCTACGGGAACCCGATATTCCCGATCATCGCGTCCGTTTTCTTCCTCCTCTCGATAGCGCTCTGGAAATACGGCTATCTCATAATCCCTGTGATCACGAAGGCCACCAACATCGTGGAAGTCCAGGGCGGCTATGAGGTCCCGCCTTCCCGCGATTATATAATAAAGAAGAACGAGGCGGGTTATTTCGCCTCGAAGTTCCTAGAGGTCAGGTTCTACGAGAGCTCGATGGACAAGAACCAGGACGAGAAGAAGACGATGTTCGAGTCTTTCGAGAAAGCCATCAGCTCCCTCAAATATATCGTCAAGGTGACGCTGATGATAAGCACCCTAGACCTCTCCAAGCACATCGACGAGATCAAGACCAGGAGAGGGGCGGTGGAGGCGAAGAAGGCCAAAGAGTCCAAGATCGCGGTCGATGAGAGCATGAGGATGGACCGTGAGCTCGCCTACTGGAACCGCCTCCTCGACCGCATCACCCAGGGTGAGCGCCCGGTGGAAGTGATCGCGTTCGCGACCACGACCGCCTTCGGCCTGACGCGCGACGAAGCGCTGAGCCGGGTGAGCAGGCAAGCCAAGGAGCTCAAGACGATACTCTCCAGCTCCTTAGGCTGCGATGTCCGCGACCTCGCCGACCTTGAGATGCTCAAATGCTTCGAATGGGAATTCTTCTTCCCGACAACGCAGGAAGAGATCAAGGACGCCCTGTTCTGAGCGCTGCGGAGCCATGGGCTATTTTCTCCTATCGCTCCGGGCTGCTCCCTTTAGCAAGGAGAGGCGCCGGGATTGAAACTTTATTAATCTCTGCCGTGAAGAACCTGGATGCGACTTTCTGTCCTTATCTCGGTTTTGGTGCTCCTGGCCGGTTTTTCGATCGCTACGCCGCCGCCTGGAGGCATCGCCTCATGCGTCAACATCACCGCCAGCGGCTCGTATTTCCTGCTCGGCAACCTGATCGGCTCGCCCAATCCCAACGTCGCGATCGCCGGATCAGCCTCATGCATCAGGATAACCTCCTCCAACGTCGTGCTGGACTGCATGGGCTTCTCTATCACGAAACAAACCAATCTTTCAGTGCCTTCTGGCGCAATCGTGGTAGACAACCTCCCTCCGTCGGCCCCTCTGACCAATATCACGGTGAAAAACTGCGCCATCTCCGGCTTTGACGTCGGTATCGCAGCCTCGGTGGTGAACAGCAGCCTGTTCCAGAACAACACGGTCTGGAACGGCACCCTCTACGGCATCGGTTATGGCACGAGCTCCCTGGATTCGGCGTTCATAGGGAATACGGTTCATGACATCTCCAGGGCGCCCGGCTTCCCGCCCCCTCTCGCACCTTATCAGGGATTCTTTCTCAGCGACGGAGTGAACGGGACGTTCGTCAACAACACCGCTTACGGCAATCTCGGCGATGGTTTCCATCTTGACTCGGGCTCGGATAATAACAGCTTCAGCGGCAACACCGCCTACGGCAATGCGAGGGGATTCTATCTGCATTCCAGCGGCGGCAATAACCTTTCCGGCAACTCGGCATTCTCAAACTCGGGCCCGGGGTTCTTCGACGGCGGATTCTACCTGGACAATAGCGACGGCAATAACCTTGCCGGCAATATCGCCCACGATGACCGGGTCGGCATCTTCCTCACCGACAGCGACGGGAACACGGTATCAGGCTCCCAGATCTACTCCAACATCGGCGGCCTCAGGCTCCAGAGCGGCTCGGATGGCAACGGCCTCACCCTCAACACTATCTACAACAACAGCGACGCGTGCGTTTACCTCCTCAGCAGCTCCTTCAATAATTTCACGGACAACTACCTCTCTTCATGCCCTAACGTCGGATTGATCGCCTCATCGGAATCATCTGACATAATATCGGGCAACAATATCACCAACATGACAGGCTCGTTGCCGTTCCTTTTGCAGTTCGTCTCGTCCAGCGCCATCAGGCAGAACAACATCCACGGCAACAGCAACCTGGGCCTCAACCTGCAGTTCAGCCCGGCGAACAACATCACCGGGAATTCCATCTACAACAATTCTGCAGGAGGCCTCCAGCTTCTCGTCTCTAATAACAACAACATCAGCGGGAACACGGCCTACTCCAACGGCGGGAACGGGTTCGCCGTGCTTTCCAGCTCCTTCGTCAGCCTGGACGGCAACTCTGCCTACCAGAACAGCAAGGACGGCTTCCTGGTGAACGACAGCCCGGTCCTGATCACCTCCCATAATTCGCTGTCCGGCAACACCGCCCGCAACAACTCCATGAACGGCTTCCACCTCTTCATAAGCGACAATAACAACCTTTCCGGCAACACGGCGTACGGCAATGCCAGGGACGGCTTCTTCCTCGAAGGGTCGAATTCGAGCGCCCCGCCGATCTTCACAGCCCCGGCGCGGACGACCGCCAGCCTCTCCCCGGCGCCCCCGACTTCGGGAGGCAATGCGCACAACAATCTGCTCGCCGGGAACACCGCCTACCAGAACGCGATGAACGGCTTCGAGCTTTTCATCGCGAGCAACAACAGCTTGAGCGGCAACACTGCATACTCCAACTCCAGGAACGGATTCCTCCTCCACGGGACCAACTCGACTTCCGGAGGCAGCTCCTGCGGGAACTTCATCTGCGAGCCCCTCCTCGGGGAGACATTCATCACCTGCCCGGTCGACTGCGGGATATCAGTGAAGGGGCCGCGGTCAGCGAGCCTCTCCGCGCCTCTTCTCCGCCTGCGGAGCGGATCCCTCGCCCCGCCCCCTCCGCCCCCGTCGCCCGGGAGCGGCCTCTCGACCAACAACAGCCTGATCGGGAACATCGCGCATGACAATGCCGATGCAGGCTACCTGGTGAACATGAGCAGGAACACGACCTTCTTGAACAACACCGCCTACCAGAACGCGTTTGGCATCTACGAGAAGGGTGCGAACGTCACGGCGACATGGATCTACAATTCATGGTTCTACGGGAACGGCTGGGAGATAGCGGAGTCCAAGCCATTCACCGGTTCCCCTCTCCTGCGGATAGTGAACTCGAAGCTCGGCTCGGGATCTGTCAACATCTCGCTCAACGACACGCTCAACGGCGGCTACCAGATCAACGACACGTCGTCCCCCGGCCAGTCTCCGGAGAACCGCTCATCGTTCGCTGGGAAATACCTAAAGGTCAATTTCACCGGAGAGCCGGCCATAGACTCCCTCGCGTTCCATTGGAGCGATCTCGAGGCGTCCGGTCAGACCGAGGATTCGATCCAGCTCTATACCTGGAATATGAGCGGATGGTTGGTCACGCCGGGCCAGGCTCTCGCGGCCCCTTCCAACACCCTCTCGGCTCCGGCCCTTTCGAACATCACAGCCGATGACATCTACGGCCTGTTCATCCTGCCTCCTCAGGGCGGCGGGGAGAACTCCGGCTCGCTCTCGCTTTCCATCAACAGCTCCTGCTCCGGCAACACCGTGACGGTGAGGAGCTCTGGCAGCCCGATCGCAGGCATCGACGTCAAGGTCGACGGCGATCCAATCGGCCCTACCGACGGCGGCGGAAAGGCATCTTTCGACGGCTGCGGCAAGACGGTGACGATCCACGCTTCGGGAAGCGGATACTACTCCGCATCCGCATCAGCAGCTCTCTTATCGTGCGCGGAATGCCTCCCGGCCTGCGCCAACGATTCGGAATGCCCTTCGGAGAAAAGCTGCACCGGAGGCCAGTGCATCCCGGTGAGCTGTCCCTGCGGCGTTATAACCGGCCATGCCTGCCTCGCGTTCGGATGCTGCTCGGATTCGATGTGCCCATCCGGCCAGGCCTGCTCTCCTGACCACAAATGCAAGGAGTCTTTCGGATGCACCTCGGATGCCCAGTGCAAGGACAGCCAGGCATGCGACATACCTCCCGGAGCCGCCGGCGGCGCATGCAGGGACATCACCGGGCAGTGCGGCGCGGCGAAAGGCCACAGGTTCGTTCCATATGGCTATGAATGCGGGAACGAATCCGGTTGCCCCCAGTGCCCCCAGGGCAGGTCCTGCGTCGAGCACAAGTGCCTTTCCAATGACATAACCTGCCCCTCGACCGCGGTAGTGGGCGACAACAAGACCTGCCTGCTGACCGAGAACGACAAGGCATGCGGGCCCGGCCAGAACTGCACGGCGAAGATCACCACGCCTGACGGCAGGGAATTCGATGCGGCTCCTGACGAGAACGGGAACGTCCAGGTTCCGGCTTCGATCAGCGGCAAGATAAAGGTCACGCTGCTCAAGGACGGCAAGGTGGTGAAGGAGGTCTTCATCAACGTCCTGCCGAGATCCGCCTCTGGGGATCAAGGGAAGCCAGCCGTCTCCTCGCCCCTTGAAATCTGGCCGGTCTGGCTCCTGATCGCTGTCATCCTGGTCATACTGGCTTTCCTCTACTACAGGCGTAGGAAGGAGAAGAAGTGAGCGCCGGCGCAAGTTTATATATCATCGAGAAGAATGATTAATGAGGTGGGGCGCAAAGATGGGCCTGAAATCTTCCTACATGCTTTCCAAAGAGGTCGCGCGCAAGATGATACTTGTGCATCCTCCAGAGCCACGGAAGGAGCTCCTCCTCTCGCCCCCTACGCAGGGAGTCTATATCGGGAAGACGCGCTTCCTCCGCACGCCTGTGTTCTGGGATCCGAGCAAGCTCATCAATCCGCATATCGCGATCATCGGGATCACAGGTTCGGGAAAATCATACACGGTCAAGACATTCCTCACAAGGGCATCCCTGATCTGGGACACCAACGCCATCATCCTCGACTGGGTGGGCGAGTATGACACATGGGTGAGGCAGGCCGGAGGGCGCGTCATCAACCTCGCCAGGGAGAGGCTGAACATACTGGACCTTGTCGGGCTTCCGAAACGGAGCCGGATCAAGCAGATAGTCTCCGCCCTAGACGTCCTTCTGGACCTGAAAAGCTACCCGAACGAGAGGGACGACATAGAGGAGGCCCTGGAATACGTCTATTACAAGGCAGGCACAGCCCACCCGACGCTCAAGGAGAACCTCAAGCTGGTCGAGGCCGAGAAGCGCATGAAGAAGTCTGCGGGCAAGCTCAAGGCAGGCGACGTGAAGGATGTCCTTGTCGAGCTGGCCAAGGACGGGCGGGTAGAGAAGCCCACGCTCTCGAATGTCGTCTGGGTCCTGGAGAAATGGGGCAAGAAGAAGGCGGCAAGGCTCCTCAAGCGCTTCACGGCCGAAGGGTCGGATTTCTTCGCAGGCACTTCGACGATGGACATCAAGAAGCTCACGAGCTCAGGGCTCGTCTGCATCGACCTCCACGAGCTGCCGAGCGAGGAGATGCGCAGCCTCGCGGGCCTGACGATCCTACAGTATATCAAGGAGCTGATGCGCCTCGAAGGGATGCAGAAGGACAACAAGCACGTGAGGCTCTTCGTCGTTCTTGATGAGGCCTGGAAGATCGCGCAGGACGAGCGGAGCGATGTCATCACGATCGTCCGGGAAGGGCGCAAGTACAACTTCTCGCTCGTCATAGCCACCCAGAACCCGACGGACATGCACAAGACTATCTTCAGCAACATAGGCTCGGTGTTCGTGCTCCGTCTCATCCTCAAGGAGTTCCGCGACTATGTCCGCAATTCCATAGGGTATTCGAGCTTCATAGACGGGGAGATATCAAAGTTCGGTGTCGGCGACGCCGCCGTCAACATGATCTTCGCGGAGAGGCAGACCAAGGTCATGACCTTTCTCATGGACAAGATAGACGGGGAGGAGCCCCTTCTCATCTACAAGATAAAAGGTGGGGAAATGATTGTCGAGATAGAACGCGAGCAGTTCGTGCGGATGCTTTACGAGATGGGCCTGACCGAAGGCCAGCTGAACCTTATCAAAGGCGAGTTCGAGAAGGGGGACGGCCTCCTGGACGGAGAGCAGCTTGTGGCGGTGCTGGAGAAATTCGGATACTCCAAGCCGTCGATAATATCCTTCCTCCGCCAGCTCGGGATCGATGAGAAGAACCTCATCGCTGTTTTCTCGCTCGTCCGCATGAGGAAGGCCACGAAAGGGGTCGTGAACGTGGTTTTGGAGGAAGGGAATGTCTGAGATGTCCGGAGGGGTCCGTCGGCCACCGGAAAATTATTGGAGGAAAGTTTGGAGGAATCTCGAGGATATGTATTACCGGCTGAAGTTTGATCAAACTTTTACCGGGGTTCAATAGGAGGAAAGTTTGGAGGAATCTCGAGGATATGTATTACCGGCTGAAGTTTGATCAAACTTTTACCGGGGTTCAATAGGAGGAAAGTTTGGAGGAAAGTTTCATGTCTGAGGAGAAGATAATCGTAGATGCGAAACAGAAGAATCCGCTCAAGAGCCTCGCTAGCCTGCTGAGCGGCCTCGGTTTCACGAAGATCTCGTATTCCAAGAACGCGCTGTCGGTCGAGAAGATAAAAGGGACCGACCTGCAGGGCAAGCCATATCTCGAGTACATGGTGGAGTTCAAGGCCGACTCGATCGAGTTCACCTACACCTTCTCAGCCAAAAGGAGCAGGATCTCCCGTCTCCTCGAGCTGATGCCCACGTTCCTCAATATCCTCCAGGTCGCCGAAGACTACTATGCGATTCGGCCTGCGAGCATATTCACCCATATCAATTCCCTCCTCGGCGAGGCGGCGAAGATCATCGACCGCGACGCCCTCGAGTTCTCGACCCAGCTCACCGAGCTCCAGTCCAAGTTCAACGACATGAGCTCGAAATACGAGGACCTCCTCCGCTCAAGCGAGGCCAATACCAGGATACTGCTCGAATGCGAGAGGAAGAGGGACGAGCTCGCTAAGAAGCTCAACACCCTCACCGGGATGGGGGACGACCTGCTCAAGGAGTCCCTCTACAACTGGATCAAGGTCCATGGGGGCACGATAGATGTGCGCGAATTCTCCAAAGCCAACTCGGTGGCGGTGACCAGGGCAGAGGAAGGCCTAAACATGCTCATCCGGGAAGGATTCATACGGAGGCGGTTCGAATGAAGAAAGGGCCGAAGAAAACGGTGAAGGAGCTCCAGGAAGAGCACCGGAGCGAGTACATCTTCGCCTTCGAGCTCCTGCGTCAGTACCCCAACCTCCGCTCCTTCATCATCAAGCAGCCGCTCAAGAAATCGTTCAAAGACACCGTCGGCGAGCTGTTCGGGGGAAAGAAGAAATAGGCGTGATTCGATGAAAGCGCTGCTTATCGGCAATGGGGCACGGGAGCACATCATAGCCGAGAGGCTGTCCTCAGACTGCGAACTCTATGCCCTCATGTCCAAGAAGAATCCCGCGATCGCGTCATTAGCCAAAGAGCACTGGATATGCGATATAGAGGACCCTTCAGCCATCGGGCGTGCTATCAGCGGCAAGCGGTTCGACCTCGGTTTCGCGAGCCCGGACGGCGCGCTTGCGGCCGGGGCGAGCGACGTGCTCGTGAAAGCAGGGATGCCGGTCGCATCGCCCACGAGGGCTGCCGCGAGGATAGAATGGGACAAATCGTACATGCGGGGCCTGCTCGAGAGGCACCGGATCAAAGGCTCTGCGCGGCATGTCGTGGCACGGGACATGGATTCGGCTTATTCTGCGATCCGCGGCATGGGGGAAGTCGCGATCAAGCCGCTCGGGCTCACCGGCGGCAAGGGGGTGAAGGTCAGCGGCGATCATTTCACCGAGGTGGAGGACGGCCTCGCCTATGCCAGGTCCCTCCTCGAGAAGGACAGGGCCGTCCTGGTCGAGGAGAAGCTGGTAGGCGAGGAGTTCACACTCCAGGCTTTCTGCGACGGGGCGAATGTCTCCCCGATGCCTCCTGTGCAGGACCACAAGAGGGCGTACGAGGGCGAGTTGGGCCCGAACACCGGGGGGATGGGGAGCTATTCTACGGGACGGCTCCTGCCGTTCCTCGGGCAGGGGGACCTTGATTCGGCCGTTTCGATTATCCGGTCCGTGGCCGGAGCCATGAAGGAAGAGGGGGTCCCGTTCCACGGCATCCTCTATGGCCAGTTCATGGCGACCGCGGACGGCGTCCGGGTCATCGAATTCAATGCCCGTTTCGGGGATCCGGAAGCCATGAACGTCCTCACGCTCCTCGAAGGCTCCCTTTCAGAGATCTTCCTCTCGATGGCTGAGGGGAAGCTCAGGCAAGCGGATTTCTCGCGCGACTGCACCGTGGTCAAATATCTCGTCCCCAAGGGATATCCGGACGCTCCGGTCAAGGATGCGCAGTTCACAGTGAACGACGATGGGATACGTTCCTCAAGGGCGCGGGCATATTACGCGTCGGTCTACGAGGACAAGGGCCGGATCCTGACCACCGGCTCGCGTGCCGTCGGGATCGTGGGCCGCGCCCCGTCTCTCGATGATGCCGAGCGCTCCGCTGAGAAGGCGTGCGGATTCGTGAAGGGCCCGCTATGGCACCGGAGCGATATCGGGACGAAAGCCCTCATCGAAAGCAAAGTCTCGAGGATGAAGGGATTGCGGGGGAGAGGATGAGGCGGCTGTTCATCATCCTCCTGCTCTCTGGCCTTGCTCTGGCGAACAGCTTCGGATATTCGCGCTTGTCGATCGAGCGGACATGGACGATCCAGAGCGATGGAAGCGATTACGACCTCACGGCCTCCATCGGCATAAACAACTCGAACCAGCGGATCGTCTCGGTGATCACCGACCCCCAGGCCGAGGTCACTACGGACCCTGACGGGGTCGTCTGGGTCCATTTCCAGGGATCAGGGGAGAATCGGACCGTGCTCCGTGCCGACTCTGTGGTGGATATCGATTACGACACCAATATCACCGCCGACCATCCGGTCCCGGGAGGGCGCCTCGAAAGCTCGAACCTCACCGAACCGGATCAGGCGATCCGTGCGCAGGCCGGGATGCTCGGCCGCGAGGACTCCTCCCTCGCGAGCATCGCGAATCTCGTGAACTGGGTGCACTCCAATGTCACCTACGACATATCCTACTGGGGCCGTGTCCGGGCAGCCAGGGATGTCATAACTGAAAGGCGGGGAGTATGCGTCGAATACACCCACCTCCTCATATCAATGGCACGCTCGCTCGGTTTCGATACCCGCTATGTGAGCGGCTACGTGTTCGCGAACGCCTGGCAGGCGCATGCATGGGCGGAGATCTATATCCCTGGCTACGGATGGCTTCCTGCCGACCCTACTTTCGGGCAGGTCGGCATCCTCGATGACACCCATTTCGGGATGCACTACGGGCCTGACCAGTCGGGCACATACGACATCCTGCTCTCCAAGGACAAGGACGCGCAGATATCCGTCGATGACCGCCTGGCCCTTCGATTCGCCACCCCTGATAGCAAAGGCGTGAATGTCACGGTGAGCGTCGACCGAGACAGCCATGTCGCCGACGTCGCGATACGGAACGATCGGCCTGAATACGTCTTCGGCTCGTATTCCTTCCAGGTCCCGGACGGATACGGGGGCGAGCAGTCCTCGATCCTCCTCCTCCGGCCATCCTCGGTGGTGCATAAATACCAGGGCATAAACCAGTCCCTCTTCCAGAACCGGTTCCTCTATGATCTTCCGATGACCGCGTCCTTCAACGACGCGAAAGACGAGAAGGTCCTGGGGTCGGACGGGGTCTCGGACGGCGCGCAGAAGCCAGGTGCTTCATCGCCCTGCCTGCCCGGCTTCTTGCTCATCGGCCTCGCTCTAGCGCGCATCGGACGCCCCTGATCTCCTCTGCCCTCCTTATCACCCTCTCCTCGTCGGCCACGATGACCTGGCCATCCCTCATCAGCACCTTCCCGTCGCAGATTACGGTGTGCACGTCCGCCGGCTGCGCGCAGTAGACGATCTGGGCCTTGATATCGTTCAGCGGGGCGAACCTCCTCGGCGAGAGCATACATATGTCGGCCACCGCCCCTTTCCGCAGTCCATGGTCCAGGGAAAGGGCCTTCGCCCCGTTCTCGGTGGCCATGCTGAAAGCCGCCCCATGATCCATGGAACGGGGATCCAGGGCCGAAACCTTCTGAAGAAGCACTGAAAGCCTCATCTGTTCGAACATGCTCATGTTGTAGTAGGCGCCCATGTCGCTTCCCAGGCAGACGTTCACCCCTCTCCGCCGCATCCGCCCGAGCGGGGCGCAGCCGCTCGCGAGCATCATGTTGGATCCCGGGCAGTGGGAGACGCTTGCGCCGCTCCGCGCTATCCGCTCAAGATCGGGTTTATCCAGCCACACGCAGTGCGCGAGCAGAGCCTTCCTTCCCAGGAGGCCGTGCCGCGCGAGCCTGGCCACCGAGGTCTTCCCCGTCCATTTCCCTGGTGAGAGCATGTCTTTCGCGACCTCGGACCGGTTCTCGTTTGCATGCGTTGTGAAGATCAGGTCGTGCTCATCGAGTATCTCGCGGCAGCCTTGGAGGAGCGAATCGCTCGAAGTCATGCCGAAGCGCGGGCTCAGGCAGCACTGGAGCCTCCCGCCCTCGCTCCCGTGCCATCTGCCGATCAGTTTCCGTGCCCCGCGGAGGCAGGTGTCGGTATCCTCCTCGAGGGATGCCGGGGACTCCCGGTCCATCATGGTCTTGCCGATATATGCGCGCATCCCGATGTTTTTCGCTGCGGCGAAAGCCTCTTCGGTATGGCGGACGGAAGTGTAATCCACGAATGCCGTCACACCGCTCCTGAGCAGTTCGAGGTAGGCGAGTTCGGCCGATGCGCGCGCCTCTTCCCTCGTCAGCTCACCTTCCCACTTCCAGATATATCTTTTCAGCCAGTCGAGCAGGCTCCGGTCGGAAGTCAGCCCGCGGGTCATTATCTGGAAGCTGTGGAGGTGGGTATCGATGAAGCCGGGGCATATGATTGAGGATGATGACCCGACAGAGTCATCGAACCCGTATTTTTTCCGCATCTCCTTCCTCGGGCCTATCCCGGCGATGCGGTTCCCATCGATCGCTATGGATATGTCCCTCTCCGCCCGGCCAGGCAGGAGCGCATACCCGCCCCAGACTTCGTACATGGCTTGCACTTGTTCCGTATTTTAAAAAAGGTTCCCTAATAACTCCAGCTATGGCTAAAATCCATGTCGTAGGGTGCGGTCCGGCCGGTTCCATCGCGGCCATGAGCGCCCTCCGCTCCGGCCACGAGGTCGTCATATCCGAAGACCATCCGGTCAGCGGGCTGCCCGAAAATTGCTCGGGCCTTTTCTCCCGCGACGGTCTGGAGTCGCTCAGCGGTTTCATCGACTACAGAGGATATGTCATCAGGCCTATCCACGGGGCGGACATACATCTGGGGGACCAGTCGCTGACCATCCGCAGGTCCGAGCCGGTCGGTTTCGTCTGCGACCGGGCGGCCATGGACAGCGCTCTGGCCCAGAACGCGGCCGATGCAGGAGCCGTGATCAATTACGGTGAACGCGTGCGCGGCGCATTCCGTTCGGACAATATCATAGGCGCCGACGGTCCCCTCTCCACCGTGGCACGCCTGTTCAATTTCCCCAGGATCCCCCGTTTCGCCTCGACTCTACAGTCGCTCGTCCCTTACCGGGCCGAGGATCCGGATGCCGTCGAAGTCTTCCTCTCGAATTCCGTTTTCCCGGGCTTTTTCGGGTGGATCATCCCACATGATGAATACACGGCCGAATTCGGGGCGGGCGTCCTGATGCCGGACCGGCCGCTCGAGGCATGGAAGAAACTCCTGCGCCGCAAGGGCGTTGATGGGGCGCATCATCCGCGCGGGGCCATCATCCCTCTCTCGGTGCGGCCCCGGACGGCCATGCGCACCGGCCGGACGAACATCCTCCTTGCCGGGGACGCGGCAGGCCAGGTGAAGTCCACCACAGGCGGAGGTGTGATCTTCGGGGGTAACTGCGCCTCGATCGCGGGGAGATTCGCGGCCGAGCCGGCGCGCTACGAGGCGGAATGGCGCCTGCGGTTCGGGCCGGATCTGGCGATGCACGGCATGGTCCACGACTACCTGCGGACAAGGACCGACGCAGAGCTTTCCGCTCTCGGCAGAAAGCTTAAGAAGCTCAATTTCGATGGGTATCTGTCGAACCACGGCCATATGGACCGTCCGACAAAGATGCTCCGTCCTGAGCTGTTCGCGCACATGCTCAGGAACATCATCTGATCGGTTCGAGGGTCCGGATCCCCCGTTGAGGTGAAAATAATGATAGGAAAAGTGGAGAGGTACATACACGAGGAGCTCGCGGCCAAGAAAGGCCTTCTTTTCGCCCTCATCGATCCGCTGGACTACAAATCGCTCGACGATGCGGTCCGGACAGCGAAGAACGCGGACGAAGGGGGCGCGGATGTCATACTCATCGGAGGCAGCACAGGGGTCCAGGGGGAAGTCCTAGACGGCGTGGCAAAGGCGATCAAGCAGTCAGTATCGAACCCGGTGGTCCTTTTCCCGGGGAATATCGGGACCCTCACGAAATACGCGGATGCGGTCTATTTCATGTCCATGCTGAACTCCCGCAACACTTACTGGATAAGCGAGGCCCAGATGCTCGCCGCGCCGATGGTGAGGCACTTCCAGATCGAGCCTCTCCCCACGGCATACGTGGTGGTGGATCCAGGGGGGACGGTCGGCTGGGTGGGCGATGCCAAGCGCATCCCGCGCAACAAGCCCAAGATAGCGGCGGCGTTCGCCATGGCCGCCGAATGCATGGGATTCCGCTTCTTCATCACCGATGCCGGGAGCAATCCCGAGGAAGGGCACATCCCCCTCGAGATGGTCAGAGCCGTCAAGTCGTCGATCCATATCCCGTACATCGCTGCAGGAGGGATCAGGACCTCCGATCAGGCTAAGGCCGTGATCAAGGCCGGGGCCGACATAATCCAGGTCGGGACTGCATTCGAGAAGGAGAACTCCGTCTCGAAGATAAAGGACATGGTGAAGGCGGTGCGCGAAGGCGCGCGGTCGCGGGGTTGAGCGGGATGGCGGACACGATCGACCTTATCAAGCAGCTCGTTGAAGGCAAGGATTACCACGCCGCGTTGGCAAGGGTCAGGGAATTCAAGAGGCGGATAAGCGAGTCCTCGGATTTCCGCCTGGGCAGCGTGGTCGAGGATGCTGAGGCCTATTTCTCCGAGCTCCGGAAGAAGTCGCCCCACATATACGACATGCTCAAGATACACCGCAAGGAGATCGCGGAGATGGTGGTCCAGAAGCGGACAGGCTCCCAGATCATCATCGACTGAAGGCTGATACTATGGCTGAAAGGATGGCTGACGAGAGGACCGGAGCTAGACGCCTCGCGAGCCCCTATCTGCCGCCCCCCTTCCTGCAGAGCTATATGACATCTCCCGAACAGGCCGCGGCTTACATCAGGAATAAGTTCGGTATCGCTGATCCTGGAGCTCTCCGGATCCTCGACATCTCGGGATTCACGCGTGAGCTCGGGGCATTCCTTGGTCCATCCGTCTCATCCATGGTCTCACGGTCGCCTCCCTTGGCCGTCTCTGTCCCTGATGCCGTATTCGACCAGATGGCTGGTGCGCTGGGCGGAGACGCATCGGCGGCGGGGTTCTACCAGCGGGGCTCCAATACTGTTTTCGTGCGTGCGAGCCTCGGGGAAAGGTTCGACAGCGTGGTCCGCCATGAGCTTGCGCACTATGTCTCCTTCATCGCACGGCAGGGGGGGAGCGTCCATGCTACCCTGCCGGATTCTGCCGGCGTTCAGAAGCCCTTCTTTGCTCAATGGCTCGAGGAGGGGCTTTCGGACTATGTCTGTTACCGCGCGGCGGGCGGGGCGCATTCGCTCACATACCCCCTCATCGTCTCGGCACTCTCCCTCATCGCGAATTCGGTCGGGGAAGGCGTGCTCGAGAGGGCGTTCGGCAGCGGGGATTATGCCCAGCTCGCCCGGGCCATAGACGGCAGATTCGGCCCAGGCTCTTTCAATGCTCTCCTCAGGGAGGATGACCCGCTCCGCCTTATGCATACAGTTCTGCGCATGGGAGGCCTCCCTCACTCGCGCCCTTCAGGGATCGGTCAGGCCATGTGGGATTCCATACTAATGTACGCGGCGAACGTAACGTCTGTTTTCGGCCAGTGGCACGGGAACCGGCCCCAGGGCGGCCCGGGCCAGTGACGTTCAGTCAGGCTCCGTGTGGATGCTAACCTCCTTGACCGCAGGGACCCTCTCTATAATCCTCTTCTCTATATCATGGGCTATCTTATGCGCCACAACGATGTTGGTCTGGTGCGGGAAATGGATATGGACATCCACGAAGACCCTGCTACCTGCTATCCGCGCCCGGAGCTTGTGGTACCTTGTTATCCTCTTTTCGGTGCGGAGCACCGCTTCGATGCTCTCGAGCGTCTTCCGGTCGGGGCTGAAGTCCATGAAGATGATGAACGATTTTATCCCGAGCTCGATCGAGATGTAAAGCATGATCAGGCCGACCGCGAAAGCGGCTATTGGGTCGCCGGCAGGCACACCCAGCCTGAAGAGGACGAGGCCGCAGAGCACCGCTATCGAGCCAGCGACATCGGTGAGGAAATGAGCCGAATCCGCCTCGAGGGCATGGCTCCCGCCCTCCTTCGCCGCCGTGTCGGCGAGATAGCGGGAAGTCAGGTATGTGATCGGTATGGAGATCAGCATGAGCGCGATGCCTGTCTCGGAGCTTTCGATCTCTATCGGCCCCTGCAGCTTCTGGTACGCCTCGAACATGACTATGAATGCGGTGCCGGTTATGAGCAGCGCCTGGAGGAGGGAGGAGAGGTTCTCGAATTTCTCATGGCCGAAATGGTGCGTCTGGTCCTCGGGTTCCTCCGCCTTCCTGATCCCGATATATGCGAGGATGGAGGCGAGCAGGTCGAATAGGGAATGGGCTGATTCCGCATACAGGCCTATGCTGCCTGTGAGGACCGCTGCAGCTATCTTGCTGAGGAGGAGGGCGACGTTCACGCCGATAGACAGAAGCGCGGCTCCGAGCTTTTTGCCCATGCTCCACTCTTGGGGGCTCGCTCTTAAAGGGATACCGCTCACGCATAAATAGGTTGTCATCCATTTCCTCCATGTGGGAAAATGAACACGTCATTCATAGAATTCCTGGCCAGGAACAACGCCATCAGATTCGGGGAATTCACCCTGAAGAGCGGGCGGGTCTCCCCTTATTTCATCGACCTGGGGGTGCTCACGAGCGGTAGCGCGACCGCCGCGCTTGGTTCGGCATACGCATCCAAGATACGCGAGGTCTTCGGGGAAGGCTTCGACGTTGTGTTCGGTCCGGCTTACAAGGCGATACCGATGGCGGTCAGCACCACCCTCGCCCTGAATTCGATGGGGATAAACAGGAAATGGCTCTTCGACCGCAAGGAGATGAAGATCCACGGGGCGGACTCCAACAGCGTCTTCGTGGGCAGCCAGAACATTGACCATGACCAGAGGGTCATACTCGTCGACGACGTCCTCACCACCGGCGGGACCAAGGTGGAGGCGATAGGGAAGCTCGAGAGGTCCCTGAAGGCCCATGTCGTCGGGATCGTCATAGCGGTCGACCGGATGGAGGTCGGCAAGAAATCCTCTGCCATCGACGAGTTCAGGGATGAGACCGGCGTTCCGGTCCATGCCATCACGACCATTAACGACGTGTTCAGCCATCTTCGCGGCCGCACCATCGAAGGGAAGGTTTATGTCAGCGACAAGACCTACGAGAATTACCGCTCGTACATGAACAAGTACGGAGTCCGTTTCTAGGTCCGGCTTATCGATTCGAGGCAGAAGTCAAGGTATCCGTCATCTATCATCGTCACTTCCAGCTTCTTGCATTCGGCCTTCATCCCCAGCTCTCCTGCCACGCTCGGGTTCGTCCTTCCCATGTCCCCGGATATGAGCTCCTTTATGTAAGTGCCTGCCTCGGCCTTGACGATGATCGTCGCCCGGTTGGCCGCTGCATTCACGACCTCTATATGCTTGACCTTCCTGTGCCGGACCAGGTCGGCCCTCCGGTGGGAGACGCGATTTGGGGTCTGCTGGAGGATGGTCCTTCCCTCGATGGCACGGATCTTCCCCAGTGCGCTTTCATCGAGAGGGCGCTCGAACTCGGTCAGGGCCTCATATGTCTTGTCGAAGTGCGATTCCGTGACGACCTCGGCGAACCCCCTCCTCACGATGCGCAGGTCAGAGACCGAGACTTCCCCGCCCTTCCCGATCTGCGATGCCACCGCCTCCAGTTCGATCCTGTGCGTCGCCGGGCTTTTTATCTCGAGGACGAAAGCCCTCCCGGCGCTGTTCGTCGCATCGACATCCTCCCTTCCTGAGGCGTGCATGACATAATCCGCAGCCCCAGCCGCCTGCTTGAACGGTTCCCCGATCCGTTCTTCCACGGATTCGTAGAATTTCCCCTTGCCCCCGCATTCAGCGCATCCTTTCCCATCGCAGGCTGAGCATCGCCAGCGGCTCTGCGAAAGGCCTGCCGCCAGCTTGCGGTAGCGGCCGAAGACGAATATCTCGTTCATGCTCCTTTCCACCTTTCCGCTCGAGAAATCGAATATGATGCGGCATTCGCCGTCCCCGTCATACACCCGTCCCCCTTTCCGGAGGGCGGATATCAACGCCCGGTTGATGTGGCTCTTGATGCTCTCGGCGCCCCCGAGCCTGATGTCCCATGCCTTCTCTTCCCTGGCGAGCCAGTCTTTAGGGATCATCGTGGAGATCGAGAACGAGGGGGAGTCTCCGACGAGCTCCGCGGCCCTCGCGGCCATCTCCGGGGCCTTCAGGGCCATGTCATCGCAGATATAGCACTTCCCTGCGGGGAAAGCGTTCCCGTTCGCGGCATTGCAAGTTTTGCAGAGGAACATGATCAGAAGTCCATCTCCCGGTGGGGCTCTGAGGAAAGGGCGTTCTTGATCCGGTAGCCCTCGATGATGATGGAAGCCCTGCGGATCTTGTCGTCGAGCCCGTTCGCTTCCTTGAGCGCGGTTATCCTCTCGACATAGAGGCCGAAGTCGGCGAGAGTGTTTGTCCCGTTGGTCGTCATCATGCGGAGGACCTCCACGACCATCCTCTTCCCGCGTTCGTCGCTGCCCCATACGCTGAGGGCGAGGGCGACCTGGTTGATGAAGTGTGCCTTGTCGGATTCGGACATGCTTTTCCAGACGCCGAGTATCCGCGATTTGTTCGATTCGTCCAGGAAATCTAGGGAGACCATTGCTATCAGCCCGATGTTACCCAGTCCCGGAGGTTCAGCTTCCTCCCGGCTGCGGCTAGCTCCAGCCGCTCGCCGAGATCCACGGCGGCCTCGATGCCCTGCCTCCTCATCTGGGGGCTGATCTCGCTGCGCCTTTCGCTCTCCTCCCTTCTCCTTGCCACCACCTGGGCCGGCTGCCGGACCGGAGTCGCTTCCCGGACCTGCTGCCTCTGGCGCTCATCCCTAGCGCGCTGGCCTTCATCATAGAACTGGTTGACGACTTCCGGAGTGAAGCCTCCGCGTGTCTTCGTCGCCTGTTCGAGGATCTGGTTGATCATCTCGGCTATGTCCTCCTTCTTCCGCATTCCCTGCTGGCTGCTGCCCATGCAGGACATTCTCGCTCATCATTTTTAATATCGACTTTTTGATGAGGCTCTCCGGCTAGAAGAAAGAGTCCAGGCTCTTCTGCTTCCCCCCGAACTTCATGCTGTATTCGTCGTATCCAAGCTCCTTCATTATCTTCATCACCGCCGGGAGGACCTGGTTGTTGATATAGTAATCCGGGTCGTAGTCCTTGGCGAGCTCGAGGGGTTCGGCTTTCTCGGATATGCTCCCGCCCCGTTTGCCCACCACGTAGGATATCACCGTCCCTCTCTCCGCGGCGAGCCCTGCCTTCAGCATCTTCTTGGCCGCCTCTAGCTCAGGGCTCACGATATCGTAATGCTTGGGATCCTTGTTAAGCTGGGTGCTGATCGCGAGCCTCTCCAGGGGGACTTTGCCCTGCTGGAGCTGCTCCACGACTTCGCGGATTATCCTCACCGCCTTCTCCTTGCTGCCGTCCTTGAGTATCGCCTCGAGTACCCGGAGCTGGGTATCCTTCGCTATGGATGACCAGTCCCTGCGCACAAGCTCGAATCCGCGGATCTTGATGCGGCCGTCCTCGCCGAGGAGGGCATATTTCTTCTTCGCGCCTCGCTCTTCGCCCCCCTTCTTGCTCACGAACACGCCTCGAGGGTAGAACCCCTCCAGCTCGAGCTCCATCTTTGGCGGGAGATCGGCGTTTATCCTGTTCATGAAGCTTATCACATCCCCTTTGTCCTTGTAGATGACGAAGACGGAGTCGGTGTCGGCATATAGGACCTGGAAGCCGCTTTTCTCGGCGGCCTCGATCGTCTCGCTGATATGCTTGCGCCCCCATGCCGTGACGCTCTCGGCGCAGGGCCGAGAATACCACCTGGAGCGCGCATAGCCCATATATCCGTAGAAGCTGTTCGCGAGGATCTTCAGCGCGTGCGAGCGCGCGCTCAAGCGGACGTATGCGTCGCTTGATTTGTCCAGCGGCTTGATCTCTTTCTTTATCTTCATCCTCATGTCTATGAGGTAATCGAGCACGAAGGGTATCAGGCCGTTCTCCTTCCTGCTGAATCTCGCTCCGGTCGGCGATACGTGGCATTCGCCTGCCGCGGCCTTCGCCTCATCGTCATGCTCGTCGATGAGAGTGGCGGGGTCGATGTTGTATGAGACTATGATCGAGGGGTACAGGCCGCGGAAATCAAGGACCGCGACATTCTCGTAGATCCCCGGCTCGGGGAGCTTCACGAACGCCCCCTGTATCGGGGCGTTCTCGCGCTCGTTCACCGCATCCCCCGCAGGCTTTGATGGGATGAGATAGCCCCAGTCGCTTGCATGGTACATGAGAAGGTTCTCGACCAGCTGGCCGCTTGTCGAAAGGGTCGTCTCGAAAAGGGGCATCTTCGAGACGCTCGACATCTCCATCTCGATCGGGAGGAATCGTTCGGCGAGGGCGAGCGTGAGCTCGGCGTCCACCAGCGAATACTCGCAGAGTCGGTCTATCTCTCCCTTGTCCCAGATCTGCCAGATATCCTCCTTCTCCATCTTCACCTTCTTGCTGCCAAGGACGTCCTGGGCCACGGCATCGAGGGTGAACTTCTGGGTCTTGATGATGCCTATGAATCCGAAGAACTTGACTATCGGGTAGAGGTCCATATGCACCCGGCCGGCTAGCCTCATCCCGTTTATCATCCCTTTCTTCATCGGGACGATCGAGCTCCCGTACCTTCCGAGCCTCAGAGATGCGTGCAGCCTATCGTTCCGGGCCTTCAGGTATGGCAGATCGAACTGGGCCGAATTGTAGCCCACAAGGACATCCGGGTCCTCGGCCTTGACCACCTCGGAGAAGCGCTGGAGCACCTCCTTCTCCCCTTCCTTAGTCTCGACATATCCGTGCGATGAACGCTTGAAGGTGATCACGCCCTTGCTCGCCCCGGCATAGCTCACCATCACCACCGGGTCCTTGTCCTCACGTGGCGCGCCCACGGGGTTGTAGGTCTCTATGTCGAAGCTCATCGCGGTGAGCTTCGGCTCTCCGTGCTTTATCGAGAGGATCCGCGTTATGAGCCTCCCCTCGCGCTCATAGCTGACTATGTACTGGGGCGAGAGCTGCATGTCGAAGATGAACCTCCTCGCGAAAGGGATGTTAGCTTCATAAGAAGGATAAGGCACCGCTGTCCGGATCGCAGGCACATGGGACGGCTCGCTGCAGTAGAGCTTCACCATCTTTTTCTTCCGCAGGCCCACGGTCCTTTCAGTCATCTCTGCCCGCAGCGGCTTCACGGACTCGCCGCTTTTCTTGAAGCCTTTGACCGCGAGCAGCTCTTCCATGCGCTCGGCAGGGGCGTCGACTATGAAATAAGGATCGTACTGGTAGTAGAGCTTCACCGTCCTCTTGCCCTTGAGGATCAGGGTAACGTATGTCTTGCCGTTCTTGACGGCGTATCCCGCGTCTATGAAATACGCCCGTCTCCTGATCCCCGCCATGGGGAGCTATATGGGGCAAGGATAATAAAATATCACTCATCGAAGACGAATACCGGCGCCTTTTCCGGCTGCGACTTCACATCGCTGATGCATATGTCCTGGGCGAGCCTTGTGAACATGCCCTTCCCCTTCCTCGCGAACATGTCTAGCCATCCCGATATCAGGACTTTCTCGGTATAACGCTCCTTTGCCCTCTCATCGATCCCGTCCTTTGACAGGCCGACAAGCGCGACTTCAAGCAGCGGGTCGCGGCCTTTGAGCGTCGCGCGGCAGAACACCATCGCTTTCTCCCGGAACGGATATACAGGGCTCTGTTTCGTCATGCGTCATACCCCCCGTGCTCCCCGAGCTTGAACCTCAATACGTGCCTTGCGAACATCGAGCTGACTTTCCCGCTTGTGAGCAGCTCGCTTGCCTGCTCGGCGCTCCCCTCTGCGAATATCATCGATGCGAAAGTCATCTGGGCCTTGTCTGCGCTGACCTTGCCGCTTTTCAGCAGCCGGACTATCTGGCCGAGCGTATGCTTCTTGTAGCGGTCGGATATCTCCAGCACCACGGAAGCGTGCATCCCGGACTCGGAGGTATAAGCCCTCTCGTGTTCGCTGTTCATCCTCAGATTGTACTTATGCTCGAAAGCCGCGGCCAGCATGTCCTGCGATTCATTGCTGCAGCCGGCCAGCATGGCGGCATGTATCTGCTCGGTGTTTCCGTGTCTGGCCACCCTCAGTTCGTATTCCCTGCGCAGGTCGTCAGCGATGGGCCTTTTCAGGCCTTCGATGGCGACCTCCACCAGTGGGGAGCCTTCCAGGAGGCCGGCGAGGAACGGCTTTATCTTGTGCCTTGTGAGGTATGCGCCCTCGGGTTTGGAAAACTTGCTGCCGCTTGTCAAGGTAATCACTACATATATTTATACCTATTACAACTTATAAAGCTATCTGGCGGCGATGGCCTGGAAGTGGAAAATAAGGATAGATATTAGGAAAAAATCACTTGCGGAGCGCCGATTCCTTCTCGGTCAGCTCGCGCATCACTTCCTCGTGGATGAATCTCCTGCCGCCGATCTTGACGTGCGGGATCCTTCCGCGGTCCAGGCGCCTCTCGAATGCATTCCTCTTGATCCTGATGCCTGTCTTGTGGAGCTCTTTTATCGCCTGGCTCACGGAGTAGTAGTTGGAGCTGATGTGGGTGAGGGCATCGACGGCGTCCTTCGGGACCAGCCTCCTGGTGCCGAATTTGACCGACGGGATGGATCCTTTCTCGATCCTCCCTATGAAGGCCCTGAAGTTGATCTTCTGGTTGGATTTCTTGTACTCCTCGAACGCTTCCTTCACGGTGTAGAACTCGCTCTTGGTGTTCGTGATGTCGTCGAGCACGCTCTTGGGTATGTACCTCTTCCTGCCGACCTTGACGAACGGTATGGTGCCCCTCTCTATCCTCCCGCCGAAGGCCCTGAAGGATATGAACACTCCGCTGCCTTTCAGGTAATCGTACGCCGAGCGGACTGAGAAAAGTTCGTGCTTCCCCTCGAGTTCCTCCTCGCTCGCTTTCTGGCGGTAAAGGTTCTGCGCTACTTTGAATACGTTTGAGACCGAGCTCGAAAGGCCCTTCTCAGTGCGGTCCCGCTCCTTCTTTATCTCGTCAAGATCGATGGACCGGAACTTGTCTACGAAGTCGTCGCTTATCTCCGTTTCAATGATGATTTTCTTTCCTCGAGGCATCTTTACCACCTTAGACTAATATTATTACAGTTTATGCATTTGAGTGATTATAATTATAAAACACACAATTTATAAAGATAACTCTCTTTTAAAACCTCACCCTGCTTTTGTTTTTATGCGAATTACTACAAAAACCACCAAAATCACAACAATTACACCAACCAGTATGTATATTAGTGGTATTCCCTGACTATCGTTTTGCCCGGGTTGTGGATTTGTCTGGTTTTGCGTGTTATTGGTCTGGTTCTCAGGGTTGGCTTCGCTGAATGTCGAAAACTTCCCCTCTATCTCCGCCCGGTTCCCGGCCTTGTCCTTCAGCTCCACCCTGAACCTGACGATGCTGTTCTTGGGGAGTTCCGGGAACTCGGCGGTGTATGTGCTCCTGCCCGTGGTGAATGTGACCGCCTGGTTCCAGGGCGTAGTGGCGTCGGACGGCTCGAGCTTATATGACACCTTGACGCTCGAGACATCCACCCCGCTCGGGAACCTGCCGGGGTCGGACACCGGGAATGAGAGCTTTGCACGGCTGTTCTGCATGCTCGACTGTATGTTCCCGATGACCGGGGAATGGATATCATATATGATCTTGACTATCGGGTCGACCGAAGGGATGATGGTGCTCTCGTTGATGTTGCCCTTGTAATCGACGGTATAGGGCACGGACTCCCCGAATGTCTTATCGCTTTCGAAGACCCCCGTGTCGAGGGTGTTGGATGTGTTGAAAATCGTGAGTATAACCGGGAGAGGCTCGCCGAAATCGTCCGTGACCTCTACCCTCACCTTGTAGTACGGGAATATCACTTCGTATTCGGTGTCATTGGAGATATTGAGGGTGCCCGGCTGCTTCGCATCCTTGTAGCTCGCGAAATAATCATAGCTTCCGACGCTGAAGAAATACTTCACCCGGCCGAAGCTGTCTGTCCTGTTGGTCTTGTTTCCAAGGGTGACCGAAGCCCCCGGGAGGGGCGCCTTGAACTGGTCCCGGACGAAGAAATTCACCGGATATACGTTGTCGAGCTTGACATCCACGATTGGGCCGTGCTCGAGCGCGTTGACGACCACTTTCTTGCTCTGGCCCCCTATCGAGCCGTTTATGGTTATGGCGCAGTCTATGGTCCGTGTGTTCGTCCCCTGGTTGAGGAGCTGGTAATGGATGGTCCCGTCCGGGCCTGTCTTGTTGATCGGCGTGGTGAAATACTGGGGGCCGAATGAAGCTCCGCGGTCGTATTTCACCCAGACCTCTGCCCCTTCTATGGGCCTTTGCTTCGCATCGAGGACACGGACAGTGAACGAATCGCTATACCCCACGCAGGCTGGGAAAATCACAGCGCTGAGCTGAAGTAGGATGAGAAATATCAGAGCATAGCGGTATTTCATGGGAGAAAGAATGAAAAACAAGCTTAAAAAGCGTTTCTCCAGACCGGAAACGCCTTCTTCCAGGCCGGGGCCTTCCTCTGTTGCGCCCTTCTCGCCCCTGTATTGACGTTCTTGATCCTCTCAGGTTCCATAATCCTCGGGAAGCAGGAGATCCTCCCGATCGGTCTTTTCGGGGCGAAGATGGTCGCCGGAGCATGATCCTTGCGGTTCCTTTTTCTGGCCTTCGGGGACTTCCGCTCCGGAGTTTCGGCAGGCACCCGCTTCCTCTTCTCGGTCTCACGGGCCTTCTTCTTGCCTTCTTTCCTTTTCGGTACGTCAGCCCTGAATTTCTTCGGCGCGGGTTTCCTCGCATCTTTCTTCGGGGAAGCCTTGCCCGCCGGCAGTTTGATCCTCTTCAGCGCAGCGAAGAGAGCAGGGCCCCTCGCAGCCATTGGTTTCCTTGCCGGACCATCCTCTTTGAGGCGCGTTTTCCTTTGGGGGATTGCGATTATCGGCTGCGATCCGACGCGCTTGTTTTTTATCGGTCGCAGGCTGCCGGAGCGGGACTGCGGCTCAGCCTTCTTCGCTGCCGGTTCCGGTGCTGTCAGCCGTTTGGCCTCGGGCGCCTTTTCCGGGATCCTATCGCTAGCTATCGAATGCCGGCCTTCCTGTTTCTCCCTCATCTGCTTTCCAGCCTTCCGCGCAAGTCCGTCTGCCGTCTTCGGCGGTCGCGGATCATCGGCCTTGTCCGGCTTTTCTGCCGGCGCGTTGGCCTGGGGAGTCTTCAGGTGCTGAGGCGGAATCCGCCGCTCCGGCGGAATCGCCGCAGCCTTCGTGAGCAGGGGGTTCTCGGCCCGGTCCTTCGGGCGCTCATCGGCCGTCTGCCCGGTTATCGACCGGACGATCTCAGGGTCCGGGGCTGAGACTATCTCATCCACTTTCCTTTTCATGTCGTCTGTCCAGATCTGGGCCGGGGGCATATACGGCTGGGGGCTTTCATTGACAGGCTGCAGGGCGGCCTGCCCGAACTCGGATGCGGCCACCGGCTGGGGGAGGGTGGCTGTCTGCGGAGCTGCGCCCCGGGCTTCTGCGATCCCCTCGATGTTGTCGAAGCTCCCGCTCTCGTAATCCATCTTCATCGTCGTGAAAAGTTCCACCGGGCAGAAGCTGTTTGATTTCGTGGCCACCCTGCCGATCATCTTGCGCATCGCATCCACAGTTATCCCCTTCCCGCCAAGGACCATCTCGGTCTTGTGGACCAGCTCCGGCACAGTGTCTGCGAGCTCCGGGAACTGCCGCATCAGCTGAGGGATCTCGGAGAGCCTGGTCCTGAGCCTGTCGCTCGGAAGGTCGTCGACGAGGTCTGCGAGCCGCTTGATCGTGAGGAGCACTATGTCGTTCTTGACATCCCGGGCGTATACGCGTAGGACGTGGTTCACCTCGCGCTCGACCCCTTTTTCCTTCGCAGACGAATTCAGGTGTTCGAGGGCCCCGGCCAGTTTTTCGGGCACTGCTGCGCTTCCGCCTGACGGGGAGAGGATTATGCTCTCGAAAGAGGGCCGGTAATTGCGGACCGGGTTGTGGGCCGGCCTGGACGAAGTCGCAGTAATAGAACTGGCCGATATCCTTTCTGCCGCTCCCGCCATACAACTCTTTTTTCTGCCCAACAATTTAAAATTGCTTTATGCGGAATGCGGCGATCGGCGTAATCGGATGCGGCCCCTAGCGAACCATTAAAACCATTGTTCTGGAACACCTGGCATGGACGACCTTTTCTCAGATATCGGGGCGATTGTCCGCGGCGGTTCCAACCGTATCGTTTCTGTGCACAATGCCGTGGTCGATGTCGCCTACCAGGTCCCCCTCACCCTAGCCCAGTACAAGGAGAAGCTCGAGCTTGGCGAGCAGCGGTTCCATGGTCCGAAGCAGGAACGGATCGGAGGGGGCGGGATAAATTTCGCCCTCACGGCCTCGTCCCTCGGCTTCCCCGGCATAGTCTTCGCCGGATTCATGGACCGCTGCGCGAGGTGCCTTGTCGACCGCATCAAGAAGGCCGAAGGGATCAGGCTCCCGGTGCATTCTGTCCAGACAAGTCCGCGGCGCAACACGATCCTGGAACTCGAGGACATGAACATCCTCTTCCACGACAGCTCCTCGTCTGTCGCTGACATGAAAGCGCTTGCAAGGATGGTCGGGGGCCTCGGCCTCTCGAAATCAGACTGGATCGCCTCATGCTCTTTCTACGAGAATATCACGATCCCGATGATGGATCTGGCCAGCCGGATCTTCCTCGACAGCGGATACGGATATCCCCGGCGGGAGAAGATGATGATGAGCCGTATCTGCGGCCCCGCTGCCGAAAGGCGTCTTAGGGATCTGGTGATCGCAGCGAATGAGACCGAGATGAACAATCTCTGCGACGAGTTCGGCGTTCACGGCCATTCCTTGATGGACCGCGGGCCTATGCTCGCGGACATCCTGGGAGCGAGGATAGGCGGGATGGTGAAGGTCCTCCTCCATACCATGTCTTTCACGGCCGTCTTCGAGCCAGGGCAAAAGGATCGTTGGGCCGTCCCCTGCCTCGACATATCCTTGCGCAGGAGGACAAACGCGGGCGATACCCACGCCGGGGCGTTCATGGCGGCATACGATGCCACCGGAGACGCCCGCCTCGCAGCCTTCTACGGGAACGCGGCCGCTGCGAAAAGGCTGGCGGATGACGAGATGCCTACGCAAGCCAACGTCGCTGCTTTCCTGCGCCGCTCGCGCCTGAAGAACGCCGAGCCGGCCGGGGCCAGAATCCTCGGCCCCGCTCATCTGAAGGAGATCATGCTTCAGCGAGCGTCGTCTGCCTGTGCGACAGCATCTCGCGGAGGAGCACGCCCTGCTCTACAAATCTTGAAATAGGCAGTCGGAGCCTGGCCGACACGAAATTGAGGGCGCTCCGGAAAGAGCCGAACTCATGATGCGGCTGGCGCATCGCGTTGCGGACGTTCTCGCGGACATTGAACACCCCCAGGGGCACATATCCCTCATACGCCTCGCGGAGGACGATCGCCCCGGCCTGCTTCCCCATCCGCTCGAGGGCCTCGAGCACGGCGAACTTGCAGCTGTAGTAGCATCCGCCTACGCTCGAATATCCGCTTTTCCCCCTCTCATGCTCATGATCCCCGAATACCATCTCCTCCTTTCCGAGGATATGTATGAACGCCTCTATCCACTCGTACTGCCAGGGGGTGGGGGTCAGTATCACGGCATAATAATTGTTGAGGCTCGAGAATTCGTGGACACGGTAGGAATCGATCAGCTCGTTATAGATGACCCTCTCATAGAGATGGTTAGCGAGGGTTGTGTCCACGGCCGTTATGGACCACCTCGTCGGCACCAGCTTCCGGTTCCTGCCGAGCCCGAGGCTCCCTGTGGAGAGCGCTTTCTGGATCTGCGAGAAAAGGACCCCCTCTTCGTAAACCTCGGCGATTGCATCTGCCGCCTTGAAGTCCGTGTCATAATGCGCTTTCTGCAGATGGCGGTCCCACCGGACATTCCCGATATCGAACCTCTCCAGGCCAGCGCTCGGCCCGAAGGGCGTATGCTCCTCGTCGAACGAGAATCCCCGCGGCTTGTGCCTGAATTTCGCTTCGCTTTCGACGGATTCGGCTGCGAGGGAGATCTCCTGCAGCTTCTTGACGAGCCGGTTGTCGGTCTCCTTGATCCCTACGAGCTGCTTTCCCCGGACAAGGTCCAGCCTGAAGCGGATGATGTCCTCCTGCTTCATGTTCCCGGGTATCCATTGCTCCGGGGCGTCCATCACGAAGCTGTCCCCGGGATCCATGCTCAGCATCGGTCCTGCGTATACCTTCGGGTATCCGGACTTCCCTATGAAAACTGATGGCGGGGAGCTTCCTTCGAGCGTTTCCCCGACCTCGATCGTGCGCCACCTGTGCACCCCGTCGGTGATTTTTTTCAGGTAAGCGCCCTTGCCCATTCCCATGGCACTGATTAGGCTTTCAGGATATAAAAACAAGACGATAGGGCATTTCCGTTGTTTCAGGACGGCTTGCCTTTCTTCCCGCCTGCGCCAGGGCCTTGGGGCTCTACCAGGAGGTCGCCTGTCGTGACCTGGATCAGCGCCTCTTCGATCGTTCTCCCCCCCTCGTTGGAGGGCAGGGGGCCCTTGCCTATGGGTTCGAGGATGATCTGGCCGGTGGTGACCTCTGTCACTTCCTTGTCCTCGCTTCTTGGCGGCCCGTTTCCTGCCGGTTCGACTATGATCTGGCCGCTAGTGACCTCGATCGCCGCTTCAGATGCTTCTTCAGGAGCCCTGATCTTGGTGCCGTAGGCCATCGTGGAGCGCCGTGGCGGCGCTCTGACCGACTCGGCCCTCTGCTCTATCGGGAATATGTCCTCCCCTCTCCTCATGACCGCTATGGCATGCCCGGGGATGTCTTCTTCGACGACCCTCCATGTCGAGACAGTCTCTCCGTCCACGGTCTGGAACCTCTGGGATTCAGGGACCGCCTTCTCCATCCCCGGTTCGACATGGATGACAAACCTGGCCTCGCCCTCCTTGAACATCCTGATCGCGGCAAGGCGCGCCCTGGGCTCCTGCGGAAGCCGCACCACCTCTGGTTCGCCTGCCTTCCTCTTGGCGACCAGCCTGGCCCGGAGCTCTCCGAGCTTCCCATCCCAGCTCGGGCGGCTCGGGTGGACATAGATGCGCTCCCGTCTGAGCTCGGTCCTCCTCGCCCCTTCCATCGGATACTCCAGGGCCATATACCATCTGCCGCGTATCGATATCAGCGGTGACATGGAGGTTTCTTTCGCTTCGTTGACCCCGATCATCACCAGGCTGTTGAAGCTGTCGATGTTCATCTTGCCCAGGTCATCGGGCAAGGCATACAGGTACCTGGATTTCTTCCCCAGGTTGTAGAGGCCTTCGAGATCGAGCAGCTCCGCCGGGGAAGGGAAGACGTAGCCCTCGGTAGGAGGGAGCGGCGGCCCCGTATGCCCGCTCGTGCCGCCTGCAGCGGTGTTCGAGAATAGCCTCGAGCCGTTCTCCTCCCAGATGTTTATCGTCCTCCCGTGCCGTGATGCCACCCTTGTCTGGGGGCACATTATCGCGATCTCTCTCCATGCGCTTATCTCTCTCATCCGGAATGCGAAATATTCGCGGCCACCGAGCAGCACGCGCTGGGCCGAGTGCTTCTCCGCCAGATCCCTCACCACTGTCCGGTCCAGGCTGATCTCAGACCCTGGCTCGGGCACGGGGTATATCAGCACAGGGGCGCCCTCAGGGAGATGGTCCCGGTGGTCGGCCATCTCCTCCTCGCTCATCTGGTGCGTGTAGAAGCTGTCCGGCCACTCGCTCCTCTTCCTTGCCGGCTGGGAGAGGGGTTTCTTGATCTCCATAGAAGGTTCGCCGAGGATCTCGTAATCAGTGGTGGCCACGGGCCAGACTTGGAGGGTATCCCCTACCCTCGCGATCTTCCGCGCGTTGCCGTAGCCGCTCTCCCCTTCATAGACATAATACGCCTTTCCGGCGATCCTCACTATCGGCTCTTCCTTGAACCGGGTTATGACCTCGAGATCCCCCTTGTCCTTCGTTCCGGATGGCGGGACCGGGACCAGCCAGAGCACTTTCCGCTCAGGCATCAGGTCGTCGCACATCACCCGCTCATCTTCCGAGAGCCTGTGCTCCACATGCTCATCCCCCCACGGGATCCCGAAATCGACTTCTATCTGTATCTCTACCGATGCTTCAGGCGATTCATTTGAGAGGCTCAGGGCGTCTCCCTTTCTGACCGCGCGGACAGCTTTTTCTATCCCGTGCCTCTCCTCGCAGATGTAATACGATTTTCCGGCGAGCACGATGGTCGGGGATGCGAGGATACGGTCCACCGCCTCTTCGCTGTCCGCGTCCCCTGCATGGTCCACCGGGATTATCCAGCGGCCCTGCCCTTCCGGGAAATCATCCTTGAATATTATGGTCTCTTTCTCATTGAGCTTGTAAATGGTCGACCTGGCATCATGCTCCCCGGGAGGCGGAAGCGAATCAAGGAGGTCGTCGACTTCACGCGCGAGCATCTCCTCGCGGATCAGCGCTGCCGCCTCTTCCTGGATCCTGGCCTGCTCGGCTTCCTCCTTCTCCTTGAGGGCGGCCGCTTCCATCTCCATCTGGAGTCGGGCCATCCGCTCCATCTCCTCGGCCGCGACGCGCTCCTCGTGGATCCTGCGGATCTCTTCCAGCGATTCCACGACGCTGCTCTCGGGCTGGGCCTTCTTCAGCGCTGGCTTGGCCGGGGGGGCCTGGACACGCTCTGCCTCTATCTTCTGGAGCTCTGCGAGCGACGTCACCACGCTGCTCTCGGATGCTGCCGCCTTCACCTCAGGGGGCTCTGCGCGCAGTTCCCTGCCAAGCCGCTGCAGATCGGCGAGCGAAGTCACTATGCTCGACTCGGGGTTAGCTGGTTCGCTGCTGATCCGGAACAGCACCGAGTTCTCCCCGCGTGCGCCTGTGAGCGGAATCTGGGGAGCCGCCACCGGCTCAGCCAGCGATGGGGGCGGCCTCGTCGAATGCCTCTCTTCGAGGTCCCGGATCAGCTCGTCTACCTCGTCCACGGCATTTTTCTTCTTAGGCCTTCTCCTGCGCGCCGGCGGTTGCTCGATGATCTCCACCATGCTGAGCTCGACGGTACGATTCTCCGTCCCGGGGTTCGGCGGTTTCGCAGCGGGCCGGTCCGGTCCGCCTTCGGCGTCCAATATCCTTGCGATGGATCTAAGTGAAAGCAATCTGGTATCGAAGCTGGAGACCCCTAGCTCCTGCGCCTTCGTTTCCCCTCTCTTCCTCAGGCTGGCCATATGTCATCTATAATCTCGTTAACAGTTTTTAAATGTTTTTATTGATGGTATTTTGTAAGTTTCGCCGGCCGAATCCGATATTATTTAATTACTTTTCAATCAACACTTGAACCTAATTCACTCAGCGACCGTAGTCTAGGGGTATGATTCGAGGTTGCCAATCTCGCGGCCCGCGTTCAAATCGCGGCGGTCGCATCCCCGTTAACTTTGCCCGCCCAAGGAGCCTCTATCGGCGATGCGCGGGCCACCAGATTTCCCCGCTATCAGAGCGCCTTGCCGCGGAGGATCCGCTCGATGCCGGCCAGAGTCTCGGCAAGCGTCTGGAACACCTCGCTTCCTTCGGCGGCACGCTCGTGTATCGTCTCAGGGATCCTTCCTGGGACGGGCCTGTTCGGGCCGAGCGCCATTCCGTGATCGAGCGCGCTCAGCCTTATCAGGAAATCCGATCCTCGATGTGTGCCTATCCTGAGCTTGGAGAACCGCACCTCTCCCCCTATGTCCAGGGTGAGCATCCCCTTCATCAGCCCGGCCCGGTCCGCGACGCTGATGGCGGCGACCGTTCCCTCGTATCTGGGGGGGCTTCCTTCCGAGATGATGTGCCCGGCCATGCGGAGCTCGAACCTCCCTGCCTGGAACAGCGCGTCTGTGAGCGCGTCTATCCTCCTCAGCTGGGGATTGGCTTTCAATACGTCTGCATGCCCGTCCTCCCACCTGTCGAGCGAAGGCTCGAACAGCCCGAACCTCTTGTCGTAATATCCGGTGATGCCGCTTTCCTGCATCTCGCCGAATCTCCCTCTCTTCGGCATGAGGCGTTTGAACTCCCTCATGGCTTCGGCCCTCGATATCTCATCAGGGCCTCTGAGCAGGAGCCTGTCTAGAAGTGCCATAAATATCAATGGATATAATGTGTCAAACTATATAAAAATCTGCTTGTAATGCGGAACGTCCGCCCGGGCTGCGGAAAAATGGGATTACGTCAATCGACAGACCGAGTTCCGATAGTTTTTAAACTTTTGTAACTAGAGTGCTTTCATGTCGGAACTGGCAGACGAACTGATAAAAAACCTCGAGATACGCGAAGTCAAGTCGCTTCTATCCCACGAGCAGGTCATCTCGCACAACCTCAAGCGGCTGAAAGAGGCCATGCTCAATATCGGCCAGCTGGTCGACCCGATGATCGTGGACAAGAACACCGGCGTCGTCCTCGACGGCAACCACCGCCTCAAGGTCCTCGAGATAATCGAATGCCCCAACGCCACATGCCAGATAGTCGATTACAAGAGCGATGAGATAAAGGTGGGCACCTGGTACCCTTCGGTCCCCCTGAAGCCCGAGGAGATATTCAAGCTCGACTCCCTCAAGCACGAGAAGGTCGAATATGCCGCAGGTGTCGAGGCTGTCAACAGCCTTAAAGCCCCCTTCATGCTTGTCGGGAAGAATAAGGAATGCCATCTGATCAACCCGGGCAGCTACAAGCTGATGGAGATGGTCGAGGAGCAGAACTATATCTTCTCTTTGCTCGAGAAAGGGGTCGTTGAATATACCCCCGAGGAGGAGATACAGAAACGGCTCGGGAACGGGAAGACCGTCTTCTTCAGGCGCTCATACACCAAGGAGGAGATAATCAAGACCGCGCAGGCCCACACGCCTCTGCCTCCCAAATCCACCCGCCACCTGATACCGGGGCGCATCATCAGGCTCAATATGAAGCTCGGCTGGCTCCACCGCTCCAGGGAAGAGGCGAGCGCTGAGCTCAGCAGGATGCTCGACTCCCGGATCTATGGGGGCAATGTAAGGAAATACTATGAGCCTGTCATCGTCATCTATTGAGACCTGTTTTTGGGCCGGATCTCTCCGAGGATAAGCGCCTAGGTGTCGAACGGGTCGAAGATGATGTTCGTCATGAAGACATCGCGCCGCGGCAGCGGGGACCGTTCGAGCGCATCGTCGATGAGGTCCTTGTTGAATCCGACGACCACCCTGCCCTTGATGATCAGCACCGGTATCGCGTTCTGGCCGCTGATGCGGGCCATCTCCTGCGCGTTGTTCCTGTTATTCGATACGTCAGCTTCGCTGAAGGGCACTCCCTTCGCGGCAAGGTACTCCTTGGCCTTCGCGCAATACGGGCAGTCCGGCGTGGTGAAAACCAACACTTCTGTCTGTTTCTCGGAGCTCAATCACAAAACCTCATTATATCTTTTGGATGAAATGGAATAAAAAAGCCAGGGTCCGGGGGCCGGCAGCATCAGGGCGCGGTTTTCCCGATCGGCGGCAGCGTGAGCGCATGGTCTATCCCTGGTCGGTCGAACCCCACGATCACCCTCCCTCCGATCACTATCACCGGCACGCCCTGCTGCCCGCTCGCGCGTATCATCTCCATGGCACGGCCGCGGTCCAGCGAGACATCGACATCCTCGTATCTCACCCCCCTGCTCTTGAGATAGGATTTCGCCATCACGCAATACGGGCAGGTCGGGGTGGAATAGACGATGACGTTCGCCGCTTTCGTTGGGTCCATTTTTCCATCTTCCGGCATTTCATTCACCTGTGCAAATAATTTGCACACTCGTTCTTAAAAAATGGAGCGTGTAATGCGTTTATCAAAAGAAGTTGCACAGCCGGTGATGTTCATGGACATAGATATGACATGCATAGACCTCTCCGTCGGGGATCTGCTCCGCTGCTCTTTCGGGCTCTCGAAGCGCGAGGCTTCGGTATTGATGACCCTCCTGGAGAGCGGCGATCCGCTGCCGGTCTCAGGGATATCGTCGCTGACCGGGCGGGACCGGTCGGTGGTCCAGCGGGCCCTGCTCCGTCTTGTGGAGAAAAGCCTCGCAGATCGCAGCCAGCGCAACCGCGAGGGCGGGGGGTATGAGTATCTCTATCAGGCCAGGGGCAAGGAGAAGGTGAAGCGCGCCATCCTCGGAAAAAGCCGCTCTTTCCTCTCGCGGATCCAGCTCAGCCTCCGCGGCTGGTGAGCTTTTTACGCTTTTCCCTGCATATGGATTCATGGCAATACTCTTAGCTCCCGGTCCGGTCCCGGTTTTGGACGAGATATCGAAAGCCCAGTGCAAGGAGATGATCACCCACCGGAGCGGTGATTTCACCAAGCTTTACGGGGACCTTGTGTCCAGGCTCAAAGCCTACTTCCAGTCAGAGGAGTCCTATGTCCTCACAGGCTCTGGCGCCCTCGGCCTCGAGACCCTCATCCTCAACCTCTGCGAAAAGGGAGAACGGGTGGTGTGCTTCCACAACGGGGAATTCGGGGAGCATCTTGCGACCACCGTGAAAGTCTATGCCGATGCCATAGAGCACCCGCTCGAGAGCGGGAAGGGCTGGGATCTCGAGAGGGCGAAGGCGCATATTGATTCGAGCCGGGCAAGCGTGCTCGCCATGGTCTACAACGAGACGAGCATGGGGGTGCGCAACCATATCATGGAGATATGCGGATACGCCAAATCCAAAGGGATGCTGACCATAATCGACGGGATATCCGCCTGGCCAGGGACCGAATTCAGCATGCCGGGATTCCATGTCGATGCATTCGTGACAGGGAGCCAGAAGGGGATCGCGGCCCCTCCAGGCATGGCTATGATCGGCCTAAGCCGCGAGGCGGTTGAACGCTACTCGAAACGCCCGAGCATACCGAGCTATTACTGCGATCTGCGCAGGCACAAGAAACGGTTCGAGCAGGACCAGCAGACCCCTAACACCCCTGCCATATCCTTGTTCTGGGCGCTCCAGAAGGCCTTCGACGTCCTTGATCGGAAAGGGGGCATTGCGGCGGCTGTGAAACGCCATTCCGATGCAGCGGCATACACCCGCGACCGCCTTGCCAGGATGGGGTTCCCGCTCATAGCCGAGAAAGGGTTCGAGTCCAGCACGGTGACCGGCTTCGCCTGCAGGAACGGGGAGGAGGCGAAGGGCATCAAGGCGAAGCTCTCGGCGCAAGGGATCAAGATAGTCGGCTCGCGCGGCAAGTTCAAGGACACCGGCCTGCGGATCGCCCATATGGGGAACTTCGATATGAAGGACATCGAGATGTGCCTCGATGCGATAGAGAAGATACGAAAATCGTAAAGGAGCGGGAAATCATTAAATAGGTTGAGTGGAATATCAGGAGCGATCTCAATGGAGCAGGCGTCCGTCAATATAAACAAGCTAGTCTCCCTCACGTTCGATGAGAAGCCCGAAGTCCGAAAGGATGCTGCGCGGGCATTGGGGCAGATCGACGACCCGGCCGCTGTCTTCGCACTAGTGGAGCTGACATACGACAAGGATCCGTCCGTCCGGGATGTCGCCCAGCAGTTCTTGGAGAAGAAGAGGCAGACCGAACCCGAGCTCATGTCGTTCGCCAATATATTCTCAGATGGGAAGAAGGAGGAGGAGACCGCCCAGCAGCAGACGGATGCCAAGGAGAAGATGCTCCGCCCGATCACCCAGATATTCGAGAAACGCCTCGGCAAGGAGAAGGCCGAGATGGCAAAATCCAAGCTCATGCCTTCGATAGAGAAGGTCTACCTGAAGGCAAGCCAGCAGGCAGGCACAGTCAAGAAGAAGCATGAGGAGAACCGCAAGGTGATGCAGGAGTTCCTCACCAATTATCTCGAAGTGATGTCCGATCTCGACAGCATCGGCAACGGCCAGACCCCGGGCCCGTCGCTTTCCGAGGTGCCCCCGGCGGCCTCCGGCGGCCCGCCCCGCGAGGAGCATGTCGCAGTCCATGAATTGGAGACCGTGGGGAAGCCCGCCGAGCTCGACAAAGTCTCGAGCGAGATCGCCGATCTGGAGCTCCAGGAGCTTGAGGAGATGAAGGAGCGCGAGGAGATCGGGCATCTCCCGGACACATTCTTCAAGAAAGCGTACGAGGCGATGATGCTCTCTAACGGGGATGAGGACATCATGAGGCAGGAGATGAACCGCATGATCGAGGACGCCCGCCGGGAGATCGGCCTCGCGTTCCGTCTCGCCAAGAAGCGCTTCAAGGAGCAGAAGATCACGAACATCACGAAGATAAAAGACGGCATGAGGAACATAAACACGGACCTGCTCATAGTCAAAAGCGCGGACAATTCCGAATACCAGAAGACGAAAAAACAGAAAGGGACCTACACCAGGCTCATCGTGAATGACGAGACCGGGAACGAGGGCGTCGTCTATCTTTTCGAGGAGCGGGGGGTGGGCATAAAGCCCGGGATGAGGATAAAGGTCGTCCTGGGGCAGGCGAAGACTTTCGATTTCTCGGGCGAGACCGCTCTCTCGATAGGCAAGAAAGGGCACGTGTATGTCGTGCTTTAGGCGCCGGGCCCGTCCAAAGTGAACCTTTTAAAGGACGTTAGGGGAATATCAATAACTGCTTTTCACCAGGTGGAATCATGGAACTTACCAAATACGAGGTCGCACGGCTTATCGGGGCTCGGGCCCTCCAGCTTTCTATGGGCGCTCCGCCGCTTATCAAGGTCGACGACGAGCACTCCAGCTTCATCCAGATAGCCGAAGTTGAGCTCGAGAAAGGGATAATCCCCCTCAGGGTGCTCCGGGCAGCCTAATCAAGCCTTTGCACTTCGTAATCTTTCCCCTCTATCCTTACCAGAACCCTTTTCTCGGCATCCACCCAGTCGTATTCTATCGGCCCGCTCGAGGATTTTATCTCGACGAGGAACGCGCTACGGTTCCCGACGGCCTCCCTCCTTATGACGCGGTATTCATTGTCCGAGACGAGCTGGCCGGTCGTCCCGTAATAAAGGTACATTGAGCTTTTCCACTTCCATCCTTCCTTGAGCGCCAGCATCCAGGGCTTGAAGAAGAGTATCGTAGGGTCCTCCAGGCTGCTGTTGTAACCCCCGGCATCGTTGCCCCGGCTGTCGAGGCAGGCGCCGGTCGCGTTCCTGTTCTCGAAGATCTTCACCCCCACGCAGCCCGGGCCGCTGTAAGTAAGGTATGTGATGTTCGCGCTCGTGTTGTTGAAAATATAGGAGTAGCGGTACTGCTCTCCGGGCCTGATCTGGAGCTGGGCGTTCTTGTCTATAGGGTCCTCCTTGAAGAAGATCTTCGGGTTCTCGAGGCCGGAGCGGAATAGGGAGGACGAGAGCAGCACCATCCCGATGAGCACCGCTACCGTCGCGACCACCACTACGTTGTTTTTTATGAGCGAAAAGTCCATGGGATCCCGTTTCCTGGAGAGTGACTGCATCCTATAATGCTTTACAGTGCATATAATATCTATGGCCGAACCACAGAAAACCGTTTCGGTGCGCTACGGCGGGTTCTGGCGGAGGCTCGCCGCCGAGATCATAGACGAGATCGTCATGGTCTCCATGCTCCTCCTCATCGTCTTCACCGTGGGGCTCATCAGCGGGGTTCTCCTGCCAGGCGTCCTTCCGGACGCCGCCGCGGGGATCCTCACTCTGCTCGCTTTGGTCGCGGTCTTCCTCTATCAGCCTTTTTTCATAGCAACGCGCGGAGCGACGTTTGGCAAGCAGGCCCTCGGCCTCATTGTCGTGGATGAGGACTCCAGCTATCCCATCGGCTGGAAGAAGGCGCTCCTTCGGGAGATAGTCGGGAAGATAATCCTCAACAGGCTCACCATCTACATAGGCTACCTGCTGATCGTCTTCGATGCCAGGAAGCAGGGCCTCCACGACAAGATCGCAGGGACTTTCGTCGTCTACAAGGACAGCCTGCCCCCTCCTCCCCAAACTGTTCAAGCGCCTGAAGTCAAGGTTCCGCCTTCGATTCCATCCGCGCCCCCCGTTGGTAAACCAAAAAAGAAGCCTCCGGCGAAATGATCATTGCTTCGTCGCTATCTGGCCGAACTTCGCATATGGCTTGCTGGTCGGGGTATTGAGCATCTCGAAAAGCACCTGCGACACCCTCATCCCGGCATGGAGTTTTATGGGGAACGGGGCGAGGTTTACTATCTCCAGTATCTGGCGGTTGTCGCTCCCTGGCTGCACGAGCGCGCTTGTAGTGTGAATTATCAGGCCCATCCTGGCGAACCTGCTCCTGCCCTCCAGCTTCCCCATCACATCGGCGGGCAGCGTGATCCTCTCGGCGGTCTTGCCGAGGCAAAGCTCCCCGGGCTTGAGGGTGATCTCCGGGCCCCTCTTCAGCTCGAAAGCCTCGTCGAACCCGATCCTGCTAAGGTCGACTATCTTGCGCGAGTACTCGTCCTTGAAGAAATACCATTCGTCGCTGAGGGTCAGGTCGACGCTGGCCGGGCCGATCTGGTCGTCTGAGAGCGGCGCGATCTTCATCTTCCCTTCTTTGAGCATCTTCCGGATGTCCTTGTCTGAGAGGATCATGGCTCAATATCCTCCGCACAGTTAAAATATTTTCTCTGACGACTCTAAGCATGCAGGATGACATAGGCCTACTGGCGAAGCGCATCCGGCTGGCATACCACGAGCTGGAGCTGAAGGCCAAAGCGAAGAGGGCATCCAGCCCGGGCCTGGTGCATGCCGTCACGAAGTCCTCCCCTTCGTTTTCGGTCTGCGCGGTGGACGGTGGCCTCCTGTCCCAGCGGATGCACGGGGCGGATATCGTGCTGGTCCGGTCGGTCTCGGTCAATTTCGTCTATGAGGGTTCGCGGATCCGGTCGTTCTCCTACCACCCGCGGAAATCCCCCGAGCCGCGGGTAGAGATCATGGACTCCCTCGACGAGCACGAATCAGCGGTGTTCCGGTCCCTGGTCCGTCTGCGCGACGAGCTCGCGTGCGCGGTATCCGCCGTAGAAAGATTCAAGCCCGGGTATCTCCTGCTAGACGGATCGCTCCTCCCCCTGCCATCAGACCGCCCGCCCGAGGGCAGCATCCTCAACTCTCTCTATTCCGAGGTCATCTCCCTCCATGGCAAGCTCCGGGAAGCCTGCGGCGCGATCCAATGCGTCCTGTGCGGCGTCATCAAGGACTCGCGTTCGAAGAAGATCTCCCGCGATCTCGGATTCACTGTTTCCGACACCCTCCTCTGCGAATACCTGCTCGAGGCCGGGGAGAGGACCACCCAGGTGCCTTATGCCGAGGACAAGCCGGCAAAGGACATAGCCGGCCTGGCGGCCGGCGTATCGGTCTTCTACATCAAAGCCTCGGAGCATGATCTCCCGATACGGGTAGAGACGCTTGGAGAGGACATCCCGGCCGTCGCGGAAGCGATATATGCCCTCTCCGCGATCAGCGACAGCTATGCATACCCGGCGGTCCTGGTCGAGGCCGACATGTGCGCGGCCATGGACGGCCGCGAGATGGAGAGCATCGAATCCGCGCTCATATCCTCCGGCATGAGGCCGCTCCGGCGGAACGCGCGGCCGTTCAGATAGCTATTTATTCCTGGCATGTTTGTCCTGAAATCGGTGATAATATGAGATTGTTGATAATGATTCTGGTCGCGGGCCTCCTGCTCTTCGGGTGTTCCGGGGCCCCGACGAAGCCGGTGAACGGGACGTCTTCGGGCAAGACTGTCGAGATAAACATGACAGTCAAGCAGTTCGGGTATTCGCCGTCTGTCATCAACGTCCAGAAGGGGGACCACGTGAAGCTCACGATCACGAGCCTCGATGTCGCCCACGGATTCTCGCTCCCTGATTTCAACGTGAACGCGCAGATCCCGGCTGGCAAGACCGCCGTGGTCGAGTTCGATGCCGACAAGGCCGGGACCTTCGAATTCCGGTGCTCGGTGTTCTGCGGCTCAGGCCACGGGGACGTCAAAGGCACGCTGATCGTCAAGTGAGCCGGTACTTCCTCTTCCTTCTCTTCCTTCTTGTCTCCGGCTGCTTCGGGCGCCCTCAGGATCCAGGCCCGTCCGGGAATCCATCCGGTCCGCCGCGGATCGTCGAGGTCAACATGACCGCGAACTCCTCTTCATTCGATCCAGGTATGCTGAGTGTGAAAAAGGGCGACCACTTGCGGATCCGGATAACCGTGCCTGCAGACGACGTGAGGCACGGCTTCGCCCTTTCAGCTTTCGGCATCAGCGAAGAGCTTCCCCCCGGGCAGACCACCCTCGTGGAGTTCGTGGCTGACAAGGCCGGCGCATTCACTTACATGTGCAATCTCCCGTGCGGCCCCGGGCACTACAGCATGAAGGGGACGCTCACCGTGGAGGAAGGATAGCATGCCGAAGCAGAGAGTCAGACCGGCTGACCGGCAGAAACTGCGGTTTCTGTGGTCCAGCGAAACCTCCGGTTTTGCCCGGAAGTTTAGTGACCGATTGAAGCCGGGCTTCAATGGTCCCTTGAACGGTGCGCCGTTCAAGTGGAAGTTTTATCCGAAGTATATCCGGAGGAAAACTTCAAGTGAGGGGCATAGCCTGCCTTCTGTGTTTAGGCAACATTGGACTTAGCGGCTGAAACAGCCTTTCTCCGTCATCGAGTCTGGGAGCGATGCGTTGCAGCCCGCAGGCGTTCGCCGTTGGGTATCGTTTCTGTTCCGCTCCCCTCCCCTTAGAGGAAAAGACTCTCGCGGAGGGCAGAACTTCCTCAGTTCTGTCAGTACGCTTGCGGACTCGCACCGGACGGTCTTATTGCCCTTCGGTGTGAGCTCGGACGGACCAACCAAAACCGTAGGTTGCCTGCCCCTCACTCAAGAATATTATCGTTCGTCCCCTTTAAAGCACCCTCAGCCGACCAGCTTCAGGTCCCCCATTCCTCCCTGCATCATCTTCTCCATCTTCTTGCGGAAGCCGCGGTTCCTCTTGAACATGCCCATCATCTTCTCCATCTTCTCGAACTGGGCGAGGAACTCCTTTACCTCCTTCTCGCTGCATCCGCTTCCCAGGGCGATGCGTGTTATCCGCGAATGGTTGCTCTTGAGGAGCGATGCGTCTCTCTTCTCGGCCTTTGTCATAGAGTTTATCATGGACTCGAACTTCTTCAGCTTGTCTTCGCTCTGCTGGACCATCTCTTTCGGGATGTCTGCGGCTCCGAGCATGGAGAACACGTTCCCGAGCGGCCCGAGCTTCTTCGCGGCCTTCAGCTGCTCATAGAACGATTCTATCGTGAGCTCCTCGCTCTCCATCTTCTTCAGGTCGGTCTCCTTGGAGATCTCCTTTATCTTCTCCATCAGGGCCCCGATGTCAGGCACGCCGAGCAGCCTGCCGACGAACCTCTCGGAATTATAGGCCTCCAAATCCGCCGGTTTCTCGCCGGTCCCTACGAAAGCGATCTTCGCATCCGATGATGCGACGGAGCTGAGCGCCCCACCTCCCTTACCGGATCCATCCATCTTGGTGACTATCACGCCGGAAAGGGGCACGGCGCTGTTGAACTCGGCGGCCTGCTTCCCGGCGACCTGTCCTATGTCTGCGCTTATTACCAGATAGCTCTCGTCCGGCTTGAGCGCGGCGGCGACAGCCCGAAGCTCCTCCACGAGGGGCCCGTCCAGGGCGCTCCGGCCTGCAGAGTCGACGATGATTACCTCCTCTTTGGACTTGCCCATCGCATCGCCGACTATCTTCGCCGGGCTCTTTTCCCCCTTTATGGTATAATACGCGGCCCCGACCGTTTTTGCGAGCTGCTCCAGCTGCTCCTGGGCCGCAGGCCTGTCTGTATCGGCCGCTATGAGTGCGACGCTCAGGCCGCGGCTTTTATAGAAGTGCGCAAGCTTGGCGCATGAAGTTGTCTTTCCAGAGCCGTATAGCCCGCACATCAGTATTCGGTGCTTGTCCAGCCGCGGCTGGTAGCTCTTCCCCATCAGCTCGACAAGCTCCTCATACACGATCTTCGTCACATGCTCTTTGAGGGACAGCGCCTGGAGCTTGTCGGATTTGAGGGCCCTCGCTTCGATCCTTTTGGATAGGGACAATACCAGCTTCACGTTGACATCGGACGATATCAGCACCCTCTGGAGGTCCTTGATGAGGGCTTTCACGTCGTCCTG
>JAXLQI010000006.1:0-74867 GCA_046331685.1 Candidatus Micrarchaeia archaeon | reverse complement strand
CAGTGGGAGTTCTACCGCAGGGTGGGGATCAACGAGCGGAAGATGCACCTCCGTGTGCTCGAGGCAGCCGAGGTCCCGCACTACTCAAAAGGGAACATCGACATGGAAGTCGAGACGTCATACGGCACCATAGAGACGGTGGGCAACGCATACCGGACCGACTTCGACCTGTCCCAGCATTCCAAGCACAGCGGGAGCGACTTCAGCGTATTCATCGAAAGCGAGAAGAAGAAGGTGATGCCCCATGTCTTCGAGCTGTCGATGGGGGTGGACAGGCTTTTCTACTGCATACTGGAGCACTGCTTCAGGGACAAGGACAAGCCAACTAACAGCGAGAGCGGAACGAACACCCCCCAAACGAACGAACGATCGGACGAGAATCCGGGGGTCGGTGGTGGCGACGCAGCGACTGGGAGCCCGCAGGTTGAAACCGCAGGTTCCGTGCGAGCCAGCGGCGAGCGCACCAACAAAAAAGAATGGGAGTGGTTCGACTTCCCGCCCGCGATCGCACCGTACCATGTCGCCGTCTTCCCGCTCATGGCAAAGGACGGCCTTGCTGAGAAGGCAGACGAGGTGGCGAAGAGCCTCAGGGAGGCCGGCCTGGATGTCACTTACCGGGACAGCGGCAGCATAGGGAGGAGATACGCGAGGGCCGACGAGATCGGGGTCCCGTATGCCGTCACAATCGACTATGACACCCTCAAAGACGGCACGATGACGATCAGATACAGGAACGACGGGAAACAGGAAAGGATTAAAATTTCCGGATGCGAAGCGATAATCAAGGACAACATAAGGAAAGGGAGACTGACATTATGAAGATGATCCTGGCCGGCCTGATCGTTCTTGTTTTGCTATTCGGATGCACCGGGGGCGGGGAGCAGAGGCCTCCGGCGAACAACACTACCAATGTCACGAACCAGACCCCCCCTGTCCATATTATCATCGGCAACCAGACCAACCAGACCACCGGCGCGAACATCACCAAGAACGAGACCGGGAACCAGACCGGCCCGACATCCAAGGAGCTGGACTACACATATGACCCGACCAAGCTCATGGCAGTCTATTTCATAGACGTAGGGGGCCCGGGCGAGCATGGCGACGCGATCCTGGTCAAGAAGGGAGATTTCGACATGCTGATCGACGCCGGCCCTGCCGACAACAGCGGGAAGGTGGTGGATTTCCTCCACGACCACGGAGTCGACGACATCGAAGTCCTCGTATCGACAACAGGGGATCCCAGGCGCTACGGAGGGATCAAAGAGGTCGCCAAGGACTTCAAGATCGAGCACCTCTGGTGGGGAGGGGATGACTTCGGGGACCAAGGATACAAGAGCGCGATAGCCGTGGTGAAGAGCCAGGTGAAAGAGGAGAAGACGGTCCAGGAAGGATTCCAAGCAGACCTCGACGGGATGAACGTCACGGTGCTCAACCCGCCGAAGGCGCACAGGTTCGAGGATGTCAACAACGACGCCATAGTGATGAGGCTGGTCGAGGGCAATATCTCGATGCTCCTCACATCCGGGATCCAGACAGGCGCGCAGGGCCTGCTCATCAACACGAAGAAGAGCGAGATCCAGACCCTGATCATGCAGGCGCCGTATTATGGCGTCGGCTCAGGGACCAGCAACATAGGGATATTCCTCATAACCGCCAAGCCGAAGTACATGATAATCACCGGGAGCAGCGACGAATCGGCCCCGAACGGAGGCTCGCGCGAGCCGTTCCAGAGGCAGATGGTCCAGTACAACATCACCCCGTACATGAACTACGTCAACGGAACGATCAGGATCACTACTGACGGGAACAACTTCACCGCCATGGCTTTGGGTTCAGGCCAATAGTTTTTATTGTTTTCTGATAACATTCCCTATGCTTTTTGTGGGCCTGTAGCTCAGCTTGGTAGAGCGATGGACTCTTAACCAAGGAAAAGGTAACCCGCCGGTTTTGGCTCAGCCTTTTCCTAAAAGATGGAGATCCATGTGTCGGGAGTTCAAATCTCCCCAGGCCCGTTTTGGTTAACTTGTGAAACCTACGGTTTCACACTTCCCTTTTCGTTACTCTACGGTTTCACACTTCCCTTTTCGTTAAATCGCCCTCCTAAAAACGTTAATAAGGCGCGGTGGAGAGTATGTATTCATGTGCGCACAGGTAAGGGAGCTGACACAAAAAGAGCGTGAGCAGGGAGGATTATTGCGCGCAACGCCGATGATCCTCCACCCGCCGCGGCCGTTGCTCCCCCTGCGCACGTTCGAGAGCATCGAGCAGGCAAGGGATTACCTCGCGACGATTCACGGGGTGGGGCCTGCGGACCTGAGCCGTATCAGGCTGAGCGAACGGCAGAGAGAGACGGGCCGCGTGCTCTATGCATACATTGAAAGGCTGGAACCGCAGATCGAGAGGGCTAGGGGGTTCAGGAATATCTGGCCGCCCATGATCCTGGAGGTCCCGCAGGGGGTCCTCGACACACTATCTGGCGGAAAATACGGGGTCCATATCCAGGACACGAACCTGGTGCTGCTCGCCGCGGACCCGCCGCTCATCCGTGGGCAGCGGATCGAGGATATCGTCGTGCATGAGCTCACCCACTATGTCGATTACCTTCTCCACGGCCCGAACATCTCGATGAGGACGGATGGCGGGCAGGTCCATACAGTCATCCCGCCGCGGTACCTCGAGGAGGGGTACGCGAATTACGCGACCCTGATCCTCCTCCGTGAGATGAAAGCGCTGAAAGGGGAGAGGACGACCTGCTACCCTTATGAGACAGGCCTGATGATCCTGCTCGCAGAGGTTGCGGGAGCGGAGGAAGTGCTGAACGCCGGACGAAGCGGGCACTGGGAAGGCGTCCAGGATGCCTTGAACCGGAAGTTCGGACCAGGCACATTCGAAAGCATATTGAGATGCAGGAGCGGCGAGGAAGCGTTCAATCTACTGGTTTCAAGGAACAGCGAGACCCAAGCGATAGACATGCGGAAACTTGAGCTGGACCGGTTCTGGATCATCACGCGCCGCACAATAGATACCCTGAGGGGCGCGAGAGCCGGGCCCGAGATATAGACCGTGCCGGCAGCCCGGGAAAAAAGCGTCCTGCATGCGAATTGAACTTTATTAAACATATTGAAACACATTCATCATCATGGAAAGACTGGCCGCAGCAAGGGCTGCTCCAACGGGCCCGAGGCGCAGGTTCATCGGCGTCGCGATTCTCGCCGGCGGATTGGCCTCCGGATGCGATGACGGGCAGCATCTCGCCGCGCCGACGGGATCCGCGAACGATCCGATCGTCGTCCCGCGCAGGGAGATCCCGAGAACTGCCCGACCGGATCCTTCAGGCCATCCATCAGCTCCCGCAACGCATCCTTCAGCCTCCATCCGATCACCCACGGACATAGGATGCCCGGACGGGATGGCTAGGAGGGGGAGGTTCTGCATCGACAGGTTCGAGATCCGCCTGATCAGCAGGACGGACGGAACGCCCCACCCGCATAATGTCCATCCGCCAGCAGATCTGCATGGTTTTCTCGCAAGATCCGAACATGGGGTGTTCCCGCAGGGGCATCTGAGCCAGAGGCAGGCAGACGCTGCATGCAATAATGCAGGGAAACGGCTGTGCAGCCTCGACGAATGGCAGAGCGCATGCCGGGGGAAAGAGAGCTGGGCATTCCCATACGGCCCGGCCAGGATTGAGGGGGCGTGCAACGTAAACAAACGGGATCCCCATATCCTCGACAAGTATTTCCCGGATATCCCGCACATGAAGAGGGCCGGGAAGGAGTTCAACGACGAGCGGCTCCTCCTTGATCCGGATTACCTGGCCACAACCGGAAAGTCGGCTCCATGCTCGACCTATGATGGGATCTCCGACATGGACGGCAACCTGTCCGAATGGGTGGGGGATACGGTGATGAAAAGCCTGGGGGGCAAGGAGACCGCCTTCGGCACCTTCGCCGGTGACGCATTCAGCGGAGGGGGGACGCAGGGGTGCGGAAGGAAGACCGATGCGCATGCCGCGGATTATTATGATTACTCGATGGGGACCCGCTGCTGCAAGGACGCCGGCCAGCTCAGATGACCGGATCCCGGACATAACGGGCACGCCTGCCTTCGACGACATAGCTGCCGAGGCTGAAAGAATCGATCACGCGGGCATACGCCTTATGCTCCGTCTCCAGGATCTTCGCCGCGGCTTCATCGGCGCTCGCGCATCCGCTGATGTCCACAGCCTCCTGGAAGATTATGGGGCCTCCGTCGAGGGACTCGTCAACGAAATGGATGGTCACTCCTGAAACCTTCGCCCCATAATCGAAAGCCTGCTTCTGCGCGTCGCTCCCGGGGAAAGCGGGCAGGAGGGCCGGATGGATGTTGATGATGCGGTTACGGTATGAATCCATCAGCTTCTTCCCTTTCAGGAGAAGCATGTAGCCTGCCAGCACGACAAGCTCGACACCGTACTGGTCGAGCAGCTCCTTGATGCGGTCGTCCATCTTTTCCCGGCTGGCGAATCCCTTCCGGTCTAGTATCTCCACCGGGATGGAGTTCTCTTTCGCTATGGATACCGCGGGCGCATCAGGATTGTTGGTTATCAGCACCTTCACTGCAGCGGCGCATCTCCGGGCTTTTATCTCGTCAACGATCGCACGGAAGTTGCTTCCGCGGCCGGAAGCGAGTACCGCTATGGGGATTATCGGCATGATGATATCTTCTATGGATGGGATAAAAAATCAACCGGCTGAATCGCGCCCGGAATTGGAGGGATTGAACAGCGCCTTCTCCAAGAGCGGCATATCCTGCGGCCTGATGAAATCCGTGGACTGGACGGCCCTGATCCGGGCCGGATCGATGACCTCACCATGTCTTCGCCCGGTGTATCGGATGAAGATGCCGTCGAGCGCCTCCAAAGCCCACCGGGCGAGGGAGCGGGGAGTCTCGAGGAAAGAGGATACACCCTTGATGCGAAGGTCCCGCTCCATGGCAGGCATGATCGTGCTGAAAGAGAAATGCCGGTTGAGCAGGGAGAGGAACGCATCCTCCGGCGCCGAATGCACGGCCTCGAGGAGGTATGCGATTATCTCCTTGGCCTCCTTGCCGATCGCGATGGCACCGTTGGCCTCATGCTCGAGCGCGTGCGCGGTCTCGTGGGCCAGCACCGAGTCCAGCTGCATGTTCAACGCTCTCATCAGGAACTCCTCCGGAGAATCCACGGATCTGGCAAGGACCCTGAGCCTCTCGATCGCCGCCCTCATGCTGATGATGAAGATCGCGGTCTGGACCGGGAACTCTTCCGGATGGAGGGATATCCCGGAGCACCAGCGCTCCAGATCCTCTGCCGGCGTCCGGACAAGCCTGCGCTCGAACATCCCGTCGTCGTTCCCCCTGGGGCTGCACAGCCACATGTCCAGGATCTCGGCGAGGCGCGCTCCTGTGTCCGTCACATGGATCGCCATATGCCCTGTCCCGTCCGATGCCATGGTCAGCCGCCCGCAGAAAGCGCTGGTGCTGGAACAGGATTCGGTCAGCAGGAAATACACCGGAAGATGGCCGACCGAGGACCTGCTGATAATCAGGCCAACGCTGGAGGGGCGGCCAAAATCCGCATAAATCCCATGCGAGATCAGATGGCCCTGGATGCTCCGCATCAGGGCCAGGCGGCCGCGGTGGCCTGCACCGTTCGTCAATCCTGCCGATAGGGACTTGTCGATCTCGGCGTTCACGGCGAGCCGGAGCGCCTCCGGAGCCGCTTTCAGGCTCCTCATGAACCGGTCCGGCTGGCCCGGGACGCAGAACGCCTTCGCCAGCGCGATCACCCTGCGCTTCTCATCGTCGATGAGGCCGTCGAGCCGATGGAAACGGAAGCTCTTGCGGCGGAGGATAGGCGACAGATAGCGCCGCAGCTCTTTCGGGGTCAGAGTCACGTATGGGATATCTCCAGGAAAGTTTAAAATTGTGGGTTAAGGTGGGGATTGGTCCTTCTTCCGGCTGATGCTCTCGACGAAATCCCTGAGCATGTCCTCGAACCCCTTCTCCCGGGGCTCCGCCTGCGGGGGAGGCCGGCTCCTCCTTCCTGCTGAAGCGAGGAGACCTTCGGTGAGCGGATCCGGCAGGCGCGCGTGGGTCGACCTGGCCTCCCTTGGACTGAGCTTGTGCATGCATAGCCTCTTTAGACCTGGTCGGTGAGGAAATTTATAAGATTTATGGCACAAAGGTGATATCGGTATGCTTAGCATCATCGTCCCTACGTATAACGAGGAGAAGCACATCGGCGATCTCCTCAAGAGGCTCAAGCCCCAGCTCGCCGACGGCGATGAGCTGCTGATCGTCGACAGCTACAGCAGCGACCGCACCGTCGAGATCGCTAAGAGGTACGGGGCCAGGGTGGTCTTCCAGCCGAAGAAAGGGAACGGCCTCGCCCGCACGGCCGGGGCGAAGGAGGCCAGGAACGAGATAATAGCTTTCATCGACGCCGACTGCATCCCATCCGATGATTTCGCGAGACGGATCCGAGCGCATTTCGGATCGCCGGAGATCGTCGCCGTCGGCGGCCTCGACCTGTACCATACCGATTCCGGCCTAAGGAAATTCGTCTACGACACATTCTCGAAAAGCATATTCTATTCGGCGCGGGTGACGCATTATATGACCGGCAAGTACTGGCTCGCGTCGAACAACTGCGCATTCCGGAGGGACGTGTTCCTGAGCGCGGGGGGCTACCGTTCGGTCATCTGCGAGGATACCGACCTGACCAAGAGGCTGCCGCCGTCAAGGAACGTCGTGTACGACAGCAAGCTCCAGCTCTCTCTCTCAGACCGGAGGTTCCGCAAGGACGGTTTCTCGAAGACGCTCAGCATGTGGGCATGGAGCAATATCGCGGTCCTGATGGGCAAGGGATTCGACAGCAGCGGGTACAAGAAGGATTACTAGGCGAGCTTCCATCTTACGCCGCCGGAGCCGGCTTTGTCCTCGAGCAGTATCCCTATCTCCTTGAGCCGTGCCCGGATCAGGTCGGATTTCCTGAAGTCTTTCTCCGAGCGCGCAGCGTCCCGCATGGCGATGAGTTTTTCGAGAGCCTCTTCCGCGCTCCTGGATCCCGGGAGGCCGAGTTCTGCGCATAGCGCGAGAAGAGCATCGCCTTTCGAGCCGATGGCGGCTTTTCTCTCCTCGATACCCAGGATCCATAGCATATCAGCGACAGAATCCCGGACCTTCTCCAGCTGGGCGTGGTCGATCCGGCCCTCCAGATGGGCGTTCGCTATGCGGAGCAGGCTGAAAAGGGCCGCGATCGCCTCCGGCGTCTTGAGGTCGTCTTCGAGGTCCGCGTAGAACTGCGCCACGAGCTCGTCGCTCTTCTTGCGGAACCCATGATCCGCATGATCGCCCTTTTTCGCCGTGTCCACTTCCCTGATGAGGCCGACCGAATTGAAGATGCGCTCGAGGCTCTCCTCCATCGCTTCCAGGTTCTCCTCGTCATAGTCTAGCGGGCTGCGGTAATGCGCCTGGAGATAGAAGAGGCGGAGAGCGTTCGGCGTGGAGCGGGAGAGCGCCTGCCTGAGGGTGATGAAATTCCCGAGCGACTTGCTCATCTTCTCCCCACCCACCGTGAGGAAGCCGGTATGGAGCCAGTGACGGCAGAACTCCCCTCCTCCGGCGCCTTCGCTCTGGGCGATCTCATTCTCGTGGTGGGGGAATATCAGGTCTCTCGCCCCTCCGTGGATGTCGAGCGTGCGCTTCGCGTATTTCTCGGCCATCGCCGAGCATTCGATATGCCAGCCCGGCCTCCCCCGTCCCCAGGGGCTGTCGAACTCGATGATCTCCCCCGAAGTCTTTTTCCAGAGCGCGAAATCAGCAGGATCCCTCTTGCCCTCGTCAACTTCCACCCGCGCCCCGGCGCGGATCTGGTCGAGGTCCTGCCCGGAGAGCTTACCATAACCAGGGAAGGCCGGGATGCTGAAATATACCCCGTCAGGAGTCTCGTAAGCGGACCCTTTCTCCATGAGCCGGGAAATCAGGCCGATTATCTCCGGGATGTGGCCCGTCACCTTAGGGTAGACATCGGCAGGGAGAATGCCAAGCGTGCTGAAGAGCTCGAGGGCCTCGGAGTGGTTCTGCTCGGTGAGCCGCCCCGGATCGGCCCCGCTCTCGCGGCACCGCCTGATGATCTTGTCGTCCACGTCGGTTATGTTCTGGATGTGGTAGACGGAGAGCCCCTTCTTTATGAGGTAGCGCTTGAGGACGTCGAAAGACACATATGTCCTGGCATGGCCTATGTGGGCGCTGTCGTACGGCGTCAGCCCGCAGACGTACATGATGATGCGCCCAGGAACGAGCGGCTGGAGCGGCTCGAGCGTCTTGGAGAGCGAATTATAGAGGATCATCACTCGTTTGTGCTCCCGAAAAATATTTATAAAGATGCCATGTGATAGGGTGTAGACGCCCCGGCGCTGCCGGTGAGGCTTCTAGAGTATATGGAGGTTTATCTATGGCAGGAGAAAAAATGGAAGCAAAACCTGCGGCCGCGCCGGCACAACCGGCTGGTGGCTCAGGCGCTAGCAACGACAGCAGATTGTGGGCAGGCATCGGATACCCGATATGGCTTCTCCCGATTCTGGTCCTAGTCACAGACAAGAAGAACGACAAGTGGCTCTTATTCCACGCTTATCAGGCGCTCCTGCTCGGCGTGGCCATCTTCATCGTGGTGAGCATCACGTCGTTCTTCCTGCTCGGCTGCATCATCTGGCCGCTCGCATTCCTCGCACAGCTGTATTTCGGCTACAAGGCATACAAAGGCGAGAGATTCAAGCTTCCGATGATCGGCGACATGGCGGAAGGCTACGCGAAATAAATTTTTTTTATCTATCTTTCTTTTCCTTTCACATTAATCAAGGCGGATTAACATGGACGACCAGAGCAGGCATTGGGCAGCCGGATCCTATCTACTCTTCATCCTGAGCGGCATCGCCGTTTACATCATCCGCGAGAAAGACGGCTATGACCGGTTCCATGCCATGCAGAGCATGCTCCTGAGCGTGGCCCTCTTCGCCCTGTCGTTCGCGATCGGGATCCTCGGCATCGTCCTGTCATACATACCTTTCATCAAGATCGTCGCCGGGCCCGCGATCGCCCTCCTCAGCCTCGCGATCTCGCTCGCCGCCCTCGGCGTCTGGCTCGCGATGATGTGGAAGGCTTACAATGGCGAGAGATACAGGCTTCCGGTCATCGGGGACCAGGCCGAGAAGCTGATTTCCGGGAAATGAGCCCGCTCCCCTGCCAGAATGGGGGTCCGCCACAGCTTTTAAACCTTATTTTCGATAGAGCCTCGGTGATATTCGTATGGGTATCGATATAGGCAAATCATTTAAGGTGGCGATGATACCGATCGCCATTCTTGTGGCAATCGGGATATTCTCGGCCATCGTAGGCGCTATCCCGGTGCTGAACCTGTTGATGTGCTTGGTTGGGATCCCGCTCACGTTGGTCAGCCTGGTCGTAACGGCCTGGTCAGGCTACAAGGCGGTCAAGGAAGCCCAGATGGATCTTGTTGGTGGAGCTGTCACAGGGGGCCTTACGGCGCTCGTGGCAGGTGTCATCAACGGGGTCGTCAGCTTCGTCCTCAGCCTGCTCGGCATGGGCGTAGGGGTCGCCACCGGCGGTGATGTCGGCGGCGCTGCGCTCGGCGCAGGCGTCGGAGTCGTCTTCATCGTGGTCGGGGTGGTGGTCGGAACGATAGTCGGCCTCGTCCTCGGCGCGATAGGCGCTTTCGTCGCCGGCATGGGCGCGAAGAAATAATCTTTTATTATTTTTATCCTTCTTTTTCCCCAAGCGGTCAGAGGAAGTCCGACAGCCCGGTCTGCTTGATCTTGTCGTCCTCGAAGATGCTCTTTATCTCACGCTCCACCAGCTCCAGCCTCTGCTTCAGGTAGACCGGAAGGTCGTAGCGGTCGCAGATATCCCGCGATATCTGGAGGTATTTCTCGATCCCCCCTTTGTTTATGGTGAGCAGGAGGTTCCCGCCGCACCGCGAGCACTTACCGGCAAGAGGCACCCTACGGAATATCGTGTTGCATGAAACGCAGCGGAATGTCTGGCGCGAGAAGGACCTCAGGTTGCCGTAGAGGTCTGGTATGAAATGGCTCAGGATGAGCCTCTCGGCCGCATCTTTCCGGTCCACCGGGCGGAGCCTCTCCTGCAGCCGGAACTGTATGTCGATCTTGTCCGGGATGGACTGGAGCTCGACATAAGCCGTGCGGTTGTTGGCAACATCCAAGGTCCCTGCCGGATGCGTGATCGGGAGCTCGTACTGCTCTTCGGTGCCTAGGACATCCTTCACGGTCTTCATCTTCACGTCCCCTGGGGCGGTTATGCGTTCGGCGGCCTCGTAGAACTCGAGGGGGTAGCGTGAGACGAACTCGATGTTGTGCGCCTCGTCATCCACTTCCTTGGGGTTGATCTCTATCGAGAGGACGAGCGGGGCATCCATCGTCCCCCCGCGCTTCTCGTCCAGGAATCTCCTCGAGAAATTCAGGAGGGCGTCCATGAGGAGCATCACGCAGTCCTCATCCCCGTCGCAGTTCCGGCGCTTCGCCGTATGGAAATAGGGATGCCCGTAGCCTACCGTGGCTTTCGTGAAGCCGACGACCCGGCAGAGCGCGCCGGCGCTCGTGTGCGGGGAGAGGCCGACGCAGAGATGGCCTATCAGGTCGTCCCTGGCCCGGATATTGTAGAACGGGCGGACTCCGTAAAGGGTGACGAGCATGTCGTCGATGAAATTCGCCACGCGGATGAAATATCCGGCGCCGTTCTCCGAGAGGACGATATCCTGATGCCGCAGGGAGAGCAGCTGATCCGGATCCACGAGCGGATTGCCCAGGTAATCCTTCTCGTATCCCAGCTCCCGGGCCCGCTCGAGCGGAAGGCCCACCTCACGCGGGGTGAAATGGGTGAGGACGATATCCGTGGCATCGAAACGGCAGGTCCCGTCCCGGAACACATAGACGTCATGTTTGGCCCTCAGGATGCCCTTCTCCAGGCGCTCGGGTATCCTGCCCGGGTTCGACAACCCCTTGACGCCTTTGAGATCGCCCGAAGGGAGCCCGGTCTTCGCCGTCTCCATGAGCTCGACGAGGTCCACAGGCCTCCGGTCGTAGGAGACGCTGTCCATATCGCAGTGGACCGCTGTCTCGACGACCTTTCCGCATTTCTGGCAGATGCGTTCCTCATAAGCGCGATCCGAGCAGATCTCGCACCTCCGGTAGAACCCGAGGCGCTTGCACTTCCGGCAGCGGTAGCGGGACAGCTCCAGGTTGATGGTCCTCTCGGCCTCCTTGGCTTTAAGGATGGTGTATTGCTTCATGACGCTCCGGTTCTTGAAGGAGCCCGTCGGGAATAGGGAATGCGGGCTTCCGTCCATCTTCCTTTCCTTGGCCTTCTCCGGCCGGCCCATCCTGCCGCCTATGTATGTGGGCGCTTTGGCCTTCACCTTCAGCCCGCTGAGCAAGTTCACAAGCTCAAGGGTGGCCTTCCCTGAGGCACGGATAGCATGCGGATCGGGGGCTGGTCCCGGCACTATATCGACGGGTGGGAGCCCGAGGCAGGCCAAGAGGGCGAACCCGTCATCGCCGTCCAGGACCACCTTTCCTTCAACGACGCGGTGCTCGATCAGGGCTTCCTCGAGCGATCTTTTCGCGGCCTTCTGCGCCGGATCGCTTTCATCGTATGGGAGGACCACGGAGCGGATACGTTCCCCATCTTTCTCGACGGCCGAAGCTTTCGCCCACAGGATGAGCCCGGCGAGCTGGTCCGGGGTGATGTCATGCCAGTGGTAGGTGTATCTCGGATGGAGCGGGACCTGGTGGGTGCGAGAGAATTCGAAGAGCGATCGCGCATCGGTGAAAGCGGGCAGGGGGACCCCCTTGGCCTCGACCTCGCGGGCCCACCACTCATCGCAATAGCCCGACGGGACGAGGGGGTGGTTGGATTTCAGGAAGTCTCCGTATGTGCAGAGCATGTCCCCGAGGAAAAGGATCTCGGCGACCTCTTCCCTGACGCCGTGCGCCTCTTCGGTCGTCCTCACCTTCATGACGCGGCCGTTCTTCAGCCTGACGATGGGGGGCTCGATCTCCTCGTGGGCGGCGATGACGCACCCCTTGCCCGGGCGCTCGACCTTCATATGTGTGCCGTAGGCGAGGAAGCGGTCGAGCAGGATCATCGTGGCCGGATGCACGTTGCGACCCATGAGCCCGTTGGTCTTGCTCCGGCCGTAGCGGAGGCGGAAACCGCCCTTCGCCGAAGGGTGGCTGAAGACCGGACGGCCCGCCACGAGGCCTTCCATATAGGTCCAGTCGGGCTTGATCTCGATCTTGTCCTCTTTCTTCTTGATCTTGATTATCTTCTCGAGCCAGTCCCAGCCGAGCTTGAGCTTTTTGGTGTACTTGAAAAGCTTTGCCGATTTCGAGGCGACCCCTTCGCACATCACAAGCGGCACGCCGCCGCGGACCCGGTCGGTCTCGACGCCGGGCACCCCGCGGTAGGCCGACACCTCGATCTCCTCTGTTGGCTCGCCGTCGATGCATATCGGGCAGTTTCCGGTTATCACACGGATGTCATCCTCGGACGGGAGATACTGGAGGTGGACGCAGCGTGTCTCATAGACTGTGACCTCCTCTACGTATCGCATGATCTGCGAATCCGTCGCACGGTAATCACCCACGCCGCAGACGCGGCGGGCGATATCCGCAAGGACGAGGCTCAGCGCCGCGGCGGTGCCCCCGGCGCTCCGTATCGGACCCGCGAAATAGACGGCGACGTAATCGCTCCCGTCCGGGTTCGTCTTTATCCTGACCTTGGCGATCCCCTCGGTGGGCGCGACCAGAACGCCTTCTGTGAGGATGCCGAGCCCGGTCCGCACCGACTGCTCGATGAGCTTCTCTTTGTTCCCTGTGATCAGCTCCCCGGAAGCGATCCTGCGGGCCACCTCGAATGCGATATCCTCGCGGATCATCCCGCTCTTCTCCATGGCACGTATGACTTCGGCGACGCCGGGCGGCCCTACGATCCCTTCGACCCGCGCTGCAACATCTTTCGCGATCTTGACTTCGACCTCGTCGGCCGGGTCATAGCCGAGCTTCCTGGCTTCGCTCGCGATATTGTAAGCACGCTGTAGCTCGCTCTTCAGCATCGCAAAATATCTTTCGCTGCTCATTTCCCTCAACCGGCCCGCTCCGCTGACCCAGATGCGTCACCGGAGCGAATTAGCATATAATAAAAAGTTAATCAACTTAATTAATTCCTGCTTTTTGATATCCGACATATGCCGAGGTAGCTCAGTCGGCTAGAGTGCTCGACTCATATGTGTATGAGTTATGAGGTCGAAAGACCGATGATAATTTTGCACTCAGAAATCGAGAGGCCGGGGATTCGAATGCGCCTTTTAGGAAAAGGTGCGCCAAAAACTGGCGCACCGGAACGGCGCAGGAAATTCCCCCCTCGGCATTTTTTTCATCCGGGAGCAGGCTGTCCCTTGCCTCCCGACCGTAAGATATTTACGCTTTGCTTCCCTATCGATACACGCGACCAGGTGAGGGTATGGACCTTAAGAAATGCGAAAGCTGCGGAATGCCGATGCACAGCATCTCTGATTTCGGCGGGATGAACAAGGGCAACCGGTACTGCAAACACTGCACATATGAGAACGGCCAGCTCCGTCCACGGCATGAGATAAGGGAGAACATGGTCCTCTATTACATGAAGGCCAAGAGGATGGAGAGGAAGGGGGCAGAGGAATTCGTCGACGAGCTCATGGCGGGCCGCCCTGCTTGGCGGTGAGTTTCGTGGTAATTGGTAGATTTAATGGTAAGAGAGTTCCGAGGTAGAAACAATCTTTTATAATGAGTAGAGGAGAAGAAGTTCGGGGATAGACCATGTCCGAGATTGAATTTCCGTCCGCTGGGGATAGCATAAATGTTCCGAAACCGGAGATAGGGCTTTCCGAAGCGCAGAAGATAAAGAAGGGGATCTGCCCTTCATGCGACGGCAGCCTTGTGTTCCAGGAAGGATGCAAAGTCTGCTATTCATGCGGCTGGGGCGGCTGCGAGTGAATCAGGAATCCTCAGGGATTCCGACCGCCCAGTTCATCTAGTTATCGGATAAAATGGAGGATCGAAAGGGTGTCGGAGAACTTTGTTCTCTGCACACACGCGACGCAAAGCTTCGCTTGTGACCGCAGGTCCCTTTCATCAGAGAGGCGATTTTGATGGGTCTTAAGGAGTTGAAACCGGACATAATCAAAGCGTATTTCGATTTCAGCAAGGCGGTCGACAAGACGGACAAGCTCACCCAGAAGGAGAAAGAGCTGATATCGGTCGGCGTCTCACATGCCCTGCTGTGCAGCTTCTGCATCGAGGACCATGTGCGCAAAGCCAGGGTGGCAGGCGCCAGCGAGGAAGAGATCGCCGAGGCGATACTCGTCGCGGCGAAAGTGAGGGCCGGTTCGGCGCTGACTTATGCGCAGCAGTACGCATTCAAGAACGAGCAGCCGAAGCAAGGCTAAATAAACTCGTCATATTCAACTCATAACTCAGACCTCAAGCAGGGTCTTCAGAAAGTCCGGGCTCGTAGCTCAGCAGCAGAGCACTCGCCTTGCACGCGAGGGGCCGGGGGTGCGAGTCCCCCCGAGTCCATGCGTAGGGGGGCTAAGTCTGACTTAGCTCCCCCCTGACGCCTCACCCCTTTAGCCCTGACCCTGAAGCGATGGACTGGAGGCGGCCGAAGGCCACGATTTTTGTCCGCGGCAGGGAATCCGAAGGACTTTCCAGCCGGTCCGCCCCTGCCGGCGGCGACCGGGCGATTGAATAATATTCCTATCCGTCCAATCTACCTCTGCGGTTATGATGAAAAGAGGTATTGTTGATCGATGATTGCAACGTTACGCCTGAACCGCTTGCCAGTGATAGAGGATGTGCATGGACCAGAGGACCCAGGGAGCGCTCCAGATAGTCGCCGCCATAGCGATCGCCGCATCCGTCCTATTCCTCTCGAAAGACATCGCCGCGCTCTCTGCATACGGCTATGCCGGCGCCTTCGTGATATCCTTGCTCAGCTCCGCGACCATCCTCCTGCCGGCGCCCGGCTGGGCGGCGGTGGCCGCCATGAGCAAGGTGCTGGACCCCCTGCTCCTCGGAGTCTGCGCCGGAATCGGCTCGGCGATCGGAGAGCTGAGCGGTTATGCGGCGGGCGACGGGACGCGTGATATCCTGAACGAGAAGGTCCGGGAGAGCAGAAAGATCCATGAGCTCGTGGAGAGATACGGCCCGGCAGCCATATTCGTCCTCGCTTTCATCCCCAACCCCTTATTCGACATAGCAGGGATAGCGGCCGGAGGGGCCAGGATATCCTGGTGGAAATTCCTCCTCGCATGCGCCTGCGGGAGGGTGTTGAGATACATCGTGCTCGCGTCCATAGGGCAGTGGAGCCTGAATGCGATAGCTTGATAGCGGGGGGTAGATTTGAACTACCGGTCCCTGGGTTATGAGCCCAGTGGGAACTCCAAGCTTCCCTACCCCGCTGAATCAGAATAGAAAGAGCGATATTCTGATGTGGCAATAGATTTTAATAATAAAGGGTGTGGGGCCGGGCCCCACACAGGTTCATTTCTTCTTCTTGACCATCTGCTTCGGAGGAGGCTCCGATTCTTCCTGCTCCTCTTCCGCCGGCTCCTCGACGGGTTGCTCTTCGGTGGCCTCTTCCTCGGTCTCTTCCGGCTCGGGCATCCTCCTCGGGGGCATGCCTGATGATGGCTTGTTCTGCATCTTGTTCACGATCTTGTGGACCATCTCCCGCTCGAGCACCTCGCGCTTCTTCGCATCGTCCTCGAGCTTCGCCTTGTGGTAGAAGATCCCGGCCATGAACATGAGGTATGAGACCAGGATGAGCATCACCGGGATCCCGACGTACATCGCCGGAAGTATTACGCCGGCGAAATCGGCCTTGATCCTGTTGAACTCCGTCGGAGGAGTGACACCGCACTGCTGGAGCTTCGTGTAGTCGTTGGAGGTAATGAATTCCACGACGGCCCCTATCAGTCCGCTGGCATACGAATAGACGAGATACCATGCGCCGCCCATCACGATTATGGCGAGCAGTATGAACAGCACGCTTGCAATCTTATTTTTCATCAAAACACCATCCGTATTAATCCGATAAAGTAAAATAAATCCTCCGGTTGGCCTTTCCCTTGTTGTCCAGGCGCAGGATGAGGATCCTGCCGACCTCGCGGAGGGCCTTCACATGGGTCCCGCCATCGGCCTGGATGTCGATCCCGGGGATCTCGACCATCCTCAGCATGCTCACCGAAGGAGGCAGAGCGCCGGCCAGTTTCACGACGCCTGGGATGCCCATAGCCTGCTCGCGCGGGAGCTGGTACACCTTCAGCTCAGTATCAGATGACAGAGCTTCGTTGGCCTTCCCGACGACCATCTCGAACACGGACCTGTCGAACTCCTCCATCGTGAAATCGAAGCGTGCCTTGTCCTCCTCGATCTGGTTGCCGCTTATTAGGATCCCGAGCTCGCTGTGCATCTTTGCGGCAAGTACATGCGCCGCCGTATGCATCCTCATCAGCCTGTAGCGGCGGAACCAGTCTATGATGCACCTCACCTTGTCCCCTGCCCGGGGCGGCACCGCATCCGCGGCAAGCTCATGCACGACCAGGCCGTCCCTTTTCGACACCGCCGCCACGAACGATCCGCGGCCGTCAGGAAGGACGATCCTCCCGGTGTCGGAGGGCTGCCCGCCGCCCCGGGGATAGAAAACCGTCTGGTCCAATTCGACTTCGTTCCCGCGGGCCGAAACGACCACCGCGTCGCATTCCCTGAGATAGCTGTCCTCGAGGCATAAGAGGCGTGTCATAAATCTTTATAAACACGGGAAACCATTATTACCTGATAAGACACGGCAGGGCGCCGGAGATGGCGGCCTGTGCCGGAGGTTGATGATTATGGCGCAGACGGAACAGGACAGGATGGATGCGAAGCGGCGCGCGCTTTTAGGCGCCCAGCCCCAGACCGGGGTGAGCCAGGAGCAGCAGAGGCAGCAGCTTGCGCCGAGCGTTATGCCGGCGGTGCCTGTGCGGCAGGAGATGATCCGCGCAGTGACCGAATCCGAGAGAAGGGCCGAGCTCGTCTGCTCGAACACCATGAGCCATTTCCTCCGGATCAAGCCGGAAGTCGGATCCGAGATGCGGAGGCTGGATTCGGAGCTTTACCGGGCCCTCGGCCCTGAGAGGGGAACCGCATGATCGACGATCTCTTCAAGAACTGCAAAGTAGAATATGGCTATAACCAGAGGCAGAAGATATACAGCGTGAAGGTGAGCCTCGACGGAAGGCCCAGGATAATAACCGTCAGGGTCGGGGACAACTTCACCGAGCTATCCCTGGCCGACATGAAAGGGACCGTCCTCGAAGTCCTCAGGGAAGAGGACGGGAAAGGCGTCTCCTTCAGCAAGACCAAGTGAGATCCAATGAACCCCAAGATAAACGCCGCGAAGGCCGCGCTGGAGCATGTCAAGGAAGGCATGTGCATCGGCCTCGGCAGCGGAACGACCGTGAGGGAGTTCATCCGGCTCCTCGGCGATAAGGTCCGCAAGGGCATGAAGGTCACCTGCGTCACGACCAGTTTCGATTCCCGGATGCTCGCGATCGAGAACGGGATATTCGTCACAGAGACCGATGCCATTGATGTGATCGACCTCGCTGTGGACGGAGCCGACAAGGTCACGAAGAGCGCTCTCCTCAAGGGAGGGGGCGGGGCGCTCACACGCGAGAAGATAATCGATTACAACGCCAAGAAGTTCATCGTGATAGTGGACGAATCCAAGGTGCAGGAAGGCGTGCTCGAGGGGGAAGTGAATCTCGAGGTCCTGCCCTTCGCGGCACCACTGATCATCAAGCAGCTCAAGAGATTCGCGCCCCGGATAAGGATGGCAAAGGCCAAACTCGGGCCTGTGATAAGCGACAACGGGAGCTTCATCCTGGACTGCGACATGAGGCTGGACGAGCCGAAGAAGACCGAGGAATGGCTCAAAAGCATCCCTGGGATTATCGAGAACGGCATCTTCACCAAATTCGATCTGATAATAGTCGGCACGGAAACCGGCCACCGGATCCTTTAAGTCAAATAATTATACTTTTAAACACATAAGGACAAATCACATCCAGGTGATTCTTTTGTATGCGAACTTGAACAGACGGAAGGATGTGCGGATGATGGCGCTCAAAGCCGGCGCAGCTATAATACTCGCAGAAGGGCTGATGGTCAATGCATGCTCATCGGATCTCTCCATAGAAGGTTTCCCGAACGCCTCTGGAGGCAGCGCCCAGACCGGAGGCGATTCCGGTGTGGCCGGTTCTGGAGGCCATGCTGGTATGGGAGGCAATGGCGGAATCGCCGGCAGCGGCGGCCAGGGCGGCGTCGCGGGCAGTGAAACGGGAGGTGCCGCCGGCATGGGTGGCCAGGGCGGCGTCGCTGGTATGGGAGGCAATGGAGGCTCACCCGCAGGCGGTGGCGGCTCAGGCGGATTCGCAGGCGCAGGAGGAGGCGGACCGGTCCCGTGCCCGGGAGTCTTCAACGATACAAGGACAGGTGCATGGAACGTGGGGGTGGATGTGCCGCTCGGCGGGTACAACATCAGATACACCGGACCGTCCGGAGCGGACGCGGGCTACGACGTAAGGTGCACAGCGAACGGGAACCCTGTGCGCCTCGGCCTCACGATAGCGACATTCACGCCTACGGACGTCAATGTCCCTGAGGACTCCAAAAAGGTCCATTTCAGCCTTACGGGCGGAAGCGCGTCTGTGATGAACGGCACCATTAACACCGCCAACTATCCGTGAACCGGGCGTGCGCACCCGGTTATAGGTGGAAAGGTGTTAAAATTACTGTTTAAAAATGTTTTTGTAGATATTACATACATCTAACAAAAAAATTCTAAGGGTGGGAGAGAATGACTGATGCAAGACGATTGAGGATGGGAACGGAAGACGGGAATAACCACAAAACACCAGCAAGAGCTAATCCTTTCAGGAGGTACATGCTCGCAGCGGCATTCGCTGCCGGCATGGGAGCGCTCGGTCCGAGCTGCGGAAGCAACGGGCCGGATGATGTCGTGCATATACCGCCCCTATCCGACGGCGGGACAGTAAGCGACGGTGGAAACACCGACGGCGGGTGCACCAACGCCCCTGCGCCTCTGTGCAGCGTCCAGTCGCTCACGGCGCTCCTCCGTGTCGGCGACGCCCCCCTCGTGGTCGGAGACTACAGGGTGAGGCTCGCGAACACCGATGAATCCGGAGGTGAGCAGAGGGCCCAGGTCGAAGTGCTCAATTCCTGCGGCGCCGTGCTCAGCAGTCAGACGATAAACGAGAACGGAGACAAGAGGTTCATAATCGACGGAACAGACATCGAGATCGATGTGACCGTTACAAATATCACAGTGACCGATCCGAAATCGGCCAGGTTCACCGTGTCCATGGTATGCAGGACCGACGGCGGAGTGACCGATGGCGGCCTGACAGACAGCGGCAGCGGCGGAGATGGCGGATCAGGCGGAATGGACAGCGGCACCGGCGGAGACGGAGGTGCTGCAACGGATGGAGGCGTCTCTGATGGGGGAGCCGGCGGCATGGACGGCGGTGTCTCCGATGGCGGAGCTCCTGTGGACGGAGGCGTCTCAGACGGCGGCGCTCCTGTTGATGGCGGCGTTAGCGACGGAGGCGCTCCGGTCGACGGTGGCGTCTCGGATGGCGGCATGGACGGCGGTGCAGTCGATGCCGGAGACGGCGGGCCTGCAACGGTCTGTCCGGGCGTATTCAACAGCAGCAGGGGCGGTATGTGGCCGGTCGGCGTGGATGAACCTATGGGCGGCTACAATATCAGGTATACCGGCCCTTCAGGATTTAACCCGGTATTCGACATACGGTGCGCGGCGAACGGGAATCCTGTCAGGCTAGGGAACGTGGCTATAATTTTCACCCCGACCGCTGTCAATATACCCGAGGATTACAAGACCGTCCAGTTCAGCATCGGAGCAGCGAACATGGCCTGGGCGAGCGGGACGATCTCTTCGGTAACATATCCGTGAAGCGCCGGATAACTATCCTTTTTTATTTCTCATTATCCACTATTTTTAGATGATCATACCAGAGGAGGTCCGGGCCGAGCTCAAGAAGCCCCTAGGCGCCCTTGTGACTGACCTTTCAATGGCGAAGCGCCTGGCTGGCAGCCACCGGATCATCTCCATAGGAGACGTCTGCACGATCGGACTAATCGAACTCGGGATGACCCCGCATCTAGCTGTCTTCGACCATCTGTCCATGCGCAGGCCCCTCGACCCGGCCGGGATAGCCATATTGAGGAGAGAGTTCCCCATCCAGAAAAGATACCGCAACCCTGCCGGGACGCTCTCGAAGAGGCTTCTCGCTGATGCGAAAAAGCTGATCGCCGAAGGGGGGGCGGTACGGGTAATCGGAGAGGAGGACCTGACCGCGCTCGCATTCATCAGGAATGCCGGGAACGGGGATATTGTGATTTACGGCCAGCCGAAGAAAGGGATCGTCATCGTCCGGCCAGATGAAGGAATAAGGAAAAAAATCGATAGATGGCTTTCAGTTGCCTCTGCTTTTCGTCATGAAGTAAAGCGCGCTGAAGGCAAACAATGAAAGCACGATCGCCATGATGATCTCGGTCTGCTCGTCGATGCCGCCGATGAGCGGGACAGCGAACCAGGTAATTCCGACGCCTAATGCGATAGCGATAATCAGGACGGCGATTGTGAGCACCGAGCTTCCCATATCATCCCTACTGTGGGGTCGTCTGGGGGCCCTTGGTGACTACGATCACATCTTCGACCGACTTGACGTTCTTGTAGAGGATGCTTTTCTCGCGGAGCGATTTCTTCGCGTCGTCCTTTCCAGACGGAAGGGCTTCGATGAGGATCCTGGACACTTCGCCGCCTTCAAGGTCGACGATGAAGTCCTGGGCGTTCCCGATGAACTTGCCTGAGTCTGTAAAGATATCCATACCATATAGCCTTGAGAGTTTCGTACTCATTCTAGATCACCTTGCTGCACTAATCGTGAAATTAATTAAAAAACCTTTCCTTCACTTAGCTACGTCGATGGAAAGGCCCGTTTTCGTGTACATGATCTACATGGTTTTCTTCGCCCTCCTCTCCGGGGCGATCTTCCTCACGCCGTTGCTCGCATTCACGATGGATATGGGGAGCGCATACACCGCCTTCTCGTTCACATGCCACCAGAAGCTGTCGAGATCCCTCTGCATCTTCTCGGACAGCAAAGGATACTGGATCGGGGACTGCATGCCCCAGGGCGGCCAGTTCATCTCCGACCCGAGCGACCGGCTCGCCACGACCGTCATGGCCGGAGGCCTCATCGGCAAAAAGATGCCGGTCTGCTCCCGCGACGTCGGGCTCTATCTCGCGATGCTCATCGGAGGCCTCGCGTATCCGCTCACCCTCGGCTTCGGCAACCGGAAGGTGTTCCCGGCGATCTTCCTGCTCGCGGCCATGGTGCCGATCGGCCTGGACGGCGGGATCCAGCTGCTTTCGGAGATCGGCTTCCTGCCGTTCGTCTATGAAAGCACCAACATGATCAGACTCATCACAGGAGGGATAGCCGGCCTCGCAGCCGCGTTCTATGCCATCCCCATACTCGTCAACCTGGTATGCGACACGCCTGATGCGAAGAAGGCGAATCCCGGAAAACCGGCTCTGGAAGCTTCCGGGAAGAAACCTCAGGCCAAAAAAGGCTAGAAATCGCCGAGGCTCTTCTGCCTCTTGTCCACCGCCCCTTTCCGGGGGACTGCGGATTCATCCAGCACAAGCTCCCCGAAGACCCCGTCATGCCCCGGGATCCATCTCACTTTCCCGGTGTTGACGCGCACGAGAGCGTCCGCGATCTCCTTTGTAGTCGCCAGCCTGACCTGGTCCGGGGCCGCCTCGAACACGGCGAACTCGTTCCCGAAATACCGGATGAGCTTGGAATACTCCTCGGCTACCGCCACCGAGGTCTCGGCCTTCCTCAAAGCCTTCGCGATCACGAGCGTCAGGGGGACGATGTACTGGAACGGGACCGCCCCCTCAGGCCTGTACCCCTGCTTACGGTCGGCTAGGTCGGCCACGCGGTGCATGACGCCTATCGTGAGCTTTTTCCTGCATACCGGGCAAATGCCGCCTTTGGCTTTAGACTCGGCCGGGGAGAGGAGGACGCCGCATTTCCGATGGCCGTCATAGTGGTATTTCCCTTCCTCAGGATAGAATTCGTACGTCTTAACGAATCCCTTGCGGGTCTTGATGGCGTCCGTGACCGACCGGTAGGTAACATCCTCAAGCTCGAGGACGTTGGCCTCGCGGCCCAGCTTGCCCGGGCTGTGGGCATCGCTGTTCGATATGAGGGTGTATCTGTCCAGACTGCTCAATGTCCAGTTCATGGCAGGATCCGATGAAAGGCCGGTCTCGAGCGCGTGGATGCGGCGCGCCTGGTCTCCGAATGCTTCCTCGACAGAATCGACGCCGGCCTTCGAGCCGAATATCGAGAACCATGGCGTCCAGGCGTGCGCCGGTATTATCATGCAGTCGCCTGAGATGGAGAAGATCTCTTCTGAGAGGTGCGCGCTCGAGATCATCAGCGTCGGCCGGCCGTCCTCCTTGAGGTTGCCGTACCTGCCGAGGCGGTCGTTTATCTGCCCGGCGACCTCGAGCGAAGGCGCGAGGATCAGGTGATGCATCCTCTTGTTCTTCCCTTCATGATCGTATGTGACGCTCACTTCAGTCCCGAGAATGAATTTGATTCCGCGGTAATCGTACAGGCCGCCGATATCATTTTTCAGGTCGATCTTGAGCTCGTTGAAATAGAGCGGATGGGTGAAATCCCCGGTGGCCATGAGGCTGATGCCCTTCTGCTTCGCGCCTTCGGACATCCCGGGGATGTCGCATCTGGGGCTTGTCGCGCGGGCATACTTGCTGTGCACATGGAAATCGGCGATTATGCGCATTATACCGAACGTGCGGCCAAATTATTTAAAGAGGCTCTACGATAGCAGTCCCATGGGAGGAAAAAGCAAAGAGCAGAAGCATCCAGGCAAGGCCATGCCTCTCCATGCCCTCGTATACATGAGCGTCAAGGCCGCGATCGGCTTATATGACCGCAAGAGAGGCGAGGAGGAGCTGAAGTCCGTCATGCCGCTTTCGGATGGGCCGCTAGCATGCTATATCTTCCTCCTCGCAGGGATCGTGACGGCCCTGATCGCCATAGCCACTTCCCTCGAGTCGTATTACCTGACGAATTTCGCGTCAGACACGCTTAGCGAGGCCACAGGAATCGCGCAGGCCAGGATCCCTTTCGAGAGCCTCCTCCCGATAGCGGCATTCGATCTCATCCTGTACGTGCTGATCGGGGTGATCATAGCGATAGCCTCCGAGGGCGTCGCTTTCCTCATCATAAAGATGAGCGGCGGGGAGGGGAGATTCGCCGACCAGTTCTACTTATCGTCGGTGATCGGCCTCTCGGTGTCGATCGCCTCAGGGCTGAGCCTCCTCTTCCCCCTGAACGTGTTCTTCTCGCTCCTATGCATCCAGATCGTGGTCGGGCTGGCCACTATCGCGATCGTCATCTACCTGGCCGTCCTGGTCAATGCCAGGGCGTACCGGATCGTCCACGGGATATCGATGCTCCACGCGATCAGCGTCATCCTGCTGGTCGGGGTGCCCAGGCTGGCGCTCACAATATTCATGATGAATCTGCTCGCTCCGGCCTTAGGGCTTCCGGTGCCGATCAGCGTCCCAGGTGTTTGAATGCCGTTCAATCCGAAAAGATTCGTTGCTGAAAGCGAAGCGGGCATAAGGGATGCCTTAGGTAAATCGAGCGCCATCACCGCCGTCTCGGGAGGGGTGGACTCGTTCGTTGCCGCCACGCTGGCCGCCCGGGCCGTCCCTGGCCAGGTCCACATAGTCTATGTCGACAACGGCCTGATGAGGAAGGACGAGACCAAGAAGGTCAAGGAGGCGGCCAGGTCGCTCGGCGTTGAGCTCCATGTGCTCGACGGCAGGGCCCGCTTCCTCTCGGCGCTCGCAGGCGTGACCGATCCTGAGCGGAAGAGGAAGATAATCGGAGAAGTCTTCGTCAGGATGTTCGAGGAGGAAGCGAAGAAGCTCGGTGTGGGCTTCCTCATCCAGGGGACTATCGCGCCGGACTGGATCGAGAGCGGAGGCATGGGCCGGGACACGATCAAGAGCCATCACAACGTGGGGGGCCTTCCGGAGGATATGCATCTGAAGCTCTGCGAGCCGCTAAGGGAGCTCTACAAGCACGAGGTGAGGGCGGTCGGGAAAGAGCTCGGACTGCCGGAATCGGTATACCAGAGGCAGCCGTTCCCTGGCCCCGGGCTCGCCGTGCGCATCGTCGGGGAGATCACGGAGGAGAAGATAAAGATCGTCCAGGACGCCTGCGATATCGTCGAGAACGAGATCGATGCTGCGAGCGGGAAGGGCAAGATGGAGAGACCCTGGCAGTATTTCGCCGCCCTCCTGCCATCCAAGACCGTCGGGGTCCGCGGGGACGAGAGGGCATACCAGTACACCGTCATCGTCAGGGCGGTGCGGAGCCTTGACGGCATGACAGCGAATTTCTCGCATATCCCCTCCGATGTGATGGAACGGATATCGACGAGGATAACCAACGAGATCAGGTCGGTGGGGCGGGTCGTCTATGACATAACGAACAAGCCTCCCGGAACGATAGAGATGGAGTGAATATCAGGCAGCCGGCCTTCTTTTCACCACATCCCTCTGGAAGACGAAGTGGAGAGAACCGGCCTCTTCCTCGGGCGGTTTCATCTTCAGGCCGTTGTTCTCCATGGTGAGCCTGAAGCCATCGACGAAACGCCTGAGGTCCTCCTTGTCGCGGAAAGTCTCGACGCTGTGCACCGAGCCTTTGAATGAAAGTATCGAGCAGCCGCACACCGCCTTCTTGTAACCGAGGCCGAACCATATCTCCATGCTGGCGATATCCTGATACGGGATCATCGCCGGCTTGAGCCCCATTATAGGCTGGATCATCACCCCCTCATCGAATACCCTGAGGGGGAGCTTGAAGAGCATCCCCCGGCTTTTGAGGTAGATGCCCAGCATGAGCAGGACTATGACCGCGCCTATCGCGCCGATCATCACCGCAGGCACCGCGCCGGCGAACATCCGGGGAGGCGAGACCAGCAGGACCAGCGGGAAGACGATGAGTACGATCCCGGCCATGCAGATGAATATGAAACCCGGCAGGCGGAGATCAGCCGAAAAGTCTTTGCCATCCATTATAAGCCTCATAACCGTCACCTCAGATGGTTACCTCGCAGAGCACCTTCGTCCCGACCAGCTGAGGGTCGAGCATGGAGTGCTCGGGGCTGAAACGCGCCCGGAGCTGGACCCGCGTCCCGGGAGCAACGCCGCGCTCCACAAGGTTCTTCGACAGGGTGCTGTAAAACGCCGGGATGATCGTGTTGTCGAGGATCGCCCGCACCATCTTCAGGGAGATGCTCGTGTCCATCGAAAGCGGCTTCAGCATCCGCGCGTCGCCCTTCTCTATCACTTTGTAGAATATGATGGCGACCTTCTCGCTCGCCAGATTCCTGTTGAGATCCCTTCTGCTCACCACTCCATCAGCCCTGCACGGATTCAAGCATCCGGAGGAACCGGGCATGGAGCGGCGTCGAGCCCTCGAGCCGGAGGGCAGAGACATTCCTCGCGATCCGCATATCCTGGTCCGATCGGGCGACCGCGCGCTCGCTTCCGGGGCGGGTCTGTTCCGAGGGGATGCGCAGGTTCCTCGCTATGCGGCCGAGCGAATCGAGCGGGCTGTGGAACTCCCGCTGTTCCCTCTGGATGGCCGGCAGCTGCCTGGTCTCTACCGGCTGCTCCCGCGCCTTTTCCTTGAACGTTTCCACCATATAACCACTTTTTTACTTCTTCTGCAATAATAAATGGATAAAACCCTTTAAAAGGTTACCCCCAAAGGTTAAGCCATGGCTGAAACCGAGGAAGCGAAAGCGCTCATAGCCCAGGGCAGGTACAAGGAGGCCGGGGCGGCGCTGGACCGGACCCTCATCTCCCTCCGCGACGATGACGAAGCCTGGTATCTCAGAGGCGTGGTCTTCCTCAAGCTCAAGAACTACGACGGGGCTCAGGAATGCTTCGAGCGCGCCCTGATCCTCGGCAGGAAATCCAGATACTATCAGATAAAGGGGATGGCGCACTTCGAGCTCTTCGAGATGAATGAAGCGGCGGAGGCATTCCGGAACGCGCTCGCCATCGAGCCTGAGGACGCAACGACCAATTTCTTCCTTGCGATGAGCTACCTGTTCCTCGACGATCCGCGTTCGGACGATCACCTGAAGAGAGCGAATGGGCTCAACAGCAAGAAGACCAGAGCCCTTTTGATGAATTTCTTCACCCTTTTCATCAAGGACGATCCCCGGATCAGCGCCGCTCAGAAGAGCAAGATAGAGGAGAGGATGAAGGCCATCCGCGGCTAACCGTAGATCAGTATCCCGGCCACGATCAGCGCATTGAGGACCGTATAGAGCGAATAGACCACCATTATCGTCTTCTCGCGGTGTGCGATCCCGTAGACCACCCAGAAAGCCGAGGCCAGGGTGTAAGCCGACCATGATATCAGGGAGACGCCGGAGGGGTTCTTCATCACCCATATCTCGAAAACCTGCGGCACCGTCATCACCACCCCCGTCAGGGCGACTATGAAGACGAGCCGGTCGAGGAGGTTGAGCCAGCGGTCCGGATGCGGATATACCTCAAGGTTCTCGTGCACCCGCCTGCGTTTGTGGAGATGATGGATCCCGTCAGCCATGGAGTGCTGATGGCGAGTACCTTATTTATTGTATGCTCCCTGGACGCTTCTTCCCCCCGGCCTTCCTCTTCGCCCGGGTTTTGCCCGGCCGGGCGAGGGATTTTGGGGCCTGAGCGGCTGGCGCCCTTTCCGTCGGGGCTTCCTGCCCTTCCTCCACCGAGACCTTCTTCCTCATCTCGTTGAGCCACACCCTCTCCTTTATGGTGTGGGGGGTGATCCCTTTGGCGAGCTTCTCCAGGTTGCCTCCCTTGTCCCGGGAGAGCCAGTCCTTCCTCTTCTTCAGCTCCTTGAGGTAGTTGGGATTTGCTAGGAGCATCTGGGTGAGGGCGCGCTCATAATGCTGCTTGCTCTTCGTTATGGACTGGAGATTCCGCAGGGCCTTCGTCTCCGCGACAGTGCCCCGCCCGCGCGAGCGTGAGAAGTCCGTCTGGGCGGTTATCTCCTGGTAGCGGAGCTGGTTGATGTTGGTCATGAACTTGGCGATCGGGATCTCGATCAGGGAGTCGGAAATGAGCAGGAGCCACCCTTCCTTCAGGAGGAGCTTGTCGGTCTTGTCGATCGCCGCGATGGCGTCTATCTTGTCAAGCTCGCCGCTCATCTGCCCGCGGAGCACCGGGAACGTCGCGACGAAAGCCCTCGAATCGACCGTGCCGACCCAGTGCTTCAGGGCCTTCCTCGCGTCTTTCAGCTGTTTCCGCCACGCCCTCAGCTGGCCCAGCTTGGCGGCAGCCTCCTGCGGCGGCAGGGGCCGGTAATCCAGCAGCCACGCTTTCTTCGCGATCACCTTTCCGATGTATTCGTCCTCCATGAAGACCTGCAGGAGAGCCGGGTAATACTTGTTGAGGGAGCGGAATTCCTCGAGATTGTACAGGAGCTCGGTCGTGACCTCGCTGTCCTTCTTAGCTATGTCCCTACGGATCTCGGCCATCTCGTGCTTGAGGTCGGAATCATAAACACGCCGGAACTGCGCATCGAGGGCCTTGAGCTTCTCCTTCCGCTCCCGCAGATATGCGGCGGATTCTTCCAGATAGTCAATCAGCAGCTTCATCGCATCATCTTCCTTAGGCAGGAACCGTATTCGTCCTGGAGGGTGAGCGCGTCGATATCCAGGTTCGGCGTCTCGCAGATCACAGTCCCGGAGTATCCGTGCTCAGCGAGGACCTTCATGAATGGCCTGAACGGCGGCTCGTTGTTCGTACCAAGGACGTAATGGTTAATCTCGCCCTTGTCAGAATAGTTTATCTCCGAGAAATGGCAGTGGAAGCGCCGGACGTAATCCCCGAGCTCGCGCTCCAGCAGGTCGAATATCCCCTTGTACTCCTTCTCCCCGTGGATCCTGAAGTCGCCGCGGGCGTGGAGGTGGGCGAAATCCAGGGCCGGCTCGACCATCTCCAGGTCCTGCGAGAGGCGGATGTTCTCCAGGAGCCCTCCGAACGCCCCCTTCTTCCCAACGGTCTCGGCCCCGAGACGTATGCGGACGCCCAGGGAGCCCAGCTCGGCTTCGATCTCCGAGAGGTTCTTCTTCGCGCGGTCGTAGGCTTCCTTGTGCGGGAGCTTCTGGTAGAATCCCGGATGGAATACAGTGATGTTGCCTCCGGCGATGGAAGTGATCCGGGCAGACGATATGATGTGCCGCTTGGTATTCGCGAGCTTCTGGGGATCGTCGGTGCACAGATTTATGAAATAGGGGGCATGCGATGATAATGAGATGTCAAGCTCTTTGGCCGACGCCCCTACCAGAGCGGCCGAATCCTCCTTCATGCGCACTCCCTGGACGAATTCCATCTCCATTGCACGCAGGCCGAGACCGGCGCAGCATCTCACGCCGTCGAGGGTGCTTTTCCCCTCGCAGCGGATCGGTATCCCTGCGGGGCCGAACCTCACTGATCCCTTCATGAACAGGATAAACAAAGTGAAAAGATAATAATTCGCGCCCGAAAGCCCCCGCTCACCGGTAATACATGTTGAGGAGCATGAACGGCCCTGCGCCGAAAGAGGGGGCGAACTGCATCTGGGCGCCCGCCCCTGCCTCGATCCTGAACCTGGAACCGGCGTCTATGGCCAGCAGGGCTCCGAGGAGAAGAGCCGCGTTGTCGGTCCCTGAGTCGATCCTGCGGTCGTACCTGAAGCCGAGGAGCGCTTCCGGGAGCACCGGGCCGAGCCGGTAGACCGGGAGGATCAGGTTGCCGTTTAGCAGTATCGTCTTCTCGTCGAGATTCGTGGTCCCGAGGAGCGGGGACGACGTGTCAGGCCTCAGGCTGTTGAGGAGCCTGAGGCTCAAGTCGAGCGTGGGACGCGCATCCGTGACCCAGCTGTAGGGGAGCGCGACCCTTGCGCGCACCGTGAGTGGGTTCAGGTGGTTGTTCGTCAGCTCGCCGCTCAGGCCGAAGATATCGTTGTAATCGTAGCCTATCCTTCCGCCGTAGATCGGTCCGTAGGAGGTAGCCTCCCTGCTCCTGCCGTCCGGGATCGAGAGGGAGTATCTCATCACCTCGAGGCCGCCGACGGCGAGCGCGTAGAGCGTGTTCCTGCCGAGGAAGACGGATACCCCTGCGGCCGCCTGCGGATCGATGACATCGACCCGGGCGCTAGCTAGAGAGCTGTCCAGGGTGGCCCGCGACCAGCCTGCGGATAGCCCGACATCGAGAGCGACAAGGGAGTTGAACCTGTGGCGGTACATGGCATCAAGCCTGTTCACGAAGCCCGAGTCGTTGCTCGAACGGGGGCCTGAGAGCCAGTATCCCTCGTAGTTGAGAGAGAAAGGCGAGCGGACGCTCTCGAACGTATGGCTCTCTTCCTGTGCCGGAGGCTGCTGGACCGGGGGCTGGACCGGAGGCTGCTGGACCTGCTGGACCGGGGGCTGGGCCGGCTGGGGCGCCTGGGCACGCACGACCTCGACGAAGCCGGTCGGCGACTGGACGCGGACGACGTGCCGCCCTGCCTCGATCGCGACCGTGAATTCGCCCGGGGTGCCGATAGCGAGCCCGCTCAGGTCGAGCCTGGGGCTTGTCGCCGTCGAAGACATCGTGGAAAGCCTGGCCTGCGCCGGGCTTCCGCCATCGATAGTATAAGAGACGGAATAATCGAGCCTGCCGCTGGCCTGGTCCAGCTGCTGGGGGCTGATTATGGGGTAGAACCTGACCGTGACCGTCGCGGGGCCCTCGAGCGTGACCGCCGGGGCGATATTCTGCTGCTCGAAGACCTGGTACGCCTGGGTCTCGGTGTCTCCGTTGCGGAGAGGGAGCTGGGTCCCTGCCACCTCGAAACGGACGTCGCGCTGGGGCGTCTCCCGCCTCTCGCTCACCTCAGGCTGCGGCTGGGCGAATGCCTGCCTCTCGAGCAGCGGCGATGAGAGTATGGACAACGCGGCGAAAGAACTTGCCAAAAAGCGTTAGAACGATTCTGCGGATCGGGGCCTGCTCCTGCCCTCCTCGTGGGTTAAGCTCAAGTTTTTCATGTAATAGCATTAATTGAAACAATTTAAAAATGTGTTGCATCTTGGCTAAGTGTAACCTCTTTCCCCGGCAACCCGTCGTATTTGGGGACAAGGGGCGGTGTTTAAAATACTTTTCTAACATAAAGTAACACATGTCAGGTTCCAAACTTCAGCACCCAGGCCAGCCTACAGACGGCAAACCGAAGAAGGATGGCGGGATCAAGAGCGAGCCGGCCGCAGAAGGGCTGGCCGAATTGCCGGGAGAGAGAACCCTGGTCACGAGGATAGGCGACCAGGTGATCGCGGACAAGCTCAAGAAGCACGGCTATACCTTCATCGAGGAGCTCGGCGAAGGCGGCATGGGCAAGATATACCATGCCACCGAAGACCGCTCGGACAACCGCGATGTTGCCATAAAGGTGATGTCGCGCGCCCTGTTCAACGACGATTCGGCTCGCGAGAGGTTCCTCCAGGAGGCCAAAGCGATCGGCAAGATCCAGCATCCGAACGTCGTAGTCGTGTATTACCGCATCCACGACCGGGAGGACAAGGAGATATACATAGTCATGGAATACCTGAAGGGCAGGAATATGTTCGACGTCCTCACGCAGGACGGCCCGCTCGACTGGAACAGGGCAAGGAGGCTTTTCAGCCAGGTCTGCGACGGCCTGAGCGCGGCGCATGAGGAGGACGTGGTCCACCGCGACATCAAGCCCGAGAACATATATGTCATCAACAACAACGGGCATGGAGAGCACGTCAAGCTCCTGGATTTCGGCCTCGCCAAGATCGCGAACGCGACGAGGCAGTTCAAGACCATCGACGGGGCCGTGATGGGCTCGCCGGAGTATATGGCTCCCGAACAGGCGAAAGGCGAGAGGCATATCGACAACCGGACAGATATCTATGCGGTCGGCGCTGTCATGTACCACATGATCGCCGGGGTCCCTCCATTCGAATCGAACCCGGATAAAGGGCTGAACGAAGCGTGGATGGAGATAGGCCTCAAGATCATCTCCGAGACCCCGATGCCGCCAAAGGACAGGGTGCCGGGGCGGAAAATCTCCGACGATGTCAGCGATATAATCATGAAGTGCCTGGAGAAAGACCCCAAGGACAGGTTCCAGACCATGGAGGAGCTGAAGGGGGCCATCATGGCCGCATCAGGCTATGGCAAGAAGCCGGCCGACCATCTCCAGCCGTTCTCGCTTCCCGGAGCCGCAGGCCCTGTGGATCTAGCTCCGACAGGTGCAGACCCCGCTCTCGAAGACACAGATGTCGCCCCGGCGAAGATCCCCGAAGAGCATCTTCCGAGCGTCATGATACGTGAGAGCCAGCTAGGAGCACTGCCGCCTGACCTCAGCTCGATGCCCACGACCCCGAGGCTCACTCCTGTCGGAGAGGGGAACACCGCGATAGTCAGGGTCGAATCGATACAGCCAGAGAGAAAGCAACAGCGCCATGAGCAGACCATGCTCGTCCACCGCGATGCCATCGCCGGCATGAGAGCGAAGAAGAACAAGAGGCTGTTCGCGGGCGTAGTCGCCGGCTCCATCATCGCGGCAGGGGCGATCGGCATAGTCACTTACGTAGCGACAAGGCCGAAGCCCCAGCCTCCTCTTAAAAACGAGGATCCTGTTGCTGAAACGCAACCGCTCATACCGGTCACTGTCCCCGACGCGCCGGTCCAGAGCCCGGATGCCGAGGTCGTCGCACCCCCGCGGACATTCCAGATCACGATTAGGACAGGGATCGACGGAGTGGAGGTCATCCGCGACTCCGAGACCCTTTGCACCACCGCATCAGGCCAGTGCGTCGTCAGCCTCGCCGAAGGGAGCGACAGCGTGGAGCTCACCCTCCATAAAAGCGGCTACCGCGAAGCCCAGGTGAGCATCGTGCCTGACGCCGACCGCACGATCCCGTTCACCCTGGAGCGTGAACGGGTGAGGCCCGTGATACGGAACCCGCCTCCGCCGCGCGGGAGCCAGTCCGGCAACGGCCAGCAGGGGAGCCAACAGCCCCCCGGCTTGATCCGCATGGAGCCGAGCATCCCGCAGAAGAAGTGATTTTTGTCAAGTTATGGCCATAGCGGCAGCCCTGCGCCTTAGATAAAAATGATGGAAATAAGGGTAAAGGAAAAAATCACTGGCAGAGATGCGTCTGCTGGTTGCAGACCTCTCCCTGCACGCAGTCCCCGTTGTCGTTGCAGAAGCCGAGCTTGGCCTTGCAGTAATGGGTGCTGTCGCAGACCTGCCAGTCTCCGCAATCCGCTATCGAGCCGCATCTGTCCTTCTTGGCCTTGCACTGGTGGGTCTGCTCGCTGCAGAGCTCCCACTCGTTGCATTCGTTGTCCGTGATGCAGAAGCCCTGCCGCGCGATGCATTTCTTCGCGACCGCGTCGCAGCGGGCGTATTCGGGGCAGTTCTCGTCGTTGTTGCAGAACCCCTCCTTAGGCTTGCAGAAGTGCGTCTTCAGATCGCATTTCTGGTAGTTCTTGCAGTCGCCGTCGAGATCGCACCGGTCCGGAAGGAGGTAGCATCTCTTGCTCACGATGTCGCATTTCTTCCATGAATCGCAGTCGGTGTCCGCAGTGCAGTATCCGGGGGCCGGACCGCACTGGTGGCTGGACGGGTTGCAGAACTGGAATACCGGATCGCACTGAGAGTCGGCGTCGCAGTATCCGGGGGCCGGCCTGCATGTCTGTTCAGAATCGCATACCTGCCAGTTCTGGCAGTTGGCGTTTGTGCGGCATTTGTTCTCCTTGAAGACGCAGAGGTGGGTGCGCTCGAGGTCGCAGCGCGTGAAGTTGTCCTTCGCCGTGCACTGGTCGTCGGTGTCGCAGTATCCGGGCAAGGTCGCGCAGGCGCTCGATGTGACATTGCAGAACTGCCAGGATTTGCACTGCGTGTTATCCTTGCATCCTGTGCTCGCGCCCCGGCCGGAACACCCAGCGAGGACGAGAGCCGCAACGAATATCCCCAGTAAGAGAAGTCTCATGGGAGAGTATTGGATTGATGGTTTTATAAGTCTTGCAGGATTTGCAGGATCTCCGAGACGTCCTTTATAGCATAATCCGCGCTGGTCGGGATATCCGCGTATTTCCCTGCTAGCATCCGGACCGTCCGCATCCCGACTGCCCGGGAAGGGACGATGTCGGCGTCCTCCCGGTCACCCACCATCATGCAATCTCTGGGCCCGGCCTTCAGGGTGTGCGCTATCTTCCGGTAGAACCGCTCGCCTTTCTCCTCCCCGAGCTCTTCGGTGACGAACACCTCCTCGAAATAAAGCGCGATGCCGAGCCGTATGAGCTTGTCCCACTGCTTGACCGCGCTTCCGCTCGTCGCCACATATAGGCGGCGGCCTTCCTCGCGCAGGCGGAGAAGGGTCAACGGCGCCGTGGGGAAAGGCGCTATCGTGGCCTTCGTGTCATGGTACGCGGCTACGGCCGCGGCGACATAGCGCGCGGGCTCCTTTATCTTCAGCTCGCGGCAGAGATCGTCGAAATGACCGGGATGGTTGGAGCCTTCCCTGCGTATGATGGAATCCAGGAGCCGGCTCAAAGCAGCGAAATCGCTCCTCAGCCCCATGCCCAGCATGGCGTTCAGGGCGTTCCTGCGGGCAAGGGCCGAGAATTCGGTCGATGGGAATAGGGTGTCATCGATATCGAAAAGGATGTTCTTGACCATGGGATGACTTCCCAATGCGTGAATAAAGAGCTTTCCCCGAGGCTTAGGGGATTACGGGCGGGAGCCTTCAGCTCCTCGGGACGACCACGACCTGTCTCCAGATGCACTCGGCACCCGGCGCCCCCACGGAAAGCCCGTTCAGGGAGAGGCTGGTCGCGTTCACGATCGCCGTCTGGTCTCCGCACGGGAGGCCGCTGCATGTCGCAGCGACGCCCTGGAGGCTCACCCTGCCCCCGGAGCTGACAAGGATCGAAAGCGTGACCGTCACCGGGTCGGCCGGCTGGACGCCGAGAGCGGTCCGGAGCGCCGCGGAGCGCGGGATTATGCTGTCGTTGATGCGCCGGATGACGCTCCTCATGCTCTCGGACTGAGAGCCGACTATCTCAAGCGAATCCGTGCTCGCGACCTGCGACGGGCAGGTCCACATCGAGGGCTGCCTTATCGGTATGGGATCCTCGGGGACCTCCTGGGCCGGGCGGTGGTAAGTGCGCCGGTAGTCCCTCGCGCAGTCAGCGCTGGTCTCGGTTATCTCGACGACCTGGTATGAATACACCCCTCCGTCAAGCGAGATCGGAGGGACGATCGCGGAATACTTCTCCCGTATATCCTGCCTTCCGTTCCCGCAATGGAAATCGATAGGGCACGTCTCCGGGGTCTCGCTCTGCCTCTGAGTGACGTCCTGGATCAGCGCCCCGAACTCGTCCGGCCTCGGAGGCGAGCCGCGCTCGGCCTGTATCTGGACCTGCCTTATCCCGTCGCCGCAATAACCGCAGTCGCGCGCGGAGAATGTGGTTGAAGCCGGATCGGCCTCGCCTTTGTTGGCTTCGCATATCATATCCCCGTCGACCGGAGGCACCGGCGGCTGCTGCGCCTGGGGGCAAGGAGGCGGCGGCAGGAGATGGTCGGTCTTCGGCTCCCGGAGGCGCCAGATCACCCCGACGATCGCTGCGCCGGCGACGATCATGCTTGCGCCGACTTTCATCCTGTATTCGGTCTTCGAGGTAGTTGACATGGTATCATCCTTGTTGGTTAGCTTCATCTGATCACAGCGGGGGGATCTGCACCGGCATGCTGAAGGTGCATGTCTGGTCCACTGCGCCAACCTGGATGCCGGTCAGGTCGACGACATTGGGGACGTTCGCCGGAGAATATCCTGCGACCGTCGGAGTCCCTGACGTATCCACGCGGATCGTCACCCTGGCATTTATGACCTGGTCGGTGCCGAGGGCATCACGGATGCGCTGCGCGTTGCTGAGCATGGTGTTCGTGACACGGCCGATCAGGGCCTGCGTCCTTGCAGACGTCGGGCATGACGCATCGGTCGGCTGGGGCGGGGGCGGAGGCGGGACGTCGCATCCGCAGGTGCTGTTGCATGTGCCGTTGCCCTGGCATGTTGCGCCCGGCGGATCGCAATCCTCGCCGGTCTCGACACGGCCGTTTCCGCAGACCGAGGTCTGGGGCACCGGCGTGCATGTGCAGCGGTTGGTGCATCTGTTGCCCTCGGAGCAGCCTCCGCGGGGGCTCCTGCTGCGCGGATCGCACTGCTCGCCCGGGTCCGCCCTTCCGTTGCCGCAGGTCCGGGGCGGCGGGGCCGGAGGCCTCGCGCACTCCATGATATTGGGGCACCAGCATGCCTCGAGCGATTCCGGCGTGCAAACAGGAAGCGCCTGGTTGCATGTCTCCTGGTATCTTGTGAGGACAACGTAATAATTCCCCTGGGTGAGGAGGCGCGGACCGCCCTGCGCGGCCGCCGCGGCCGGGTCGGGCGCGATGTACGGCCTCACGATAGCCGGGTGGGTGGCCATGAAGCGCTCGAGCTCGGGCTGGGACCTCTGGCGCTGCCCGAACGCAGGCTCGGTGATCCTGGGCCGGTCGACCGGCGTCTGGCCAGGAGCGAAAGCCCCGCACGGCTGCTCGCGGGCCGGCCTGAGGATGCAGTCGATCGAATTCGAGTCTTCCAGGGGGAGCCTGATCTCCCTGCCGAAAGCGTCGTTCCTCATGAAGTCGGTGATCGTGTTGCCGTTCGGATCCTTGATCTGCGCGCGGTCGGTGCCGTCATCGCAGACATTGTCGCCGTCGTGGCAGTCTTCCTTCGAGTAGAACCGGTTCCTGACCGGCCTGCCCTGGTCATCGCTCCGGACCCGGCCCTGCCGGTCGAGCTCGTACGGGTATGCCTCGCGCTCGTCGCAGAAGCCGTCACCCCGGACCGGCGGTTCGGCCATGGGGCCACTCGGCGAGAATCCCCCGCCGCAGTCGCGCGTCATGATGACCGCGGCGGCAGCTGCCACCATTATGCCGGTGGATAGATACTGGCCGTAGTGCTCCTTGATGTGATATCCGACCTGCTTGAACAGATTCCTGCGCCCGTTGTCAACCATAATGATCCCTCTCATGCTTTCTTGTGAGTAAGACGGATGTAATCCTTTTCCAGCTCCTTGAAGAGCCTCAGCCCTTCGACAGCGTCCCCTCTGCCCATCGTCGAGGCTAGCTCGGTCTGCTTGTTCTTGTTGATGTACTCGCCGCTCATCTGGCTTTTCGCGAAGACCTCATCGAGCTTCCGCATGAAGAACTCCTCCTTGTAAGCTTCCCGGAGAGGCTGCATGCGGAGCTCCGGGTCGTCGATGTCCTTCACGAAGCCGACGAGCCTCTTGTTCACGATCTCGGCCTCTGCCGCAGTGAATATCGCGTGGAACCGCTTGACCACGGACCTCGGGACCCTTGCCGCTTCCATTATGTACATGAATTTCTTCGCGTCCTTGTGGAACTCTTCCATGTACTGGAAGAACCTCTCGTCCTCGATCATCTTCAGCCGCAGCTTGGTCGGCGAAGTCCCCTCAGCGTAATTCTGCAGCGTCGAGTAGAGGATAGGGACGACGTAATCGCGCATCTTCTGGAAGTTCTCTTCGCCGATGCCGAGGGCTTCGAGCTCGCGGACCCTTGCGCGGATGCGGCGGAATTTCACGAGCCGCCCGACAGCGAGGCTGAAGCCGCTGAGCCCGAAATAGAGGGCCTGCGCCCCTCCTTGGGTATCCAGGTGGAGCTTCCTCAGGTATGCACCTGCCGAAGGGAACCTGTTCGCCGCAAGGCCTATGAAATGCGCCAGATCATCGAAGCCGCCGGTGGCGTACATAGCGGCTGAGAACGCGCCGATGCCGGCGACCGCCCAGGTCGAGGGGCTGAGGAAGAACCGGGTGAGAGCGCTCGGTGGCTTCGAATCGACGGCCGGAGGGGGGGAGGATTTCCTCTCGGACGCCACCGCAGGCTCGCCTGATTTCGGCGCAACCGAATCCCGTTTAAGGGGAGGCGGCTGGGAGGGGGGCTTGGATTTCCTTCCCGGCGAAGGGTCTTTCTTGCCCGGAGACGGGTCTGCTATCCTGCCCGGGGACTTCTCTGGGGCCTTCCCCGGGGACTGGCCCGCAGGGGCCATCGAATTCCTCTTCGCGGCGAGCAGCGCGTCCACTTCGCGCTTCCCGTCGACTTTCTTCTTGAATTCCTTGAGCTTTTCGTTGAGCTTTATGAAATCGAGGATGTGCCTCTCCTCGGTTGTGAGCGGCTCGTTGCTCTCCATCTTCTCGCTCGCCTTCTCCTTCGTCCTCATCAGGACCTCGCGGAGCTTGTTCATGTCGTTGCCGTACCTGGCGAGGAGGAGCCTCCCTTCCTCGTCGTATCGCTCCTGGACCTTCTCATAGAGCTGTGTCGCATCGAGCTTCTTGTCCTTGTCCAGCTCGGCGAGGAATGTGGCGATCCTGCTGATCGCTGGAAGCGGAGGGCGCGGCGGGAGGCCCGCTCGGCCTTGCAGAGCCGCTTTGGCCGGGATCTGGTCTGAGGCCATGGTCGGCTCTTCGCCGCTCACGGCATCCCTGCCTACCCGCACCGACGGAGGGGGCGGAGGCGGAGGCCTCGCCGTCCTCGGAGCTGAGATGTTCTCGACTTTCGTCGCCGCGTCCTTGGACGGAGGGGCTCCGGACGGACGGGGGGGCGGGGGCTGCCTTGGAGCGGAGAAGACCTGCTCGAGGACACCTTTCTTCGCGACCGCCTTGAAAAGCTCCTTCAGGTCGGGATTGAACATGAATGAGTCTTCATCGTTGATGCCGCGCCTCTGGCATTCGAGCCGCGCGATCGCGAGCACGGCCTCGGGCGCGAGGTGAACGTAATCGGTGGGCGGCATCTTCGGGGCCGGCGACGATTCCCTGACCGAGTCGATCATCTTCTCATCGACCACGGATGTGAACATCGCCACCGCCGAGGGAACTTCAGCCAGATCGTCTATGCGTTCCGCCTTGGCGGGTTTTTCCAAAAGAGGCTCCGCCTTCTGGGCCGGCGGATGGTCTGACCCTTTCGAAGCGCCAGCCTTCCCCTTGACCCGATCCCTTAGACTTCCCATCCGGCACACCTAATGTTTTAGTTAGGATATATTTGTGTAATTAACATTTTTTAAAGGTTCTGCTCCAGCCGAGCAGAGACCCTTGGAAGAAAAAAAGATCAGAGAGGCGGGACCCTTGCGGTCACGCTCGTGTTGCATGCATTCCCCGGAGCAGGCACGGTCACTCCGCCCAGGCTCACTATGCTGGAGGGGAGGCTCGCACCTCTCGCGCGGATGCCAGCTACCGACGGGATGCCGTTGCCATCGACCCGGATGCTCACCGTGACGGCGATCTCCTGGTCCGTGACTCCGGTCGCGTTGCGGACATCGGATGCATGCGAAAGGACATCGCCGCTCACACGGCCGATGAGCGCCTGCGTGCGCACGAAGCCGTCGCAGTTGCCTCCGACCGCAGTCGGCTGGACAGAAGCCGTCGGGCCGGGACCGACCGTCGGACGGGCGCTTCCGGGCGGACGCGCGCTCCCAGGAGGCCTGGGCGTCGGCTGTCCGCAATCAGCGGCGCAGTAGGTTACGCCGGGGCGCGCCTCGTTAGGATTGCAGGACTCGGTGTACCGCTGCACTTCGAACTTGAACACGTTGCTGTCCGGAGTCACCGGAGTGAGGACCGCGAAATCCACATCGCGATCCAGGGTGCCGTTCCCGCATGCGAAATCGCGGGCGCAGACGATCTTCCTCGCGCCTGCTGGCAGGGCTTGCTGTGGCTCGTCGCTCTCCCTGGCCACTTCCCACGGCTGGGCTATCCCATCGCCGCAGCGGCCGCAGTCCCTGGCATCGAATGATGCTGAAGCCGGGTCATGCTCGCCGAGGCTCACTTCGCAGACTCCGTTGCCCGGTGTCGCCCTCTGGACGACCGGCGCCGGGGCAGGCTGCTCCCTGCACGGCTGGGCGACATCAGGGCCTGCGCTCTTGCCGCATGACTTGAATGCCAAAGCGGCCCCCACAAGAGCCACTACGCCGATGCCCATCGCGACCGAATTCCTTTTACCGAAATATGTAGACCTGCTCATCAAGATTCACCCTTTTTTGGTTCTTCAGCTTTTGGCGTCTTCCCTTCCTCAGCCATGTCTTTCCTTCTAGAAACGAACTGGAATGCCGTTAGGGCTGCCATCACCAGCGGGGTGCCGGCGCCGACGATATGGTACCATACCTGGCCGAGCGCGTCCTTGAGAGGCTGGCCCCCTACAGCGTATATCACGACCGGGATCCCGACAGCGAAGCTGGCGGTAATCACCTCGGGCACGTGCGGCCATACCTTGGACACCGATTCACCGGCCTTCGCGACCACAGCGGCGGTCTTCTCCGCCGCCTTCGTCCCTGCGCTCTTGCCGCCATCGACATCGATCCTCACTTCGAGCGATCCCTCGGTGTTGATGCCCTTGTTTGTGACCTTGATCGAGAGAGGGCCTTCTGAAGAGTCCACATCGAACGTCCGTGACTCGTCGAGCCCGAGCTCGAACTCGTGCTTCTCTTTCCCGTTGAGCTGGAATTTCAGGCCGTTCGCAGTAGCCTCGGTGTAGATGATCTTGTACTCGGCCGCGACTTTCATCGAAGTCGGGAAATCGTCCTTGCCGAACGCCCAGCCCATGGACTTCTTCTTGGCCTCGGGCTTGGCTTCCGGGGGAGCGGAGTCCTTCTTCGGCGGTGCGACCGGTTCCGGCGGCGCCGCATCTTTGTCGCCGACCAGCGCATCCAGGTCAGCGAGCGCTGCCGGGAGCGCGGGCTTGGGAGCGGATGCCGGCGCGCCTGTCGATTTCGGGATCAGCTCGCTCTCGCTCACGCGAGCGCCTCCGGACTCCTCATCCGATATGGCCGGGAGCGGAGGCGGTGTCGCCCTTGTCCTTGCCGGCGAGGGTTCTGACGCAGGTGCTGGCTTTGGCACCGATCTCGCTGTCTCCGGCGCCGGCTGCTCCGGAACCGCCGGAGCCTTCGGAACCACCGGGCCTTCCACCAGGCCGTCGCCGACCTTAGGCGGGGCCACGGAAGCCGGCTTGCCGACATTCTTCTTGACCCTGTCTCTGAGGCTACCCATTAAGCATCCCCTCCATCAACATATACCCTGTTCTTCTCAACGCAATCATCCCAGTTGATCTTATCAAGGCATTCCTTGGCCCTTTCCCTGATCTTCGGGGTGTTCTCGTCGACCCATCTCCGGATGCCTTCCAGCTTCTTGTCGGAAGCGAGCTCCGGATCATCGATCTTGACGATAGAGGAGTTCTGCTCCTGCGCGAGAGCGGCCCGTGCCGACCTGACATCTTCGGCGATCACCTTCAGGATCTCCTGCGATGTCACCGGTCCCTGCTCGACAGCGACACGGCCGACCTCTTTGACATAATCGACCTGCTTGAGCGCGCGGATGAGGACCCTCCTGGTCATGACCTCGTACGAGTCCACCCATCCGGGTTTGCGTTCGTGGCCAGGGCCGAATACGAACTCCTGGTCAGCCTTCACCGCTGCGACCTCTTTCGAGAGGGCCTCGACCGCGTCGCCTGCGCCGACCACCTCATCGAGGAGGGATTGCACGACCGGGCTTCCGCCGAAGTTCCCGAGCGCCTCTTCCGGATTCTCTCCGAAGAGCGATGATCGCAGATCGGCGATCGCGCCGGAGACGCTTGCAGCCTTCTCCGATGCTCCCTTCGCTGAAGCGTTCGCCTGGGCTACCGAAGATTCGACCGATTCGAACCTCTTCTTGAGGGACGGCCTCCTTTCTGTCTCGGCGCCCTGCTCGTCGCGGTCCACGACATCGCCTTCTTCGCCGTCGCAACCGTCGAGCTCATCGACTATGGCATCGAGAGTGCCCTGGCTGGTCTGCACCGATTCCCGGAGCTCGGAAACCGAGCCTTCGAGCTCTTCGACCTTGCCGGCAGCTTTCCTCACCTCAGCGACCGCCTCATCGACGGCCTTCTGGAGCGGCTCGAGCAGCTTCGCGACATGGGCCTTGAGCTTCTCAAGAATCTGGGTATCATCCTGACCGGAGGGCTCGCCTTCCTCGCCCGGCCCGACAAGCTTCTCTCCGGGCGCCACAGCCGGGGCGGAAGCCCCCGCCGCGACCGGCCTCACCGCAGGCGGAGGAGGCACAACCCGAACCGGAGCATCAGCTTCCGGAACCGCGGCCATCGCGGCCGCTTTGGCCGAGAGGTCCACGGGTTTCGTGAGCTTGTCCTCGTCAGGATGCTTCCTCACCGCCGGGGCCGCGAACGCACGGGGTTTCGAAGCAGGCGCGGCCGGAGCCGGCTTGATCGGAATCTCGTTGGTCGTGGCAGAATCATCCACGGCAGGCTCTTCCCTGCGGAACGCAGCCGGCGCCGGAGCGCTGGCCTGGCCCATAGCGGCCTTCTTTTTTGCTCTCAGTTCATCAGCAAGTTTACCCATCATTCCCACCTTGTGCAATCAGAATCTTCCCTCGGAGCCGTCAGCCCCGCCATCCTGGCCTGAACCATCGAGGCTGAATGAATCATCAGCCGCCGCAGCTTCGAGGACCTCTTTTATGTCCGGATTCTTGAGATCCGCTCTCCGCAGAAGGACCGCCGCGATCGTCGACACCGTGACTTTCATCGTGTCGAGCGCATCCGCGATCTTCTGGAGGTTCCCCTCTACGAGGCCTTTGGCATCCACTGCGGCAGCCTTAGATTCGGCCGCTGCCGTGTGCGCTTCGCCAAGAGCCGCTTGGAGCGACTGGATCGTCTCTCCGTTGGACTGCTTGACGGATTCTATGAGGCCCTTAGCGGTCTCGAGGAGGCTTTCAGCGTGCTCGGATTTGCTCACCGCGCCTCCGACAGCCGCGCGCAGAAGATCGATCGACTCGGAGAAATGCGCCATGAGCTGGGCGCCGGATTTCTCGACGCGCACTTCCTTCCCCTCGTCATCGGATGCAGTGACCTCGGTCTTCACTACCGCATCCACCGCGGCTTTCGCATATGCGCCGACCCTTTCGGCTTTCCTGACCGCGACCTCGACCGCCGCGACCCCTTTCACTTCCTTCCCCTCATCGTTCTTAGTCGAGAGCAATTCGAGATCAGCGCTTATGTCGGTGAGCGCGGCCTCTGCCCTCGCCGCAGACTCGGAGGCGATCGACGCCTGGCTCTGCGCATGAACCGCGCTCGAGGATGCCTCGCCGGCCGCCTTCTCGATGGAATCGGCCCTCATCTTTATCAGTTCGGAGTTGGCCGCGACTTCCTTCGCAGCCTCTTTCGCTCCATTAGCGTCCGCCCTAACCCGGTCAACCTTCTCTTCGATCTCAGCCCTTGAGGTCATGAGACCTTCGACGACGAGATCGCCCATCTTACCGAGCGACTTTTGAATGTCAGCATTGACTTCCCCCAATTTCCTCCTCTCGCTCCCGTTCTTTGCCGTCTGTGGCGTTCCTCCTGTCAAACAAATCACCTCAAAGTCATCTCACTAAAGTGTGGCAATGTATAATTTAGTGGGGTTATATATTTAAATGTTTGCCTTTATCAATAAACGTGGAAATAACGGCGCCACGCCGGAGATGCCATCCGGAGGCACCGGCCGTTCCATCATTTTCTGACCTTCAAGGCTGGGCTGGTTCGCCAGCAACTTTCCGAAGCCTCAAAGCCTCGTAATAGAATTTCTGGATCGAAGCGGATTTCTGGTCCATGCCCTTGACGGCTTCCCACAGATCCGACGCGGCTTTTCCGGCGGCCGCTGGATCCATCTTCGTCTCCTTCAGACAATATATTAGATAGGAGGATAGAAGAATCCTCTCCGCGTCATCGCAGCAGAGATGGTAGGAGATCTCGGCCGCCATGTTCTGGCCGATTCCCGGATTCAGATGCGGATCCACGGACAGCTCCGGGTTGAAATCGGAATAGACATAGAAGACCATGATCTCGAGATCCCTCGGCAGGATCATTAGTTTCGCGGCAGTGTCCTGCACCACCGTTGATTCAGCGAGATCGATGAGCACGGAATCCAGATACCGTGTCTCATATGGGCCCAGAGGCGATCCGTCAGCGTGGGTCTGGGAATTGAATATCGAACGCGGCGGCTGGACCTTCTCCTGCGGCTCTTCTTCGATCCCTATTGCTTTCGCAGCCATCGCGGATATCTCCGGGTTGCGCGCGTGGAGTAGAGGGATCAGATCCTCATGGGAAACGCTGTGCGAAACCACGTGGAACATGCATGCTTTCGCTGGAGACGCGTTCGGCGAGTTCTTCAGTTTCTTGATGATGAGCCCGCTCCAGCTCCCGATCCGCGGGATGAGGGATCCGAGTATCTGCTCCCGCTCGGGCCTCGTCGCCGCCACATGGAAGATGGATGCAATCGCGACAGTATAGACATCGGATGCGGTCTTCCGCGGCGCGGTCTCGGCCGCATCGATGAAGAACGAGAGGAGCTGCTCCACTTCGTCCATCCCGCTGTCTCGGCTCGCCGCCCTTGAGAGCAGCGGGTTCAGTCCGGAGTGAGGCCCTGTCGAGAATCCCCGCGGATCCTCATGGAGCTTTTTTTTTACCGCGGCATAAGGGAAGCCCTCGCCGGCCTCCCGCAGGATCATCGTCTTGTCATCGTTCTTGCTCATCCTGGGCTCGCATGCGCAGTGCGGCTGGTAAGGCTGGTAGTTCTTCCTTGAATCGCATTCGTTGATGATCGCGGCCCGCGCCCTCTGGAGGTCCCCGCCGTTCCATGCTATGAACATCGGGAGCTCATGGTCGCAGATGGGGACGTCGATCCCATCCGAGTTTAGCTCTATCAGGTCCTTCTCGTCCAGCATGATCGGGGCATAACCGCTCTCCATGTTGTTTATGTGGACATACTTGGAGCAGACGCCGACAACCGAACTGACCATGTTCTTGGTGGGCCGGTATTGCGGATTATCCGCATAGATGGCTTCGAGCGAATCGGTGATGCGGGTCTCGACCTGCCTGTTGAATTCGGCAATCCATCTAGGGTCGGCCTTGAAAAGCGCCTGCGGGTCCGACCCGGACGCGGCCCATTCCTGGTATATCTCCTGCTGCGCTACCGGCCTCCTGCTGTTGCGCACATCGAAATCGCCCGAGTGGCCTTCCGACTGGTAAGCGAGGGCTCCGTTCCTGAAGACCTTGACGCTGCTGTCCCCGCAGTGGATGGAGTAGAACTCCTTCCCCCTCTGGAAGCCGATCGCCATCGTTGAACCGAGGTTGTTCTCCTGGTACTGGTCACGGTTGCCTTTCATGGAGATCGCTTCCATGACGATGGCCAGGTCAGCGAGGAGCACCGTGCGGCGCGCCTCTTCCGGCGTCGTCATCCATCCGGCGAGGGCGCAGATATCGAAGACGTCCTTCGCTATGCCGCTCGCCACTTCCCCGTTCGTGCGGTCTCTTTTGGCCCCGAGCGTGTGGCCGCCCATCCCATCGAAAACAGCATCGATGATGATCTCCGACCCATCCGGAACAATGACCCTCGCAGATGAGAACGTGTCATCGTTGCCCGGGGTGTACGTGTCTTTGACCACAGTGGCTTTCCTGCCGTTGACCACGACCTTCTCTTCCTCGAATTTCTGCCTGGACGAACCGTTCTGCAGATCGAGCCTTCCCCACGCCTTCGCCGAGCCGAGCCCGAAGAAATCGAGCATCATCCCGAACTCCTCCTCTTTACGCGCCGAGATGAGGAGCGAACCGGTGTTCATCGCTATGCCGAACGCCGCCAGGCTGAGGATCTGCTGATGATAGAATGTGGTCTTGTGGTCGCCGACCTTCTGCGTATACGTGTGGTTTGTGAGTGCGGTCATGAGGTCCGACCTCTCCTGCTCATCGAGATCGTCCATGCGCTTGACATCCCTCAGCCCGCCGGAAGCCGCTGAAAGGAGGTCCGCCTCTTCGCTATAAAGGGCATCGCCCTGCCTGAACCTGATCTTGTGGACAAGATCCCCGAGGGCCAGCAGATCATGCACATCGTTCCGCCAGAATCTCATACGCTCCTCTTTCGTGGTGCCGAACCATGCCGCTTTCTTCGCCTCGAGGGCTTTCGCGGCCGCCGTCATCATTGGGACGTTCCGTACGTCGCGGCTTGTGAGTTTTTCCACCGGTATCCCGGAGACCCCTGAGATCATCCGGAGATCCTCCGTTGTGAACCTGGTGCCCGGTATCACCATCTTCTGGGCAAGGTTGAGGAGGACGAAGGGATCCGGGTATATCGCCTTCCACGCGGAATCGAGAGACATCCGGTCGCCTGAGACCCAGGCCGCGAAGGCCCGGACGTGGATGGCCGTGATATGCTCCGGCCTGATGTCGAAGAGCTGGGCTACGAAATGCTGCTGGAGACGGCTGAGCGAGGACACGTCGCAGATCGCCTCGAACCTCTCGGCGGGGGTCGGCGGGCTCATGGCGAGCCTAGTGTAGATGGCCTGGTGGGCCGCCCTGAATTTCTGGATCTCCGTTCTCCACATGTCCCCGGATTCGTTCCAGCGCGAAGCGATCAGCTGCCTGATCAGCAGCTCGCGCCTGCCTGGGTGCATCTGCATGAATTCACGGAGGACCGGTTCGTCGCAGGTCCCCGAGCGCATGACAGCTGAGATAAGGTCTCTCTCTTCATCGTTGAGCTTTGAGAGCGCGGCCGCATACGGGGCGGCCATCGGGCGCGTCGCCGCCTCCTCAGGCCTGAAACCCTCAGGCTGGAAACGCGGATGGCCGGCCGGAGCCTCTTTCCCGGGCCGGTCGGTCTGCGCTATCCCCGTAGGGGGGGTGGATGCGAGATCGACGAGCCTTTCTGCTTGCCGTACCACCTCGCCGTATGAGAAGCCTTCCTTCAGCGCAGCCACGCTCCGGATGTAAACATCAGGTATCGTCCCTTCTTCCCCAAACGACGCGAGCATCCGGAGGTTCCTGGCCGTCTGCCGGATCAGCGCGGTCCGCTCATCGACCCGGGCCGGCAGGACCTTCTCGAGCTCCGGGTCCGTCGCAGGATTCCCATACGGGAAAACAAGTGTGATTGCTTGCGCAGGTGCCGCAGCCTGTGGAGCCTCTTCGGGCTGTTGAATCTCCGGGCGGGCGGACTCCCGCGCTTCGGGGGGCGTCCCTGGATCCGGGCTCACCCGATCGACAAGAGCAGCAGCCGCTTCGACCAGCGCGGCGTGGGAGTAGAGGTAGCCTTCGTGTGTGGTCTCTTTCACGCTCTCGACTATGCCCTCATCCGAAAGTATGGGCGTCTGAAGCGTACGGACCGTCTTCTCTCCCCGGAGGGATCTGAGGACCGGTTGATACACCTGCGGGATGCTCTCGTCCGGAGTCCCATAGACAAGATAACCGCTCAGGATCCTTGAGACGTGCCTGATCACCGCGGTACGTTTGTCCGTCTTCGCCGGGAGGAATTGTTCCAGCCCGGGGTCATAAGGCCTGTTTATGAGCGTGAACACCAGTTCGATCTTCTCCGGCTCTTTGACAGCCTCAGGCTCTTTGGCCGCCGATACATCTATTTCCGCTTTCGGTTCCTCATGAGCCTCTTCGAACGCCGGAACCGGTGGAGCGCCGATGACCGGCATGCGGGGCTCTGTGTCCTCGTCGGCCTGCTCCGGAGCCTGGGCAGGAGGCGCGATCATGGCGTGGGGCCTGATCGTAGTCAGGGACTGCCTTTTCGCGCGTTTCTCGTTTATCGCCTCGATAGCGATATCATAATGGGGTATCTCCGGGTTCATGCTGGAGATGACGATCATCCTGCGGACAGAATCGCGGACAAGCTGCTGGTCGGGGCTCGGGGCAGCCTTCTCCATCCGGAACTCGATGACGAGGTGGGATGCCAACTTGAAATCTTCGGAAGCCTGGGCATACGCCTCTTCGGCCTCTGCCTGCCCTTCATCCATCAGCTGCCGCGCCCTGCGCTCGACCGCACAGACCGCAAGGGCTGAGCGCATCTCCTCGCTGCGGAGGCCGCTTTCGAACGCTTTGCGGAAATGCGGCATCTGGACAAGCATGATAATCGCGGTGTCGGACCCTGACGCAGCGGCCTCCTCGGGGTTCTCCGAGGACACAAGGATCTTCTCCGCGCCGGCCACGAAACTCACCGCGGCGCGCACCTCGTCCGGCGTGAATTCCAACCCCTGGAGGTCTGGGTGCGAGTAGGTGGTTTCGCTGCCCTGCCTTATGTTGAAATTGAGCGATGACTCGAGCTCGCTCTTTTCTGAAAGCGCGGGCTTGCCGTCATCGATCACCTGCTCGATCGCCGGAAGGCCGAGCTTCTCTGATATCGAATCGGCGACCTCCTTCGAATCGAAGCTGAGGCCAAGCTCGCTGAGGGCGGAGCTCCCGGCCTTTCTTCGCCGGCGAGGCGCATCCTTCTGTTTTAAGCGTAGGAGTGAGATCTTCTGGTCTGGATCAGGCTCGGTCAGCGGATCACCTGTTTTAGTATGTATATAATTGTGTTGTAACGTATTTAAAAGGTTGGCATTTCTTGCCAGAAAATACGGCAATACACGCCCGGCGAGGAAACGGGCATTCGCGATCACGTCCGCGTGATAGGAGTCAGGGCCGAGCCTTGCCGATGAGCTGAGCCTAGCAACCGCAGGACGGTAGAAATCCGGGATCTGGTCCAGCGGGAACGAGCACTGCACGAAACGATCCAGGACCATGGCGAGGATGGACTGGCAGAATGCGCCTTCCCCGCGCTCGAGGGACGAGCGCATCGCCAGCGCGAGGCCTTCGTTCTTCCACGAATTCGAGGGAGAGAAAGGGATCTTCGCCTTAGGAAGCCCGTAGAGCGAGAGGTTGAGATGCTTCAGCCCGTCCGGGAGGACCGAACGCTCGAGCCTCCATGGCTCGACTCCGGGGTGGAGCCCGCAGAGACGCAGAAGGCGGCCCCTGCATTCCCGCACCGCCCGGCGCAATTGCGGCCGCCCTGCCCCTTTTCCTGCCTCCAGGTGGACTTTCTCCGCTGCAGCGCGGAGGTCTTGGATCAGCCGGTTCTCGAGCTCGTCCAGGGGCTCGGATCCTGCCCTTTTCCGGCTGTCCTGCCTGTGGGCTCCGGCCTCAGGGACCGGGTGGTGCATTCTGGGAGGCTGCATTCTACCACGTGTTTGACTTTCTATAGATTTGTGTCTATGGGGGGATAATAGAATGGAAGAAAAAGCTTAAATACCCGACTAGGCCCCCGGGACCTGGAAGAAGACACCGACCAGATATCCCGATATCGCCGCGGCGCCGCCTATGAGCATCATCTCGAGGCCTCCCTGCAGCCATTTGCCTGAAGTGAGCTTGCTCTTGTATGCCCCCACTATGAAAAGGATCGCGAGGGAGGCAACAAGAGCAGGCATGACTGAATCCTTCACGCTTAGGAAGAAGAACGGGGTGATGGGTATGAAAGAGCCCACGATCGCGCTGAAGCCGACGAGGATGCCCTGCATGAACGCAGACATCCCTTCGGATGGATCCTCGAGGCGGAGCTCTTCGCGCATCATGGTCTGGATCCAGACTTTCTTGTTCGACGAGATCCTGGCCACGATCTGCTCGAGAAGGTCCCCGCTGAACCCTTTGGCACGGAAGATCGTCCTCATATCATCCTGGGCCTTCCTCGGCGTCTCATCGATCTCGGCTCTCTGTTTCTTCAGCTCGCTCTCGTAATGCTCGATCTCCGCCTTGGTGGATGTGTATGCGACCGCCGCCATGCTGATGCTCTCTGCGAAGGTGGCAGCGAGGCCCGCGAGGAGGACGATGCTCGTGGAGCTCGTCGCAGTCGCGACTCCGAGCACTATGCCGAGGACGTTGACGACGCCGTCCTGCCCTCCGAGGATGATGTTGCGGAATATGCGGCCGAGACCGGCCGAATTGTTGTCGTGGTTGTGGGCTTTCTCCATCAAACGCGATTTGTGGTGCAAATTTAATAATCCTTCATAGCCATATAGCGGTTGCGGTCAGCATGGCCGGGCTCGTAGCTCAGCAGCAGAGCGCTCCGTTCGCAACAAACTTTTGGAAAAAGTTTGATCAAGACCGAATGTTCAAAACCCTTCCGGGTTTTGGGTTCCGGAGAGGAACCATTTTTGCGAGCCCAAAAGGCGAGCAAAAATTAGCAAAAAAGTTTTGGTCTCGCTTTTCCAGAAAGCGGGAATCGGAGAGGCCGGGGGTGCGAGTCCCCCCGAGTCCATGCGTAGGGGGGCTAAGTCTGACTTAGCTCCCCCCCTGACGCCTCACCCCTTTAGTCCTGACCCTGAAGCAATGGACTGGAGGTGGCCGAAGGCCACGACGAGTCCATTTTCCCTTTTTATGGCAGTCGCAGGCCTTAGTCTGACTCAGGGAAAATGGACGGGAGGTTGAACGCGCCGGGCGCTCTTCCAAGAAGGATCATTTGCTGATGAAAGCGAGGATCATCGTCACATCGTCGTCTTTCCCGTCCCGCGGCTCGCATCCGCATCGCGGCTTGTACGAAGCTTCGCCGTCTTTCCGGTCGAGGGCTATATCCACGACCCTGCGCGTCCCGGTGCCTGAGTCCTCTATCCCCCGGAGAGCCATGCATATCTCGTGGTCGCAGACCGGATCGGTGATGCCGTCGGTGAGCGTGATGATCCGGTCGCGCTTCTGGAGTTTAATCGGGCTGTAGCCGCGGTCCCTGTTGTTGATGTGTATCGGGCTCGCACCCAGGCCTAGGCCGGCATAGATGGTGTTCCCGAAACCATGCGCCTTGCTTGTCTCGATTATCTGCCCGCCCCGCATGATCTTCCAGTCGCTGTCCCCGCAATGGATGCCATGGAAGTCCGCGCCGTCGATGAACGAGATGGCCGCTGTTGTCCCCATATCGTATATCTTGCATCGCGTCTTCTCGAGGCAGATCACGATGTCGCAAAGTATCAATGCCTTCCTGCCCTCTTCCGGGGTTGTGATCCATCCGCTCATGGCAGCGATCTCGAGAGTCTCCCTGGCGATGCCGCTCGCCATGTATCCTCCGCTGTGCCCGCTCACCCCGTCGAATACCGCATCTATCCGTATCGTACGGCCATCCGAGCGGATATCGAGCGATGTGAAGGAGTCGTCGTTCTGCTGATGCCTTCCATCCAGGTTCCAGCTCCCCTCGCTGAACCCCCGCTTGTGCTGGATCTCCGCGGAAGCGCTCCTGAAGGGAATGCCGAGGAATTCCAGCATGACCAGGTACTCTTCGCTCGAACGGGCGGATTCGAGGAGGCCGTCCGGGCTTCTCCAGATATGCTCTGAGGCCTCTACGAGGAGCACCCGGTTCTTCTTGAAGCTCGAGCAGAGGTCTTCGTTGAACTCCTCGATCTGCTCCTCTGATGCCGGATTCGCTTTCAGGAGCCAGCGCATGAGGTAGGACTGGTCGTCGCTGAATCCTGTCCCTTTGGAGTATCGGAGCTTCCAGGCCAGGTCCGCGAGCGTGACGGCGTCAGGCCGTGCGACCTTCCAGAGGTTCGCGGCCTCCCTGGGATCCAGCCCTGCGACCCACTCCTTGAAGTTCATCACCTCGGATCTCTTGTGCCCGTCGCCGGTCTCCTGCGGAGTCAGGCCGACGAACGCCCTCTGCCTCTCAGTGAGCGGCTCGGTGAGGATCGCCGTGAGCTTCTCCCTCCCGGTCGCGTCCTTGAGCCCGCAGGCTTTCGACAGCTGGCCGTATGCCCCGGCCCAGTAATTCTTTTCGGCTTCAACGAGAGTAGAACGGTTGACGTATGCGTTCCCGGCCGTCTGCGACCGGGCTTTGGCCTTCCAGTCCCCTTCGGTCCATATGCTCGCGAGGAAATTTCGCCACCTCAGTTCGCGGACTCCTGCGTCCAGCTCCATGAATTCCTTCAGTGCGCCCTGCTCGAACTCGCCCTGCCTCCCGAGAAGCTTCATGAGCAGCTCTTTTTCGGGCGCGTAGATGATCTCGGAGATCTTCTGGTCCTTCGGGACCGAGCCGGCATCCTCGACGTCCCGGAAGCCGAGCTTGTCGGTCTTTGAATCAGCGATGAACGGGGAGTCTATGCTCAGGCCGAATTCGCTCAGCGCAGACCTGCGGGGCCTCCGCCGTGGAGCTGCCTCCCCCTCCCCTGGTTTCTTCTTCTCCTGCATATGCTCACGATGTTGTGTGAACTAGGAATTTGTGTAAATATGTTTATAATAGGTGTTATTCCTCAGGCGAAGCGGCACCAGAGCCGACCGTGCGGCGGCGGCGCGACGACGGATGCCATTGCCGCGGCCGGACCGGGAAGGCTTTTATTATTATCTTGATAACAGATGTGCACGATTCGATGCTGCCCAATATATACAAGGGAGATTACCGCAGGCTCGCGCTCGTGCCGCTCGCGATGATCGTCCTCTCATTGTTTTTCATCCCCACGATAAAGCTAGGCGTGGACTTCCAGGGCGGGACCGTGATAACGCTTTCGCTGAAGGAAGCCGTGAACGCCGAGCAGCTGCAGGGCGAGCTGCAGCAGGAAGGGCTGGAGGCGAGCGTGAGGGTTTTCCAGACCGCGGTCGGCTCGCGCGCCGAGATCGAGGTGCCGCAGAGCCAGGCCCTCGTGAAAGCGGACGACCTCAAGGACAGGTTCAACAAGCTTCTGCCCACCGTGGCCCAGCTCGAGGTGGTCTCATACCAGAACGGCTCCGCCAGCGCGGACTACTTGGCTAAGAAGACCGAGCTCTACGGGATCGCCGACGAGCTTTTCAGCCTCGCGGGCCGGTCCAGGTCCAAGATGAACATAAGCGGGACGAACGACCTGCAGAAGAACTTCAGCGACGCGTATTCGTCCATCTATTCCGATTACCAGAGATCGATCTCGGAGCCTATCAAGAAGCACGTGCAGTATGACTCCATATCCATACAGACCGTCAGCCCTGCGCTGTCGGGGCATTTCATCGATGTGGCCGTTAACGTCGTCATACTCGCCATAATCCTGTCGCTCATACTCGTCTTCCTCTTCTTCCGGGACGTCTACCCGAGCGCCGCCGTCCTGACCGGAGCGGTCAGCGACATAGTCATCGCCCTCGGGGGGATGGGCCTCCTCGGCGTGCCGCTCACGCTCGCGTCATTCGCCGCCCTCCTGATGCTTGTCGGGTTCTCGCTTGACACTGACATCCTCCTCACCACAAGGCTCCTCAAGAGGAAAGGGGATCCGCGCGAGAACGCGTTCGACGCGATGAAGACAGGGGTCACGATGAGCGTGATGGCCATCATTGCATTCGGCGCCCTGTTCATCCTGGCATCGGTCACCCACATACCCACATATTACGAGATATCCGCGGTCGCTCTGGCAGGCCTTGTCGGCGACCTGTTCGCCACATGGGGGATCAACGGCGTGATGATCCTACATCACGTCGAGAGCAGGAGGAGAGCCTGATGGATTTCTACAAAGACAAACGATTCCTTTTCCTTCTGCTCATGTTCGCGCTTTTCGCTTACGGAGTGGTCAGCTTCGCAGGATGGCTCCTGATAATAGCACTGCTGTTCTTCGGGTTCACTTCGCTCATCTGGAAAGACCCGCACATCAAGCTCACAGGCATGGCCCTCCTTGTGCTGCTCGCCGGCATAAGCATATACGTCAACGGCCTCAATTTCGGGATCGACTTCGTGGGCGGGACCCGCATCCCGGTCGTCCTGGAGCACCCTGTGGACCAGGCGACCATGAACGAGCTCGTCCAGAACATCAAGAGCCGGGCGAGCACCCTGGGCCTCAAGGAAGTGAAGGCGCGCGCCCTGGGCAACAGCCTGGTGAACGTCGAGATCGCGAGCACCGACGAAGCGTCGATATCCTACATCGAGAAGAGCCTTTCCCAGCAGGGCGTATACCAGGGCATCGTAGACGGCAAGATCGCCGTTAGCGGCGACCACATATTCAGGACATCGATACGCGCCCTCGGTCCTTCCGAGCTGGTCCAGTCGCATGCCGCCTGGGGGGTCGCATTCGCGGTGGACAAGGACGGCGCAGAGCAGTTCGCCTCTGCAGCGAAAGGCAAGGCCGACTACCCGATATACATGTTCATAGACCGCCCGCAGGACGCGGCGGTGTTCTACGAGAGGGAATTCTTCAAGAAGGGGATCAACCCGGATTCAGGCGAGAAGGAATCGCTCCGCGCGCTCAATTCGACGCTCAGGCTCGAAGGCGGCAACGACATCCCGGTCTATCTCATCGAAGACGTGCCTGCGAACCTGACCTCCAGGACAAACAAGACGAAGGCGATCGTCCCGCAATCGATGTCGCAGCAGAACAAGGACCGCCTCCGCCAGATGGGCTTCAACGTCACCGAGGTCAACGACAGCAAGATGGCCCCGAAATTCGGCCGCTCACGCACCGGGGTCCTCATCGTGGACAAGCTGGAGGGTGCAGGGCTGCTCACGAGCCCTCTCCTAAACGGAGGGATCACGACAGGCGTGCCCAACTATAACTATATCGTTACCGGAAGCGTCGACAACATCACCGATTCGAAGCTCCGCGACGCACAGGCTGCCGAGAGGGAGAAGAGCATCGAGTCCATCCTCAAGGGAGGGGCTCTCCCGGTCCAGATCTCGCTCGGCTCGCGGACAACGCTCCCGGCCTCGCTCGGAAGCGAATTCCTCAAGCTCAGCCTCATCGCGATAGTCGCGTCCCTGGTCCTGATCTCCATGCTCATCGGCCTGCGATACCGGAACCTCCGGGCGACGATGCCGATAGTCCTCATCAGCCTTGCCGAGCTGGCCATACTCCTCGCGATCCTGGGCTCGTTCACGATAGACCTTGCGGCCATGGCCGGCATAATAGCCGCGATCGGCGTCGGCGTGGATGCGCAGATAGTCATAACCGATGAGCTGCTGAAAAAAGACGAGGAGCACACGACGCACGAGAAGGTCGAGCTCGCATTCGGCATAATCAAGACAAACGCCATCGTCGCGATCTTCTCGATGGTGCCGCTCCTGTTCTCAGGGCTTGTCGAGATAATCGGCTTCGCCATGTCGACCATGCTCGGCGCCCTGCTCGGATACCTGCTGACAAGGCCGGCGTATGCTGCCCTGGTCGAGAAAGTCATCGAAGCCGAACGCAAGGCCGGGAAGGTCCCGGACCAAAAATAGGCTTCTCCCGCCACAAGATGTTCCCTAGCCCTTTAAAATCTTTTTGAAACATAAAATAACACATGCATAATTCTCAAGGCCCTAAGAACGGCAGCAAGGATGCCGCCGCGACCAGGATGGCCAAGGCAGGCAAAGAGATCGACAAGTTCAAGCTCGAATTCGACGACCCGCTCGTAAGGGAGACGATCCACGACAAATGGTACGTCGAGGGGAAGTTAGGCGGAGGCGGCATGGGCACCGTGTTCCTCGTCACAGAGCTCGCCACCGGCAATAAATATGCCATGAAGGTCATCTCGGAGGTGCACTCCGAGAAGAAGGAGATGGAGAAGAGGTTCGACCTCGAAGCGATCGCCCTAGCGAGGCTCAACCACCCGAACATCGTGCAGGTATACGCGCTCGACTCTTTCGGCAAGAACAGGTTCTGCGTCATGGAGCTCCTCGAAGGGGTGGATCTGTCGAAGGTCCTCAAGAAGAGCAAAAGCCTCCCGTGGGAGATCGTGAAACCCATAATGATGTCCGTATGCGGCGCCGTCGCCGCGGCCCATGACGAAGGCATCATGCACCGCGACCTCAAGCCAGCAAACATATTCCGGGTCCGGCATGAAGGCAAGGACCTGATCAAGGTCCTCGATTTCGGCCTGGCCAAATACATGCAGAGCGATGAGACCAAGCTCACACAGACCGGTTTCTTCCTCGGCACGGCATCCTACGCGGCGCCCGAGCAGGCATGGGGTGGAGGAGAATACGACCACCGCGTGGACATTTACGCCATGGGAGTGGTGATGTACGAGCTCCTCACCGGCATCGTCCCATTCAAGGGCAAGGATCCCCTCCAGACGCTTACCATGCACAAAGAGAAGCAGCCGGTCCCTCCGCGCGAGATCAACCCTGATATCCCGGCAGAGGTGGAAGAGGTAATACTGAAAGCGCTCGAGAAGGACCCGGCCAACAGGTATCAGACCGCCTTGGAGATGTCTGAAGCCATCGGGAGGTGCCACAGCGACATCTCTGCGCCGGCCGCAGGAGGGTCGGACGACCTTTTCATCGCGGACATGATGAGCGAGCCGTCGCACGTAACGAAGCGCACCGGAGCCCAGCCGGCCGTCATCGAACCGGAGGAGCCGGCAACAGAATCCGCTGATCATATACGTGATTATGTCCAGAGACGGGAGAGGAAAGGCGTTTTCGGCAAGCTCATGGGGACCGCAGTCACTCTCTCGGTGCTCGGAGCGATAGGCTTCGCGGCATATCATTACCGGGATGAGCTGATAGGGAGGTACAAGGAATACACAGCCCCGTCCAGGCCTGTCCCGGCGCCGAGGCCGCATCCATCAGGCAGCGTCCCGATCGTCACCGGCAGGGAAGTCACGATAAGGACGGACCAGCCAGGGGCCAGGATATTCGTCGCAGGGGGAAGATACCTGGGCGAGACCGCAAGGACCGAGGCGGCCGGGGATGCGTCGCTTTCGGTGAGGCTGGAGCGCGGCGAGGAGAGGCTATTCGTGTGGTTCGGGAACAGCAGGAGGATCGTGAACGTCGGGCCTGACCAGTCGAGCATAACCATCAGCCGCAACGGAGCGCAGAGGCCTCAGAGGCCGCCGCACACAGCGCCATCGGCCGATCCGCAGCAGGACCTGCCTCAGGACGACCAACCATCCGACAACCAGTAGGGTTTCACCATGAAATGGCCTAGGTGGGGGAGCAGGACCGCAGACAGAGCGTCAGATGCCCAGGCTACAGGAGGCAGGAGGGAGATATCCGGGTTCAAGATAGACTACAGCGACCCGCTGGTGGGAGAGATCATCCACGAGAACAAGTACGAGATCCTCGGGAAGATAGGCGGCGGCGGCATGGGCAATGTGTATATTGCGCTCGATCGCCGGACCAACGAGCATGTCGCTGTGAAGGTCCTTTCCGAGAACAGCGACAGCAGATACAAGATGACCGACAGGTTCTTCAAGGAGGCCAAAGCCAGCGTCCTCGTGGACCATGAGAACGTGATCAAGGTCTTCGACGTCGGAGCATTCGGGAACAAAGTATTCCTTGTCCTGGAGCTCCTTGAGGGCGACGATCTTTTCAAGACGCTTGAGCGGGAGAAGACCATCGGGGCAGAAAGGACCGCGCGGATAATGATCCAGATCAGCGATGCGCTCGGGGCGGCCCATGCTATCGGCATCATCCACCGTGACATGAAACCGGCGAACATAGTCCTTATCAAGAACGAACGGACGGATGATTTCGTCAAGGTGATCGACTTCGGGCTCACGAAATTCACCCATGAAGATGAAGGGATAACACGCGACGGGCTTGTGATGGGGACCGTGACTTACATGGCCCCGGAGCAGGTATGGGGGGGGAGCAAATACGACCACCGCGTGGACATTTACGCCATGGGAGTGATCATGTACGAGATGCTCACCGGAGCCCCTCCGTTCAGGAGCACCGCGGAGAACGAACGGGACAGGATCTTCCAGGTGCTGATGATGCACCGCGAGACCCCTCCGGTCCGCCCCAGGGAGATCGATCCCTCGATCCCGCAGGGACTGGAGGATGTCGTTATGCGGGCCCTCGAGAAGGACCCGCAGCGCCGCTACGGGACCACGAAAGAGATGAAAGACGCCCTCACCGCCCTCGGCTACAAAACAGAGGAGATCGAGGAGTTAGAGGCCGAGCCCGATGAGGAGCCGACCGAGTTAGCGGGAAACCTCCAGAAGGAACCTGCCGGCAAGCCCGAGGCTGAACACGAAAGCAGCGGCGAGGAGGGCCGGACCGAAGAGGTGGCCCCCTTATCGAACAAGGAGATAAACAAGGTGCTCTCCGACCGGCTGAAAAGGGCTATCGATGACGCCCATGAGGCGATCCCGGCGAAAGGGAGCGGGCATGGACGCTCAGGCGCCTGGGCCAGAAGGCTGCTGATCGGCACGATCATCGCGGGAGCGGCAGGCGCAGGCTACCACTACCGAGACCGGATCCGAGCGATCTACGAGGATCTCCGCCACGGCCGCGAATCGCATGACCGGGCAGACCCTGCGCCCCAGAACGCCGCCCCTCCGGCGAGCGTCCAGAGGATCACCTTCGAAGCGAGGATAGAGACGAACCCCCCGGGAGCATCGGTCTATGACGTCAGCGCGGGCGGCGAAGTGTTCTTGGGAGGTTCCCCGCTGCGTGTGGCCCTCAGCCCGGCTGATCACACGCTCTCGATCAGGAAGCGCGGATACCGGCGGGAGAGCGTCAGGGTCGGCCCGGGGAGCCCTACGGCCACAGTGAACCTCGTCCGCTCATATCACCCGAGGCCCGCGGATTCGGCCCAACCAGAGCCTGGCGGAGGTGGCGCGGAAGAGATCCAGCCCGTGGAGAACCAGCAGAAACCGGCCGACGATAAGGGGCAGGAATAGTCTGTTGGATTTAAAAATTCTAATCCGGTATTCCAGCCATGTGCAATCTATATCTCGAAGGCACAAGGGCTATCGTAGACCTGGCCAAATGCCCGTATGAGTTCGCATCACCTGAATTCCTCAACCTCCACCTCAAGGACCTCTCGACGACCGAGTCGCCAATCAAGACAATCAGATACGAAGAAGAGATCGTGGTGGAGCTGAACGAAGAGAAGACATCCATCCTCACCCAGTACGCCGCATTCATAAGGCAGCTGGAGACCATCCTCCTCAAAGACGATATCTACGGACTGAAGCAGGACCCTGCCCATGACAACCGGAGGAAGGTCCTCAAACGGTTCTACGAGTATGTGTTCCTGAACCCTATACTCGCGGCACAGGAGCTCAACGACTACACCGAAGCCGAGCCCGAGAAATCCATCTACCTCAAGGGCTACCAGACCTACAGGGGGTGGGTGGCCGGCATCCTCAAGAGGTACACCGCGACCAAGCTCTATGACCAGGTGAAGCAGTTCGGAGACCTGCGTGCTGCTTTCCTCGAGCTAGTGGGGCTCAAGACGCTTTATTTCGTGCCGTCCCTTGTGCTCGGGATCCCGAAGGAGGCCGTGCCGGTCAAGGGCCCTGATGCCAGGTACAGCCTGGGCTACGGGATAGAGGCACAGATATACGAGATACCCGGGGCCGAGGCCTATCTCTACGTCCAGGAGAACACGGCCATCGAAGGCCTCTCGCCGGAGCTGAACAAGCTGCTCAAGAACACCATCAACGAGCAGTTCAAGGAGACGTTCCAGAACGTCGACTGGGACATACTCATGCAGCTAAAGACGAGGGAATACCGCCAGTTCTTCATCGACAGGGCCATGATCGACGGAATACCGATCACGCCGTCGCAGGCGATGGCCATGGGCCGCGAATGCGCCGCCTGGGTGGTAGGGCTCGGCGCTCATATCGAGAACATATCCCTGGACAAGGAGAACGTGACCGATATCTACATCGACAGCGAGAACTCGCCCCTGTATATCGAGCACCGTAAATTCGGCCTCTGCCACACCCTTTTCCGCTACAACCGGGACCTCCTGGACCGGTCCTTCAAGAACATAGTCTATACGCTGAGAGGCACGAGGAAATTCGACGAGAACAACCCCATCGTGGACGTGGTCCTCAAAAGGCTCTCGATGAGGTGCCACCTCCAGCGCCCTCCTGCGACCTTCGGCGAGCTCCAGGGCGCCCTCCGTATCATGAAGGAGGAGCCATTCACTTATGCGCAGTACCTCAACTTCCACTCGTTCACGCCGTTCTTCGCCGGATACGACGACACGATGGTCACACTCGGATGCTCGGAAGCGGTCCTGGGGCTTAAGGGCGTGGGGAAGACCTCTTTCACGGCCGCCAAGATCACTTCGATCGGCACCCGCAGGAGGATCATCCCGGTCCAGGACATCGAGGAGATCCCGGTCCGGGCGTTCCGCAAGAGAGGGTTCCACATAGGCGCCGCGCGTGTGCAGAGCTCTGATGTGGAGGAAGCCACGACGAAGGAGCTCGACCTGGTGACGATGGCGAACGCCCTTCTCCGTATGGGCGATGCCGCGCTCATCATCAACGAAGTCCGTTCACGCGTAGCAGTGCAGGGCATCATCAACCTGCTCAACACCCAGCCCGGCGTGTTCCTCCTCTACAACCTCCACGCCGAATCCCTCCGCGACATCCAGGACCGGCTCGAGCTGGTGTTCGGGCTCCCGGCGGCATCGATGTACGCGACCGACCGCTACACATTCCTCAAGAAGGTCCGCTTCGGCCGCAAGGGAAGGATCTACCGGCTCCTCGGTTTCGAATACGAAAGCGATATAGAGGAGAAGAAGTTCGTGGAGATCTTCCGCTTCCGCAGGGGGGATACCATCGATTCCTGCACCTGGGAAGCCAAATTCGTCCGCAATCCGGAGGCGCAGATGTTCGACTTCACGAAAGTCGACATAAGGAAGCTCCAGAAGGAGCTCGACCTCGCATTCATCCCTCCGGCCCTCGGAAGGAGGAGCGAGGAGACCGGCATATCCCCGGAGCAGTACGTGCTCCAGGCGTTCTGGAAAGGGAAGATGTACCACGAGATTTTCAAGGCATTCCAGCAGTCGAACGACAAACTCCTCCTTGAGCTGGACTTCGTCCAGAAAGTCAATACAGCCGCCGGAAGGCTGCTCGTCTCGATGGAGAAGGAACAGGGCGAGATCGACTTCGGCGAAGCGTGGGACAGATGGATCCCGATGTTCAAGGAGGTCCTGAGGCAGGACGTCGAGAAGCGCAGGGTCAGCGCCGGCGGGCAGACCGATGAGGAGATCGCCGATGCCGCCCTGCCACCGCACGTGCCGGCCCCCCCATCTAACGCCCCTTCAGTCGAGGCCGCCGGCGATGAGGCCCCAGCCGGAGATGACGAGGATCAGCCGCCGGATGAGCCGGAAGAAGAGGCGCCGCGGGAGACCCCGAACGCGAAGGCCGACCTTGCATCCCTCCGCGAGAAGCTGAGGGCCAAGAAGCTCGGGCTGAAGAAGTAAGGTCAGGATCGCATATACTTCTCTATACGGTCGAACGCGGTGTCGAGTTCGGCGACAGATGGCAGGAAGACGAGCCTGAAATATTTCCCGTCGGACTTCGGCTGGAAACCTGAACCCGGGACAGTGACCACCCCGTGCTTGAGGAGGCCTCTCACGAAATCCGTATCGGTCTTCCATTTATCGCTCTCGATCCGGATAAAGGAGTAGAACGCGCCTTTCGGCGGTGCGATCGAAAGGCCGTCGATACCCCGGACACGCTTGACCAGGACGTCGCGCCTTTTCCGCAGCTCGGCGTTGAACTTCGCGATATGGTCATGGGGCCCTTTTATCGCGGCGATATAGGCGCGCTGCATCTCCCAGTTCACCGAAAGGCGCTGGTTGCAGAGCCTCTGGACCGCCTCTTTCACGGATCCCCAGCCATCACCGTGGAACGCCATGTAGCCGACTCTCGCCCCGGGGTATATGTAATTCTTGGAAAGGGAGTTGCCGCATACGACCGGGACATCCTTCGAGATCTTCCGCATGTTCGTGACTTCGCCGTCGAACACCATCTGGTCGTATACGTCGTCGGAGATCACCGGGAGCTTGTGCTCTCCTGCTATGTCCAGAATCCCTTCGAGGGTTTTCCTTGAATACACCGCCCCTGTGGGGTTGTTCGGATTAATGACGAGGATGGCCTTCGTGTATCTGTTGATGTTCCTCCTGAGGCTTTCCAGGTCCGGCTCGAAATTGCCGTCGCAGTCGTAGAATTCCATCGTGCCGTAGCTTATCCTCTGCTTGGTGACATAGAGGGGGTAGGTCGGATTCGGCAGGAGGATGTTGCGGCCCGGGTCGACCATGGCCTGGAAGAGGAAATCTATTCCCTCGCTGAGACCGGACGTTACGAAAACGTCCTCCGGGGCGACTTTCTCGAAGTCCGCTATGGTCCTTTTGAGCTCGGGGTCTCCCTCCGACGGAGCGTAGCCCGAGTAGTTCTGCCGGATCGCTTCGGCCGCCGCGTCGAGGACATGGGCAGGAGGGCGGAAACCGAAAGGCGCAGGATCCCCGATATTGAGGTAGATCATGTTCGTGCCCTGCTTTTCGAGCCTTTTCGCTTCCTGAACTATATCGCGAATGGGGTAAGAGACAAGTTCGCTTCTCGTAGACGGTTCGATCATCAGATATCACCCTCTTCCCGGTGAGGAGGATCATAGCGATGCCTCTCGCCCGGGCGAATGATCAGCTATCGCCGAAAATGTTTATATTCGTGTTGATACGTCGTAAGACGAAGTCGCTGCTACCTTCCGATCGTCAGCGTGACGGACCGCGGCATCCCGTTCTCGATCACCGTCCGGCGTATCCGGGCGCTGACGAGCGTGAGCGGCGCATCCCTGCAGTTGGTGCTCCTGATCCCCTCAAGGTAGATGCACATGCCGGTCTGGCCGCCTAAAGTTCCTAGATCGTCCTCCAGCCCATCCCTCGATCCCGGGTAATCGGCAAGCCTGCCCCTGAGGGATAATACCCTCCATTCGTCCTCGGCCAGCTGGATGCGGTAGAGCGAATCGTCAGGAGGAGCCGGTGGTGGCAAGGCCCGAAGGATAGCCGAGATGGCTGAGAGGAAAAGAAGGAGCGAGAGGAGCGATCCGAAGGTCTGCATTCAATCACCGCACACGAAAAGCCGCCTTATCGTCTTGGACTGACCTGCTACGACGAGCCGGTAGACGCACATGCCGAACTTCTCCCCGGGCGGATCGAGCCCAACATATAACCTGGAGAGGCCTTCCGAGGCCCTAAGGGCGCCCACATAAGCGGCGTCCAGAAGCGGTTCGTCGATCCAGTTAGGATAACGGACCGGCCCGCTCCTCATGACCGCCCCGCTCCTGACCGTGTAGTCGGCCGCCGACAGGAGCCTGTCGAAAAGGGCCTGCCGCTCTGCCGACCGTCTTGCCTCCGAAGAGAGATAGGATGCGGCATCGGCAAGGATGAGGAGGATCACGAGCACCGGCAGCATGCTCGCCAATGCATCGAAAGAGAGGAATCCCTTATACCGGTTCGCTTCCGTCATAGACAAACACACCCCGTATCTCGACAAGCTTCCCGCCCTCCGGAAAATATAGGATGCCGTTCTCGATCCGGCGCCCTCCGGTCCCGCTCCCGAGCGGCAGCGCGCCGTTCAGCGATGACTCTGCCGCGCGGGCAGCATCTTCAGCACCCTGCGCGTCCGCCATCTCTGCGGCCTTCAGATTGGCCGCCCGGATCTGGCCGTCCAGCGAAATGCAGAGGAGCAGGATGACCGCGGCCGACAGAGCCGACAGCAGAAGGAATTCCAACGCCAGCTGGCCTTTCATGAGGATCCCTCGGCGCGGATCACGAAACCGGCAGGCAGTCCGCCGGAAGCGGAGATCCCGAACTTCACAGAGGACGCTCCAAGCGAAAGAGGCCCTTTCAGCCTGAGCCTATCCAAAGCGAGCAGGTTCTTGCCTGCAGGATCGGCACGCAGGTATGCTTCGAAATCCGCAGGGCCGACCAGAGACTGGAATTCCTGGTCGAAGACATGGGTCCGCAGGAGCCCTGCGCGCATCCGGGCCCCTTCGACCGCCGCCTCCCGGGCTTCATCCCCGCGGAAGCACGCGGAGCAGAGGATCGCGTCGCAGTCGTTCGGAGTCTTGGGCCCGCCGGGAAGGGGCGGCGAGCAAAAATGGTCAGGGCAATGGCTGCAGCTTCCAAGATCGTGCGACAGGTCGTAAGAGGAGAATCCTGAAACAGCGCCTGAGCGGGCCGCTTCGCGGAAGGCCTCTTTCTGGTCCATGACCACCCCGTATGCGCGTTCCTCGATGATCGCCCGGGAGAGGTCGTGATCATCGGATGAGAGCCTGAGCCTGCAGAGAGCAAGGGCTAGCAACAGCGAAAACAGCACTATCAAGAATGAGGCGTAGCCCTTCATCCATCCCCCGATGGGATAAAGAAGGCATAAAATAAAAAGGTGAGCGTCACTTGACCTTGATCGCGTATACCCCTACGGCGTTCACTTCGACGACCTTCGCTATCTCGGATTTGACCGGATCGAGGATGACGACCATGCCGGAATACTTGTCCGACGGCTCGCCGCCGCATTTGGGGCACACTTTCTCCTTGGTCGTGATGATATAGCGGCACTGCCTGCATGCGGTCATGATTTCTCCTCCTTCTTCTCCTCTTTCTTCGGCTCCTTCTTCTTGCCGGCCTTCTGCTCGAGCCATTCGGGCTTGCCGAGGCCGTCCGGCCTCATCGTCAGGCCGATCTTGGTGTCGGACGAGGTGGACTTCATGCTCACCGTCGAGACCTTCACGATGATCTCGTCGCCTTTCTTGATGACCTTCTTGAGGACCTTCGAGCTGAGGTTCTTCGCTTTCTTGTCGTAGTAGAACTTCTCCTTGTCGATCTGGGAGACGTGGAGCAGCCCCTGGAACGGTCCGATGGACGCGAACGCCCCGAATTCGACGATCTCCTTGATCTCGGCTTTGTAGACCTCGTTGACGATCGGATAGAAAGTGAGGGCCTCGAACTGCACGGTGTAGTATGCGCCGCTGTCCCCCGGTATGATCAGCCCTTCCGAGAGCACCTTGGGGTTGTTGATGGACAGGACGATGCCGAGATCCTTGTAGATCCTGCCTTCGTATCTCGTCCTCAGTATGTTCTGGACCGCATCCTCGATCTGGCTTCCGAACATGGATGGCGGTACCCTTATCCGGTCTTCGATAGTCTTGATGTGATACATAGATTTCCTCCGTCATTCGCCTCCCGCGACGAAAAACGCGGGGGAGAGTCTAGCCAGTATAGGTATACTGACGGGAAATACTTTGACGGGAGCGTTTTATAAGGGTTGCGCAAACGGCGCTACCCAAGAGGACCATACTATTTAATATTAGCTAAATAGTTAATGGACATAAGGCATGGTGATGTAATGGCTAAGATACGATGCGCGGTAGTCGGAGTGGGGAATTGTTTCGCTGGTCTCGTGCAGGGCATCGAATACTACAGGAGGAATCCAGAGGAGCAGGTCGTCGGAGTGATGAGCCCGGTCATGGGCGGCTATTCGATCCATGACATAGAGTTCGTTGCGGCCTTCGATGTGGACTCGAAAAAGGTCGGGATGCCCCTGAACCAGGCTGTGTATGCGGAGCCTAACAAGGTGAGATGGGTGGATTCGATACCTTCGATGAAGGATGTCGCGGTCAGGCAGTCCCCCCAGCTGGACGGCGTCGGCACATATGTCTACAAGGTCGTCATGCCTGTCTCCGAGCGCCCTATCGGAGAGCTGAAGGAGGAGGCTATAGCCGAGCTGAAGAAAACGAAGGCTGAGATCCTCGTATCCTACCTCCCGGTCGGCTCGGACAATGCGACGAAGTTCTGGGCGCAGGTCTGCCTGGAAACCGGGATCGCTTTCGTCAACTGCATGCCTTCCTTCATCGCTTCCGAGCCTGAGTGGGCGAAGAGGTTCAAAGATGCCGGGATCCCGATCATCGGGGATGACATCAAAGGGCAGGTCGGAGCGACGATAGTGCATAGGACGCTCGCGAAGCTATGCGACAAGAGAGGCACACGGATCGAGAAGACGTACCAGATCAACGTCGGCGGCAACACCGATTTCCTTTCCATGAAAGAGCAGGAGAGGCTGCACTCGAAGAAGATATCCAAGACCGAATCGGTCCAGTCCCAGCTCTCCCAGAGGCTGCCCGACGACCAGATATACGTGGGCCCGTCCGACTTCATCCCGTTCCTCGGCAACACCAAGCTCATGTTCATGAGGATCGAGGGGAAGATGTGGGCGGGGATAGGGTTCAATATGGAAGTGCGGCTCGAGGTCGATGACAAGGCGAACTCGGCGGGCATCGTCGTCGATGCGATCCGGTACTGCAGGATAGCCCTCGACCGGAAGATGGCCGGCCCCCTGGTAGGCCCGAGCGCATGGCTGATGAAGCATCCGCCGGAGCAGTTCAGCGATGACGTAGCGCAGAGGCTCGCCGTAGAATTCATAGAAGGAAAAAAATAATCACTTTTTCTGGCCCCTGCTCCTCCAGTACACTACCCCCAGCACCACGATCACGAGCAGCACCAGGAGCCACAGCGAAGAGAACATGTCAGGCCCTGCCGCAGTGGGCTTCTCAGGCTCGGAAGGCGCGGATTTGGGAAGAACATCGATGAAGACCTCCTTCACCACCTTCCCGTCCTTGAGCAGGGTGACTTTTATCTTGCCGCTCAGCGGCGCCGGCACCTGGACGTTCCCGTTCTCGTCCGGGTTGACCGAGTACTGCTTCCCGTCCGGCGTCGTGACCAGCGCAGTGCAGTTCTGGCCGGGCCCGCACGCCTTGTCGTTCTCGGTCAGCAGGCAGGTCTTGTTGTCGCCCACGACCGCTGTCGAGGGACAGGTTATGTCATTGGAAAGGCACTTGTGCTCCACGCAGTACCTGCCCTGCGGGCAGGATGGGCATCCGGGTTCTGTGCCGCATTCGTAGCCGTATGGAACGAACTTGTGGCCTTTCGCCGCACCGCACTGCCCGGTGATGTCCTTGCATGCGCCGCCTGCGGCTCCCGGAGGTATGTCGCATGCCTGGTTGTCCGCGCACTGGGCATCGGACGTGCAGCCGAGTTTCGGCTTGCAGGCGTGGTCGGTGCACGACTGGCCGCTCGGGCAGTCCGAGTCAGAGCAGCACTGGTAGGCAGCGCAGGCGTGGTTCTGGACCTTTCCGCAGCTGCAGTCAATCGGAACGCACTTGTTCTGGACGCATCTCTTGTCAGATGGGCAGTCCGTATCGTTCTGGCATTCCGGGACGCACTGCGTGCATGATATCAGCGCTTTCTCGACCGTCTTGTCATCGAATCCGGATTTGCTCACACGGACGAGCACTGTCTTGCCGCAACCGACGAACCCGGCCTGGCCGCTGCTGTTGGTCGAGCCTTCCGGCGTCCCGTCCACTTTCACATCAGCCCCTTCGACCGGCCCTGAATTCGATACGCTGACCAGGTTCCCTGAACAGGTTGATGACACTTCGACAGAGAACTCGTTCGATGACGGCGGGCTCTCCGGGGTGTGCAGCGGAATGAAATCCACCGTCGCCGAAGAGTTGTCCGAGACGTTGTTGCCGTTCGGGGGGGAACCGGTCGCTGTGACGTTGTCGGTCAGGGGGCCCGGAACATTGACCGTGGCGTTGTATACCGTGACGAAAGACTGCCCGGGCTGCAGCAGGGCGATATTGGTCCAGATCAGGGTCTGGTTGGAGACCGTCGTCGGCGGGACCGTGGCGGTCTGGAACAGCTCGCCCGGAGGGAGCACATCGACGATCGACAGCGTGACGTTGATCGCGCCGGTGTTGGTGACGTTGAGCAGGAACGTCGCGTTCTGGGTGACCTGGTAGGTCACGCTGGTCACCGATTTCACCACGTTCACCGCCGGAGCGTAGACGCCCACCGAAGCCGAATCGGCCGCCGTGACGTTGCTGCCGTTAGGCGGCTTGCCGGTGACGTTCGCGTTGTTGGTGTATGTGCCGTTCGCGGTGCTGTTGTCCACGGTCGAATTGACATAGACCAGGACGGATGCGCCCGGGGCTATCGGCCCTATGTTCGCCCAGGAGATGGCCGGTCCGACGACCGAGGTCGGGACGGGAACGGCCGCGCTGAATGTGAAGCCTGATGGGAGAGTGTCTGTCAGGGCGACCGGGTTCAGGGTGACCTGGCCCGGGTTGCTGACATTGAGCCTCCACTGGACAAGGCCGCCAGGCGAAGGAGGCAGCGGGGTTATGTCGACCTTGACAAGTGTGACGTTGGTGTAAAGGACCGTCACGTTCGCTGCGCTGGATGATGTGGCATTGCTCCCGTACCGATCGGTGCCGTTCGTGGAGACGCTGTTGGTCACGGTGAGCGAAGGCACCGACGAGTTCACGAGGCCTGCGTTCACGGTGGCATTGATGTATATCACCATGAAATTGCCCGAAGAGAGGTTGGTGAGGTTGTTCCATGTCAGCGTCTGTCCCGCCACCGTGCTCGGCGCAGGCGAGGCCGAGGAGTAAGTCAGCCCGGCCGGCAGGATGTCCACGACCCTGACCGGGTTCAGGAAATTGTCGCCGGTGTTGGATATCGTGATGTTGAACCGGACAAGGCCGCCAGGCGATGGCTGGGCGGCGGTCTGGTCGAGCTTGACCGCGGTGACATTCGTCGTGAGATTGTTCTGCAGGACCGCGAAGGTGCTGAATGAGGACAGCCCAGAGAGCGAAAGCTGATTCCCGGCTATGTCCGGAGTGCCGTTCTGGAGGCTCCATGTCCCGTTGTATTTCCAGAGCTCGAATTTCACTTCGTTATAGCCGGAAAGCTCTGAATTCGCCCAGTGCCAGACGAGCTTATCGATGGACGTGGTGGTGTAGTTCGTGATGTTCACGAATTTCCCTGCGAAAGAGAAATATTTCCCGGGAGCGAGCGGCGTAGCCGCAGGCTGGGCAGACCATTCCATCCCGTATTCAGAGTTCACCGTATCGTTGACGGACAGGTTGGTGTAGTTCTGGAAGTTGCCTGCCGGGTTGTCGAAGACCGTGCCGGTCATGTTGAACACGATGCCTGTCCCTAGTAGATGGAGGTCCTGGCTGTTGTTGTAGAGGTGGGTGGATGTGAGGGTGGTGAGGTTCGAGTTGAGGACATATACGCCATCACCCGGAGTGTTGTATGCGGTGTTGTTCGTGAGGATGCTGGAGGGGCTGCTTGAGAGATAGAACCCTGCGCCGCTGTTGTTCCGTGCCGTGTTCCCGCTCAGCGTGTTCGATGTGGCGCCGTTGAGGACGAACCCGGGGCCTGGATTGTTGTAGGCGAGGTTGTTGGTGAAGAAGTTCGCGGTGCCCCCGTTGATGTAGAACCCATAGAAGCTCTGCTGGCTGTAGGCGGTGTTGTTGATGACCGTGTTGTTCGTGCTGGCGGTCACCGAGAGGCCGGTATTCACGTTATTATAGACGACGTTCTTGGAGACGAAGTTGTTGTTCGCATTGCCAGAAAGGTAGACGCCGTCCGAGCCCGTGCCCGGGGCGAAGGCCCCGGTATTGCCGTAGGCCGTGTTTAGGCTGACGTTGTTGCCGCTCGCGCTGTTGTCGAGCGCGATCCCGTCTCCGCCGTTCGAGTAGGCGGTATCCCCGCTCACGAACGAGCCGTTTGTATTCGAGTAGTGGATGCCGTGGTAGGCGTTGTTGCACGCCACCGTATCGGTCACGTTGACGTTCGTGGATGCGCTCACAAGGACTCCCTCGCCGCCGGTGTTGTTGCAGAAGGTCGAGGGATCCACCAGGATCGAGTCGGACGAGTCAATTGCCATCCCGCGCCCCCCGTTGTTGGAGCCTGTGTTCGATATGAACTGGTTGAGCGCCACACCCGATACGCTGAACCCGTCGCCCGCGTTGTTGTGGGCGTTGTTGCCGCTGAAGACATTGTAGAGTGCCGGGTGGAACCCTTCCCCGGCGCTGTTCTGCAGGTGGATGCCCTCGGCGTTGTTATAGACATCGTTGCCTGAGACCGTCAGGTTCTGGGCGCCCCGGACCTCGATACCGGTGTCCCCGTTGTCATGTATCGAATTCGATGAAATCCGGCCGAGGAACGGCGTATAGTCGCCGGATCCCTGGCCGCCGGCCTGGATGCCGTAGCCTCCGCTGTTCGAGACCGTGTTGGATGTGAAGTTAGAATCATAGCCGTAGAAATCCACGCCGACCCCGGCGCTGTTCGTCACGGTGTTCCCATGGACGTTGAGATTGGTCCCGTCGAGGAGCATGCCGTCCCCGCCGCTCCCGCTGACGAAGTTGGCGTTGTGGTCATTACCGGTCCCTCCATCGATGATGCCGACCGAGCTCTGGTTGATCAGCCTGTTGTTCCCGATGAGATTGCCGTCGCCCGGTTCCCAGATGCCGTAGGAACCTCCGGTTATGTTGTTGAAGAGGATATCGCTGCCGTTCCAGCCTGAGAAGGCGAGGACGCCAGAGATGCCGGCGTAGCTCGGGTTTATGGAGTTGTTGGTTATCCTTCCTCCGGTCATGCCGAGGACATCGACGCCGATCCCGTTGTTCAGGACGCAGTTCCTGATTATGACATTCGAGCCCGGGGCCTCGACCTCAATCGCGGCGTTGCCTGTCGCCGTGATGCTTTTGAAACCGCAGTCCAGGACGACATTGGATGAGCTTATCTTGACGCACGTCGTGTAGGAGCCGAAATAGTAGGAGAAAGGGTTGCCGCTGATATTGGCGGTCAGGTTATAAGTGCCTGCGGAGGTGATGTTGGTGCAGGATGAGATATTCACCGAAAAAGACGATCCGCAGAGTACCAAAAACGCGACTAGAAGGTTCAAATTCCGAGACATGGGTATCACTCGAAGAAAATATTTATATAGATTGACCAAAATCGGACGATTTCCCTGCCTTCATCATTTCCTACGTAAATCATGCAGCATCAATCGCGGTGCGGCCGCCCGAAGGGTTTTTTATTGCTTAATGGCGGAAGCGATTCATGCTCTTTTCCACCGTAGCCTCGGTTTTCGGCCGTATCGAGAAGAAAAGCGGGAGGCTGGAGATGACCGAAATCCTCGCCGGGCTGCTGAAAGAGGCAGGGAAAGAGGAGATAGGCGAGCTCGTTTACATGCTGCAGGGCATCCTCGCCCCCCCGTATGAAGGCATCGACCTCGGACTGGGGGAGAGGTTCGCCATCGCCGCGATCGCCGGAGCGAGCGGCTATACGGCAAGCGAAGTTGAGAGGAGCTTCAAGAAAAGCGGGGACCTCGGAGACACCGCCGAGCAGCTCATCGCGACGAAAAAGCAGACGTCGCTGTCCAGCACGGAGATGAGCGTCACTTACGTCTATGACGCCATGATGCGCATCGCGAAGGCGGGAGGGCAGGGAAGCCAGGAGCACAAGATCAAGATCCTAATCGAGCTCCTGAACAACGCAACACCCATCGAATCGAGATTCATAGTTAGGTTCGTCATCGGGAGCCTCAGGCTCGGCGTCGGGGACCCGACCATTCTGGATTCCCTCTCGGTCGCCGTGGCCGGGGACAGGTCGCTCCGCGAGCCCCTGGAAAGGGCTTACAACGTATGCGCTGACATGGGCGAAGTGGCCCGCGCCCTCTATGCAGAGCCTGAGAGGATAGGAGGGTTCTCCGTCAGGCCTTTCAAGCCCCTGATGCCTGCGCTCGCCGAGAGACTGAGCACTCCGGCCGAGATAATCACGAAGCTCGGGGAGTGCGGGGTCGAGATGAAATACGACGGATTCCGTCTCCAGTGCCACAGGAAAGGCCGGAGGGTGGAACTCTATTCGCGGAAGCTGGAGAGGATGACCGACATGTTCCCTGACATAGTGGCCGCCGTCCGTGAGCTGAAGCAGGATCCGATCATCTTCGAAGGGGAGGCTCTCGCCTTCGACCGGGCAAAAAAGAGGTATTTCCCGTTCCAGCAGACGATGCACCGGAGGAGGAAGCACGGCATCGAAGCGGCCTCCGAAGAGTTCCCCCTCAACGTCTTCGTCTTCGATATCCTCTACCTCGAGGGAAAGGACCTGACAGGCGAGCCTTACCAGAAGAGGCGCCGGAGCATCGAGAAGATATTCAAGAGCGGGATACTCAGGCCCAGCGACTCCCTGCTTGTTTCGACCACAGAGGAGCTGGAGAAGAGGTTCGAGGAATCGCTGTCCGCCGGGCTGGAGGGGATAATGGCCAAGGATCTCAAAGCCCCCTACACGGCAGGCAAAAGGAAATTCGCGTGGATCAAGCTCAAGAAATCCTATGGGAGGGCGGTCGACACGATTGACGGGGTGATCGTCGGCTATTACCTGGGACAGGGGGCAAGGGCTGCATTCGAATTCGGCGGCGTGCTCGTGGCCGTGTTCAACAGCGACAGCGGGAGGCTCGAGACCGTGGCCAGGGTCGCCACAGGATTCAGCGAGCAGGAGATGGCGGAGATGCGAGGGAGGCTCGAGAAGATCCGGACGGAAGGGCCTCCTGCGAACCTCGACCATAAGATCGGGGTGGATTACTGGGTAGAGCCGAAACATGTCGTGGAGATAGCATTCGACGAGATCACCGAATCCCCGAACCACACGTGCGGGATGCACGGCGGGAAGGGATACGCGCTCAGGTTCCCCAGGATAGTGAGGATCAGGGATGACAAGACCGTGCGCGAGATCACGACGACCGAAGAGACCGTCCGCATGTATGAGATGCAGAAGTCCATGCGATGAGGCAGGCCGCGGAAGATGATCACCTGTTTCTCCGAAACCGCCGGGACCAAACCAGGGGCGGGCACAGAAGCGACGTCCGTGTGGATGATTTTTTAATCCGGAGCGAGTTAAAGGCTCCATGGAAGCCGAATTGAAAAAATCCCACATATCAGATCTGAAGACCGACCTCCTTTGTGTTTTCCTGATGCAGGACGAGGAGCCTCCATTCGAGATAAGGGGATTCCTCAAGGACGTGAAGAAAGAGAGATACGAGGGGAAGCTCCTCCAGGCCTACTCGAGCCCGACGAGGGGATCAGCCAGGTTCAAGCACCTGATCGTGATCGGGCTCGGGAAGAAGGACGAGTTCAGGCTCGATCACCTGCGGAGGGCCGCAGGAAGCGCGGTGCGTTACGCGGCGGCGATGAAGGAGAAGGAGCTGTGCATGCACCTACCGGCCAAGTTCGTGCCGCGGAGCGAACAGCAGAAGATGGCCCAGGCGATGGCCGAGGGCGCGATCCTCTCGGCATACAAGTTCAACGAATTCAAGACGAAGAAGGATGAGCTTTTCGATGTGGAGAGAGCGTTCATCGTGAGCGAGGAGGACCTCTCCGAAGGCATCGGGAAAGGGAAGGCCTACGCCGAATCGCAGAATTACGCCCGGAGGCTGGACGAGCTGCCGGCGAACATCGCGACCCCTCATATGGTGGTGGAGCAGGCCCGGAAGCTCGCCAGGGACCTCTCTCTGCATATCACGGTCTATGACGAGGAGCGGATGAAGCGGATGGGGATGAACGGGATCCTTTCGGTCTGCCAGGGTAGCCACAACAAGCCGGCGCTCATTAAGCTCGAATACAACAAGGGCAAGGCCGGCCTCCCCCTCTATTGCGTAGTCGGCAAGGGAGTCTGTTTCGACACCGGCGGGATCAGCATAAAGCCTGCCCAGAACATGCACGAGATGAAATACGACAAGAGCGGGGCGATCAACGTGCTCGGCATCTTCATGGCCGTCTCGAGGCTCAGGCTCCCGATCAGGCTGATTGGCCTGATGCCCATGGTCGAGAACATGCCTTCGGGCACCGCCCAGCGCCCTGGCGACATCATAAGGATGTACAACGGCAAGACCGTGGAAGTGCTGAACACGGACGCGGAAGGGCGGCTGATACTCGGCGATGCTCTCGCCCTCGGCGCGCAGGAGAACCCGGAATACATGATAGACATGGCGACGCTGACAGGCGCGATGGTGGTGAGCCTGGGGAGGCATGCCATAGGGATGTTCTCCAACGACGACCAGCTCGCGAGGGCCTTGGAGGAGGCGGGAGACGAGACCCATGAGAGGGTGTGGAGGCTGCCCCTCTGGCCCGAATACGGAGAGCTGATGAAATCCGATTCGGCCGACCTGAAGAACATCTCGGAGCTCCCTGAGGCTGGATCGATAACCGCAGCCGCGTTCCTCAAGGAGTTCGTAGGCGAAACCAAGTGGGCGCATCTGGATATCGCCGCCGTCGACACGGTGAAATGGCCGCATCCATACCTGGATAAGGGCGCGACATGCATGGGGGTCCGGCTGGTGGCCGAGACGCTCTCGCGCCTGCCGAAAAAGAAATAAAAAGCATGCACAGCATAGGATATCAGAGGTGGGCAAGGTGACCAAGTACGCTTTCAGCGAATACTCGATAGAATGGCTCCAGGACAACAGGTTCTCCGACGAGGAGATCGACATGCTCCAGGATATCCTCAACGGGATCGAATTCCACCGGCAGCAGGGGAAGGAGAGGCTGATCATCCCCAAGGACGCGAGCGAGAAGGTGTCAGCGATGGCCTTCCTGCTGGATTCCATAACCGATCCCGAGGGGCGGCCGATATGCTTCGAGGATAACGGGCTTATAGACATCCCTGACGAGGCCCGCGGATATTTCGATGACGATCTCGAGATCGAGCAGCTGGAGAAGGTCCTCCTCAAGCTCAAGAAGATAAAATTCGCAAGGAGATATTCCTACCCCAAGAGGAGAGGGATGCACAAGGAAGGCGGAAAGGCCGGTGGAATCTAGTCCATTATCTCGAATCCCTTGAACTCGTCCATATAACCCTGCCATTCATATTCGGCATGCGAGACCGCCGCTCCGGCAGGCCCGTGCATGCACCATTCCAGTAGCTTCTCCAGGATATCTGATTCCCCTTCGGCGAGCACTTCCACTGACCCGTCCTCGACGTTCCGTACCCAGCCTTTCAGGCCGAGCTTCCGGGCCTCCGATTGCGCGCCTGCGCGGAAGAAGACGCCCTGGACGTCTCCGAAGATCCGGATAGATATCCTTGATAACATGTAAAAAAGGAGATAAATAAAAAAATCACTCGCCGCCCATGTCCATGTTCGGCATGCCGCCCGGTCCGCCCGGACCGCCACCTCTCGAGCCGCCCCTGGAGCTGATGATGTCATCGATCCGGAGGATGAGCCTTGCGGTCTCGGTCGCGGATGAGATCGCCTGCTTCTTGACTTTCGCAGGCTCGAGGATCCCGGACTTGCTCAGGTCGGCGACTTTACCGGCCATCACATCGACGCCGAAGGTCCTGCCGTCGTTTTCCTTGTGCTTGTTCCGCAGGGAGACGATGGTGTCTATGACATCCATGCCGGCATTCTCGGCAAGGGCGCGCGGTATCGCTTCGAGGGCTTCGGCGAACGCCTGTATGGCAAGCTGCTCCCTGCCCCCGATCTGGACCGCGTAGCTGTGGAGCTCCCTCGAGAGCGCCATCTCGACGCTGCCGCCTCCGATGACGTACTTCCCGTCCTCGAGAGCGCTCGAGACGGCGCCGCGCGCGTCAATGACCGCACGCTCGACCTCGCTCACGACATGGTCGGTCCCGCCGCGGACGAATATGGTGACCGATTTCGGGTCCTTGCATTTCTCCACAAAGACCATCGCTTCGCCGCCGACTTTCCTTTCCTCGACCTGGCCTGCATAGCCGAGGTCGGTCTCCTTGAGGTCCTCGAGGCTGGAAGCGATTATGGCGCCGGTCGCCCGCGAGAGCTTCTCCATGTCGCTCTTCTTCACCCTGCGCACCGCCGCGATTCCTTTCTTCGCGAGGAAGTGCTGGACCAGGTCGTCGATGCCTTTCTGGCAGAAGACCACGTTGGCCTTCGTCGCCGCGATCTTCTCGACCATGTCCCTCATCATCTTCTCCTCCTGGTGGAGGAACGCCTCCATCTTGTCGGGGGAAGTGATCTCAATCTTGGCGTCGGTCTCGGTCTTCTCTATCTCGAGGGCCACGTCCAAGAGCAGGAGCTTGCCGTCCTTCACGCTCTTCGGCATGCCGCTGTGGACGACTTCCTGGTCCACCACGACGCCACGGATGAGCTCGGTGTT
>JAXLQI010000005.1:0-78727 GCA_046331685.1 Candidatus Micrarchaeia archaeon | reverse complement strand
TTAAGGACGAGATTCACGGCACGATAGAGTTCACCGGGCTCGAGGAGAGGATAATCGACAGCGAGCCGTTCCAGAGGCTCCGCCGGATCCGCCAGATGTCTGTGACCAACCTCGTCTATCCTGGGGCGAACCATACGAGGTTCGAGCACTCGATAGGCACAGCGCACCTCTCGTTCGTCATAGCCCGGAGGCTCGGGCTCGGCAAGGAGGATATGGCCAAGGTCAAGCTCTACGGGCTCCTGCATGATATAGGCCACACCGCGTTCTCGCATGAAGGGGAGGATGTGGTCCGTAAGTATATAGGGGACCATGAGCAGCTCGGCCGGAAGCTGATCCTCGATGGCGAGATAGCCGACATACTTTCTGAAAGCTACAGGCCGCAGGAGATAGCCGATGTCGGATCCTCCGCGTTCGGGAGCATCGTCGCTTCCGACCTTGGCGCCGACCGGATGGATTATCTCAAGAGGGACGCGCTCAACACAGGCGTCGCGTACGGCATAATAGACATCGACCGCATCGTCCATACGCTCGCAATGAAGGAAGGGACGCTCTGCATAGGGAAGGGCGGCCTTGAAGCGGCCGAATACCTGCTTGTCGCGCGTTTCATGATGTTCTCTACGGTCTATATGCACAAGACCGTCAGGATAGCGACCGCGATGCTCTACCGCGCCATGGAAGGCGCGATAGCCGACGGGACGCTCGGGCCTGAGGATTTCGCCGTGCTCGATGACGAGGGCGCACTCGCCGCGATGCTTGGGTCCGCGAAGGGGGGTATGTATGCGCAGGCGCTGCGCAGGCGCAGGCTGTTCAAGGAAGCGTATTCCTTCCCTAAAGACGGCTGGACGGAGGAGAAAGCGCATGCGCTGGAGCGCGATCTCTCGAGAGACACAGGCTGCGAGATGATAGTAGATTTCCCGCATGAATTCTTCAAGCCGGTCGGGATGAAGATCGATACGCCGGACGGCCTCCGGCCGATGATGGAGATGTCCAAGCTCGTCCAGTCGCTCCGCCAGGCAGAGGAAGGGAGGATGAAGGTCCTGGTGCTGGCCGAAGAGGGGATGAAGGAGAGGCATTCCGGGCTGATACGGAAGATGGTCAGTAGCGGACCGCGTAGTTAGCCACGTGGACCAGGATTACGACCGCGAAAACGGCCGCAAGGAGTATCTTGGGATCGATCTCCATCCCGCTGATCTTCATGTCGGGCGAGAAGCCTATGATCCCGGCTGACGCCATCGGCATCGAGACTGATTCTTTACCCATAATCCGCTTTGTGATGCGAATGATATAAAAGCTTATGGCCTTCCATACTAGCCTTATGGGCGACGTGGAGATTCATAAGACAGCGGACATGAAAAAGCTTGTCAAGCCGACGATCATCATGGGTTTCCCGGGCACCGGCCTGGTCGGCAGCGTCGCCGCATCGCAGGTCGTCGAATCTCTGCAGATGGTCTTCGGCGGGTACCTTTCGAGCTCTGAATTCGCCCCGCTCGCCGCGATCCACAACTACAAGCCGATGCCCGCCGCGAGGATCCACTTCTCCGAGAAGCAGAACATCATCGTCATAATCTCCGAGATGACCATCCCGATCTCATCAAGCCTCGAGGTCGCCGACAAGATATACGAGTTCGCGAGATCCGTCGGGGCCGCGACCATAATCTCGCTCGGAGGCATCTCCCTCCAGGACGAGAAGAAGGGCGTCTATGTGGTATCGAGCGACGCCTCCATAGTGAAGGATGTCATCGAGAAGAAGATAGCCAAGCCGATCAGGGAGGGGGCCACGACCGGCGTGACCGGGATCCTCCTGACCAAAGGGACCCTTGACAAGTTCCCGATAACGACCATACTCGCCGAGTCGTCCGAGGAGTATCTCGACCCTAAGGCCGCATCGAACGTCCTCAAGGTCCTCTCGAGGATTATAAACATCCCGATAAGCACCGCGAAGCTGGAAAAAGAGGCGGCCGAGTTCTCGAAGGACATCAAGGAAGCCGTCATGAAGTCCAGGATCTCGAAGAAGAAAGGCCCGCAGGCCAGCGAAGGCGGCACCATGTACGGTTGAAAGAACCTACGGTTCTTTCGATCTCCCTCAATTTGAGTTCTTTCGATCTCCCTCAATTTGAGTTCTTTCGATCTCCCTCAATTTGAGTTCTTTCGATCTCCCTCAACCCCAGTTTTCCCTGATATAAGGTAGTTTGATAAACAAACTCGGACAATCTATTTTTGGATGGCACCCCGTTTTGGGGTAGCAGGCCCGTTTTGATCAAACTTCCCGATTGTTCTTTGAACAATGGGCGCAATGAAACGTTGTTTCATTGCCGTTCCTAAAAGTTTGAGCAGGAGTGGCAGAGCCCGGTCAAATGCGCAGGACTTAAGGAGACTTCCCCCGTTTTGCCGAGGGTAAAGTTCACGAGAAATCCTGTGACTCAGTGTCTTCGGAGGTTCAAATCCTCCCTCCTGCAAAAACTTTTTTTGGAAAAAAGTTTTACAAAAAATGGGAAGTCAGATCGGACGGAACTCAGAGCAGTTTCGGAAGTCTCCCCGTGCAGCATCGCTCTCTATGAACGATTCGGCTGACCGGAATGGCCCTCAGAGTATCCTGGCTTTTTTGCCATCGAACCAGACCGTCTCTTCATACCTCATCCCGTATTTTTTTGGGTAATAGAATGCCGGTTCGATCGCGAGCGTCGACCGGGCGATCGGATCCTCGGACTTGAGCCCGAGGCGTGGGAACTCGTGGATGTCGAGCCCGACTCCGTGGCCTATCGAATGTATCAGTTTGGGGAACCCGGCTTTGGAGAGCTCTTTCTCAGAGAATCCTGCGACATCCTTCCCGTTCCGCAGCCGTGGAAGCTCATCGATGATGGCGTGGCAGACCCCCTCCAGCCTCTCGTACTCCGCTTTCTTCTTCCGGTCCCCATCGAGGATGAAGCAGCGGGTGAGGTCGGCGCAGTAGTGGTTCCAGCGGACCCCGTAGTCGACAAGGACTACGGACCCGAGCTTCCTCTTCGAGGCCCGGTAATGCGGGAATGATGTGCTGATGCCTGTCGCGACGATAGGGTCGAACGCCTGCTCCAGGCCCCGCTCGGCCGTCTCGATCATGATCTGCTTCTGGAGGTCGAGCTCGGTCTTCGCTTCCGAGGGATCGAGGGCGCTGAATATCTCCCTGGTCAGCCTGGCGGCCTTCCGGATGTCGGCGGCCTCGTCGTCCCTCTTCTTAGCCCGGGCCTGAAGCAGCGCGGCCGAATCGTCCTTGAGCCGGCATATCTTGGAGAGGCGCGATGCCATCCTCATCGACATCGACGAGCCGTCGCAGAGGACGCTATTGCCCTTGACGAGCTTGGAAAGGGATTCCACCGGATCAGTGTAGGCGACGACCCGGCCCCTGAATCCGGCCTTTGCGGCGCCTTCGTTCATCCTTGGCGTCAGGAGTGTCCTTTTCTTGCCGTCGGCGAGCAGGAAGCTGTGGTCGATGTCGACCCCTGAATGGTAGAAGAAGTTCGCATCGAAGGATTCGCCCCGGTAAAGCAGCATCATGAACCGATAACGGAGGCACGGATTAAAAATGCGGCCGGGGGCGGAAGAAACCAAAAGGCGTTTAATCCAGCCTGCAGAACTGATGGATGGTGATCCCCTGAGGCTGCTTTCGGTTTTCCTGATCATGGCGTTGCTTGCGTTCGGTTGCATAGGTTCGGAAGCCGGCGTAGGACGGAATATCGGCTCGTCTGTATCGGCGATGGAGAAGGCTGTCGCCCCTGATTCCGGCGCCGGCGGAGCCCAGGTGATCGCGAAGGCGGGGCAGATAACGGTCAAGGTCCCTGAGGGCGCCCTCGAGGAGCGTTTCCAGGCCGCGAAAGACCAGCTGAGATCGCAGGGCGCTGAGATAGGGAATGTCGCATATACCGAGTACGGGGACCGGAAGCAGTACTCCTTGACGATCATGATCGTCCCTTCCAAGTTCGAGCAGGTCCAGGCGATGCTCCAGAAGATAGGGGAAGTCAAGGACATGTCGGTCCAGATCGAGGATATAACCCAGCAGTACACCGATCTCGAGACGAGGATCAAGAACAGGGAATTCGAGCTCGCCCGGCTCCAGAAGCTTTACGACCAGAGCGAGAACATCAGCGATCTCCTCAGCGTAGAGCGGGAGCTCACACGTGTCGAGACCGACCTTGAGATACTCAAGCAGCAGAAGCAGTATCTCGATTCGAGGGTCCAGAGATCCACTATCGTCCTCAATATCTACGAGGACAAGCCGGCCACGCAGCAGCTCAGCCTGTCTGTGGAGGGCTTGGGGGCGATGTTCTTCGGCGCGGTCGCCGCGGCGATTACCCTCCTCGTGCTCGCGGCAGGGTTCCTCATACCGCTCGCTTTGGTTGCGCTGGCGCTCTGGCTCGTATATACGAAGGTTTTGAGGCAGGATAGGGCTAGACCTCGACAACCTGAGCGCTCCCGGACTCAATCTCAACAGTGACCTTCGCTTTTTTATCCGAGTACGGGAAGGAGAAATCGATGCTCTGCCCTTTCCGTACCCTCTTCCTTTCGAAAGCCATTGTCTCGCCTTCGACGCGCGCGAGCACGGTCACTTTCTCCAGGTTCCGTTTGGCGCTTATCGTGATGATGCTGTTGCCGCCTTCCTTCTTCCGTTCATAGGAGAACGCCCGCATGTTCAGGATGATGTAAACAGCCACGGCGAGAGCGGCAAGCACGATCGCGCCAGTGCAGATCAAAGGCAAGGCATCTTCTTCCATCAGACGAACCCCAGTTTTGATTTCGATTTCATCGTCACGACTTTGATGTCCAGGTCTTTGAGCTTCATCCTCAGCTCGCTGTCGTTCGTGCATACGATTGCGTTGTTCGCCTTGGCATAATCCTCTATCCATCGGTCCACGTACTCGTTGCTCTGGACCACCGTGATCCGGTTCCTGTTCGCTGCTACGAGTTTGAGCGCAAGCCTCGCGGCCATGCCGCTTTTCCCGATCGACTTGCCTATCTTCTCCAGCTCGCTCAGCGTCTTCGATGAGATCACGAAGTGGTGGCTGACTTCCAGCAGGTATTCAAGCTCCCGGATGATATTGATCTTGAACTGGAAGGGGATCAGGAGGAAATTGGTGTCGAGCACCACCGGGCGCGAAGGCATGGATGGAATAGTGCATTTCCTCATATAAGCCTATCTGGGCGCGGGGAAGCGAGTTATGTGGTAAAAAGTGAATGTTTATAAACTCTTAGTGGGTTAATCCTGAAGGTGAGATCTTGGAAATTAAAAGACCTAAGAACGCTAACGAGAATGATGAGAATCACGATGCACCATCCAGGCAGGGGATCTTCGCCAGGATGAAGGAGAAGACCGCAAAAGCCCTTGCGGTGGTAGCAGCCACCGCCTTGGTGAGTTGCACGGGAGCGAACTTCGAGGGCTTCCCCCAGGACTCAGGATCCTGCGAGGCCGATTGCCAGGATGCCGGACAAGATGCCGGTGTCGAGGACGGAGGCCGTGACGGCGGACCGACCGGAGATGGAGGTCATGACGGAGGACCGGTGGATTCGGGGGTCGACGCAGGCGGCGACGGGGGATCCGATGGCGGGGTTGTCCCCTGCCCGGGAGTCTTCAACGCTACCAGGACTGGCGCATGGAACGTCGGTGTGGACGTGCCGCTCGGCGGGTACAACATCAGATACACCGGACCTTCTGGAGCGGACGCTGCCTACGAAGTAAGGTGCCAGGCGAACGGCAACCCGGTGCGTCTCGGCCTCGCGATAGCGACATTCACGCCCACGGACGTCAATGTCCCTGAGGACTCGAAGAAGGTGCAGTTCAACCTGACCGGCGGAAGCGCGACTGTGATGAACGGCACGATTAACACCGCCAACTATCCGTGAGGATGGATAGTTAGTGGTAAAAAGTGAATGTTTATAAAGGTTTTGCGACATATTTAACCTTGTAAAACAACTACTAAAGGTGATGCATAAATGATAGATGCAAAGGAGAGGGCCGGGAAAGAGGTTCAGAAGGATGCTCATGGAGAGGCGCATGAAAGGAGCGCGCCCTCGAGATTCTCAAGGTTCAAGACCATGATCGCGACGATCGCGGTTTTGGGAACTATCGCGACAGGTTATGCCGGATGCGGCAGCAACGATACCCAGGACAGCGCGCCAGGAATCCCGGATGCCGGATGCGATTCCGAAGCAGGCTGCGTCGAGAATGACGCTGGTACCGGAGGGGACGGAGGCGCTCCAGCAGATGGAGGCATGGACGGCGGTGTGACCGACGGCGGCGTGACCGACGGCGGCGCCGGCGGAAAGGACGGCGGAGTGACCGACGGCGGAGACGGCGGCGCCCCGGTGGATGGTGGCGTCAGCGACGGAGGGTCCGAAGCAGGGTCGCCGTGCCCGGGCGTATCGAATGCCACGAGGACCGGCACATGGCCGCTCGGTACCGATGAGCCGGTCGGCGGATATAATGTCCGTTATGTCGGCCCGGTAGGATTCGATCCTGTGTTCGACATCAGGTGCCAGGCGAACGGCAATCCGGTGCGCCTCGGCGAGCACGCGATCATATTCTCGACTGCCACTGTGAATGTGCCTGAGGATTCGAAGAAGGTCCAAATCAGCCTGACCAGCGCCAACATGGCCAATGCGAGCGGGACAGTCACCATAGCGAATTATCCTTAGAATAAAGGGACCGCGTCTGCGGTCATTTTATCCCTAAAACTTCTTTTGTTTTATTCATGTCTTTTTCTGCAGGCTTTATCGCGACTTCAGTGAAATCAGGCTTCCTGCTGACAAGGTAGAGGCTTTCAAGGTTGATCCCTTTGTTGGCAAGCTTGCGTGTCATCTTGCCGAGCTCCCCTGGCCGGTTGGGCATCTTGAAGATCAGGGTATCAGCTTCCTTTATCTGGACATCCGGGACCTTGGAGAGGGCCTTCGTGGCGGTGGCCACATCGCTCGTGATTATTCGGAAGATGGCCTTGCCATCGAGGCCGTAGGCGGAGATCGCTTCGATATTGACCCCCACAGAGCCGAGGCTCTCGGCCACGAGGGCAAGAGACCCTACATCGTTGCCGGCGATTACAAGGAATTCCTTCATCCATTACCACCCGGCATCATTTTGCTCCCAATATTAAATAACCTTTCCCTGCCCATTCTGACCATGGTCACTAAGACGGATATCCTTGGCCAGCTCAGCAAGGTCACAGACCCCGAGCTCGGCATGAACATCGTCGACCTGGGACTGGTCTACGATGTGGATATCCGGCAGAAAGCGGAGGAGGGCCCGCAGAAGGTCTTCATAAAGATGACCTTCACCACACCGGCCTGCCCTATGATAAATGAGATGCTCCACGACATCCAGTCCAAGCTTGACGATCTCAAGGATCTCGACATCGAGCTTACGGTCGTTTTCGATCCTCCATGGAGCCCCGAGATGATGTCGGAGCGGGCGAAGATCAAATTGGGGATGATATGAGGGTCACATTCTACGGTGGCGCCCAGGAGGTCGGCAGGGCTGCGATGCTGCTTGAGGGGGGTGAAAAGAACCTTCTCCTCGAATGCGGGATAAAGCTGGGGGAGAAGACGGAGTACCCCCTTTTGCATGACGACGAGCTCCGCAGGATACACAATATCACGATCTCGCATGCCCACCTTGATCACAGCGGCTACCTTCCCCATGTCTATTCGAAAAAGGCGAGGCCGAAGATCTTCCTCACCAAGCCGACGCGGGACCTCATGGGTGTCCTCCTTGCCGATTACCATCGCATCCACAAGAGCAAGCAGGAGCAGAGGATGTTCAGCGAAAAGGACGTCGAGGGCGTGATGAGGGATGCGCGCATCGCCGAGTACCAGGAGCCTATCGATGCGGATTTCCGCGTCACCTTCCACAACGCAGGCCACGTCATGGGGAGCGCCATGACCATGGTCGAGGACGAAGGCAAGAGGCTCCTCTTCAGCGGGGATATCTGCATGAGGAAGACCAGGGTCCTCGATCCGTGCGAACGCACCCTTTCGGCCGATACCCTCCTGGTGGAAAGCACATACGGCGGCAAGGACGACAGCATCCCGAGCTACAAGGAGAGCTACCAGAAGATGATCGGGATCATCAACGAGACGCTGGACAAGGGGGGGCACGTGATAATACCGAGCTTCGCAGTCGGCAGGGCCCAGGAGGTGCTCCTCGCGCTCGACGATTACATGCGCTCGGGCGCCCTGCGCCCCACGAAGATATTCATCGAGGGCATGATCGGGAAAGCGATGAAGATATACCGCCACAATGCGATATATGCCAATGACGACATCAAGAGGCGGATACTCATGAGCGAGGATGACCCGTTCAAGAGCCCGAATTTCCACCACCCCCGCTCGAAGACGAGGGAGGACGTCCTGAGGGAGCCGTGCATCATTGTGACGACATCCGGCATGCTCACCGGGGGGCCGGTGCTGTTCTACCTCGAGAAGCTCGGCCCGGACCCGAGGAACACCATAATCTTCGTCGGTTATCAGGCCGAAGGGACCAAAGGGAGCAAGGTAATCTCGGGCGAGAAGAGGATCCAGGTCTACGACCGGGAGGTGGAGCTGAACCTCAGGGTCGAGAGCGTGAGGCTCTCTGGCCATGCCGATTTCAGCGAGCTTGTCCAGTTCATCCGGTCGGTCAAGGGCCTCAGGAAGGTCTTCCTCATGCATGGGGAGAAGACCGACCTCAAGGATGCGATAGAGAAAGATTACGAAGTGATAGTGCCGAAATTGCTGGAGACTTATTCTATTTAGGGAAATAAAAAAATCAGGTCTGCTGGTAGCACGCCGGCTCCCCTATAGTGAACGGCTTGGTGCAGCCGTGCCCGTGGGAATCGACAGTCGCGACGATCTCGCCGCTCATGCCTTTCGCGCCGGTTATGTTCACGAAGGTGCCGTTGCTGTTGCTCCCGGGGAGCGAGCCGATGCCCGGAGGCTGGATGCTCCAGGTCACATTCGTGCACGACTCGTTCGCCGCTGCGCCGCATTTTATCCCGACCCAGCCATAGAAGCCGGTGAAGACGTTCAGCGGTCCGCTTCCGATCGTGCAGTACTGCGTCGAGCCTGGCCCGCCCGGGCCGCATCCGGTAGGCACGGTGCAGTCGGTGCTGTTGTTGCTGCCGTTGCCCGAGCCGTTGATCACGTTGATCGGCGCGAGGGCGACAGCGCCGATAATCGGAGGCACTGCATCCGAGAATTGCCCGAAGCCCCTGAGGCTTCCGGTGCTGGGTGAGCCCCCGGCCGAGAAGGTCGTCCCTGCCGTGCTGGAGTTGCCCGTGCTTCCGCTGAGGCCGCCGATCGGATCATATGTAGCCGTGGTCGGCGGGTGCGGGACCCCGTTCTTGAAGCAGTTCAGGGTGAAATACTTAGACGTGCTCACGTTCATTGTCGCGCTCGGCGGTATGAATTCGCACTCGAAGAACGGGTTTATCGAGTTGTCCAGCGTCACGTTCGACTTGCACATCGCTATTCCTGAGGCGTATGCCAGCGATCCGCTTGTGCCGGAAGGCGATGTCGAGTACGCCTGGGCCTGCGTGTTGCTTTTCGTGATGAAGCCGCCTGCCAGGCCATCGGTCCATGTCCAGTTGTCGCCTACGCATGCGATCGGGTCTCCGCCGAGATCCTGGCAAGCCACGTTGAACTGCGCCACGTTCAGCGAGCCCATAGTCAGGGAAGCAGGGGTTATCCCGCAGGTTATCGGGCCCGTGAGGTCGACGGTGTCCGAGCATGAGGAGGCCCCTCCGCATGCCGTAGACACGGTCTGGGCGTTGAAAGTGAGGATCGTGCCTCCGCTTGCTCCGCCTCCGCGCGTTACGAGCACGTAGAGGTCCTTGTCCCCGCCTGATGCGATGGTCTCGTTGAAGCCGTTGGAGCCGGGGCACAGGCCGCCGGGGAATCCGAGGACCCCGCAGAGGCCGACCGGGAACGCAGCGACTGTGAAAGACGGGTTCGAGCCGGATACGCTTGTGACCTTGATCGGGTCGCCGGTGTTGTGCATCCTCGTCCTTATCATGATCTGGTCTGCGTCCGAAAGCGAGCTGCTCGCGGCGACCTGCGTCTCATGCAGCGCGCAGGTGCCGCCGGAGTTCTGCACGTTTATGTTTATCGTGTTGACCGCGGAGGCGGCCGGTATCGCCGGCGCGTTGTGCGTGAAGTAATAGAAGTAAAACCATGGCGGGTTGGAGACCTTCTCGAGCGGGTGCTTCTCCACGACCGCGAAGCAGTTGACCCCCGAGAGCCTCGTGCCGACGTTGTGCGAACCGGATCCGCTCACGGAAAAATCGAAGGTCGAGACGGTCGGAAGCGCCGAGCTACCTTTGACCGTGGCGCCGTCGGTGGATTCCAGGGTGCCTTTGCAGAAGACGTTGGCCCCGCCTTCTTTCCCGCTCAGGTAGACCCCGGTCTGGTTGCTGAAGGTCACCGGCTCGTTCGAGAAGCTTGACGGATCGAGCGTGTCATGGCGGGCAGCGTCCTGCGAGAAGTCGTTGCTGTCGCCGAAAAGCTTGTTGTTGTCATAATTGGCAGATGCGAGCCATTTGATGTTGCGGTTCGTGACCACTCCGCCGAAACCTATCATGCCCGGGCAGTAGCCTCCGCCGCAAGTCGGGTAGATGGATACGGCAGTGAAGCTCGATGTCGCCCATTTGGCGTTCACGGTGGGCGTGACCCTGATGGTCGAGCCGCTGCAGACCGTGTCGCCGTTCACTATGTTGGCCGGGTTCCCGCTCGCAACGCTGCCGTTTACGAGCGAGAGCGTGAAACCGGTCGTGAGCTGCATGTCGGTCGCGACGTGGAATGTCGGATCGGCTGATTGGAAATCGGCATTGACATTGGTTGCATGCAGGACCGCTGCGAAAAGCAGCAGGATATATGCGATCGGTTTCAGTTTCATTTCACCACCCGCTTTGGTCATTCGTCTGACCTTCTCCTCTCCCGCCTGGGGACTGCGTCGCTGACGACAGGCCTCTGCCTGCCGCCTCCGCCCCAAAGCTGTGGAGTGATCGTGATATTGAGCCCGGCGAAAGGAGTCGTGGGAAGCCGCTCTTCGGGCCTTCCACCTACCTCCCCTACCACCCCGCCGCGCAGGTCTATTGCGACACCGCGGTCGAACCGGAATCCGAAGACCCCGTACCCGGTGAGCGTCGATACGCCGTTAGCCAGGTTCTGGTCCCATGTGAAGCCGGGGCCATAGAAAAGGGTCCAGTTCGGGGACACCTGGTGGGTGAAATCCGCGGGCCGCACATCAAGCCCCACGCGGGCCTGCTGCAGGAAATATGAGAATTGCGGGGTGACTTCCGATCGTATCCTCAGGGTGTTCGACTCCATCCAGTTGCCTTCGATCGAGACGCTCGCGTAGAAGTTCCTCGGGTCGCCGACGGCACCGATGCCTGCCCTCGACATCCTGATGAGCGAGCGCTGGCCTTCGCGGCCCGGGAATCTGGTCTCCACTCCCCATACGCCCATATAGAATCCCTGCTGGCCCCCGGAGACCCTCTGGGTGCCTCCGCCCTGTGTAGGGACATCGGCTCCGATGTCATAGCTCTGGTAGCCGAGGTTGCAGTGGAAGACGATCTCCATCGGGTTCCCCCAGGCGCTCGCGCCGAGGGCGAGCTGCGGGGTGACGCTGAACACGTCGCCGGTCCCCTGGATCCTCTGGCTGCTCACCTGCCGGATCGTGCCCGGGGTCCCTGAGACGCCGGGCTGGACCGCGTATTGCCGGAGCTCCCCTGTGACGAGGAGGCGTTCGTAGTAGAGGCCGAGTGCCATCCAAAGAAGCCTGGGCTGGAATTCTCCACGCGGGGCGGTCCTCAGGAATTCGGTGAAAGCCTCTACGTTCCGGTCGAACTCGTAGCGGACTGTGACTCCCCCGCGGAGGATCGAGATCGACCGCTGGTTGACCGATACGACATAAAGATTATTGAGCGCGCCGAAGACGGCGTTGAACGAGGTCTCCTGGGAGAGCTCGCTCAGCCCCTGCTGGAGGTTCCCCATCGAGAGGGCCTGCATCGCGGCTGCGAAGCGCGGATGGACGGACCCGTTCCAGATCTCCTTGTTCGATGGTATCCGTGCGAGAGCGTCGTGGAGCTGCCTCGCGGCGGCCTGCTGTGCGGCCAGGTCGTTCGGGTGGTTGGCCATCGTGGCATAGGCGTTCGCGAGCGCGTTCATGGCACCCTGGGCGACATCCTGCCCTCCGAACATGGACGTCACGGTCGGGTTCGTGGTGGCGTTTATCGTGACGACGGATTCGCTCGACGATGAGGAGAGGAGATGTATCGGCCCCATGTCGCGGAGGGGCATCTCTATGAGCGGAAGCGCCGACCTGCCTGCGGCCTGGTCTTCGGCCCTGGGCGCGGCCGTCGCTTCTCCGCCGCGGAGCACGCGGATCAGCGCGGTAACCGTGTTGCCGGCCCCGTTGAAGCCCGCGTAGTTGGCTTCTCCTTCGCCGAGCCCCTGGTCGACGCGGACGAGGAAGCGGAGGAGCGCATCCCGCTGGGCCCCTGCCGTAGCGCCTGGCTGGCGCATCTGCTCGCCGAGCCTGTTTATCGAGCCGACCATGGCGGCCTGTAGGAATTCTATTGCAGCGTCTCTACCTCGGCCTTCGCCTAGGAGCCGCACAGCCTCGTCATAGACCTGCCTCCTGGCATCGCTTTCCGGGGGCCTGCTGCCCCTGAGGATATCCAGGACCTGGTTCATCTTCAGCAGGTTCGCGGACAATGACTCCGGAGTGGCGGCGCGGGTCGGATGAGACGCATCGACCGCACGCGGAAGCAATCGTACGAGCGCTAAAAGCTGATCGGTATTGACCTCTTCTGTCCTTCTATCCCTAGTCGCTTGAGCCATATTCCAGTCACCCCGAAATAGATACAGATGAAGATGGAGCAAGGTTATTAAAAAGGTGCTCCACCGACGGGAAAGTGACCGCCATTTCCAGCCTCTTACGGCTTCTGCTCAGGGGCGGCATCCGTCCCTGCGTCAGCTTCCCCGCTGGCCTGTACCCCGCCATCCACCCTCGCCGGAGCCGGGGCCGCCGGCGTCGTCTGTTCGGAAGACGGACGCGACGGCGTGCTGCTGCTTCCCCAGAGGGCCGGGGTGAGGATGAGGTTCAGCGATCCGGTCGGGGTGTTAGGCACATGGTATGACTCGTCTCCTCCGAGCTCGAAGAGGTAGCTCGCGCGTATGTCGGCGGCGAAACCCCGTGCGAACCTCACGCCGCCATGGATGTAAGGCTCGATGGTGTGTATCCTGGGATCGAAGTTGTAGTCGTACCTGATACCAGGGCCGAAGAAGATGGTCCAGTTCCGGTCCGCCTGTATCGTGACGTCGATCGGACGCAGGTCCCCGCCGACCCTGTTCTGGAAGTAATATTTCGTGTCGGTGATCTCAGGCCTCTGCCCCCAGTTGAGGGAATACATCGGGGTGAGGGATGTATCGAGCCTTGTCGTGTTGCCTTCCATCCACCTCTGGTTCAGGGTGAAATACAGGTACGGGTTCAGGTTGAAGAGCCCGATCCCGAATCGCTGGAAGCGGAACGGGGCCGTGCGGCCCTCGTAGCCTACGAACTCGTTGTTCCACCTCAATTCGCCGAAGGGCTGCGTCGCGCTCGCCGAGAGCGTCTGCGTCCTCCCGTCGATCTCCATAGGCACGTCGATGTTCCACCATAGGACCCCGAGCCTTCCGAGAAGGGTCGATTCGACAGGCTGGCTGAACATGCTTCCACCCCAGGTCACGCTGGCCTGGAGGTCGACGGCATGCCCGGTGCCTTCCACCATCCTGGGCTCGCCGGCGCTTGTCACCGAGTTGAGCGCCGGATCGATCCGGAGCTGCTGCTCCCTTCCGCTGATGAGCAGGTTCGTGTAGTTGAAGCCGAGATCCCAGTGGAGGACGTCCCAGGCATAGCCGCGGTCCATGAAGCTCCTCCGGTATTCGGTGAATTCAGTGATGTTGTCGGTCTCCGGGAACCTCAGGATCAGGCCCGTGTGCAGCCTTGCGACGGCTCTCTGGCTGACCGTGATCTGGTGGAGGTTGTTCAGGTTCGCGTACACGGCGTTGAAAGATGTCTCGCGGCCAAGGTGGTCCAGGCCTCCGCGGAGGTCGCCCCTCGCGAGGGCCTGCATCGCGGCATTGAACTCGGGCCTTGTCCAGATCTCCCTGCCCGAGGGGATCCTCGCCAATGCGTCGTGGATAGCCCTCGCCGCATCCGCCTGCCTTGTCGTGTCGCCTGGAGAGTTCGCGAGGATCGCGTAGCCGTTCGCGATCGCGTTCATGGCGCCCTGGGCGTTGTCCTGCCCGCCGAAAAGCGAGTTCAGGGTCGGCGTGCTGGTGGCATCGAGCGCGACGACCTGCCTGCTGTTGAATCCGTTGAGGAAGAAGATCGACCCGAGATCATATGTCCGGGGCTCGATGATCGCGATCGGCTCGCGCGTCGTCGGCCTGTCGGTCGCCCTCGGGGCCGTGCGTTCTGAGCATGCTTCCCCTCCGCGGACGACCCTTATCAGGCACGTGACTTTCGTGCCAACCGCATCGAACGGTGTGTATGAGGAGTCGCCTTCGCCGAGGCCGCGGTCGATCTGGAGGAGCGTCGACTCGAGGGACTGCGCGCCGGCGCCGACCTCGTCACGGGTATGGACCGATGCGCTCAGCCTTGTGATCGCGTCGCTGCCGGCCCGCGCGAGAGTGCTCACGGCTGTGCTCTGGTCGCCGTAGAGCTGGATCGCCCGGTCATAGACCGCCCTCATGGGGTCGGTTTCAGCCGGCCTGCTGCCGGAGGCGAGCCTCCATAGCTCCAATATCTTGACGCAGTTATTGCCGAGCGTCACCGTGGAGATGGACGCATTGAGCGGGTGGGAGGCATCGGAGATCCTTCCCGACAGGGCGTTGAGCGTGGAGAGCAGCTGGTCGGCGCTGTGGCCGGTCGTAGCCGGCTGGGAAGCCGAAGGCTGCGACGTCGGCCCTTCCTGCGCCCGGGCTGATCCCGGCGCGCCGATGAGGACTGCGAGTCCGAGTGCGCCTGCGAGGGCGAACCGCCTCGCGGCATCCCTGACGCTGCTTGCGGCCGATGCTTTGCAATTCCCTGGTTCATGTCCGAGTGTGGTTTTCATCTGTCTCCCTCCCATTCTATTTCGGTCGTGTATCATGATTCTTCATGGTTCCTGCCGGGGCCGGAGGCCCGGCCTCGCGATCGATCGGAAATGAAAAAATTACCTGCTCGCCGAGCTCGCGCTTGGGCTGACGATCAGGACCGGCGTGGTGACGCCGTTCTCCTCGACGGTCTGCGCCGGAGAGGCCCTCTCGAACGCCACTCCGCCGCTGCGCATGCGTTCGGTGAGCATCGCGTCCCTCATGGGCTCCATCGTGCCGGCGCGCAGCCTGAAGACCACGTTCTCCGGCCTGACCCTGCCGTCGTTCTCGCGGATCGGATCATACCGCGGGCCGGTGGACGGATCCCTGCCCGACTCGCGTACCCTGACTATGAAGTCCCCGGTTGTTCCGTCTGTGAGGGTGACGTTCCGCAGGGTAACGCCGAGGTATCTGATCTGTCCTGATTCCTGGTATCTGGGGTTCAGGAGATACTGGTCATCGCTCGGCCTTGCAGCCGATCCGCGCAGGTCCTGGTAGATGAACCAGTAGTACGTGAGGTTCTGCGTCCCGTGCTGCCTCTCGTAATCAGCGAGCGGCACAGCAGCCCCGGTCTGGGGCTGGATCATCACACGGTCGGCCCTGAAGCGCACCCTCCGTGGTTCGCCGCCGATGCGGTCCGCCACGATCTGGTCTGAGGGCACATAAGCGGTTATCGTCGGTTCCGGCGGCCTCAGCGGACGGGGTATGTTCGTCAGGTGGCCGTTCGGCCCGTCTGTGAGGCTCTCGAGGCCCATCTCGGCGATGGCGGTCGCGTCCCTCGGGCTGACAGGACCGCTGAGCAGGTCCCCGTTCGGAGTCGCAGCGAGATCGGTGCGCAGCCTCCGTGCCTGCTCGAGGGCTTCGCGCGCCCTTGTAATATAATAGGTCTGCGGATGCTGGACGCCGGCTGCGGAGGCGGAGCGCTCGAGGTCGCGCACTGCGATCGGCTGGCCGTCGGCCAGTATGACATTGCCGCTGAGCCTCGAGTCGAGCTCTGCGATCCTCGCGTCAAGATAAGCCATGAAGACCTTGTTGACTTCGGTCTGGACCTCGGTCAGCGGCCTGCTTGAATATGACGCCGAGATTTCGAGCATGCGCGAGCGCAGGGATCCCAGGAACGGCTGGTCTGTCGGGATTCCGTATTGCCTCGCTATCGCCTGGAGACTCGCCTTGAGCCTGCGGTCCTGGGCTTCGTACGGAGTTCCGGTCCTGATCGGATACTGGTCCGGAGCCACGTTCAGCCCGCGCAGGAGCTCCGGCGTGCTGTTGTCGCGGTGCAGGACTGTGTCGCGGTAGAGCTCGACATAGAGCTGTCCGTACGGGAACACGCCGAGGTCCTCGTGCATGACGTTCCTGAGGTTGGCGTCGAGCGCGTTCTCTCCGCCCACCTGGTGCTGGTCGATAGCAGCGATGGTCGGCCTCCTTCTCGCCTGGACGAATTCCATGCTCGGGAAATCCGGGCCCACGGTCTGGAGAGCCGCGGTCCTCCCGATTCCGAAGAACAGCGCCCTGCGGGGGCCTGCCATACCGGTGCTGTCGAGCGTGCGGTCCGTCGAATACCCGCTGAAGAGCGTGGCATTATCGCGGAGCGAGATCAGGAGCGAGATGTACCTCTGCTCAGCCGCAGCAGCGGCGCGGATCCTCTCGTCCCTGGTCGGGTTCTCCGAGTCGGCGACGGTGATGATCCTCGCGGGGTTGCCGTATGCGCCGAGAGTGCTGTACATGGCAGGCGCTTCGGTGTTGGCCAATGCCGGAGGGGCGAGCATCCTTATCACGCCGTTCGCTATGTTCCTTGGTTCGTTCGGGTGATAGGTCGGATCGACCTGCGTCCTTGAGAAGTTCCATATGAACGATCTGCGTGCGAGGTCCAGCTGCGTCCTTGCGCGCGTGAGCGAAGCCGCGGGCAGGCCCGTCGGACGGAGGCCGGCGTTCGCAGCCCAGATCTCGGCCTCGCGGATAGCGGAGAGGTCGAGGGCCATGGCGTAGAGGAAATCAGCGATCTGCACCATCCTCTCCGGCGTCGGAGCGGTGGCGGTCGATGTCAGCCATCCGCTTGCAGCGCGCATGAGGTCGTCGGTGTCCGCCATCCCGGATGCCCTGGCGTTCGCGATGGCGGTGTCGAGGAATCCGCGCGCTGTGTCGAACCTGCGGCGGTTGATGCTCGCCGTGCGGTCTGCGAGCGACATCCTGCTCTCGGCGTCGGTCGGCTGCGGGTTGTTAGCGAGGAACGGGAAGTATTCCGCCTCGAAGATCGGCCTCACCGAGCGCACCCTGGTCAGGGCGATCACGTATGAATCGGTGGCGAGCTGCGGCCTTTTCGAGAGCTCGTCGTAGACACCGAAGAGGACATCATCATAGCGGTATTGCATGTTCCTCATGAGCAGCTCAGAGAGCTGCCTGGCCGCGGGCTGGTACTGGGCGTCGGTGAGCCTGGTGCCGGCCGGAAGGCCGAGGTGGAGCTCGACCAGCCTGCGCTGGTGCTCGCGCGAATATGAATTGAAGACCTGGAAGGTCGGGTCTGCTATCGCCATAGCGGCCCTCGAGTATGAGCTCCATATAGAGCTCCGGTCGGCTCCGGTCAGCGTGTCGAGGCCGTTCTGCCTGGCATATTCCCACATGCTGATGAGAGTGCTCACTGTCCTCTCGTCCAGGGTCACGGACTGGTAAAGATCCGAGACGAGCCGGTAGGATAGCCTTCCGCGCTGGCCCGAGAGCCTGGTGGCTTCGGTGACACGGCGGTCCATCAGGTTGTGGAGGTCCTCGCGGCCGTTCTGCATGCCGCGGGCCCCGCGCAGGAGATAGGTCGTCCCGCGGTCGCGTCCCTGGGCTGTTGTGAGCTGGGCTCTTGTCGGCAGGGCGCTCGCGTCAATAGCGGTCCTCGATGCCGTCGCGATCGGGAGGATGTGCTGATCGATGAGCTGCTGGTAAAGGGTCTGCTCGCGGTCGAACAGCTGGCCCGCTTCGGTGAGCTTGGCGCGGGCGTCGGTCTCGTTCCCGCCGCGGAGGGAGTCGCGGGCCTGGGTGAGGAGCCTCACCATCTGGCGGAGCTGGGCATCGCCGAGCAGCCATACATCGGGTATCCTCTGGGCTATGCTGCGGGCGACGTCTCCCTGCATCCCCTGCACCGAAGTGAGAAGGTCGCTGACCTCCGTGGCGAGGGGGTGCTGGGCCCCCTGGTTGACTGTGATGGCTGTCTCGTTCGCCCTCCGCACCGCGGCCGGGAGCGCTCCGCTGTTGCCGTCGCTGCCGTATGCGAATGTGGTCGCATCGCGGACGAGCCTGTCGACTGTGGTCTGTGTCGGCCTCCGTGCCGAGAACTGGGATTCGAGCTGGGTCCGCAGCTGGCGGGCCCGCGTCTTGATAGCAGCTGTCGCGCCGTTAGTCTCTATATACTGGAGGTCCGCCATGAGCTGGGCATTCTGCGTCCTCATCGCATCGCCGGGACTGGCGGTGACTGTCCTCTGCGGGGTCACTCCGCCAACGCTCGGCGCCGGCTGCTGTGCTGTGTCGGCCGGTGCTGCGCGCAGTCCTGCGAGGACCTGGTCGGCGACCGCGCCGGAGGTGGGCCTTGCAAGCGCCACATTGAGACGGAGCTCAAGCTCGTTGAGGGCGGCCTCGTTGAGCGGGCTGTCCCGGTTCCTTCCGCTGAGGCCTGACCTCGTCCTCCATGTGGCGTTCAGCCACTCGTTGAGCGAGCGGAATTTCTCTTCGGGGGTGGTTCCTGTTACCGGAATGCCTAGGGCTGTGGCGTTGGTGGCGAGGGTGTCTATGAGGCGGCGCATATCACGGTCGGTAGCGCCCACCTGGGCCGGGATGCCGTCGCGGGTCATCTGGGCGAGCGTCGTCCGGATAGCCGTCAGCTGGGTGACAAGATCTCCCCTCAGCCTCTGAACGGCGCCTACATCCATTACCCCGGTCTGGTCTTGAGCAGTAGCCTGCCTCGGTTGAGCCATAGTGACACCCAATATCGTCGATGCTAATACATACGGATAGACGCGGTCAACGAACCTTCGGAACACGTTCCTACCGTTGGACTCATTCGGATAATTAGAATTTAAATCTTCACTAGAGCCTGAATTATGTCTAAGTCTCCTCCCAACCATATACCCATCCTCTTTGCAAAGTTTTCTAACACCAGATTATACTATTTAAAACAGAATAATTTATAAACCAATCCAGTCCATTATCAGCGACTTCTTTGCCAGTCTACGAGATTGGTTCAGTAATGGTATTTAGGGAGGACCAGTATATAAATATTATAGAAGCAAGAAAGATGTGATTCTGACTTGCCTGGCAAACGCGGGATAACGGATATTGGGAGGAATGGTATGCCCAAGAAGATGACCGGTCTCATGGTGGATGTTTTCGGGGAGAGCATCTATCCGGCGCAGATCGCTTTCGACACCAGAATCAGGGAGGTGAAGCGGATTCCCTCGGCCCCGTCCCGGTATATCCTTCCCGGGCTGATAGACGGGCATATCCATACCGAGAGCTCCATGCTGATCCCGAGCGAATTCGCGAGGGTGGCAGTCCGCCATGGAACGACAGGAGTCGTGGCCGACCCGCATGAGATCGCGAACGTCCTGGGCATCGTGGGTGTCGAGTGGATGATCCGGAACTCCGGCAAGACGCCGCTCAGATTTTTCTTCGGGGCCTCGCCGTGCGTGCCGGCAACCGCTTTCGAGACCGCCGGCGCGGCGCTTGGGCACCGCGAGATCAAACGGCTTCTCGCCATGAAGGAGGTCTACTTCCTTTCAGAGATGATGAACTACCCCGGAGTCATAGGACGCGATCCGGAGGTCATCAGGAAGATAGCCCTAGCGAAAGCCGCAGGGAAACCGGTCGACGGGCATGCCCCGGGCCTCAGCGGCAGGGACCTGGACAGGTATCTCGAAGCAGGGATCGAGACTGACCACGAGTGCTACCGGCTCGGAGAGGCGCGGGAGAAGATGGGGAAAGGGATGAAGATACTCGTGCGCGAGGGGTCGGCGGCGAAAAACCTGGCCGAGCTCTATCCCGTTCTCCGGAGCAGCTCCAGCATGCTCTGCGGCGACGATACCCACCCGGACGATCTGCTAGAGGGCCATATGGACCGCATCCTCTCCAAATGCGTATCCCTCGGTGTGGATCCGGTAGTAGCCGTGAAGTGCTGCACGAGGAACACTGTCGAGCACTACAAACTGCCGGCAGGGCTCCTGCGCGAGGGGGACCCTGCGGATTTCGTAGTGGTAGACGACCTGAAAGGGTTCAGGGTCCGGGAGACCTGGATAGAAGGACGGCGCGTGTTCTCTGGCGCAAGCGTCAGGTTCGGGAGGGTGAGGGAGAAGCCGATCAACAGGTTCTGCGCAAGGGAGATGGAGCCTGCGGATTTCGCAACCCGCCCCCGTCGGAGGAATTTCGTCATCGGTGTCATAGACGGAGAGATAATAACAGAGAAGCTCGAGCTGGACGGCGTCGTGCCGGACATCCGGAGGGACATCCTCAAGATCGCGGTCATCAACAGATACGGGAAGGCGAAACCGGCCGTCGGCTACATCAGGAATTTCGGTATAAAAAGAGGGGCCCTGGGCTCGAGCGTGATGCACGATTCGCACAACATCGGCATCGTGGGGGCGGACGACGCATCGATCTGCAAAGTAGCCAACAGGATAATGGAGATGAAAGGTGGCCTCGCAGTCTTCGATGGAAAGGGGATGCGTTCCATGCCCCTTCCGTTTGCCGGGCTCATGAGCGGCGAGCCGGGCGGGAAGGTTGCTTCGAGGTATAGATCTCTGACGATTAAAGCGAGGGAGATGGGATGCTCCCTCCGTTCGCCTTTCATGACGCTCTCGTTCATGGGGCTGCTCGTCATCCCTCATCTGAAGATTTCTGATCTTGGGATGTTCGACTCGGACGGATTCAGGTTCATCCGCTGAGCGGCAGAGATCTGGCTTTCTTCCCGTATCTCCTATGCGCGAGGAAATAGAGCAGTCCGGCTCCGAACCAGATGAGCGCGAAATTCCTCCCTTCAGTGTGCAGGAGTGCTACGAGCACGAACACCGCGAGGCATCCGATGATCCCTATCACCGAGATGATCGGGATCTCCGCGCTCCCGATGCGTAGATTCAGGGGGATCTTGTACGGCCGCTCCAGATCCGGCTCCTCCACCCGCAGCTTCACAAGAGAAAGGTTCGTCATCGTATAGGCCGTGAGGGCGCCGAAAGCGTAGAGCTCCCCCAGGAACACCATGTCCCCGACGATGGCGAGGGCCATGGCGATGAGGGAGAAGATCACTATGGATATCCATGGCGTCCTGAAACTGGGATGGAGCCAGTTGAGTTTTGATGAAATGAGGCCGGATTTGCTCATCGAGTACACGACCCTCGAGACGCCGATGATGCCGGTGTTAGCTGAAACGAAGCAGATCAGGAATCCGGCGAATGCGACGACCGGAAGCAGGATGTCCGAGAACGGGAGAGCGCGGGTCACAGGAACAAGCGGATTGTCGATGTTGTCGGAGAGGACTTTGGGGCTGACTATCCCGAGCGCCATCACTGATAGGCTGATCGCGAACAGCAGCACGAATATGATGGACAGGAACGTAGCGCGGGGGATCACCTTCCCGGGATTGCTTGTCTCCTCCGCCCCCTGCGAGATGCTTTCTATTCCGACGAATGCCACCATGGCAAGCGTGATGGAATACAGGAAGTTGTTCACCCCCGGATCCTGCTCGATCGGGGTGAGCCCTGCAGAGAACCTGGCCGGGCTGAAGACCGTCGTATAGCCGAGTATGATGAGGATAATGACTATGCCTATCACCACGACCGTGAGCGCTGAGTTCACAGCTGAAGACTCCTTGATGCCGAGCAGATTGATGAGCATCAGGATTAGGATCATCATCGCTGAGACGAGGGCGAATTCTTCCCGTATCTGCGGGAGGAAGAATGACAGGTATCCTGTAGAGGCGACGGCGAAGAGGGCTATATCGATCGTGTAGTCGAGCATCAGCCCCCATCCTGCGACGAACCCGGCGAGGTCGCCGAACGCCCTTTTCCCGAACGAGGATGACCCCCCGGAGAAGGGGAGCGCGGCCCCGAGCTCCGCATAGGCGAGGCCTGAACAGACATAGACCAGCGATGCCGCGAGGATGGCGAGCGGCATGAGACCGTGCGCGTATGCCGCGATCAGGCCGAGGGCGAGGAAGATATCGGCTCCAACGTCGGCGAAGCCCATCGAGAAGCTGCCTAGAAGGCCGAGGTCCTTCTTCAGCTCGGTCTCGACGGTGCTCTCCGCGGCTGCGATCCCCTTCTCGATCTGCACGATGTCTTTTTTTATCTCGTTCTGGATTCCCATAAAGGATTCCTTCTTTTGATAGAGGATAGATTAGTGTGGTAGTTTCGAATATGATGGTAGGATGGGTATAAAATCTGAGCGGTAGGGTAGAACCATCGGGTATCATGATGGACAGATGGCTCGGAGAAGGCCCTGCTCTTTCAGAGCTTGCGTCGGTGGTGGCAGACCGGAGGGAGAGGAAGGGCTCCATAGCGATAGTCATCCCCACGTTCCGGAAAAAAGCGCTGGTTTCCGAGCATCTGCGGAGGCTCTCGTCGCAGACCGAGAAGGATTTCGATGTGGTAATAGTGTACGGGCCTGGCGACGAGATCGTGGAGGCCCCGGAAGGCCTGAACGTCGTCCACATGATGGCGAACGGGGATTACGGATCTGCCGGCGGGTTCTATTGCGGCGAGGGATTCGCCATGGAGCAGGGTTATGAGAAAGTGATCCTGGCCGATGACGACTGCCTTCCCGAATCGGATGACCTGGTACGGATGCTTTCGGCAGGGCTCGATGAGGGCGCGGCGCTGGTCGTGCCGAAGATCGCGGGATACGCCGATGAGGCCCCGGCCCCCAGCTGCCTGCCGCCGCAATACGGGTGCGTCAAAGGCTCGGTCCTCAGGCAAGTGGGACTGACATACCTGCCGTTCTATTTCGGCGGAGAGGACCTTGAGATATACCGGCGTATCGCCGGATCTGGGGATGTCGCTTATGCCGATGCCGTGGCCAGCCACCATCCTCTGCAGTCATTGTTCATGACGAGCCTGGAAAGGATCTTCTATTATGACCGGGGAGGGCTTCTCGCAGGGTACCTTTCCGGCTCTGCGCTCAGGTCGTTCGGGGGGAACTTCTTCTTCCTCTATGGCTCGGCCGCGTTCTGGTTCATCGACAGGCGTATCTCATCAGTTCTTTTCGACGCGGTGGCCGCGGCGGCATCTATGGGATTCTCGAGGAGCAGGCATGGCCGCACCGTGCCGGCTCAGCCATGCCAGGCTGCAGGACACGATGCCATCCCGATCCGGAACAGCGAACCGGGAACTATCCAGATGGGTGATTACCGGTATCTCGCAATCCTCGCAGACAAGGTCGCCCGGCTCGCGGGGGGGACGCTGAAGGCGGCCGGGGCGTTCGGAAAGGATGTGCGCTTCAGCAGGAAGGTCGGCGTCGGGAACCTGCCCGTCCTTCTCTCTGCCCGGAGATGTTTCCTCGAAGTGGATGGAAAGACATACAAGGTGGCGGACAACCCGCGGTATTATCTGGCCCCCTTGGAGGGGGCGCTGTTGATTGCGGCATTCCCGGCCATGGCTTCCCTCGCGGCCGTCTTCACATGCGCCGGATTCTTCGCCAAATGGATCCGCAGGATCGATACTTACGGTTACGGAGTCAAGGCCCGGCGGGGCTAGAACGCGAAGGCAGCCAGCCCATTACAGCGCTTGCATGTCCATATCCATGCGGGCACCGGATATTTGTTCATAGAAGGCAAATAAGCTGAAAAAAATTGCAGGGAAATGAGACCGGACAGGATGTTTGATTGAACTTTGACAGGAGTAGGACTGTGGTAAAGTTTATTGCAGGGGAAGAGATTCGAACTCTCGAACACACTAAGTGACCAGACTGTTCACCGCTATAGCGAGACCGTTTTTGGTCCCGCTTTTTCCTAAAAAGCGGGCCTGAATCTGGCGCCTTTGACCGCTCGGCAACCCCTGCAGAAAAGTTCCCACAGTCTATTCCATCAAACTCCGTGAGTCAGATAGAAAGGAGATTAACTGAAGTTAAGAACAGAATAAAATCCTATTCATCCGGCCCGTGCGGCCCGAATTCTATCGGCTGCCTGGGTTCTCGCGTGTTAAAGCCGTTCATTTCACCTTCAATTGCTCGAGCAGCCTCGCGACCGCCTCAATCTGCCCCCTGCCGCCATATATGATCAGCGTCCCGTTTTCCTTCCGTACCGAGAGCTGCCCGCCCTCCGAGGGCTCCCGGATTTCACGGATAAGCGGCTCGATGTCGCCAGGAAGCGTCATGTTGGCCGCTTGGACAGCTACGCCGAAGCCGATTGAGGGCCAGCCGCTTAAATCGACGTGACGCGGGTGGTAGCCGCGCTCATTTCCCCGCGCAACGAGGCAAACGCCAGTCTCATTTCGGGTCATGTGCCTTGCGCTCGGACCGTCCGGATGGGCGGGCCGGCTCTCCAGGGGGATTCCGTGCTTTTCATCGTCGAAGAACCAGCCTTCCCTCGAGAGAGGGAACCGCTCTATGGCATCCACCCCATCCGCCACGACGAGCCTGTCGAGGCCTTCGGTGATGATTGTGAATTCCGGATGCTCGGCCACAAGGGCGACGTTTTTCTTGCCCCAGTGCTCCCTTGGGACCATGAACTCGTAATTCATGCTGGTGTTCGGATCGGTGAACCGGATGACCTTCCCTAGCGCCTTGTCAGGCTTGTCATAAGCGACCATCGTCCCGCTCCAGCAAGGTAACGCATCGCTTATGGCGTGCCACTCGTAATTCCCGAAAAGCGCCCTGCCCAGCCTCTTGTTCGAAGCCATCACCAGGCCGGCCTCATCCACCCTGCGCAACGCCTCTTCCATCGGGACTCCGCGGTCGGAACGGATGAATACGGCCAGATTCGGGCCCCGAATTCGCTCTTTGCCCGGATTTTTTTGGGTCAGCGTCATTTTCCCACCTTCAATTGCTCGAGCAGCCTCGCAGCCGCGGCTATCTGCTCCGGTGTCCCCTCGACAATCAGTTTGCCATTTTCTTCTCGAACCGAAAGCGGCATGTCTTCTATAGCCACCCCGTACGCATTGGACGGCTCGCTTCCGAGATCGACGGGCAGCCCGATGTAGCTGCGGGCAACAAGGCCCACTCTTTTTTCAATTCTCCAGAGATACCTAGCATCTGGGTTCCTGCGGTCTACTGCATCTCCTTGAGGTATATCGTATTTCTGATCGCCAAGGAACCAACCTTCTTTTGAAGTTGGGAATCGTTTGACTACGTCAACTTCGGTTGCCTGAACAATCCTGTCGTTTCCATCCTTAACTAAACAAAAAACCGGATGCTCTGCAACCAGGATGACGTTTTTCTTTCCCTGCTGCTCTTCAGGAACCGGGAAGACGTATCTAACGCCTGTCTCTGGATCTGTGTACTTAATTATCTTTCCGAGCTTCTGGTCGGGCTTGGTATAGGCTGTCATTGTGCCAGTCCAGCAATCGAAAACCTCTCGTATGTTCAGATACTCATCACTTCCTACAAGGGCTTGGCTCAGTCTTTTGTTTGAAGCGATCACTAGGCCTGCCTCATCGGCTTTTGCCAAAGCCTCTTCCATCGGAGCGCCGCTGTTAGAACGGATGAATACGGCCAGATTCGGGCCCCGGATTCTTTCGCTGGATGGGTGCTTCTGCGCCAGGTTCATTTTTCCACCGCCTTTTGGTCGTATAGGCGCCTCTTCTCGGCAATCTGCCCCCAGGTCCCTTCCACGGCAACACCCCGCATTGTGGACGGGGGGCAGTTCATGTATACTGCCCGCCTGAAGTTGAAGTTTTCTATTTCTTTAACATCTCGTACGATAAGACCTACCCTTCGGTCCGCTCTCCAGAGAAATCTGGAGTATGATTGGTTTTTGTCTGACTCCCCCCCAAGGGGAATTTCATAGTGTGAGTTGGGGACATACCAGCCGTTAGATGAAGGGAATTGTTTCAAAGCATCGACTTCTGATGCCTGGATTATTCTTTCGCCGCCATCCCTTACAATGGTGAAGTTCGGATGCTCCGAGACGAGGATGACGTTTTTCCGTCCCTGATACTTTTCCGGAACCGGGAACGTGTAGCAAATGCCCGTTTCCGGATCGGTGTATTCTATCTGTTTCCCGAGCTTCTTGCCCGGCGAGTCATAGGCCGCCATAGTCCCGCTCCAGCATGGGAATGCCTTGGAGATTTCCTGCCAGTTATCATCTTGCCAGTTACCATGTTCCAGAATGGCCCGGCTGAGCCGGGCGTTCGATGCGATGACCAGCCCCTCCTCATCTACCCGCTGAAGGGCCTCTTCCATGGGCACTCCATTGCCAAATAATCCGGAATTTCCATTGATGTAAACGGCGAGCTTATGCCACCTGAGCCGCTCGATGCCCTGAGACTTCTTAGCAGGAACCATATGGACCACAAAAGTTATCAAATATCTTAATCTGTGGGCAAAACTACTATTTAAATTCGATTTCCCCCCTAGGGAGTAGCATGAAACAGAGCATACTCGAGATGATAGGCCTCACCGAGGGAGAGGCCAAGACCTACAAGGCCCTCCTTCGGCTGGGCTCGTCCTCGACAGGCGCGATTTCGTCCGAAGCCGGTGTTTCCACCTCCAAGCTCTACATAATCCTTGACAAACTTGAGAGGAAGGGCCTCGCCTCCCATATAGACAGGGGAGGCGTGCGGCATTTCCAGGCTGTAGAGCCTGCGAAGATCAGGGATTACCTGAATGAAAAGAGGAGGGAGGTCGAGGTGCTGGAAAGCGAACTCGAAGCCCAGCTCCCGAACCTAATGGCGCTCTATGCGCATGCATCGACCCAAGAGAGCATCACTGTCTTCAAGGGCATGAAAGGCCTGAAAACAGCCCACGAGCACACCTACCTGAAACTGGGAAGGGGGGACGAATACTGTGTTCTGGGCATACCACAGATAACCGAATGGGACAGGCTCGGCTATTGGGAGAAGGACCATCAGAGGAGGGACGCTGCTGGCATCAGGTGCAGGCTCCTCTTCAACCAGGGCGTGGAGGGTAAGATTCTCATGGAGCGGAACAGTTATCGTTTCAGCGAGGCCAGATACATGCCTACGGATATCAAAACCCCGGCTTATTTCACCATCTACAAGGATACGACCCTCGTGATAATTCCATCAGCCGACCCGATATCCATAGAGATAGTAAGCAAGGAAGTGGCCGACGCTTTCAGGGGGTATTTCAACGAGTTCTGGAAACTGTCGAAACCGTTCAGGTGACTATTCTCCCCCTGTTTTCCCGAACTCGATCGGCTGCCGGCTGAACACGCGCACGCCCGAAGGCACGTTCTTGTTCACGATAACTCCGGAATGGATCTCGCAGTTCGCCCCGATCAGCTTCCCGGGCATGGTGCAGGAGAGGACGCCGAACTTCGTGTTGTCGCCGACGAAGACGCCGAGCTTCTTCCTCCCGGAGTTCACCCATCCCTTCTCGCCGAGCACGTTGACGTTCTCGCTGTCGAACCTGTAGTTCGCCACCTGGGTCCCGGAGCCGAAATTGACGTTCTCGCCGATCACGCTGTCGCCGATATACGAGAGATGCTTGGCGTTCACATTGTCCAGGAGGATGCTGTTCTTGATCGTCGTCCCGCTTCCGATCGAGCAGTTCTTGCCGATCGAGTTGCATCCCTTGAGGCACGCGTTGGGCCCGATCACAGTCCCTTCGCCGATGTATGCGCACCCTTCCACATAGCTGTTTATGATCCGCGCGCCATCCTCCATGATGACCTTCCCGTCGATGGTCGAGTTCTCGATGTGGCCGCTCTTCGATTCCATGTTCGACAGGAGGTGTTCGTTCGCCTCGAGTAGATCCCATGGATAGGCTATGTCCCTCCAGTATCCTTCGCAGACGACCCCCTTGGCGCCCACGAAAAGATTTACGATCTCGTGCTCGCCGCGCTCGGACTTGCCGACCGAGCGGAGCTCGGAGAATACCGTGGGCTCCATGCAATAGACCGAGAGGTTGGCGAGGTCCGTCTTCGGATGCTTCGGCTTCTCCTCGAAGAGGCTTATCCTCCCGTTCGACAGCTCGACCACGCCGTATTCGTGTGGATTCGGAACCCTCTTCAGCCCCAGCGTTATGCCGCCTTCATGGGCGTCCATGACAGCCTTGATCACCGATGCTTCGGTGACGATGTCTCCGGCCAGCGCGATGAACGTGTCGCTGATCTCCTTCTCCGCGCAGAGCAGCGCGGCGCCGGTCCCGTTCTCCTGGCCCTGCTCTATGAAAGATACCTTCAGGCCCAGATCCGCCTTCGAGAGGTATCCCATGATGCTCTCCTTCATGTGGCGGACGACTACGACCGCTTCGCTCACGCCGGCTTTCCCGGCCTGGGAAAGGAGATGATGGATTATAGGTTTCCCGCCGGCGACGAGCATCGGTTTCGGCCTCGTCTCTGTCAGGGGCCTCAGCCGGATGCCTTCCCCTGCCGCAAGGATTATCGCTTTCATGGGATATTCTCGCCTGAGTGTGTTTATAACGGAATATGCCCGGGCGGATGGTCAGGGATCATCATTTCAAGGGATAACCTTGTTCCACACACATAACCATTTATAAACTGTAACAATATAAAACAGTAGATATGCTCGAGCGCAAGAAGTTGGCATACGGGGATGGGAAAGCAGAGAGACCGGTCATGAGGAAAAGCCTTGTTTTCAGCACCATAGCCGTGCTTGTCGCGACAGCATCCTGCTGCGCGGCTACTGACGCTTATACGCGGAGCAGGCCCGCGCCGGCCAGGCCTTCGGCTTCCCACCGTCCTCTTGCAGTGCCTCAGCATCATTCGGATTTCATCCAGAGCCAGCTCCAGCCGCAGGAGAAAGTGGCCGAGATCGTCCATCTTGGCTCACGGGATTTCGTCCTCACGAACACCAGCCTCCTTATAGTCAGCGGGGGGGAAGGCGGGAGGTTCATCTCATCGGAGATAGAGATGATCGGGCACGCGGTGCGCACCGACCTGACCGCCATCCTCCAGAGGGGGCTGGTGGACTGGGAGCCTTCCGAGCGGAGGTGCTTCTTCCTCACCCGCGACCGCACGCTGACCGTGATCCCGAATCAGGACATGGGGGATACCATCCCGGGATACAGCATGCCTTTCGAGACGGCGGGCCTTTCCCGAGAGAGGATGCAGGTCCACAATGAGCTCCTATTCATAGCGCCGTATTCAGGTTCCATCCTAACGATGTCATTTTCGACCGAAGACGGCGAGTCGCGGTACCTGCCGCTCGGTCCCGGCGCCCACGAGGACGTCTTTTCTTCAAGAGGAGGGCGCTTTTATTTCGGTGACCGTTCGGCCGGTACGGAGATCAGGGTTTCGGGAAATTCCGTCAACGATGTGACGATAGTGATAAGATAAAAAAAATATCAGCCCTGCCTGGGCCTTCTAATTTGGTTTATGACGATCAGATTATCCGGCTCCTGCCCTGAATCGATCTGCCTGCGCATCGTCAGGTAGGCCCGCCCGTAAGCGCTGCCGAAATCGTCCCGGTTCACCGGCTGCCCCCCGCTCGTTATGCCGAGGACCGGGCTCGGGCTCGCCGAAAGCATCTCCCAGAGCTGGCCGAATTTGCTCTGCTCGAGCGAGGACCATCTTCCGCCCTGCAGCTCGGCTCTGAGCTCGACCTGGTATTCCCGCCCTCCCACCGCGACGCTATAAAGGAATGTGCGCACCGGGGCTGGCTGCGGCGCTTGCACCATGACAGGACCGGGCGAAGGCGGGCCTGCGAACAACTGCGGCTCGTAGGTCACTCTCCTCGTCCTAGTCCCTGAACGCACGGAATATTCGATCGGAACCATCCGTCCATCGCTGTTCCGGGTCATGCCTCCCGGGAAATCCCTGACCGGAACTTGGGGGGCTGCCGCGACCGCCATCAGGAAATCCCGTGCGGTGATCAGGTCGCCAGGGCTTATCGTCGACTGGATTCCGGTCGGCTGGAGCACCACGGGCCGGGGCCTCTGGCTTCCGGTGGTGAAGAGCTGGTGCGCGAGGCGCACGATCTCCTGCGCCTGCGCTGGCGAATATCCCGTGCCGGTCAGCTGGCGGACGAGTATCTGGTCCGCCTGCTGCATGCGTGTCAGCTGCTCTTCCTGTGCCGGATTCTTTCTCTTTTGTGCTGGTTGTGCCATGTTAACCACCGGCCCTCCTTGGCTGCTGGGCCACTGCTACAATCTGTATGCTCGTGGTGCTGCTCTGCGCCTCGGCGAGGAACCGGTCGCGGAAGATGTCCAGCCTCACGTTCGGGGCGCCGTTATTGAAGGTGCCCGCTCCTGCATCCAGGCGCGTCACCTCTGCTTGGACAATCTGTCCTCCTGGCTCTACGAGCCGGTTGTTGAGGAGCAGGTCGTGCAATCTGGCATAAGCGCCGCTCTGGCTGGCAGGAAGCTTCTCCGGGAGCGCGACCCGGAACTGCTGGTTCCCCACGGTCACGTTGTAGACGAAGGTCTGCGACCTCACCGGGGCAGGCACCTGCACCTGCCCTGGGCCCTGCTGCTGAGGGGCGTTCGGCGTCCTCTGCGGCACCTGGCTCCGGTGCACCTCTTCGTGGAGCCTCCTGATGGCTTCCATGAGCCTCCGCAGCTCCGCCCTGCCGGCCGGGGTCCTCTGCATCTCGCCCATCCGCTGCCGCAAGGTCTCGGTCATACGTTCGACCTGCTCGGCCATCCTCCTCAGCTGTTCCTGTGTAGCAGTCTGACGGTTCTCCGTCTCCGTAGGTTCTGTGCGCCGCCTGTTTTCCGGGTCTTGCCTTCTCCTTTGTTCTGGTTGTGCCATGTTATCCACCCTTTTTCTTTGCAGTCTCTTTCAATGCTGCGATCGTGACATTCGCCCCCTCCCGGTCGGCCGTCAGGAACCTGTCCCTGAACCTATCGAGCCGTGTATTCGGGGCTTCGTGGTTGTAAGTGGCCGAGACCGGATCGGTTCCGAGCATCTGCACATCCGCGCGGAGATTGGATCCGCCGGGGCCGACAAGCTGGTTCGTGAGAAGGAGGTCATGGAGCCTCGCTCTTGCCGCTGCGACATTCACCCTCCCGTTAGGAGCCGTCGGCAGGCGTTCAGGCAGGCTGACGCGATATCTGGCGCCGCCCATCTCGATCTCGTATACGTAGCTCGCCACTCTCCGCGGCGCGGGGGTGACTACCCTTCTCGGGACCTGCGGCTGGGCGGACTGGGCATGTTCGGCATCATCCCACATCGCCTGGGATCTGCCCATAAGGTCCCGCATCGCCGCCGCGCGCTGGCCCTGGGGGAGCCCCTGTATCCTGTTGAATTCCTGCTCATAGAGCCTGACCATGTCCGTGAGGGGTCCGCTCAGCTGGCCGGACTCCGGCGCACGGGGCCGCGGCGCCTGCTGGGGCGACTCGGAACGCATCCACATCTGCTGGTAGACCCGGATGAGGGCATGCCTCTCAGAATCAGGAAGATTGGGGATCTGTCTCATTACCTGCTCATGGAGCCTGTCCATCTGCTCGATCGTTGCCTGTTCCTGTCTGGGTCTGGTCCGCGGTTGCGCCATATTATCACACAATATGATTTCGAAGCTAAGATTTTTTAACAGGCCTATCATCTAATAGAATATGATTGACAGAAAACGGATAGATTCGATCCTGGCTGATTACAAGAGATTCAAGATCGCCACGATCTGCTCGCACTCCTCCCTCCAGATATTCAAGGGAGCGAGGGAGCAGGGCATAAAGACGATCGGCATCGTGAGGAAAGACAAGCTCAAGCTGTACGAATCCTTCCCTTTCGGGAGGCCGGATGAGTTCATCGTCGTGGATAGCTACAAGGACATACCTTACGATCGGCTCGTCTCGGAGCAGGCGATAATCATCCCCCATGGTTCATTCGTGGAATATGTCGGTGAGGAGTTCGACGAAATCGAGGCGCCCATCTACGGCAACCGGGCGAGCATCGCCTGGGAGCGCAGCAGGGACAAGATGTTCCAGTGGCTCAGGAAGGCAGGGATAAAGACGCCCCGCGTCTTCAAGCCAGACGATATCGACGGCCCTGTCATGGTGAAGTTCCCTGGGGCGAAAGGCGGCAGGGGATATCTGATCGTGAGCTCTGCCGACGAGTTCCACAAACGCGTCAAGGAGAAGGAATACATGATACAGGAGTTCCTCATCGGGGTCCGCGCGTATCCGCATTATTTCTTCAGCCCGTTCCAGAAACAGGGGTATGAGACGAAGCAGGGCCGCCTGGAGCTCCTCGGGGTCGATCGGCGGGTCGAGAGCAGCGCGGACGAGATCGCCCGCGCCGTGTCGATCGGCATGGCTCCGCAGATGGCTTTCACGGTGATAGGGAACGAGCCGCTTGTGCTGCGCGAATCCCTCCTTTACGATTACATGGAGATAGGAAGGAGGATAAGCGAGACTTCGTTCGACCTATTCGGAGGCCTCTTCGGCCCCTACTGCGTCGAGACGATAATCACCGAAGAGCTGGAGATCTACGCATTCGAGATCAGCGCGAGGATCGTCGCCGGGACCAATGTCTTCCCTGAAGGGTCCCCCTATTCGGTCTATTACTACAATGAGCCCATGAGCGCCGGAAAGAGGATAGCGAGGGAGCTGAAGGATGCCGTGAAGCTCGGCCGGCTCGGCGAGGTCGTTTACTAGTGGAGGCTCCGCGGCACATAGCGATCATCCCGGACGGGAACCGCCGGTGGGCGCTGAAGAAGGGCATCAGCCGGCAGGAGGGCTATGCGATCGGGATCCGGAAGATCGGGGATGTGCTCAAATGGTGCAAAGAGCACGATATACGGATGCTCACGATGTGGGGGTTCTCCACCGATAACTTCAACCGGGACAAGGAAGAGATCGGCGGGCTCTTCGAGCTTTTCAAGGAGAACCTGCGCAAGGCGATAGACAGCGACGATCGCAACAAGAGCGACCTGAGGGTCAGGTTTTTCGGCCGGATCGGCCTATTCCCGAGGGAGATCCAGGAGATGATCAGGAAGGCAGAGCAGGTGAGCTCCGGGGACCGGCCGTACCAGCTGAACCTGCTGCTCTCCTATGGCGGCCGCGAGGAGATCGTGGATGCCGTGAACGGCATTATTGCCGAGGGCATAAAGAAGGTGGATGAGGGGCTCATCAGCAGCCACCTCTACACCAAGGGCCTGCCTGATCCTGACCTCATAATCAGGACATCAGGGGAGCAGAGGCTTTCAGGGCTGATGCCATGGCAGTCATGCTACAGCGAGTTCTATTTCTGCAGGAAGCTCTGGCCGGATTTCTCGAAGAAGGATTTCGAAGCCGCATTGGACGACTACGAGAAAAGGAAGCGCCGTTTCGGGAAATGACTATCGGATCTTCCTCATGAAACGGTCCATGGCCTCATTCTCTTCCATCAGGAACAGCACCTTGTATATCAGGAATGAGAATATCACTGGCAGGAGGAGCGTCTCCCTCGCCCGGGCCTCTTTCTCGAAGACCATGAGGAGTATGAAAAAGAACATCGCGAACATAGGCAGGATATGGAGCCCGGCGGGGGCCCCTGGGAACCTGGCAGCCCGGGTCGGAGCGCCGCGGGATTTTTTTGAGGCGTCTTCGTCCGGCTGGACCGTAGTCTCCTTCGTCACGGTGAGATGGCTGTCTGCGAGCATGTCCTTGCTGGACTGCTGCGGGGATGGATCAGAACCTCCGAAGGATGCGTGGAACGACAACATGGCGACGAGCATGAGGACCAGGACTGCCTCGGATAACACTGGGGGCCGTGGAACTCGTGTGGTCATATGAAAACAGTTATGGTAAGATGAGATTTTAGAATGTTTTGATACAAGTTCAATCCTGAAGCCGCAGTAGCTCAGTCTGGGAGAGCACACCGCTGAAGTCCTTTTGGGAATGGAGCGCCAGTTTTGGTCCACCTTTTCCTAAAAGGTGGAAACGGTGGGGTCGCTTGTTCAAATCAGGCCTGCGGCATTTTGGCCTGATGATTTGGCCTATCGGCCAAATGACGACGCTTCGGCAGGGAACAGTTCCCTGCGCACCGGGAACGTTTCGACGTTCCCGATTGTGAACGGAACGCCGTTCAAGCGCGCGGCATTTTTGCTAACTAATCTGCCCCCAGCGGGGCAAAAGTTTTTTTGGATAAAAAATGCGACAGTTACAGAAAGATATTTATATCTTCTACCACAATATCCAGATTACAGATCTTACAGCCCAGCTCATATAATTCTGAAAAAAAGAAGTGGTCAGATTGAAATTGGATCAGATAGTGAATTGCGCCTGGCACAAACCGATGGCTATAGTCCACGTCAGGACAGGCAAGCCGGTCCCGGAGGATATCATGGCGAAGGTCCCTGATTCCCCCCAGAAGAAGCTGATGGCCGAATCGCATGGCATCTGCTTCCAGTGCGCGAAGGCGGCTTTCCCGAATCTCGACCACAAAATCCTTTTCGAGAGCATCATGCCGGACCAGGCGGGCCCGTGATGCCGGTTTGACCCGGCCGGGTATCATCCGAGGGATTCGATGAGGGCCAGCAGGCGGGGATATTCGGTGAACCCCGAGCCTTCGTTGATGTGGCCGGCGTTGTGTTCCACGATGAATTCCGCTCCGAGCATCTTGGCCACCCGCTCGCCTTCATGAAGCTCGATGAACGGATCATTGTCCGAATTGATCACTATGAACTTCCCGGCCCCTCTCCTGATCTTCTCCCAGCCGAAATCCTTGTAGACGAAATTCTGTATCTCGGGTATGTGGAGGTCTCTGGCGAATCCGGCCACTAGTATAGCGGCGCCGACTTTCTCTTTCTCATCGAAAGACTCGAGCAGGCGGAGGATCGTGGGGCATCCGAGCGAGTGGCCGACAAGGGTCCATCGCCCGTCGAATCTTTTGACGTTCTTCCGTATTTCTGCGAGCCATTCTTCGATATGCGGAACCGAGGGGTTCGGTAGATCCGGCGAAATGACTTCCGCGCCTTTTTCGCGCATCCGATCGGCTATCCATCCGCTCCAGCAGCTCCGCCCGTCTCCGCCCCAGCAATGCAGAAGGAATAATTTCATGCCATCACCATGTTTGCCCGTGAAAAATCTTGTCCAATACAATTTTGAACAGTTCTTTCCATCGTTTGATGACTATTTTTCGGTGTTGTTATGGACCCAAGGAAAAAAAGCACTAAGAAGGAGATTTTCAGGGCTGTCACTGTCGTTGTGTACAAAAAGACATCATCCGAGGATTTCGGCAGGCACAAAGGCGAACCCGAAGAGATCACAAGATACGTCGGCGAAGTGAAAGCGGATGGGAATGAGATCAAGGTATACGTGCCTACGGCCGTAGAGCTGGGCAGGGTCCTGGCGTTGAACATCGAGAGGATGAAAAAGGACAAGGCGGATATCAAGGAGGGGGCTTCCGGCTTTGGACGGGGGTCAAGGCCACCAAGCAGCGAGACAGGGATAGAGAAGCTTGGCGACGATGAAAAGGATACCCTGAGGAAGATATTGGAGCTCCACAATATTGTCGTCAGGTTCCTGAGATGAGCGGAGCTAGAGGAGCTTGAGTTTCCCGAAAACCGAGTCGAGCTCCTTCTCGTCCCACGGGCCCGCGGCGAAGCAGGTCGTCGTCCCAGGCTCAAGCTGGGTGTGCCCGGCGTCCCGTATGATCTCGCATGGTATGCCGGCATCTTTGCCTTTCTGGAAAAACTCGTAGAGCTCGGCTTCGCTTTCCACTTTCAGGACGACCTTCTTCTGTCCCTCTTCCTCCCACGAACGGACGATGCCAGGATTGCTTTTAGCGACTCTCTTGTAGGCGCCGAGCGATGCGTGCGATGACTGGGCGGCGAGCTTGCCTTTCCCCATCTTCAGGTCTGCCCGCACCACAATCGTCTGCTTGTACATGATGCTGATTCGGATGAACAGATATAAAAAGAAACTAGCCGGCGCGTGTGCCGGCGGCAGGCGGAACGGCCTCGAGTGGAGCGTCGTCGTTCTCCGGAGCGGCTGGCTGCGGGGACCTGGAAATGCGGGCCGAAGAGATAGGGACCACCTTGCCATCCGCCGGCAGGTCCTCCCTGACTCCCTGAGGCCTGAGCAGCCTCGCGAGCCGCAGGAGATTCTCGGCGCTTTCCGCTGCCTTTGTGAAATCCGCGGACTGGTGCTCCCTGGCCGTGATCTCGTAGATATGCACCATCTTCTGCTCGTAGGAGACTACGGTCTCATGGCCATACACCGGGACTCTCGTCGTGTTCATTCCGACGGTCTTCCCGCGCCCGTCCTTGACCGCGGTCGCGACATCCTCATGCCGCAGGACGACCGGGAGGGTCCGGACGATCTCTTCATAGCGGTCGCTCGCGGGGCCTTCAAGCACTGGATAGCTCTTGAGCGTGAGCCGGAAACCGAGGCCGGTCACGAGGGTGTCCAGATCCGTGTCGATGGACTTGTGGGTCGTCAGGAACTCGAGCCGCGCCGCCACCTTCAGGCCGCTGTGGGCGCTCTGCACGACGTCGATCGAAGCCCCGAAGAGAGAGGCCAGGCTCTCCTGGGCGGATTTGAAGCGGTTGTAGATCTGGTACCCGCTCCTCCTGCTCAGGCTCATCAGGGCGTTTTGCAGATCGGATTCCCCGAGGGCCTTCTGGCCTTCATGCAGCGGCTCGCGCCTGCTGAATCCCTTGTCCCGGGGTGGGCTTGCCCCTGGCATCTGTGTTAGCATCGATCTCATCATGGTCACCAATGACGGACCGCTCACCGAAACCTTATAAAGCACTGTCACAAAAAGTCTTCCATGCTCACAGATATAGATATAATCATAAGGTTCTTCGCGGCGGCGCTGGTCGGGATAATGATCGGCCTTTCGCGGAGGAAGAAAGCGGCCGGCGTGCGCACTTTCGCGCTTTTCTGCCTGGGCTGCACTATCTTCACCATCATCTCCTTGAGCGATATCTTCGGGCCCACCACGGACAAGAGCCGGATAATAGGCCAGGTCGTGAGCGGCATAGGATTCCTTGGGCTCGGGGTCATCTGGAAGCAGGGCGCTCAGCCCACAGGGCTCACAACGGCGGCCGCGATCTGGGTCACGGCGGCTTTGGGCATACTCATCGGCCTCGGCCTCTGGCTCGAGGTGGTGGTGGGGCTCATACTCACGCTCATCATCGTTTATTCAAAGGCTGCCCTGAGGCGCATGGGATATGAGGATTGAATTGGAAACTTCATCCTGGGAGTGGCATCAGGAAAGCTTCCAGTATTTCTTGTTCTTGATGAACAGTTTCTGGGCTTCGAGCAGGTCGAGATAGAAAGCCTCCTCGCTCTTATGGAGCCTCCTGAGGATGCGGTCCGCCGTCTGGGGGCCGACCCCGTATGTCGAAAGGGCAATCAGGGCGTTCCTGCCGTAAGCGCGGATGAGGCCTGCCGAGAGTCCCATATCCCGGGTGTCACCGCCCTCTTTGTTCAGGAGAGCCATAGCGGCTGCATTGCACTTGTGGCAGACGATCTTCTCCGGAGCGCCGGCCAGATGCATGAATCTCGTCGCGCCGCAGCTGAGGCATCTGAGCCGCAGTGTCTTCGAAAGCGCGTTCTCGCGGAACGCCGATACTATGCGCTCGCGCGGCTCGAAGCCCCCTACGGCTTCGGCCCCGGAGATCCGTTCTAGGCCGATGGAGGAGTACTTGCTGGGATTCTTGCGGACATCGATGATGAGTTTCAGCCTGCCTGCGCGTATGTCCGAGATCACTTTCTCGGCCCGCTCGACATCGAAATAGCGGAAGAATATGGATCGGAGCGCCTCCTCATAGACGACGGAGTACCGCATGGTGTGGATGAAACGCGAGCTGATCGTGGCGTCCTCGGACAGGAGGCCAATCATCCTCCCGACATGCAGGAACTTGAATTTCAGGAGGGCCGAGTTCTCCAGGGCTTCCTCCAGCTGGACCCGGACATTCCTCAGCTCGCGGAAAGACCTCGCGATGTCGTCCTCTTTCAGTGGGAACGGGAGCTTCAGCATCACCCGGTACGGGTCGGCGACCGCGATCACGCTCTCGCCGATCATCTTCGAGATCTTCTTGGAGAAGATCCTGGCGAGGGCCTCGTTCACGCGGGTGCCGAAGCACGCGTGCAGGACGACCAGGTCGGACACTATCTCGAGGACGACGGTCTGGTCATCGGGGAGCGGGGATATCCCCTGGTCCGCCCTCCGCATCCGCCCGGTCTCCTGTGCGACCTCGAACGAGACCGGGATGTCCTCGCCGGTCCAGGAAGGCACCATCACATCCGAGCCCCCGGAAGGCTCGGCGAGGACCTCGTTGTCCGTTATGTCGACCACCCTCCACGGGATCCCGTGGGAGAGGAAGCTCGCCCCTGTCTCGAGATTGACGACGAATTCCTCGTCGAGGCTGGAGATGACGCGGTTGGAGGAGATATCCTTCATGAGGAAACGTTTTGTCTTCGGGATCGTGCTGAGGAATGAGGAATAATACTGTCTCGCCCGCCCGGTCGCCTTTACGAAGATTTCGTTCCCGGTTTCGTCGTAATATATCAGGCCTTCGCTGTAGAGCTGGAGGGCGACCATCCTCAGCTTGTCCGGATCTATCCCGTAAGCGTATGATCGGGAGAGCATTCTGTGGATCTCCGAAAGCTCCATCCTGCCGAAGTCGAGCAGGCATCCTACGAGCTGGTGCGCGATCACATCGAGCGCCCCGCGCTCCACGGACCTCTCCTCGATCCAACCGTTCCCTGCGAGCACGCATATCACTTCGGCCTCGAGCATGTCGTCGAGATCCGATGAGAAGACGATGCCCCGCGGAGTGCGGTCGAGGGCATGTCCGGACCGGCCCGCCCTCTGGATGAGCCGGAAAACCTGGTGCGGCGAACCGTACTGGATCACGAGCGAGACATCCCCGACATCGATGCCGAGCTCGAGCGAGGATGTGCAGAGTATCGAGTTGAGCTTTCCGCTCTTGAAATCGTCTTCGGTCGTGAGCCGGACCTCTTTGGCCAGCGACCCGTGGTGGATGCCGATGGGGGCGCCCATCTTCTTCAATGACGCGCCGAGCTCCTCTGCCGTGCTCCTCGTGTTCACGAAAAGCAGCGAGCGGTTTTTTTCCACGAGCTCCTTGATGCGCTCGAGCTTCCTCTCCTGCGACAGATGCTCCACCGTGAGCTCCATGCGCCGGTTCTTGCCGCTCTCGCATACGGTATACTCCCGGTCGCCGAAGAGGAGCATGCCTGCTTCTTTCTCGTTCGCCACGGTGGCGGTAAGGCCTATCCTCTGGAACGATGCGATCCTGCCGAGCCGTTCCAGACCCATCGAGAGCTGGGCTCCTCGCTTGTTGTCCAGGATGTCATGGATCTCGTCGACGATGACGAACTCCACGCTGGCGAGGTGCGTCCTCATCACCCTGCCGAGCAGGAGCGCCTGGAGGGACTCTACGGTCGTGAGGAGTATCTTCGGGGGTGTCTTGCGGTGCTTCGCGCGCTGCGCCATCGTGGTGTCCCCGGTGCGGATGTCATGGCTTATCTGCAGCCGGTCGCACCACCATTCGAAACGCTCCTTGAGGTCCCTGGAGAGCGCCCGGAGCGGCGTTATGTACAACGCCTTTATCCCTGCGCCGTCCTTGGATGACTTGATCCGCTCCAGGATGGGGAGCAGGGCGCTTTCGGTCTTGCCTGAGCCGGTGGGTGCGAGGATCAATACGTTCTGCCCCCCCAGCACTGGGGGTATGGCGAGTTTTTGGATTGGGGTGAGCTCTCCGAACCGTTCCCGGACAAGATCGGCTACGCTGGGCATAGTCAGTTGTTTAGTGGATGGAAAGGATTAAGCGGCCTCCATTGTTGGCTCACCGGACTCTGGCCGGTTAAAGCTCTATGACTACGACTCCGCGCTGGGGCGCCTCAGCAGGCGGGCTCTCAGGCCGGTATCCGGGCGGAGGCATGTCGTCGATCTCCACCCTGGGCTGGGGCCGGTCATCCACCATGGGCTTCCTCTTTTTTATCTGCTCGATTATCCATGGCGCTGGGACTCCATCCGGGACGTGCCGGTATGTCTTCTGGCCGCATTGCATATCGTTCGGTTGTCCGAAACGTAGCTTCATGTAGGGATTATGCCGAACACTCTTTTTAAATCTTTGTCACAAAAAAGCGGAGAAATCCCAAAATATGAGTGCTCGAGGGGCTGTTTTTTCAGAAAATATCCAGGATTGAAGGCGGAAAGCACAAAATCCAGGCCGGATCATGGAAAAAGGCACCGGAGCCTTAACTTTTTGAATTAAACCGAACATTTGATTACTGATTTTATGCTAGACAATGAGCTTCAGGCATTCCGGGAGGCGGGGAGGATCGCGTCTAAGATCCGCGAGGACAGCAAGCGCCTGATCATCGTAGGGGAATCGCTTCTGGATGTCGCTGAGACCATAGAGCAGATGATAGCCGAGGAAGGTGCCAGGCCGGCGTTCCCGGTCAACATCTCCATCAATGAGATAGCCGCGCATTACACGCCGGAATTCGAATCCGCGGCGACGCTCGGGGAGAAGGACCTCGTGAAGATCGACCTCGGGATAGCCGTCCCGTATGTGGAGGGCGGCAGGGCGGGCGACGCCCTTTCGGACACTGCTTACACAGTGGACCTCGATGGATCCAACTCCAAGCTGGTCGAAGCTTCGACCCGCGCTCTCGAGATGGCCATAAAAAGCATACGGCCCGGGGTCTCGGTCGGTGAGATCGGGGGGACCATAGAGGATACCATCAAAGGGTACGGGTTCAAGCCCATTTCCAACCTCTCAGGCCATATGATAAAGTCCAACGAGCTCCATGCCGGAGTCGAGATACCGAACGTCAAGACAGCCGACCCATACAGGTTCAAGGAGGGGGACATCTTCGCGGTCGAGCCGTTCGCCACGACCGGAGAGGGATATGTGGAGGACCTCGAGCAGGTCGAGATATTCTCCATATACATGCCGTCCAAGATCAGGATGAGGCAGTCGCGCAAGATCGTGGAGTTCGTCGTGAAGAACTATGGCATGCTGCCGTTCGCCGAGAGATGGGTGAGGAAGGGATTCGAGTCCAAGCTACTCGTGAGCGCCGCGCTGAAAGAGCTCCTTCAGAACCACTTCATCAGGGGCTACCCGGTCCTCCGGGAAGTCGGCAAGGGCCTGGTCTCGCAGACCGAGCACACGATACTTGTAACCAAAGACGGGTGCGAAGTCCTCACACGATAACCATTAGATAATGATGGGCGGAGTTCTAATCAAGGGCCCGTAGCTCAGTTTGGTTTTGTTAATTTTCGCTTCGCGAAAATGGCAAAACCGAGAGCAGCTTGGATAGAGTGACTGGCTTCGAATGCCACCTCCGATGGCGGAGGACACCAGTAGGCCACGGGTTCAAATCCCGTCGGGCCCGAATCCCCTTACAGATCCTTGCCCCGGTGTATCCGGCAGGACCGGAAGGCGTCAGTTGGACCGCGAGGACGAGAGCGCCTTCTCCTCCTCCAGGTATCTCTCAGCGCGGTCCTTCAGACCGTTCGCCAGATATTCTGACATCGATTTGAACAGGTCCATCATCGCCGGCGGATGATCGGACAGCGCCGCGGCAGCGAGGAACTTGGATTCCATCTCCGAGACGAGCCGGTCCATGGCCTGGGAGAGGAAACGGCTGCCGGGCCATAGCGAATAGCAATTGAACAGAGATCGGGCGATCCTGCGGACCTCCTGGTCGATCCGCTCTTCAGGGAACGTCCTGCCGTTGAGCTTGAACCTCAGGATTTCTGATGCGAGGGATTTTGAACGGTTCTCTGCGAGCATGGCATGCGTGAGACCGATGGCGGCCGCGTCTGAGAGGATCTCGAGGGCGTTCATGGGAGGGTGGAGCCCCTGGAGCGAGAATGTCCGCAGGGGGGCTTCTTTCACGAGATCGATGACCGCCATCACCGGCTCCGCTTCGTCGTCCCGGCCGTTCTCTGCGATGGCCAGTGCAGGGAATGCGAGCGCGCCTCCTGCGCGCAGTATGCCGGTCCCGAGGATGTATGGCTCCATGTCATGCGCGAGCCTTATGGCCGATCCGCCCCCGGAGACCGTGACTGGACGGACGCCGTCGTCAAGGATCGAGCCCGCGCAGACAAGGGAATCCGGAAGGATCAACGAGCTGTCGAAGACGAACATCTTGCGCACCAACGCAATCAACCGCACGAATGTCTCGTCGTCGCCCGATGACATGTAGGTCAGGCGCTCGGCCAGCCCGGACAGGTGGTCGTTCCGGTCTGAATAGGGGCCATCGTGGAGGGGCAGCCCTCCGTCTCTCGCGGCCGCGCGGATGCCTGCGAGCGCGCCCTCCTCCAGGAGCACCTCGTGGTGTATCTTCGACCCGCTCACGCGCTCGGTCGAATGGGTGAAAATCCACCTGCCGCTGACAATGGGACTGAATACCTTCTCCCCGAAATCTATCCTTGAAACTGGGGAGTCGGGAGCCTTTGGAAACGTCATGTGATCAGGTCTGTCCATCCTTCTGTATTTCGCCAAGCGAATCTTTTATCCTCTTTCCTATGAGCATCTCTGCATGGGCGGCGAAATTGGAGGCGGTCGATTCGGCGAGGCTCGGCAGCCTCATCATCGAATAACCCATCACCACCGGGTCCCCATGAGGGTCGGATTGCGCCATGGCCGGGTCGATCGCGACGAGCGCAGAGGCGAGGTCGCTGCGGAGGTACGCTAGGGCCCTGCTCACGAAGTGGGAGCCGGTCCAGCCCTTGATGCAGTAGAAAAGCATCCTGGAGATGCGGTCGAGATGTTCATGGATCTCCCCCTCTCCGAGCGTCGTCCCGTTCTCGCGGAACCTGCTCACCATCTCCAGGCTGAGATGGCTTATCCTCGTCTCGGCGAGCATGGCGTATGTGGCGGCAAGAGCGGCCGCGTCGCTGAGTATCTCGACCGAACCCATCGGCGGGTGCCTGCGGAGCAGGTCGAAAGTCACGAGAGGCTTGTCTTTTGTCAGGTCTATGAGAGCGATGAGCGGATGGCATAAGGTCCCGCCGTCATCCCCGGGCACGAGCGCATGGGCCGGATATGCGTCGAGGCCTCTTGTCCTAAGCGCGGCCACTGCGAGCAGATAGGGCTCGAAAGGGTGCACCAGCGTGAAGCTCGCGGATCCGGTCGCCTCCACCGGGACGAGCCTCCGGCCCTGGGCGAGGAGCCTGCCGGCATCTATCAGCTCGTCCGGGACGATGAAATCCTGGTTGAAATGGAACTGGTAGGGGTGCTGGTGGAGCCTCGGGAACATCCGCTCGGAGTCCGGATCGATGAATGGCCGCGTATCGATCACCCTCTCGATCATCCCGATCATCGTGCCCTCGTCGCCGAATATCTTGTCCGCGAAGCTTGCGAGGAGGCCGTCGTGGTCCGCGTACGGGCCGTTCCGATCATCGGCTGGATAGAGCCGGAGGTCCATGAGCGCGGCGGTGAGCTGCGGGAAGATGCCATCGCCATCGTCGTCCTTCTGGCTTCCAACAGCGCGGAGCGTGCCCTTTGCGTGCTTCGGCCTCTGCCCAAGGCCGATGATATAGCCATCCCCGTGGCCGCAATCGCCGGCCTCTCCCGGGCTGAGGACCCTGCCGAAGATTATGCGGCTCGTCGTGTGCTTGAGTATGATGTGCTCCTCTGATTCCTCTCTTTTCCGCTCCGTTGCATGGGCTGGATCCTCGCTCTTCTCCTGTGGCTGGGGGGGATGTGCTTTTGCGGGCCCCTGGTCCACTAGGGGCTCGGGCGGCTTCTGCGGCGGGCCGGCGACCCCTGCGGTCTTTTTCTTTATGCGGTCTCTGAGCGAGCTCATGGGAAAACCTCCGGTGGCTGATCCGGGCGATAGATAGGACATATGTCGCAGAAGATATAAAAATGTATATAGAAATGCATGCTCAGGCTCCCGCCGTGACCGAACGACGTTTGCCGATGCCGGATTCGATAACTTTTAATTAGCTTTCCCCAACACCTTGTAAAACGCCCCAGGCGATGGGCTGAGTGATAATATGGTATTAGTCTGTAAAATAGCCGGCCAGGCAGGAGCAGGTGTGATGACGACCGGCAGGCTCATGGTGAAGTGCTTCACACGGGGAGGATACCATGCCGTAGGCTATCCCGAATATCCTTCCCTCATCCGCGGTGGCCATAACACCGTCCAGGTGCGCATAAGCGACAAGCCGGTGCACTCCCCCCTCCAGACGCCGGATCTCGTGATCGCGCTCAACAAGGATGCCATACTCTATCATATGGACAGCATGGCCAAGGGAGGCATGATCATATACGACCAGCTCATCGACGCCGGGAAATTCAAGGTCAGGCCGGACGTGAACATGCACCCCCTTCCTCTTGCCAAGATCACGCAGGAGGCCGGAGGGACAGAGCAGATGAAGAACACCGCCGCGCTCGGGGCGGCCCTCGCTGCGGTAGATTATCCTTTCGAGGTCCTTGAAGGCATCATGAGGGACGAGTTCCGCCGCAAGGGCGACGAGGTCATCAGGAAGAATATCGGCGCCGCGAAATCCGGATACGATTATGTCAAGGCGAACCGGATCAGGAGCTATAGGACTGTCAAGCCAGTCTCGGACAAGAGGAGCATCATCATCACAGGGAACGAAGCGATCACGCTCGGCTCGATAAAGGGCGGGGTGAAGTTCTATGCCGCATATCCGATGACGCCGGCATCCACCATCCTGCATTATATGATTGAGAACGAGAAAGCGTTCAACCTCGTCGTCAAGCAGACCGAAGACGAGATAGCCGCGATGAATTATGCGATAGGGGCCTCTTTCGCAGGAGCGCGGGCCATGGTGGGCACTTCAGGAGGAGGTTTCGCGCTCATGGTGGAGGCGCTCGGCATGGCCGCGATTTCGGAGACTCCGATCGTGGTCGCCCTCGCGCAAAGGATCGGCCCGAGCACCGGGATGCCGACTTGGACCGAGCAGGGGGACCTCCGTTTCGCCCTCCATGCTTCGCAGGGGGATTTCCTCAGGATCATCCTCGCCCCGGGCGACGTGCAGGAGTGTTTCTTCCTGTCGGCGAAAGCCCAGAACCTTGCGGAGAAGTACCAGGTGCCGGTGCTTATACTATCAGACAAATATCTCTCGGAGAGCGTCTTCTCCACTGAGAGGTTCGACCAGTCCAAAGTGAGCATCGAACGGGGGAAGATAGCGAAAGACCTCCCGCCGCTCGCGCCTTCGACCAGGTGGAAGAGATATGCGTTCACCGACGACGGGGTCTCCCCCAGGGTGTTCCCCGGGACCCCGAACGGCAACCACGTCGCCACCTCATACGAGCATGACGAGACAGGCTTCAGCAGCGAGAGTTTCACTATGAGGACCAGGCAGGTCCAGAAAAGGGCGAGTAAGTTGAAGCAGATCATCAAGGAGCTTCCCGCGCCCGCGGTATACGGCCCGAAAGACTCTGAGGCGACCCTGGTATGCTGGGGATCGGTCAAGCTCCCGGCCCTCGACGCCCTCCCGATGCTCGAGGAGAACGGGGTCAGGGCGGACATAGTGCATTTCAGCCACATATTCCCCCTCGACGAGGCATCCGTGAGGAAGGTGTTCGCCGGGAAGAAGAAGCTCATCCTGCTCGAGAACAACTCCAGCGCCCAGTTCGCAGGCATGCTGAGGGAGTTCACCGGGATCCAGCTTGATTTCCACATCCTCAAGTACGACGGGAGGCCGTTCTTCCCGGAGCAGATAGCGGACTCTGTCGCGAAGCTGAAGAGAGCTGGATGGACCGGCGACAAGGAGATTGTCGTCGTCGAGAAGGATGACCTGGAGTATTACAACCCGCAGAAATACGGGCTTTAGGAGGTTATGTTTGTGAGCGGCATTGCGGATTTCGCGATCAACCAACGATCGCAGTGGTGTGTGGGCTGCGGGGATTTCGCCATAGTCGGAGCCCTCAAGCAGGCGCTTGCGGAGCTGAACATCCCGAACCATCAGACGGTGATATCGTCGGGGATCGGATGCAGCGGCAAAGTCCCGCATTATATCAATACCTATGGGTTCGAGGGCCTGCACGGCAGGTCGCTACCTGTGGCTTCCGGGATCAGGCTGGCCAACAACAAGCTCAATGTGATCGCGATGGGAGGGGATGGGGACGGCTACGGAATCGGCGCCGGGCACTTCGTCCACATCATGAGGAGGAACTACGACCTGACCTACATCGTCCACAACAACCAGATCTACGGGCTGACGACAGGCCAGGCCTCCCCGACTACGCAGGTGGGGATGAAGACCAAGACCACTCCTGGAGGGGTCGTCGAGACGCAGTTCAACCCGATAGCGAACGCGATCATCGGGGGCTCAACATTCGTCGGGAGGGCGTTCGCAGGCGACATACTCCACCTCAAAGCCATGATGAAGGAGGCGATAAGCCACCGCGGATTCGCCCTGCTCGACGTCCTCCAGCCCTGCGTCACTTTCAACAAGCTCAACACCTATGATTTCTTCACGAAAAGGTGCTACAAGCTCCAGGAGTCCGGCCATGACAGCTCGGACAAGTTCAAGGCGCTGCAGAAGGCCATGGAGGATCTCGATTCGAACTACGAGAGGATCCCGGTCGGGGTGTTCTACAAGGCGCAGAGGCCGACGTACGAGGACACCATCCCCTGGATCAAGGACAAGGCTGCCGTCGAGCACTCCATAGACGCCATAGACATCTCCGTGGCATATGCGGATCTGGAATAGCCTTTTAATCCCAGTCAGAGAGTCTCATTCATGGTCTTCGAGAGGGCTGTCTTCGGGGTTTTCGGTCTTGTCTTCCTCATCATCATCGCAGTGCTGATAGGGCTATTGTTCTTCACGGTCGTGCCCGCAGGGCACGTGGGTGTGAGGGACGAGCTGGGTGTCGTCAGCGATGATCCCATAAAGCCGGGCCTTATATTCAAAGTGCCATGGCAGGACATCGTGCCGATGACCGTGATGACCCAGCAGTTAGAGGAGACCGCCGAGACGCCCACAGCCGAAGGGCTGACGGTCGATCTGGACACCAGCATCCTGTATCACATAGAGCCCGATGCCGCCCCTTCGATATACAAGAGCATCGGCCTGGATTACGAGACGGTCGTGGTCGTGCCGACTTTCAGGAGCGCGATCCGGGACATATCTTCCAAGTACGATGCGAAGGCGCTCTACACGAGCGAGAGGGGGGCTTTGGCAGACCAGATCTACAATGATATCAAGGGTCCGCTCAAGGATCGTGGCATCGTGGTGGAGAAGGTCCTCCTGCGCGCTGTCAGGCTGCCTGACCGTGTCAAGACCGGCATCGAGCAGAAGCTCGTCGCCGAGCAGGACTCCCAGCGGATGGAGTTCGTCCTGGACAAGGAGAAGAAGGAGGCGCAGAGGAAAGTCATAGAGGCAGGGGGCATCGCCGACTCCCAGAAGATCATAGCCGAAAGCCTCAGCCCGGAGTTCCTCCAGTGGTACTGGATAAACGGCCTGAAGGACCAGCGTTCGGTCATCTATGTCCCGATCGGCAACAACGGCCTCCCGCTTTTCAAGGACGTGGACAAGGTCCCTGGGAACACCAGCAGTTAAAAGCTTCAGACAGCAGAATGATGATGTGGAACTGATCCCGAGGGCATACCAGCTCGCGATATACCATTCTGTGAATACGCACGGCAACACACTCGTGGTGCTCCCGACAGGCCTCGGCAAGACCTTGATCGCTCTGATGCTGATACGGGACCGGATGAAGATCGGCCGGTGCCTTCTCCTCACCCCGACGAAACCCCTGGCCAGGCAGCATTACGACTCCGTGATCTCCACGCTGGGATTGTCCGATAAGAACGTCGCGCTCGTCACCGGCGAGGTGCCGCCGGCCAAAAGGAAGGAGCAGTATCTCACGGACATAGTGATAAGCACCCCGCAGACGGTCCGGAACGACCTGGAGAACGGCACCCTCCTGCCGGAGTTCTCCCTGGTCATCTTCGACGAATGCCACAGGGCGGTAGGCGATTACGCTTATACCCAGGTGGCTGAGAGGCTCCATGACGCAAAGACCCTTTTCCTCGGGCTCACGGCTTCGCCAGGGGGCAGGATGGACCGGATACGCGAGGTCATGGGGGCCCTGAAGATAGGCAACGTGGAGATCAGGAACCATGATGACCCGGATGTGGCCCCGTACGTCCAGAAGAGCGTGGTGAGCTGGGTGCCGGTGGACCTCTCCGACCATTTCCGTGATATCAAGAAGGAGCTCGATGCCCTGTGCGGCAAGCACGCCCAGAGGCTCTCAGGCATGGGATTCCCTCCGCCGCTGAAGCACAAAGGCAAGTTCATGCAGCTGCGGGAGAGGATACTCAACATCCCCCACGACATCAAATACCCGGCCCTTGTCCAGTACTCCATACTCCTCCATCTCCTGCATATGACGGAGCTCCTCGAGACCCAGGGCATCTACCCGCTGCGGGCCTACCTTGAGAAGCTAGGGGAGAAGGACAGCAAGTCGGCAAAGATGCTCCTCAATGACGCCGGGATAGGCAGGGTGAAAGCTCTCTGCGCCAAAGACGAGGACCATCCGAAGATGGCGGTCCTCATCGATACGATAAAGAAGCTCAAGGGGCAGAAGCTCATCGTCTTCGTGCAGTACCGTGCCCAGATCTCGCGCATCGAGGAGGTCCTCCGCGGGCACGGCATCAGCGCGAGGATGTTCGTCGGCAAGAAGGACGGGGTCACCAAGAAGATTCAGGAGGAGACAATCGCGGATTTCCGGGAAGGGAGGTTCGACGTCCTTGTCGCTTCAAGCATAGGCGAGGAAGGCCTGGACATACCCGCCGTGGATACCGTCATATTCTACGAGCCGGTCCCGAGCGAGATAAGGAGCATCCAGAGGCGCGGAAGGGCTGCGAGGTTCAGGGAAGGCCATGTGATAGTGCTCATGACAAGGGGCACAAGGGACGAATATTACTATTATGCGGCTGGCAATAAGGAGAAGAGGATGAAGAGGATACTGACCGGCATGCAGAGGGAGAAGGGAGGGCCTGCTTATCAGAGCGCGGCAGGAATGCCCCGGAAAACCGGCACTGGGGAGGATGTCCCTGCTGAGAATGGCAATCCGGCCGGGGAAGACGGGAAACGAAAGCAGACGAAGATGACTGATTTTTGATGGCCATTCTTGCCGTTCTTGGGTCCGCTCAGCCCTTCTTGACCCTGCTCACGCTGGTCTCCAGGACGAACGCCAGCTCTTCTTCGGAGAATCCATAGAATTCCATGATCTCCTCCGAACTCTTGCTTCCGCACTCCCGGAGAAGCGGGAGGTATTCCAGCGAATCCCTGCGGTTTGAATGCACTTTCGCGCCGATCTTCGCCCCTATGGATTTGAGGATCGCCCTGCGTTCCATGCTTGCCGACATCCCCCGGAGCCAAGAAGGGAAATTGTATCTCGTGAATTTCCTGTACACTCCGGTTTTGGCGAGCGCGACTCCGGCGGTGGCGAGGTCGATCGAGTACCGCAGGAGCTGCCAGTTCGTTTTCCTTATCCTGCCGTCGAAGACGTCCGCCATGGATAACGAGTCATAAGCCGCCGCGATCTCGGACGCCTTCTCGTATTCCGCGGGGATGTTCTCGTCGATCCAGAGCTTGACGAGGTCGTAATCGAAATCGCCGCCGGTCATCTCCCTCGCGGCCGAGTAGCTCTCGGCCTTGAAGATGCCCCGGACGACCTGGAAGATGTCCTTCTCGTGCACCCGCGCTGTCGGCCCCATGGCCTGGAGGTCGTTGAGGGCTGCGCGCATGTCGCCTTCCGACCTTTCGGCGATGGCGTCTATCTTCTCCGGGCCGAGGCCGAGATTCTCCGCTTTCGCGACCGATTCCAGGTGCTTCTTCACCGCGAGCTTGTTGATCCTCTTGAATTCCACCAGCTCGCACTCGCTCCTTATGGTCGAGAAGGACTTGTCCCAGGCATCCGTGGCTGTGACGATCGCGGGGCACGGGGACTCGGCCAGGAAATTCTTGATGGCCGTGCTCCCGCCGCTGTCCTTCCTGCCGGCGAGGACGTCGGCGTCGTCTATGAGTATGAGCCTCATCTTTCCGAAGAGGCTTCCTGCGAGGGATGACGCCCCGAGGACGCGCTCCACCCTCTGCTTGTTGCGGAGCTCGCTCGCGTTCATCTCCACGATCTCAAGGTCGAACTCCTCTTTGAGGGCGTATGCGAGGCCGGTCTTGCCGGTCCCCGGAGGCCCGTACACGAGCAGGGGCTTTCTGGGCTTGCCTGACAGCCATTGGAGGATCCACTGCTTGGCATGCTCGATCTTCTCCTGGTTGCCGATCATCTCGGCGAGCTTTTTCGGGCGGTATCTGACCGTGTAGAGCATGGGATCACTCTTTCCAGAATTCTTCGACCGCATCTTCAGGCCTGTCGGTTACGAATATCCTCTCATCTTTATTAAGTATCCAATTGTACTTGCCCCACTTGAACCGCTCGTCCATGTAGACGATCGACACGCGGTCGCTCTCCTTCCTCCGCGCCCTCCCGGCGGCCTGCAGTGCTTTGATGGTGCCCGGGTAGAGATATCCGTAGTCCCACCCGCGCCCGAATTTCTCGTCGAAATAATCTATGAGCGCCCGGGACTCGACCCCCATCTCCTCGAGCGCCACGCCGACAATCACGACGGTCTTGATCTCGCCTTCGGGGAAATCCACGCCCTCGGAAAGGGACCCGCCCTGCACGCCGCACAGGACCCCGCCCCGCTTGAAATCCTTCATCAGGGTCCTGACATCTGCCGGCCTCATCCCGGGCTTCTGGACGTGGAGGTTGCGGGAGAGCACCAGGCCGAGCACGTTGTTCATGACTTCGTAGGACGGGAAGAATATCGCGCTCCCGCCGGGTGTCTTCGAGATTATCGCGTCGAGCTTGTTCGCGATCGCGGTATAGCCTTCCAGGTCGCGCCGTGAGTACCTGGTCGTCAGGTTCTCTGTGATCACATTCACGACGTTTGCGCTGTCGAACGGCGACGGGTATGACCTCATCACTGTCCTCTCCTTGTCCAGCCCCAGCACGTCGCGGTGCATCTCCAGAGGGAGGAGCGTCCCGCTCATCAGGATGGATCCGGCCGTGTGGTTGAGGACGTCCGTGGCCGGGGAAGGGTCCAGCATCTTTTTAGACAGGAATATGTTCTCGCCCTTCCGCTTCGCTATCCGGATGCAGCCTGGCTCGTCGCCGGTCCACTCGCTCATGAAGCGCGCGAGCCTCAGGCATGCGCTTTTCTTGTTGGTCTTCTCCAGGAAAGCGAGGCCCGTCTCCTCGAGGCGGTCGATCGCGTCCTCGAAGCTCAGCCCGAATTCCCCTATGAACGAATGGAACGACTCCATGGTGACAGTCTTCTCTTTCTCGTTGCCGAGGAGGTCCGCCCCCCATCTGTTGAACTGCTCGGGGACCGGCCCGGCGTCCATGCCAAGATGCCTCATCTCGCGGCTCATCCTCGCGAAGAGGAAGCTGCTGATGCCGGTCGAGAGGCTGCTGCGGATCCTGGGGGCGAGGTTGTGCGCCTCATCCACGATCACGACCGAATCCTCGATCCTCTTCTTGGTTTTCATGAGGAAGACGTCCCGGATCTGCGGAACCATGAAATGGTAGTAATCCGCCACTATGACATCGGATATCTCCGCGAGCTTGAGGAGCCACTCGTAAGGGCAGCACTGCTTTTGCGCCCCGAGCGAAACCAGTTCGTTGTGGCTCCTCCCGCTTCCGTAGCCCTCCAGCATCACCCGGAACCTGTTCTCGGCGCGCGCCTCCCCGACCCGGCCGTACCCCCGTGCGTTCTCATAGAACATGCAGTGCTGTTTCTGGCGTTTCCTGCCGCAGGCTGTCTGGAAGCTCTCGTTGTCGAGCTCCAGCAGGCTGGGGTCGATGCAGCAGTGCGAGCGGCCTATCATGTCCACGGCACGGACCTGGAGGGAGTTCTTCGCCGCGATGCCATTCACCGCTTCGATCGCGATACGGTGCTGGGAGATCTTCGGCGTGAGGAAGAAGACCGTGAGCTTCTGCTCGAGGGCATAGGTGAGGGCGGCTGAGATGGATGCATCGGTCTTGCCGAGGCCGGTCGGAGCCTGCGCCATGAAAATCTTATGGTCCGAGAGGGCCTTGTAGGCGTCCTCCATCAGATCCTTCTGGTGGGGGCGCACTCTCTCGTGCCGGAAAAGGAAGGGCATACGCTTATCTGCCCGTTATCGGTTTAAGTTGGTTTGGGGCAGCGCGTTTCCGCAATATTATTATGGCCGGGCGCCGATTCACCCTTGATGAGATTCCTGTACGGGGCCCCGGCGATACTCCACAAGGGCGCGATAATAGTGGGCGACACCCACTTCGGGATGGAGGCGAAGCTGAGGCGCAAGGGGATCTATGACGCTCAGTTCAGCTTGCGCCTGTTCGAGAAGCTGAAGGGGCTTGTAGCGGCCCACAGCGCGAAGAGGGTGATCTTCCTCGGGGACGTCAAGGAGGACATTACGATGCTCGATCCGGGGACGCGCGACATCCTCTCGAAGCTCTCGATGATCTGCGAGGTCGTCATCGTCCGCGGCAACCATGACGGCGGGATCGAGAGTTCCGGCCGCATGAAGGTGGCTCCGAGCGAAGGCATGTTATACGAGGGCCTCGGCCTGGTGCACGGCCACTCCTGGCCCGATCCGAGCCTGATGCAGTGCGAGTACCTCGTGATGGGGCATCAGCATCCGATGGTCGCGGTCACGGATGCGTTCGGGAAAAGGCACACCGAACCTGCCTGGCTGGTCGCTGAAGCGGACCCTGAGATCCTGTCCGGACGCTACAAAAAATTCAACAGGAAGATCAAACTCGTTTTAATGCCCGCGTTCAATCCTTTGGTCGGTTCAGCGATAAATATCGACGTAAATGAGCGTCTCGGGCCCATTCTTAACAACAAACTATTTAAACTCAACCGTGCATTAGTATTCCGTCTGGACGGCACCTGTCTAGGACAACTTGAAATGATTTTTTGAGGCGACCACATGGGCGGAAACCGAAGGGGAAGGCAAAAGCTAGAAAGTTGCGCATCATGCGGCAGGGCTGTACCGCGTGGCAAGGCCGTTGAATACAGCAGCAGGACTCATTTCACCACTGATCTCAAAGAGGACAATGTCACCTATACCGGTTTCGTGGATCAGTATTACTGCATAAGCTGCGCGAAGCACAGGAAGATTTTCGAGAAGAAGAAGCAGCAGGCCCAGCGTTTGAAAGAAAAGAGGCAGCTCTATGGATGAGATCTCTTTCGATGGGAAAAAATACATAGCTCTCAAACAGGACATCGGAAATCTCCCGCTTATCGTTGTGAAGGCTAAGAAAGGATACATCGCCTGCAGCTACATAGACAAGCAGACCGCCGAGAAGGTCGGCGACATCGCTGCGTTCGTCTCCGGGGTGAAGAACCTGGACGACCTGAAGAAAGCGAAGATCCGCGAGGCCACGACCTGGGCAGAGGACCTTGGCATCCGGGAAGGCATGAGCGTGAAGAAAGCGCTCGAGCTCATGGACCTCATCCAATAGATCATTCCGGCAGGCCCGGTTTTCCATTCTGTTTTTCTACCATTTCCCGATTGCCCTTAATGGCGCCTGATCAGCCGGGTTTAGCGTATTTCAGCGCCCCGACCAGTATGGACGGGAGGATGAACACTATGGCGCAGATGTTGTTCGGGTTGCTCGTGTAGTAGTTCTGCGGAGCGAGCTGGGAGAGCCGGGTGACTTCGTCGAAGCATGTGTCTTTCGTCACGGCTGCGCCGAAGAGCCCTGCGCCGAAATCCTCGTTCTGCGTGATGTAGCCGCAGATCTCCGGCTCGCGGAGGATCCGGGCCACGTCGAAATAGCATGTGTTCGACACCAGCTCGGCCTTGTCGCGCTGGTTGTCGGACCGGCCCTGGCCGAACAGGTTGTATATCTGCCCGCATATGCTCCGGGCCTGCGAGCTGTCGCCGACATAAGCAGCCGTGATGCCCGCGACATGATAGCATTGGATCTTCGCCGAGTCCCCGCGCGATGTCACTTCTGGATCGGATTCGCAGTCGGATACCGTCCGCAGCCCGAGGGCTCCGCTCGAGAGGAGAAAAGCGGCGAGGCAGGCGAGGATAAGATAGCTCAGCCTCACTCTGACCCCTTTTCCGCATAAGGCTCTAGGAGCTTCTTGGCCTTGGCAAGGACCGTGCGGATCTCTTTCTCGTTCTTGGCCCCCGCGCATATCACTTTGCCGTTCTTGAAGAGGAGCAGGGATGCCTTCGGGTCCTTGAACTTCAGTATGGCCCCGGGGAACTGCTCGGGCTCGTACTCGACATCGTGGATCTTGTAGGCGATCTTGTAGAGGTCCAGCTCCAGGCCGAGCGTCGCCGAGGCGACTATGTTCGTGATCTCGATGTGGGGTTTCTTCGTCTTCGTGATCCGTTTCGCGTACGGGGTGAGCATCTTGATCGTCTTCTGGATAGTCTTCTCGATCAGCTCCCTCTTCTTGCATCCGACGCATACCACTTTGCCGTTCTTGAAGAGGAGCAGGGATGCCTTCGGGTCCTTGAACTTCAGTATGGCTCCGGGGAACTGCTCGGGCTCGTACTCGATCTCGGGTATTTTGTTCGCGAGCGCGTACAGGTCCAGCTCCAGGCCGAGAGAAGCCGACGCTACCATGTTGGTTATGACGAATTCGGGTTGTTTAGACAATTGACCACCTTCTTAGGCCGACCTAAGTGTTGATAACATTTATAAAGGAGGCAATTGTTTATAAATACTTTCTCCTAACATCCTCATACAAACTAATTGCTGTGATTGAAATGGTCAAGGCTTCAAAAGGCTCATTCAACAGAAAGACGAGGAGGCTCAAAGGGAAGAGCGTCGCCAGCGTCGCCCAGCTTGTCCGCACATTCAAAGTCGGGGATAAGGTCATCATAGATCCGAAAGCGATATTCATCGGCATGCCCCACCTGCGCTACGCCAGCAGGCACGGTGTGATAACGGAGAAGCGGGGGAAGAGCTATATGGTCGAAGTTGGGGACTTCAACAAGAAGAAGTCGGTCATCTGCGGCCCTGTCCATCTCAAATTGGCGTCTTAGGGTGGTTTTAATGGAAATCAAATCTTCAAAAGCTGTGACCGTCAGCGAGGCAAGAGAGATAATGGCCAAGAGGAAGGAGGACGGCGAGCTGGGCTATGAGCAGCAGCAGGCTTTGGACAACTCCGAGAAATTCGCCAAGCTGGATTCTGAGAAGGCCGGGAAGATGGTCGAAGCGCTGGTGAAGTCCGGCAAGCTCAACCATGAGACGGCGATCAAGGTGGCCGACATCTGCCCTGACAACCCTGCAACCCTGAGAGCGATCCTGGTCAAGGACCGCATCGAGCTCTCAGAGGATGAGATAAACGGGATACTCAAGATAGTCGCCTGAAAGGAGGGATGGACATGGAGGACTATGCATGGGTCATCGAGTATCTGCCGGCAGGCCACGCGGATGCCCTCAAACGGGAGCCGCTCGTCCAGCTCCTCGGATGCAGATTCTTCACTCTTCTCGAAGCCACAGTCACCCCTGAGGCCAACATAGCGATGGGGCAGAAGGTCAATGTAGGCAAAGAAGGCAGGAAAGAGGTCTCTCATATAAAAGGCAGGATCAAATACGAGCAGCTCACGAACGGAGCCAAAGAGTTCCTTCCGCTCATGCTCAAGAAGGCTGTCGAGGAGAGGGACCAGGATTTCACTGCGTTCATCAACAACTCCAAGCCCATCTCGATAAGGGTGCACACCCTGGACCTGCTTCCGGGGATAGGGAAGAAGAACATGGAGGCGATACTGAAGGAACGCGAGGCGCGGCCTTTCGAATCGCTCACCGATGTCCACAAGAGGGTCCCGACCCTCGCTGACCCGGTCGCGGTCTTCGTGCACCGTGTGATAAGCGAGCTCGAGGGAAAGGAGAAATACTTCCTGTTCACAAAACCGCCGTTCCAGCCCAGGTTCGGCGGAAGATAGTGGTAAATTGAAGAAGTTCCTCATCCTTCTGCTCATCTCCAGCCTCGTCATCGCAGGTTCAGAGGTCTCTTCCGGCGTGGTCCCTGCGGCGAATGGCTCTGCTTCTGACGGGATGTCTGCCCAGGCGAGCTATAACTCGAGCATGTCTGAGGTCATGGTCAGGATCCAGGCAAGGCTGGAGACCAACGCCTCGACAGACGCCGAATATGACGCTTTCCTCCAGCAGCACGCGTTGCTCGTCGTGGGCGATTCCATCGACTTGGGGGAAAGGCTGCTCCTTGAGACCGCGAAGGGCTCGAATGCATGGCTCGGCAAGATACGCGAGGTCAACGACAGCGAGGCCGCCGGACTGCTCTCGACCGGACGATACAAGCTGGTCATGCTCATCGGAGGGCCGGAGCAGAACAACATCAGCGCGCTCGCCAAAGAGAGGGGCTGGCTGAACGAGACCAACAACGTCGAGGCAGGGTTCATACTGGAGAACGGCAAGGACGAAAACGGCGCGGTGGTCATCATGATCTCCGACCGGAAGGGGTATGACAAAGACGACCTCCAGCGCCGGAGCTCGGATTATTCGCCCCTGCGTGCCGTATTGCCGAAGGAGTATATCCCGCTCGGGGCGACCATCCTGTCGATGGGCCTCCTGGTCCTGGTGAACATCCTCTGGAACGTCTTCGCTTTCAAGGCTCTTGATATAGGGCGGAAGGGGAAGAAGGTCGGGGAAGGCGCATGGATGGTCCGCGGGATCAACATGGCCGAGGTCGCGGCGATCGTCGCCGCATCGGTCGTCCTCGGCATATCTATCAGCTGGCAGTATTTCGGGCCGACCGCGGACTTCGCCGGATGGCTCCTGATCAATTCGGCCATATGTCTATTCGCCGCCCTAACCCACGAGATCTCCCATATGGTCCTTGCCCGGGCTTTCGGGATTAAGATAGAATACCGGCTATGGCCGGCCGGCTCGGTCCTGACGCTGGTCAGCTCATATCTCGGCAACGCGTTCGCGATCCAGGGTTTCATCCTGGAAGAGATACCTCAGGGGATCGCCAAGTGGAAAGTGGGCATCATGAAGCTCGCGGCTCCGGCGATCAGTCTGGTCACTATGATCATCTTCGCTATGCTGAACCTGCTCCATCCCGACCCCATCTACAAGATAATATACACGACGGCCGGGGTATGGGCCATGGCAGAGATACTGCCGTTCGGCTCCCTGGACGGGAAGGACATCAAGGATTGGAACCGGGATGTTTGGTACGTGTCGTTCTTCATAATCGGCGCGAGCTATTTCATAGTCACGTTCCTTATCTGACCCTGAGCCTTGGGGGTTGTCCTTTCTTTCGCCCATTTCATCCTCGAAGCGAAGGTCCTTTTCGTGGGCGCCGGAGGGGCGATGTCCGTCAACCTCGCTGAGCTCTCGGCGGTCGTCATCGGCGTCGCGGCGAGGGCGCCCCAGATCGCAGGATTCCTCATCAGGAAAGAGAGGCAGGCGAATCACCAAAAGGTAATAAACCGTCGGGCATAATCAGGTCTGATGGACAGCATTAAGGCCGAGCTCGATTCGCTCGCCGACCCTGGGAAGGCGAGGATCCTCTCCGGGTTCTTCAAGACCCGGAAGGGCGAGTACGGGGAGGGGGACGTGTTCCTAGGGATCCCCGTGCCTCTCACGAGGAAGATAGTGAAGAGGCACAAGGACATCTCCTTCGGGGAGGTGCGGGGGCTCCTGGGGAGCAGGGTCCATGAGCACCGGCTGGCGGGCCTCCTCGCTCTCGTGGATAAGTTCGATCATGGCGATGAGCGGCAGAAACGGGCGGTCTACGGATTCTACATGAGGAACATCCGTGCCGTGAACAACTGGGATCTGGTGGACTGCTCTGCGGGCAGGATCGTAGGCGCGTATGTTTTCGGCCGGGATGGCGGCATCCTCAGGAAGCTCGCAAGGTCGGGTGATCTGTGGGAAAGGCGCATAGCGGTCATAGCGACATCATACTTCATCAGGAAGGGTAGGTTCGACGAGACGTTGCTGATCGCAGGCATGCTCCTGCATGACCGGCACGACCTGATACACAAAGCCGTGGGCTGGATGCTCCGGGAGATGGGCAAGAACGGGGGCCTTCCGGAGCTTGAAGCCTTCCTGGGCAGGCACCACGGGCAGATGCCCCGGACGATGCTCAGGTATGCCATAGAGCGCCTCGGCCCGGAAAAAAGAGGCAGGTATATGGGTTCAGGCCATGAAAGAAGGGAGCGACAGGCAGTCTGAGAGAGCGTCGCCCATCTCCTCGGCATCAACGAATCTATTGCGGGGGTCCTTCTCGATAGCCTTCGCCATCACGTTGGAAAGCCGCACGGGGATTCGATGGTTGACCGTATGCATGAGGGGCGCCTTCTGTTTCCTGTGGGCTTCCATGATCTGCGCATCGCTCTCTCCGGGACCGAGGGTGTAGGGATAGCATCCGGAGAGGAAAGAGTATGCGATCACTCCGAGCGAGTAGATGTCGGTCTGGGGCGTCATCCTGGTCTTTGGCACAGTCTGCTCGGGGGCCATGAACTTCGGGGTCCCGATCGGTGAATCCGCCATCATGGCCAGATCAGGCAGGCCAGGGACCAGCGAGAAGCCGAAATCGATGAGCACAGGGGCCCTGGATCGCGTCCTGAGCAGGATGTTGGAGGGCTTCAGGTCGCGGTGGACGATACCGAGCTGGTGCAGGCCCGAGAGTATGTCGCAGATAGCTATGCATGACTGGAGGATCTCGTACCTTGTGCCGAAGCTCCGGAGGGAGAATGCCTGGGCGTCGATCCTTTCCATGGCGACGAAAGGGTCCGGGACGTCTAGCGATGAGCGTATGAAGGCAGGCACCCCGGGATGGCGGACGGCGTTGAGCGCTGCGGCTTCGGAGTGCAGTGTGAACAAGGCTGTGGGGTTGCGGAGGTTGTCCTCATGGAGGCGCTTGATCGCTATCTCCTTTTTGCTCCGGATATCCATTGCGAGGTCAACCCGGCAGATGGCCCCTTTCCCGAGCTCTGCGAGTGGTTTATACCGTTCGCCGACGATATCGAACAGGTTCCGGTCCTTGACGGCCGGTCTGGGCTGGAGTCTGAATTGGGCTAGCTGGGGCATATATTAGTATTATGCACAGAAAGCCTTAAATAGCAACTTTTTTCCCGGTGGCGGGCCCGGTTGGAGAGGCGGATGGAGCCCTCGAAACCGGTGGGGGATCAACCGCGACGGCGGCAAGAGCTTTTGCTGAATTCTCCGGCAGGAAAATCCCAGCAGGAAAAAATGGGCCCACGCGGGATCGAACCGCGAGTCTTCGCTGCGCTTCGCTTTATTGGGAGTTTTTTGTCAAATTTTTTTCCCAAAAAAGTTTGTAAGAGCGACGTCTTAACCATGATCGAGGCTGAGCCACGGCTCAGGACCTTGTTCCAGGGTTTTTGCCCGGCGTCAAACCGCGTGCAAAAAGCCTTTCGACTATGGGCCCTTAGGTGAATGTTTCCTTGATTGGATTTTTAATCCGAGTTCCCGCGAGCATCTGGGGCAGAAATCCCCGCCTCTCGAGTCAAGCTCGCCGAGAGAGAGCGCAGGAGCCATCGGGCAGGCTTTATCCGGGCAATCCTCGAGGCCGATGCACTTGGCTGCGTGGTATATGGCCTGCGCGAGCAGGCGTTTGCGGAACAGGGCGCCTGCCTTAGGCAGATCCGTCTCTCCATAGAGCCTCGGATCGAGCCGGTAGGTCGAAACGATGCAGTCCGCGCCGGCGGCATGCCCGAACACGAAGTCCTTGCCTTTCACATACAGGTCTTCGCGGAAGATGAAGATGCCGATGTCGGCCCCGGGACGGAACGGACGGAGCTCTTTCAGGAACAGCTCCGCATCGAACCGCTTCCCCTCGGCATCGTACGATCTTGTGATCGGGAGATCGATGGTGGAAGTGGTGATCTGCGCGCTGAAGGCTTTGCTGATCGCATCGGTGAGGCCCGTGAAGCCCGGCACGGTCCTCTCTATGAGGGTTATCGATATCAGCATGGATGACTTGATAAGAAGAGGAAAATAAAAAGGGGAAGAGGCCCATGCGATCCGCCGGGCTTGGGCCCTCGGGGGGCTCAGACATTGAAGTATTTCTGGAGCTCGTACCCGCTGACGCCCCTCAATGCCTCTTTGTGCTGCCTCAGCTTGAGGTCGAGGTAGTCGCCGAGCAGCTCGGTCGGCACCACTCCCTTTATGAAAGAGGTGTCGCTCTCGAGGGCCGAGATGGCTTCGTAAAGGCTCGATGGAAGATCTTTCTCCACCCTTTTCTTCTTGCTTTCGGCTTCGAGGGCATCTCCCGGCTCTGCCTTCTTCTTCATGCCGTCCAGCCCTGCGGCCGCCACGAGGGCGAAAGAGAGATACGGGTTCGCCGACGGATCCGAAGCGCGGTAGACGATCCTCTTGGATTCCTTCAGGTTCCTCTTATAGCTCGGCACATAGACGAGCGCGCCGGTGTCGGCCGCGCTCCAGCCCATCTTGAATTCCTCGACCGCCAGCCTGCGGTATGAGTTCGGGGTCGGCAGGGTGAAGAGCGAGAGGGCTGCAGCGTGCTCGAGGAGGCCTCCGATGAAATACCTGCCCATCTGGCTCAGCTGCCCGTAGTTCTCTTTCCCTTCATAGAAGACGTTCTGCTCGCTGGTCTTCCAGAGGCTGATGGAGACGCTCATGCCGTTGCCGGTTTCCCCTTCGACAGGGTAAGGCATGAACGTGGCCGATGCGTTCACTGCGCTCGCCAGGTTCTTGGTGATGAACTTCAGGGTGTTCACGCCGTCCGCGGCCGACTTGAGGCTGCGGGGGCCGAGCTCGAAGGACTGCTGGGCCGTCGGGGCCCTCCCGTGACGGTGGGAGTCCACCATGACTCCGAAGCTGTCTTCGAGCGTCTCCGAGATCTGGGTGCGGGCCGAATACATCGAATCATACGGCGTCGCCACATAAGCCCCGCTGCGGTCGTTCGAGAGGGGTGAGGGGCCCCAGTTGGCTTCCCTCGAATCCATTATCAGGCCGGTGCCGCGTCCGCGGGTCGTCTTGTCCGCCGTGGTGGTATCGAAGATGTAGCAGTCGACCTCTGAGCCGACCAGGGAGGATTTGATGCCCTGCGCGCCGAGATTGGTCTCCATGCGGTCAGCGACATACCGGGGGTCCTTGAGGAACCGCTCCTTCTTCACGGCGACCGAGATATCGCATATGAGCCTCACGGTCGCAGGCTCCCAGGGCAGGCGTGCGAGTGTATCGGGATCCGGGAGGAGCACCAGGTCGCCCTGCTCGGACTTCCCGAAGACCTCGTTCAGTTCGCCCGCATGGATGCCGTTGCCGAAGCTCGCTTCCTCGAGCTTCCGCACAGAGACGCTCACACGGTGGAGCTTCCCTTTTATATCGTGGAATTGGAGATCGACCCACCTGATCTCGTTTGTAGCGATATATTTCATCACATCATCTATAGCTGACAGAATATCACCTCGATTTGTGCTATTTTAATCCATATAATAAATAAAAGGGTATCGAAGGCCCTCCCGGGCGATGGCCAGCCCTGATTTACCGGCGCCGGGCGCCCGGGATTCGTCAGGTTTTTAATCATCGGACGGGATAGATGCGCATGTTCGGCACATCCGGGATCAGGGGCATCTACGGTCGAGACATCACCGAGTCCCTCGCCGGCCGTGTCTCATCCGTGTTCTCGCAGGATAGGATGGTCATCGGACGGGATATCCGGGAAAGCGGTCCTTCTCTCTTCGATGCCGCATCGATGGGAGCGATGCGCGCAGGGTGCGATGTCATCTCCCTGGGGATAGTGCCCACCCCGACCGTGGCGCTCGCGACGAAAAAGCACGGATGCCGCGGAATCATGCTCACCGCCTCCCACAACCCGCCGCAGTACAACGGGCTCAAGCTGATGCAGGATGGCAAGGAGATCGGGAAGGGGATGGAGAGGGAAGTGACGGAGGCATATAATGCATGGTCTGGCCCCCGATCAAGAGGAGATGGCAGGTCCGGCGGTTCCCTTTTCCATGACACCGGTATCGTCGGCGACCATAAGGATCTGATCGTGGATATTGTCGATGCCGGCATCATAGGGAGGAAGAGGCCGAAAGTCATAGTCGACTGCAACGGGGCGGCCTCTGCCATCACCCCATACATGCTCTCGGACCTCGGGTGCCAGGTGGTCAGCCTGAACGCTTCGGAGTATTGCTTCAACCGGCCCTCCGAGCCCAAGGAGGACAGCCTCCCCTACCTCGGCGAGCTGGTCCGCCGGAGCCGGGCGGATTTCGCGATCGCCCACGACGGGGACGGCGACCGGTGCATAATCTTCGATGATCAGGGGAGCGCCCTCCCCTTCGACGTCCAGCTCGCGATGATGATAGGCCATGAGCTGGATAGGGCGGGGAAAAACAGGAGGGTCGTCTCCACGGTCGAAGCGTCGCTCACGATCAGGGACGTCGTAGAGGGAAAGGGGGGGAAGATAGAGATCACCCCTGTCGGAAGCACATTCGTCGGGGATGAGATGGAGAGGAGCGGGGCGCTCTTCGGGGGAGAGCCCTGCGGGGAGTACATCTACGGAGCGGGGGTCCATGTTCCGGATGCGGTCCTTGCGGCCGCGAAATTCGCCGAGATGTTCTGCGCGGGGGGGAAACTGTCCAGGGCGCGGGAGGGATATGCCCGGAATTTCATGGCAAGGGAAAGGTTCCCGGTCTCTGACAAGCTGAAAGCGATCGGGCTGATTAAGGGGATGGTGGAGATCGAGGGGAAGGTCAGGAGCGACGACGGGATACGGGTGGATGAGGAAGACGGCTGGTTCCTGATAAGGGCTTCGGGCACCGAGCCGATAATACGGCTGACCATGGAATACAAGCGGGGGGAGAAGCTGGAGGAGAGGAAGGCCGCGCTGGTGGCGTTGATCAGGAAGGCTATCTCTCGGACGCAGGCCTGAGCGGGGTGACCTGGATATCCAACGGTATGTCCAGGTTCATGGCGAATCTTTTCACCGCCGCGCTCGAGCGGGCGAGGTAAGCGTCTGTGGTTGTGACCTCCATCTCCAGGAACGGCTCCCGGGAGGAGCCGAAGGCCGGTTTCACCTCGAGGGTGATGTGGGTCTTGTTACGGAGGGTGATCTCCCTGCGGCCATCGGTATGCGCCTCAGTGGCCCCCCTCCTCCGGAAATACCGCTCGAGCTTGCAAAGCACCGCGGTGCGGGTCCGCTGCGAGCCGAAGAATGTGAGCCTGAGCCGTTTCGTCTCTTCCATATTACCATCGCCTTTGTGATCCTTCCATTTTTCCCCCTCAGGCCGGGATATAGAATCTGTTCGCCGCGCACGGGGACTGGATCATGTCCGCCGGGGGGAGGTATGCCGGTTCCGGGTATCCGTGCCTTGACAGCATGAGGGCACACTCCAGCTCGGAGCCGGCCAGGCTCTGGCCGCATCGCTCGAGGTGGTATACCGCCATCGACCTCGGGGTGCCGGGGGGCGAGAATGCCACCAGGTCCCCAAGCGTCTCGATGCCGACAAGGACGTCCAGGGGCCTCCTGCTCCGAAGCAGGCCCGCAAGCGATTCGATGCAGCCCGGCTTCTCCGAATAAGCTAAAAGGGAGGCGGAAGCGATGGCATCTTCATAATGCCATGCGGTCCGGATCTCGCGGAGGAGAAATGGCGCATACCAGTCGGTCACCAGGTCCGAGATCGTGCTCGCGAAAAGCGAGAAGACCGTATCGAACGCTTCGCGATCGTGGACAGCGTCTTCGAGGAGCGGGCAACGCTCCATACCTAGTGCGCATCTCATCTTGCGTATGAACTCCCCGCATCGGGTGTTCGATGGCGAATGGCTTCTGTATGGGCCCGACATGTGTCAATATAAGTCACAAAATGTTTTTAAAGAGCGTCATCCGCCTGAGAGCGACCCCAGGGCGGTCATGGTTTCCTCCTTCTTCCCCCACGGCACGAGGAGATGGTCATGGTGGTAGGCTGAGAAAGCTTTGACGCTGATGCCTTTTCCGCCGAGGGCGGCGCATATCCTGTCGAGGGGCTCCGATGCCGTTCTTCCGGGCGCCGCCCAGAGGCTGATCAGGGCGAACGCTCCCGTCACCGGGGATTCTGTCATCCCTGAGACAGGCTCGCGGATGTCTTCGGAGAATACGATTGTGAGCCCTTCCTCCTCCCTGAATATGGAAACGATGCAGTCCAGATACCCCGCCAGGTTCACGAGCTGTGATTCATCCACGCTGGCTACGTAGAACCTGCCTGGATCCAGCTTTGGGACGCTGTTCCCGAGGGGCGCACCGAGGTCTTTCTCCGGCATGCGACCACTTCAGAGGAGCTCTCCCCTGGCCTGCTCTATCTGGTGCCTGGCCGAATCCTGCTTCCTGCGGAATTCCGGAAGCACCGAGTTGGAGAAGCGGAGGGGGAGGAGCTCATCGTAGATCGCTTCCATCATATCGAAGTACACCTCGGCGTCCTCGCGTTTGCCCTTGCGGAGCGATTCGTACATCTCCCGTTTGAGCTCCCCTACGGCATCGAGCAGGCCGGTGAGGTAAGGTATCTCCGGGACCTGGAGTTCGTCGAAAGAGGGGATCCTTTTCTCTTCGATGGCGCACAGTATGATACGGGCTTCTGCGTATTCCTGATAGACATGGTCGAGCTGGCCCGGGAACTGCTCCCGGTATTTGGACAGCTCCTTCAGGCCTTCGCCGGCTTCTGCGAGGTGCGACCGGGCCGAGGGATCGTGCGCATGCATCGCCTTGATGGCGTTTGAGCATGAGCGGACTATCTTTCGGTTCTCGCTGAGCACGATATCGAGCTTCCCCTCTTTCTCGAAAAAAAGCGTTTCGAGTTTCTTTATCCCCAGGTCCAGTTTCATGGAAGTAGAAGTGGGGGGTCGATAATTAAAACTTGCATGAGAGATGCCTGCATGGCATTGTTGGAGGATGTTCTTGGGATATGCTTCATTCCGGTCGTGATCGTGGTAGGCCTGGTGCTGCTCGGGTCCGTGCGCGTCCTGTACCAGTATCAGAAGGGGATCCTCTTCCAGCTGGGCAAGTACGCGAGGACCGTGGAGCCAGGGGTGACGGTCGTCCTGCCCGTGATCCAGGAGCTCCGTGTTGTCGACATGAGGATAACCACCTCGGATGTGCCGAAGCAGGAGGTCATCACCAAGGACAATATACCTGTCCTTGTGAACACCGTCGTCTATTACAAGGTGGAGAAGCCCCAGGATGCCGTCCTCAAGATACAGAATTTCGATTATGCCGTGAGGCAGTACACCCAGACGGCCCTCCGCGATGTGGTGGGCAACAACGAGCTGGATTTCGTCCTCACCGAGAGGGAGAAGATCGCCCAGTCGATCAAGAAGATTGTCGACGCCGAGACCTCAGAGTGGGGGGTGGACATCTCCTCGATCAAGATACAGGAGATAGAGCTCCCTGCCGAGATGAAGAGGGCTATGGCCAAGCAGGCGGAGGCCGAGCGTGAGAGGAGGGCCGCGATCATTGTCTCGGAAGGCGAGTTGCAGGCCTCCGAGAACCTCCGCAAGGCGGCGGAGAACCTGTCGAAATCTTCTGCCGCCCTCCACCTGAGGACCCTCCAGACGATCAGGGACATCGCGGCCGATCCCTCCGAGAAGATAATCCTGTTCCTGCCGAGCGACATCGGCGGCGCGCTGCAGAGCCTGATCGGCCGGAAGAAGGATTAGCATGCTGGAGAACAAGCTGAGGTATCTTCAGCTCGCATTCAACCACGATTCTGCGACGGTCTCGAGGATCCTCCCGAGGATACCGCCTGACCCGAGGATAATAATCGAGGCCGGGACGCCGTATATCAAGCGCGAGGGCAGGAACGCGATAAGGCATATCCGCTCGATGTGGCGCGGCTATGTCCTTGCGGACATAAAAACGATGGACGGGGCCTCGGACGAAGTCGATGAGGCTGCCGAAGCCGGGGCGAACGGCGCAACTGTTCTTGGAGCCGCTCCCAAGGAGACGATCGACCTGTTCATCCGCTCGTGCACGGAGCTGGGCATCGACGCTTTCATAGACATGATAGGGATCGAGGATCCTCTGAGGATACTCATGAAGCTGGAAAGGCCCCCGAGGGTGGTTGTGCTGCACAAAGGGCGCGACGAGGAGAGCACCCGGTCGAAAGTGCTGAAATACGTCCATATCAAGAGGGTGAAGAGCAAGTTCGATGTGCTTATCTCCGCGGCCGGGGGGATCGACCTGCGCCAGGCGCAGAGCGCCTCGTTCAACGGCGCGAATATCATCACCGTCAACATAGTCGATCCCGACGATTCGTTCGAGGGGATTGGCACCGACGAAGCCATCGAGCAGCTCGCATCGAAGTTCCTTGAAGGGATCGGATAGGGCGTTTTTATGGAAGCACGAAAACCTGGAGCGGGGGCCGGCGCTGTCCCTCCGCTTGACCACCAGATCAGGGGCGCGCTGGCGATTGTCCTCGCGAGGACTGAGATCGACGGCGCTTCCGTATCCTATGATGTCATCGATGTATGGAAGAGATCCCCGAAAGGCTTTCCATTGAAAAGCGGGGATCCGCTGAGGATAGATACCGGCATCTTCCGGCTCCTCGGCTACGCGCCGGAAGCGGGCCAGCCCGTCGTCATCTTTTTCGTGAGCGAGAAGAGCCTGGTCAAACCGCTGGAGATCTTGCCGGCCACAGACGGCACGGTCCTGTATTCACCCCACGATAGCAGCGTGCAGGAGAAGCTGAGCGTGGAGGAGATGAAAAGGAGGGTGCTGAACGTTGGAGGGTCCGGCTGGGATATCTTCGGACGATTGAAGAGGATGTTCGGACCGGGGTCCTGAAAGGGGAAAAAGGATCACTTTTCCTTCTTCTCTTCGGGCCGGATCGGCTCGACCGCTAGCGGCTTGGCCTTGAGCGGATCCCCAGGTTTCGCCGCTGCCGCTTTCTGCGCTTCCCTTTCCCGCCTCAGCCTTCCGGAGAACATAGGAGATTCACCCATTGTTATATATGCATTGCAACTTTATAACCCCCTGGTTCTGTAGAATTTTAAAGCGTGGGGAAGAATGCTAGGCATGCACGTTGTACTTTCAATAGGCGGAAGCTCGATAATCCCGGACGGAAAGCCTGACATCGGATTCCTCAAGGCGATCTCGGGGCTGATAAAGAAGAGCAAGAACAGCTTCGGCATCCTCTGCGGCGGGGGCACGATCGCACGGTTGTACGCGAACGCAGCGAGGGACCTCGGAGCCGGAGAATACGAGGCGGACTCGATAGCCATCCGCTCGACCAGGCAGAATGCCCATCTCCTGATCACGGCGCTCAAAGGGGCCGGGGTGGATGTCCATGACCGTGTGATAGATGATTTCGAATTCGCTAAAGAGCCCGCCCGCGGATGCAAGGCCGTTGTCATGGGCGGGACCATACCTGGGATCACTACCGACACCGACTCGGTGCTCCTCGCAGAGGCCATAGGCGCGGGGAGGCTGGTCAATATCAGCAACGTGGACGCCGTCTATGACTCCGACCCGAGGAAGAACCCGTCGGCGAAGCGCTACTCGAAGATGGGTTATGACGAGCTGATCTCGCTCGCCAGCTCCAGCGACAAGCGGATGGCGGGGACCAATTTCGTCTTCGACCTGCTCGCCTGCAAGCTGATCGCACGCTCCGGGATCGAGACGCATTTCGTCTCATACAAGAACATGAAAGACCTGGAGGATGCCATCGAGGGGAGGAAGCACGGCGGGACCGTGGTGGGCTGAGACCGGAAGCTGTAAATTCCCCTGATGCGCTAATCAATGGGGTGAGGGGATGGACAAGGACAGCATAGTCGAGAAGACCGGGCAGTATGTCAAAGGGAGGCTCGAGGGGGAATCTTCGGGCCATGACTGGGAGCATGTGCTCCGTGTCATGAGGATGGCAACTTATATAGCGGAGAAGGAAGGGGCCGATCTTTTCATAGTGCAGATGGCCGCCCTGCTCCATGATCTTGACGACTGGAAGCTGAAGGAAGAGGCGGCCGGCCCGGCAGAGGCTATGGAGTGGCTCGAGAGCGTCGATATAGACAAGGATACCGCCGGACGGATCTGCAGGATAATAGAGGGCATCTCTTACCGGGGGGCGATGGTCCCGACGCCTATGGATTCAACCGAGGGCAAAGTGGTCCAGGATGCCGATCGGCTCGATGCCATGGGCGCGGTGGGTATCGGCAGGGCTTTCGCGTATGGCGGCAGCAAAGGCAGGCCGATGCACGACCCGTCGGTCCAGCCGGTGCTCCACCGGTCATTCGAGGAATATAAGGCCGGCAAGAGCTCGACTATAAACCATTTCCACGAGAAGCTCCTTCTCCTAAAAGACAGGATGAACACCGAGACCGGCAGGCAGATGGCTGAGGACCGCCACAGGTTCCTGCAGGTTTTCCTGCAGCGGTTCACCGAAGAGTGGAAAGGATAAGTGTTCACATTTAACTTGGCAAATCAGTGAACAAGATCAGCCTGATTTCAGGTATTTGCCGACGTCCCGGTCCGGGAGCGATACGCACTTCTTGGTCTTCGCCGTGACGTAGGAGATCTCCACGTTCTCCTGGAGGAGCTTCTGCTCCTGCGTCTTCCGGAGGGCTTCCACGCAGAGCCGGATGGAGTCGTCGAGCGACATCTTCTCGTCGTATTTCGATTCCAGGAGCTCGTCGACCTCCTTCTTGTTCGCGCCGATGGAGTCGGCCTTGTAGGCGGTCATCGCCCCTGACGGCTCGGCCTCGAAGAGCTTCGGGCCCTGGTCATCGACGCCGGCGATCAGCAGGGACACGCCGAAAGGCCTGATCCCGCCGTACTGGGTGTAGACCTGCATCAGGTCGCAGACGCTCCGGGCTATGGAATCCACGCTCGGAGGCTCGTTGTAGGTTATGCGGTGCCTCTGGGCATCGACACGGGCGATCTCGACCAGCCTCCGGGCATCCGCGATGAGCCCGCTCGCCGTGACCGCGATATGGGCATCCGCCTCGAATATCTTCTTCAGCGAGTCCGGCACGACCAGCTTGGAGTGTATGGATTTGAAAGCGACGAGCGCCACCCCTTCCTTGGAAGTGATGCCGATCGCGGTCGCGCCTCTCTTGACAGCCTCTTTCGCGTATTCGACCTGGAAAAGCCGGCCGTCGGGGCTGAACACGGTTATCGCTCGATCATAAGCCTGGGGGGAAACTCCGTACATCTTTACACCTCTGAATGAGAATTTACTAGCATTAGTTAGGGGATATTTAAATTAGTATCCTTACCGACGGGAAAGTGATTCACATCGCCCGCAGCCGCTTTATCCTCTCGTCGATGGGCGGATGCGTCGAACCGAGGAATCCGATCTTCTGCGGGAAGGGGTTTGAGAAGTATAGCGAGGCGGTGGTGTCGTTGGCAGCGCGCGTCGGTATCGACGCGCCCTTGATCTTCTCCAGGGCGCTCGCGAGCCCTTCGGGATACCGTGTGAGCTTGGCCCCGCTAGCGTCGGCCAGGTATTCCCGCTGCCGCGAGATGGCCAAGCGAACTATCTGGGCGAAGATGGGGGCGAGTATCACGAAGAACAGCGCGATGATCATCAGCGCCCCTCCCCCGCGGTCCCGGTCGCCGCGGCCGCCGAAAGACATGGTCCTCCAGGCGAATTCCCCGAGCAGCGAGATCGCGCCGACGAAAACGACGGCTAGCATCGAGAAGCGGATATCGTAATTCGCTATATGGGACATCTCGTGGCCTATCACCCCTTCAAGCTCCTCGCGCTTCATCATGCTGAGGAGGCCGCTCGTGACCGCTATGGCCGAATGCGCCGGGTCGCGCCCGGTGGCGAACGCGTTGGGGCTCGGGTCGTCCATGATATACACGCGTGGCATCGGGATCTGGCAGGCGAGGGCGAGTCCTTCGACGACGTTATAGAGGAAAGGATACTGCTCCTTCTTCGCCTCCCTGGCCCCGCTTAGGGCGAGGATGATGCTGTCACCTTGGAAATAGACGATGACCGTGTAAAGGAGCAGCGCGAAGAAGCCGAGCATAGGGCCGCATATGCCGAAATCGAATATGTATGAAAGGGCGCTCACGCTGAGCATGAAGACGAAGAAGATGACCGCGATGAGGATGAGCGAATTCCGCTTGTTCGCCTCGATCGCGTCGAAAAAGCTTATCTTCTCTGGCATTTGATGACGCTCAGAACTTGACCTTGACGTTCTCCCGCTCGGCGGCCGGGGCCTCGAAGTACGCCTTCGGCTTGAATCCGAACATGTTCGCGAGGATATTGCTCGGGAACATCTGGAGGGCGTTGCCGTATTCGAGGACAGAGTCGTTGTACGCGGTCCTTATGTATGCGACCTTGTTCTCTGTCCCGGCGAGCTCCTCCTGGAGCATCTTGAAGTTCTCGTTCGCCTTCAGCTGCGGGTAGTTCTCGGCGACCGCGAAAAGCGACTTGAGCGCCTGGCTCAGCATGTTGTTGGCCTGGGCCCTCTCCTCCACCGAGCCGGTGACGATCTGCGCCCGGTATTTCGTGACGTTCTCGAACGTCTCCTTCTCGTGCTTGGCGTACCCTTTCACGGTCTCGACGAGGTTCGGGATCAGGTCGTACCTCCTCTTGAGCTGGACGTCGATCTGGGCCCACGCGTTCTCCACCCGGTTCCTCAGGGTTATCAGGCGGTTGTATGTCATGACGACATAGAGCAGGACTCCGAGTCCGATGACCACGACACAGATTGCGATCGGGAGTATCCCGAGACCGAGAAGCATTCCACTTGCCATTAGGATTTCACCGATAGTGATTATGGCGACCAGAATTTAAAAGATTGATTGAGTCAGGGTTCCGGCTCATGGCTTAGCGCCATCGACAGGCCGCTGATTCCCATCCCCTCGATGGTCTTGCCGAGCGCCTCTTCGAGGGCCTTCCGCATGTGGCTGATGTCACCCGGATACACGGTGGACAGCTTCATGGCGAGAGGCCGGCCTTCCCGGCCGTAGACATTGACCGAACCGAAGAGCTCCGGGATCCTCCGGGACCGGTCGTCCGTGAACACATCGAAGAAATCGAGGACGTCCATGGTGGGGTGGGGGTCGCACTGCAGGCCGCCGTGCGTGGTGCTGAACCCCATGGCGGCGAGTTCGCTCTCGACGAGTTTGTAGAGCCCGGCGAGCTGTCCGGGGTCTTTCACGTGGACGAAGAAGGAGCCGGCCTCTGCCATCATGGATTCCGAGAGGGGCTCGCGTTCCCGCGGCTTCTGCGCCTCCCGGCCTTTGTTCGCTCCCCTCTCTTTCATTGCCATAATATTAATTCAAAGCACACTATTTTTAATCGATCCTGATGCGCCGGAGACGAACGAGTCCCATTCCTGCTCCGTGATGTCTATGGACAGCCTCTTCTTCCTCGATGTCTGGCCTGAGATGATCCTGACTCCCCGCCCGAGGAGAGATGACAGGGAGGAGACGAGCTCGAGATTCGCCCTGTTCCGCTCGGCCGGGCTGCGCAGGTGGACCTTCACGTTGCCGCCCTTGGAGGAGATGGAGAACGCCCGGGACCCCGGGACCACGGTGAGGGTGACGATCATTTCGATGCCGACATGAGCTTCTGCAGCTGAGCGCTGTCATGGAAGCCGGGGTATGTCTTCCCGTCGATGACCACCGACGGATAGCCGGTGATGTTGTACTCTTTCTCGAAAGATTCCGCCACAGGGCTGTCGAGCTCGCCGTCGAAGGAGAACAGCTTGATGTCCGACGAGCCGGCGAGCGCGTCCCTGGCCTTCAGGATCTCGGTGCCCTGCTCCCTGCATCTCGCGCAGTCCTTGTTGGAGTAGAAGTTTATGAGGAGGATGCTGCTGCTCCCGCAGAGCGATCGCACCTTCTTGGAGAGCAGGTAGGATTCGGCCTCGAGCAGGAAGTATTTGCGTTTCAGGTCGTTGTCATACACCCCTTTCTCGTCTTCGAGGAAGCTGAGCTTGTATCCGACCTTCTCGACCTCATTGTCGATCGAGCGCAGCTCTGATGAGTACACCGGGCAGAACGAGGAGGCGTTCCCCTCGCTCAGCAGGAGGAGCTGGACGGATGCGACCTTTTCCGATATCGTCGAGACGTCCACGGCCACATTGTTGAGGTTGGTGTTGTCGATCGCCGAGCCGATGTAGATGCCGCTGACGAAGATCGCGAGCGACAGCAGGAAGGCGCCTGCGTACAGGGGGACGGTTATCTTCCTTTCCATGCGTTCACCAGGAGAACCCTTCCTTCCTGATCTCCTTGAGCAGGAAAAGGACATTGTATCCGAGCATGAGGTACCAGTAGAAGAAGATGAATGAGAAGAGGTAGCGGAACTTCACCCTCTCGTTCTGGAAGCTCCGAACCCCGATGTAGAGGAAGAGGGTGGTGACGAGGAAGACGAACGCTCCGATGAATGTGACGAGGTTGAAGCTCATGCCGAAAGCGTCGAACCAGATATACTGCAGGTAGTACGGGGTCGTGAGGATTGTGTACACCATCACCCCGAGCAGGGTGAAGAACGCCGTGATCGTGGCGAACTGGACCGGTATCGAATAGATGCCGAAATCCCCGTATTCAGGATGAATCATGAAACGGTAGTGCCAGAAATTGCGGAAGCCTCCCCGCTGCCACCGGACCCGCTGCTTGAGGAGCTCGCGCATGCTGTCGGGGGGCTCTGTATAGACATCTGCTGTGAGGGAGCTGCGGATCTTGAAATGGTGCGACTGGATGCGAAGGGCGATCTCCTGGTCCTCGACAAGGTTGTCCTCATGGAAGAGGCCGACCTTCTCGAACACCGATGAGCGGAACATGCTGAACGGGCCCGGGGTGACAGGCACGCTGTCGATGAAGCTTAGCAGCTTCCTGGAGAAGAGGATCATCAGGTACTCTACGCGCTGGAGCTCCTTGAGCCAGCTCCCGCTCTGGCGGATCTTCACCGCGGGTGTGACCGCCATGACCTCCGGGTCCTTGAAATAGGGCAGGAGCTCGTTTATCGTGCTCCGTGTGACATAGGAATCGGCGTCCATGGTCGCGATGAACTCTCCGGTCGCCTTCTTGATCCCGAAATTGAGGGCCGCGCCTTTGCCGCCGTTCTTTTTCGTGTATGCCTTGATCGGGCCCTCCTTCTCCATCGCGCGCGCGATCCTGAACGTATCGTCGGTGGATCCGTCGTCGACGACGATGATCTCGAGGCGGTCGAGGGGATAATCCAGCTTCAGCAGGCTGCTGAGGGATTCCGTTATATAGGGGCCTTCGTTGTAGGCAGGAACGACGATGGACACCATGGGCCTCCAGCCCGGGTCCGATTCCGGCTTCTTAAGGTAATCGTTGCGGTGCTTCAGGTAGAGCAGGAGGTAGACGTTGACGGAGAACAGCGAGAAGAATGCTATGGCATAATTGATCAGTAGGACGCCGTCCATATTGAAGCCTTCGCGAAATGGTTTAAAGAAGTAGGAGGTTCCTCGCGAAGAACATGGCGAGGATCATCCCGGCCAGTATGAAAGGCACGAAGGGCGGGAGCTTGGTGTATACCCAGAGCTCGCTCACCTTCGTCTTCTTCAGCCTGGCGATCTCTTCCTTCGTCAGGAGCCTCTGGAGCTTGTACCGCTCGACCAGGTCGCGGTTCATCACCTCGAGGGCGAGGACGTCCTCGGGCTCGAGCTGGGACACGGGCATCTCTTCAGCCAGCAGCTGGTTGAACTGCCGCTTGAACATGAGGAAGAAGACCACGGCGAACAGAAGTATCGTGATGAATATGAAATACACCGGGGAGAAGAGGAACGAGTTGACATAGACATACGCGAACAGCAGGTAAGGGATCAGCATCAGCCCGTACATGAGGTCCGGTTTCGCCTCGACCTGGGTGAGCTTCCATCCGAAGAAGGCGAGCACGTAGAGCGCGAATATCACTCCGGAGAAGACGATCACCGAGAACACGAACGGGAGGTTGAAGGGCATCCCTGCGAATGCCGGGTGTATGGGGAGCAGGAGCATCACCGAAGCGAGGACCAGCACATCTGCCCCGCCGAGCTGGCCTACCCGGTAGAAGAGATAGCCCACTGCGGAGAAGAACGCGGCCACGGCGAGGGAGAACCAGAATAGGGTCTCCTGGTAGAAGAAAGCGTTGACGATGAATGCTATCCCGAGGAATGCGAAAAGGAAATTGTCCGGGACGTTCTTCTTGTTGTAAAGATCGTAGTAAGCGGCGACAGCGGTGCCGGCGAAAGCGAGCAGAAGCCTGATGAGTTCCCCTGGCATGGCCAGCTGGCCGAAAAGTATGTCTTCTAACATATCATTACCTCAAATGAAACAATATAATGGCTCGAAGCCTTTAAAATCATGCTATTTTCACCCATGGACGCCCAAGGATGCGGTTTTCAGGATGGCTTGGGAGAGAGGTTGCGGGAGCCGGGCCTTGCGTAGGACGGTCCCGAGCAGGGCGACATCCTCCTTGTGGAGGCAGCGCGCAGCGATGACGAAAGCGCAGAAGGCGGCTAGCGAAAGCCCGGAGACGATGGACAGGGAGAGCAGGGCGGGCGCTCTCGCCGCATCTGCTCCGCCGCCCGTTCCGGGGAATGCGTCCTGGACGCCGGTTTTGACGATGAGGACGAGCGTGAATGCGAGGAGGCCGCAGAGGGCGAGCTTGAGTATCCCGGGCTTGAAGCTGAATCCGAACGCCTTGTGGGAATAATAGGCGAAGAGCAGCAGCATGAGGCAGAAGCCGATGACGCTCGCGGCGGCAGCCCCCTCCATCCCATATGAGGGTATGAGGAGGAGGCCGAAGAGGAGATTCGACAGGGCTACGATGAGATACGTCACGAATTCCAGTTTGAGCTTCCTCATGGCCGCGAGTGTGATCGAGAGGGCCGAGGAGAATGCCCTTATCATGAAACCGAGCGTGGTTATCGACATGGCGAGCGCTCCGGCACGGTAGGCCGGCCCGTATATGAGGACGAGCAGTTCCTCTGAAGCGAGGATCATGGCGACCGCGATCGGAATGGTGACCATGAGGGACCAGCGCTGGGCGGTGTCGGTCGCTTCCCGGATTTGCTGGAAGTCGTTCTTCCCGACCAGGCGGGAGATCGTCGGGAAGAATATGACCTCGATCGAATACGGGAACATCGTGAGGACGAGCGAGAGGGTCGTGGCTATCGAGTAGATTGCGACGAGCTGGCTGGCCGTCTCCGGGGGGGCGAGGTAGCCCAGGAGGATCTTGTCGTAGGAGACTATTATGACCGCGATCGAATTGATGACGCTCAGCAGGAAGCCGAACGGGAGGAGGTCCCGCAGCTCCTCGTCCGAGAGGCTGACGCTCTTCGCCTCTAGGCCGGCCGAAGAGCGGTTCACATACGCCTGGGAAAGAGGCAGAAGCACGAGGTTGGAGAGCACGAGGCCGGCCGCGATAGTCACCGCGGACGGGCCGAAGAGGTAGAAGAGTCCCGCCGTGAGCGCCAGCTTGAGGAAGTTCTGCATGTTCTGCATGAACTGCATCTCCCGCACGGCCGCCCTCCCCTGGAGGTACATTATGTGTATCTTGAAGATGCTGCCGAAGAGGATCAGCGGGCTCAGGATCCGGATCGCATCCGGAAGCTGCTGGTTCTTGTAGATGAGACCGATGTTATCGGCCTGGGAGAAGAGGGCTGCCGTGAAGATTATGCCGGCGACGGTCACGATGAGGTAGTTCGCGTTGAGCAGCGAGAGTATCTTGCCTCTTTCATCCCTGCCCTCGAAAAAAGGCACGAAGCGCTGGAGCGAATTGGGCAGCCCGAAGTCGCTGAACATCATGATTATGCCTACTATGCTGAACGAGAGGAAGAAGAGGCCCACATCATCCTGCGAAGCGGCACGGGCGAGGAGGACGACATAAAAGAAAGAGATCAGCTTGTAGAACGCGTTGCCGAGGAAGCTCCAGAAGCTTCCCTTAGCGACCTCCTTCGAGTGGTGGGAAAGCTCCCCGTCCGGAACCATGTCAAGCCCTATGAGTAGCATTTGATGAGCCTGGAGACCCCTTCATCCAGCCCCACCGTCGCCCGGAACCCGAGCAGCGATGATGAGCGTGAGGTGTCTGCGCGGGTGTGGGCGACGTAGTTCTTTATCCTGTTCTGCTCGTACCTGGGCTTGATGTCCGTGCCGAGTTTCCGGTTGAGGAGCGATACGACATCGTTCAGCGACACGCTCTTCCCTGTCCCGACGTTGAAGATATCATGCTTCTTGTAGCCGAGGGCTAGGACGTTCGCCTCGACCACATCGTCCACGAAGATGAAGTCGCGGGTCTGCGACCCGTCCCCGAGTATCACGGGCTGCCGCCCGGACTGTATGTCCCAGAGGAACTGGGTTATGAGGTTGGCATACTTGCCTTTCGACCGTTCATGCGGCCCGTAGACGCTGAAGTATCGCAGGCCCACGCTCCTCACCGAATACAGGTCGTTGTAGAGCTTTGCGACCCTCTCCATCGCATACCGCCCTTCCGTGTAGAAGTCCGTCACCTTGATATCCATGTCTTCCTGGTGCGGGGGGTCGTGGCCGTTGTAGAGGGAGCTGGATGACGCGAACACCAGCCGCGCGTCATGCTTCCGGACGTATTCGAGTATGGCTATCCATTCCCCGAGGACCTTCGCTGTGAGGAGAGGGTTCTCCTTGTACATCGGGGATGACGAATACACGCCCTCGTGTATTATCGCGTCGAACGATCCGTCGAGCTTCGAGATGTCGCCGGAGTCCATCTTCACGATCTTCACTCTCCCCTTGATCGCTTGGATGTTCTCCTCCTTCCCGGTATGCATGTTATCCAGGGCGGTGACTTCATGGCCTTCGCGCACGAGCCTTTCGGCGATGTTCGAGCCTATGAAGCCTAAGGAGCCTGTGACTAGGATTTTCATTTAAGCACCATAACGCATTTTGGCGTCTCGATTTATAGGGTTTGCTTTTTCTCTTTCAGGATGCGGAGCAGTTCGTCGGCGAGCCTGAACCTGCCCATGCAGTCCACCAGCTCGGACATCCTCGCCGACATCCGTCTCCTTCCCTCGGTGTCCTTGACCAGCCTCGAGACGGCGGAGGCTATCTCGGGTTCGGCGGCCGGCCCGAGGCAGAGCGCGAGCTCGGTGCGGGCGGCGTATTCTGCGAGCGGCGAGGTCCGGTCGTAGATGAGGATGCTGGGGACGGATAGGGCCGCAACCTGCGGAAGGTATTGCGGAGGCACGAGGGCGATGTCGGCCCCGCAGAGCCGTTTCGCATGGTCAGGATGCTGGATGATGATGAACCTGCCGTCGAGCCCGGCCTCCGTGGCCAGATCCGCGCCCTTGCTTGAATCCTGATCGAGCATGACGGTCGCCGAGAAGTGGTCCGCGAGGCCCTTGAGCGCGCGCACGCAGCGGAGGACGGCGCCGCTGCTGTCCTTTCCGGGGAAGTGGATGAAAATGTGGCGTGCCTGCTGCGGGTGTTCCCGCCTGAATTCCTGGTATCGGTCGAAATCCGCAGGGAGGGCCGCGAATTCGGTGCCTAGGAAAAGCTCGGTGTCAGGGTCCGTCCGGTATTCGAGCAGGTGGGCGTTCGGATTCGGGTTGACTACCGCATGCGCGCTGTACTTTTTGCATCTGGCCTGGTCGTCGAAAACCGCGAGGACCGTCTTCTCCTTGAGGGAGCGCATCCCGGATTCGTCGTATTCTATATCCAGGACAAGCAAGTCGATCCCGGATCCGGATATCACTTCCAGGAGTTCCTCGGCCTCCCATGCGGTCGCGACCCCGGCGGGCGGCCGGAGATGCGTCAGCCCGGCCTCTTCTATCAGCCTCGTCTGGGAGGCGGTGCAGTTCGATATGAGGATGATCTCGGAATCAGGGGAGGTCTCCTTGAAGCCGCTCCCGAGGGCAAGGCATCTCTGGAAGCCGTGCGCAGGCTCAGGATCGGCGCGCAGAGCGATCTTCATGCAGGTATAATGCGTCCGGCGTTTAATTAGGTTACTGCTTTTTCGCTGATCCGGCTGAATCTACGATCTCGGCCGTTTTCTCGGAGAACCGTTTGAGGAACCGGTCCCATGTGAAATCTCTCCCGACCTTCGTCCGGCCGGCCTTTCCCATGCGCTCTGCCTTGTCCGGGTTCTTCGAGATCAGGCTCATCTTCTCGGACATCTCCCAGACGCTGCCGACAAGGTAGCCGTCGGTGCCGTCGATCACCGTCTCGCGGGGGCCTCCTTCGTTCCTTGCGATGCATGGTTTGCCCGATGCCATCGCTTCGAGCGGGACGATCCCGAAATCCTCGTTCACCGGAGTATAGAGGACCGAGCTGCAGCGCGAGTAGAGGTCAAGGAGCCGCTCCTCGCTGATATTGGTCTCTATCGATATCTCGGGGGTGCAGAGGGAGCGTATGCGCTTGAGATATGCCTGGTGCTCCGGGCGCCTGGAGAGTCCGCCGGCTATCACCAGCTTCCATCCGGCTTCCCGCTTCGAGAACAGCTTGAACGCCTCGATCGCGAATTCCAGCTCCTTCTCTGGAGCGATCCGCGAGGGGTAGAAGAAATAGCGCTCGGCCGGCCGGCTGGAGAACCTGCTTGCATCCACTCCCGGATACAGGATCTCTGAATCCCGCTTGAGGAACTTCTTTATCCGGTCCTGGCTGTTGCGGCTGTTGGTGAATATGTATTCTATCTTCGGCACTGTGCGGAACTCGAGCTGCTTGAACGCCTCTATCG
>JAXLQI010000004.1:0-111232 GCA_046331685.1 Candidatus Micrarchaeia archaeon | reverse complement strand
GTGGAACTCGGCCAGGTGCTTGTAATCGGTCGCCTCGTTCCGGAAGACACGGCCGATGGCGAAAAATTTCCTCGGCTTCTTGTCTTTGATCTGGGCCACGTGCCGGGCCGAGAGGCAGGTGGTGTGCGTCCGGAGCACCAGCCTCGATGCCTCCTTTGGGTCCCACTTGTATCTCCATCCTTGCTCATGAGCCTTCCTGACCCTCTCCACGAGAGCTTTGTCCGAAGGGAGTTCTGCCGCTCCCTTTAGATAGAACGTATCCGCGAGCTCGCGGGCCGGATGGTCCTGGGGCTGGAACAGCGCGTCGAAGTTCCAGAAGCTGCTCTCGACCAGTTCCCCTTCCATCTCGGAGAAGCCCAGCTCGGTCATTATCGATTTCATCCTGTTCGTGATCTTGGTGATGGGATGATTCTTCCCGATCGGCGCGCTCTGGCCTGGGATGTTCACGTCGAAGCCTGAACCAGCCTTCGTCTCGTCGAAAGGCTTGCCGGTGCGGCTCACCATGACGACCTTCCCGATTTTCCTGGTTATCAGGCGGCGCTCGAAAAATTCTTCCTGCATCTCCCGATCTTCCGAGGACTGGTGCCGATCGATGTCGTAGTAGGCTTTTTTCATGCGCTCGATCTCGGAATTGACATCTTCCTCGTCTTTCTCCGGGACGAGCTTCCCGTTCTCGATGGCGATGAACCCCTTCGATTTGGCCCATCGTATGCCGATAGATTTCTCCGCGGGCGAAAGGTCGGCGACGGACGCGCCTTCACGCGCCTTCTTGTATACGGAAAGTTCCGGGAATCCCCCGCTCACATAGCGCCTGATCTCTTCGGTGGGGTTGGCGAAATCTTTTTCAGTCGCTTCCACAGCGACGTGGCCTGACCCCTTCAGCGATTCGACGATCCTGCGCACGCTGTCGATGTTGATGCCGGTCTCGCTGGCGAGAGCTGACAATTCAGCCGTTTTCCCCGGCTTCTTTGAAAGGACCTCGATTACCTTGTCTTCGCCCTTGTACATTACTCCTCGCCCCTCCGTTTCGACATCATGATATAGAGATAAGAGCCTATAAGCACTGCGATGAGGACGACGAGGGCGATGCCGTGCGGCCCGCCGAGGGCGTTAGTCACCGAGAGGATGATGTTGCTGAAGAAATCCGAGACCTCCTTGTCGATGCTTTCCTCGACATCGAATATCAGCGAGAACTTCACGAGAACGATCCCGCTCCAGGACAGGGAATCCACGTGCGATGGCAGCACCACGTCGGTCCCTGTGGGCTGTGGGTTCGCATCCAGCGTGACGCTCTCGGCAGGGAGCTTGATGGTCAGGAAGACGTTCTCGTCGAGGATGATGTTGCCTTCAGGCGTCGTGGTGAAGGAGAGGGCCGAGGGGTTGATCGTGTACCTCATCGTGCGCGGCTTGTAGCGTGAGATTCTGAAGAGGCCTGTGTCGGGCTGGATCGACGATGTGGTGTTGTTGTAGGACGGGTATGCCAGATAATCGAGTATCAGCTCGCCGTGGCATATACCCTGGATAGGGTTGCATTTGGTCCGGGGCTGGGGCCTGAGGCGGAAATCCCTGATATCGACTTTCACCGGATTGACATGAATCTTGGCGTCCTTGAGCCCGGTGTTGTTCGACCAGAAAGAGAGCTCGTTGTTGGTGATGCCGCTGTCGTACACAGAATTCGAATAGTTGCCGAACATCACGAATTTGATGCTCTCGTGGACGCGGGCGCTCCCATCGGACTTGATGTCGCTTATGGCGACGTCTACCCGGTCGATGAGGAATTCCGCGTTCGCTAGAGTGATCGCGAGCAGCAGGATGAGAGCCAGCCTCATATGCAGAACTCGCCATCAATGTATATAAATATGGCATCTTGGCCGCCCGCCAAGAACGATTAAAAACATGAAACCGCTTTTAGTCTCCCATGGACATGCAAAAGGTCGAGACTCTGCTCCCTCTCCTGATGATCGGGTTCTTTTTTTTCCTCTGCATCCTCACGACCCTCCCCGGAACCCTGTTCTTCTTCGATTTCGCTCCGGCGAGCGGCTCGGCCCAGGGGTATATTGCGTTCCAGGAGAAAGGCGGGATCTTCCAGCTCGAGAGCGTGTGCTGGAAAGACACACCTTACTCGAGCTGCGAGACGTTCGATCCGGGCGGGAAGAGGTACGAGCCGGGGAAATACAACATCCAGTATCATTGCACTACCTTCGCCTGGGCCTGGGAGAAGTCGAACGAATGCACGATAGTTAACGCCACCAGGATAGGTGATGTATCATGACCACGATCGCCACGCTTGGCAGCCACTCAGCCCTCGACGTCTGCGAGGGGGCCAAGGCCGAAGGATACAAGACTCTGGTTGTCGCAGAGAAGGGCAGGGAGATGACTTACCTCGGTCCTTACCGCTCGCGCAGCCGCGGCGGGAAGCAGGTCGGAGTCGTGGATGAGCTCATGCTCCTCGGGAAGTTCAACGAGATCGTAGAACCGGAGAGGATCGCCTTCATGAAGGAGAGGGATGCGATCTTCGTGCCTAACCGCTCTTTCGCTGTTTATGTCGGCTATGACCGGATAGAGAAGGATTTCGACGTCCCGGTGTTCGGGAACAGGCGTCTCCTCCGCGCCGAAGAGCGCGATGCGCCGAAGAACCAGTACCATCTCATGGAGAAGGCGGGGATAAGGACCCCTAAGAGATTCAGATCCGGAAAGGAGATAGACCGGCTGGCGATCGTGAAAGTCAACGAAGCGAAGCGCAGGTATGAACGGGCATTCTTCTTGGCCCGCGATCCGCAGGATTATGAGTCGAAAAGCCGGCAGCTGCTGGAGAGCGGCAGGATCACCAAGGCCGATCTGGGAAAGGCTACCGTAGAGGAGTATATCGTAGGCGCGCACTTCAATCTCAATTTCTTCTATTCCGCTGTCCATGAGGAGCTCGAGCTCCTCGGGATAGATACCAGGAGGCAGACGAATATTGACGGATACCTCAGGATGCCTGCAGATGTGCAGCTCGAGCTCCTGAAGATCGCCCAGCCCTCCACCATAGAGGTAGGCCATATCGCATGCACTCTCCGCGAATCGCTGCTCGACCAGGTATTCGGCCTGGGCCAGAGGTTCGTGGATTCAGTGCAGAGAGAGTACAAGGACGGCATAGTCGGCCCGTTCGCGCTCCAGGGTGCGTTCATCGAGGATGACGGCGAGAGATTCGTCTGTTTCGACGTCTCGCTCCGCATGCCCGGTTCGCCCGGGACCAGGTTCACCCCGTACAGCGGATACCTCCACCGCGAGAGCGTCTCGTTCGGGAGGAGGATCGCGATGGAGATAAAGGAAGCGGAAAAGGGGGAGATGCTGGATCGGATAACGACTTGAACCGGTTTTTTGTGTCAATTAGTGTCTTTTTATAAATTCTTCCATGCAATCTCTACAACGGGTGGGATGTTGGAAGGCTCCGTACGCAGGGAGTTCATAGATTCGGTAGCGCGAGCGGCTGAAAAACGGATCAGCCAGATGAAGAAAGCTTATTCTGTGGATCCGACGCCGGCGCTCAGGGATGCGATCGGAAGGGCGGAGGCTTCTGCCGGGAGACTGGTCGGAGAGCTCCGGCGCGAGCATGAGAGGTTCGAGCGCATGATGCGCATCAGCGACCATGACCTCCAGAGGATTCACTCGGACGAGCGCACGGAGCCCCTCATCGGCGATCGGGAACTCGTGGGCCGGATCCGGCGGCGGGCGATGGGCGAGGCTGAGTATCTCGATCTGATCGAAGGGCCGACGCTGATAATAAAGAGATGATCGCAAAAAGAAATCAATATGGAGCGAGCTCCCCCCCTCCGATCCTGAAGGGTTCGAGCATCTTGTTGGCTTTCCGCGGCTTGTCGACGTTGAGCGCGAATATGCCGTCTGAATGATCCGAGGAGAGCATGGTCATTTCGGTCACGCTCACCTTCTCACCTTCGAGCATCTCGGTTATCCTGCCCATCGAGTCGTTCGCCACTTTTATCACGATGGCTTCCGGATTCGTCGTGCGGAACCCGTTGCGGGAAAGGATGTCGGATGCCTTCTTGGGATCCTTCACCTCAAGGGCGATGACGGCCTTGCCGCCCACGACATCGACGACCAGGCCATCGATATTGACATTTGACTTGCCGAGGACGTAGGAGATGTCGGCCAGGAGACCCACTCTGTCTTCTGAGACAATGGTTACTGATTTCATCGTATATCACCTGGATTACAATATCTGGACCAGATCCCCGCTTATGGCATCGAGCGTCTTGAACGTCCTATAGTCGTCGGTCATCCCCGTCATGAACGCGCGGACTTTCGCCCGGTTCAGGCTCCGGAGGACTTTCAGCTTCTCCGAGACCGTGAGCGAGATCTCGCTGTCTTTCAATAGAGCGCATATCTGGGACGCGGCATCTATCACTGTCCCATACCCGGTCGGATCGATGTATGCCGACTCGAGGCTGTCTGCTAACCCCAAGACCTTTCGTTTCGAACTTCTATCGGCTGACATAACCATCCCCCCACCCGTTACCTTCTTGGTTTTAAGTATATTTATATGTTTCGCGGAAAATCCGGTGAAAATATTCGATTCTTTTATAAGGATTGTGCAGAAAACCACGAATTTTCTGTTACAGTGGGTAGAACATACAAATTGGTTGGCCTCCCTAAAATAATAACGACTAAATAGTTTTTTGGCTAAGGCTGAGCATGAAGATAGTGATCGCTGACCAGATGGAGGAGGAGGTGGTGCGGGGGATAGCATCCCTCGGCACGGTCGTGGAGAGGCCGGCCGATCTCCGCTCGGCGTTGAACGACGCGGATGTCCTCATAGTGAGGAGCGCGACGGCCGTGACCCGCGAGCTGATCTCCGGCGCAGGGAAGCTCAGGCTCGTGGCGAGGGCAGGGGTCGGCCTGGACAACGTAGACCAGCAGGCATGCGCCGAAAAAGGCATCAAGGTCCTCAACACCCCAGGAGCGTCGACGAACGCGGTGGCCGAGCTCGCGATAGGCCTGATGATCGGCAGCTACCGGAACATACAGAAGGCCCACCACCAGATGAAGGGCGGGAGATGGGAGAAAAAAGGGCTCCTCGGCCGGGAGATCGAAGGCAAGACCCTCGGGATAATAGGGTATGGCAGGATCGGGGCTGCGGTCGCGCGGAAGGCCCATGCGCTCGGCATGTCGGTCATAGCATACAACCCTCCCCCCAGGCACGAGGACGGCATAGCGGCCTTCGTTGACGACCTGGACGCCTTTCTCGCCCGCGCAGATATCATCTCCCTCCATGCGGCGCTGACCGAGACGACTAGGGACCTGATCAACAGGGAGACGATCGCCAGGATGAAGGACGGGGCGGTCATCATCAACACCGCGCGGGGAGAGATGATAGAGGAAGATGCCCTCTACGATGCCGTGAAAAGCGGGAAGATCGCAGGGGCGGCGGTCGATGTCTACCGCGAGGAGCCTTATCGGGGGAAGCTGGTCGGGCTCGACAATGTCTTCCTCTCGCCGCACCTCGGCGCAAGCACGAAGGAAGCCCAGATGAGGATAGGGTCCGAATTAGTGAAGATACTTAAATCTGAACTGCATGGGCAGGAGTGAAAACATGGCGGTTAACTGCGGCATCTGCGGATGCCGGATGTTGTCGGTTCCTTCTGCCCGGTTCACGCAGCGGAAGGAGATCGAGGAAAAGATCACAAGCGCGCTCGGGGAGCTCGACGGATCGGTGGACCGGGAATTCGAAGCGACGAGCTCCCTCCGCGTCCCTGATTTCGAGGTCATGCTCACCCTCCTCGCAGGCTTCCTCGCCGGCAGGGAGATAAGGAAGGTCCTCTTTTTCCCGAAAGCCTGGTGGATCAGATGCGGGCATTTCTATGAGATGGGCGCTGAGGATCTTGCCGTGTACCAGGAAGAGACCGGAGCGGTCAGGTTCGGCAGCAGCGAAGACGCCATCCGGTTCCTCCGCGCGAACATGCTCTACGGGACCTCTTACGAGTATTTTATCATGGACGAAGGGTTCGCCTGGCTCCTGACCATATCGAAGGAGATGGAGCTCCGGTTCTCAGGGTCCAGGGAATTCCTCGATGAAGTCGGAGACAGGGGAGCCGCAGAGCCCTGAGCCGCTCATCCAGGGATAGGCCGCTTCGAGGTCTTGAGGTTTTTTCTGAACCATCTGGCTGCGAGCTGCGCGACTTCCTCTAGCGTTCCGGGCTCTTCGAAAAGGTGCGTCGCCCCGGGTATTATCTCCATCTCTTTCTCGCATTTGAGGTTGTAGTAGGCGTGCTTGTTGAGCTCTATCACCACGCCGTCATTGCCGCCGACGATGAGGAGCGTCGGGGCTTTTATCCGGCCCAGAACCGACATGGCCATATCAGGCCGTCCGCCGCGCGATACGACTGCGCGGATCATGCTCCCAAGCTCGGATGCCGCGATCAGGGCCGCTGCGCTCCCCGTGCTGGAGCCGAAATAGCCGATGGCGAGGTTCTTCGCCTCAGGCTGCGCTATCAGCCACCGCGTCGCAGAGACCAGTCTCTCGGCGAGGAGCGGGATGTTGAAGCGGTTCTCATACACGTAGTCCTCTTCCTCGCTTAGGAGGTCGAAGAGCAGGGTGCCGATGCCTTTGGAGCGCAGCTCCCTTGCGACATAGTTGTTCCTCGGGCTCTTCCTGCTGCTCCCGCTGCCATGCGCGAATATCACAAGCCCCTTGGCCCGCGCAGGTATCGTAAGGATGCCTTCGAGCATCATGCTCCCGAGGGGGATGCGCACTATCAGCTCCTTTTCCTGCCCCATCAGCTTTCAACTTCCGCTTCTATGGTGTCCGACTCCACGGTCGCGACCACCGATTTCTTCTCCGCGAAGCTTCCCGCCATCTTCCCTTTCGGGAACACTATGACGTCCTTGTGCTTCACCGGGAGCTGGAGCTCCTCGGCAAGGCGGACCAGCTCCATCGTCGGGATGTAATACTTGGAGATCAGGAACGGCACGATGCCCGCGGACGTCTTCTCCCGGATGACTTCCATCCGGTGCTGCTGGCGGAGCCCCTGAACGTTCACTTTCACGTCCACATATCCTCTTCGGAGGATCTCTTCCTTTGAAATCATATGATCATCTCCATCCGCGGGCAGGTGCCCGCCATAATAATCTAATCAAGCAGCCTTCTGGTCGTCACTCCCAGGTTCCGATTCCTTCAAAGAATATCATGTCCGGACCCTTTTTTACGGTTACGGTTTCGCCTTTTCTCATGCTCCGGACGAAAATCCCGTCCTTAATGAACGCGCAGTCGTTGCCGACAGTTATCTCAACAACCTGGCCCTCACCGAGTGATTTCGGCATGAATGCGCGCCTGTATGGGCATATGGGGACCACGCTTATGAGCCGTTCGGTCGGCTTGAGCTTCTCCCCGCCTGCCGAATACGCATAGCCGGTGGAGCCGAGCGGGCTCGACACGATCATCCCGTCCCCTTCGAAGCTCGTCTTCTTCCCGTCTATCGATACGTCCATCTCGGCGACGCGGTAGTGAGTGGCATGTATCACGACGTCGTTCAGCACCACGAACCTCTCCTGCCCGATCGTGCATTCGAGGCTCATGATCCGGACCACCTTTCCATCAAGGATAGCAGGCAGCCTTTCTTTCCAGTCGTTTCTGTGCATCTGGCATATATAGCTCTTGTCCCCGCCTATTCCGAGGATCGCGCCTTCGAGCCGTTTCCTGTGGTTTGCATAGAGGATGGTCCCGTCCCCTCCTATGCATATGGTCGCCTCGGCCCCCTGCCGCACCCTCCGATGCCCGTTCAGCCGGAGCGCTGAGGATAACCCGGAGACGAGCCCGACCGCCCATTCCTTCTTCGGGTTGGGTATGATCTTGACCCTCATGGAAGGAGATTGGCTATTAAGCTTAAATAATCAGGCGGGCCGGAAAAGAAAATTAAGAAAAATAAAAAATTGAAGAAATTAACCGAGGACTTCGAGGTCGTGCGAGTACGCAGGGACCATCGAGGACTCTTCCTCGCTCACGGATGTGCCGGCCACCGAAGCGCCTTTCACGCCGGTGACTATGGCCACGATCTCGAGCTTGCCCTCGTAGTTCTGCATGATCCTCGCGCCCCACTTGACGTTGGCCTCGGCATCCATCTTCTCGGTCACCCATTCGCCGGCCTTGATGGCGTCGCCGAGAGTCAGGTCGGAGCCGCCGGTGATGTGGATGAGCGCGCCCTTCGCGCCTTCGAAGTCCACATCGAGGAGCCTGTTCTTGATGACCCCTTCTGCAGCAGACTTGACCTTGTCGTTGCCCTTGCCTTCGCCAACCGCGATGAAACCGACCCCTCCGCCTTCCATGATGGCGCGGACATCTGCGAAGTCGATGTTGATGAGCGACGGCTGGGTGATGGTCCAGACGAGCCCGCTGATGGCCCTCGAGAGGATCTCATCAGCGACAGCGAATGCTTCGGCCATCGGCAGGTTCGGGACCAGCTGGACAAGCCTGTTGTTGTCGAGGATGATGACCGAGTCGCAGTTCTTCTTGAGCGCCTTGATGCCTTCATCTGCCCTCTTCTTCCTTGCCCGCTCGAGAGCGAACGGGTAGGTGACCATCGCTACGACGATAGCTCCCTGCTCTTTCGCGATCTGGGCCACGATCGGTGCAGCGCCGCCGCCGGTTCCGCCGCCCATGCCTGCGCAGACGAAGACCAGGTGCGCGCCTTCGAGTTCCCTCTCGACGAGCGGCCTGTCGACCTCTGCGGATTTGGCGCCGATGTCCGGGTAGCCTCCTGCGCCGAGCCCTTTCGTCACGGATTTGCCGATCAGGACCTTCTTCGCCCTCTCGTGGACGATGTTGAGGTGCTGCTTATCGGTGTTGACAGCGACAAGCTCGGTGCCCTTGACACCGCTCTTGATGAGCCTGTTGATGGTGTTGTTTCCAGCGCCACCCACACCGACGGTCACTATCTTGATGCTCTCAGAGCTCAATGCGTCCGATGAGGACTGCTTCTCCTGCGGTACGTTTTCACCCATTACGGATCTTACCAAGTCATCCATTTTTTCACCTTGTTGTTTTTTGGTCGCCTTTCTTTCGGATTCTCTCGATATATGAGAGTGAAATAACGGCCTTCCGGCGATTTAAATAGATTTGTTTTGCCGTCGTTGATACTGCATCATAAAAATACTGCAAAATAAACAAATCTGCGGAAATCGAGGGAAAATAATAAATACATTGACTAAATGTATTGATGGTCTTTCGTACGATTGTGGAACAACAGTCATATGATGGACGTATTGGGGGGTGTGCCTGTCTCCGACGGGCCCATCGAGAGGGGCAGGCAGGGTAGTGCATGCAGGATGTAAAACCGGGTATTGGGGATAGAACCCCCACGGAAAACGTGGAGGGGTTCTGATGGTCAAAGTGATAACGATAATGGATGACGTCTACGCAGACCTCTACCGGCTGAAAAAAGCCAAGGGGATGAGCTTCAGCGAGGTCTTCCGCTTCCTCCTGAACGAGAGGAAGGCCGAGGGCACGAGCATCATCTCGCTCGCCGGCAGCATAGACGAGTCTGACATCAACCATCGGGCGGTCGACCGGATAAAGAGGGAAGCCGTAGTCGGTAGATGAAGGGGTTTTCGATGGAGAAGATATGCCTGGATTTCGAGATAGCCCTGGACTTCCTGCGCGGGGACCCGGCCACTATCGAGAAGCTGAAATATTACGCTGACCGCGAGGAGATCTGCATAACCAGCCTCACGATGATGCACCTGATGGAGAGCGTGAGCAAGCCCGAGGTGGTCGCAGCGTTCGCGAGCAATGTGACGATCCTCCCTTTCGACAAGAAGGCCGCCCAGGTGGCCGCCAAGATAATGAACGAGATGAAAGAGCGCGGGGACGTGCCGCGCGTGACCGACTCGGTCCTCACTGCCGCCGTCTGCATGGCGAACGACGCTTTCATCTTCTCCAGGGCGAACGCCAGATTCGACGGCATAAAGGGTTTGCGGAAAGTCTGACAGCGGCGCCGGTCTGATTTTTATTCTTTCATACATAATGGATATCATGGGCCTCAAAGCGCTAGTCCTCTATGGTTATGGCATCAACTGCGAGAACGAGAGCAGGTACGCCATAGAGAAGAGCGGGGGCTCGGCCGACATAGTGCACCTGAACACCGTGCTCGACGACCCGAAGATGCTCGAGAGATACAACATGCTGATGATACCCGGCGGATTCTCTTTCGGCGACGACCTCGGATCCGGGAAGGTCTTCGGGAACAAGATGAGGTTCAGGCTGCATGACCAGCTCGATGAATTCATCAAGGCGAAGAAGCTGATGCTGGGGATCTGCAACGGATTCCAGATAATGGTCAAGATGGGGCTGCTCCCGGAACCGGATTTCCAACAGAAAGTGAGCCTGACCAACAACGATTCCGGCCACTATGAGGACCGGTGGGTGATCCTCAAGGCCGAGAAGGGCTCGCCGTGCATATTCACGAGGGATCTCGATTTCCTGCTAGTGCCTGTGCGCCACGGAGAGGGGAAATTCATACCGAGGGATGACGCTATGCTTCGGGACCTCGAAGCGAACAAGCAGATAGTCTTCCGGTACGTGGACGAGAACGGCACGCTCGCCGGCTTCCCGTACAACCCAAATGGATCGGTCGGGAATGTCGCAGGCATCTGCGACCGGAGCGGCAGGATATTCGGCATGATGCCCCACCCGGAGGCGTTCAATATAGTCGAGAACTGCCCGTACTGGCTCAAAGGCGTCGTGAAGGAGCCGCTCGGGCTCCGCATCTTCCGCAACGCGGCAAGATACGCCGACGAAGCCGGATTATGAGTACCCTTCCGGCAGCGGGCCTTGCCTTCTCTCCGGCGGAATCCCCACTTCACTTCGGCCCGAGGATCAGAAGACCGGCGACCGGGATGAACATGAAGCAGAGGGCGATGTGGAAGAGCGTGTGCATCAGGTCGAGGAAGGCATGCGTCAGGAAGACCGTGATTGATTTGTGGGCCTCCATTCTCCCGAAGAACCTTTTGAGGTAGCCCATGGTTATGATGAGCGGGATCGTCACGAGAAGGATCAGGAAGATGGCGGTAATCCCTGGCGTGTGCAGGAAGCGCACGATGGCCTCCGAGTTGTCACCGAGCAGATAGAACGCTATCGAGAGGAGCCCTATGAAGAAGAGCACGAAGTCCACCACCCTCCCGCTCTCCGGGTAGAGCCCATGTGTGTATTCCTCATCGATGACCTTGATCGACCGGGGGATCTCCCACACTATGAACGATATGACCAGCATCACCGACATGGAATCGAATAGCGGGAGGTTGATGAAATTGAAGAAATCGGCGATTATATTGAGTGGCACATTCCGGTTTTGGAGGCAAACAATATAAGTGTTTGCGGGCTGCCCGGGCGGATTGCCGAATAGAGTATTGACGTTTGTCGAAATGAATATAAAGATTCATTGGGATACTCGCCCAAGGTGGGAAGCTTGGAAAAGATCAAGATGGAGATAGCAGGGGAGATATCGCTCTCCGAGGATCCTGGCGCGACGATGAGGAAATGGCGCGAGATCTTCAGCATTTCACAGGTGGAGCTGGCCAAGCACTTGGGCATCACGGTCTCCACCATCAGCGATTACGAGGGGAACCGCAGGAAATCCCCGGGCACCGGCGTCATCAGGAGGTTCGTGAACGCGCTCTTCGACATAGACCAGATCAAAGGCGGCGGGATAACCCAGAAGTTCCGCGAGAAGGAGAAGCCGGTGAGCGAGTATTTCGAGGTGCACGAGTTCGCCCGCTCGATCCCGCTCAAGGATTTCGTGGGCCTCATCGAGGGCAAGATCCTCACGAACAGCGACCTTGTGGAGTCCAAGAAGATATACGGATACACCCTTATCGACAGCATCAAGGTCATACTGGACATGCCGTTCTCTTATTTCCAGAATCTCTATGGGAACGTCAACGAGAGGGTGTTCATATTCACTGGAGTGAGCACGGGGCGGAGCCCGCTCGTGGTCGTGAGGGTGAGCTCGTCCAAGCCCAGCGCAGTGGTCCTCCACAACATAGAGTCGGGGAAGGTCGACAAGCTCGCGATAAAGATATCCGAGCGCGAACGCATCCCGATGATAGCGACCAACATGTCGATCGAGAAGATAAAGGACGCGCTGAACCGGATCTAGACCCATCTCCTTTTCCTGAAATACAGGATCATCGCGAGGGAAACGACCGCCATGACCGCCCACACGCCTGCATATCCCCATTCGAGCTGGAGCTCCGGCATATCCTTGAAGTTCATGCCATACACCCCCACGATGAAGGTCAGCGGTATGAATATCGTCGCTATCACTGTAAGGACTTTCATCACCTCGTTGAGCCGGTTGCTCACGCTCGAGAGGTAGATGTCCAGCATGCCGGAGGACATGTCCCGGAAAGTCTCGACGTTGTCGATGACCTGGACCGTGTGGTCATAGACGTCCCGGAGGTATATCTTTGTCGGTCTCCTTATCAGGGAGGATTTCGTGGCCTCGGCCCGTTCCATCATCCCGATCACATCCCGGAGGGGCCAGACCGATCTCCGAAGAATAATCATGTCCGTCTTCATCCGGTGGAGCTTCCGCAGCGTTGCCGGGACCGGGTTGGTTATGAGCTCCTCCTCCATCAGCTCGATTCGCTCGCCGTAGCCCTCGAGTATGGAGAAGTAGTTGTCCACGATCCGGTCTATCAGCGCGTAGGCAAGGTAATCCGCGCCGCTCTTGCGTATCCTTCCCTTGCCGCTCCGGATCCGTTCACGGACCGAATCGAACACATCTCCTGTGTTCTCCTGGAAGGTCAGCACGAAGTCCGGCCCGAGGACTATGCTGACCTGCTCCGCATCCACGGATTCCTTCTCGTACTCAATCATCTTCAGGACTATGTAGAGATAGCTCTCGTAGTCCTCGACTTTCGGGCGCTGGTCCGTGTCCGCTATGTCCTCTATCACAAGAGGGTGTATCCCGAATCCCGAGCAGACCGCTTCGAGGGCGCCCATATCAGACAGGCCGTCTATATTGACCCACCGCAGGACGCCTTTCTCCCTAGGTTTGAGGCAGTCCTCCACGCCGGCCCATTCCTTCTCGTAGTATTTGCCCTCGTCGTAGTCGAACAGGGTGATCTTCGCCTTCTCCGTCTTCCTCTCTCCGATGAGGACCGGTGTCCCGGGCGGGAGGCCGGCTTTCGCCGAGCGTTTCTTCATGATCCGCTGCATGCATGGCAAAGCGGTTGTTAAATTTAAAAACACTAACGAGCAGGTGTTTCCTATGCCAGACAAAAAGACAAGATTCATCGTGATCACCGGTTCGATCATGTCCGGATTGGGCAAGGGGATCGTGACCTCTTCGATAGCAAAGCTCCTCCAGGCCCGGGGCTACAAGGTCGTCCCGATAAAGTTCGACGGCTACCTGAATGTCGATTGCGGCACCATGAACCCGTTCCGCCATGGCGAGGTCTTCGTCCTCGATGACGGGACCGAGGTGGATATGGATTTCGGGACCTACGAGAGGTTCCTCAACAGCTCCCTGCACGGCACCTCTTCCATAACAGGCGGGAAACTCTTCCAGAAGATAATAGAGAGGGAGAGGAAGGGCGAGTACCTCGGGCGCGACGTGCAGTTCGTCCCCCACCTCACAGACGAGATCAAGCAGTGGGTGATGGGCGTAGGGAAGGAGAACAATGCCGACATAGTCCTCATAGAGGTCGGCGGGACCGTCGGTGACCTCGAGAACAGCTATTTCCTCGAAGCCATGAGGCAGCTCTATTTCGAGCACGACAGCATGGTCTTCGTCCAGCTCACATATATCCCGAGCCTCAGCCCAGGCGAGCAGAAGACCAAGCCCGCCCAGCAGGCCACACGGCTCCTCCAGAGCCTCGGGATACAGCCCCACATAATACTCACGCGCGAGCAGGAGAAGCTCACCGAGGAATCCAGGAAGAAGATCAGCCTCTATTGCAACGTGCCCGAGGAAGCGGTCTTCGACGACCCCCTCCTGCATACCGTCTATGAGCTTCCGCTCGTCCTGGAGAAGCAGGGATTCTACAGGCAGCTCGCCAGGAAGCTCGGCCTTCCTGAGGGCAAGGGCGCCGACCTCGGCGGATGGCAGAAGAGCGTCGAGCACATCGTCGGGCCGAAGAACAGGCCTGTCAAGATCGCCATCGTGGGAAAATACACGGCGGTCAAGGATGCCTATATAAGCGTCCGCGAGGCGCTGGTCCACAGCGCGGCGGCGGTGAACTGCGGGCTCGAGATATCCTGGATAGAGGCGAGCGACCTCGAGAAGCTCTACGATGTCGCCGAAGTCCTATCTCCTTACGACGGGATCCTCGTCCCCGGAGGGTTCGGGGAGAGGGGGATAGAAGGGAAGATACGCGCGATACGGTATGCGAGGGAGAACAAGGTCCCTTACCTCGGCCTCTGCCTCGGGCTCCAGCTGATGGTGGTGGAGTTCGCGAGGAACGTCTGCGGGCTGAAGGAGGCGAACTCGACCGAATTCAACAAGAAGACCCCGCATCCTGTCATTGACCTGCTGCCGGAGCAGCAGAAGATTACCAGGATGGGCGCTTCCATGCGGCTCGGCGCCTATGACTGCCTGATCAAAAGAGGGACGGTCGCACACAAGGCATACGGGACCGACAAGGTCTCCGAGAGGCACCGGCACCGGTTCGAGGTCAATCCGGCCTATGTCGGGGAGCTGGAGAGCAAGGGGCTCGTGGTCTCGGGCCGCCACAGCTCGGATATAGTGGAGATCGCCGAATGGAAGGACAGCTTCGGCGTAGCCACCCAGCCGCACATAGAGCTCAAAAGCAGGCTCGAGGCTCCGGCGCCGATCGTGGTCCAGTTCATCCGGGCGGCGAAGGAGTATATCGACGTCCCGCGGAAGAGCGCCGGCGAGGATATAGCCGACTGATCATCGGGCCGGAAATCAAGACAAGCCATAAAAGTATTGCGCTGATAAAACGTTGGATGCGAAAATTTCAGATGCTGGTTATAGGGCTCGTCTGCGCGTTCAGCGCCGTTTCGTTCGCCTCTTCATCATGCAACGATTCGTACGACCAGTGCATAACGAGCTGCTGCGACAGCTGCGGCTCGACGCTCTCCACTGATGCGAACGGGGACCTGGTCTGTGATGTGGGAACGCAGTCCCACCAGAACCAGGGCTGCATCGATGCCTGCACGCCATGCGCGAACGCATACCAGCAGTGCATAAAATCCGAGGGGGCGGCAGGGACAGGTTACCCGTCCGGCTCCTCTTGCTGCGGCTCGGCGGCATTGCTCGGCTCCGTCCTCGGGGCGGTCTTCCTCAGGTGGTGAGCGGATGGAATTCTCTGGGTTCATGGGCCTCTTCCAGGAGGCCGTGCGTAGGAAAGACATGGAATTCCTGGGAAAGGCCTATGGCGACTGGTTCAGTTCATCGGATATCGGGCAGAAGGGCGGATTAGACGGTTTCCTCAAAGCCGCATTCAACGACCTCGAACCCATCGGTCGGAGCAGGTTCGAACGCTCGGAGTGTTTCGGCGACTTCTGCATCGCGACGATGACCGGACCCGACGGCTCGCCGTTCTCGCTCACGTTCAGGAAGCGCGGCGATTCCTGGATATTCTTCAACGAAAGGAGCGGGCTCGGCGCTTTCAAGAAGATATATGCATTCTCCTATTCAGTCAGCGGCTCAGGGAGGCTTGGCATACTCTTCAACGGAAGCCCGTCCCCGATCCTCCGCGATATCGGGTCCTCGGGTTTCGTCTCCCTCATCAACGCGGCCCTTAAAAAAGGAGATAACGAGCTCAAGGTCCTGCCGTTGGGAAAGGGAGATGTCGAAGTCAGCATTGCGATCAGCAGCGCCCGGGCCGGTGAGATCATCGACACCGCTCAGGGGGACGTCCTTAGCTGGCGGGGCATCGTGAAGGAGCCGGTGGTCCTGAAGTTCACGGCGGAATGACCGGCTGGCGAACCGCGCATGGAGACCCTGGGTTCACCGCGACCCGATGGGCCGGCGACAAGGGCTTTTGCGGAATTTTCCAACAGGAAAATTCCAGCAAGAAAAAATTGGGCCCGCGCGGAATCGAACCGCGTATCTCCTGCATGTCAAGCAGGCGTCTTAACCAGAATCAGCGGGTTTTTGGGCGCTTTTTCCCAAAAAGCGCAGTCGACTACGGGCCCGTAGCTTCGAAACTATTCTAATCGAATAGCATTATAAAGACTGCAACTTCGAGTGGATCCCGGCTCCGAGGCGCAGGAGTTCCCGGTCGTCCGGCGGGCGCGAGGTCAGGTGGTCGATGCAGCCCGATTCGGCGAGCGGAGCGAGGCGGTCGAGCACCATGCTCTCGAAGGCGCTTACGATCAGGGCGGATCCCGGATTCTCTTTCCTGAACCGCTCCAGGGATTCCACGAGGGCCGCGGTCCGCAGGCCGAACACCCTCGAGCTCCGGAGTATGAGTATGTCGGCCTTCGGAGGCCCGGAGAAGAATTCCGGGTAGGATATCACTCCGCTTGACTGATGGGCGCCGCAATCAGAGAGGACATGTGGCATGACGACCTTCTCATATCCCATATCGCGCTCATCGGTGACGAATACCGCCCGCTTGCCTAGAAGCGCCGGGATCACCCGGTTGGAGGGAGAACGGCGCAGGTCCGGGGCTTCCTGGAGCTGGACCGGTTTGGTCTTCTGAGAGGTCATAGACAGAATTAATGGGAAGAAGTGCTTAAAAATTCAGGCGCTCGCGCGTTCCAGGACCTCGGCCCCGCTCTGCATCAGCGCGTTGTATGTTGCCGGGCCGGGCGCGACCTTGTCCACGAGCCCGTCCGCCGAAAGGGATTCGATGAGGATGCCGGGGGGGGAGATTTTGCTGTAGAGGCTCATCATCACGACGCCAGAGGATGGATTGTTCGCCTTGAACGCGGTGAGGCCCCTGCGGAAATCGTTGTGGTCCCAGACCACCGATTCGGGCGGGATGCTGAATATGAGCAGGACGTCGGCCTTCAGGCCGGAGAGCCCTTCGATCAGCCCTGACCAGCGGGCCGTCTCGAAATTGCCCGGAATGAACCCGTGTTCTGCCATCTCTTTGAGGAGTTTCGCTGACTCGTCGTGATGATGGTCGCAGAAGACGAATAGGATCCTTTTCCCGGCGAGCCGGTCGGTCAGGTTCCGTTCGATGAGGGGGGGAGGGGGGACGCGCCTTGCGGCAGATATCGAGGCTGATATTCCTGTTTGCAACTGCATTGACATATTGACTCCCGCTGGACTCTGGATTGTATTTGTGAGAAAAGTTTAAAAAAGTGGGACATGGCCGCGGACGATCCTCTCGGTGATATCGGTGATGTTCTCGAGCCGGGAATCGATCTCTCTCCTTATGGCGGACTGCATCTTCGGGAAATCCCCGTCGGCGATTATGGTCACCGATGCGACCTTGGGCTGGTCTATCGGCTTGCCTATCTGGGAGAGGAGGGTTATGTTAATGTCTTTGATGCCCGGATTCTCCTTGGCGATCGAAGCCGCGATGTCGGTCGCGAGGACCGAGTATATCTTCCCGACATGGTTGACAGGGTTCTTGCCGGCTGCAGCTTCAAGGGTCATCGAACGGAAAGGCGTGATGAGGCCGTTGACCCGGTTGCCCCTTCCGACGCTGCCGTCGTCTCCCATCTCCGCGCTTGTGCCGGTCAGGGTGATATACACCGAGCCCCCCTTGATATCGTCGGCGGTGTTCAGGTGGACCTCGACAGGATGCCCGCTCAGCTTCTTGCACAGCCTGAGCACGTCCGAGGTGACGCGCTCTTTGGCCTTGACATAGCTGTCCAGGTCGGGGAGGTATTTCGCGACGAACGCGCAGGCCACCGTGAGCTTGATGCCGGATTTCTCGCGCAGCCCCATGACCTTGATATCGGCCCCGACCTCGGGGTGCTGCTTCTTGTATTCGCCGGAATTCAGGTATCTCTCGGCCGAAAGGACGAGGTTCTCCAGGTCGGACAACGGGGCGAATCCCGTCCCGAAGCTCGTATCGTTGGAGAACGGGATCCTCGGCCCGCGGAGGAAAAGATCGACGAGGTCTGCAGAGCCTGCCGATATCCTCGACTCCAGCTCGACATCATCGAAGACATCGAGCTCGGGGAGCAGCCGCTGGAGGTATTCATGGGCCGTGGTCCGGGCGATGTGGGAGACCGGGATGCTCTTCCCTTCGGCTTCGGCTGTGGCCCTCCCGCTCAGCAGGATGTAGATGGGCTTGGTGAAGCATCCCCCCCCGAAGCCGACTTCCGTCGCCCCCCCGCATATCTGGCCTTTGTCGACGTTGTGGTGGAGGATCTTGCCGAAGCGGTCTAGGTATTCTTTGCTCAGCTCACGGCTTATCTCTTCCATGATGCCGTCTATGAGGGAATCCGGATGCCCGAGGCCCTTCCGCTCGGCCAGCTCGACTTCCCTCTCGGCCACAGGGACATAATTGCCTTTCTCGACGATGATATTGCGCGGCATAGAATCAGCGTCTTTAATCCGCCGCGCCGGTTTAAATTAATGATTGAAAGGATTATTCCGTACGGAATATGTATGCCTTCTCCCAGCCCGCGCCGCTCTCAGGCGGGGCCGAGATGTGATAGAACGCCTGCCTCGCTATGTTGCGCACCGTGTAGCAAGGGTCATGCTCCGAGACATAATGCAGGGACAGCCTCGCGATGTGGCTGTTCTCGGTCTTCAGGTGCTTCTTGAGCTCGCGTATCGCCTGTTTCCTCTCGAGCACGCTCTTGCTTGAGAGCCGCTCCAGTATGATCCTGATCTCCCCATCCATCCCATTCACCCGTATTGGATATTGAACGTGAACCCCGGCGTATCGATGCCGGCCATATGGAGCTGTGCGAGAACAGCCACTGCTTTCTCCTGCTGGGCCGCCCTCTCCTGGTCGTCTCTGCCGCCCGGATCAGTGAAGACATCCTTCATCTCCGAACCGATCATGCGCATGAGCAGGTCTAGGTGCGGCATGCCGCGGGCGTACAGCGCCACGAGCTGGCTCGCCGCGATGAACTGCCGGTCATCTGCCGAAGAAAGGAGCGGCTTCAGCTGTGCTGCGGCTATGAAGCACTCGGCGAAAGCCTCCAGCTTGGGGCTCAGCCTTGAGATGTCTTTCGCTATGTCGATGAACTCAGCCGGCACCGGATTCAGGTATATGGCGCCTGCGAGGGCCATAGCGAGGATATCATGGTTGCGGTCGGTGAGCATGCTCGTGTAGAAATCGATCTTGGCCGGAGAGGCGCTGAACGCCACCGGTAAAGCTGCGTCCTTGAGGTTCTCCCGCAGCAGGTGCCAGCCGTGCTCCTTGAAGTCCTCCACAATCGGCATTTCGAGCAGCTGCCTGATCGTGTAATCCCTGGTGGCCGGATCCCGGATCCTCGCTTCCCAGAAGGGCGAATTGCCGTATCCCATCTCCCAGAGGGCGGCCGTGCATGCGAGCTTGACCGCGCGGTGGGCAGGGTCGTTCTCATGGTAGAGGCTGCCGTCTTCGACTATGTCCTTGAGCTCGCGCATCACCTTGCGGAAAGGTTCGCCGGAGAGGTCGACGCCCCCGAGTTGTTTCGCTGATTCGGCGAGGAAAACGGCTATCGCTGTCGCGAGCCCCTGCTTCTGCTCGGACTCGAAGGTCATCCAGCTGCACCGCTCGATCTGCCTGCCGATCTTGAGCATGATCTTCTCCTTGTCCTTTGGCGGAAGGCCGGAGAACGCCTTCATGGCGTCGTCGAAATCCTTCGCCTCCGGGTCTCCGCTCCCGATGGCGGATTCGAGCATGGTCTTGACCCTTGAGCGCCGGAAATGGCCGCGGATGCCGTCTATGAGGCCGCTGCGCGATCCGAACTCCGTTTTCCTCTCTTCCGCCTGCGGCGGAGAGTGGGCTGTGGTATGTGAGGTGGTCATGTTTTCGCCTGTTCTAAAATATGGCAGAAAGTGTTTATAAAGGTGTGTATTGATGGTTTTTCAGGTATCATCGCCGGGAGGCGGCGCAGGGGGCAAGGATTAGAATATCTGACTGCATAGTCTCCTCCTGGTGTCAATATGGCATACAAACGCTCACCCATAATCTGCATTCTGGGCCATGTCGACCATGGCAAGACCACCCTCCTCGATTCGATCCGGGGGACGGCGGTCGCGAAGAAAGAGGCCGGGGGGATAACCCAGATGATCGGGGCGAGCTATGTCTCGAAAAGCGATATAGACAGGCTGTCCGGGAACCTCGCCGGCCGGATGAAGATCAACCTCACGATACCTGGGCTCCTGTTCATAGACACCCCAGGGCACGAGGCTTTCACCACTCTCCGCGACCGGGGCGGGAGCCTCGCCGACCTCGTGATCCTGGTCGTGGATGTCACCACAGGATTCCAGCCCCAGACCATCGAGAGCATCCGGATACTCAAGCAGTACAAGACGCCATTCATAATAGCAGCGAACAAGATAGACGCGATAAGCGGATGGAAAGCGAATCCCACGGCATCCTTCTTCGATTCCCTCTCAAAGCAGCCGTCGAACATGGCCGAGAAGCTGGACGAGAAGGTCTACGAGGTCATGGGGAAGATATCCGAGCACGGATTCGACAGCGAGCGTTTCGACCGGATAGCCGACTTCAGCAAGCAGGTGGCCATAGTGCCGATCAGCGGCAAGACCAAGGAAGGGCTTAGCGAGCTGCTCATGCTGATAGGAGGGTTGAGCCAGAAGTTCCTCGGGCCGCGGCTGGAGATCGACGAACGGGGACGCGGCAAGGGCAGCATCATCGAGGTCAAGGACGAGAAAGGCCTCGGCACCACGCTGGACGTGATCGTCTATGACGGGGTGATGCGGAAGAACGATGAGATCGCCTTCATGACGGCGAACGGCGTCCGGAGGGGGAAGATCCGCGGCCTGCTCGAGCCGAATGTCGGGAGCAAGGAGCGGTACCGGTTCATCGATTCGGTCGCGGCCGCGGCCGGCGTCAAGATATACGCACCGGACCTCGAAGGCGCCCTGCCCGGCTCGCCGATCGAGGTGGTCGAGGATTTCGAACGCGACAGCAGGGCCATAGAGGCCCAGTTCAAGAGCGTGATATTCCACAAGAGCGACGAGGGCGGGGTCGTCCTCCGCGCCGACAGCCTGGGCTCGGTCGAGGCCCTCCTCCGCCTTCTCAACGATGCGCAGATCCCGGTCAAGGACGCCGCGGTCGGCAACATCACGAAGAAAGATGTGATGACCGCAGCGGTGGGCTCGGACGAGCACCGGTTCCTGTGCGTTGTGCTTGGCTTCAACGTGAAGGTCCTAGACGAGGCCGGGCAGGAGAGCCAGGACTCGGGCATCCCGATAATCCGGAGCGATATCATATACCGCCTGATAGAGCAGTATCAGGAATGGGTCAGGGATGAGAAGGAGAGGATGAAGAAGGCTTCCCTTGAGAAAGCCGTCTGGCCAGGCAAGATAAAGGTCCTTGAGGGGTATGTCTTCCGGGCTTCCAAGCCGGCAATCTTCGGGGTGCAGGTCCTAGGCGGGCGCGTCCGCAAGAACTACCGGCTGATGAACTCCTCCGGAGAGATCGTAGGAGAGATCAGGGAGATCCAGCGCGAGAAGGAGAAAGTGGACGAGGCAGGCTCCGGAGACCAGCTGGCGATATCGTGCGACGGGATCCATGTCGGCAAGAATGTCGCGCCCTCTGATGTGCTCTACAGCTATATGACGATGGACGAGATAAAGAAATGGGACACCCAGCTCTCCATGCTGAGCGCGGACGAGAAGACGATCTTCGAAGAGATCCGGAAGATGCTCAGGAAGTATTTCTGACATGTGCCTTAGCGGAGAGTTGCTGGGGGAGGGGGATGCGCTGCTGCTCCAGGGGCTCACCCTCGCGTCGATCGGCGCATCCGTATTGCTCTGGATACGGATCTATGCCGGAGCCGGCATCGGCCTCAGGCAGTATGCCGTCCCGATCGCTCTCTGGATAGCATTCGGCTCGCTCGATGCAGTCATGACAGCGAACGGGACTTTCAGCGACCCCTTGCGTGAAGCGAACCCCCTGACGCGGTTCGCGCTTGTGGAATGGGGGTTCTGGGGCATGCCTGCCGCGAGCTTCCTGTGGGTTTCCCTGTGGGCCGGGCTCGTCCTGATGATCAACAGGGCCACGAAGGACGGCCCATCGCGGCTCATCTCCCTTGTGGTTTTCTACTCTCTCGCCGTGGGCCATCTCTTCGGTTTCAGCTCCTGGTATCTGCCGCTCTGCCCGATAGCGAAGCTGTTCCCCCCCTTCGTGACCACGCTCCCCAAGATAATCATCGGCGGCGCGCTTTGCGCGGCCGCCCATCATTTCGCCTGGAAGACGAGGGGGGATTCTGTGACATTTTCTTATAAAAGCCGCGGGCGATAGGCATGCATGGGGAACGGCGCAGAAGTACCGCTGCATATGCTTGCAAAGGCAGGTAGCTCTGCAGAAAGGAAGGGACGCGGCTCGGCGTTCTCCCGTGCCATGGAGCCTCTCCTGGATGCCGCTCCCGTCCCTCAGCCTGCGGACGGCTCGCATGATGCAAGCCCGGTGGCGCATCCTCGAAAAAAATACCGCTCATGGAAGAACAAGACCGATGACGAGATTGTGGAGATGGCGGATGCCTTCATAGCCGAAAATAAAATCAGGAGCAGGAGCATGCTCTGGGCAGTGGACGCCGGCCTTGCGGACAGGCTGCGGAAACGGGGCCTCTGGGACAGGATTTCTTTCACTGGCGCAGGGCCGAACATGCGTCCCCAGCGCAGAGCCGAAAAAAGCGCTGCCGGGGGGATGCAAGGTCAGGCGGAGCAGCCGGCCGTGGAAAAAAGCGAGCCAATATGCTCAGAAGATATAGTCTTCCTCGCCCAATCCGCGATAGATGACGCTGGGCTCTCGTCCCTTGACGAGCTGGAGATCCTCGACCCGGAGATCTGCGGCCTTGTGCGTGAGCGCGGCCTCTGCGGCTCTCTCAGGTTCAGATCCGCTCTGCCAGCTGAAGAGGGGCCCGCCGAAGCGGCTCCGGCGCTCTTGGGCTTGCGGGCAGAGGAGCTGCGCAAGTCAGATCTGCGCGGCCTGGAGCTCGGCGAGAGGGAGATGTTCGGGCTGATCCTCGCCGAGTGCTTCAGGTTGGGGACCGGAGGCCCGTATATCGGGAATTCCAGGTGCACGGTCCCCAAACTGCAGTCGAATATGAACAGGAAGCTCGGCGGCCCCCAGCACCGCGTCTTCAGGAAATGCTGGGACCGGATGGTCGCCGAAGGTGTGATCGTGTACAACCAGAATTCCAGCGCCGCCTCGCTCGACATAGATGCGCGGATCAGGGATGGCGCGCTCAGGGAAGCGGTGGGCTGGGCCATCGGGCAGCAGATGGATGTCAGCCGGGAGTGGCGGGCGAGGCTGGACCGGCATCCGTGAAGATGGAGCGACCGGCAACATTATATTGGCCGCATGAGGATGCGCATCATCTGGTGTTTTTATGATCATAGGCCTTACTGGAGAGAACTGCGCCGGGAAAAGCACCGTCGCAGATTATCTGATGAAGAAAGGGTTCTACTATTACTCGCTCTCGGATGTCATAAGGGAGGAGGTCAAGGCCGAAGGGAAGGCTGTGACCAGGGAGAACCTGATAAAGAAAGGCAACGACCTCAGGGAGAGGTTCGGCCCGGGGATACTCGGGGCGAGGATGGCGCAGAAGATCCAGAAGGACAGGAACTATGTCATAGACTCCATCAGGAATCCGGCCGAGGTGGAGGAGCTGAGGAAGCTCGGCAGGTTCTTCCTTTTCCGCATCACCGCGCCTCCTGAGGTGCGTTTCGAGCGCATCAAATCCCGGAGAAGGGAGGAAGACCCCAACACGTACGAGGCGTTCCTGGAGATCGAGAGGCTGGAGATGGATAATGCTGAGAAGACCAAGCAGAATCTGTTGGGCACGTTCGCCCTCTCCGACAAGGTGATAGAGAACGACAGCGGATTCACCGAGCTCCATGACAAGGTCGACACGGCGCTGGGGGAGGTGTCCGAGCAGTTCAGGATGAGGAGGCCGAGCTGGGACGACTATTTCATGGGTATCGCCAAGATGGTGGCGATGAGGAGCAACTGCGTCAAGAGGAAGGTCGCGGCCGTCATAGTCAAGGACAAGCGGATCATATCGACAGGATACAACGGCACGCCGCGCGGGACCCGGAACTGCGCGGAAGGCGGATGCCCGAGGTGCAACAGCTTCGCCGAATCCGGGAAATCGCTCGAAGAGTGCCTCTGCAGCCATGGGGAGGAGAACGCCATTGTCCAGGCTTCATACCATGGGATCAGCATCAAGGAGTCCACCGTGTACACGACTTTCTCCCCCTGCCTGCTCTGCACCAAGATGATAATCAACGCGGGCATCAAGGAGGTGGTCTACAATATCGACTATCCCCTCGCCGAGACCCCGATGAGGCTGCTCAAGGACGCCGGGGTCAAGGTCCGCCAGCACAAGATAGAATAATAATACGGACCGAACAATGTCAGTCTGGCAACGATGACGATACCGTCCCAGACTGATCGCTGATGACAAGAGTAGCTACCGAGTTGCTTCTAGCCTGGTCTCCCCAGCCTCCGCGGACGAACCATTATTATTCTTTTCACAGATACGTAGGACGGGAGGTAAGATCATGAAACTAGTCGTCCAGGATGCTCCAGCGCTGAAAGCGGCGGTCGATTCCATAGTCTGTCTTGTAGAGGAGGGCCAGTTCGAGGTCAAATCCGACGGCCTCCACCTGAAGGCCATGGACCCGTCCCAGATATCGATGGTCTCGTTCACCCTTCCCAAAGAGGCGTTCGTGGAGTACAGCGTCCCTGAGGAGATGAAGATCGGCGTCGACATAAGCCAGCTCGCGAACGTGCTCTCCAGAGGCAAGAAAGGCGAGAAGGCCGAGCTCACGATCGAGGAGGGTAGGCTCGTCGTCAAGTTTTTCGGCGAGAAGCACCGGCGGACGTTCAAGGTCCCTCTGATCGAGACAGGAGACCGCGTCCAGAGGGAACCGAAGATAGATTTCAAGAATTTCGCGCGGATCAAGGCGGACGCGATAAAAGAGACGCTCAAGGACGCGAAGCTCATCAGCTCGCATGTCCGTCTCCAGCTCACCCCGGACCTGTTCGTGGTGGATGTGCGCGGGGAGAACGGAGACGTGAAGGCCGAGTTCGAGAAAGGCAGCCCTGAGCTGGCCGAGCTCAATGTCACCGCGCCGGCCAAAGCGACGTTCCCGCTTCAGTATCTTGAGGATATGGTCAGGGCCACCTCATCATCGTCGATAGTGCTCGTCAACCTCGAGACGGACCGGCCGCTCAAGCTCGAATACGAGGTGGAAGGAGCGAAAGTGGTATACTACCTCGCCCCCAGGATCGAAACCGACTGACGGCTGGATAACGACGCCTGTCGTATTATGTGACACAGATTTAAAAACAGTAGGTGGCATAAAGTATACTATCGCGACTAGATTGAGATTGGAGGATTAGCATGAAGAAGACGGAATTCGCAGTCGTCCAGGAAGAGGGGGGCAGGCTGCAGACCATAGAAGCCGGTAAGCACGACGATTATGATCTGCCCGAGTTCACCAAAGAGGTCCCGCTCTCATCCAGGAAAAAGGATGCCGGGGACAGCACTAGCATCGAATACGACTGGAAGGCCGGCAACAGCGAAATCCTCCGGGTCAAGAAGATAGATTTCCGCAAAGACGAGGACCTTTCAGGATTATACCGCGTGGCGGCCAGAGACGGAGCCGACAGCATCACCTTCAGGCACAACAACACCACTTATATCCTGCGCAAGACCGTCCGTGAGATAGCGCAGGCCCTCTACAACGCCTACGGCAAGATCAAGGGGGCCATCGAGAACATAGTCGGGTTCCTGAGGACGGCCATAGGGAACGATTATGTGATATCCAAGGTCGAGAACGAATCCTGGGCGTTCGACAGGCGTATCGCCAAGGGGAACATCCATTACACAGACGTCGATGCGCTCGACCGCGGCAGCAAGAGCAGGCTCGTCGAGATGATCTCTGAGAAGATCGCCGAGCTCCACACGAGCAACCTTATCCTCGGGCGATTCAGCCTCAACAACATACTCCTCGGCTCGGATGACGCGGTCTTCACGGATCTCCGCAAGCTAAGGGTCTCGAGAAGGAAGGCATACGTCATAGACGAGTTCAAGAGCGTGCTCCAGTACCTCTTCGCGATCGGCCTCGCAACGAGGGAAGACATCTATGCGGCGATAGCCTACTACACATCCAAGAACGAGATGGGGTGCTGCGAGTGGTACACCGATAAGACCGGCAGGAAGGACCCCGACCAGCTCGACATCGCAGGAAGGATAGAGCAGGAAGTCTACGGCTGAATCACATAGGTTCTATTTTCGTCTCCCCGTTGCGGTTCTTGTCTCTCACGAGGCGGTAGCTTGAGGCGAAATCCGATCCCATGAACGCCTCGTCGTGGGTGATGACGAACGTCTGTTTCACGACTTCAGGCACCTTGAACTGCAGCGCCGAAGACAGCAGTTCCACCGCTTCTGAATCCAGGTTGTGCGTCGGCTCGTCGAGTATGAGCCAGCTGAGTTTCGGCGTGAGGACCATGGCGAGGGCCACGCGCAGCGCAAGCGCGGCGCTCGCCCGCTCCCCCCCGCTCGCGATGGTCTCGAGGCCCCTCCAGCCCGTGCCGTCGTTCACTTCGAACACATAGTCCTTCTCGTTCACGAAAAGCCGGAGGCCGTGGTAGTTGCGGTAAGGGTAGAAGATGGCCCATATCTCGTTCATCGCGCCGTTTATCGCTTCTGTGAGGCTGGAGCGCAGGCTGATCTGCGTCTCCGATAGGGCGTTGCGGTATATTGACAGCTGCTCTTCGAGGGCGGAGAGATCGGCGGCGTCCTTCTCCATGGACTTGAGGAGCGCCGCCTCGTCATCGACTGCTTTCAGCAGGTCTTTCGAAAGGCGGAGATGCATCTCGGCTTCCCTGCGGGCGGAGCTGAGCTTCTCGATCTCGAGCCGGGCGTTCTCCAGGCCTGTCCTCGACCCTTCGAAGGCCGCGGCATCGAATCCGGATGAGGATATGGCAGAGCGGACGGCTATGAGCCGCTTTTCGGCCTCAGAGGCCTCTTTTTTCCGGGCAGAGAGGTTCTTGGCTTCCGTCAACTCCGCCCGCGCTCTCTCCGCCTCGGCTGCCGCCTTCTCGGCTTTCTCGGAGTGGTCCTTCTTCTCCTGCGCCAGCTTCGCGATCTCGGAATCGATCTGGCTTTTGCGGAGCTGGACGTCTCCGGCGGCTTTGATGTCCGCGGAAAGTGTTGCCGACCGTTCGGAGATGGCTGAGAGCCTCGATGCCTGCGCCATCAGGGTTTCGTGCTCTTTCTTCTTGGCGATGATCAGCCCCGAGAGCTCCTTCGATCGCCCGCTGTTCCTCCGGAGGAGGTTCTCTTTCTCTGTCCTGACATGAGAGATGCCGGAGTCTGTGAGAGCGGCTGAGCAGAGCGGGCATTGGGAGAGGCCGGGGCGGAGCAGGGCGACAGATTCCGACACCTCGGCGGCCTCCTTCTCCAGGGATTTGCGTTCGGACTCATAGGACAGCAGCAGGGATTCAGCATCCTTCTGCTCTGCCCGGAGACGGTCCTCGCTTCTGCCGTCCAGGATCCGGTTCCGTTCCGCCTCGAGCTCGGAAAGCCTTTTCCTCGACTCCGATACCGCTTTCATCCTGGCATCCACCGATCCGGATTCCTTTGAAAGGGCAGAGTGCCGTTCATCCGCCGACCTCATACGGTCGTTGAGGAGGCTTCGCTCGGCATTCAGGGCGGCGAGGTTTGATTCGAGCTTCAGGAGATGCGCCGGATCGAGCTCCCTCCCGGCGATCTGCCGCATCAGGCTCTCGTGGAGCGATCTCAAACCAGCCTCGTCTATGACGAGCTTCTCGTGGATATCCTTCTCTTTTTTGAGGGACTCGTAGTTCGACGAGAGCGTTTTGTACCGCGCCGTGAGGACCCCGCCCTGGTGCGATATGGAAGACAGCCTTTCGGAGGTCGAGGCTATCGTTGCTGACTGCTCCTTCTGCTTCCCGATGAGCTGCTCCAGCTTCTCCTTGCTGAAACGCTCGGCGAGGTCCCTTCTCTTCGAGCTCACGCGGTTGATGACGCTCACGATGTTCGCCCTTGCCGTCTCGAACCGGTCGAGGCCGAGTAGGCGGTCGAGCTCCTCTTTTCGGCGCTTCGGATCGAGGTTGAGGAAGTGGTCGATGTTGTTCTGCTCGGAGTATATCGCACGTGTGAACAGGTCATAGTCCATCCCGGTCAGCTGCGCGATGTAGGAATTCACGGCGATGGGGCCGTTCTCAGCGAGGACTCCTCCTTTGTATATCTCAGAGCGCGAGCTCGTCCCTTTCTTGGACCGCTCTATCTCACGCTCCACCCTGTAGCTTGAGTCGCCCCAGTCGAATTCGAGGACGACGCGGGCTGAGCCTTCGTTGAGGCGCACCACGTTGTCCAGCTTCAGCCTGCGCCGCTCGAGGGCTGGGAAAGTCCCGAAAAGCGCGAAGCTGATGCCTTCAAGGATGCTCGATTTGCCGGCCCCCATGATGCCGACGAGGAGGTTCGTGCCTTTGCGGAATTCGAGGAGGGAATCGGCATGCGAACGCCAGTTCACGAGCCGTATGGACCGGATCATCGGGTAGATGAATGGAGGGAATGGAATTAATCCCTGACTATTCTCACGTAGCTCTCGGCGAGCTTCCGGATCTAGCTGTTGAACTGCTCTATGCCGAAAAGGAGGAGTATAAGCCCGGGCAGGGCGGCGAACCATATCTCCCAGCTTTCCATGGGAGGGATGTCGGCATGGGGATTATAATCAGTTGAGGCACTCGCGTATCATCCCGCTTCCGCAGAATGCGGTGCATCTTCCGCCGGAGCAGCTCCCGACCCGTGGCGGAAGTTTGTCCACCTCCAGGTATTTGCAGTCCAGGTCCGACAGGCAAGCACGGGGGGGTTCGCACACCGATCCGTTCGCGGAAAAGACCGCATACTCTCCCGATGAGCAGTTCCCGCTCCACGGATCCTTAAACGTTTCCGCGCCTTTCTGGGCTGAGCATCCGGCCAGCAGGATCGCTCCGATTAGCAGCAGATAAGGTTTCATGGACTTATTCAGGCTGGATTAAATTTTATTGCTTGGTGATATATGCGGATGATGACCAAGTTCTTGGCCGGTTCGCCGTCCAAGTCTGGCCATCATCTGCGGATGATGACCAAGGTGATCGCCGAGCGAAGCCCTAAGCCAGCGTCCTTTTAGCGGTCAACGCTATGGGGACCAGGAGAAATCCGGCCACGGCCTAAGCGATGAGGATTGACGTGCGGTCTGACAATAATGTTTCAGTCGGGAATCTGGCGCTGAGGTACCAAACCTCAGAAAGCATTCATCTGGTCCCTAAAAAGACTTCCCCTTCAGCTTCGCTTCGGGTTAATGCTTGGGATATGTCGTTTATCGTAGTGCCCAGGTCTTGCGGCGGCTTGGGCTTCTCAGTAAGTACAGTCTCTGAATTATCCATTATCACTGAGACTCCTTCCTCACCAGGTGCCATGTAACGCATCTTTGAGTTCGGACCTGTCTTAATCGTATCCCCATAAACAAGGCGTGTATCAGGGGTGATAGGGTACCATTGGTCGCTTCCGGCTGGTTTGACCATCACGTCGCCTTTGACGAACGTCGATATGGCTTTCGTGTCGCCATCAGGGACGCTGCGAGGGATGCCGCTGGGATCTGCAGGGAGAGGAGGCGGGGGGATCCGCTCAGTGTTTGCCTGGAGTTTATTATTTCTGGCTGTAATTTCATCATATATGCCTCCCATGGCCTGAGGAAGAGCGGTCAGGGCACTCGTTAACGTAGGTCCTGGTTCGGCTTCCATCTTCGTGAGCGTTCGCTCAGAATCTGGGGGTATGATATCGATGCCCTTGTTCTCTCCAGTATGAATCACGCGGACTTTGGATTTCGGGCCAGTTTTGATGGTGTCGCCGGGTTTCAGTTCCGTGCCCTCTTCAAGGCGGTACCAGCTATCTTCCCCTGCTGGCTTCACCATGACCACACCCTTCACAAAAGTGACTTCGCCTTCCTTCTCTTGGCTGGTCAGGTTGCGCGCGAGTGGAGCGACGTAATTCGGACTGGCCCGGACGCCTTGGAGGCAGGACTCCTTGTTGGTCGTCATATCCGTTTCAGTAATCTTGTCGCAGAGATCGGGATTGCCGGTCTTTGCGGCTATGCTCTGATAGCACTCGGAAGGAGTATAGGAATTTATTCCGCCTTCCATCGCGTCGCATAAGGAAGGATCATTGGTGTTGTTAGCTATCTGAAGGAAGCATTTGTCCTGGGGCGGATTGGAATCGCCGACGCCAACTTCCTTGCCTTCGATGCCCGTGCAGATATTCGGATCACTGGAGGTTATCGCTAAGTTCTGATAGCAGTGGTCTTTCATGCCTCCGGAGAGGAAACCGCAGGCGAAATCGCCCATGTCGGCTACCAGGCCGCAGGAGGCTATGGGTAGAACGAGTATGCCAAACATGAGAAGATATTCTGGCGCGTTCTTTTGGGATGCCACGGGGATTATTCGTGGTCTGGATTATAAATTCTTCAGGAATGCACTGACGCGGACCTTGGGCTTTAGGGACAAACTGTTCTAGGTGGTTTGATGAGAGCACCCCCTCGCAAAATCTTGCCAACGTTCGGTCTGACAGATCATAACTCCTAGTTGAAACAGCTTTCGAGCTTCTCCAAGGCGAGGCCAGCGATCAGCGTGTTCACGAATCCCAAGAACACCCAGGAGCATATCATCAGCAGTGAGAATGTGAAGCTGCTGTAATTCACTAGGAACGCGGGGACGGCTGTGAGGACGCCTATGGAGATGCCGAAATCCAGCCCGTTTTTCCATGATTTCCGGCTCTTGAGCCAGACATATGTTAGGAGGATCCCCAGGACGACGGGATATGCGAAGAATAGGGACATCAGCGGGTCTGTCCAGGGCCTGAATGCCGGGGTCTCATACTCGGCTTTCAACGCCGGGAAGAGCACGTTGAGCAGCATCCCGAGGGCCAAAGAGCTGATGAGCAGGATCGCACCCAAGGAGAGCGCCAAGAGATACCTGTTCTTCATAAGGTCACCATGTTCAGCGGAATGAGATGAAGAAGAAAAATTATGATTTGGGTTTGGACGGGAGCGCTTTTGTAAGCAGGCTTGCGCAGTCGTTGCTGCAGAAATACAGCTTGATATGGGTCCTAGCCCGTTGAATGCTCACTTCACCTATGACGTCGTCTTTTCCGCATTTCGCGCATCTAAGCGGCATATTACCACCTATTCCATAAAACCGACAACATTCAAAAGCTATTCTGTCGGCTTGCCGTCGTACTCTTCAGGCATGGCGAGCGCGTCTTTCTTGGTATGCCTCACCACCCTGTCCTGGTGCTCGGGCGGGGAATATATCGTGTAGAGCTTCAGCTTTGACGTCTTCGAGGTGTTCGTGACGTTATGCCTGGCTCCAGCGGGGACGATGACGCCTGAGCCGTCGCCGACCTTATGCTTCACTCCGTCTATCGAGACCACGCCTTCCCCGGACTCGAACCTGAAGAACTGGTCGATATGCTCATGGACCTCAGAACCGATCTCTTCTCCTGGATCCAGGCTCATCAGGACTAGCTGGCTGTGCTTGCCCGTATATAGGACCCGTCTGAAATCAGCGTTCTCCTTGGTCTCTTTCTCGAGCCTTACAGCAAAACCTTTCATTCAAATCACCTTTTCAAGTCTTATTCACTGTTTCCGCAGGACCGCCGCTCCGGCGGCGAAAAGCGGGAGTATGAAGCCTGCGCAGCACCCGCTGCCGGAAGGCGCGGATCCGCGGGTCTGATAGCTGGACACGCATTGCACGTAAGGATCAGTGCAGTATCCGCACTGGGCAGAGACGCTATCCTTCTCCGCCTCAGGGACGTTGCACCCGCCGCTCCAGCTGTATCCCATGTTCTCGCAGCAGTCCCGGTAGCATGATTCACCTTGAGCGCGTTCTCTCGAGCAGTATTGCTCTGCCCCTTGCGCGAACAGATTGCCGGCCAGCATGATCAGGATGACAAGCGCCAAAAAGGATGCCATGAGGAAAAATGGCGCGGCAGATTTATTAAATTCGTTCCCTGCCCATACCAAGCATGGAGATCAAGGGTAAGGTCGTCATAGTGACAGGGGCTTCTTCTGGCATCGGCCTCGCCACCGCGCGGCATCTGGCCGGCCTCGGAGCGGATGTCGTGCTCGCCGCGCGTTCAAAGGGGATCCTGAGAAGGCTCCAGGGAGAACTGCCTGGCTCTCTCGCTGTGGTGGCCGATATGCGCAAAGACGCGGACATCAGACGTCTGGTCGATGACGCTATGGAGAGATACGGGCGCATAGATATCCTGATAAACAACGCCGGCCAGGGGTTGCTCGGGAACGTGGCGGATCTCTCCATGGACGGCTACAGGCAGATAATGGAGCTCAATGTCTTCGCAGCGGTGCGCGCGATGCAGCTGGTCATCCCCCATATGAGGAAACGGGGCGGCGGGATGATCATAAATATCAGCTCCCAGGTCACGAGGACACACATACCAGGTCTTGCCGCTTATTCTTCGACGAAATATGCTCTGAATTCCGTCACCCTCGCAGCGCGGCAGGAGCTGGCCCGCGACAAGGTCATCGTGTGCATGGTTCTTCCTACACAGACCGACACGGGCTTCATGAAGAATTCCCTAGGAAGCCTCCCCGGATGGGATAAGGAGGGCCGTATGGGAGGGGACCCGCCGGAAAAGGTCGCGAAGCGGATCGCGCAGATCATCAGGACGGAACAGGCCGAGCTGGACGTCTAGAATAAAATGATTCGTTGGGAGATACGCCCATGAGGAAAGTGAGGCTTTTCATAGCATCGAGCCTGGACGGCTACATCGCAAGGCTCGATGGCAGTGTCGACTGGCTATTCCATGACAGCGACTACGGCTTCGGGAGATTCTCCTCGTCAATCGATACCATGATCATGGGACGGAAGACCTATGAGAAGGCGCTCGAGCTCGGCGATGATTCATTCAAGAAAAAAGACTGGGTGGTATTCGCAAGGAAGGCTCCGGAATATACCGAAGGCAGGATCTTTTTCTCTTCCGACCCGGTGGGCACGGTACGGAGGCTCCGCAAAAAAAAGGGCGGCGGCATCTGGCTGGTCGGAGGGTCAGAGATAATCCAGGTCCTTCTCCAGGCCGGCCTCATCGACGAGATGATCATATTCATCCACCCGATCCTGCTCGGCGGCGGGATCCCGCTGTTCAGGCGGACGGGGAAGGAGATCCGGCTCGGCATGCCGGAGGTCAGAAGGTATAGGAGCGGCCTGGTGAGGCTGGGATACAGGATCAGGGACGGTGGCTAGTTGGCCTTTTATGAAGCGGTCCTGGAGAGTGTCTGGCGCAAAGAGAGCGAGATGAGGCGGATGCTGGACAAGCCTCTTGAGCCCTGGAGATATGGATTCAAGGAAGCTTTCGGCACGGTGTGGCTCCAATACATCTTTATACCGCGCGTCCGGAAAATTATAGAGGGGAGGAGTGAGTTCCCGGGCAAGAGCGAAGTAGGCATGAAGACTGTCCGGGAATTCGACGGATATCCTGAAGCAGGGAAGCCTGTGGAGCTCCTTTGCGCATTCGATGAGCTCTTCTGAGGTTGCCCGGATGAACGCGCTAGCTGAAAAAAGACGGAACGGACCGGAAGGTTTTTCCGATGTCCTCGTTTCAAGGCTGCCGGGTATCGGCCGCTACACGGCGGGTCCGCGCATAGATGATGCCGTGGCGAGGATGAAGGCGCTCTCGGACGGAGGCATCGCCTCGATCGCGAACGTCCTCGGCGAGCATGACATCGACCCGGAAGTCGTGAAGGTTACCGCGGGACAGTACAGGAGGCTGGTCTCCGGGATAGCCGCCTCGGGCCCGTTGAGGAGGCCGGCTCTATCGCTCAAGCCCACCCAGTTCGGCCTCGACCATGCAGAGCCGAGAATGGATGACGCGGTTGCTGAGCGGATGCTGGAGATAGCAGGCCTTGCCGACGGGAAAGGGATATTCGTCTGGTATGACATGGAGGATAGGAACACGACCGATTTCACCCTAAGACTTTACCGGAAATCCCTTTCGCTCGGCCTCCGGGGCGGCGTAGCCCTCCAGGCGAACCTCCGCCGATCGCATGACGACCTGAAGGAGCTTGCCGCTCTCGGACGGAAGAACCCGGTCCACGTCCGCCTGATTAAAGGCATCTACAAAGAGCCTGCCGAGGCGGCGTACCAGGAAAGGGGGCAGATCCACAGTTCATTCGCGAGGCTTATCCGATCGGCATTCGAAAGCGGTGGGATTTCCGTCTCGGTAGGGACGCACCACCCGGATCAGATAATCAGGGCCATCGACATGGGGAAGAGATTCCCTGGGAAGCTCTACGATCTCCAGTTCCTGCTCGGAGCGGTCTCGGCGATACCAGCCTATCTGGGGAAACTCGGGATGGAATGCGCTTTCTACGTCCCATCAGGACCGCGTTTCCTCGATTACGGGATCCGCAGGCTGAAGGAGAACCCGGGCGGCATGCTGGGCCTTTTCGCTGCGCCCCTCTTCGAGAAGATGAATCTGTTGAGGATAAAGGATTATGTCGAAGGGAGGCTGATCGTGGACCGCGAGACGCCTGACCTGAGGATCATCCAGGGGTAGGGTATGGGGAAGGATGCTGTTAAAATGCTCGTCGTGGCCGGGATAATATTCAGGGACGGCAGGGTGCTGGTCGCGGAGAGGAAGGACGATTGCGTGCGGGAGCCTGGGAGATGGGAATTCCCCGGCGGGAAGGTGGAGGTGGGCGAATCAAGGGAGGAGGCCTTGAAACGCGAGATACGCGAGGAGCTCGGGATGGAGATCTCCCTCGGCAGGAGGTTCGCCGGGAGCTCTGTCTCGTACCGGGATTCCTGGGTCAGGCTTGAAGCGTATATCTGCAGGTGGGAGTCAGGAGAGCCCCGGGCCATAGATGTCAAGGATTTCAGGTGGGCCGGGAAGGAGGATCTGGCTGGTTTCGATTGGGCGCGGGCCGATCTGCCGATAGCCGGCAGGCTTATCAGTTCATGGGGAGAGGTGATCGAGCGTGGCTGAAAGGATGGATAGGAATGTGTATATACTCGGGCTCGTCAGCTTCTTCACCGACGTATCGAGCGAGATGGTGTTCCCCCTCATCCCCCTGTTCCTCACCAGCGTCCTTGGGGCCGGGAAGGAGATCGTGGGGCTCATCGAAGGAGTCGCCGACAGCATAGCGAGCCTCCTCGACATCTTCTTCGGATACTGGTCCGACCGGAGCGGCCGCCGGAAAGATTTCGTCATAGCCGGATACGGGTTGTCTGCCGTGCTCAAGGCTGGGCTGGTGCTCTCCAGCATCTGGCAGCATGTCCTTTTCATCAGGGGCGCTGAGCGCATCGGAAAAAGCATCAGGACTTCACCGAGGGACGCCATCATCGCCGAATCCACGCCGGAAAGCGGGCGCGGTAGGGCGTTCGGCCTCCATCGCGCCATGGACACCGCAGGGGCGATTGCCGGTCCGGCGATAGCGTATCTCATGCTGGGGGCATTGGGCACCGGAGAAGACGCGTTCCGTTCAGTCTTCCTGGCGGGCCTGATCCCCGCGTTCATAGCCGTAGCCATCATATTGTTGCTGGTAAGGGAGCCGAAAAAGGCGTATAAGGCGGCGGAGAGGCCCGGCTTCTGGCGCTCCCTGCGGATGCTCGGCCCCAGGTACAAAAGCTTCCTCCTGATAAGCGTCTTCTTCTCGCTTTCGTATTTCAGTTTCGCTCTCCTGATCCTTCGCGCCGGTGATATCGGGATCTCTGCCTCCGATGTCATCCTGGTATATCTCCTCTACAACATCGTCTATGCGGTCGTCTCCGTCCCGGTCGGGATGCTCTCCGACAGGGTGGGGAGGAAGCCTGTGATAGCCGCGTCTTTCCTCCTCTACGCGGCCATCTGCGTCGGCTTCATCTTTGCTGAGGGCCTTGCGCAGGTCGCGGCCCTCTTCGTGCTGTACGGCGTATTCGTCTCCGCTGACGAATCCGTCAACAAGGCGTTTATTTCCGACATCGAGCCAAAGAACCGCGGGACCGCCCTCGGAGCATACAACAGCGCGGTGGGGGCGGCATATCTGCCGGCGAGCGCCGTCTTCGGGATCCTCTGGGCATACGCAGGTGCGGCCGCAGCCTTCGGCGTCGCGGCTGCGATAGCGGCCGTCGCAGCGCTGCTCATGGCGATGAGAGGAGGATCATCAATATCTTCTTAAAACCTTTTTTTAAAATAAATTGACACAGAGGTGGGGGGAAATGCACCGAAAGGTCCTTGCAGCCGGCTTTCAGACGGAGCATGGCAAGAGGAGACCCGAGCCTTTAGGTGAGGGGATCTCGAAGGCCGAGGACTACCGCCGCCTTCTCAAAGGCGGCAGCCACCAGGAGACGATAGAGCGTCTCGTCAGGCACCCTTCCGACCTGCCCCATTTCGCCAGGCTGCTTTTCGACACCGAATCCGAGATGAGGATCCTCTCTTCATGGCTCCTGAGCGAGATGTCGGCCAACGGGTATCCGGTGGGCGGTGTGATCGGGGAGCTGGGGCGGGCATTGTGCGACCGCCTCCCCGAAGTGCGGTGCAATATCCTCCAGGGGCTGGTGTATGCCCAGAAGGGCGGGGCCGATCTGAGCCCGGTCATAGAGGAGGTGGTGCCCCTGATGTTCGACCAGTCCGACGACGTGGTCTCTTATGCGGCAATCATCTTATGGGAAAGTTCGCTGCGGGGCAACGGAATGGCGAAAGAGTTAGTGGCCCAGATGGTCCTCCGTTCAGCGCTGGACAGCGCGGGGATGGGGGACCTGGACTGGGGACTCGACCGTGCGGCATCCATCTTCAGGAAGATCGTCGATCATGACGGCTGACTGATCGCCCACGCGGCATGGGGCCCGATGCGTCCTGTGAAAGAGATGCGCAGAGGGCGCCGGTGGAGATCCTTATGTGATTCGAGGATCCTCCGGTAAGTGGAACTGACCGAGCTCAGCCGCAGGACCTGCGAATTATCTATGAACTCCGGATCCACATAGCGCAGCCGCCGGCTTAGCGTGAGTTGGGGCCTGCGCTCGGATTCCACGAAAAGCATCTCGCTGGAAAGCATGCGGATCCCGGCGATGACCCGGGGGTCTTTCGATTCTACGAGCTTGTTGAGCGCGTGCTGGTCGTCCTGGAAGAGGTCTTCCACGCGCAGGACGTCTGAGGCGAGAGCGAGGCGGAGCATCCTGGCGAACAGATGCTGGCGGACGGTCTTCTCTGGGCTGGCCCATTTGGCCAGGTGGCAGTTCATATAGTTCACGCCGAACGTCTCCGCGGAGTCGTACGTCGAGAAGATTATCCGCCCGTCGAAGACTGTCAGGTCGTCCACGATCTTCGCGAGCCGCTCGGCCGGCATGTAGAAGGCGAACTCCCTCAGCGCGTAATCGACGCGGTCGGCGCAGAGGTCAGGGGTCTCCCTGTCCAGGAGCTTGTGGCGCTCCAGGTCCGCGACTTTCACCGGGTCGAGCCCGTGAGCGGAGATCACGCCGGGCAGCTCAGAGGCCATCACGAACCCGGCATGCCTCTCGTCCTGGGCGTTGTGGGAGTCCGAATCACCGAAGACGCCGTCGGTGACATGCGAGAACGCTGTGTGGGACACGTCATGGAGCAGGCCTGCAACGACCTGGCTCAGGCCGGCGCGGAGGTTCCGGAGCAGGATCATCACCCCGACCGAGTGCTCGAAACGGCTGAAGCCTTCGGCCGGATAGAAGAGGCGTGGGAGACCGTATTGCGTGATACCCTCGAGGCGGCGCATCGTAGGCGTGTCGATCAGACGCCGGATGACCGGTTCATCGATATAGGACTCCCCGTAGACCCGGTCGATGAGATGCATGAAAAGATAGCTGGGGCAACACTTTAAAATGTCTGTATCGGCCCGGTGGGTGACTGTAGAATATGTTCGTGGTCCATTAAAATATCCCGGGGCCCAATTGAGGCCATGGAATTCAAAGACATAGTCATGGAAAGGTATGCCACGAAGAAGTTCGACGGCCGGAAGATCGATGATAAGAAGTTCGACGAGCTGCTCGACATGATAAGGCATGCCCCCTCATCCCTCAACATCCAGCCCTGGAGAATCAAGATCGTGACCGACCAGGCGGTCAAGGAGAGGCTCCGGGCCCTTGCCTGGGGACAGGAGCAGATAACGACCTGTTCGCATCTCCTCGTCCTGTGCGCCGACACCGATCTTACTGCGCTCGTGGACCGTCTCGAGGCGGATATGAAGAAGGCCGGCGTGCCTGATGAGAACATAAAGTCGTACGCCGGCATGACTAGGGGATTCGTCAGCGGAATGGACGCCGGCAAGACGCTGGCCTGGGCCCAGAGGCAGGTCTATCTGGCGCTCGGCAACGCGCTGAACGGAGCGAAAAGCCTCGGCTTCGATTCGTGCCCGATGGAGGGCTTCGACCCATCAGGATTCGCCAAAGAGCTCGGGCTCCCCAAGAATCTCGTGCCGACCGTGCTCTGCCCGATCGGATACGCCGCTGACAAACCCAGGCCGAAATCCAGGTTCCCTAAGGGGGACGTCTTCTTCTAGCCCTTGATCTCTATTATTCCATAGCGCTCATGATTCATGGAACACGGCGCGGTCCTCTTTCCTGAACATCAGCACGAAGACCAGCCATGCGAGGAACACGAACACGCATGAGAGGATGATCGGCAGGTCTATATCCAGGGATACCAGGAAGCCTGCCGCGACCGGAGGGATCGTCATGGCGATGGACTGCACCGACTGGTTTATGCCGAGTATCTCGCCCTGCGACTCGCGGCCGCTGAGGTTCGATATCAGCGCTGTGTAGTTGGGGTATGTGAGGCCGTTCATGATGGGGACGAATGTGAGTACGGCAATCAGCATGGACGGATCACGGGGCAGCACGAGAAGGGAAAGCGCGCCCGAGAGGAGGATCGTGGAGAGCCTCAGGATGCGCTCGGGAGGGAACCTCGTTGAGAGGCGCCGGTTGACCAGGCCCTGGGTCACGGCCACCCAGATGCCGATATAGGCGAACACATCCCCGACCATGGACTCGTTGAACCCGAATTTCTCGATGAGGAAAACCGGGAAGAACTGGGTGAAGAAATTGAATCCGAAGGTCACGAGGAAGGAGACCATGAAGAGCGTGCGGAGGTTCCCCATCGAGAACGCCTTCCGGACGTTCCTGATGCCCATGAAAAGGTCTATCGGGGTCTTCGAGCGGGTCTTGAGCGTCTCGTCGAAATTCAGCTGGAGAACGATGATATTGAACGCCGAGAGAGCCGCGGCGAAGACGAATGGCGTCCAGTAGCTGAACCAGGGGACGATGGACGGGTCGGCGAGCTTCCCCCCTACGAACGGCCCGATTATGAAGCCAAGGCCGAAGGCCATGCCGATCATCCCGAAGTTCCTGGATTTGGCCCGGTGATCGCTTATGTCGGCGATGGCCGAGAGCGCGATCGATATGTTGCCCCCGGTGAATCCGTCTATCAGCCTGCCCAGGAAAAGGAGGGGGAGGGAGCCGGTGATTATCCCGATGGAGAAAAGGATGTAACCGGCGAATGTCCCTCCGAGCGAAAGCATGAGGAGCTTCTTCCTGCCATGATGGTCTGACAGGCCCCCGATGATCGGCGCCCCGAAGAACTGGGCGAGAGGGTAGGCGGCGAGCAGGAGGCCGAGGAGAAGGGTCCGCTCTGCCACAGGTGTGGCTGCGGCGAGCAGGGCATTGCCCTGGTCCAGGAACATCGGTGCGAGGACCGGTATAGCTATGCCTAGGCCGAGGAGGTCGAGGAAAACGATGAGGAAGATTGGCAGCAGGGGATTCTTCATTGGCCAGCTTTAAACCCGCGAGCGTTTAATTAGGCAGCGCTTACTTCCGCCTCAGTGACATATCATTTGAGGATCTTCCCGGTCTCCATGTACCAAAGGTAGAGGTCGAGCTCACCCTGGCTGATGCCGGCCCCGGATGCGATTCTCCCGAGGATGCCCTCGATCTCCAGATAGCGGCCTTTTGTCAGGGACTTCGGCTTCGGCCCGCGTATGAGGCTGTGCCGGGCGAGCAGGTCTATGATGTGGAAATCGATTATCGCAAGGTCCCCCTGCCCGATATTACGCAGGAAATGGCTTGCCTCCTTGTATCCGAGTCCGAGTACGTTCTCGGCGAGCCATTCCCGTCTCCATTTTTCCGTCCCTGTGAGGATTACCTGGCCCAGCATGGGACGGATACCGCGCGCTTCGACGATATACCTCGCTCTCGCATTGGGGAAGCGGTATCCAAGCGTCCTGAGCCTCATGGAAAGGGCCGGCCTGCTGAGGCTCATGAAACCGTCCCCTATCTCCCTCTGGATGCGGATGCCTCCTTCCGAGGTGTAATTCGCCGTCAGCAGGCAGAAACAGAGCTCCTTGAATATCTCATCGTCGCCGGAGCTCCCCTTGGAGCTGAACTCCGCCATCCTTGATTCCACTTGCCTGCCGATCGGCCCGCGCTTGAGCCGGTTCACAGATCCGATGAGCCTTTTCATCCCTTCTCCCGTCCAGGAGGATGTCCGGAAGGGGATTTAATTGCTAGCGCCCCTTCCAGATTATCTCATGGACCTTCTTGCGGTGGTTGGCGAACCGTGCCATAGTGAAGAGCAGGTCGCCGACGCGGTTGATATAGACGATTATGTCCGGCGAGACCTGCTCTTTCTGCGATAGGGAGATTATCGACCGTTCAGCCCTCCGGCACACGGTGCGGGCATGGTGGAGGAGGGACGCGGTCCTGCTTCCTCCGGGCAGGATGAAGTTCTGCAGGGGCGGGAGCTGCTCCCAGAGCCCGTCGATCTCGATCTCGAGCTCGGAAACCCGTGCTGGGGGGATGTGTCTCGCCTTGGCCCCTTTTGATGCCAGCTCGGCCCCTATCACGAAAAGATCGCTTTGTATTTTCGTGAGCGAAACGGTAATCTCCTCGATGTCGCTGAAGGCGATAGCTATCCCGAGCACCGAATTGAGCTCGTCCACGCTCCCATAAGCCTCGACGCGCAGATCGTTCTTCGGCACAACCACGCCTCCGAGGAGCGCGGTGTTACCTTTATCGCCGAATTTAGTATAGACTTTCATGGTTGGATAGGAGAGGGGAAATTTAAATATTCAAGGTTAATTACCCCCCTATGACCAGCCCCCAATATACGCATCACGCAAAGGCCGGCATGGGCCAGATGCTGCTATTCGATATAGCGAGCAGATACCAGCCCGTGTACGAAGGGCTTGTGACGATGCACATATCGAAAAGGATGATAGGAGAGGAGAAAGGCATCCGCGATCGGAGCATGAAGGCCTTGATAGCATCCTCGAGGAAAAGGCTCGAGGAGACCGACCACGGACTGGAGAAATGGCGCTATACGCGGGCGCACTCGCTCCATGTTGCTAATTTCGCTTATATAATCGCGAGCGAGGCGAGAAAGCTGGGGCTTCCCGGCATCGAGAGGATAAGCCCGGAACTCGCCTTCGCAGGAGGGTTCGTGCACGATATCGGCAAGACTTTCCTCCCTCTCGCGCTCATGGTAAAGGAGCTTGGCGCCAGGATCTCGTGCCTCTGCCTCTGGGAAGGGAGGCCCCTCAACAGCGTGGAGAAGAAAGTGCTCCGGGACCAGCACATCTCGGCAGGGACCAAATTCGTCAGGCTGTTCAACGGGGAGGATAATCCGGTCCTGCTGGACATGGTAGGCCTCCACCATGTCATGTTCAACGGCAAGGGTAGCATGTACCCGAGCTATCCGGCGAACCTCACCGGGATAAAGCTCCCCCTCCAGTCACGGATCGCGAAGACCGCGGATTTCATATCGGCGGTCCTCCCGCGGCACTACCGGAAAAACGAGTGGGTCCATTCGGCGGCGGATTCCCTCGGCTACGCCGTGGCAGTGTCAGGCGTCGAACTCGATCCGACCACGGTCAAATGCTTCATGCTGGGCACGCATGAGATAAGCCCGGAGGAGGCCGACGGCCTTATGGTCAAGCTCAGGTACCCGGGGAGCGTCGCAGACATCTCTGATTTCGAGCTCATGAAAAGATACGTGAAGGAAGTGGTCGAGGAGGATCCGGAGTTCAGGGCCATGATATGGAGGAAATCGCCTGGCAAGATAGACGATTACCTCCAGAAGATCGGTAGATTGAGCTCTGAGCTGGATGCACCCACCATCGAATCGCTGGTTGTGGAGTGATAGGAATAAATACGTTCCAGCGGTTAGTTGCGCATGACCCTGATGGATGATTTTTCGCTTCTTCAAAAGCATGGGTTCAGGCTCATGCCTTACCACCTGGCCAGGGATGAGGGCGAGGCCCTCAAGGCGGCCGGGAAGATAGGATACCCGGTCGCCATGAAGGTCGTATCGCCGGAGATCGAGCACAAGACCGACATCGGCGGCGTGAAGGTCGGCATCAGGAACGACGAGGGCCTCCGCGTAGCTTTCCGAGACATAATGCAGAGCGCCGCCGGGAAAAAAATCGATGGGGTGCTTATCCAGAAGATGGCCCGGAAAGGCGTCGAGCTGATCATCGGGGGCAAGAAGGATCCGCAGTTCGGGCACATGATCGTGCTCGGCCTCGGGGGTATTTATGTCGAGATATTCCGCGACATCAGTGCGCGTATTTGCCCCCTTGTTCCGTCGGATGTGGAGGAGATGGTGGCAGAGCTGAAGGTCCATCCTCTCCTGGAGGGCGCACGGGGAAAGAAACCTATCAACAAGAAGGCCCTCACCGATCTGGTGATCCGCTCGTGCGCGTTCATGCAGAAGGAAGACCTGGCGGAGATGGATCTCAATCCGGTGGTTTTCGACGAGAACGGATGTGATATCGTAGACGCGAGGTTCAGCAGGTAATTCTTATGGAGAGGAAGATCCGGAATCTGAGGAATGTATTCGCCCCGAAATCGGTGGCGATAGTCGGCGCGTCTCCGACGGCGAACAAGATAGGCAACGTCCTCCTCAAGAATTTCCTGGACACGAAGTTCCCCGGCAAAGTATATCCTGTTAATCCGAAATACGAGTCCCTCTTCGGGCTCCGCTGTTATCCATCGGTCAAGGATATCCAGGGCAAGGTCGATTGTGTGATCGTCGCCACACCTGCTGAGACGGTCCCGCAAATCATGGAGGACTGCGCGCAGAAGAAAGCCGGAGGGGTCGTGGTGCTCAGCGGTGGATTCGAAGAGGTGAGCAGGAACGATCTTGCGGCCAAGGTCCGGAAGATCGCCGACGATAATTCCATCCCGGTCGTAGGCCCCAACTGCCTCGGAGTCTATAATCCATACACAAAAGTGGACAGCATATTCCTCCCGATGTACAAGCTGGAGAGGCCGAAGGCCGGCGGGATCGCTTTCATCACCCAGAGCGGGGCGGTCGGATCCACCGTGATGGACCTCGCGGCGTATTACGGCATGGGCATATCAAAATTCATCTCATACGGCAATTCGACAGTCCTCGACGAGAGCGACTACCTTGAGTATCTCATGCGCGATCGTGAGACCGAGATAATCATCCTTTACATGGAGGGGGCCAAGGACGGCAGGAAGCTCCTTGAGACTATGAAAAGGGTCAATAAAGTCAAGCCGATCATCGCGCTCAAGGCCGGCAAGGGCACCGGCGGTCAGGCCGCGGCGCGTTCGCATACCGGAAATATCGCCGGCAGCTATCTCGCATACAATGCCGCTTTCAGGCAGGCCAAGGTTACCGAAGCAGGCGGTATCAATGAGGTTTTCGACTTCGTGAAGATATTCAACCAGCCGCTCCCGAAAGGCAATCGCGTCGCCGTAATAACGAACGGGGGTGGGATAGGCGTCCTGACCACCGATTATATAGAAGAGGAAGGGTTGGAGCTCGCTAAATTCAGCGATGCGACACGGAATGAGCTCGCGAAGATCCTGCCTTCTTACGGCACGGTCAATAACCCGCTGGACCTCGTGGCTGACGCCGGGGTGGAGAATTACGGGAAGGCCATCGAGGCCATGATGAACGACCCGGGGATAGACGCCCTGATAATCATAGTGCTGACCCAGACGCCCCCGATAGACGAGAGGATCATCCATGTGCTGACAAAGGCTTCGGACGACCGGAGGAAGCCGATAGCCACCATTTCCATAGGCGGCACATATACAGAAGCTTACAGGAAGATACTGGAAGGAAAGGGGGTGCCGAGCTATAATTCGCCCCGGGCGGCCGTCAAGGCGATGGAGCGCCTGATAAATTATGCCAGATACAAGGAGAAGCTGAAGGGATAATGCGCATTTTTCTACTTTTCTGTCGGTTCCTATGTAGTGGTTCAGATAAGACGGGGAGGGTGTAGTTCCACTAATGACACCTATATTATTATTTTAAATAGATATGTAACTATAGTTACATATCAAGACGTGGAACGTGATCATTTGTTCATAATATACATCTATGATCTGAAAGCGAAAGACAAGAGGTCTTTCAACCGGGTGAAGCGCCTCTTCTATTATCATTTGAACAGGCTTCCGCTGAAAAAAGAGCTATGGAAAACGAAATCAGCCCTGGCAGTGCCTCCAAAAATGGAGAAATCCCTCGATAATTTCTTCAAAAGGTTCAGGAGATCGGTCATAGTCTACAAAGCTGTAGCAGAGTCGGTCGAGCTTATTGAATAGTGGAAGTGAGGGGTGTCCCTCTATACCTCGAGCTCGCAGATGAAGACATCGAAGCCGATCCCTTTCGTTTCGAGTACTTTCTCATCGACTTTGCCGAAGACGCCGATATTCTTTCCCATCGAAATGACTTTGCACGAAGTGTCGTGCTCGAAAGCTTTGCCGGTCTTCTTCTCGAAGGTAAATCCCAGCCCTCGCTCGGCCATCAGGGTCTGGAGATACCCTCTGAAGGCCGAGAAATCCACTTTCTTGTCCATGATGCCGAAGATCAGCCTTGTCGACGTCTTCCCCTTGTTGTATACCAACCCCACCTCATAGAATTTCTGGGGGAGCCCTTTCATCTTGTTCGTGGAGAACGTTTCGAGCATGTTCAGGATAAGGGTGGGCCTCACGACCGTATAATCAGCCGTGCCCGGATTGCTGATCTCGATGACGCCTTCCTCGGCGCCGATCGAGCCGAGCTTCTCCTTGTTTGTCAGGACGAACGTCTTCGTCTCGGTGAATCCCATCCCGCGCATGATATTATCCAGTTCTTCATATCTCCTAGCGGCCGCTCCAGGGCTGAAGAAATCAGGTATCGTGGGCGTGAAATTATTATAGCCGTATGCGATCGCGATGTCCTCGATGATATCGACCTCGCCCATGACGTCCGCCCGGTAGGGTGGGATGATGACGGCCCCCTTGCGGTATCCGAACCCCATCCTGCTGAGGAGGTCGGTCACATGCTTCTCGTCCAGCCTGAGCCCGAGGATGCGGTTCACCCTCTCCAGGGAGAGCTCCATCTCCTTAGGCTCGAGGTCAGGGGAAGCGAACCTGTCCTTCCCGTAATCCATCAGGACCTCGAACACGGCCCCGCCCATATCGGCGAGGGTGCAGCAGAGGATATTGAGGGCGGCCTTGCATGCATGGATGTCTGTGCCTGAGACCTCTATGAAGATATCCTTCGTATCCATATCCACCCTTCCGGTCTCTGCCGAGTTGACGATGGGTATGAGCGCCATCACTTTGCCGCGCGAATCCGTGAACACAGGATATCGGTCGTGCCCTTTTATCAGATGCCCGTATTGCTGCCCCTTCTTATGTTCGCTGAGGATCTGTTCCGCGCTCATCTCGCGGTCACTGCCGAGCGGGGCATATCTGATATCCTTTGGCTTCATCGTCGTATAGTGGACGGGGAACGAGATCGCGTGGAGCGGGTAGAGCCCGAGGCCGAATTTCTTCACCTTGCGTCCGAGTGTGCCGAGGAGCTTCTCCTGGAGCAGGACCAGGTCACGGATCCTCTGGTCATCCATCCGAAGCCCCTTGATTATTGCGCATACTGTGAAAGGCCGGATTTTATCTACGGAAGGATCCACGATCACCATGTATTCGGATTTCCTGGTCTGGTATTTCGGGTGCTCCTTGTTGTGATACGCCCGGAGGGCGCGCGCGAGGCCCTCCATCGAATACCAGTCCGGACGGTTCGGGGTGAGCTCGGTTATTATCTTCTTGACCTCGGGTTCGTACTCGGACGGCGCCCCGAGCTCGCTCAGGCTGGCGATCATCTTGTCCCGCGGGAGATCTATGAGCTTTTTCATGTCCTCGTATGCGTATTCGACAACTACCATGGTGATCACGCGTCTTCTGTTTTGGTCTTCTCGGCCAGCTTTCTCACATATTCCGAATGGTATCCCTCATCGAGGCACCCGGTGCAGATCGGCAACCCTACCGCTTTCTTCAGGCCGTCTATGGAAAGGTAGGCGAGGCTGTCAGCGTCGAGGTACTTCCTGATCTGGTCCGTGCTTTTCCGGTTGGCGATGAGCTCGCTGTAAGTGGACATATCGACTCCGTAGAAGCATGGCGCCTTGACGGGCGGGCAGGTGATCCTGAGATGGACTTTTTTCGCCCCCGCGTGGCGGACGAGGGCCACTATCTCTTTCAGGGTGGTGCCGCGTACTATGCTGTCGTCCACGAGGACGACTGTTTTCCCCTCTATTATCTCGCGGACAGGGTTGAGCTTGAGGCGGACCGCATCCACCCTCATCCCCTGATCCGGCATGATGAACGTCCTGCCGATGTATCTGTTCTTGATCAGCCCTTCCTCGCATGGTATCCCGAGCGCTTTGGCGAAGCTCGAGGCCGCGGTCCGGGAGGTATCCGGGACCGGCACGACGACGTCTGCCTCCACCGGGGATTCCTGCGCCAAGGCTATCCCCAGCTTGCTCCGGACAGAATAGACGCTCTTTCCATCCAGCCTGGAATCCGGCCTTGAGAAATAGACGTATTCGAACATGCAGTGCCTGGCCCGTTCAGGCGCTATCTGCTTCCGGGCCGCCTTCCCCTTGCGATCCACGATGACCAGCTCGCCGCCCTTCACATCCCCCAGGTATGGGATGTTGTTTATGTCGAGGGCTACGGTCTCTGATGCGAAGCATATGAAGTCCTCGTTCTCGCCCCAGACCAGGGGCCGGATCGCGACCCTGTCCCTGAAGACGACCAGCTTCCCCTCGGCTATCGCTGCGATGGAGAACGCGCCCTCCATCTTCTCCATCATCCGCGATACGGCCTTTTCGATATCCTTCTCCTGGTCGAAGATGTATGCGACGACCTCCGAATCGACCGAGCTCGTGAAGGCATACCCGGCCCCCTCTAGCTCTTTGCTAAGCTCAGGGTAATTCGCCAGGTGCCCGTTGTGCGCGGCGGCATATGTCTTGTATACCATCGGCTGGACGTCGCACATCCTGCATTCTCCGTGGGTCGGGTACCTGGTGTGCCCGATGCCGAGGCTTCCCTTCAGGCCGGCGTCCTCCGGGCGGAAGACCGCATCGACGAGTCCGATCCCGCGCCGGGCCTCGAGTGTTTTCCCGTCGAAGACCGCGAGGCCGGCAGCATCCTGCCCCCGGTGCTGGAGCGCCATGAGGGCTCTCTGGAGGTACGGGGCGACATCCTTGCCTGTCTTGGAGACTATACCGATGATGCCGCACTCCTCGTGCAATTCATCTGAGAAGGAGTTGATCCTCGCTACCATATCCGTAATTTGGATTGTCCTCTTTTAATCTTATCGAGAGTGGGTGATGGGTCTCTCCGGAAGCAGGGCATATGCGGGATACCGCGTATGGGAAGTTGCTTACGCTACCGGACGGTGACGCTTCCCGCCGTATCAGGCTCCGCCATGTTTTTTAAACGGCCCCCAACAATAGAGAGAGAGGTAATTCTTATGAGGAAAGTCGCGATCATCGGGGCCGGCATGACCCCGTTCGGTGAACATTGGGAGGAAGGATACCGCGACCTCGCGGTCCAGGCAGGCCTCTCAGCCATCAAGGATGCAGGCATCCACGGCGACCAGATAGATGCCGGGTTCATAGGCACGATGGCATCAGGACGGCTGGTCGGGCAGGAACACATCGGGGGTCTCCTCGCCGATTACATGGGCCTCAATCCGATCCCGATCACCCGCGTCGAAGGGGCGTGCGCGTCAGGCGCTCTGGCCCTCCGCCAGGGGATCATGGCTGTCGCTTCAGGGATGCATGACATCGTGGTGGTCGGAGGGGTCGAGAAGATGACCGATCTCGGCGTCAATACGGTGAGCGATATCCTGGGCGGGGCCGGAGACCAGGAATGGGAGCTTTTCCTCGGCGCGACGTTCCCCGCGATCTATGCGCTCATGGCCCGAAGGCACATGAACGATTACGGCACGACCGAAGAGATGCTCGCGTCTGTCGCTGTGAAGAACCACAGGCACGGGGCCAAGAACAGATACGCGCAGTTCCAGAACGAGATAACGATGGAGACCGTCCTCAGGTCCAAATCCATCGCGGATCCGCTCAAGGTCTTCGACTGCTCTCCCATAACCGACGGCGCCGCAGGGATAGTGCTCGCCCCGCTCGAGCTCGCGCACTCGTTCTCGAAGAAGCCGGTCGAGATAATAGCGAGCGCCCAGGCGAGCGATGCGATCGCCCTCCATTCACGTGAGACCCTGACCGGCCTCAAGGCCACCCAGGTGGCCGGGAAGAAGGCGTTCGAGCAGGCGAAGCTCTCTCCAGGGGATATGGATTTCGCCGAGATACACGATTGCTTCACTATAGCCGAGATCATGGCTATCGAGGACCTCGGTTTCTTCCCGAAAGGCGCTGGCGGCCCTGCTTCGCTCGAAGGCAAGACCGCCCTCGGCAGCGAGATCCCGGTGAACACGTCCGGAGGCCTCAAGGCGTGCGGCCACCCTGTCGGTGCCACAGGCATAAAACAGGCCGTCGAGGCTGTCTGGCAGCTTCGTGGTGAAGCCGAAGGAAGGCAGGTCAAGGACGCCCACTTCGGCCTCACCCATAATGTTGGAGGGAGCGGCGCTACGGCCGTCGTCCATATCTACAAGAATCTCTGATAGTGATCCCATGCAGAAAAAATCCGCGGTCAGGAGGGCTGAGCGGCCACAGAGGAAAGTATTCGCGGGCATGGCCCCGCTCGCAGAACTGGCAGCAGGAAGCGATAACGAGGAGACAGGGAGGTTCTCCCTGCAGACGATAGCTGAAGCCGCCGCGGTGAAGGCGCTGGAAGGCGGCCTCACTCCGGAAAAAGCCCGGGATGTCATCGCCGCGCTCCCGAAAAGATGATCATCCTTTTCTTATCCGAAGGAACGCCATCCCGCCGAACAGCAGCATGAATGTCGCCGTCGATCCGAGGCACGGATTCTGTATCTCGCCGCATTTGCTTGCCGCGCTCCGTACGCATGCGTCTGCCGCCGAATAGCACACCGCCACAGAACCTTCCAGGCAGTCCGCGTTGTCGTTGCCGGTCGAGTATTGGGCGGTGCATGAACGCAGTTCATCCGCGCAGGAATCCACGTCGGGGCATTTCCCCTCGGCGTATTTCGCCGCCATGATAGGGTACGAAGTGCTCACGCAGGTCTTGCCGGAGCTCTGGTAGCCGCTGGAGCATGACTGGTCTATCTTTCCATCCTTGTCGAAGCTGCAAGAGTTGCATGCCTTGCTGTAAGCGTCCTCCGCGCATCCCATCGCGTAAGAGGTGCCGGCAAGCATGATCAGCCCTATCATCAGTGAAATATGTTTCACGTTTGCCATCGTAGGATAGCTGTTGCAAGATTAAAAAATCTGCTGCCGCTCGCGGTTTGGGGAAAACAGGATTAGGAAAAAATTTAGTTCCTGGCCTTGGCGACCATGATTTCCTTGGCGGCCGTCCCGATCATCCTGACCTGGGGCCTGCCATCGGACGCCCGGTTATATACGACGCCATGCCACTCCTTGAGCCCGAATTTCTCATCGAGCAGGGCTACGACTTTCTTTTCGTCGAAGCACTTGCATGAGTAGAGGTCGAAGTATATCTCGTTGGTGCCGTCAGTATGGGTGAACAGATGGAGCGAGCAGTGGCTTGTGGTGATCATCTGCACGAAGCTCTGCCCTGGGAAATCCAGGTCCTCTGCGTCCGACCAGTTGATCGGGCCTAGGGGCTTCATGTTGATGCTCTTCAGCAGCTTATTCACAAAACGCTGGGCTTCGTCCTTTGGCAACGCCTTAAAAGTCGGATCGATCTTCGCGTTCACCGTTATATGTATGTGTTCCAATTTCATTTTGCATCTTGGTAGATTTCTTTTCACTATATCTTTAAAAAACTACTCCCGTTTTTTCGCAAGAAAACCCGGTTTCGCGGGCCAGCTATCACATTTTTTTCGCACCGCAGGGAGATCCCGCGGCGAGCTTCCGCTCTGGCTCAAATCTACCGAAAATATTTTATGCGTGGAATATTTTAAAAGCCTATTCCTCCACTTTCTCCAACTTTTGTGGTATTTGCTATAATAAAAAGAATCAATGCCCCCAGGCCTGGCGGCCGCCTGCGCAATCTTTATATTTAGTGGGAATCAAATCAGTTCACGGGCGAGCGGGAGTCCGTTTTTTTGCAGCGCCGATCATCGGATCAACGGGGCTGCGTCGAGGGCGAGGCAGATGGAGGCAGAGGTAATACCAGCTATTCTTGTGAAGAGCCGGGAAGACTTGCTGCGCCGCATCGGGCAGGTGCGGGGGCTCGTCAAGGAGATCCAGCTCGACATCATGGACGGCATTTTCGTCCCCAACAAGACCATCGGCCTCTCAGAGCTCCATGACCTTCCGGAAGCGCGTTACGAATTCCACTGGATGGTCAAGGATCCTGAGAACTGGATCGTGAAGGCCCCTGGTCCGCACATGCATCTGGTCCATGTGGAGACGATCACCTCGATGGGCCGGATCGAGAGCGCTGTGAGGGAGGCCGGCGGCTCGCTCGGCCTCGCGATCAACCCTGAGACTCCGCTTGAGAAGCTCCTCCCGCTGGTCCCGAAGGCATCCCGCGTCCTGGTCATGACGGTCCATCCGGGTTTCTCGGGCCAGAAATACATCCGGGAGATGGGGGCTAAGATAAGGGAGCTCCGGCGCCTCTACCCCAAGCTCGATATCGAGGTGGATGGAGGGGTGAATCTCGAGACGATCGCCCACGCGTATTCCTGCGGTGCCAATATCCTCGCGGCGGCGAGCGCCATATTCTCACAAACAGACACGAAGACCGCGATACGGGAACTCCGTGAGCGGGCGGTAGGTGGCTCATCATGAAAAGATTGACCAATCTCAGGCAGCTGAAACTGATGGCGAATACCATCCGGCAGGATGTTATCAGGATGCTCTTCGAAGCGAAAAGCGGCCACTCAGCAGGCTCCATCGGCCTCGCAGACATCTTCACCGCGTTGTATTTCAACGTCCTCTACCATGATCCCCAGCGTCCCGAGTGGCCGGACCGGGACCGTCTAGTCCTGTCGAACGGCCACGTCTGCCCGGTCCTCTACTCCGCCCTTGCGAACGCAGGCTACTTCCCGAAAGAGGAGCTGATGACGCTCCGCAAGATAGATTCGCGCCTCCAGGGCCACCCCCACCGCGGCACCCTCCCGGGGATCGAGAGCTCGTCCGGTCCCCTCGGCCAGGGGCTGTCCCAGGCTGTCGGGATGGCTATCGTGGCCAAGGCCGAACGCAAGAGGTGGCGCGTCTATGCCATGCTCTCGGATGGCGAGCACAACGAAGGCCAGACGTGGGAGGCGGCCATGCTAGCGGCCAAGTACAAGCTGGGCAACCTCACCGCGATAATCGACCGGAACAACATCCAGATCGACGGATATACCGAAGAGGTCCTCCCGATCGAGCCGTTCGCGGAGAAATACCGCTCCTTCGGCTGGAATGTGATCGACGTCGACGGCCACAACATCAAGAAGATAATAGATGCCTGCCAGGAGAGCAAGGCCATCTATGAGAAACCGACAGTGATAATCGCCCATACGATACCGGGCAAGGGCGTGCAGTTCATGGAGAGTCTCTTCGAGTGGCATGGCAAGCCCCCGAGCAAGGAGCAGGCCGATGAGGCCATCCTGGAGCTGGAAGAGATCAAGAAGATAATAATCGAGGAGGAGGATTGAAATGACTCTCATACCCGACCTGCTCAAGCCGGAAGCCTCGAAGCCGAGCCGAGACGGCTTCGGCAAGGCCCTTGTCGAGCTTGGGGAGAAGGATCCCAACGTATGGGTGCTGACCGCTGATGTCTCCGAGTCGACCAGGACCCACTGGTTCGCGGAGAAATTCCCGAAAAGGTTCGTCCAGGTGGGGGTGGCCGAGCAGAACCTCGCCGGTGTCGCCGCAGGCATCGCCGCATGCGGGAAGACGGTGTTCATCTCCGCCTACGGGGTTTTCTCGCCTGGGAGGAACTGGGACCAGATCAGGGTGTCTGTCTGCTACAACGACGTGGATGTGAAGATTCACGCTTCGCACACCGGGCTCACGGTCGGCCCTGACGGGGCATCGCATCAGGCGCTTGAGGACCTGGCGATCACCCGCTCCCTGCCGAACCTGGTCGTCCTCGCTCCTGCAGACATGGAAGAGGCGCGCAAGGCTACTCTCGCCATGGCAGGGCGCAAAGGCCCCTGCTATATGAGGACAGCCCGCGAGAAAGCCCCGGTGTTCACGACCAGGGAGACCCCTTTCGAGATAGGGAAGGCGAACGTATACCGCGACGGAGCGGACATGGCGATCTTCGCCCACGGCGTGCCTGTCTACGAATCCCTGAAAGCCGCGATAGAGCTCAAGAAGCAGGGCGTCGATGCCGCGGTCATCGACTGCCACACCATAAAGCCGATTGACAGGGACACGATATTGGCATACGCCCGCAAGTGCGGCCTCCTCATGAGCGTGGAGGAGCACCAGGTGGATGGCGGCATGGGAAGCGCGATCGCTGAAGTCGTCACCGGAAGCTATCCTTGTTTCCTGAAGAGGCACGGCATCTATAACCGCTTCTGCGAGTCGGGCGAGCCCTACGAGCTTCTCAGGAAGTATCAGCTGGATTCGGCGGGGATCGTGAAGACTGCTCTTGAAGCGATGAAGATGAAGTGACCGGCTCAGGCTCTGCTTTGAACTGCTCCGCCTCTGCAGCCGGGGCGCGTCCGAGCTGCGGGAACTCCCGCAGATATGAAGCGACCTTTTGGTCCTTCCTCGCAGCCGCTGTGAGGTCCTTCCGGAACTGCTCGCGCTCCTCATGGCTCACGTTCCGTGTCCCCCCGTCATTCTCGATGAACTCGAACCGCCCGTTCTTCCTGGTATGGAAGATCCTGTAGCCCCTGTAGTTCTTTCCGATGCCGGTCGTCGTGACATCGGGCTCCGCCTCCCTGAATCGCACCAGTCCAGCAGATTTTTTTGCCATAATGCTATGTCAATTGAAACATAATATATTATTTTGCCTCTGCGAAACCTTACTAAACACTTTGGCCGCTATTGATTATCGGATGGTGTTTCTATGAGATTCTTCCTGGACACTGCGAATGTGGACGAGATAAAGAAAGCGCTGGAGCTCGGCATGTGCGACGGGGTCACGACGAACCCCACGCTCGTCATGAAGGCCGGAAAGGGCCACAAAGAGACCATCGTGGAGATCACGAAGCTGGTCAAAGGCCCTGTTTCCGTGGAAGGCTCTGCCGACACGTTCGAAGGGCTCATGGCCGAAGCGATGGAATTCTCCAGGTGGGCGCCGAATGTCGTGTTCAAGGTGCCCATGACCAAAGACGGCCTCCGCGCGGTGCGCGCCCTCAGCGAGAAGAAGATAAAGACAAACGTCACGCTGGTATTCTCGCTTTCCCAGGCCCTGCTCGCGGCGAAGGCCGGGGCGACTTATGTCTCGCCGTTCATCGGCCGCCTGGATGACATCTCCGAGGATGGCATCGATTTGATCAGGGACATAGTGAAGATGTACAAGAACTACGGTTTCGAGACCGAGGTCCTCGCGGCCTCGATAAGGCACCCGGTGCACGTCTGCCAGTGCGCCCTCGCCGGGGCGGATGTCGTGACCATGCCGGCCGAGGTCCTCGAGAAGATGTGGAAGCACCCGCTCACCGACGCCGGGTTCGCCACCTTCAAGGAGCATGCGAAGAAATATAAGTAGTTTCGGGCATTCATCCTTCGAGATGTTTCTATGAAAGAATCCATTCCGCTGACCTGGAGGAGGATCCCTGAAAGATACAGGATGCTCGGTGTGCGGTGCCAGACCTGCTCGGGCGCGTACTTCCCGAAGCGGGCGATCTGCCCAAAATGCAGGAGGAAAGGAAAGATCTCCGAGGTCCAGTTCTCAGGCAGGGGCAAGGTCTTCTCATTCACCGAAGTCACCGCCCCGCCGGAAGGCTTCGAGGACCAGGTGCCTTATGTCCTCGCTATAATCGAGCTCGACGAAGGGGCTCGGCTGACCGGTCAGGTCGTCGACGCCACGAAGGACGACGTGAAGATAGGGTCCAGGGTGGAGCAGGTCTTCCGCGTGATCCAGCGCGATGACCCTGAGGGGCTCGTCCACTACGGGTTCAAGTTCAGGCTCGCCTGATCCTATGGCCATCCCTCTGTCGCTTTTCAGCTTTTTCTTCCCTCTCTCCTCACTTATGGCCGGAGGGTATCTCATCTACCGCTCGGTCAGGCGGCATGGCCATGCCGCATCGCCGCTCTCGGGCAAGGTCAGGTGCAGCGCGCCGCTCTGCAGTCCGGTCTGGGGGAGGAGCTGCGCCTATTACCGGCTCGAGATAGAGGCTTTCCAAGGCGGCCACGATCCCTGGAAGATGGTCTACCGCTCGGAGCGCAGGGTCCAGTTCCACGCCGGTCCGAAGCCCGTGGATCCCGAATACGCCGATTTCCGCCTGTCCTCTCCTCTGGTCATAAGCGGAAGGTTGAAGCGGGATAAAGGGATCATGGACGCTTTCAGGGAGGAAGGGTTCCAGCTTGTCCGATCAGGCGCTGCGGCGTTCCGCCTGGCCGGTTCATCCGGCGCGCCGGCTTGGAACATCGACGAAGCGGTCGTCTCTGCCCTGATGGCCGACCCTAAGGCCTGCCGCGCTCTCAAGAGCAATGCGGGCCGGGAGATCAGGGTCACCGAACATGCCCTTTGCGTCGGCTCGGACGTCCTTGTCACGCGCGATTCGGGACCTACAGGCGATTTTCGCGGCACTGTCGATTATCCGCTCATCATCTCAGACACCGACGACGGCGGCTCATCCCTGAGGGAGAAGGCCGCCATGAGCCTGGCGCTGGGGCTTGGCATGGTCATTCTTTCCTTTGCCCTTCTTCTCCTCATGCTTGAGCCATTCAAGGTTGCGGCCTAGCCTCTGCCTCTTCGCTTCATCCATGGCGAGCCATCTGAAGCCGGCGAATTCCCCAGACGGTTTGGCTCTCCTCTCCCTCGCTGTCACTTTGAAGACGGCGACAGGCACGAATGCCCTCCTCTTGCGCGATCCGGCGTTATGCCTGCCTTCTAGGATTATCTCGTGTATCTGCCCGTCGATCCCGGTGATCCTCGCGAACGCGTCCTTGATCTCTGCGAACGGGCTCCTTCCGGATGGCACGAGCACGCAGGGCAGTTCGAGCCGCTCTGCGCCTGATTCGTCCTTCCGCACCATGAACAGCACCCTTCCCTCGTCCTCCAGCATCCCGCATGCGAGGGCTTTGGGGATCGGCGTTCCGGTCGGGACCCTCCTCCTTCCCATAGGATCACTCGTGGGTCCGTTCCCACATCGCACTCGCGAGCTTGCCCTGCCTTGTGAACCTCTCGTAGCTTCGTTCGGCTTTCCTGCGGGCCTCGGCGTGCTCCTTGAGGAAGGCGTTCGCTTTATCTATGAGCATACTCTTCAGCTCGCCGGTGAGGAGCTTGCCCGCGCGGTAGTCGTCCTCGATTTTTTTCAGCTTCCGGTCGTCAGGCTCGAAGAGTATCGAGAGCCACTGGAAAGGCACGTCTATTGCAGGGTCCCCGCCGAGCCTCCGGTGCTCCTCAACCGTCGCCCTGCCTCCCGAGAAAGCGTACTTGTTTATCTTGTTCCTGACGGTCTTCTCATCATCTGTGAGGAGGATCGCGGTCTCGGCCCCGGCGCTCGAGCTCATCTTGCCGCTCACCCCGGTCAGAGGGGGGAGGAACTTGCTGTGGATGGCCGAAGTCTTGCGGTACCCCATCCCTTCGGCTATATCCCTCTGTATCCTCCAGTACGGATCCTGGTCGATCGCGCAGGGTATCAGGCACCTCTTCTTCTCGAAGAACGTCGGCACGACCTGGTAGGCCGGATAGAACTGCATGCCTATGTTGGTCGAGTCGTCGAATCCGAAAACGGCCTTCGCTGTCGAGCCGGTTATCTTGCGCGCGGTCCGCATCAGGAGCGGATATACGTTCCTTACGTATTCGCTGTCCTTGAATATGAATGTCCGTTCCGGGTCGAATCCGACGGCTATTATGTCAAGGATGTTGTCATGGGCGTTCGCCTGGACGTCTTTCCATTCGTATTCACGCCGGAAAAGGAACTTCTCGTCATCGGTTATCTCTATGTAAAGGTTCACCTTGAACGTGTCTTGCAGCCATTTGGTGAAGATGAGCGGCATCAGATGCCCTATATGCATCCCCTTGCTCGGCCCCCTGCCGGTATAGAGGAAAAAGCCCTTTTTTTCTTCGACGTCGTTGAGGACCAGGTCCAGGTCGCGGTGTGAGAAGAAGAACTCCCTCCTGAGCATGTGGTGGGGTTCGTCCCCCCCGGAGGCTCCGAGCATCCGCGTCCGGAGCGATTCGTCTATCCTGCTCGTGCCGAACTGCTTTATGAGCTTGTCGTAGTCGATTGCACCGCTCACTTCCCATGGGGTGACCTTGAATCCTTCCATGGCGGGAATACGCCCAAGAAAATATTAAACACGTTGGGAGGCATTTAAAGTTGTTGAGCGTATATCATCATGTAAGGGAGCTCCATGGAAACCAAATGCGGTGATAGTTATACGCTTCTCAAAAGAGTCAGGCCTTTCATCAGAGGCCTCCTGAAGATGGAACCGCTCATCGAGGTAGCTTTCCATGGCATTGCCGGCCGCTACAGCCTGCCTCCGGACCTTGAGGGCAGGTACCTGATGAGGATCAGGGGCTCGATAGATATGCCGGGAAAGGGCGAGAGATGCTTCAGGATGGTGAGGGCCGGCTGCAGCGATGGCGCGCAGGAATATCTCTCTGCGATGTGGCTCGAGCGTTTCAGGCTCAGGATGGAACGCATCGGGAGAAGACAAGCTCCATCGGGGCGTAACCATCCGCTGGAGGATGGTATCGGCTCAGAAGATCCGACCCCGAGGGCCATCGCCTCGGAGATAACGCGCCTCCGCATAATCGCGTCAGAGCTGCTTGTCTCCGGGGCGTTGACCTCGGTCACGGCTCAGCTGGATCTTGCCGAGATGCTCCGCCACCAAGGCAAGTTCGAGACGGCATACCCGGTATACTCCAAGGCCTTCCATTTCCAGCTGAAACGGGTCCTATCCTCCAGCCACCCTTCGGAAAAAGCCAAAGCGTTCATGAGAGCGGATCCGTTGACTGAATGCCCTTTCTGCGTCAGTGCATGAGCAGGCCGGCGATGAAGGACATGGCATTGCAGATGACGCTCGCCGATGCCGCCCCTTTCCAGCCGATCCCGGGGAACAGCCGGAGATATATGACGGTCTCAGCCGCGCCTGCAAAAAGTTCTGCGGCGATCGTCGCCCCGGCCCATCCGATTCCGAGTGCCGGAAAGAAGAACCAGACCAGCGGAAGGGTCAATCCGCTCGCGATGATCCCGCCGCAGGCTATGAGCAAAGGGGGATATCGCTTGCGGAGCATGATCAGGAGCGCAGGGACCTCTATCAGGAGGGTAAGCGCATAGGCTGCAGGGAAATCCACTCAGTTCCTCACCGTGAAAAACGTGATGGCTAGTATTATGGAAGCTGCCCCCGGGCACCCGGCAGGGAGGCTGGACCCCGACTTGGCCGGTATCTGCCCGCTCGGCGCATCCACTGTCAGCTCATAATTCTTGAACTCGCCGGAGAAGTTGAAATCCACGCTCCGGATCAACTGGCTCCCGTATTTATAGGTGAAATGCCCCCCAGGGAACTTGAAGCACGGGTTGAACTTGTAGAACCACTCCCCGCTGTTCGTGCAGTCCCCCCCGCTGCAGCTGAGCAAAGCGAGCCTTTTGGTCACCGCACCCTCGTCGTCGGAATCGCTTCCTAGGCAATGATATGTGATCTCGCTGATGCTGGTCTCAGGCTTGCCCCCATTCTCGAGATGAACAACGACCGCAGGTGCCGCGGGTGCCGGTCCGACGTCGGCGAAAACAGCCGATGCGGCCAGCAGCATCGTCAGAAATACTCCCAGCGTGATCCTACCTGTCAGTGCCATGAGGGGGATACCTGGAAAATACTTATAATCACCCACCATGAGGCCAGAAGGGCTGGATTTATATAGTTATAATGTGCATATATTAATGTATCAACATGCCAGGATCCCATCCTTATCGTGAGCTTGAAAGGCCGCTACGGGGCCCGTTGTCATTCGGCGAGAAAGCGAAAGCCGCCCTGATCGGCCTCCGGAAGATGGAGCCGTTGCTGGAGATCGCGAGCAGGGGCCTGGAACGGTCCATGCCTCAATCCGAGCGCCTGAAGTATGCCTCTCTGCTGGGCAGATCGGTGTCCACCGAAAGGATACACGCGCACCTAGCCGGAGAGACGGATTCGGCCGTCCAGGAAGCCCTAGCCTACGCATTCGCGCGGGCATATGCGAGGAAGCTCGAGAGGTTCCGCGATTCGTTGTGCGGGAAGCATTCGGCCATGGGCGCGATCTTCATAGTGGCCGAGAGGGACGCGTATTCAAATGCCGCCCGCGCGCAGGCGGCCGATCTGATCAATAGCGGGGATATCGTGTCCTCATCCGCGAGGGCGGCGCTGGAGTCTGTCGCCTTCGGCAGGGCTCAGGTATAGTTCGTTATATCCTTCCTTCTCGTCACGATGAAAGCCAGGAACCCGCTCAGGATGATGAAATAGGAGAGCAGCGCGGCCATGTCCCCTGCCGGGTCGCCGTTCGTTATCATGATTATCTTATAGACGCTCGTTATGTGCGAGAGCGGTAGGGCTTGCTGGAGTATCTTTGTATATGTCGGCAGCAGGTCCGGCGAGAATATTATGTTGCCGAGGAACAGCATCGGTATCGCGAGCAGCAGGCAGCTCTGGATGGCGGCGGATTCGCTCCGCGCGAAGAATCCGATGAACACCCCTATCGAGGATAGCACGAGCGAAGAGATCGTCGTGCCTGCGACGAGCATGAGCATGTTCTCAGGAGGCTTCACGCCGAAGAGGGCCATGGCCACTATGATGATGAGGCCCACCTGGCCGAACGAAAGCAGGACCAGGGAGAATATCTTCCCGATCACCAGGTTGCCGAGGGCCCCAGGTATCATGAGAGCGCGCACGATGGTCTTGCGGGACTTTTCCCGGACGACGCTGATCGAGCCGAGGAGGAAACAGGAGAGGAGGAGCGAGATGGCGATGATCTGCGGCATGATGAAATCCACGAACGTGCTCCTCTGGTACTGGTTCTCGACCTTCACCGACAGGGGCGATGCGATCACATCCGGGTCCCTCCCAGTCTGCTCGGCGACCGTCTCCTGGAGCGAGCTTATGAGGGAATCGACCGTCCTCGTCTGGTTGAGCGCGTCGTCCATGGTCGCATCGATCTGCCCGGTCGTGTTCTTGATGCCGGAAAGCAGGCTCTTGAGCTTTCCCACCTCGGTCTTCGCTCCTGCGAACGAGCCTTCGAGCGCATCAAGTGTCGAAGAGACGTTCTCGAGGGCCGCGGAGAACCCGGCCGTCTTGTTCAGGGAAGCTTCGGCCGGGTCCAGGCCCGCCGAGTAGTCCCCGAGTTCGGCCGAGAACCCTATCAGCGTGGTGTTGAGGGATTCAAGGTCGCCGATCTCGGCAATGGCGTCGGTCATCTGCTTCTGCGTGGCGTTCCGCAGGGACGAGAGGCTCGCGATGTTGAGGTCGAGGGCGGCTTTCGTCGTATTGTCCGGGGATGCGGCCTTGATCGTCTCCAGCCCCGCGATGGAGGCGTCGAGGACATTGATGGTGCTGTTGAGCTCTGCGGTCTGGTTCTTCAGCTTGTCATGCGTCGATCCGACAGTGGCGATCGACCGGTTGAGGGCATCGCTCGCATTCGCCACGAACGCTCTCGTCCGGTTGATCATCTGCGCGTTCCCTTCCGAGGCGTTCTTGAGCTCGGCCTTCTGGCTGTCTATCGTGGCTTTCAGGCCGGCTATGCTCAGCTGCGCCTCGCTTATGGAACCCTCGAGGCTGCCGATGCTGATGTTGTCTATGCCTTCCCTCACTCCGGCCAGGGTGGCCTTAGTCCCGAGCATCTTCATGCGGCTATTGTTGACATCTGTGGCGAGCGAGCCGGCAGATTTGTTGAGGCCCTCGAGCTGCCGCCATGCCCCGGACACATAGCTCCGCGTTATGTTGGCCGAGGAAGCCTGTATGACCGATCCCATGGCAGCGAGTATGGACTGCTCGAGCGCCAGGTCGGAATTGTCGACAATGATCCTCACGGTGGAGCCGTTTCCTGCAAGAAGCTTCCGGTCGAAATCCTCCGGGACGATGATCACGGCGCGCAGCAGGCCGTTATGGAAATCGCTTATCGCGGACTGCTCATCGCCGTAGCTTTTCAGGTTGAACGCCTTGGATTCGTTCAGCCCGGCGAAGAGCGGGCTCGTCAGCGTCGTGTTGGTTGGCCCTGTGAGGCCGATCGGGAGGCCGCTGATCTCCATCGAGCGGAACGAGCTTCCCATGAACACCATCACCAGGATCGGGAAGGCTATGAGGACGCTCAGCATGGTACGGTCGTGGGAGATCTCCTGGAGCTCCTTTATCATCGCGGAAACGAACCTCATACGTTCACCGGCTTCATCAGGTGGGCGAAGATGTCCTCCATCTGTTTCAGTTTGTAGCGCGCCTTCAGCTCGGCCGGGGTCCCTTCGGCCATGATCCGGCCGAAGAACATGATGGCGACCCGGTCGCACAGGTGCTCGATCTCTTCCATATAATGCGATGTTATGATCACCGTCTTCTTCATGCGGTGCAGGTCCTCGATCACGGACCATATCTCCTTCCTCACGACAGGGTCGAGCCCCACGGTGGGTTCATCCAGGAAGACGATCTTCGGATCGTGGATCAGGGAGCATGCGATGTTGAGGCGCTTCTTCATGCCCCCGGAGAGTTTCGAAGCGAGGACGGAATGTTTGTCCGAGAGCGCCATCTGCGCGAGCAGCCTTTCTGATCGGACCCCGATCTCGTCCCTTCCGATGCCGTATTGGGAGCCGAAGAATTCGAGGTTCTCCCTCACGCTCAGCGTCTCGTAGATGGAATCCTCCTGCGTCACGAATCCGATCATCGCCCGGGCTCCGGGAGGCTCCTTGATGCTTTTGCCCATTATCATTATGTTGCCTGATGAGGGGGCGAGCAGCCCGGACATCATGTTGAACGTGGTCGTCTTCCCGGATCCGTTCGATCCGAGGAGGCCGAAGATCTCGCCATCGTTCACCCGGAAGCTGATCCGGTCCACGATTATGCGCTCGTTCATGACCTTGACCAGCTCTGATACCTCGACCGCTGCCGCCATGGATATGCCGTCGCATTTGGGGGTTTTAATACCCACCCTGCATGATTTTCCCGATGCCAGAAGCGGTCGATCGGTTCGTGGAAGAGTTCGTCTCCTCCCTCGCGGCCAGGTTCCCGGGGCAGATCGAGTTCGTCCTCCTTTCAGGAAGCGCCGCGCGCGGGGATTTCGTCCAGGGAAGGAGCGATGTCGATATCGTCGTGCGGGTCAGGCCGGATGCCGACGCGGCGACGATCAGGAAGGAAGGCTCGGCGGTCTTCTGGGCCCTCGATCGGAAGCACGGGCTAATGCTGAGGGAAGCATATGCGATGAAAAGATCAGAGAGGTTCCCGCTCAAGGGGGGTTCCGACGATCCGCCTTTCGTCGTATTCAGCTCCGGCAAGCCCCTGCGCCTCGGCCTCCTCCACCCGTTCAACAACGAGATGCTCCGCCATGCCGCCCTCCATTCCAGGCAGGTCTATGGAGACGACGTCCTCGAGGCGATGCGCGCACGGGCCGCCAGGTTCTCTGTCCCGGAGAGGATACTGACCTACAGCCTCCTCCTCTCCCTGCTCACGGCGGCCCTTTCCCCGGTGATGCCCGGCCGCTCGCTCCGCCGCTGCCTGAGCGCCGTCATGTTCGCCTTCGATGACGAGCCTCTCTCGGCCCCGCCTGCCCCCCCGGACCTGCCCGGGACGAAGTTCGCCAAGCGCGCGCTGTCCCTGAAGAAAGATCCCGCCTCATGCTCATCCATGGCGTACCATTCGAAAGTGGCCTTCTGCATCCTCGCCCCGTTCCATATCATGGCCAAGAACCTCTCCCTTGCCTTCGGACGGCCGCAGGCCAACGGCAGATGACGATATAAATCTTTACTGCGCTATATTGATGCAGGTGGGATCGTGTACGTTGATTTCAGATACGCCGAAGAGAGCATAAGGAAGGGTTCGAAGACCTTCCATTTCGCCTCCCGCTTCATGGGCCGGCAGCGCCGCAACGCTTTCTACGCCATCTACGCTTTCTGCAGGCATACTGACAACCTGATAGACGACAACGAAGGGAACCCGCGGCTGCAGAAGATGCTTATCGCGGACTGGAAGAGGCGCTTCCTCGCCGACTATCGGAAAGGGTTCTCCACGGACCCTATCCTCAATCCGTTCATCCACATTATGAAAAAGCACCGCATCCCGCTCAAATACCCGCTCGAGCTGATAAAGGGGGTGAGCATGGACATCTCCAAGAAGGAGTACGGCACTTTCTCCGAGCTCCGCACCTACTGCTACCGGGTGGCTTCGGTTGTCGGGCTCATGCTGATGTATGTCATGGGCATACACAACCTCAGGCGCGCGAAAAGATATGCGACGAAGCTCGGCATAGCGATGCAGCTCACCAATATCCTCCGTGATGTGGGGGAGGATGCCCGCATGGGGCGCGTCTATTTCCCCAAGGATGAGCTGGCACGGTTCGGCCTCGGGGTATCAGACATACTGTCGCTCAGGAGGACCGACGGGATGGTGAAGTTCCTCAAGTTCCAGATAGCCCGGGCCCGGAAATATTACATGGAAGGCGTGAGGGGGCTCGCCATGATCCACCGGGAGGTTCGCAATGTCATCGCCCTCGCTTACATCCTCTACAGCGAGATACTCAACGTGATCGAGGAGAACGAGTACGAGGTTTTCGGCAAACGCGCCTACGTGAACACGTTCAGGAAGGTGATGCTCTACATGAAGCTCATCGTCCTCGGATACCCGCAGCCTGGGCAATCCTGATCCTCCCCATCCTACGGGCAGCTCTCGACCCTCAGGCTGATGTGGCTGCTGTCGAGGCCATGTATCACGGGCCGGTTGTGCGCGAAATACTGCAGATAATAGAACTCTGGATGGGTCGCCGCGTCTGAAGGCCGCTTCTCTAAAGCTGCGAAGCATTCGATCCCATCCAACCGGACCGAGATCTCCCTCCCCCCGGCGCCGCTCATGCGTATATCAGCTGCCGGGCTCCCGGCCACATCCGCGCTATCGGCGGCGATCCCGTTTATTGCGATGCTCGTCCTCCCGCTGCAGAAGACATTTCCGGCGCCGAGCTTTCCATGCGAAAGGACCCCAGAAGGCTCCGAGTATGTCACCGGCTGGTTCTGGAACGAGCAGAGCCCGCGCCCCCGCAGGAGGTCCTGGGTGTAGTCGTTCGTCTGGGCGAAAGCGAGGTGGTCCGCGAAGGCCGGCTGCCCCATCCAGCGCACATCCCGGTCCGCATTGAACGGCTGGTCATAATCCGCCATCGCAGGGCAGTACCCTGCGCCGGAGCATCCCGGGAAAGGAGAGAGGATATCGAGCTGCGAGTGCGCCCATATCCCCTGCGCCGAAGGCGCGATCCTTATCACCGCCCCCTCGCAGATCCGGTCCCCGTCATGGAGCTCGGCCGGGTCCCCGCTCACGGCGGTCCCGCTCTGCAGGTGAAGCCGCAACCCCAGATACACCCTCACATCGGTGTCGAAATGGAATCCGGGCACGCCCTGGGTGAAATGGGCAGCGGCGGCGGTCCCTGCGCTCGAATGGACGGCCGGGATGTGCGGATCCAGCCCGCATCCGGCGCCTCCGCCATAAATCCCGTCATCGTGCCCGATCACGGTGTTGCTCGGAGCATTTCCAGGGGCGTCCCTCGCAGTGTCGGCAGTCCCTCCGTCGTAGGCGCTCTCTCTCGCGAAATCATCATAAGGGAGCAGGCCGGTCCTGCCTCCGCATCCTAATAGGGCTGCGGCAAGGGCTGCCTTGATGGCGATCTTCCTGCCTGCATCGGAGATCCTGGCTCTGGAATTGAGTATTTTCATAGAAACCACTAGGACGTGATATTATTACAGAATATTTTAAAAACTACAACAATACAGGCCCGATTATGTACGATCGTCGAAATTGATCGCGTCAATCGCATAGCTTTTTATTCCCATTTCACAACAGAAAAATCCATGCGAATTGTCGTGAAGTTAGGTAGCTCACTCCTCAGTGGGGGCACCGGCATAGACAGGATCATGCTGGACCAGCTCGCGAGCCAGGTCATCGAGCTCCAGGAGCACGATTTCGCGATAGTGACCTCAGGGGCGATATCGACCGGCATGAAGAAGCTGGGCTTCTCGGAGAAGCCGCGGGACGTCTCCCTGCTCCAGGCCCTCGCGGCCGTGGGGCAGAGCGACCTGATGCACGCATACGAGAACGCGTTCGAGGAGCGCAAGACTCTCGCTCAGGTCCTCCTGACGAACGCCGATTTCTCCGACCGCATGAAATATCTCAATATCAGGAACACCCTCAACACGCTCATCGGGAAAAAGATCGTCCCCGTGATCAACGAGAACGACACCGTGACCGTGCGGGACATCAAGAAATCCGCCTTCGGCGACAACGACACCCTCTCCGCGCATGTCTCTGTCGCCATAGACGCGGACCTCCTGATCATCTTCACGAATGTCGAGGGCCTCTACGACCGCAACCCCAAGGACAAGGACGCCAAGCTGATCCGGAGCGTCCCTTCGATAACCGAAGAGCTCATGGCCATGTGCGACGGCGTGAGCTCCCTGGGGAGGGGCGGGATGCTCTCCAAGCTCAGGGCGGCCAAGATAGCGACCGAAGCCTCGGTCAAGGTCGTCGTCTGCAGCGGCCCGGATAAGAATGCCCTCGGTAAGGCCATCTCTGGCCAGATCGGCACCGTCTTCTCGCCTGTGCAGAACCCCAATATGACGGAAAGGAAGCACTGGCTCGCTTTCGCCTCCGAGCCGAAAGGCAGGATACTCGTGAACGAAAGGGCCATGCAGTGCGCTATCGGCAAGAACTGCGGCGTGATCCCTGGCGATGTGATCGAAGTCCAGGGCAATTTCGACAAAGGGGATGTGATAGAGATCGCCTGCAAGGAGGGCACAGTCCTCTGCAAAGGCATCACCAATTACTTCTCCCACGAGCTTGAGAGGATAAAAGGCAAGGGGACCGAGGATATATTCCGCGAACTTGGGTTCGCGTACTCCGAGGTCGTGAGCAGCGCCGATATGGCGGTAGCGGCATGAGGTGAGGGGATGGAAGTCCAAGGTTATATGGATGGCCTGTTCGGGGATGCGCGGCGTGCGAGCGTGGCTCTTGCCGGGATGAGCACGCACGAGAAGGACCGTGTCCTCCTCGCTATGGCGGATGCCATAGAGAAAAACGCCGATCCGATCGTGAAAGCGAACGCTTTGGATGTTCAGGCTGCGAAAACGAAAATGACCGGAAGCGAGATCGATCGCTTGCTGCTTACCCCGGATCGAATCCGTTCGATTGCAAAAGACGTCCGCTCTGTGGCCTCCCTGAAGGATCCGGTGGGTGAGGAAGAGGGCTGGACAGCGCCGAACGGCCTCTCCATCCGGAAGGTGAGCGTCCCCTTCGGCGTCATCGGAGCGATCTACGAGAACCGACCGAATGTCACCATCGACATCGCTTCGTTGTGCATCAAGAGCGGCAACGCGGTCATACTCAGGGGGAGCGCGAGCGCGCTCAACTCAAACCGGGCGTTGATCGCTGCAATAAAAACGGCGATCCCGCATGGGTCGGTGGAGCTCGCCAACACTCCGGACCGGGCGGCAGTGGATGTGATGTTGAAGGCGCGGGGCAAGCTTGATCTGCTCATCCCGCGGGGCGGCGCGGATCTCATCCGTCATACCGTGGAGAACTCGAAAGTCCCGGTGATAGAGACAGGCACAGGCAATTGCCATGTCTTTGTAGATGAGACAGCCGATCAGGATATGGCCGAAAGGATCGTCCTCAATGCCAAGACACAGCGCCCCAGCGTGTGCAATGCGGAAGAGAAGCTGCTCGTCCACCAGAAAATAGCAAGAACGTTCATCCCCAAAATCGCCCGCTCGCTCCGCGAGAAATCCGTCGAGATCCGTGCCTGCCCGGAGACGATGAAGATCCTTCCTGACGCCAAGCCTGCGACGGAAGAGGACTGGCCGAAAGAATACCTCGACCTGATAATCGCGATCAAGGTCGTCGGCTCTGTCGATGAAGCAATCGCCCATATCAACAGATACAACAGCAAGCACACCGAAGCGATAATCACCAGAAGCTACGATAACGAACAAAAATTCACAAAAATGGTGGATGCGGCCGCTGTGATGGTGAACGCGTCGACGAGATTCACAGACGGCGGGCAGTTCGGCTTCGGCGCCGAGGTCGGGATCAGCACCCAGAAGCTCCATGCTAGAGGCCCGATGGGCCTGCGAGAGCTGACGACCTACAAATACATCGTCCAGGGCAATGGGCAGGTAAGAGGCTAACTATTTTTATCTTGGGCTTCCAATCATTATCCATGAGAATCGCCATTATAGGTATCGGCCGCCTCGGCTCAGTCTTCGCGCGGGTGCTTTCGAAGAACCACGAGCTCCTCCTGATAGACCGTGACTTCGAGAACGCCCGCAACGTGGCCTCAGAGCTCGGGGCGCAGCCCCTGAAAGACCTCGCTCTCGCCCGGACCGCCGACCTGGTCATTCTGTCGGTCAAGCCTGCCCACATGGAAGAGGTGGTCAGGCAGATCCTCGATGCCCAGCTCATTGTCTCGCCGGCAGCAGGCGTCACGATAAAGAAGCTCGAATCATGGGGCGCCCGGAACGTGATCCGGATCATGCCCAACATCTGCGCCGAGGTGGAAGAGGCCGTGATAGCATACTCCCTCCACCCGGAGGTGGAGAAGAAGGAGAAGGTCTTTCTCACCGCCTTCTCGTCGCTGGGCCTTTGCATCAAGACAGACGAGTCCCACCTGGACCCGATCACCGCGGCCTCAGGCTCCGGGCCGGCCTTCGTCGCTTTCTTCGCTCAGGCCATGATCGAGGAGTCAGTAAGGAACGGCCTCTCGCGCGAAACGGCCGAGCGGTGCGTGGCCCAGACGCTTGTCGGGACAGGGAAGCTCATGCTCAGCGGGTGGTCAGCGAAGAAAGTGATCGAGACCGTAGCGAGCCCGGGGGGCACGACCGAAGCCGGATTGAAGATGCTCGAGGAGAAGAAGGCGAACAAGGCCATACACGACGCGATCCGGTTCGCCACCGATAAAGCGCGCGAATTGGGTAGATAGATGCTAGATTACCTCTCCCTCGCCTCCCATTTCTTCGATCTCCGGAAGGAGCAGAGGCTCGATCCGGAATCTCTGCTGGCGCTCCAGGAGAGGCGGCTGCGCGATCTGATCGACTGGTCGCGCAGGAGCACGCATTACGCATCCGCGTTCGGTTCAATATCCTCAGAAGAGGCGGCTTCCGACCCTAGGATCCTCCCTTTCACCTTGAAAAGCCAGCTCCAGTCCACTCCGAAATCCTTCTTGTGCGCCGGAGGGGGGAGCACCCTGAAGACATCCGGGACTTCGGGGAAGCCTCTCTCGATCTCCATCGGCAGGGCGGACATGGCCCGGCGCGTGGCCCTGCGGCATTTCATCGAGGCGGAATCCGGGCTGTCGCCCAGGGATCTGTACCTGGAGATATCTTTCCGGCCGATGCTGATGTCCCATCTCCTGTGCAGGCTGGGGGTTTTCCGGCGCCGGGTAGTCCCCATGCTCGATGATCCGGAGAAGATACTCTCCGCTCTGCGATCTTCCAGGCCCGATGCCATCGGGCTCTATCCCTCCATGCTCTCGATACTCGCGAAGACGAATGACCGTCTTGGCCGCCCTCTTTCCCTGAAGATGGCATTCTCGACGGCAGAGACCCTTTCGCCCGATTGCAGGGAGCTCTTGGGATCCTCCTTCTCCTGCCCGGTCTTCAACCAGTACGGTTCCACCGAACTGGGCTATGTCGCATGGGAATGCCCGGAGGAGCATAGGATGCACGTCAGCAGCTCGCACCTTGTCGAGATAGTGGACAAGTCCGGCAGGCCCAGGAGGAGCGGCCGCGGGGAGCTCGTGGTGACGCCTCTATTGAGCCGGGCGATGCCGCTCATAAGATACCGGATCGGGGACATGGCCAGATGGGGCAGGGAATGCCCATGCGGCCGGGGGCTCCGGGTCCTTGAGGGAATAGACGGCAGGAAGGAAGACATGATCACGCTTCCGAGCGGGAGGCAGGTCCCCCCCCACTCGCTCGTCCGTATGCACCGCCTTGATTCCATACTCTCCTACCAGATCATCCAGGAAGAGCCCGGTCTCTTCGTTTTCAGGCACATCCCTGCGGTAAGGGGGCACCTGTCGGAGAGATCGAAACGCGAGATCCGGTCCATCATAGAAGAAGGGTGCCTTGGCGAGGCTGTAAAAGTGGAGTTCGTCGAAGCAGATTCCATGGAAAAAAGCAGGAGCGGGAAGTGTTCCGTCGTAATTTCCAAGGTGGGGAAATGATCGGCCGGTTCCGGAGCCCGTTCTTGTTCATGCAGATGCGGAGCGAGCAGTGGGATGCGGACATCGAGCAGGCGCTAGCAGAACGCCTGGAGGAGCAAGTCGCCTATGCGGCCTCGGAAGTCCAGTATTACAAGGATGCCATCGGTGACCTGAGGATAAGGGGCCTAGAGGATCTTCCGTCGCTTCCTTTATTGACCAAAGAGATGGTCCGTGATAGTCCGGATTCATTCATAAGCAGGCGTCACCGGAAAGAGGGCCTCAGGGGCCTTTCGACATCTGGTTCGACCGGCATACCATTGAAATATTACATAGACGAGGACGAGAGCGGATTCCGGAGCGCCGGGCTGGCGTACGCGTATATGGAAGCAGGCCAGCGTTTTTTCGACAGGATAGCCTTCGTGACCTACGATCCCCGGAAACAGGCGGAAAGCTACCGCTCGAGCGTCTTCCGTTACAGCTTCCTCTCGATGTTCGATGAAGAGGGCAGGACCCTGAGCTCGATCCGGCGGCTATCGCCGGCGCAGCTGCGTTCCTATCCGTCCGTCCTCGTCCAGCTGGCGAAGCGCAACCTGGAAAGCGCTTGCAGGGTTTCGGTCAGAAACGTTTTCTCAGGTGCAGAGACGCTCAGCCAGGATGCCAGGAAACTCATCTCGGATTCATTCGGATGCGAAGTCCGCGACTTCTATGGGGCAATAGAGACCGGCAGGATCGCCTGGGAATGCGGGAAGGGCAGCCTTCATCTGATCCCCGGTTACATGATCGCTGAGGTGCTGGACCATTCCGGGGATCCCCTTCCGGATGGACGGATGGGAGACCTGGTTCTCACCCAGCTTTTCCAGCGTGCCATGCCCCTCATCCGCTATAAGATAGGCGACCGTGCCATACTGTCGAAGGGATGCGCCTGCGGAAGGAAGGGGAAGATCATAAAAAAGCTCGCCGGGCGGGTTTCCGCGATGCTGGTCATGCCCAGCGGAAAGGCATGGAATTCACTGGCATTGGATATCTACATACGCACTTTCCCGGGCATCCTCCTCTTCCAGGCGGTCCAGGAGGGGCCGGGGGCGCTTCTCATAAGATTGGTCCCCCGCGGCAGGTTCGATGAGGGGCTGATCAGAGCGATGCGGGAGAGGATACGCTCCTGCTTCCCCGAGCCTATGGAGATCGAGATAGAGCTGGTCGACCGGCTTCCGCCAGGAAGGAAGTTCCAGGTCGTGAGCACGCAGGTGAAGCCCGGCGCATGAACCTCCTCAGATCATGCGGGCTTTTCCTCTCTTTCAAGCGGAACCAGTGGAAAAGCAGCGATGAGCTGGAGGGGATCCAGGAGAGGAAGCTGAAGGGGTTGCTCGCTCATGCGAAAGCGACCGTCCCCCACTACAGGAAAGCGCTCAGGGGCATCGGGGGGTCCGGCCTTGGTTCTTTGGACCTTCTGCCGGTATTGAGGAAGGCCGATATCCAGAAGCATCCCAGCTCTTTCATCAGCGACAGATACGAAGAGGATTCGCTGGCACGGCTTCTCACATCAGGCTCCGGCGGGACGCCTCTCGCATCGTATTTCGATCAGCAGGAGAACATATACGCCCGGACTCTCGGGCACCACCAGCTCACAGAGTGCGGCTTCGGCCCGGCGGATCTGATGGCAGCCGTGCTCGCTGTCAGATATCCGCCGCATCATCTCGAGAGGCTGGTCTACCGCTCGTATTCCCTTCTGATAGGGGAAGGCGAGGATAAAGCCCTCTCGTCCGTAATGCGGAGGAGGCCGGACATACTCTATTCTTTCGCATCCGTGCTTCTCGTGATGGCCCGCCAGAACGCGTCCTCCGGGAATCCGCTCGCCGTCAGGCACGTATTCTCCTCTTCGGAGATGCTCGATCCGTCCGCGAGGGATTACATTATCCGTTCGTTCTCCTGCCGGTTGCGCAATCTCTACGGATCGAACGAGACCCGCGGCATCGCCTGGGAATGCGAGAGAGGGAGCATGCACATCAATTCCGATTCGGTGATAGTGGAGGTGGTGGATGACGGCGGGCATCCTGTCCCGGATGGTTCGGTTGGGAACATCCTCCTGACGCCGCTATGGCGATATTCCATGCCTTTCATACGGTACTGGATAGGGGACCGGGGCTCGCTGGGCCGGAAGTGCCCATGCGGCCGGGGCCTCCATGTCCTCAAATCCCTTGAAGGCCGAAGCAATGACCTTATCGCTCTTGAGGGAGGTCGATTCCTCTCGCCGATGCACCTTGCGGTCGGGCTGAAAAAGTTCCCGGAGATCCTTCGGTACCAGGTCTATCAGGAGGAACCCGGCTCCATTACCCTGAGGATCCTTCCATCGGGGAAGATCGACAAGGAAGCTATGATCCGCTCGATCAACGCATCCCTTCCGGAGCGCATGGATATCTCGATCGAGCTCGTGGACGGGTTTCCGCGCGAGCCTGGGGGCAAGATCCGGTTCATCGTCTCGAAGGTGAAACCGGGATGATGCTCTATTCTTTGAGATCGCTTGCTGTCCTAGCGGACATGAAGGCGAACCAGTGGAAAAGCCCGGACGAGCTCGAAGGCATCGCCTCCGGCCGGCTTTCCTCTCTCCTCCGCCATGCCGCTGCGGAAGTCCCCCGCTACAAAGGGATCGCATGCGAAGCGGTCACCGTCGAGACCCTCAGCTCGCTGCCGATAACGAGGAAGAGGGACATGCAGTCCTCTCCGGATTCGTTCATCAGCGTCCGCTCTGATAGAAGCCGTCTGCGGGCCATCCCGACCTCCGGCTCCACCGGCATGCCCCTTACCACCTACTGCAGCTTCTACGACATTATGTATTCCAACGCCCTGCGGTATCACCTCTACACTGAGGCCGGCCTCGGCCCTCTCGATCTCCAGGTCCAGCTATCATACGCAGGAAGGCCGCCGGACCTTCTCCAGAGGCTCGGCCTGTTCAGGTGCCGCTTCCTCTCTTTCTCGGCTCAGGATCAGGAGAACCTGCTCGCGCTCAAGCGGCTCACCCCTTCTGCGGTCCTCTCCTACCCGAGCGTCCTCCATCCGCTCGCCCTATCGAACGAGCGGGGCGGCTACGGGGTAAGGTTCAGCAAGGCGTTCACCACCGGCGAGATGCTGTCCAGGGCCGCGAGGGATCTGATAAGCGGCTCCTTCGGATGCTCCATCCGCAACCGGTATGGCACGGTGGAGGCCGGCACGATAGCCTGGGAATGCGAGAGAGGGAGCATGCATATCAATTCCGATTCGGTGATAGTGGAGGTCGTGGATGAGCGGGGCAGGCCATTGCCGAACGGAAAAATCGGCAACCTGCTCGTCACTCCGTTGTGGCGCTATCCTATGCCATTCATAAGGTACTGGATCGGCGACCGGGGATCGGTCGGCGGGAGATGCGCATGCGGACGCGGCCTGCCTGTCCTCTCCTCGCTGAAGGGCAGGGACAACGGCGCGGTCATCCTCCCTAGCGGGCGGCTGTTCATAGCGACCTACATCGGAGCGAAGATACGATCGGTCAGCGGGGTCATTCAGTTCCAGGTCGTCCAGGAAAGCCGGAGCAGGCTGGTGGTCCGGTACGTGCGCTCCGGCGTGGACCGAGGGCTCGGCGCCAGGATCCGCGGTTCAGTGCTCGCCGCGCTGCCCGAGCCCATGGAGATCGAAACCGAGGAGGTCCAGAGCATAAGGCCGCCGCAGGGCGGCAAGGCCTGCGATTTCCTCTCGAAGGTGCGTCCCGAAACTCAATAAACCCTACCCAGCATTATCTTCCGATATGGGAGGACCGCTTAGCATCGCACTCCTTCTCGCTCGGATGAAGAGAAACCAGTGGAAGGGCCGGGAGGAGCTCCGGGAACTGCAGGGGCGCAGGCTGCGCCAGCTCATCGTGCATGCGAAGCGGAGCGTCCCTTTCTACCGGAAGCGCTTCCCGGACATAGATGCAGTCCGTTCCGTCCATGACCTCCCCCTCCTGCCGATGACTTCCAAGGAAGAAGTGGCGGCTGATCCAGGCTCATTCATCAGCGCAGGGGCCGAGCGCGGGGTGCTCATCTCCAATCCTACCTCAGGCTCGAGCGGGATCCAGGTCCCGGTGTTCATCAGCCGCGAAGAGTCGCGCTACGGCATCGCACTCGAGCTCCACCAGATGACAGAATGCGGAGTCGGCCCCCTCGACCTCCAAGTGAGGATAGCCCATTACAGCACGCCTCAGAATCTCCTCCAGAGGCTCGGGCTGTTCCGGCGGACATATCTGCCTGTCCAGGAAGAGGAAGGGAAGCTGCTCGGGGAGCTCGAAAGGCTGCGGCCGGGCGCCCTATATGGTTATCCATCGCTGCTCGCGGGCATAGCGCGCAGGAACGCCGGGGCCCTGCGGATTAGAAGGGTATTCTCATGCGGCGAGCTCCTGACCGGTCCTGCCCGTGAAGCGATAGCGCGGTCGTTCGGATGCACCCTCCATGACACATACGGCTCGATGGAGACTTCCTGGATCGCATGGGAATGCGGGAAGGGAGGGATGCACGTCCACCAGGATTCGGTCATAGTCGAGATCGTGGACGACCACGGTAATCCAGTGCCGGAAGGCACGAGCGGGAACGTCATCGTCACCCCTTTATGGCAGAGGACCATGCCGTTCATCCGCTACAGGATCGGCGATCGGGCCGCACTCGGTGGAAGGTGCCCATGCGGACGCGGCCTAGAGACCATCAAGATGATCGATGGCCGGCAGGACGACATGATTCGCCTCCCGAGCGGGGCCATCCGCTCCGCACGCTCGATCAATATAATGGACGATATCAAGGGCTTCGTCTCCTACCAGATCGTGCAGGAGAGGCCGGACTTCTTCCTATTCCGATACGTCCCTGCCGCAGGCGGGCTTGGGAAGGAGGCCGAGGCCGAGATAACAAGGAGGATCAGGCAGGGCTGCCTCGGAGAGGAGGTGGCGGTCGGATTCAAGGAGGTCGCAAGGATAGAGCGAGGAGCCACAGGGAAGCTCCGGGCGGTTGTATCAAAAGTCAGGGCCTGATCACTCTCTCATCTTGAACTTGAGGAACGCGGCTATCTTCCCGAATCCGCGCAGTTTCATCCCGGCATCCCCTTCCGAGGAGAATACGACTATCTCAGCCTTGTTCCGGTCAGCTATCCCGACGACCTCCTCGGCGTCCTTGTCGCCTCTGAGGAATTCGTCAAGGACAAGGAGTTTCTTCACCGCGAAAGCCTCCGCCGCCTTCTTCACTTCCTTTATCCCGTACGCCGCCCTGCCGGTGTCCTTATGGACCTCCACCAGGAGCTCCTCCATGAGCTTCATCTCGGTCTCGAACCGTTCCTCGCCGACTATCTTCTCCACAGTGCCTTTGTTGAAGAGCTCGTTGACTCCGCTGCGCTCGGCGTAGCTGACGCTGTCGAAAGTTATCCTCTTGAGTAGATCGGGCTTCCTTTTGGAGATGAAGGCCCTGAGGTTGTCCTTGGTGAATCCGGGGCCTGCGACTATGAACTTCTCGGGATGGCGCTCGATCTCGGCCGTTATCTTCCCGAAATACTCCCCCTGCGTCTTCTCGAAATTCTCGTCCCTCTTGCTCCCGAGGCTGTACAGCTCCGGGCCGTATTCTACGCCGAAAGTCCTGAGCATCGCAGTGAGGGCCTTCTCCTCGTCAAGGACAATTATCCGTATTTTCGGCTTCTTCGATTCCTTCTCGGCCTGGCGCAAGCGGTCGATCTCGTGGTTCTTCCACTGCTTGGTCACCTTCAGCCGGTCTCCCTCGCCGATGTCTATCGTATGGTATTTCCCGAGCTGGATATATTCCTCAGGCTCCCCCCAGATGATAGGGCCCAGGATCCGGAGCCGGTTCGCTGTCCTTGAGAACTCGACCCTCTCGCACCTGACCCTTATCGTGACAGGCTTCTTCTCCTCTTTCGCGCCGACCTTGTAGGTACGGAGGCTGTGCGACTCGACCTCGTCCCCGGGCGCGATGACCTTGTCGAGGTGCCACATATCATCGAGCGTATCCACCTGGAGCTTCATCTCCATGGTCTTCCGGTCGAAATGGACGATCCTCATCGCTCGATGCACCTCTATAAATAATGGCTGAGATAGCCGGTCTATGAGATATGCGGCACTCATTATTATCCTATTGCTCGCTTCCGGGTGCATCAGGACGCCGTCCTACTCGTCCGTCCGTGAGTCGGTCCCGTCCAAGATCAACCAGACACCTTTTCCGGACCTCTCGGATTCCCTTCAGGTAGGGAACGATAGCTCCAGCCCGGAGCTCCTGCTTCAGGACCTGGTTGCCATAGACAACTCCACGTCGGATCTCATCCCCGACCTTTCCGAGCCGCTTGCGCAGCCTCCCCCCCTCAAGGTCCCGGCGCCGAACTCCTCATTCCAATGGCAGTTGGACGGGGCCCTTGACCAGTCGGTGAACGCGTCTGTCTTCGATATCGACCTTTTCGGCAGCAGCCCGGAGACGGTCTCAGCCCTGCATGCGAAAAACGCCTATGTGATCTGCTATATCAGCGCCGGGACATGGGAGGACTTCAGGGAAGATGCCTGGGACTTCCCGTCATATGTGAAAGGGAAATCCGTCCAGGGCTGGAAAGGGGAGAAATGGCTCGATATCAGGAAGATCGACGTCCTCGGTCCGATAATGCGGAAACGCATGGATCAGGCAAGGAGCAAGGGATGCGACGGGGTGGAGCCGGACAACATCGACAGCTATGGTGAGGACACCGGGTTCCAGCTCGATTTCTACGATCAGCTACGTTACAATCTTTGGCTGACGCAGGAAGCCCACAAGCGTAACCTTTCCATCGGGCTGAAGAACGATGCTGACCAGATCCGGGAGCTGGTCGGTTATTACGACTGGGCGCTCGCAGAGGACTGCTATTCGGAGGGCTGGTGCGACCGCCTGAAGCCTTTCTCGAAGGCCGGGAAGGCTGTCTTCATGGCCGAGTATGTGGACACCGGTGCGGATTTCAGGATATTCTGCCCTTATGCCAAAGACAACGGCTTCAGCGCCATATTAAAAGACCGCGGGCTCGGTGCATGGATCATGCAGTGCCAATAGGATTTTATTCCGGTTTCGGGATGTATGGTCATGGCTGTGAAGGTCAATATGGAGCCCAGGCCTGAGGAGAACATGTGCATCGGCTGCGAGATGTACTGCTGCAGCCTCTACGCCGAGCTGACTTCATACGATATCCTAAGGATCGCGATCGGTGAGAAAAAGGAGATCGACTCTTTCGTGGACTGGACCCCTGCGGAAGCCGATGACGCCCTCGCTTTCCGATGTGAAGGCAAGATGGTCAAGTTCGTGCTGAAGCATGGCGGGACGCACTGCATTTTCTTCAGGAAAGACGAGCCGCTCAAATGCTCCGTCGAGCCTCACAAACCCTCGGTCTGCCTCGCATATCCCTTCTCACTGCGTTCGGGTAAGCTGATGGGGAACGCGCTCTGCCCCCCCGGGAATCTGTTGAGGGCGGACAGCGTCAAGATGTCGCAGGAGGTGCTCGCCGACTGCAGATGGGAGGTCGACAGCTACTATGATATCGTCGCGGACTGGAACCTGGTCTCTGACGGGAGCGAGGATATCGAGGACTTCCTTAGGTTCGCCTCAGCCGAGATGGACCTCGAGATGAACCCCCTCGGTTCACTGTTCAGGAAGGCACGGAGGAAGTTCCTCAGGGCTTTCTGGGGCTAGCGTTCCCGAGTATCTCCGGGAGCGTCTTATTGATATTGAACCTATCGGTGATGACGGTTCCGTTAACAAGGACCTGAGGCACCATCCGCTGCTGGGTGCTGAGGTTGCGCTCGGTCGCGAATTCTACGTAAGCCATAGTCCCGTTCTGGGTAGTGATATCGTATTCCAGCCATTCGACGTCCTTGTATGCGGCTTCGAGCCTGTCCATGTCCGGCCTGAGAGCGATGCACGCCTGGCAATGGGGTGAGTAGAAGTAATAGACGATGAGCTTTCCGTCGGCAGTTGTCTTATCGGAGAAGTCGAACTTAGGGAGTTCCGGGGGCTTGAAATCTGAGGTCATGACTTCTTTTGTGGATCTGGTTGGAAGAGGGGCGGTGAGATTTTCCGTAGCGGGCTGGGGCGGTTGCTGGGCCGCCTGCGTTTGGTTCATGATGGGGCCTCCTCCATCCGGATTTCTTGCCCCGTCCTGGGCAGTGCAACCCAGGAAAAGAATGAAACACGCCAGCATTGGCAGATATGACCTCATCCATTTTCAACCAAGGGAAATCTTTTATGGCTATTCGCATGGCTGTGTGAAACCACATCTTTCTTTTTCATTTTTTTGTGTTTGAACAATTTTTCCCAAGCCAGATATTTAACTGGCTTATCCCAGTTCCATCCGGGGGATGTTATGAGAATAAGGATGGCTCTATTTTTTCTGATCTTGACGCTTCTCTGCTTTTCCAGGTTCCAGAGGCCCTGGGAAAACAGGAGCTGGGTCGTTTCAAATCCGGCTATCTGGAATTATGGCGCAGAGTTCTGGTGGAATCTGCCGGAGCTTCATAAGACCCTTGAATCGATCGACATCGCATCAGTTGAGGATGCGCCGATCGGAGGTGCCAGCGCAGGGGATGTGAAAAATGCCAGAGAAGCCATTGATCTGGCCAGGATGGCTCGGGATCGTTGTTATACCGATATCATCATTGCCCTGAACATATTTCCATTGGCCCCTTCGAATCTGTTCCTTAGCGTATTTTCCCGTTCGTCGGGCTGTGTCGCTTACGGGTATTATTGGAGGTCGTCTGTCGATAACGCGCTCCTTGCTGTTGAACATAGCATGGAAGAATCATCCCGTGCAGTTGCAGATGCGAAAGATTCATACGACCAGTTGATATTCGACGGATTATGCGAAGATGATTACACAGGCCCCGGGAGCGCATCCTGCCCAGAGCTGGGAGCTGCATTCACTTCTGTTGGGGGCAATATCTCTGAAGGCGGGTTCGGAAAATTCCAGGCTGCATTGGATAGGTCAAGCCTTCTCTCCCGAGCGCTATGGGGTGCGGTTCCGGACCTCAGGCTTTCAATGGCCATCGTAGGACTGTCCTGGGCCGAAGATGGGATAATACGGCAATTCGACCACGTCAAAGCCCAGGCGGTCAAATCTATCATCGATGGTGAAAAAGAATATCTGATCCGGATCGGTCAGGCTGAAGGAAGGAAAAAAGAGGCATCAGGGGCTATTTCGGAATTGGATTCCCAACATATTTCGGTGATGGATAAAGCGGTCGCGGATTCAGATACGCCTGGCTCGGTTTCTGAGCGGTTTGATCAGATTAAGAAAAAGGAACGCCAAGCCGGGTCAAATCTCACCGAAGCTAAACTGAGGCATGGAGATAAGAATCGTAAGGGGTACCTCGCACAGTCTATCTCCCTAGCCTCGGAATCCGGTAATAGCTACTCCGAACTGGTCTCCGAAATCCGCGTCGTCCGGGCCATGGCAGAATCCCTGCTCGGTCAGCAGAAAACTGAGGCTTTGGATGAACTACGAAAGCTGAGCCGCTTGAATACATCAGCCATCCAGGATCCAAAGGCCTCCAGTTACTTTCTTGAAGCGAACGAAAGCTTTGAAGAAGGAGAACGCGGTTCAATATTGGGGGACCGCTACTACGCTTATAAAAAAGCCGCAGATCTGGCCCGGGCAGGGCAAAATGTCAGGCCGGTGGAGGATTTGATCGGTTCATTGTCATCAACAGCCAAGCTGGAAGATCTTATCAAAAGGGCCGGGAAAGATGAAATCAATGTCTTTGAAGAGAACGAGATTCTGAAGTTCTTGAAATCAGGTGCTGGAGCCGATTCATCAGGAGCGGCGGCAGGAGCCGAATCGTCCATCATCTCCAAAGCGAGGATTAAGTATGGAGATTCCTTGTCGGGGAAACGGAAAAGGATCATCGAAAAACTTTCTCTTGCAGGTAAAGGCGCTCAGGACCTCCTGACCGATCTTGAGAGGTATGAATCAGGGATTGTGGAAGATGGTTCGTTGCTTTATCCGGATTCCATCGGCTCCCTGAAAAAATTGGAACGGGATTATGTCCTCCTTGAATCAGAGATTGATGATTACGAAAAAGAGATAGCTGGCAACTCGGTATCAGGATCAGCCACCCCCCTAATCACGGGGGTATGGCTTGATCAGCCTGCCGATGTGACCCTTGACATCATCCTCGCGAATAGCCATGATTTCAATGCGACCTCTATCGAGGCGGAAATCCGGCTACAAACCCCGCTCGATCTATTCTACTCAGACATTGTTTCAGGGAAAGAGAATGTGGATAGTGTGCGTTCTGCGGATGGCGGGAGGACGCTTGTGCTCTCTGTCCCAAGCATAAGGCCATATGAAACAAAGCATGTCGTATTCAAGAAATCCATCATTCTTGCCCACACTTTGAAAAAAGATCAGGACGCGGAGGGGGTCGGGCAGGGATCCGCGTCTGTGAAGGAAAGGACTGAATTCGAGCTCGATGCTGATATCGGCGCGCTCGATCTGCCCCGAGGTCAACAGGATTCGCTGATCGACGGCAAAAGCGGGGATCTGCCTTTGGTCAGAGGGAAACACATAATTACACTGGATCGTATCGAAGAGAACGCATACGTTGAAGAAACGCGCGATATCCATGTGTATTCGGTCGGGGTGAACAGCAGGGTGGAATATGATGAGCGGATTCTCCCCGCTTTGGATCTCGATAGCGTTCCTGTCTTCTTGAACAGCCTTAATGGATCAGAGATAAAAGCTATTGAAGTCTTCTCTTCGACCGGCGAATCCCTCACTGACAAAGAGCAAATATCCCAGTCCCAATACTTCGTCAGGGTGCACGGCTTGCGCAAAGGGAAACCCACGATACTCAAGATAAGCTATCTGATTGAAGGAACTGAAAATTTTGTAAAAAAACAGCTGGCTTTGCTGGACGCCTCAAACCTGAATGGAAGCGCCAAAGATATCGTTGCCAAGGCTAAGATCCAGGCTATGGATGGTGATTTTTCCGGTGCCCTCGGGCTGATCGAGAAAGCGGTAGCGGCGTCAGCCCAGGATGAGAAAGAAATGAGGAAACTGAATGAATCTAAAGAGAAAACGATCAGGCAGATCCAGGATGAGATCACCGCGATTGGCAATGCTCTGTCTGGTTCAGACATCCCGGATCCATTCATCGATAAGCTTTCTGCAAGGAAATCCGAGCTAGAACGCGTTTTCGGTGAAATTGGCTCCGGGATTGGAAATGCGACCCTAGCGGATTATGATGAAAAATGGCTTGATAAAGAGGTCTCAGATTTCCTCAAAAAATCAAGCGCCAGATACAATCTTTTGAGAGAGCGGTTTTACCAAGCAGGAAACTCATCGACCCCGGGATTTTTCTCAGATGTCGAGGAGAGGATTAATCAGCTCGCTAGCGGGCGGCGCCTTGAGTATGTTATCCCGTTGATCAAGGAGCTCGCACTCGCCTCGGAAGGGGTTGAGATCCAGGAATTGAGTACGGCCACGATGAAAAACGAATCAAAAAACCGGTTGGAGGAATTGGCGGCTTCATTGACGGCTGCCCTCGATGACTATTCCAGCCAGGCTTCCGCTGCAAAAGGAACGGAATACAGCAATCTGTTCCAGGAAAATGAGAAAGAGTTAAATCGGCTCATAAAAGACGCAGGGGCTGCCCTGGATAAGGACCCGCGTCTTTTATCATCGAAGATGGAAGAGATGAACCGTAGCAGGGATCGGATCATCTCAGCCCTCGCGAACCTAAAAAGTGAGTGCGACCTCAAGGTTTCCCTCATGGAAGAAGAACTGAAACGGCTCGAATATGATACACAACCCCAATATTCGGATAAACTGCGTTCTATCCGTTCTATGGCATCGTCAGGGAATTATATCAACGCGCTTAGGGCAGCGTCTTCCTTAAAAAAAGAGATCGAGGGCAAAAAACCATCCGATACCAACATGCTGGTCATCGGCTTGACAGGGGTTGCTTTGCTTGCAGGGGTAGGTTTCCTTGTATTCCGGCCGAAAGACGAGAAAAAGATAAGGAAACTCTCATCGCTATCAGATTTCACTGGGAAGTCCTTACCAGAAGCCTCGGATCATCGGTCTCGAACCTGACTCTCGCGTGCGTCGCATCCACCGCCTCGACCCTGAAGTTCCAAGCTTCGATTACATCTGAAACGACCGCCCAGGGGCCGGTTTTAGTGCCGTCGAAATTCATCCTCAACTCAGAATGGCTGACCTGCGTCCTTTCCGTGGGGGCCGATGTTGACAGCCTTTCTATATCGAATGTGAATGCGATCCCGTTCTGGTCCACAGCGCTCACGTCCAGCCTGTAGACGTCCATGATCGTGAATGCCCCGACCCTCATGGAAAGGACCTCATCTCCCGCCGAGACTGTCACGGAAGCGGTCCTCGCGGCAGGCGTCTCCGAGATCGCAAGTCCCTGTCCCATGCAGGACACGAAAGCGTCCTGGTTTCCTGATGCCCTGCCTGTGCATTGGGCCGCTATGCCTTCTATCATGCATTCCTGGCGGCGGGATCTCCTGCCTAGGCAGTCCTGGAGGGGATTGGCCGCGACCGTCGGCTGCATCCTTATCCGTTGGGGATCGGCAGTAGGGTGCTGGGTCCCTGCGCATGCCGTCGTCGCCAGCGCGCCAGCGAAGGCCAGATTCCTCATCCTGGAGTTGAGTGTCATGATTTCCTTATGCTAAGAACCTTTTAAAACACTTTCTAACACTATATGGCAGCGATATCATGGGCTTTTGGAAACGAATAACAAGCAAGCTGGAAAAGCCGGCAGAATCACCGCAGGTTCACCCGTTCAGGGATCGCTCACCCTCCACAGACCCTCCCAGAAGCGTCACTCAAATAGAAAAACAGGAACGCGACCTGATCGAGCTCTTGCAAGGCATCCATGCGCACGACACGGCTCGCATGAAACGGCTTTTATCCGGTTGTTCGGATGTGGATTTCATTGCCTATGAGATCAAGCCGCTTGTTTTTGCCTCGTATCTGGGCCAGCTCGACACCGTTATGTTGCTTTTAGAAAAAGGAGCGAATATCGCATTGCCGGGAAGGATCCCCCTCTTCATCTCGGAGAAATCGGTTTGCTACAGCGGCCACACCCGCGAATTCACTCCGATCGAAGCCGCTGAGCTGGCCGGCCACGATCATGTCGTGGCTTTCCTAAGAAAGAAATAAAAAAATCAGTCTGTAAGCCCGCCCGGAGTGACCCTGAAAACGGCTTCTCCTTCCGGCAGGTTGGGCGAGTCGACGAGCCTTGCTATCCTCTTGTCGTCCTTGCTCTTCCTGACATAAAGCCGGTAGGTTGACATGTGGGCTAGCACATGGCCTCCGATAGGAGTCGTCGGGTCGCCGAAGAGTATCCCGGGGTTGTCCATGACCTGGTTGGTCACATAAACGGCCAGGTTGTACTTCTCGGCGAGCTTCTGGAGCATGTGGACGTGCTTGTTCAGCTTCTGCTGCCTTTCGCTCAGGGCCCCGCGGCCGATGTAATCCGACCTGAAATGCGACGTCAGCGAGTCGATCACTATCAGCTTGATGTTGTTCTTCTCGATCGTCTCCTCTGCCTTCTCAAGGAGTATTATCTGATGGTCGCTGTTCTCGGCCCGCGCCACCTGGATGTTCTTGAGCACCGCCTGCGGGTCCATGCCCTGGGCTTCGGCCATCTGGACGATCCGCTCCGGCCTGAAAGTCGCTTCTGAGTCCACGAACAGCACACCACCGTTGAGACCACCCTGCTCCACAGGTCTCTGCGCGTTGACGACAAGCTGGAATCCGAGCTGGCTTTTCCCGCTCGAGAATTTTCCGTACATCTCGGTTATGGCCATGGTCTCCACGCCGCCGCCAAGAAGCTCGTCAAGGGCTTTGGAGCCCGTGCTTATCTTGCTGATGTTTTTCCTTCTTTCATAAACAGCATCTGCCGTTTCAAAGCCTATCTCTACCATGGTCTTGGCCGCTTCTATCGCTTTCTTGGCCGATTCCACTCCCATCCCGCCGGCCTCAGCCAGCTCATGAGGATTGGCGGTAGCTATCGCAGCGAATTCGCCGTACCCGGCTGCCCTCAGCTTCTCAGCCGTGACCTCGCCGATTCCCGGAAGATCTTCCAGGTCCTTATAATATTTCCTTTTCTTGTCCTTCTCTTTGTCTTCTGCCATAAGTATCACCTACATGCTCCTCAAACTATTTCCGGTCATTGGGGAATACGAGCAGCTTCAGCTGTCCTATCTTGAGCGTGTAGAACATGTTCCCGTTCTTGGAGACGTTCTTCCACATGCCCCCCACGTTAGTATATACTACGTTGCCGTCCTTGTCCCGGTCGGCCTGCACTACGCGCAGATCCGGCCGATTCGCCCCTGCAGCCGGGCCTCCAGAGCCCGGAGGACCGCCCGCGCCCGGGGGCGCGAAACTATCCTTCCCTTCTGACGGGATCTCCTCGAAACCCTCATCATCCAATTTCTCTTCCGTATTCTTCATTTCATTCACCTGCGCCTTTTGGAAAAAGGCGCCCCAAAACTTTTTGTTTAGGGAATCCACCCCTCCCTAAGTATATACTTATAATTATACGTATATACTAAGGGGATTATGGAACCCGTTATATAAATAGCTTTAGACAGTTCATTTCCGCGGGTCGCTTTTGGGAAAAGCGACACCAAAACTGGCTGTTGCCCTCGCCTCCGGCTCGGGAAAAAAGAACCAAAAAACTAGCTGTAAAGCGGAACCAAAACTTTGTGCAAATTGGCACAAAAATAAGAAAGGTCAGTCGTTCAGTATCTCTTCGACAAGAGCCTCGACCAGGATCTCCTGGGGCTTGCCCTTGTAGGACTTGCGGATGTCTGTCGCGCACGGCTCGCACATGCCGTGGCTCTCGATCTCTTTTTTGAGCTGCGTCTGGAGAGGCTCGGCGATGGGCTCGTGGGTGTCCCTGCGCTTGACCGTGCTGCACCAGCTGCAGTTGACCAGTTCCTTGTGGCGTATCTCCTTCATACCTCTCACCTCTTTTTCGGCCTCGGGGGTTTCGGTCCCGTCCTAAGCCTTTTTCTGATTGCTCACGCCCATGAACAGGATAATAAGGCTTCCACGAATAACCATGAACAAACATGAAATAAGACGGACAAGGGGTGGCTTGGAGGCTAAAAAGAAGAAATGCAGGGGTTCAGGATCCGGTTCAGACCGGTTTGAGCAGGCCGCTCGACTGCTCCTGTATGAACGATGCCGCCCCGGCGATAGCTCCCACGATGATTCCGCCGACCACCATGCTGATGGCGATCGCCTGCCATTTTCCGCGCGATTCACCGGGTTGTGTCTGGGCGACGCCGTACATGATTCCGCCCAGTATGATGAGTATGAGGGAGATTATCGGAGCTATTACCTGAAGGAAGGACGCGATGTTCGATGCCGCGACTTCTAGACCAACTGCCATCAAGTAGTTAAAAAGGTGAAATATTTTAAATACTCGCCGGCCGGCTCATTTCATCGCGCCGAGTTTCCGGACGAAATCGACGAGGCGGTTGGAGTACCCGAATTCGTTGTCGTACCACGCCGATATTTTGACGAGCTTCCCCTTGGCCTTCGTGAGTTTCCCGTCGACGATCGACGAGAGGGGCATGCCGATCACGTCCTGGGACACGATCTCTTCCTCGGTGTAGCCGAGTATGCCTTTCAGCTCCTCGTTCGACGCCCTGCGGAGTTCGGCGTTGATCTCGTCCGCCTTGGCCTCCTGCTTGAGCAGGAGCGTCATATCGTTCATCGACCCGCAGGCGACAGGGACGCGGAAGGCGATGCCGTCCATCTTGCCGGAAAGCCCCGGAAGGACCTCACCTATCGCTTTCGCCGCGCCGGTGCTGGTCGGGATTATGTTCATAGCCCCTGCGCGTGCCCTGCGGAGATCGCTGTGGCTTCCGTCCACGATGTTCTGGTCGTTCGTATAGGCATGGACGGCGCTCAGGAACCCGCTCTCTATTCCGAATTTCTCGTCTATGACTTTGAGGACCGGGGCGAGGCAGTTCGTGGTGCATGAAGCGAGGGAGAATACTGTCATGCCCTTGGTCGCGATATGGTCGTTCACTCCTGGGACTATGGTGGCATCGACCTCTTTCGCTGGAGCGGATATCAGCACCATCCTGGCACCGGCCTTGATATGCTTCTCCGCATCAGCCTTGGATTTGAAAGAGCCCGTGCTGTCGAGCACCAGGTCGACCCCGAGCTCCTTCCACGGGAGTTTGAGGGGGTCTGTCTCGTTTATCCATCTTATTGTGTGGTTATTTACGATCAGGTTGCCGTCTTTGGCCTCTGCCTTGCCATCGAACCTGCCATAGACCGAATCATAGCGGAACAGATGCGCGTGCTGTTCGACAGGGCTCCTCGTGTTGATGGCGACGACCTCGAAGTCCCTGCCAAGGGCGCCCTGCTTGATCGCAGCCTTAAGAAAAGATTTGCCTATCCTGCCGAAACCGCTGATCGCTATCTTCATCTCAATCTCCTCTGACAAGTAGTGCTCCCTTAACTGAGGTTATTCTAATAATACTTTCTGAGGGAGGTTATATTTAACTCTTTCCCTAAATCAACATGTTCTGCAACAAATCGTCCCGGACTGTCATCTCATGCTCCGCGCGTAGCTCCCTATCGCTTCAGCGAAGGCATCGGTATCCTGGGAGAGCGCGACGATGCGCAGGTATTCCTGCGGTGCGCCGCGGAGCTCGCTGGAAAGGAAGCTGTCGGCGGGTGTGGCGAGCACCACCGGGATCCGGCCCTTGCTGATCTGGTGATCGGCCATCTCTCGCGCCTGGGAAAAGCCGCCGCGGGGACGAAGTTTCTTATCGATGCCGCAAACGATATAGAAAGAATTGACGGTCATAGGGTCAGGCCTCCCATCCGCTCCAAGGAAATATTCCGGGAAGACCAGTCCGTCTATGCCGGACAGCGCCCTCATCAGCCTCCTCACCCTGCCGATGACCTCGATCCTGCGTCCGTTCATGAAAGAATCGTACTCCTCCCGCCGTTGCGGATCCGAGAGCTCGTTGAACATCCTGGAAAGCGCGAGCTGGAACGGGGTGGCCACAGGGCCGAGCGTGGGCTGGCATATCTTGGCCAGGGATTCGATCCATGAGGACACCTCCTCATCGAACGCGGTCCCCCGGTGCACCCTCATCCACCCGAGGCGCGCAGCCGGAGCGCCTATCATCTTCGATATCGAGTATAGCTCCACCGTGGGGCCTATCCTCCCTTCTGAGGCGGCCAGCTCCATCGGATCTATCCGGTAGGATCCGGAACGGAAGCTCTCGTAGATCGTATCGGCGACCAGGTAGATGGGGTGGTTGTATTCCCTCTCCTTGCGGTTGATCAGCGACAGGATCTCGCAGAACGTCTCCTTCCCCATGGCTATGCCGAGGGGGTTGCCGACGGTGGTTATGAAAAGGGCCTTGGTCCTTCTCGTGATGACGGACTCCAAGGCATCGAGATCCGGCTCTCCGTTCCTCGCGAGCGGCGCGTTGACCACTCTGGCCCGGCTGAGCGCGGCTTCGGCGAAATAGATTATGTAGCTCCATGTCGGTATCACGACCTCGTCCCCCTTCGTGATCAGAGTGCTGAAAAGCGACCTGGTTATCCCGCTTATTCCGGCCCCTACGAATATGTCATCAGGATGTATCCTATATCCCTGATTGCCTGATTCAGGGTTCCCCCTGCTCAGGGCTTCCCTCAGCTCAGGATGCCCCCGCGCATCGGTGTAGCTCCATGCCTTGGGGGCGCGCAACGCATCTTCGACCAAGCCGGTGAACCGGGCATACGGAGCGAGCCCGAATACTGTCGGGTCCCCCAGCCTGGCGTCCAGGACGTGCTGCCTGGCCCGGTCTGCCGCGTCATTGACGTCGGTCCTGCGCAGCGTGTAGTCTCCCATGCGGAATACGGCTCCGTTGAGGCGGTTTGGATGAGAATTCATAAAACCACTATATACGACAAGGATTAAATCTCATCAGGAGCCCTAAGACCCCTTCGATGTCCCCTCGATCTCCTTGAGCAGCTGCCCTAAGACGTCTTTCACGAAACCTTCCCGGGCGCGGATCGCCCCTGCCCTCGTGTGCCCTCCGCCTCCTTCTATGAAGTCCGCCATCGCCTTCTTCATCTTCTCGGCGAGGGTGTTCGCGCTCAGGCCCCTGCCAGCCGCCTGGTCGTTCAGCCTGATGATGAGCGAGCGGTCGGTTATGCCGATGCACACTATCGGCGTCTCGCCCCTCAGCTTGTCGAAGACTCTCGTGGTTATCTTGCTCGAAGGGGGCCATTCGCCTTTCCGCGCTATCCCTTCCAGTGAGAACGATACTGTCTCCACGCCCGAGAAATCGCTCCTCTTCGCGCGGGATACCGCCTTCTCCGCCGCTTCCTCGATCGATTCGTCTGCCGAAGCCGCGATCGAGCTGAAAAGGTCGGTGCTCTCCATCACCTTCTTGTAGAAATCCAGGTTGTTCCCGAAAGACACGTGCGATGCGAGGAAGTCCAGGACCATCGCCCTTTTCGCTTCCTGATCCCCGTTCTCTATTATCGTGCTCTTGTCACCGGAGCAGGCCGTCTTCGCCAGCTCAAGCGCCTTATCGCGGTCAAGTCCGCAAGCGACGGCTATCTCGCAGGCAAGGTATCCTGCCGTGTACTTGGAAGCGTTCTCATCGATCGAGAACGGATTGATTATCCTCTCATCCTCCTTCGCGTTGTATGGATGGTGGTCTATCACGAGGTATTCTATCCCTCCTGCCGAGAGCAGGCTCAGGGCTTCCCTGCAGCTGTCGCTTGAGCCGAAATCGAGTAGTATCACCAGCGGGCGGCTCTCCTGCCCAACCGCGGCGATGTCCCGGAGGGCGTCCCTCACGCTGTAGATGGCCGAGTTCTGCTGGAATGCCTTGCAGTAAGCCACCGAGGTAATCGCGAACGCTCCGCTTATACCATCTGCATCCCCATGGAACCTCAGCATCACGGACCTTCCGAGCTTCTTCGCGGTGATGAGCTTGAGTGCCGCTTCGCGGAGCCGGGGCCAGATCATCCTGGAGACGTCGTCGTCGAGGAGCGAGGCCTTCTCAGGCAACCGGGCCGATTCGGATATGTTGGCCATTATCCTCTCCAGGGCGCTTTTCCCGCCATCGCCCTCCAGCACCGTTATCTTCCTCGCTAGGATCCCTCCCGCCGTCATCTCCCCCTCGAGCCGGATGAGCGTCCCCTGGGGTATCGTCTCATCGGACCGGAATCCCTGCTCTATCTTCCCATCGGTGAGTATATGCTCTTTCCGCCCCCCCTGGTATCTGAGGCGGCTCACCAGGCCTTCGAGGACGATCAGACTACCACCTTGACCCTGTCCCCGTCTTTCTTGCGGAGGCCTTTCTTGATGTCGATAGGGCTGATGATCTCTATTATCTCGGGCCCGTGGTGCGTCCTCAAAGGGACTATTATCGCGCATTCGTGCTTGCCCAGCCTGCAGCGGTACGCGAACAGGTCGCCGAAAGTCCGTTCCTTGTCCCGGAATCCGGCTATGATCACCGGCTCGAGCTGCAGGAGCTGCTGCTTTTTCCACGGTTCGTCCATGAGGATGTTAAGGGTGCCCGGGAAAGGATCGAATCCGAGCTTCTCCTTTATCTGGTTCCGGTAGCCGTCCATCGAGACATAATAACCGCCCTCCCCGAGGCCCTTGGTGATGGTCCCCTCTATGGCCAGCTTGCCTCCCTCGAAAGCCGTCTTCAGGATGGCATAATCCGAAGCCAGCCGGTCATACGCTCTCTTTGTGAGCCTAATCCCGTCCTTGCTCCTCTCGATCTGGCCTTCCGCTTCAAGGACGACGAGCATCCTCGATGCGTTCTGCTGGGACATGCCGGTCTCAGTGCCTATCTCTGACGTGGTCAGTCTGACCGGTTTTGCGGCCGCCCCCATCTTCAGGAGCAGAAGGAGTATGCGTTCCATAACGGATTTAATGCGCTGGCAAAATATAAATAACATGGAGCTCGCCTACCGAGGGATCACCCTGATCGTTCCGGATTCAGTCTATCCGCCGTCGGAGGATTCGTTCATGCTGTCGGCAGGGGCCGGAAGGCTGCGCGGGGAGATCCTCGAGGTCGGCTGCGGCAGCGGTATCGCATCCCTGAGCTGCGCCAAGGCCCACCGGTCCAACCGGGTCCTTGGTGTGGATATCAATCCCGATGCGGTCAGATGCGCTCGTTCGAACGCTGGCTCGAACGGCATCAGGAACGCTTCTTTCGCCGTGAGCGACCTTTTCTCCAGGGTGCCTGCGAAAAGGTTCGACGCCATCATGTTCAACCCGCCCTATCTTCCAACGGCCGATGAAGAGCGGCTGAGCGGTCCCATCAACCATGCTTACGATGGCGGCTCAGATGGACGGCAGGTCCTGGATCGATTCCTCGCTCTCTTCGACCGCTATATGCGGCCCGGAGGCTCGCTCCTCCTGATCCAGAGCAGCCTCAACGACCGGAAGAGGACGCTCGCAGGGCTGCGTTCCCTCGGCTATAGGACCAGGACCCTGTCGACCGAAAAGTTCTTCTTCGAGCGGCTCTACCTGCTCAAAGCTGTCAAACCCTGATTTTAATACCTGAAGCCCGATAGTATAGTCCGGGATGATGACATGAACAACCTCTGAGGCCCGGCATCATTCCTATTAGCCGGTGTCCGATGACGAAGTCAACAGCGTCTGACCGAAACTTTCCTCCTGCTTCCCTCAGGGTAGAGTTTCCGCTTGGACGGCAATCCGTCCAAGGGACCAGCGAAACGAAAATCGTTTCGCCCGGTCATCAAACCTCCTGAGGTCTGCCCCAGGACCTTTCGTGGACGTTCGCCGGTTATCCAAGCCCGGATTTCGCCGAGAGGCCGAATAGTCCCACATTCATAAGTCTTTTATAACTATGTCGTCATATAATTACACATGAAATCAGTGCTTTTCACAAGGATATCCGGCCAGCGGAAGGAAGAGGTAGGCAAGTTCGTGGACTCATGGAAGAGGTCTAGCCATCCGGTCGATACGCTCGAAGAGGGCCTGCGCTATCTCACTTCGCCTAAAAGGGAGACCGCGCTCCAGCTCATGGACTCTGACTCGCCCATCGTGGGTATCTGCTGCGGCTATGGGAAAGGGTCGCGCCCCAAGCTCGCGCTTTCCAGGGCAGACGCTTCCCTCCTCCTGGATATAGTCGTCGAGATAAGGAAAGCCGGGGACGGGGCCGAGCTGACGAAAGAGATGGTCAGGAAGGCGTTCTCGATCCTCCTTGATGGAAGGGTGCCGGCTTCTGCGGAAGGGGATCCGGCCCTCAAGAGGCTGCTGGACATCCTGGGGCAGAAGGATCCAGGGCTCAAGCAGGGCTCGCTGTTCTGAAGCCGCATGGTGTGAATTTAAATCCTATATCCCAAAGGATAATCCATGCCCGATAGATCTGCAGAGATAGTCACAGAAATAATAGGCGTCGGGATCTCAGAGCACGACGCCTTGATCATAGCAGACTGCATCATCACCCGCAAATCATGCTCCTGGGTCAATACGGATGACGTCGATGACAAGATCCTCCAGGATCTCGACAACCTGATAAAGAAGCACAATTACCGTATCAGCGTGAAAGTTGATGCTGTCCCCACAAGGAGCAAGTTCATCTGGGATGTCAAGGTCCCCCAACAATAATAAGCAGGCTCTGATTCTTCTCCCCATGAGACCTTTCGCATGCGATGCCGTATTGATCGAGGACGGCAGGATACTCCTGATTAAACGGGCCAGCGAGCCGTTCAAAGGCGAGTGGGCGGTCCCGGGCGGCCGGATCGAGGATGATGAGACCGCCGAGCAGTGCCTTGTGCGCGAGATGAAGGAGGAGACCGGTCTTGACGTGGTCCCGCTGAAGATGACAGGGCTTTATTCCGACCCGGAGCGCGATCCCAGGCTTGTGATCGCCGCAGCCTACCTGGTCCGCCGCGTAGGCGGCGTCCTGAAAGCCGGAGACGACGCAGGGGAGGCCCGTTGGGTTGACCTGGAAAAGTTGCCGAGGCTCTGCGCCGACCATGAACAGATAGTGAAGGATGCGCTGAGGCAGTTATGAAGATCGAAGAGAGTCGATCGGGCGAAAAATATTAGAATTTTTGAAAAAATTATTCCTCTTTCTCGATCATGGCGAGGTCGCCGAGGGCAACCAGGTCCTCTTCGGCTTTCGCCGCGGCCTGCATCTGCTTCCTCTGCGTCATGCGGTAGCCCTTCATCTCGTCGTAGAGCTTCTTCAGCTCGTCGCGGATGACCTTGAGCTCCGTCTCGATCGTGACTATCTCTGTCTCGCCGTCGGTGATGTCCTTCTCGACGTATTTTATCTTCCTCCGCGCGCGCTCGACCTCCTTGACCTTGTCGAGCTCCTCGTCTATCTTGCGGAGCTGCTTGATCAGGTCCTTCTCCATCTTGGGGGTGTATGCGGCGGTGGATATGCGGAACTCGAGAGCCCTCTTCTGCTTGCGGTATGGGGCGATCTGGACCTCTTTGGTCTGCTCCAGGAACGGCTCGAGGGCCTTCTGCTCGTACTTCTTGTACCTGATCCTTCGGTTAAGCGCCTTTATGCGCTCTATGAGCTCGGCCTTCTTCTTCTCAAGCTCGTCAATCTTGGCTTTCAATGCATCCTCTTCCATACCATCACGGGAGATAAAATGAGCGATTGTGTTTCTTTAATATAGGTATTATTTTAAAAATATCGTTGTGGCCATCTAATCGCCGTGATCAGATGAAACCTTATATGAATGTCGCTCTTTGGCTCCTCTTCGGGCTCCTCGCAGGGACGATGTTTTTCTTCCTCCTCTCCTCGCCGCAGCCTCCTTCCCAGCCCGCGCCTCCGGCCAACAACTCCACGATCATAACCCCGCCTCTCCCGCCGGCGCCACCGCAGGCGAAGAAGGAGGTCAACCTCACCATGATAGAGGCGCCATCCTGCGACCAGTGCAATCTGGTCACGAAATTCCTCCTCGAGCAGACGACCGCCCAGATCGCGAACTCGTCAGAAGTGACGGTCGGGCGGTCCGGTTCGATCTCGGCGCTCTCGGCCGAGGCGAAATCGCTCATCTCGAGATATAACCTGGCCTATCTGCCGGCTATCATAATATCGAGCAGCGAGGGCATGAGCAGCGAGGCTATCGATGCCTGGAGATCAGAGGTCGGCTCCATTGAGCCTGACGGGGCCCTCGTCCAGAGGAAGATCTATCCTCCCTATTTCGTGCTCGCCAACAACACCACGGTCGGCTTCGTCGGCGGTATCGCGATCCAGGCGGCGGACTGCCCGAAATGCCTGAACGCCTCCATGTTCCTGGATTCGCTCGAGCAGTCATCGCTCGTTTCCATGGCGTTCTATAACAAGACTGTGCTGGATGAGGAAAGCCCGGCGGCGCAGGCCCTCATCACGAAGTACAACGTGACGGAGCTCCCGGCCCTTTTCCTCACTCTCGATGCTGCGGCTTATCCTGTGTACACGCAGCTCAAGCCTCTCGGCTCGGAGCGGGACGGATGGTTCATACTGAGGAAGGTCCAGCCTCCTTATGTCCAGCTCGCGCCGAACCGCTCGATCCGGGGGCTCGTAGACTCCATACAGATCGTCAACAGCAGCTGCTCGGACTGTTTCGTCGTAAACGATCTCTCCGACTACATCGTGAATGCTGTCGGGATCGAGTTGGAGAACAAGACCGTGGTCGAGGCCGGCTCCGCAGAAGGCAAGGCTCTGATAGGGAGATACAGGATCAAGAGCATCCCGGCTCTCCTCTATTCGCCTGAGACGTCGGTCTATCCAAAGTTCGACGACACATGGAAAAACCAGAACAACACGATCGAGCCGGATGGGTGGTATGTCTTCCGGGCATATGGCTTCATCAAGGGCAATTACCAGAATATCAGCGGCTGACGTCGAATTCCAGTATCAGGTCGGTCCCAATTTTTTTCGTCTTCATGTTCTTCAGCATGATCGCATCTCTCATCCTTCCTATCCCGGTGCCCCCTATGACTCCCAACGCATCCCGCCCGCCGATTATCTTGGGCGCTATGATAAGCATGATCTTGTCCACGATCCCGGCCTCCATCGCCTTCGCGTTGAGTTCGCTCCCGCCTTCGATGAGGATCTTCCGGATCCCCATCCCGCGGAGGGCATCGAGCAGCGACTTGAAGTCCACGCTGTCCTTTCCGCACACCATGACATGCGCCTCTGTTGCTGTGGCTATCTTCCTGATCCTGCTCTCAGGGGCCTTCTCGCACGCCACCACTATCGTCCTTCCGTCAGGGTTATGGAGGACGCGGGATCCCGGAGGTATGCTGAGGTTCCCGTCGATGATAATCCTCACCGGATCTCGTCCGCCCCTGATCCGGGATGTCAGCTTAGGGTCGTCCGCGGTCACCGTGCCTGCCCCCACCATCACCGCATCATATTCTGTGCGGAGCCTGGCCACGAGCCCCCTCTCCTCCGGGCAGCTTATCCATTTCGAGTCCCCGCTGCGAGTGGCGGTCTTGCCGTCGGCGCTCATCGCCATCTTTATCATGACCAGGGGTTTCCTGGACATGGCTGAGATGTATTCCTTCCCCAGCGCCGAGGCCTCCTTCGGAGCCACCGGCCCCTCGACCTCGATGCCGGCTTCGAGCAGGACCGTCTTTCCGCTCACCATCGGATTAGGGTCGTCCATCGCATAGACGACTTTCCGGATCCCATAGCCTATGATCGAGTCCGTGCAGGGAGGGGTCCTTTTCAGGCGGTGCGAGCAAGGCTCCAATGTCACATATATCGTGGCCCCGCGCACCGCATCTGGGCCGCCGCCCTTCCTGATCGCGTCGTTGATCGCTTCTATCTCGGCATGAGGCATCCCGGCTTTCTTGTGGTAGCCGGTGCCGATTATCTTTCCGGATTTGACCAGGACGGCGCCTACCCTCGGGTTCGGAGCAGGGTCGGCTTTCTTCGCGAGCGCAAGGGCCAGCTTCATGTATCTGTCTGCCATCGGATGGAATTGTTCGCCAACCATTCTAAACTTTTAGGTGGTACCTCCATTATGCGACATGACAAGGCCAAGGCGGATCCCCTGATGGTGATAGCTGCTTTCACATTAGGCATGATCGCGATGGCCGCGGTGCTCCTCATCGTCCTCCTCCCGGCCGTCCTGCCCTACCTGGCCGGGATCAGCAAGGCGCCCGCTCCGGAGCCTGCGGTCCGGCAGGGTCCTTCTGCCGACGAAGCGCTCTATTACTCGCTGAAGAACCGCTCCTGCCAGACGCTTTCGCATGATTTCCTCATCGTGACCGAAGACCGTGCCGTCGGCTCCATCGTAGGGCTGGTGCCCTCGGTCCCGGAGGAGATCCCGCTCGCTGAATCGATCGCGGCTTCGAATGATCTCAACCAGACGGTGAGGACCTATGTGCGCGGGCAGGAGATGAAGAAAGTCGTCTCCGACAAAGTCCGTAACGCAACGCTCATCTGGAAGGATGGCCGCCTCTACCAGTGCGGCGACCGGTGCTCAATGAGGCTGCTCGGCGACGCCGGTTGGCAGTCCTATCTGGATTCGCTGGAAAAGATGCGGACCGGCTGCGCTTATTTCGGGCGCACCCCGATGCCCCCGCAGGTGAACATGAGCAGGCTCCTGAGGATAACGAGGACGGGCAGGCAGGAGATAGGCGGTTTCAGGTGCGAGGGCTTCTTGCTGGCCGCGGACCGGTCGTACGCTGAATGGATCCTCGCCAACCAGTCTCTCGACCAGGACCAGCAGGCGGTGGTCTGGGGCCTCGCCCGCCAGGCGGCGCCTTTCTTCGAATGCCTGGATGACGGGAACGGGATCATCGTATCCCGCAACATCACCCTGGACCTCTCCCGGGTCTACCGGTTCGGGTATTCCCCAGGCGGCGGCATGTTCGTCAGCCAGCAGACCTCTCTCACCTATTTCGGCGATTCTGTGCCGGAGAGCTTCATGGGCATACCTGGCTAGAGGATGTGGTTCATCCTCTTCTTCTTTGTGTCCATGTATTTCTTGTTGAATATGTTCACTTTCGTGACGATTGGGATGCGTTCTGTCACCGAGATGCCGTGGCTTTCGATGTCCTTGATCTTCTGCGGGTTGTTGGTCATCAGCGCCACCTTCTTTATCCCGAAGGACTTCAGCATGTCAGCCGCCGCCGAATAATCGCGCTGGTCCTCTCCGAATCCTAGGTGGACGTTCGCCTGGACGGTGTCCATCCCGCTGTCCTGGAGCGCATAAGCCTTGATCTTGTTCGCGAGGCCTATCCCTCTTCCTTCCTGGTCCAGGTAGATAAGCATCCCGCACTTCTTCTTCTCGATATACCGCATGGATGCCTCGAGCTGGTCGTGGCAGTCGCATCGCCTGGAAGTGAGCGTGTCTCCTGTGAGGCATCTCGAATGGATGCGCACAGGCAGCTCCTCGTGCGCCTCATGCTCGCACCTGGTCAGCGCCAGATGCTCCTTCCCATTGTCCTCGACGAAAGCATGCACGGTGAAGTTCCCGAACTTCGTAGGCAGGAAAGCCTCGGCGACTTTTTTCAGCATATGGATCCCTCACCTGCTCTTCCGCAGGAGCTTGATTAGATATATCGCTGCGTCGGTGGCCCGTTGGGCGTATCCATCCGCCCTCTCCACAGCGCCTTCCCAGTCCACGCCATGCCCGATGATGCCGAGAGTCACTGGCTTGCGCATCTCGAGCGACAGCTCGCCGAGCCGCTTGGCAGCGTCCTTCGTTATCACTTCGTCATGGGCGGTATCCCCCTTCACCACGGCTCCGAGGGCTACCACACCGTCGACTTTCTTGTCCATCAGGAGTTTTTTCACTACGAGGGGCATGTCGTACACACCAGGGACATCGATCACGATCGTCTCCGCTCCCGCTTCCTTCGCCCTCTTCACGGCATTTTCCTTCATCCGGGACGTTATCTCTCCATTGAAGCTTCCGGCCACGATGCCGAGCAGGATCTTCTTGTCTTTCTCGGCAGGACCCTCGTCCTCCCGGCCCTGGCGGACTCCGCGTCCGGCTTTCTCGGCAAGGAGCCTCCGCCCGCCAACCAGATGGATGGCGTTGTGCGCATGTTTCCTGATACGGTCTTCGCATATCCCTATGAATTCAGCCCCGCTCCATGCCTCGTTCTCATGCACGAAGACCTCGATTACGTGCTTGTTCGTCATCAGCTTCGCCTGCTGGATGCCCAGCGATGCCTCATGGGCGCACTGGGTGTCGATGGGCGCCCCCCCGACCATGCCGAGCGCCATTGCTATGTCGCATCCTGAATCGAGGAGGATTTTGCACTCGACCGCGAGATCCTTTATGCCTGGCACGGTCCGTCTCTCCAGCTGCGCGCCGGGGAAACTCTTCGTTATCTCATCGGCTGCGATCCGGCCCATGTCCACCCTCGAGAATGTTGTGTCGACTATCCCGATCCTCATCTGAAAACCTCCCGGCGGTTCATTTTCCGGCGATATCTCTCCCCTCTACGAAGACGAGCCCTTTCCTCCTCGCATATCCCTGAGCATCTTTCTTAGGCAGAGCCTTGCCGCTCCCGAGCATCTCGCAGAGCACCATGCATTCGCTGAGGCCGGCCCTGCGTGCGAGCTCGACAGCGAGCTCCGTGTGCCCCCTCCGGTTCGCTATCCCCTTCGACACGCATATAGGGAGGTGCCCGGGCGTCCTGAACATGCTCTCATAGTATCCCCTCCGGTCCTTCTGCGTGAAGATGTTCGAGAAATCCTTTATGGCAAGGGCCTTGTCGTCGTCTGTGACTCCTGTGTGGGCCCGGATATGGTTCACCGGGGTCGTGTAGGGCGGGGTGTCGGCGTAGTTCGTCCTCACGTACGTGTTCTTCACCCCGTTCTTGGCGAACATCTCATGGAGGAACGGGAGGCCGAGCTCGCCTGCTATCTCCCCTCCTATCGCGAGCACTATCATCCCTCCGGCATCCCTGCGGAGGGTCTCGGTCTTCCCCGGATCGGCGAAGCTTGCGTGGAATATCAGGTCTGCCTCTCCCTCCCGCTTCTCCGAGTCGTAGAGGACCACCATCCTGCCTTCCCGGAGCTGGGCTGCGGCTTTGTCGAGATTTTCCATAGCGCATATCCTCAGGGAGGATTACCTATATATTAGTAGCTACCATTTTATTGGTAATAGAGGCGTTTCCGTCCTGGAGAACTACATATCTATTTAAATTGAACCACATAATATGCTATTCTGGTTTTGAGGCGAACAAACATGGGAAAGACATTTTTCAAAATGGCACGTCCGCCGGCATTTCCACACCCGCCGTTGAAGACCGAAGCGGACAGCGCGTGCAATGGTGCTGACCCTGCGCCCGCGAAGACCCGCCCGCCGGTCCTCGGCTCGCACACGTGCGTCGGGATCCTCCATGAGCTGAAGAGATGGAAAGACATCCCCTTCCTCAGGGATAACGACGGCATGCTCCCTCCTTTCATAATCGCGGTGGGAAGCCGCGTGAGGGTCCAGTGCTCGCCTTCCATCCTGAATTTCGGTCCCGGTGCCCGTTTCATAGATGAAGAAGCGAGGGAAAAGGTCGGGCTGAAAGCTTTCGGCCGGGTTTCTATCGCTGTAGGCTCTGTCAGGACCCGCAGGTCAGACATAGATGTTCCGGTCGCGGTGGTCGAGACGCAGATGGGATGCTCGGCGACCCAGATCAACCTCAAGGAAGTGCTCCACTTCGCCAGGGCTGACGGCTATAATCTCGGCGGCAGCTTCGTCAAAAGCGACGGTATTTACGTCGTCCGTGCGGGCACCTGCGCCGGGGTGAACAGCCGCTCGCCTTCGGAGATACCGGTCAGGATCGGGGACGTCCTGATAGCCACCGACAGCTACGGTTCCATCGGCGCCCTCATCCAGTCGACGCTCCAGTCGCTCAATTACACCGGCATCAATATCGCAGCGAAGGCCGACGCCCTGCGGAAGCTGATCTCAGAATACGGCAACCTCAGGCTTAGCCATGACGGCCAGAGCCTCGCGACCTCTGCCTCGCCCAGGCTCGTGCTCCGCCTCCAGCGCGCGGCCGACAGCTTGGGGATCCGGAACCTCGTGGGGCCGAATTTCGCCAAAGACTCCCTCTACGCCGAGATAGGGGAGGACGGCTTCGCGATGCTCCGCGACACCTACGGCATCATCAGCACAGAGATGGAAGCCCCTGCGGTCGATGCCCTGGCCGGCGAGTTCAGGCGTGCTGATGTGCCTGTCTTCAGCGGCCTTGTCTCCGCGGCGATAGGCGCGATCCCAGGGAAATCGTTCGCCGGTACCGCTGTGGAGAGGAAGGCTGCCGCGGATGCAGAGAGGAACGCGATGAGGGTGGCGGCGAGGGCCCTATCCGATATCGCGAATGACATCGATTCCTTTGAAGCTCTGACTCTCAGGTGAATGGCCGCATGACGAATTCACGCCTCAACAGCCAGGGTTCGCAATACACGGCCAGGGAGCGGGCCAGGGCTTTCCTCAGGGGATTGCCTGAGCTGGAGCCGTTGGTGAATATCGCACGCGAAGGCCTGAGGAAAGAAGGGCTGGACACAGACCAGCGGGTGGGCTACGTCCTGCGCATCGCCGGGTCAAAAAGCTCGACCTGCGGCGAGATTATTTCCCTGATATCCCATCTCTACCGCTCATCCGGAAAACAGGATACTTCGGGGGATCCTTATCGCTCGTCAGGCGCATCCAGAGGGATCCATCCGCTCGTCCAGGACCGGCTCTGCGGGCTTTTCCGCGCCAGGTATGATGAAGCGATGGCGAGCCTGCTCGGAGCCGGGCAGGGCGAGACTGACCAGGAGAACGCCTCCCATCTGGTCCAGGCCCGCATCCGCTCGAGGATGGACAAGGCGCGCATGGCTTATGACCTCCTCAAGAGCGGGGCGGTGGATTCCCCGCAGGCGCGGAGGCATCTCGCCGCTGTATTCTGCGATGCAGGGAAAGACATCATGGCAGGCAACCTGTTCTCGAACGCGGATTCGGCGTATCTGCTCGATGCCATAATACATGAATTCCGCGGGGAGAGTCTCCGGGGCATAATCCCGTTCGGCATCAGCCCGTACGAAGCCGACCGCATCCTCACATCCGTCTCGGTATCTTTGTGCGGCGCCGACATGAGCCCGCTATCCGGACGCCCCTGATCAGAGCGGCTTCTCGAATTCCGCGATCATCCTTCCGGTTTCGCTCTCCATACTTTCGATGACGCTCCTGCTCTTCTCATCGAGCTCCTTCTTCTTCATCTCGTGGACGAACTCCATGAACTCCGAGAAATGCCGGAGCGGGTTCTTGCACCTGGTCCCCCAGTCGAAGACCGCGCATTTCATCTCCCGGCCCAGATAGGTCCCGTACCTTTCGAGTATCCTGCCTTTGGTCTCGTCCGGTATGACGGCATCCTGGTAGAGGAACCGCAGGTCTGTCCCGTCGGGCATCAGGTGGAACAGCTCTTCGCCGGCGAACAGCCACACTTTAGCCCCCGGGTGGTCGAGCTTGACCCGCTTCTCGACTTCCTTGAGGAGCAAAGCCCCCTGCACAGAGCAGGCCAGCGAGCATATGACGAGATTCTCGAGGGAATATTTCTTCTCGGCGAGCGCGTCCAACAGGTGATAGATCCCTTTCTGGAGGGTGGCTCCGGTCGCGATGGTGTCGCCGACGATCACCGTGCCTTTGTCAGGGAGGGACTCGAAATTCTCGTATGTGGCCACAGCGGTGAACTCGCCCTCGCTGCCTTCCACCCTCTGCCTCTTGATGCCCAGGAAGCACTGGGGAAGGGCCATCCCGAACCTCTTGCGGAAGCCGCTGTTCAGCTGATAATAAAGACCGCCGGCTAGGAAGACCAGCTCGGTTATGTCCTCGGTGCGTTTCCCTCTGAGCACCTCCCTCCCGACCGCATCCATGAACACGTACGCCATCTTCTCTGTGAGGTCGAGCAGTTCCTTCCCGGCGATGTGGGGCCGGTAGAGTATATCGGATGCGTGCTCCGAGCATATGATGAACGTCTTCTCCGGCATCCTCCGGTCGTCCACCCTGTACATCCGATAACCGTTCTTGTGGGCCAGCTCCAGCATATCACTCACCTGATAAACCTTCCTGAGGCATCCCGGTGCCCCTTTCCGAATTCGCTGAGGGCGAGGGCGTCCTCTCCGCTGAAGACAGGCCCGTCAACGCACGCGAATTTCCCGTTTATGTCGCACGAGCCGCATACCCCCACGCCGCATTTCATGTAGCGCTCGACGCTCACCTGGCACGGCATGCCGTGCTGGCGGCACAGGCGCGCTACGGCCTCCATCATCCTCTCCGGTCCGCACGCATAGACGCAGTCGATGCCCTTGCTCTCTATCAGCCGTGCCGCTTCCACCATCACGTTGCCTTTCTTCCCGCGCGAGCCGTCATCGGTCGTCACGAAGACCTCTCTGCATACCGCGAAGAGGGGCCTTTCCCAGATGATGTCCTTCTCGGTCCGCCCGCCGATCACGGCGATGGATTGGACGCCGTTCTCTTTGGCGACCCGCGAGAGGAAGTACATCGGCACCACGCCGTACCCGCCGCCTATGCAGAGTATCCTCCTGGAGCCCTCCGGGATCATGAACGGCTTGCCGAAAGGCCCGCGGTAGGAGATCCGGTCGCCCTCCTTCAGCTTCGTTATCTCGGCGGAGACTTTCCCCACGTTGGCCACGGATATAGTTAGCGGGTTGCTGTTCCCGATGCTCATCGGCCGCTCGCCGGCACCGGGTATCCATACCATAAGGAACTGCCCCGGGAGGGCGCTCTTCATGTCGTGGTCTATCTCTATCGTCTTCACGCGGTAATTCTCTTCGATAGCCTTCCGCACCCTGTTAGTAAATATCGGATTTATGGTCTCGAACCTTCTCATGCGCAACACCTATGACTTCCCGGACGTCCTTGTAGCCGTTCCTCTCGAGCCAGGCCTTCATCTCCCTCGCGATCTCCCCGAATGCCCCCGGTCCGCGATAATACACCGCCGTCCCGATGCTCGCCCAGCTGGCCCCGGCCATCATCATCTCTATGGCGTCCTCCCCGCTCGTTATCCCGCCGGTGCCGATTATTGGTATGTCCACTGTCTTATAGATATCATAGACCGAGCGGACTATCACCGGTTTTATCGCAGGGCCGGTGAGGCCTCCGACGCCGAATCCCAGCACCGGCCTCTTCCTCGCCAGGTCTATCTTCATCCCCGGGCCGAGGGAGTTGCCCATGTTGATCGCGTCGGCTCCGGCTTCGGCAGCGGCCTGCGCGGCCTTCCCTTCGCCGGGCACCGAAGGCGACAGCTTGACTATGAGCCTCATGCCGCAATTATCCCGGATCGTTCCCGTGATCTCCGCGACGGATTCCGGGGTCCCCTGTCCTGCCATGGTGCCATAGCCTGGCGTGTGGGGGCAGGAGATGACGGCTTCGATCGCGCAGGCGCCGAGCGTCCCCCGGGCCTCCTCGACCTTGGCGGCGAGCCTCCCGAATTCGGCTGCGTCCCTGCCGACTATGCTGATGATCAGCGCCTCGTCGCGCGTCCAGCCGCCGAATTCCTTCAGCCCGTCATCGATGCCGGGGTTCGGGTAACCCATAGCATTCAGTATCCCGGCTTCTGTCTCCACTATATTAGGGCCCTCATGGCCTTTGCGGGGCTCCATCGTGAGGGATTTTGCGATCACGGCTCCGCAGCCGTTGTCGCATGCGGTCTCAAGGCTGGCCTTCGTCATCCCGAGGATGCCCGAGGCTAATATCAGGGGGTTCTTGATCGTTTTCCCGAAAAGTCTTGATTCTAGGCTGACCATCAGATGACCGGAGCAACCATCGCACCCACGTAATAAAAATCAATCGCGGCTCCGGGCGGCCATTGCCAGATATGGAAAATTATGGGGTCATTTATCGGGAAGGAGACTGGATGATTTATAAATATTCTCTAAGTATGGTCTTCCCATGAGAGGCGCGTTGATAGTACTACTGCTCGTAGCGGGTTTGTTAATTTTCGGTTGCGCTGGCGGAACTAAAGAGGCCAACAACACCACTGTTAAATCGAATGAGACTGTCCCCCCCAAGGGTCTCCCGGCCAACGGGAGCGGAGGAGACCAGAACGTCCCCCCGAGGCCCACCACCCCTCCTGAGAATGTCACCGGGAGCGGAGGGACAGGGACAGGAAGCTCAGGAGGGAACGACCTGAGCGGCAAGGGCTATGCTGCCCTTCTGGCACTCGGCATCCCGGTCCAGTGCGATGTCACGAGCGTCTATAAGAACAAGACCACGAACATGAAGATGTACATGAACGGCAAGGGAGTTTCACGCGTCGAAGTACCGGACTCATCCAGCGGACAGTGCACCAATTCGGTTATGGTCACGAAAGACAAGCAGCTATACATGGGCTGCTCCGACGGCCAGCTCTTCTCGGGCTGCGACTGGATGCTCCTGGAACTCGAGCCGACATCAGGCGCTCCGGCTGGAGGCGCCGGTTCTTCGGCTCCTGACCTGAAGACCATGCCTGCCACGGACTTCAACTGCGCACCCTGGGTCATGGACCCCTCGAAATTCGAGACACCGGGCAAGGTCTGCAGCTTCAAGGACATCATGGGCGGCTCAGGATATCCATAAAGCTCATGGCGGGGAACCACCATTCCACCCACCCATCCCTCCTTCTGGTAAGTGGTGGTCAACCCCCCATCTTTTTATTCCCGCCCGGCTGATTAATCCTGCTGATACCTATGGGAACCTACGATCTCACTGCTGACCAGTATGCCGAGCTTATGAAGAGGCTTGGGCGCGGATATACAACCGCCGACGATGCGATGGCCCACCACGGGACGGCACCGGATGGGACGGCCTATATGTATTCCCAGGCGTATATCGTCCAGGGCAACACCGAAGAAGAGCGGATCGGGAGCAGCATGAGGGCGGTGAGCGGGCGCGGCGCCGGCTCGCTAGGCACCGTGCAGGTGCAATACCGGAACAACTCCCCGTTCCCGACGGGTTATTCGGTCACGACTACGGATCCCCGCGTCGAGCACGAGCTGCGTTCGATAACCGGGAGGCAGGCTGCGCAACAGGGTGCGGTCGACGACCGTGTCCGCGCTTTTGCGCAGATGCTGCGGTCGCTCACGAGCCCGCAGGATATCGGCGGCTTCCTCCATGAGATCTTCCACAGGGAGTCAGGCTCCTCATCGTCGGTCATAGACCAGGCCCGGATCCAGGAATTCTTCCGTATGCAGTTCAGCGGGCTGCTCTCTGGAAAGCCCCCGTCTCCGCCCCTCCAGCCTTCCCTTTCGTCATATTCATCCATGGTGTCGTCTGCGCTCTCGGGGTCTGTGTATTATACGACAATGCCCACGCTCTCCTGGGATAACGACCCCGGGATATTCATGCCGGGACCGGTACGCGATGTCGATCCCGGCATCCATGCGGATCTGGGGAGGAGCACCGGATTCATGAGGGACTTCGGGCCCGGCGGAAGCACGGTGTATATCGGGGACCGCCCGCTGTACACCGAGCTGCCCATATACAAGAGGAATCCTTTCCACCCGGAATCGAGCGAGCTCGTCGGGAGGGCCCGGATCGGCTATGATCATTCCGGCCGCCCGAACAGCTTGATCGTCTATACGGACGACTCCGCTCTCCGTGCCATCCTTCAGAGGGCGAACATACCGGTAAGCCCGCTCATGCCACAGCCTCGACAGCAGGAAGGCAGGAGGACGAGCTAGGTGAAAGCACTCTTCGCAGTATTATTGGCGGTTCTCCTTTTCGGCTGCGCTTCCAAGCCTGCCCAGTCCGAAGCTCCAGTGAATGATTCCACAAAGCCATCAGAACCTGGCAAGGCACCGCCTCCGGCCATACCTCCGCAGAACAAGACGGTCCCGGCGCAGCCTCCCCCGGAAGCGGCAAGCCCTTATGCTGGTAAAGATTTCCCCTCCCTGGTTTCCCTGGGGCTCCCGCTCGAATGCGATATCACGTACACATATTCCGGGAAGCCCGGGACCAGCAAGGTCTATCTTAAAGGAGGATCCGAGCTGAGGGTGGAGACGGTCGGGGGTGCAGGGATGAGCCAGTGCTCGAAGACGGTCTCCATAGTCCGCAAGGACAAGGTCTTTGTCGGCTGCGATGGTAAGATGATCATGCCATCATGCGACTGGTTCGGTTCGGATTACGATCCGGCGCTGCCCGGCGAATCATCCACTTTCAATTTCAGGGAGACCCCTCCATCCCAGATCTCATGCAGGGACTGGGCCTACGACCAGTCGAAGTTCGTCACCGGCGGCAATGTCTGCCACCTTGGCGGGTGAATCGGGCCAATGTTCTTTAATTAATGTGGTGCATAATCATCAAACATGAGACCATTGATCCTAGTGCTCGTCCCGGTCGTGCTTTTCATAGGCGCTCTCATGAGCGCAGGCTCGCATCCGCAGGCTGCGCCGCAGAAGAAGGCACCGGAGCCCATGGCGCAGGCTTCGCCGGACATATTCCAACCAGCCGCGGCGGTCTCAGTGCAGGACACTTCCGATCAGACTGAGATGCCGGATGCCTCGGCACCGGCTGCGGTCCCTCCGCAGGCGCAGCCCCAGAAAACCTACGTCCGGGTGCGCACATGCACCGGGGGCGGAGTGACGACCTATGAGACCGGGGACGGGATCCAGGTCCAGCCGGTCGGCGGCAGATCGCCGCAGTGCCAGGACCCGGTGGTCCTGCTCAAGGACGGGAAGAGATACTTCGGCTGCACGGACGGCAAGATCATACTCGATTGCGATATCTTCGTGCAGAGCGACGGATCCGAGACCGAAGCCGAGAACCTGACTTTCGGCAGCTCTTATGTCATAGATCTCCAGGTCCCTCCGACAGCGGACCTCTCATGCTCTGATGAGTTGGTGGATCCAGGGCGGTTCCTGAAGGTAGGCGGGAATGTCTGCGATCTGTCCAGGCTCGTCGGCAACCTCAACCAGATGCACGGCGGTTGATCCCCCCAAAGGCTTATATTCGGCCTGCCAGGCACCACGCGTTTATATTCTTTTCTTATGTAATCCTAGCTAGTTACGGTGGTTGACTACATGTTCGATGACATCATAAAAGCTGCCAGGGAGGGTGAAGCTCCGCAGCCGCCGAAAGAAGCCCAGAAGGACCTGGAAAACTCTGCGATAAGGATCTCGGTTCTAGGTGTAGGCGGTGCCGGCTGCAACTGCGTAAACAGGCTCTATCAGAACGGCATCAAGAGCGCGAGGACGTTCGCGATCAACACAGACGGCAAGCACCTGAATATGGTGGGCGCCCACAAGAAGATACTCCTAGGCAAGACCATCACCCGCGGCCTCGGCGCCGGAGGCGACACTAACGTCGCGAAGAAGAGCGCCGAAGCCGACCGCGACATGCTGAGGAACGAGATCGGCGAGAACGAGCTGGTGTTCCTGTGCGCGGGCATGGGAGGCGGCACAGGAGGAGGCGCAGCCCCGATCATAGCCCAGATAGCTAAAGAGCAGGGCGCCATCGTGGTGGCCATGGTCACCTACCCGTTCGCCCTCGAAAGGGTCCGGCTCAAGAAAGCCCAGGCCTCCCTCAACGAGCTCGTCGATGTCTGCGACACCGTGGTCGTGATCGACAACAACCGGCTGGCTACGTATGTCCCCAATCTGCCTGTGAACAAGGCGTTCGAGCTCGCCGATTCGATAACCACCCGCGCCGTGACCGGGATCGCCGACACGATAATGTTCCCGAGCCTCATCAATGTGGATTACGCGGATGTCAAGAGCGTCATGCAGGGCGGCGGCCTTTCCATGATATCGCTCGGCCGCGGCAGCGGCCACAACAAGGTCGAGGATGTCGTGAAGGACACGCTCGAGCATCCGCTCCTAGATGTAAATTATGAGGGGGCAAGGGGCTGCCTGATCCACCTGGAAGGGGGGCCGGACCTCAGCCTCGGCGACGCGATAAGGGCGGGAGAGCTCCTGACCCAGAGCTTCGATGAGGGGGCGAGCGTCAAGATGGGGGCGAGGATATCCCCGAACCTTCAGGATTCCATCAGCATCACAGCAATCATAACAGGCGTCAAATCGCCGTACATCCTCGGAAGGGGAGCCGAGCCTGACCGCCCGGCATCGGGCCTCTCGAGGGCTTCTTCTGGGGATCTCGAGTATCTCTGAATTGGTGAATATGTGTTTGTTTCGTTCGAGCCACTTGTATTCCTGGTCTGGTTATTCATAACCACTTTCATCCCGGGTGCGATCCTCTCTTTCTCGGTCTTCCGCAAGGACGGCTTCACCGTTCTTGAGAGGCTCATGATAGGCTTCGCTCTTGGGTTCGTCATCCTCCCCTTCATACCGTTCCTCATGTATTTCATCCTGGGGGTGAAATTCACCTATACGATCGCACTGGTCTCAGTAGCCCTCCTCTATGCGATCGCCCTCGCCTTCTTCGTCAAGAACAAAGCATACGAGGGGCTCTCCCTCCCGAAGCCAACGATCAAGGTCACCCTCTCGAAGGAGCTGGTGATCGCCTGCTTCCTCATCCTCCTTCTGCTCGTAAACTATCTCATACGCATCAGCTCCTACAGCCCGGTCTTCCAGGAGCTCGATCCATACTACTATACCTATACGGCCCAGCAGGTGCTCACTCTCGGGCACAATCCGGTGAACGACTCCACCTCCTGGTATCCTGAGGTCACGGTCGACCACCGCGCGATCCCTAACATCTCTTACCTCGAGTCAGTCTGGTACATGTTCTATTTCAGCGGCGGGGCCTATGACAACATGAGCTTGGCGCTAATCGCATCGATGTATCCTCCACTCGCGGCGGTCTTCGCAGTGTTCTTCATCTATCTTCTCGTCTCCAGCGCCACCGGGAAACGCGAATGGGGGCTCGTGGCCGCAGGCCTCGCATCCTTCATACCTGTCTTCGTGTACAAGCTGGCCGCAGGCGAGGAAGAGGTGCAGCCTTACGCGTTCTTCGCGATAACGTTCTTCTACAGCATGTTCCTGCTTGCCCTCCGCAGGAAAGACATCCGCATCCCGTCCATGTCCGATCTCTCCCCCGGTCCCGACATCAAATATCCGGTGCTGGCCGGCCTCGCTTTCGCCGCTCTCTCGCTCGGAAGCTCATCGCAGATCCTTGCCCTTGCCTCGGTCATCATCTTCATCGGCATCCAGGCGGTGCTGTTCTTCCTCCGGGACGACGACAACAGGGAGCTCCGACATCTGATCATGGCCTCCTTCATCATGTTCGCCATCGGCCCGCTCCTCGGAGGCGCGGTGGTCAAGGCCCTCTTCGAGACCGGGGGGCTTTCATTCTCGATAGCCGCGGGGGTGCTCTCGGCCATCATCTTCGCGGGCGTGCTCTATGCCCTCAAGGAGAAGCTCCATGACCGCCAGCAGGCGATGCTCGCGCTCGGGATCATACTCGTCCTGGGGCTGCTGGTCTATGCCGCGACGCCTGTCGGAGATTACATCAGGAACCTGGGCAAGGCAGGCTTCGAGATCGCGCAGTTCAACCGCCCCCTCGACCGGACGATCGCAGAGCAGGGGCTCGCCCCCCTGGAATTCAGCGGGACGATGGGCTTCATAGCCCAGAGCTATTCCATACCTCCGGTCCTGGACTCTTTCGGAAGCATAGTCAACATGCTCCTCTTCATCCTGCTCATCCCTTTCTCCATCGCCTCCAACCTGATCCTGGGCGTTTTCGTAGGGCTGGTCAATCTCGCCCTGGGCACAAGCGTCGAATGGACTGACAAGACCGTGAGCCAGATGCTCTTCTGGGTGTTCCTTCTCCTCTCTTCAGCCGTATACTGCGGCTGGAGGTTCATGAAGAAGGAGGATGACAGCCAGTTCGTGCTCTTCCTCGCGATGATCCTGCCCCCGCTCGCCGTGGGGCTTGTGAAGGCCAAGTATTCGATCTATTCAGCGGTCCTGCTGGCGATCGGCATCGGCTTCGCCCTCGCTCAGGTCGAGAACGCGATACCGGTCCTCCTCAAGGATGAGAAGGAGCGCAGGAAAGCCATCGGGATGCTTCTCTTGGTCGGAGGGTTCATGGTCGCGATGCAGTTCCTTTTCCAGGGCTTCGCGCCATCGCTGCTCTGGGGCTCTTTCCAGACTCTTTACCAGAACGATCCCCAGGCCCTCGCAGCGAAGTTCCAGCAGATATGCTCATCGACCAAAGACGCCGAGGTATGCGCTGCCGCGGCCGATCCGCTCGGATACGCGGCGAACGGCACGAATTCCCAGTACAGCTACAAGCTCTGCCTGCTCTCCATGTTCTCATCGCCGCAATCCCTCGCGAACCCCAATCTCGCCCCCCCATGGGAAGCCCAGGCCGCTTACTTCCGCTGCCAGAGGATATCCGACTACTGGATCGACTCGATGGAGTGGATCAAGAAGAACACCGAGCCCGGAGCGAGGATAATGTCATGGTGGGACTATGGCCACTGGATCAACTATTTCGGCGACCGCAACGCCGTCATCCGGAACGAGCATATGTCGACCGCGATGATCGGCGCGGTCGCGCACGGCTACATCGACGCCACTCCCGACCAGCTCATCTCGTGGATGAAGGCGCACGACGCGAGATACGCCCTCTTCGACATCGAGCTGATCTCAGGCGGAGGCTCGCTCGGAGGGAAATACGGCGCGCTCAACTACCTCTCGTGCGCCTACGACAACCAGACGACCGTAGCGCAGCTCCCGGGGGCGTCGAGATGCGAAGCCGACCACCTTTGGGAGACCATCTATATATCGCAGACGCCTTGCACCGTGTCATCCCTCACCAACCGGACGGGTTTCACCGCATACAAGATATTCGCAGGCGACAACTACATGCCCAGCTACCCCGAGTTCTGCATCAACCCGCAGGACGCGAACGCGATGGCATACTGCCGGGATGTCATCCGCGCGGTGCCGGTCTATTGCGCTGCCGAGACCACCCTCGCTGACGGGCAGAAGGCGCTCGCGACATATTACCTCAACCAGACCTACCCGAACGGCGACCTCAGGCTCAACAAGGGCATCCTCCAGCTCCCCCAGCAGATCCCCTCAACGCCGCAGATGGGCCCTGTCACTTCGGCCACGATATTCTACACCAAAGATCCAATCTGGATAGAGAACGGAGAGGTCAAATCCGGCTATGAGGACCGCAAAGGCAAGTTCTACGACTCGGCGATGTACAAGGCGATCTTCCTCGGCGAGCTCCCGGGTTTCAGCCTCGTTTACTCCACCCCGAACGGCGGGGCGGTCAAGATATACAAACTGAACGGCTGAGCCTGCAAAGGTAATTAATCGCTTCCCAACAATCTAATCCATCAAAGCGCGGGATCTTCTATGTATTCTCAGAAAATCAGCGATGAACTCAAGAGGAAAGGGATCGGGGTCGGTGACCGGATCCGGGTGCAATCGGCGGGGAGCCCGTATGAAGGGCTGCTGATGCCAAGGCCCGATTCCGGGGATCCGGACATAATCGTGCTCAAGCTCGACACGGGCTACAACACCGGTCTCCGTTGCGAATCGGTCGAGCTCATAGAGAAAGCGGTGCTGAAGGCGCCGGCAGGGGCTGACGAGGACGCAGGGCGGAAAGGAGGGATCTCGATCCTCGGGTGCGGCGGGACGATAGCGTCCAAGATAGAGTACCGCACCGGCGCGGTCTACCCGTCGATAACCCCAAGGGAGCTCCGCGCTGCGTTCCCGGCTCTGGAGAAATGGAACATCCACTCGCGCCAGATCTTCTCGCTCTTTTCGGAAGACATGAACTCGCACCACTGGAAGCTGCTGGCTGATTCCATAGAAGAGGAGATCAAGGCCGGCTCGGAGGGCATCGTCGTCATGCATGGCACCGACACGATGACATACACCTCAGCAGCGATCAGCTTCATGCTCCAGGACCTGCCGGTCCCGGTAATCTTCGTCGGTTCCCAGCGCAGCTCGGATCGGCCTTCAAGCGAGAACGAGATGAATCTCCTCAATTCTGTCTTCGCCGCGACGCATGACATCGGGGAAGTGGGGGTATGCATGCACGCGACCACGGATGATGATTTCTGCCACCTCCACCGGGGAAGCAGGGTGAGGAAGATGCACACATCGCGCCGCGACGCATTTCACTCCATTAACTCCCTCCCGCTCGCAGCCGTGGATTACCGCTCGAGGAGGTTCGACCGCCTTTCGGATTTCAGCCCGAGGCACAAGAGCGGCCTGGTGAGCAGGAAGACGATCAACGACAATGTCGCCCTGGTCTATGTCCACCCCAACATCAGGCCGGATCTCATCTCCGGGCTGGACAAGTATGACGGGGTGGTGCTCGTCGGGACCGGCCTCGGCCATGTGCCCACGGACGCGTTCGGCGACAAGACGGTCAAAGGCATCTACAAGCCGATAAAAGGGCTCATAGATTCCGGGATCCCGGTCGTCATGAGCAGCCAGTGCATCTCAGGCCGTGTCTGCCTGCGCGTCTATACGAACGGCAGGCTCCTCCGCGAGACCGGCGTCATCGGAGACGGGGCAGACTGGACTCCTGAGGCCGCATACGCCAAGCTATGCTGGGCCCTCGGCCAGACCAGGAAGATGGAATCTGTCCGCGAGCTGATGGAAAAGAACATCGCAGGGGAGATCAGCGCCCGCTCGGCGCTCGAAGGGTGATCCTATGGTCAAGATCGGCATCGAAATCCACCAGAGGCTCGAAGGGAGGAAGCTGTTCTGCTCCTGCGGCTGCGACATCTCTGACGAAGAGAAGCCGCAGTTCAGCTTCAGGCGGAGGCTCCACCCGGTCTTCAGCGAGCTGGGGGAGGTGGACCAGGCATCCCAGGCCGAGTTCGCGAAAGGCAGGGAATTCGAATACCAGGCATTCTCCTCGAACAACTGCCTCGTCGAGACCGATGAGGAGCCTCCGAGCACCATGAACCTCGATGCGCTCCGCACGGCGCTCGCTGTCGCGCTCCAGCTCAACGCTGTCCCGGTCAGCGAAGTGCATGTGATGAGGAAGATGGTCATAGACGGCAGCAACACCTCTGGATTCCAGAGGACCTCGATAATAGCGGTGAACGGGCACATGGACAGCTCCAAGGGCTCGATCGCCATCCCTCTCATCGCATTGGAGGAGGAGAGCGCAGGCATCCTCTCTTCGGCTGACGGCAAGGCCGCCTACCGCCTGGACCGGCTCGGGATCCCGCTGATCGAGATATCGACCGCGCCTGATATCAAGGACGGGGAGCATCTTGTCGAGGTGGCGCAGAAGATAGGCATGATGCTGCGCACCGGCGGGAAAGTCGCCCGCGGGCTGGGCACGATACGCCAGGATGTCAATATATCCACCGAAGGCGGAGCCCGTGTCGAGATCAAAGGCGCGCAGGACC
>JAXLQI010000003.1:0-223243 GCA_046331685.1 Candidatus Micrarchaeia archaeon | reverse complement strand
GGAGCACGCCGAATCCCCTCATCTCCTGGTCCCTGCGTATCGCGAGGGCCTCGGCCGAGACGGTCCTGCGGACCGTGTTGTCCATGGCAGCCTTCTCCACCCCCTTGTCGTAGAGGTATGCGGCCTCCTTCGAGCGGTAGAGATACTCCGCCATCGGCGCATCCGCCTGGAGCTCCATGCGGTAGTTGTAGGTGGTCTCGCCCGGGTTGGCATCGCCGGTCCTCGCGCTCGCATAGACACCCTTCCTCTGGAGGAAGATGTCCTGCGGCGCCTGCCGGAGGCCGGTCATGTAGTCGTTGCCGGCCAGTTGGTGCCTCTCCAGGCTTCCGCCCATGCCGTTGAGCTTTGCGAGCCTCTCCGAGTTCTTGCCCCCGAACCACTTGAACGAGAACGGGTTGAGCGACTGCATCGCTTCGAGCAGCCGCGGCTCGGTCGAGTTCCACTGGCGCAGGGAATCCCCTGTGGAGTCCCACCTGGATGCATAGCCCTGCATGGACATCTGCATGCCCCTCATCATGTTGACGTAGGGCCTCATGACTTTCCCTGCGAGGTCCATCGGGAACCCGTAGAAGGACATGAAGTTGGTGTACTCGCCCTTGCTCATGTAAGCCCTCAGGTTGTCCTTGACCGAGAACGGCACGGCCGGACCGAACTGGAAGAACGATCCGTATGCCTGGTGGGTGCCGAACGATGTCGAGGTCCTCCACGGGTTCCTGTCTATGGCGTACTGCCATACCTGGATGTATGCCCCGTGCTGGGCCGCGACCGCGCGGTACGCTGTCTTCTCGTCCTCTGTCAGCCCTTTCAGGATGGCGCCCGAGTTGATCTGGCTCGCGAGCTGGAACGAGTGGAGCCTCAGCTGCGACGATACAGGAGTGATGTCGTACGAGGTCTTCAGCAGCGATCCGCCCGATGCGAGGGCCACCTTGGATATGTAGTCCCCGCCGTGCATGCCGATGTCCCGGAACGGCTTGATGATGTCGCCGTACTTGTTGCCTTCGACACCGAAGAACCGCAGCATGTTCGGAGCGAGCGGAGTGACGTTGCGCTTGGCCTCGACCGACACCGCGCTCTCTTTCCAGAAGCGGTCGTAGTCGTGGGTGGTCGTGGCGTACTGCCAGAGCACCGCGGCGAGCACCTTCTCCTTCTCGTAGCTGTAGCCGCCTTCCTTGGCCCACTTGACCGTCGAGTCGCAGAACGCCTGCCACTCGTTCGGATCCTTGGAGGAGCGGACCTTGTGGAACTGCTGCATCAGGTCGTCCCTGCCCGAGAAGTTCACAGCGACCTCCTCCGGGATGAATTTCCTGAGCTGGCCCTTGCCGTCGCGGAGGGCGGTCTCGCCGGCCATCACACGGTCGTAGTCGCTGAGCATCATGCCCTTCTTGTAGTAGGCGTAGCCCCCTTCATGGAGCATGACCACGGCCTTGTTCGATTTGGCGATGTCATCGTAGGTCATCTCCCTGCTGGTGACAGCCTTGAACTCGCTGGCGTAGGTCTTCATCATCTCGCTGAGCTTGGCGAGGTGCTTCGGGTTGGTGGTGTCGGCCTTCTGGAGGAACACCATGTCCGGGTGGTTCGCTTCGAGCCCTTTCTCCTGGAGGGCCTTCTCCATGAAACCGGTCATGACGCCTGCGTAGAACCGGGTGGTCTCCCTCGTGGTCCCGTAGGTGTTCTGGCCGAAGTGGGAGTTGAACCTGGACTCCATGTCCGTCATGAGCTGCTCGTTCACCCACAGCTTCTTCGCTGCCTGACCTCTCTGCTCCACGGTCCAGGTGGATGCCCCGGGCATCCTGTCGAGCTGGGCCTCTATCGAAGCGTTGAATGCAGGCGAGTAGCTCCTGGTGAACCGCGACTCGACCCACTGGCCTATGGCGAAGTTCTCCTTCGCGTTCAGCGCCGACACCCAGTGCCTCTTGACATCGACCAGGGTGTGGTTCGGCTGGAGGCCGAGCTCCATGTCGGAAGCGTACCAGGTCATCCTGCCGGTCTTGGGGTCGATCTTGCCCGTGCGGGCCATGGCGCCCCCCTGCATGAAGTGGACCAGGTCCGCTATCGAAGCCTGCGTTATGTTGCCGCTCTTGCCGTTCGCGGCCGCGTAGGCCTGGTATTCCTTCCTGCCCTCTTCTGTGAAGAGAGAGACCAGGTCCTGCCTGTTCCTCTCTGCGACAGCCTTGAGCTGGGTCGGGTTCCTCATGTGCTCGGGAAGCTGCTCCATCGCGGTGGTCGGATCGAGCGAGCCGAGCCGGTTCGCCACATTGAGCCGCGCGCTGACGAGCTCTTCCTTTATGCCGCCCCGGAGGAAGCCGCGCTCCCCGTCCCAAATCATCGTGCGGAGGACCATGGTCTCCCAGACCTGGTTCCCCCTCAGCGATTCGCCGCCGACATGGCAGACGAAAGCGTCATCCCTGACCCTGCCTCCGGTGCTCATGGACATGCGGACCTTGTTCTGCTCCTCGAGAGCCTGGGTGAGCAGGAGCATCTTGACGTGCTCCGGCTGGCCTGTGGCCTCTATGGCTTCCATGCGCCGCGTGAGGTTGACCATCTGGTGGTCGATCGCCGCGCCGTGGCTCTCCGCCACCCTCATGAGCGCCGAGAGCTTGTCCTGCGAGTTCATGGCCGAGTTGGAGAGGACTTTCCTTATCTCCTCCTCAGCAGCGAGCAGCGCGGCCGAACCGGTGTATCCTGACCTCTTGAGGATGTCCATATCAACATGGCCCATGCTAGCAAGCTCCTCTGAACCCACGTCGAAGCGGACGCCCATCTTCTTGTAGAGCTGGCGGAGGACGTATCTCATCTCGTCGTGAGTCGCCTCGTTGCGCAGCGTCTTGTAGAGGTGCCCCATCTTGTCCGCGACAGGGTACATGGCCCCTACCACGACCTGGGACGGGTGCTTCTGGAGCTGGCCGGCCACCCAGGCCGCTGCCGGAGATGTCCTGCCCTTCGCTTCGAGCGTCTCCACCCTGCCTCCGAGCATCTCCATCGTGGTCCTCGCGGTCGATCTGACCAGAGGCGCAGTCTCTGTGACCATCGCCTTGGACATCCTGCCCATCACACGGGCGGTCCTGAATGTGGAGTCGAAACCTGACATCACAGCCCCGCCTACGATGGCATATCTGTTGGCCCCGTAGAACTTGCCGAGCATGGTGGACATGCGGTAGTGGAGGACGCTCCTCTTGCCCACATCAGGGTGGGCTGTGAGCACTTCAAGGCTCTGGAAGGTCCTCTGCCCGAGGAAGTAGTCCTTGAGGGTCATCGCCATGAGGGCTTCCCGGCCCCCCTTGGCTTCCAGCCTCTCGATTATCTGGGCTACTGTCCTGTGCTCTGCATCCCCGTAGTGGTACGGGAGCCTCCTTGCGAGAGACTCGAGCTCGGCCGGCCTCATGCCGGCGGCGCGTCCTGCGACAACGACCGCCTCGGCGACCTGCCGTTCCCTGCCGACTATGTTGGCTGCGCGGTCTGCCGCATCGCCCTGGGCGCTCCGTGCCATCTGGCGGAGGCGGGTCGTATCCCCGTCCTGGCCCATCCTGGACGAAAGCACCCTCGTGGTCGCGCTGAGCGCGCCCGCGGCGGCGACCATCTTCTGGTTCGTGGTCCTCTTCATCTCCGTGTAACCGAACGGAGCGAGGATCTGGCCGCCTGCCGTCACACCCTTCGGCGAAGGAAGCCTCGGGGTGGTTATGTCGAGCATCGATATCGGCGATTTGCCCGAGAAGTACATCGAAGCGAGCAGGAGGCCCATGATGAGGAATACCCCCACGCACGGGAGCGCGCCGACCCCTATGCCGGCGCCTCCGCTCTCGGATACCCCCCGGATGAAGTTGTTGATGTTCTGGGTGAACTCGCTCGCCGGAGATACGTGAGCGTTGTTGTACTCGTATTCGGCCGAGCTCGAAGCGATCTGGGACTGCTCCGGCTGGGGGACGAAAGTCGCCCTCACGCTGGTGCGGGTGCTTCCGACTATGCCGGAAAGGTCGCACTGCGCATAGTAGTATGTATATGATTCGGTGCCGCCTAATGATGTCGGCCGGTAAGCGGTCCCCGGCTGGTCAGCCACGATGTTCTCGCATCCCGGGACCGTGCTCCACATCCCGCGGAATGCATTGCCCTGGGGGTTGAAATACTCAACCACAAAGTGCGCCCCCATGAGCGGAGTTGCATTGAGCCGATAGCTGGTGGATGCGTTCGTCGCCTCGGCGGACCTCTGCAGGATGCAGGTCTGGTTGCCGTGGCAGTCCGAGGTTATCTGGGCCATCACGTCGCGTATATTCGTGCCGCCGGTGCTCACCGCAGGCTCGAAGACGATCACGCTGATGTTGATGACCTTGCCGTCATCATCAGCTGGAGTGATGACCACCTGGCTCTCCTTCTGGTTCTCCTGGCCGAGCACGGCGCCCTGCGCGAAGACGGCACCGACAAGGAGCATGAGCACCATGACCCCGAACACATTCTTTGCAGTTGACATGGTATATTCGGGCTTTCCCCGCTTTTTAAATATGTATGCCCGCATAGTCTATGAAAACTACAAAAACTACAATAAATGTAGTTTGTTGTCGTAAAAACTAAAAACAGGTGGTTTAAATCAAAGGACCAAACCCTTTCGCTCCCTGGGAAGAGGATCCCGAGGAGATCATCAGCAGGAAAGACGAATCCAGGATATTTAATGGTTTCGAGAACGGCGTGATATCGAGGCAGGGAGGGGTGATCGCGGTCATTGGCGGGCCCGGAGGCGGCAAAAGCTCCCTCCTCCGGCATTTCCGCCATGTGGCGGAGAAACAGGGGATGCTCTCGGTCATGGTCAAAGCCGAGAAGGGGGAGGACGAGAGGTCGGTCGTCGACAAGCTTTACTCCGAGATGGCGTTCCCCCCCGGGGCGAAGCCGGAGGCCGGGGCTCCGCATGACCTCGAGGGGCTGGTCAGAGCGCTCGATCGGGCGGACAAGAAGGCGTTCGGGGCGATCGTCTTCATAGACGACATCGACAGGATGAGGAAAAGCCCCGAGTTCGTGAGGAAGATAGTGGCCTCGTCGCTTTCGAACTGGGGCAAAAGGCAGATCGGATTCGTGATAAGCTCCACGAAGGAGCTGAGAGGGGGCTCCGACCGCATGACCCTTATGCGCCTCGCCCCTTTCGGGGCGCACGAGGCTGCCGAGATGATGGAGCGGGCGCTGAAGAAAGGGCCCCCCAAGATGGGCGAGGAATGCCTCTCTTCGATACTCAGCGACAGCGGAGGAAACCCGAGGCTGATAAAGAGCGTGTGCAGGCACATCTACGATAAGCTCCGCGACAACGAAAAGGTCATCACCAAGGGCCATTACCTCGGATACTTCCAGCACATAATGAGCATGCTCTCAAGCGAGTGGTTCGGGAGGATGTACCAGGAGACGCCCGGCGCGGAACGGGAGATCCTGCGCGAGCTTGCGCGGAACGAGGGCGGGATGCATGTGTCCGACATCGCGAAAAAGCTCGGCAAGCCGCTCGGGCCGGTCACGGCGCTCACGAAGAGGCTCCTGGACAGCGGGCAGATAATCAGGATGGACCGGGGGAAATACGCTGTTTTCGCGAGGATCTACGGGAGATATGTCGGCCTGAGGAGCTAGGAGGCGAGCGTCCAGTCCTTCTCGAATGCTCCGTGGAAGTCCGCGGCTATGCCCCTGTCCCGGACTATCAGGGAGGCCTCCCGGTTCCTGAAAAGCGCCGAATTGCTCAGGTTATGCGAACCGACGAGGACGGCAACCCCGTCGACGACCATGAACTTGGCATGGGTGAGCTTGTACGCCCTGCTGGCCCAGCGTATGTCGAAGCCTTTGGCCGAGAGCTCGTCGAAGATCTGCTGGTTCTCTCCCCCCACCACATTCTTCTCGATGATGATGCGCACTTCGACGCCGCGCGACCGCGCCTCCTCGAGCGCCTCGACGACGTCGCGGGAGCTGAACGTGTAGATCTCGATGTCCACCGACTTCTGGGCGCTGCCGATGAGATCCAGGACCAGCCGGCCGTCCTCCGGGGAGAAGACCGGGGTCATCTCCGGCGCGAAGAGGAGAGCATGGACGAAGATGCCGACGATCAGGCCTGCGACAAGCCCTGAGCCGAAGACCAAGCCGTTTTTCATGGCCTGCTCAGGAACGTGAAGGGTATTTTACGCTTCCGCATGGTGGGATGTGGCGAACGCTGGTATCCGTGATGGGCATTGTGCAGATCGACGATCAGTTCGTCCCCGGCCCGCCGAATATGGAGACGCAATAGTTCTTGTCTGTGGCGTCCGTGAGGCGTTCGCAAACCTTTATGTCGCCTGCCGATTTGGCCACTGTGCCGTAGCATGATGGCCGATTCGCCTGGTTGTCAAGCTGGTCGCACAATGAGGTGCTTTTCGTGTCCTCTGCCTCCTGGACCCTGCAGCCGTCCTTGCAGAGCGAGCCGTTCCCGGAATTGCCCGGCCCGCACTGGGAGATGCAACGCTGGAAGTTCGCGCTTCCGCCGCCGGTCCCGGACTGATTGCCTCCCACTGAAGCGCAGCCGGCGAGGAATACCGCCAGAATCAAAGCCAAAACGACATATCTCATCGGATCACTGGGGGATATTGGGCACCTGGGTATAAGAGCCTGCCCTAGAGCCTGAGGAAATATTCGCTCAGCTTGACGAAATGCGTCGTGGCGGTGCGGTCTATCTCCACGATCTTCCGCTTCTCCAGGCGGTTGAGAGCCATCGCGAGGCTGGATTTGGAGATCCCGCTCTGCCTCTCGAGCTCGTTCCTCCGCATCCTGCCCCCTTTCCCGAAGAGGGCATTGACGATCTTCACGTCGTTCTCGTTGAAAGTCTCCATCATCTCCTTCTTCCCGGGAGTCATATCAAGCGTAGGCGGCCTCTCGGCCGGGGCGGAGGGAGCAATCGTTGGGCCGGGCGAAAGCTGATCCCCCCCCTTTCTGAGGACCAAGAATGACAAGACCGCCGCGACAGCGATCAATGCGACGATCATATAGAGGGACTGCTGGTCGGCCGGCTCTGTTTTAGGCTGCTCCCCGAGCCTGTAGTAGACCGTGACGAGGTTCGAGTAATCCAGATCCAGGATGGTCCGGGACTGCTCAGCCGAGACCGTCTTTGGCTGGGGGAAGGAATTATCGAGGGTTGAATATGCAGGCATGGACACCCGGACGATCGCGCCTGCAGGAGGGGAGAAGGCAAGCTTCCATCCGGTGGAGGTCTTCTCGGTGAACAGGTCCGTTGTGAAAGAGAATGTGGTGAAGCCGCTCTGGCCAGGATGGACTACGACCGATCCGTTGCCGCGTCCATAAGAGCCGCCGACCACCCGGATGCTCGATGCGTCTGAAGGGAGGCTTATGTTAACCGTGTCGTTCCCCTCCATCGAGAGGGTCACCGACGAAGTCCCGGACCGGTCGACTTCGACGGTGAAGATGTGCGATGCGAATAACGCCGGAAGGAGGGCGAGCAGGAAAATGGCAGTCTTGTTCATGGTTGTTCACACAAGTACGCTTACATTCAGCGGATTCTATTAATTCTGTTCAGGTTTTTATTTGTTCGGCCTTGGGCCTCTGGTCCAAGGTGGAGGTAATAGCATGAAATACTTTATGGTGCTGATGGCGCTTGGCCTTCTAGCCATCCCGGCGTTTGCGGCCGAGAAGGTCAATGTGTCGGCATACGACAACGTTACGAATTTCACGGCCCTTGGAGCCGCAACCTGCAGCTCCAACGAATCTGCCGAGGTAGGGGCCCTGCCCGGGGACTTCGGCTACGGATTCAAGAGGTTCTTCGAGAATGTGGATAAGTTCTTCACGTTCGATCGGAGCGAGATGGCAAAGAAGAAGGCCAGATACGGGAAGCTGAGGGCCGTCGAGGCGCACCTCATGACCTGCAAGGCGAAGGCGCAGGCAGACGAGGGCAAGGACAACGACTCGAACTCGACCATGCAGACCGTCCAGCAGCTGGTCTCGGACAGCAACAATGAGACGACCGAGGCCCAGAGCGATATCGAATCGGCGGTCAAGGACGGAAAGGCGAAACAGAGCGACGTCGATGAGGTAGAGAACGAGACCAGGAACAGCATCTCTGTCCTCCAGAGGGTCTACGAGAAGGCTCCCGAATCCGCGAAAGACGGGCTGCTCCGCGCCCTGAACAACTCAATCCAGAACTACGAGAAGCACAAGGAGAAAGTGAAAGGGAAGGAAGAGGGCAGGAAGGGCTCGAACGAGACGGAGAACGAGACCCAGAAGAAAGAGACCGAGAAGCAGAACGAAACAGAGAAGGAAAATGAGACCGATCGTGGCAGAGGAAAAGGTAACCTCACCATCAACGGGACCATAATCAGCGGAGATAAGGGGAAAGAAAACGAGACTGAGATACAGAATGAGACCGAACACGCAAAAGAAAACGAAACTGAAATTGAGAATGAAACGGAACACGCAAAACAAAACGAGACTGAGATACAGAATGAGACCAGTGGCGGCGTCGATGATACCTCGACCGGCAACGGCGGGGAAGGCGAAAGCCATGGCGGAGGAGGAGGCGGAAAAAACTGAATCCGCACCTTTTTTTCTTCTTTTTCTTATCCTCATTTTTTGATGCGCTTCCTGAAATAAATCGATCTCTCTCCGATCCTATCCATCATCCGAAGAGCCTTGGCTATGAAGAGAAGATCGTTGGCGCCTGCCGGGAGGCCGGACTGGACATCGAGATCCCGCTTGGCGTGATAGAGGGCCTCCCAGTCCCCGACCTCGAGCTCCGGGGATGACAGCACTATTAGGTCGAGCTTCTCGACGAACCCAGGCATGAACGCCCGGACTTTCTGGGCTGTCGGCTGGGCGGCATACAGCTTCCGGAGCTCCTCGTCCCTGACGTGGGTATCCAAAACATCCTTCCCTATGGACCGTGAGAGCTCCTTGCCGAAGAGCATGGACATCTCGGCGATGGCGAGGAGCTTGTACTGCTGGCGGAAGAAATGGTCGCGGGCATCAGGATAGACGAATACCAGCGAAGCCAGGAACGAGGACAATGCGCCGACAAATAGATACGCGAAGAACCAGTCGTTGAACCGGAAGTACAGCCCCAGCAGCGCGGAAACGATAAGGAGCGCGAACAGGACCACGAAAAAACGGATATGCTTGAGGAATATGCGTTTCTGGAACTCGAATTCCGCGTTCATGCATAACACTCCGCAACCCGGATTAAAAAATCACCCTGCCGATGCGCAGGAGACAGGGGGATTGTTCTGTTCAGAACTCAAGATCGTCTTCATCGGGATCCGGCCTGGGAACAGTCTTTGAAGGACAGTCCCAAGAAGTTTCCCTCAGCGGTATTGCATTTTCATCATTTGAAGACAATGGTTAGGCAAGCCTTTTAACATGCTATCGACCAAGGGAAGTCCGGATGATGAGTGTTCGACAGACCTAGGGCGAAGGCCCGATGAGGACAATTATCACTCTGACAATTAATTTCCGGCCGAACGCCTCTCGTGCGCAATAACTGCCCCGAGAAGGCCCAGATCAAGGATGAATGCTGAGAGAAAGAGGATATTTTTGAAAGGGCACATGGACCTCAAAGCAGGGCACAACTCTGCACCTTTGGGGCAGGGAGCGGAACCGCTGAAATCAAATAGGTCGCAGCGCGGAAAGACAGGATCATTCAACAACGGCCAGTAAAGGCTCACGCCTACCCATGCAAAAAGGAAGAAAACGAGTAGGATGATGAGAATAGTCTTAGCGAATCGAAGCTTTCGCGGATTCACGAAAAAGGATTATAGATAAAAAAAATTTAAAGGTTGACTTTCAGGCCCAGCTCTTTCTTGAGCTCCCGGTAGCGGTTCCGGATCGTCACTTCGGTGACGCCCGCCACGTCGGCGACCTCTTTCTGGGTCTTCTTCTCCCCATGCATCGCGCTCGCGATGTATAGGGCCGCCGCGGCCACGCCGGTAGGGCCCCTGCCCGAGATGAGGCCTTTCCTCAAAGCCTTCCGTATCAGCTTGACCGCTTCTTCCTGGACCTCGCCGCCGAGCTTGAGCGCGGTCGCGAACTTCGGCACGTACTGGGCCGGGTCCGTGAGGGGCACGTCCACCTTCAGCTCGCTCTTGAGGAACCGGTAGGCCCGGCCGATCTCCTTCTTCTCGATCCCCGATGCCCTGGATATCTCGTCGAGCGTCCTCGGGATCCCCTGCAGCCTGCAGATGGCATATATGACGGCGGCCACGACGCTCTCGATCAGCCTGCCGCGGATGAGCTCCTCCTTCACCGCTCTCCGGTAGAGGAGGGCGGCGCTTTCCTTGATGTTCTCGGGGAGGCCGAGCGAGGATGCGACACGGTCGAGCTCCGCGAGCGCGATCACGAGGTTCCTTTCCATGGACGTCGCTATCGAAACCCTCTTGTGCCATTTCCGCATGCGGTAGAGCTGGGCCTGCTTCTTGGGGCTTATCTTCCCGCCGCGGATATCGCGGTTGTACTGGTCGATCTCGGTGACGAGGCCCTTGTTCGGGCGCATGTACTTGATCGGGGCTCCGCCTCTGGCCTTCTTTTCCTTCTGTTCAGCATCGAAAGCGCGCCATTCCGGGCCCATGTCGTGGATGTTCTCCGCGATGATGAGTCCGCAGCTCGAGCAGAGCAGCTCGCCTTTCTCGTAATCGCGGACGATCCTTTTGCTCTTGCATTCCGGACATTTCGTTGCTATCGCAACCATGTTGTTTCTCCGCAAATTGCAGTAAGGTTTTTAAAAATTTGCAAGATTTTATTGGACATAGGGATTTATATACTTTTCGGTAGGCAGGAATCCCTACGGACGCGCTCCGGAGGGGACGGCCGGAAAAAATGTATGGATGAGGAAGGGGATGCTATGACGAGGAGACGGACAGGGAACGACGGGGGAACGACGGGGGAACGCCGGCCGGGCGTCCGAAGATCCGCGGGGAGAAACCCGAACCGGACCGGGCGCAAGACGGGGTAGATGCCCTGAAGCGGCAGATTTTGGAGCAGGTCGTCATGGACGGGCCGCGGATCGACCGGGAGTAGACGTGGGAGGCGCGGCGGAAGATGGCGGATGAGATCCTTGCAGGGGACCCGAAGCTCGCGGAGAGGTACCGCTTCAGCCACGTCTCGCAGACGCTGGAGGAGCGGTGGCTCGAATAGTCATCTGCCCAGGATATCCCGGACCGCGGCTCCGGCTTTCTCCATCACCGAAGATTCGTCGACTGTGAGGATCTCCCGGTCCATCATCACTATCTTTCCGTCGATGATCACCGTGCGGACGTTCTGCGGCCCGGCGGAATATACCAGGTTAGCTACCAGGTCGTGCTCAGGGCACATGTTCGGCCCCCTCTCGAGCAGGACGATATCGGCGAGCTTCCCGGGCGCGATCGAGCCGGCGTCGATACCGAGGGCCTTCGCTCCGTTTATAGTGGCGAAGTCCAGGATCTTCCCGGTTGGGATGGCATCGGCTTTCCAGTAATGGTGCTTCTGCAGCAGGGCCGCCATCTTCATCGTCTCGAACATGTCCAGGGAGTTGTTGCTCGCCGCCCCGTCGGTGCCCAGGGTGACGTTCGCTCCTGCCGCATCGAGCTCAGTGATCTGCGCGATCCCGCCTGTGGCGAGCTTCAGGTTGCTCAGGGGGCAGCTCGCGATATTCAGGGAGCGCCGGCCGGCGAGCCCGATCTCCTTCTTCGTGAGCCATCCGCCGTGCGCGAAGATGGATCCCGAATCCATGACCCCCAAAGAGTCGAGGTACTCGTAGGGGAACTTACCGTGCTTCTTCTGGACCTCGAAGACCTCTTTCCTGGTCTCGGCCGCATGGATCTGGAAACGGAGGCCCCGCTCCCTGGACAGCTCCTTGGCTCTGGCGATCAGCTCCTGAGAGCAGGTGTATGGAGCGTGGGCCGCTGCGGAAGGCCTTACTCTCTGGTCCCCGTAAGCGAGCGACCTCTCGATCTCCTTGACCACCCTTGGACGGAAATCGTCGCTGTTGAAATCCATGAGCCCCCTCGCTATCAGCCCTCTCATGCCGGCAGCCCCTGCCGCGTCGAAAACCGGCTTCGTGTCATGGAGGCACATATCCGCGAACGCGGTCGTCCCTCCCCGTATCATCTCGCAGAAGGCCAGGCTCGCCGCGACCCCGGCGTCCGAAGCGGTCTGGCGCGCCTCGACCGGCCAGATCCTCTCCTCGAGCCACTTGTGCAGGGGGAGATCCTCGCCGTAGCCCCGAAGGATCGTCATACCAACGTGGGTGTGGCAGTTGACAAGGCCCGGCATCGCGATCATGCCCGAGGCGTCGATCACAGTGTCTGCCTCCTCTCCGATCGTCCCGCCGGCAGCCTCGATTATATTGCCCCGGACCAGGATATCGCCTCGGACTATCGCACGGGAGGAGTCCTGGGTGACGATCGTCGCGTTCCTGAGCAGAAGGGACATGATAATGGGAGTGGGTGCAAGTCATTAAAACATTGCATGCGGTCTATCAGCAGGTGTAAGCATGGTTGTCGGACTCGTACCGCCGGATGAGGAGAGGAGGATCTGCGCGAAGCTGATCGAATATTACAAGCAGATATACCCCGGAGTCGGTTTCACTATGAAGGAGGAGCAGATCACGCATCAGGATCTAGGCGACGTGCTCTACACTTTCAGCGGGGAGGAGACCGAAGCCACCGCGGCCGAGAAGATGAGGATGATAAACTCGGCGATAGGGGAGGGATACGCCACCCCGATAATCCTTCTCAGGAAAGACAAGAAGCTCATCCTCCTCGACGGCCACCGCAGGGCTAGGGTCGCATTCTCCCAGGGGATGGGCTGGAAGGCCTTTATCGTCGTGCCGAGCAAGAGCGTCAAGCTCGGGATAGAGGACATGATAATGGGGAAGATCCGGGACCTCTACGGGAAATGAGCGGCCGGTAAAACATATATAAGTTACCGCGTTAACCCCACTATGGACAAGCGCAATTTCCTGCTTTTCTTGATCGCGCTTTCGGCCGCCGCTGTGTATCTCCTCGGAGCGGATGCTTTCGCCTTCCCGTATCTGGCATTCCGGACATTCCTGCGCATGTTCGGGGCGTACGCCCTGTCGCTCGCGTTCTCGCTGGGCCTCGGGATCTTCATCGCGCACAACCGGAGGGCTTTCGAGCTCGTCTTCCCGATACTGGACATCCTGCAGTCTGTTCCCATACTCGGTTTCCTCCCCATAGCAGTGATCTTCATCATCGACACCATCCCATTGGTCGGGGGGGAGGCAGCTACAGTCTTCCTCATATTCACCAGCATGACATGGGCAGTGATATTCAACGTGATCGAGGGGGTCCGTTCGATCCCGGGGGACATCCGGGATGTGGCCAGGCTCACCAAGCTGAGCGGCGTCAATTACCTTTTCCAGGTGGTTTTCCCGGCGATATACGGGCCGGTCGTCTCGGGGAGCATCACGGGATGGGGCGGGGGGTGGTATTTCCTTGTCGCCGGGGAATACATAGCGTTCGGCAAGGGGCCTCCATACATACTGCCTGGCATAGGATCGTTCATCGCCCAGTCCGCGTATGCCGGAGACATCCTGCATTCCATCATCGGGATCGGGGTGCTCTCGGCGATGGTCCTGTTCATGAACATGTTCGTCTGGCGCCCGCTCCTCTCGCGCGCGGCCCGGTTCAGCTATTCGACCACGGCAGGCTCGGCAGACTACGTGCCGGCCCAGGATAATCTCATCATAAGGGCCCTCGACGCAGGATACAACAGGCTGAAATCCTTCTCGGTCTCCTTCTTCCGCAAGACCGCGACGAACATGATGAACGCGGTGGCCGTGAAGCCCTCTTCATACATAGAGCAGAGGGATTCCATAACGTTGTACGACATGCTCACGATGGGCGCGGTTCTCGCGGCATTCATAGCCGTCCTCCTGGCCTCAGGGCATGACCCGGGATACATCTTCACGCTCGGGTTCTTCTCCGGCCAGACGCTGGTACGCATCCTGATAGCGTACCTGATCGCGACGGCCTGGACGGTCTCCTTCGCGGTCTTCCTCGGCAGGAACAAGAAGCTCATCGAACCCCTTATGCCGGTCTTCGATGTCGCGCAATCGGTGCCGGCGATATCGGTGTTCCCGATCATAGTCGTGTTCGTGATCCAGGCGCTCGGGAACGACCTCGGCGTCCAGGCGGCGTCCATCCTGCTCATACTCACAGGCATGCAGTGGTACCTCCTCTTCAACGTCATCAGGGCGGTCCAGGCCATCCCCGGCGAGCTCATAGAGGTATCTGGCCTGCTGAGGCTGCGGACCGCGGAGAGGATGTGGAACGTCATGCTCCCGGCGATTTTCCCCACCTTCATCCTCAGCAGCATACAGGCGATCGGAGGAGGCTGGAACGCGACCATAGTCAGCGAGTACATAGTCTACAAGGACAAGGTGTTCTTCGCCGAGGGCCTCGGCTACCTGCTCGATGACGCGGCGACCAAGGGGGACCTCGCGCTGCTGATGCTGAGCGTCCTGACGATGGTGGCCATCATAATATTCTTTAATAAGTTTGTGTGGAGAAAGGCACTGAAACGAGCTGAGCTTTATAAATTCTGAACCAGGGAGAAGGATGCAGATAGAACTCATCCTCAAGGACGTGTCGAAGAGATATTCCGTCGAGGGCAACGAGATAACTGCGCTTGATTCCATAAGCTTCTCCGTCAAGAAGCGCGAATCCGTGGCCCTCGTTGGCCCGAGCGGATGCGGCAAGACCACGCTGATCCGCATGATCTGCGGCCTCGAGCAGCCTTCCTCAGGCTCGGTCCTCTTCCACGGCAGGCCGATCACCGAACCGACGAGGAAGATAATGATGATATTCCAGTCGTTCGCAATACTCCCCTGGAAGACCGTGCAGGAGAACGTCGAGCTCGCTCTCCTGGACAAGGCGAAAGCCGAACGCTCAGGAAGGGCGCGGCGTTTCATAGATCTGGTCGGCCTCGACGGCTTCGAAGCTAGCTACCCGCGGGAGCTCAGCGGCGGGATGAAGCAGAGGGTCGGGATAGCGAGGGCGATCTGCACCGAGCCGGATGTCCTCCTCCTCGACGAGCCTTTCAGCGCCCTGGACGCCCTCACCGCGAACAACCTCCGGAACGAAGTCCTGAGGTTCTATCTGAGCAAGAAGCACAAGCCTGATGTCCTCCTGCTCGTGACGCACTCTATCGAAGAGGCGGTCTACATGTGCAACCGCGTCATCGTGCTCTCCAAGAGGCCGGCCCACATCGTGGCTGATATAAGCATAGACCTGCCGTTCCCGAGGAACATCCGGGACAAGCGGTTCTATGAATATGTCGACCGGATAACGACCCTGATAACCTGACGCGCAGGCTTGGGAGGGAATTGGATCCTGCCCCCTCAGATATGGGGGTGGATAGGCTTATCGATGGGGCGGAACACCTGCCTTGCCCCGTCGTACTCGAATATCTCGGCATAGCCCCCCCAGGTGAGGAGGAGCTTGTGGAACCGTCCTTCGTCCTCTATTATCATCCCCTGCCCGCGGAGGAGGCCGAGGATATCCTTCCTGCTCGCGCTCCCGTGCTTCTTGATGATCCTGAGGACGCTCCTGAAGGGCTCCAGCTTGGGGAGCTTCTTCCGCAGGACCTCTTTCTTGTTGTCTATGGTGCCGAGATTGAGGGCCTCTCCGAAAACAGTCAGCTGGACTTCGCCTGACTTGACAGTGACCAGATTGAGAAGTTCTGCCATATCTATCGCATCCCCGAGGTCGTCGAGCTGCATGCGCAGCTCCTCAGCCAGGAACGATATCTTGACTTTCTCGCCGTACGCGTAGATGATCTCGACAAGGCCCAGCACCTCGCCGACGTTGGCGTCAGGCATGGGCAGCATCTTGTGCTTTACCATTATACCCCAAGAGCCATTACGGAAAGAGAGTTTAAAAATCAGACTTTGAACCGCTTTTCATTGTCATCGAGGGCGGCGAGCCCCGGGAGGGTTTCCCCGCAAAGGTATTCCACGAGGGCTTTGCCTGAGAGGCTCACGTAGCTGAAGTGGCTCTTGTCGATATTGAAGCGCTCGATGGCCGATACCGTGTGCCCTCCCCCGAGGAGCGAGAACGCATCGCTCCGGGCTATCGCTTCGAGGATAGTCCTGGTCCCGAGCGAGAAATCCTCAAGCTCGTAGACCCCGGCCGGGCCGTTCATCACTATATAATGGGAGTTGTTGATCACGCCGGAGTAGCGCTCGATCGTCTTCTTGCCTATGTCCCAGATCTGCCCCTTCCTGATGCTGCCGACGTCGGTTTCGTGGCGGGCCATGTCTATCGACAACCCTACATCGATGGGGAGGACTATCCTGCCGTCGAATTCAGCGAGCATCCGCCTCGCTTCGGCCTCCTTATCCACAAGGCCGGAGTCGCGGAGATAGCGTAGCGAGTCGCCTACCGAGTGGCCGCTCGCGTGGAGGAAGAGCACCGAAAGGGCGCCGCAGACGAGGACTTCCTTCGCCCGCCCTTCGGAGAGCCACCTCTTCATGACCGCGAAAGAGTCGTCCACCTTGGAACCGCCGAAGATGAACGTCACGTCCCTCCCATGCCTCACCTTCTCCACCGCCTCAAGCTCGGCCGCGAGCACATCCCCGGCGAAGCAGGGGATCATCTTTGCGAACCCCACCACGCTCGAGTGCCTGCGGTGCGCGACGGAGAGCGCGTCCAGGACGTAATAATCGGCGAGGGGGGAAAGGTGGTGCACGATCTCCCCATCCCCATGCGGGTGCTCGGTCTCGCAATGGAGGTGGCGCACGTTGTCCAGGACCAGTATCTGGCCGTCGGAGAGCGAGTCTATCGCCTTTTTCACCTTGTCTGCGACCACGGAGTCGATGTATATTATGTCCTTGCCGGTGATGCGGTGGAGGGCTTTCGCGTGCTGTTCCAGAGGCAGGAAATCCTCCCTCCCCTTCCTGCCCTGGTGGGAGAGTACTATCACCCTCGCGCCCCGGTCGGAAAGCTCCTTGACGGTCGTGGCATGGGCGCGGATCCTTGTGTCCCCGATGATCTTGCCGTCCTTGACCGGGCAGTTCAGGTCCACGCGGAGAAGGACCTTCTTCCCTTTCACAGGGTAGTCAGCTATTTTTCTCATCTGTACCACTTTTCACGGCGGCGGCTTTCTTCCAGTTCGCCTTGGATGGGCAATTGGGATCCACGCACATGGAATACCTGGTCCTCCCTTTCTTCACGTTTATCGTAGGCTTGCCGCAGTCAGGGCATGGCTTCTTGCCTGGCGAGACGAGAGACCCTGGGGGCAGCGGGTAGGCATTGCGGCAGTTCGGGTATCCTGTGCATCCGACGAACTGGCGCTTGTCCTTCATGCGGATTATGCGCAGCTGCTTGCCGCACTTGTCGCATGGGCCTAGGAGGTTCTCCCTATCCTGGGTGAGCTTGAGCGCATCGGCGAGGTCTGAACCGATCTTGGCCTCGTTGCTCTTCCATTTGTCCAGGATCTGGGTGAGTATCTCCTTGCTCTCGGCGAGCACCTTGTCCTTCTCGAGCTTACCTTCGGCGATCAGTTCCATCTCGTCCTCCATCTTCCGGGTGAGGTTCTCATCGAGGATCTCGGGCGCGTACCTCTGGAGGACGTCCGTGACCTTGAGCCCGAAATCGCTTACCTCTATGGATTTGGTGCCTCCGGTGTAGCCGCGCTTGAAGAGAGTGTCGACTATCACCGAGCGTGTGGCCTTCGTGCCGAGGTGCCTCTTCTCAAGCTCCGAGACTATTGACGCCTGGGTGTAGCGCTTCGGGGGCTTGGTCTCCTTCCTGGTGTTCTTCTTGTCCTCCACGCTGAGGGATTCGCCGACCTTGAAAGGCGGGAGCTCGACATCCTCGGATGTGTAGTATTGCCCGTAGAACTCGGTCCATCCTTTCTCGGTGAGGCGGCTCCCCGACGCGGAGAAAATCTCCCCGCCGGCATCCACTTCTATCCGGTTCCGCTGGCGTTTAGCCGGCGGAGCGAACGAAGCGAGGAAGCGCCGCGCGATCAGGTCGTAGAGATCCTTCTCCGGGCCGCCGAGCGACCCCTGCTGTCCGGTGGGGTGGATGGCCGGGTGGGCCGGGTCCTCCTTCTTGCCCTGCATCGGCCTGAACCACTTGTTCTCGGCGATCTTCTTCGTGAGGGCCGCGTAATCCGGATTCCTGGAGAGGGCGGTCAGTATGGGCTGGACCTTTATCGTTGGCGGGAGCTGCTGGGACGAGGTGCGCGGATAGGTTATCATCGAGGCCTCGTAGAGGTTCTGGGCGATCTCCAGGGTCCGGGACGGCGGGAAGCCGAAAAGCCGGTAAGCCTCCACCTGGAGGCTTGTCAGGTCGAAGTTCGGCTGGGCAGGGACTTCCTGCTCCCTGACATCCACCTCTTTCACGACGCCGCGGTCTTTTGTGTTCCCGAGGGCGGAAACCGCTTCGGCCTCGGAGAGGAAGCGGCTGATCTTGTGCATGAACTCGACGCCCTTTATCTTCACAGTCACTTCCCAATACGGGGAAGGGACGAAAGCGCGGATGTCCTTCTCAAGGCCGGCCATCATCGAGAGGGCAGGCCCCTGCACGCGGCCGATGGAAAGGACACGGTAGCGGCTCGCGCGGTGCAGCGCTCCCATCAGGGCACGGCTGAGATTGATGCCGTAGTACCAGTCCACGATGTGCCTTGTCTCGCCAGCATATGCGTTGTTGTAATCGAAATCCGTCCGCTCCTCATATGCGGAGTATAGGTCCTCCTTGGTGAGCGCGGAGAACTTCATCCTCCTACCCTCCCTGATCGTCGTCGCGAAACGGAAAACGTTGTATGCTATCGTGCTGCCTTCGATGTCGTAGTCGCAGGCCGAGACGAACGTGTCGGCCTTCTTCGCGAGCTTCTGGAGGAGCTCGACATAGGATTTGGTGTAGGCCGCCTCCTTGGAGGCCTGGTATGACGGGACCCATTCGATATCGAAAACAGGATATGCCCTGGTCTTCTCCTTCTCGACGAGGGTGTAGACATGGCCGACGGCAGGGGCGACGACGATCTCAGTTCCGTTGTGCGTGGTCTCGTAATACGACACCCCGTTGTGGGCCTTCCTTTCGACCTTCTCTCCGATAGCGCTCGCTATTTTCTCTGCTACCCTTGGCTTCTCCGCTACAATTAGCTCCATAAGAATCTGATTCCTGAGTTGAGATGTGAAAATATAAATAGGTAACTAGCCCTGGAGATTCCGGTCAAGGAACGCGATCGTCTTGTTCCAGGAGTCTTTCGTCTCGTCCGGCGCATAGTTCATGCCGCTAGGGTTTGCGAAGGCGTGCCCGACGCCGCGGTAGACATACACTTCGCTCTTGATTCCGAGCTTGTTGAGCGATGAATTGAAGTCCTGCACCGAGCTGAGCGGGATGACCTGGTCATCGCCGCCGAAGACGCCGAGCACCGGCCATCTGATTGCAGAGAGCCTGGCCCGGTCGGTCACGAGCGGAGCCCCGTAATAGAGCACGGTAGCGTCGAGCTTCTCCCCGCTGATGGCGAGCTGGAGGCTCTGACCCCCGCCGAAGCACCAGCCGAGCGATCCGACCTTCCGGACGCCCTGCTTCTGCCTCAGGTATGCGAGGGCGGCCTTCATGTTCTCCAGCAGGCGCGTCTGGTTCACCGAAGAGACGAGCGCTGCCGCTCCGGCCGGCGTCGTGGCGACTTTACCGTCGTAGAGATCGACCGCGAGGACCACATAGCCCTCTGAGGCGAGGGCTCTCGCCATGTCCTTGATGTTGCCGTTCAGCCCCCACCATTCGTGCATCATGACTATCCCCGGATGCTCAGCCCGGTCGTCGGGCTTGGCGAGGAATCCCTTCGTCGTCCCGAAATACTCCACATCCTCAGTCACGACGCCGTATCTGGGCTGCATGGCCAGCATATCGGAGTTGGACCGGAGGTCCTGAGCCTTCCCGTACTGGAATGCGAGGACCAGAGCAGCCACCACGACACATGCGAAGATGAAGAAATAATCGACCTTGCTGAATTTGACCATGGACGAGGTAACCATCGAAGGTTTATATCGATTCCCCTTCAGTCCATGAGGGCATCGACAGGATCAAGGTTGGATGCGCGGTATGCCGGGATTGCGCCTGCCGCCAGGCCTGTCCCTACAGAGAAGATGAACACGAAGGCGATTATCCTGAGGCGCAGGAACACCGGGACCCCGAAGCCTGCGATGATCTGGAGCGCGCCGGCGCCGAGTATCAGCCCGATCAGACCCCCTGCCAGGCCGATGATAGCGGCCTCGATGAGGAAGATGGAGAGGATATCCCTTCTCGTCGCCCCGAGCGCCTTGATTATCCCTATCTCTTTCGTCCGCTCGAGGACGTTCATGAACATCGTGTTCGAGATGCCGATCGCGCCGACAGCCGATGCTATCAGGGTCACCGCCCCGAGGACGATCTGGGCTAGCGAGAGGACCGAGTTGACCGTGTCCAGGATCTGCGCCTGGGTGATCACAGAGAAATCCAGCTCGTCCAGCTTCACCCTGTGGTTGGAAGCGAGCTTCCGCTCGATCTGGTCCTTTATGTGGTTCACATCGGATCCGTTCTCGGCCTCGACGTAGATCAGGCCGACCTCGTTCGGGACAAGCTGGCCGGCGAAAAGGTCCCTGCCCTGATCGAACGGGATGTAGATGTTGCTGTCGTCCCCTCCGGCCCCGCCTCCGACGCCGCCGATCTTGTCCTGGATCCCCACGACCCGGAAATCCCTGCCGTTCATGGCCACCACGCTCCCCACCCGGACGACGTCCTTGCCGAAGAGATTGTTCGCCGCGTCAAAGCCGAATATCGATACCCCCCGCTCGTTCTTGTCGAATATCCGGCCGGTGCTCACGTTGATATAATTCGCGTACATATCGAAGAATTCCCTGTCGATGCCATAGACGGTGGCGGTGAGGTTCTTCGCTTTGTACTGGAGGCTCGCCCTGCCGTAGACCCCTCTCGAGACCCGCGCCACCCCCGGGACCGAGTTTATCGAATCGACATCGTTCTCGAACAGCTTGCCGCTTGTCGGGGCCCTGCCGAAGCTGAGCAGGTTCTGCGTCGATGAGGAGGGGAAGATGATCAGCTGGTTAGGTCCGAAAGCCGATAGCTGGTCGTTTATGCTCTTGTCGAACCCCTCGCTTACTGAAAGGATCACCACGAGCGCCATAACACCTATCACGACGCCTGTGATGGTGAGCCAGCTGCGGAGGCTGCGGAGGCCAAGGCTTTTCAGCGAATAGGAGAAGCTGTCCTTGAGGTCCATGTCACTCGTACCTCAGGGCGACTATCGGATCCACCTTCGCCGCATCCGTCGCCGGGAAGGTCCCGGAGATCACCCCTATTATGACCGAGAAGAAGAGGGCCCCCCCGATCACCAGGGGATCGAAAACGAATGTGACTGCGGCGAGCAGGTGGATGACGAAGCCGATCAGGCAGGCCAGAAGTACCCCGGCGAGGCCGCCGGCGAAACCGATGAGGCTGCTTTCGAGCAGGAACAGGTTGCGGATCTGCGCCTGCGTGCCGCCTACTGCCTTCATGGTGCCGATCTCCTTCCTCCGCTCCAGGACGCTCATGAACATCGTGTTCGAGATGCCTATACCGCCGACGATAAGGGAGATGGATGCGATGGCGCCGAGGAAGAGGCTGAGCGTGTCCAGAATGCCCGAGAACTGCTTGTTGATGAATGTCGGGCTGATGACGCCGAAGTCCTTCTGGTCCTCTGTGAGCCGGTGGGAATCGAGCATGATTCTTGTTGCCTCTTCGGTCGCGGCCACGATATCTGTCCCTTCCTTCAGGGTGAGGCGGATTGCCGAGATCTCGTTCTCGAGGAGGGACCGGTTGAATATGTCCCTGGCCTCGTCGAACTGGATGAACGCGATATTGTCGATGCCGCCGAAGCTAGTCCCCGTGGATTTCAGCGTCCCGACCACGCGGAACGTCCGCCCTCCGAGGCTTACTATTGACCCCGAGGTGATGTTCTTCTTGAACCCCTCCGCCACCTTCGAGCCCAGGACAGCGACCCCGCGGTCGTTCGGCGCGAGGAAGCGTCCGGTATCCACAGTCAGCGTGCTGGTGTCCTTGAACGTGTCGGGCTCCACCCCGTAGATCTGGACGTTGATAGTCTGGTCCTTGAAACCCATCGTCGTGGACCCGCTTATGACGCGGGAGATCGTCTTTATCTCAGGCATGCGCTTGATACGCTCGAAATCCTTCTCGAGGAGCTTTCCGCTCGTCGGCGCGAACGGGCTTCCGCCTGCCGCTCCGGCTTTCTCGATATTGGTCGGGATGATGATGAGAGTCCGGGGACCGAAGCCCTCGAGCTGTTTTAGCACATCCTGCTTGAGCCCCTGCACCAGCCCGACCAGGAGGACGATGGAGGAGATGCCCACCACTATGCCCAGCACCGTGAGGAAAGACCTCAGCCTGCGATGCCGCAACGAATTGACGGTATATCCGAGCATCTCCTGCAGGTTCATCCGGCTACCCCGCCTGCTGGTGCTTCTTCCTGAACCTGAAGAACCAGATCAGGAGCCCGCCGAAAGCAACAAGGCCCACTATCACCGGGAAGGTGCCGTTCTCCTTCGCCGTCTGCTGGTAGACCGTTATCGTCCGGTCTATGTTCTTGTGCTTCCATTCGCCCGAGGGGTCGCGGTAGGTGACGGTAATCCTGATAGGGTAGTCCCCTTCGCCCGTCGCATTCACCGAGGTCTGGAACTGGACCGTCGAGAAATCGTCGCTCTGCAGGCCGCCGATATACTGCTTCTCGGAGATATCGAGAGGCCGCAGGGCCGGCGATGACACGGACACATCCACGCTGTCGATCTTATACGTTCCGAGATTTGACACGAGGACGGACAGGGTGTGCTGGCTCCCCACGGTGAGCGGAAGCGGTTTGGCCTCGAGATAGACGCCCACATCGGCATCGGATGTGACCGCTATCGGGACCTTGATGCTCTCCTGCTTCTGCACGTCTTTCTCTATGTAGCTTAGCTGCGATTCGACCGCGTTCGAGCCCGGGGGCAGGTCGGTGGTGATGACCGCTGAAGCCGAAGCGCTCTGGCCCGGCCCGATATCCCCGAACTTGAGCTCGTTCTGATCCTTGAGGCGGATCGAGTTGTTCAGGAAGACCAGCCTCACGTCTTTCAGGGAACCGCTCCCGTCGTTGTGTATCTGGAGGGTGATGTTGCTCTCTTTCCCTGTGACGACTTCCCCCTCCTGGTCGAACCTGAGGTTGAGCTTCTCGTTGCGAACAGTCATCCTCAGCGTGAAATTCTCGACGTGGCTGAGGCCGATCTCATCTTCGTAATCGAGCCTGAGGACCACGCTCGCCGGCCCGTCTGCTGCATTCCTCGAATCCAGTTCAAGCAGGGTCTTGTTCTGGCCGGAGATGGTGCCGAGATAGAGCTTGTCCGCTCCGAAGAGGGAGACATCGCTGGGGATGCTTAGCTTGACGTTCTTCGCCGACCCGCCGTTGTTGTTTATCGTCAGGACCACCAGGTCTATCCCGGTGAGGAGCGTCTTGTCGACCGAGAAGGACAGCTCAGGCTCATTGACGACGGTGACAGGGACCGAGACCGTGTTCACCGTGCTCTGCGAAAGGCCTGTGCCACCGCCGCTCTGGAACCCCTTGAACACGGCGCTGAGCAGGTAGACGCCCGGTTTGGCATCCTGCCTGATTTTGAACGGGATCGACAGCACGGCCGAGCCCCCTGCCGAGATGTCGGCCAGCTGCGGGGAGCTCGTGATCGCGAGCTCCGGGGGAGCGTCGATAGTGAGAGTGATCCCCGAAACCTGCTGGTCTCCTGTGGGGTTGCTGACGGTTATCGTCGCTACTCCAGGCTCGCCCGGCTTGTATACCCCTTTGGTCAGCGAATAGTTGCTGACCGAAAGCCCGGCGAACGAGAGGCCGAGCACCAATAAAACCAAAAACACCATGCGTTTGTACATCATCACACCTGTTCTATCTGTCCGTCTTTTATCCTCACGACCCGTTTCGTGACTTTCGTTATATACAGGTCGTGCGTGATAATTATGATGGTCCTGCCCTCCTCATGCAGATGGCTGAGTATCTGGAGGATGTCGTGGCCGGTCTTGGAATCCAGGTTCCCGGTCGGCTCGTCGGCAAGGATGACTTCCGGGTCGTTCACGAGCGCGCGGGCGATCGCCACCCTCTGCCTCTGCCCCCCGGAGAGCTGGCCGGGGAGATGGAAGAGCCTGTCGCCGAGCCCGACCTCCCGGAGAAGCTCTTTCGCCTTGTCGCGCCTGGCGAGGCCGTCATGCCCGCGCAGGAGCAAGGGGAGCTCCACGTTCTCGACCGCGGTGAGGGAGGGGATCAGGTTGAACGTCTGGAATATGAAGCCGATCTTGTCTCCCCTGACCCGCGCCTGCTCCTCCTCATTCATCGTGCTGGTCTCGATGCCGTCGATATACCGCTTGCCGGAAGTCGGGCTGTCCAACAGGCCCACGATGTGCAGGAGGGTGGATTTGCCTGATCCGCTCGGGCCGAGCACCGATACGAACTCGTTCTCCCTGATCGTGAGATCCACGCCGCGTAGGGCTTCGACCGTGACGCCCTCGCCCATCCTATAGATCTTCTTTATCTTCTCCAGGCGTATGACATCCTTCGGCATCAGTCCACCATCTCCTTGAGGAACTGCCTCTTGATGGGCCTCGTGTGCATGTATCTCTTCGCCTCTTTTATGGCATCCATCCCCTTAGCGGTGACGTGGTAGATCTTCCGCGCGCGCCTGCCCTGCATCTCCTTCTCCTGGGCGATGAGCCCTTTGCGGGTGAGGTCCTTGAGGATGGGGTATAGCTTGCTAGCGGTCACTAGCCGCAGGCCCTCTTCGGCCTCGAGGGTCTTTATTATGTCGTAGCCATGGACAGGCTTGCGGGCGATGAACCAGAGCAGGAAATGGGCGAACATGTGTTTGAGCATCTGCTGCTCGAATGCCCTGCGGCTCCCCCGTTTGAGGAGGCCTGAATCCGGATGATACATATTTTGCGATATATACTGTTCCTGATACATATATAAACCGATGCCGGTCCGGCCCGCCGCACCCCGGAGGCTGGGGCGGCCCCGCCCATATTTTTAATCGTTTGGCGGGTATATCCAGGCATGTCTGACCATGAAGTCCGGGATATCGCTCTCGCAGATGCAGGGATGCTGAACATCGAATATGCCGAGAAGAGCATGCCGATCCTCACCGGCATCGGCAAGAGGTTCGCCAAGGAGAAGCCTTTCCGCGGGCTGAGGATCGGGATGGCCCTCCATGTGACGAAGGAGACGGCCGTGCTTGTACGGGCCCTTTCGTCCGGCGGGGCGGAGGTCTCCATAGCGGGCTGCAACCCGCTTTCCACGCAGGACGATGTCGCGGCCGCCCTGGCAAGTGAAGGGGTCAACGTGTATGCCAAGAAAGGCGAGACGAAGGAGGAGTATTACGATTACATCGAGCGCGTGATAGCGCACAAGCCCGACCTGACCATCGACGACGGATGCGACCTAGTGAGCGCGATCCACGAGAGGCACCGGGATCTCGCCGGAAGGATGATCGGGGGCTGCGAGGAGACGACTACAGGGGTGGTCAGGCTCCGCGCAATGGAGAAGGATGGCGCGCTGAGGTACCCGGTCGTGGCCGTGAACGACAACAAGACCAAGCACCTCCTCGACAATTATTACGGGACCGGCCAGTCTTCGCTGGACGGGATCCTGCGGGCGACGAACACCCTGATAGCCGGCAAGACTTTCGTCGTCGCCGGATACGGCGACTGCGGCAAGGGGGTCGCCGAACGGGCACGCGGGATGGGGGCCAGGGTGGTGGTCACCGAAGTCGACCCCTTCTGCGCGCTTCAGGCTGCCCTCGACGGGCATGCCGTGATGAGGATGGACGAGGCCGCTCCGGCCGGTGACATCTTCCTCACAGTGACCGGCAACAAGAACGTGATCACAACGGACCACATCAAGAGGATGAAGGACGGGGCCATACTGGCCAATTCCGGCCATTTCGACGTGGAGATAGACGTCGCCGGCATGAACAGGCTTGCCAGGCCTCGGAGGATCCGCCCCTATCTCGATGAGTACGCGATCGGAGGACGGAAAATCTACCTGTGCGGCGAAGGCAGGCTGGTCAACCTCGCCGCCGCGGAAGGCCACCCCAGCCAGGTGATGGCCACATCATTCGCCGGGCAGGCGCTCGCATGCGAGCACCTCGTGAGGAACAGGGGGAAGCTGAAACCGGGAGTGGTCACCCTGCCCGGGGAGATAGACGTGATGATCGCAGGCCTCCAGCTGGAAGCGCTCGGCCTGCGGATCGATAAGCTCACAGCGGAGCAGAAGAAGTACCTGGCAAGCTGGCAGGAGGGCACCTGATCAGCTCCGCTGCCGGCTTTCCCGGCGTCAACGGCAGGAGAAAATGCATTAATAAACCATAGCGCCGTTAATATCCCATGACTTCTGACGATTCTTACGAACAGCTACTAGACAAGATATACAAAGCGCTCCCCGAGAAGGCGAAGGGGACCGGGGAGAGGTTCGAGATGCCCAGGTTCGAGTTCTTCACAGAAGGGAACAAGACGATCGTGAAGAACTACAAGATAGTCACTGACAAGATCCGGAGGGATCCTGCGTTCCTGTCAAAGTATCTGTCGAAGGAGCTCGCGGTGCCTGTCGAGGCAGCGGGAGACCGGCTCATCCTCCAGAGGAAGCTGACCGGCGACATAGTCAACAGGAAGCTCGAGGATTTCGTCAACCGGTACGTCATATGCAAGGAATGCAACAGGCCCGACACCCACATCGAGGACCAGGGCCACCGCGTGCGCGAGCTCGTCTGCGAGGCATGCGGCGCGAGGAAAGCGATACGATGATTCTGAAGAGCCCTTGATGGGCTCAGGTGATGTTTTTGGCATATAAGTCATATGGTAAGAAACCCGGCGGAGGGGCTCCGCAGTTCAGCAGGGAGGAGGAACGCAGGAGGCTCCGCTTCCCGAAGGAAGGCGAGGTCCTCGGCATCGTGCTCGGGCTCATGGGAGGCTCGAGGATGAAGGTCGCCTGCAAGGACGGCAAGGAGAGGATGTGCCGGATCCCTGGCAAGCTCAAGAACAAGATATGGGTCAAGGAAGGCGATGTGGTGATAGTCAAGCCTTTCGAGATACAGGGAGATTCGAAGGGAGACATCATCTGGAGATACTTCCCGCTCCAGTCGAGGATACTCAAGGAAGAAGGGCACATCTGATTTTTTCCCTATTTGTCAAATTTTCCGGTAAGGCCGGATTTAAATAAAACCGCGCCCCAAGGCTATCCGATGACGAAAAAACCCCTCAAGGAGGACTACCAGCTCAAGGAGCGCTTCAAGACCGAGAGCGAAGTTTTCGACAAGAGGGCGCTCCTCGATCTCTCCAAGCTAATAAAAAAAGGCATCCTCCAGAGCGTGGACTACCCGGTCTCCACCGGGAAGGAAGCGAACGTCTTTCGGGCCACGACGCCGGACGGCACATACGTGGCCGTCAAGATATACAAGAACGAGACCGCGCCCTTCTTCAGGAAGATGGATTACCTGGAGGGAGACCCGCGCTTCGAGAAGATAAAACGGAACGATCGGGAGATCGTGAGAGCCTTCGCCCGCAAGGAGTTCAAGAACCTGGAGATCTGCAGCAAGGCCGGCGTGAACAGCCCCAAGCCATATTATCTTGTGGACCGCGTCCTTGTGATGAGCTTCCTCGGGGAGGGGGAACTGCCGTACCCTACGATGAACGTCGTCGGGCCGCAGCACGGGGAAGCCGACCTGGAGTCTATCCTTGACGACCTGCGGAAGATGCACCGGGCAGGCCTGGTGCATGCCGACCTGAGCGAATACAACATACTCATGGGGGACAGGCCGTACCTGATCGATTTCGGCCAAGGGGTGATCATCAGGCACCCGAACGCGGAGAGGTTCCTAGAGCGCGACGTGATGATAATCCTGAAGTATTTCACGAAATACGGGGTAAAACGGGATGCCTCCGAGGTCCTGAAGCGGATCCGGGGCTGATCAGCCGGATATCCAGGCGCAGATGACTTCCGCGAGCCGGCCTTCTTTGCCCCCGAATGAGTGCAGCGCCCCATCTATCATCGCGGTCTCGACCAGGGGGTTGGCAGCCCTGTAACTTTTTAGGATGGCGTCAGGCGGCATCGTCGTGCATTCGTCTTTCCCGCCGAGCACGGCCAGCACCGGGATGCGGATCCTCTTCAATGCCCGGTAAGGTGGATTTTCCATATGGTACTGGAAGACGTCTTCGGGGCTTCCAGCCACCGAGAGCGAAAGGAACCTCCGCGCAGACATGGGCCAGCCCGGCGAGCCATGCGGCATCAGCGCGTCGCCTCTCCTCCCGGATACCATCCTCTCCGCGAGGGCGACGAGCTTCCTGTATCCCTTTCCGCACTGCTTCACCTGTGAAGGGACATCGCTGACCGGGCCGGTCAAAACAGCCCGAACGATAGAGCGGTCGGGCTTTTTGGAAAGATAATAAACGACCTTGTTGGCACCGGTGCTGTGGCCTAACAGAGCAATTTTCCTATAGCCGCGCTTTTTTGCCTCTTTGACAAAGGCATCGAGATCAAAAACGCAATCCTCGAATTTTTCGAAACAGCGGCCGGTATTTACGTATTTGTAGCCCTTGGGATTTTTGGCAAGTTTTTTGGCCCCGGTCATTGTGTTGTTGCCGCGGTTGTTGAATATGAAGAATGCGAAGCCCCTCCTCCTGCATTCGCGGGCGAAGGCGGCGACTTTCGCCGGGCTCCCGTAGAAATCCCCGCCGAGGCCATGGATGTAGATGAGCGCGAGTCTTTTTGATTTGGACGAAAAGATAAGCCCCTGGAGGAGGAGTTTGTCTTTAGTGGTGACTTCGGTCAGTTCGGCCAACAATTCACATCCTCTCCGGGCACTCGATACCGAGGAGGCGCAGCGAGTTCTTGAGGACGATCCCCGTGGCGAGGGTTATGGCCAGACGGGCTTTGCGGACCGCAGGGTCTTTCTCGGAGAGGACCGGCGAGCTGGTGTAGAACGAGCTGAAACCGGCTGCTATCTCGAGCGAATACTGTGAAAGGTGGTGTGGAGCGCGCTCGCGGGAGCATCGCGAGACATAATCAGGGAGCTGGGCTAGTGCCTTGAGGAGCGCCCGCTCGTGCGGATTGAACCTGATCTCGCCTGCTTCGGGCTTCTCCTCTGTCTTGTTCAGGATCCCGAGGGTCCGGACATAGGCGTATTGCAGGTACGGCCCGGAGTCCCCCTCCATGTTGAGTGCATCCTCCCATCTGAATGTTATCCTCTTGTCCGAACTCGTTCGGAGGAAGGAATACTTGATCGCCGCGACCCCGACCATCTTGGAGATGGCGCCCCGCTCGTCTTCGCCGACATCGACCTTGATCTTGCCCTCGACACGGGCGCGCGCCTCGGCCAGAAGCTCGTCCGCCGTGAAGCCTATCCACGTCCCCTTGCGCCCGGAGAATTTCTCTTCCGGGAGTCCGACGTGCTCGTATGAGAGATGGTGAAGGTTCCCGGCTTCCTCGGCGAAATGAAGGCGCCTCAGCACCTCGACGATGACACGCTGGGGGTATTTCTGCTCCACACCGATGACGTTTATGGCGCTCTGCGCGGCCCCGAAATCCATCGGTTCCGCCTCCGGGGCGGACGACGACTTATAAGCGACCTTGCCGTTCGGCTGGGTTATGAACGGCTCGTAGCGGAAGTTCCTCGAAAGCTTTCCGAACTTCCAGAGATGGAAGATGACGTCCTTCCCTGTATAGACCGCGGTGCCGTCGCTACGGATCAGGACCTTGTCCGGATTCTCCATCTTGCCGAACTCCTTCTCGAACGAATCGCTGAGCTTGACCACCCAGCACCCTGCGTTCTTGCCTTCCGCTTCGAGGACGACCGCATCGTTCTTCTTGATATATTCCATGCCCTCTTCGAAGATGGTGTGGAGGATGTCGCTCTCGAAGATCAGGACGTCGTGGTAGATCCCGAAATCGAAGGCGGTCTGATATTGCGCCATCACGCACCGCTCCGCGAGGCCGCGCCCGGCTTTCGCGATCTCGTTCCCGCCCTCTTCCATCTGCTTGAGGGTGTCCCGGACCCCCTCCACGACGGTCTTGTCGGTCTCGAACCTTTTCGCTATCCCGACATACTGGGTGCCGAGCCAGAGGTCGAATTTCCCCTTCGGATCCGAATCGAAATTGAGGAACCCCCATAGGTTCTGCGCCACCTGCAGCCCGAGATCGTCGATGTAATCCATCCTCTCGACGTTGTGCCCGTCGAACTCCAGGATCCTCGCGACAGAATCGCCGAGGAGGGCATTCCGCAGATGCCCGATGTGCCAGGGCTTGTTGGGGTTCACAGACGGGAACTCCATGATGAACTTGTCCTTCTTCTTCTTTCCGGCCCCGAAGCGGTCCTTCTTCTTGAGGACATCGGCGAGGATCGCGGCGTAGGCCTTGTCGCTGAGGTGGAAATTCAGATACGGGCCGGCGGCTTCCATCTTCTCGAAGTTCGGCGACCGGCCCATCTTCTGGACTATATCCGCAGCGAGCGCTGCCGGATTCTGTTTCCGGTCTTTCGAGAGCAGGAAGGCGATACGGCTCGAGATGTCGCCCATCTTCCCCATCTCCAGCGAGGAGAGGGCAAGGCCAGCATCGGCGCCGGAGGCTCCGGCTATCATGGCTGCCAGTTCGGATCTCAGTTCGTCGAGCAATTCAGACACCCCGGTTGTATGCATTACGGATATTCTCTATCGAATCGTTGATGATGAACGTCTCCCCGCGCTTGATCATGAAGCGCTTGTCGCCGCGGACGCGGCCCGCCTTCCTGAACGCGGTGCCTTCCATCGCCTTCTCGAAGCGGGCGGCATTGTCCGGTTGGACGCTCACTATGAAGCGGCCGGGGCTTTCCGAGAAGAGGATCGCGTCCTCACGGTCGACGGCTTTCAGCACATTGTCGAGATCGAGCTCCGCCCCGAGGGAGAAACCCATGGCGCTTTCGGCGAAGGCGACCGCGAGCCCTCCGTCAGAAACGTCATGGGCCGACGATACGAGCCCTTCCTCGATAGCAGCAGACAGCGCTTTGTAGAGCCTGATGTGCTCGTCCGGACGGAGCTGGGGGACAGAGTTCCCGATCCCCCCGAAAAGACGGTAGAATTCGCTCCCTCCGAGCTCGTCATGCGTGGTCCCGAGTACGTACACCATATCCCCGGGGGACTTGAACTCGGAGCCGACCGCCGTCTTCACGCTCCCGATCTTCCCTACGACGGTGACGAGCAGCGTGGGGAGTATGGAATACTTCCGCTCTCCGCTGTAGTAATCGTTCTTCATGCTGTCTTTGCCCGAGATTATCGGGATGTTGTACCCTGTGGCGCACTCATAGAGCGCGATGCAGGAACGGACCAGCGATCCGAGCTTCTGCTCCCCGTCCGGCGTCCGCGCCGACTTCACCGGGTCCGGCCAGGAGAAATTGTCGAGGCAGGCCAGATATCCGAATTTGGCCCCGACGGCAACAGCGTTCCGGACCGCCTCATCGAACGCCAGGGCCGCCATGGAATACCCGTCCTGCTGGTATCTCGGGCAGATGCCGTGCGCGATCACGAGCCCCTCTTCGGTCGAATAGACAGGCCGGAGGACCGCAGCGTCCGACGGCCCTCCCATGATGGGCTTGATCACGCTCGTCCCCTTGACCTCGTGGTCGAAGCGGCGTATCACCTTTTCCTTCGTCGTGATATTCGGCGCCGAGAGCAGCCTGAGGAGTACTTCGCCCGGGTCGAACTCCGGTATCCGTGGCTCTGGATAGATCAGTTTCTTCCATGATGCTTTCAGCTTCAGCTGCGGGACGCCTTCGTGGAGGAAGTCCATCCCGAGATACGCCACGGTCTGGTCCTTGTAGAGGACGTGGAATTTCCCTGAATCGGTGAATTTCCCGACCGCTGTGGCCTCCACCCCGTGCACTTTGGCGAGCGCTTCGAGCTCGGCGAGCTTCTCGGCCCGGACAGCTATCGTCATGCGCTCCTGGGACTCCGAAACGAGGATCTCCCACGGATCCAGGCCGGGATACTTGAGCGGGCACCGGTCGAGATAGATCTCGCAGCCCCCGCTCAGCTGGGCGAGCTCCCCTATGCTCGACGAGATGCCCCCTGCGCCGTTGTCGGTTATGGCGTCGTAGAGCAGCTTCCCGCGGGCCTCGATGATGAAATCGAGCATCTTCTTCTGGGTTATGGGGTCGCCGATCTGGACCACGCTCTGCGGGACGGATGAATCGATCTGCATGGATGAGAATGTCGCTCCGTGTATGCCGTCCTTCCCTATCCGCCCCCCGACCATGACAGCGAGGAAGCCGGGCTGGATAGACTTGTCGGAGGTTCTCCTCCCCTCGATGACGGACGGCATCAGCCCCACCGTCCCGCAGTACACGAGCGGGCGGCAGGTGTATTCCCTCTCGAAGACTATCGAGCCGTTGACCGTCGGGATCCCCATCTTGTTGCCGCCATGCTCCACCCCCCTGACGACGCCGTCGAAAACGACCGACGGATGGAGGACGCCTTTCGGGACGTTCCCCTTCGGTTCGTCCTGATAACCGAAGCAGAGGACGTCGATGTTGGCGATAGGGTTCGCCCCGAGGCCTGTACCGAGGATATCCCGCTGGACGCCGAGGACGCCGGTGAGGGCGCCTCCGTAAGGGTCCAGGGCTGACGGCGCGTTGTGCGTCTCCACCTTGACCGCGATATCGTATTCATGGTTGAACTTGATTATGCCTCCGTTGTCCTTGAACACGCTGACCACGTAGGGCTTCTTTATCTGGTCGGTCGCTCCGCGGATGAAAGTCTTGAAGATGGAGTTCACCGCATGCTTCTCGCCGTTCTCATCGTAGGTTATCATGGAATTGAAGATCTTGTGCTTGCAGTGCTCGCTCCACGTCTGGGCGATCGCTTCGAGCTCCACATCCGTGATCTTGTTGTCCAGGCCCACCTTTGCGCGATCGCCTAGCACCCGCTCGTCCTTGAAATAATTCTTTATGGCCGTGAACTCATCGAACGAGAGGGAGAGGATCTTCTCTTTCGCGAACGCCTCGAACCTCTCTTTCCCCATATGGAGGCTGAAGCGCTGGACGGAAGGCTCGTGCCTGATGTCCACGACCGGGAGATACGGCCGCGGGTCCTCACCCGGAGCGTAGATGACGTACCTCTCGATCAGCGGGTTGTGGAGCATCGCCGCGATCCTCTCGCAGGCGAACTCGTCCAGCCTGGGCCCGCTGACCGCGAACACCCTGGAATAATAGACCTTCACCGGCCTCCCCAGCCTGTCGGCTATCGCTTCCGAGGCTGTATGGCCGACATTATCCGTCACTCCGGGCAGGAGGCCTACTTCGATCCTCCATGAACCGGCCATGAGGGGCGCCCGATAAGAGTAATCCTGGGTGATGGAATCGGCGAAGACGTCAGCCGCTATGACGGCCAGCTCATCATCGGAAAGCCGCTCCGAGAGATTGTAGGCGTCGATGAACCGGCACGAGATATCAAGCCCTAGGGCCTTCTTGACGCTATGCAGCAAGGATTCGCCGGCGACATCCCGGAGGTGGCTCTTTGCGGTGAGTTCCAGTCTTTGCTCCATCTGTACCACGCGATAGGATTCCCTATCGGAATGAAGGATTTTATATCCATATCGCAGGGGTGGACGGACAGATCCTGCCGGCGCGAATCCATCATTGCAGTTCGATATAGACCGAGATGATGTCGTTTGTGCCTTCGTAAGTCGCGAGAGTCCGTGGGACCTGGACCAGGTAGTCGTATGTACCGTAGAGGTCGCTTGCGCTGGAATTGACCTTCACCACCCATACCGTGCTCTGGTTGAGCGAGTATTCGCTGCCGCCATCGGACATGTCCCACAGGATGCCGGTCCTGAAGGTCGTGTTCCCTACTGTGGAGTTGGCCACAGGCACCAGGCTGATCGGCTTCTGGAAAACCGTGAACCCCATCGTCTCCAGCGGGTTCGACCCGTCGCTCGAATACGTCTTGTTGATGTTATCCTGGTATCCGGTGGTGTTGAACGCGGCGTCTAGCTCATTGAAATCATCCGCCGATGGCCCGTTCAGGGCATTCCTTCCGACGGCCTGGAGGCTCTGCCAGCTTATCGCAGAGTCGTAATCGGCGAAGTAGATGTTCAGCCCCGAGCCGTTCCAGCTGTAGATGTACGGGCCGGTGGCGTTATCCCCGAGGATGATCGTCCCGTTTACGTCGCCGAAGAAGCGGTGCCACATGGTACTGCAGCTGAATTCGCAGCCGAAGTGGCCGTTCTCCGACCAGCCGAGGAAGCTGTCGCAGCGGTCGAGGGATCCGGAGTTGCTCGAATTCTGGCTGTTCACGTCCAAGCCGTTCGAGCAGACGTAATTCGAGCCCAGGCTGTTCAGCCCGCTTGAGGCGTTGAGCCGTATGCCCGTCATCGAATTGCCTGTGATGTTGTTCGACGACAATGACATTCCGGTGGAGCTCAGGATCACGAATCCGTTGGAATTGTTGGCGGCGGTGTTATTCGTGAAATTGCCGGAGGTGGAGTCAAGCATATAGAAAGCCGTGCCTGATGAGGTCACAGAATTTCCTGAGTAGTTGCTCCCGCCCGAATATATCTCGAACCCATAACCAGACTGGTTCCTTATGGAATTCCCATCGAAGGTATTGTTCTGTGAAAGTACTGATACGCCCGTGGTACCATTGGACATGCTGTTGTTGATGAGCCGGTTGTAATGGGAGGTGGCGTCTATGACGAAAGCCTGGTTGGCCAGGAGCTCGAAGGTGTTGTCTGTGAAGTTGTTCCTGGGGCTGTCGAGCATGTTGAAGCCCAGGGAGGCATTGCGGACGCGGTTGTCAGAGACGTTGTTTCCGGCTGCATAGAGATTGAGGGCGGTGCCGAAGACGTAATTGGTCACATTGTTGCCTGAGACGGTGTTGTTCTGGGATAGGAGGTCCATGGCTGAGAAAGCGGAGCTGTTCGACATGCTGTTGTTGATGAGCCGGTTGTAATGGGAGGTGGCGTCTATGACGAAAGCCTGGTTGGCCAGGAGCTCGAAGGTGTTGTCTGTGAAGTTGTTCCTGGGGCTGTCGAGCATGTTGAAGCCCAGGGAGGCATTGCGGACGCGGTTGTCAGAGACGTTGTTTCCGGCTGCATAGAGATTGAGGGCGGTGCCGAAGACGTAATTGGTCACATTGTTGCCTGAGACGGTGTTGTTCTGGGATAGGAGGTCCATGGCTGAGAAAGCGGAGCTGTTCGACATGCTGTTGTTGATGAGCCGGTTGTAATGGGAGGTGGCGTCTATGACGAAAGCCTGGTTGGCCAGGAGCTCGAAGGTGTTGTCTGTGAAGTTGTTCCTGGGGCTGTCGAGCATGTTGAAGCCCAGGGAGGCATTGCGGACGCGGTTGTCAGAGACGTTGTTTCCGGCTGCATAGAGATTGAGGGCGGTGCCGAAGACGTAATTGGTCACATTGTTGCCTGAGACGGTGTTGTTCTGGGATAGGAGGTCCATGGCTGAGAAAGCGGAGCTGTTCGACATGCTGTTGTTGATGAGCCGGTTGTAATGGGAGGTGGCGTCTATGACGAAAGCCTGGTTGGCCAGGAGCTCGAAGGTGTTGTCTGTGAAGTTGTTCCTGGGGCTGTCGAGCATGTTGAAGCCCAGGGAGGCATTGCGGACGCGGTTGTCAGAGACGTTGTTTCCGGCTGCATAGAGATTGAGGGCGGTGCCGAAGACGTAATTGGTCACATTGTTGCCTGAGACGGTGTTGTTCTGGGATAGGAGGTCCATGGCTGAGAAAGCGGAGCTGTTCGACATGCTGTTGTTGATGAGCCGGTTGTAATGGGAGGTGGCGTCTATGACGAAAGCCTGGTTGGCCAGGAGCTCGAAGGTGTTGTCTGTGAAGTTGTTCCTGGGGCTTGATATCAGGTTGAAACCGTTGTTGGCGCCTGCGGTGGCGATCGATTCCAGCCTGTCGTCAGTGCTCCCGTTGATGAAAAGGGCATACTGCGTGGCATTACTCGTGGAGAGATTCGAGATGATGCTCTGGTTCGTCTTGATGATGGTGAGGCCATAGGAGTAGTCAGAAATGATGCCGCAGTTCTTGATTGTGACATTAGTCGAGTTCTCGGCGGATATGCCGGTGTCGTTGACCGTGCCGTTGCTTCTAATGCCATAGCCGTTGCAGTCGAAGGAGACGTTCGAAGAGTTGACGAGGACGCATGCATTCCCCTTAGCGGCAGGATTTGGAGCTCCGGAGAAATTCATAGACATGGAGAAATTGGCCGGCTCATCGAAAGGATTCGGGCAGTTTACAGAAGAGGAGTTCACGACCGCGAAGCTGGACCACGACGGCACGGTGAATGCTACCGTCGAGTTGGTGCAAGATATCGATCTGCAAACGTTCCCGCGGCATTTCCAGCCAGCATCGGTCTGGGAAGCGACAGCCGGAGAGGCGTTCATCGCTGTGAAGTTAGTCACGAATGATGAGTTGTAGTGGATGCTGAAGTTCGAGCAGTTCTGCCCGAAGAACCGCGCCTGGGCGCTAGTGTTGAATGATTGGCCCAGGCTGGCGGATGCCGGGTTCACGGCTGTGACATTGTTGCCTACAAAGAGGTTGGATTCGTTCAGCCTGAAGGTGGCGCTTCCATTGAAGAGGAGGGATGGGTAGAAAATCTCGTCGGACGCGTCGATCGCGCGGAAAGTGTTGTTAGTCAGGTTGAACTGGAAGCCGTCGATGTCTATCCTCGGTCCGACCAGCAGATTGCCCGAGAGGTTTTGCGTGACACTCGTCAGGCCTGCAGCCGCAGCGAAGCTGCTCGCGGACACGCTTCCGTTCGATGGCCCGAAGAAGTTGCCCGTGATAGCTGAAGCCCCCGAACTGGCAGCGAAGTATATCTTGTCCTGGTTCGGATTGCTGAAGTTATTATCGAACACGGTCGTGTTGGTCGCGGCCAAGTAGAGGAGGGCGCCGCTTCCAGCGAAATAGCCGGTGCGGGCGGACGTCATATTGTTGCTGATGATGGACGAGTTTCCGCTGCTATCCACCACGACCGCCCCGAAACCGGTCGTGTTCGACTGGTTTATGATGTTGTATAGGACCCTCGTCCCAGGACTGAAGTAGAGATACATGGCTTGGATGTTCAATCCGTTCGATTCGATATAGCTCCTTTCGAACGTGTTGTTGGCTAATGCACTGCTGATGTAGACAGAATAGTATGGAGTGACTATCCTCCCGCCGGTGAAGTTGTTGCCGCCGGATGACCCGCTAGAATAATACCCGTAGGAATTGCTGACATTGGTGGTGATGTTCACGCCGCTGAAGGTGTTGTTGTCCGCGCCCCCGTAGATGTAGATGCCGTATGCGCTGCTTCCTGAGGGGAGTATGCTCGTGTTGGAGATCCTGTTGCCGTCGGATGTCTCATCCGGGAACTCCAGGCCGTATCTGCTGTTGTTGCTCGTGACGATGAAGGAGTTGCTGAGCGTGTTGTTCGACGCATTGTCGTATCGGACCGCGCCGAGGCTGGTCCCCATCGTCGCGTTGAAGGAGACGTTGTTGAGCGTCGCGTTCCTCACGAAGCTGTAGGTTATCAGCTCGGCGTTGCTCATCGTGATGTTATCGAATGTGAAGTTGTCCTTCGCCACCCAGATCTCTTTCGCGACGGTGCCCGAGACCGAGGTCCGCGGATCCTTCCCGCCGATGAGATAGACAGGCACTCCGTCCCCGGTGTCATCGGAGAACGAGTGGTTGTATTGAGAGGCAGTGATGCCGCTGAGCCAGAAACTGAGCTGGTTCGTGTTGTTGTAGCTGTTGTTGGAACCGCTCGCGCCGCTGCTCCGGTAGATGTCCATGACCGCGCAGTTCTCCTGCTGGAACGATGTGCAGCTGTTTGACATGTTGTTGCCGATGACCGTGGTGTTGTCGCTGTTGTCCAGGATGAGCGCGCTGTAGCCCGACGTGTTGGACTGGTTTATGACATTGTAGAGGATACGGGTCCCGGTGCTGAAGTAGATATAGACCGTCCGTATGAAGGAGCCGTTCGATTCGAGATAGCTCCTTTCGAACGTGTTGTTGGCTAATGCACTGCTGATGTAGACAGAATAGTATGGAGTGACTATCCTCCCGCCGGTGAAGTTGTTGCCGCCGGATGACCCGCTAGAATAATACCCGTAGGAATTGCTGACATTGGTGGTGATGTTCACGCCGCTGAAGGTGTTGTTGTCCGCGCCCCCGTAGATGTAGATGCCGTATGCGCTGCTTCCTGAGGGGAGTATGCTCGTGTTGGAGATCCTGTTGCCGTCGGAGATCTCATCCGGAATTCCAGGCCGTATGCTGCCGTTGTATGCTCGTGACGATGAAGGAGTTGCTGAGCGTGTTGTTCGACGCATTGTCGTATTGTCGTATCGGACCGCGCCGAGGCTGGTCCCCATCGTCGCGTTGAAGGAGACGTTGTTGAGCGTCGCGTTCCTCACGAAGCTGTAGGTTATCAGCTCGGCGTTGCTCATCGTGATGTTATCGAATGTGAAGTTGTCCTTCGCCACCCAGATCTCTTTCGCGACGGTGCCCGAGACCGAGGTCCGCGGATCCTTCCCGCCGATGAGATAGACAGGCACTCCGTCCCCGGTGTCATCGGAGAACGAGTGGTTGTATTGAGAGGCAGTGATGCCGCTGAGCCAGAAACTGAGCTGGTTCGTGTTGTTGTAGCTGTTGTTGGAACCGCTCGCGCCGCTGCTCCGGTAGATGTCCATGACCGCGCAGTTCTCCGGTGCGAACGCCGTGCAGCTGTTTGACATGTTGTTGCCGATGACCGTGGTGTTGTCGCTGTTGTCCAGGATGAGCGCGCTGTAACCCGACGTGTTGGACTGGTTTATGACATTGTAGAGGATACGGGTCCCGGTGGAAAAGTAAAGATAGAACGTCCTGATGAACGGGCCGTTCGATTCGAGATAGCTCCTTTCTATCGTGTTGTTGGGAAGGCCAGACTGCAGATATATCGCATATGTGGGGGAGACGATCCTCATGCCAGTGAAGTTGTTGTCTCCTGAGCTTCCGGCCATATATATCCCGTACCCGGAGCTGGAGTTCGTGGAGATGTTCACGCCGCTGAAGGTGTTGTTGTCGGCTCCACCCGAGAAGTAGATGCCTGACGCTGAGCTCCCCAGAGTTGTCACCGTCGTGTTGGTGATGATATTCGCATCCGATTGCTCATCGAGGAGATACAGTCCGTACCCTGAGGTGGCGTTCGTCCGGATCGACGAGACGTCCACGGTGTTGTTCGCGGCCTGGTCGAATGAGATCCCGACGTTGGACGAGAGGGTAACGTTCCGGATGGCGCTCTGGTTAGTGCGGTAGAGGTACACGCCGTTCGAATAGTTGGAGATGTTCCCGCAGTTCATGAGGGTTATGTTCACGATAGGACCGCTCATGAGCACGCCGAAAGTCGTGCCCGCGGTCCCGTTGTTAGAGATAGAGTAACCGCCGCAGTCCAGTGACACGTTTGAGGCGTTGATCTTGATGCATGCATTGCCGCTGAAGGCCGGCAATGCGGTGACAGGCGCCCCTGAAAGATTGTTGATGACCGAGTATGTGCCGTTGGCAGTGATAGCGGTGCAGTTCGTGATATTGACGACATCGTTGTAGGCATAATCTTCCGAGAGCCAGAAGCTGAACCTGAGGGCATGGTTGCTGGCCGAGATGACTTTGCTCGTGATGCTGCCGTTCTCATCGCACTGGTATGCCGGTTGGATGACGGCTTTTAGCGCGTCGTCCCAGATCGGAGAGAGGACGGATGAACCGCATCGCAGTTCCAGGAAATTCAGATCCACATCCTGATCCAGATCGTCCCAGGTGGTCCCGTTCGAAGCCCGGACCATGAGATCGGCCTGGCCGCTGGTATTGAAATACACGGTCCAGTTCCCTCCGGCAGCAGGGGTGGAGAACACGTTTATGACAGCGATATACATCTCCCCGAAAGCAGGGTCATCAGGAGTGAGGTTTATGGAATACTCCTGCCCCGGGACCAGGTCCTCGCGGACTTTCACCCACTCCCCGTTGCAGGAACGGTTTGGGAAATCCCAGTCCATGCATTTGAACAGGGCGTTTCCGGCCGCGATGACGCTGACGTTCGCCGAAGAGAAGTTCAGGGCTGTCGGGTCTATCGCATATGCCTGAGACCAGTTCTTTCCGCCTAGTGCCGGTAGACCTGCCGGGAGCATCTCAAGCCCGAGTCCGCCTGAGTCTCCATTGAGGCCGCTGAAAACTATCTTCTTCACGCTCATCCCTCTGGGGAGGAGGGAATGCAATTCCTCGGGATCTCCGGAATCCGAAGTCCCGATATCCGCCGCGACGTCGAAATCGACCTTCTTCCCCTTGGAATCATGGATCGTGAAATCGAATGGCTTTAGCGGCTTCGGGGGTCTTCCACGAGCTGCCGAAGGACCGGAACTAGATGTTCCTTGATCCTGGCCTTCTTGCGATCCGAAGACCGGTGCATCGGATTTGGCCAGCAGGCTGATAGACTCGGATCCGAGGGGGGCACGTTCGAGGGCCACGATCACCCAATCGCCTTCTTTCATCCCGACTACCGAATACGATACCGGGAGGGATTTCCCGTCCGACTCGAACTGGACGGCAAGATTCGAGAAATCCGGCTTGAATGCCGGGGAATAGCTTATCTCGATGATATTAGGCTCGTAAGATGCCGAGAAATTGGCATCGGCAGAAGACATCGCGTTCAATTCATACATTCCATCAGGAAGGTCCGCAGACACCAGCGCCCATGCCCCAGGTTCGAAACTGGTGATGTTATGAGGCGCGTAATAGGAGTGGTTAGCCGAATCCACTTCGAGGACCAGGTTGGAGAAATCGTCATTTAGCCCTTCGAAATGGGTGATGTTTATAGACTGGACCATGGCGAGCAGGCCGAAGGTGAGCATAAGCGGCGCGTTCATATGTTCCGCCTCCATCTGTATAGCAGCATTATGAGCGATATGACCATTATGATGAGGGCTGCCGGAAAGATCAATTCAAACACCGATCCTCCCTGGGGGCCGGCCTCCTTAGGCGGGGAAACGCCCTGAGGCTCGATCCGCGGCTCGCATTTCCTGACATTGAACAGTTCACGCCCGGAGCACTTGTTCCGATCCTCGCATCTCTGGATGCTGGAATTGTCCAGGCAGGGCCCCCATTCCCCGCAGACGATATCCGGGGTGCAAGTGATATTCGCTGGGGGGATGGCGGACGGAGGCTGTCGGGGAGGCGGGAGCGGGGGGGGCTGAGGAGGGATGGCTTCCGTCTCTGGAACTGACATGTTTATCGGGATTCCGCTCCCTCCGCCACCTCCCGAACCGCCAGAGGTCGGGGGAGCGTTGCATGCGAAATCCACGGTGAGGTAGTATGAAGTGTTTGTTCCGTTCCTGGTCGGCAGCATGAGCTGGAAATCGAAGGCCGAGCCGTTGAATCCTGTCTGGTTATTGTTGACCCGGGCGATTATAAGGATGTTCTTGGACTGGTCGTTGAGATATCCCATCCTGAAAGCCGACGGATTAGGAGATTTCGTGTAAGTGGTCGGCACGGCCGTCACAACCCCCCAGCCGCGCGTGGGGAACGCTGTCGAGAAGACGAACGTCTCTGACGAGTTCTGCCCCGGATGGTTGATGAACTGGTCCAGGAGAGTGAGGTTCCCGCGCACCAGGGACGTGATGTTCTGGGAGGAATTGGAGAAGATGAGGTTAATGTATCCCGGACCCCTCCTGCAATCAGAGGAGCCCGTGTTTATCACCAGGCGGGTTATCCCGCCCGGAGTGGCGTTTATGATGACTGGGACCGCCGTCGAAGGAGTTGACTGCCCGCAGACGGCGTGCCAGGTGGAGTTCGTAGAGCCTGAGATGTTGACTACCGAGATATTCCCCCCTTCGGTAGCAGCGGCTGTGCCTAATAAAATGGCGAAAAAAAACAGAGCTGCCGTCCGCATGCCATCACTTCCTGGATCTTGCGAAAAGGAAGTAGGCTATTGCGATGACCGCGATCGCTGCCGCGACGAGGAGCAATGGGAACTCGCCGGAACTCTCGAGAGGGACGACGAACGATGATTTCTTCGTCAGGAATCCCTCGCGTCCCCCGTAATCGACGAAAACCGTCATGTTCCTGTTCGCCGAGAGGTCCTCCGCAGACAGCTGCAGGGGGAACTCGACCACAATCAGCGAGCCGGGATCGACTGCCTTCGTGCCCGAAGACGAGATATTCGACTGCTCTCCATTCACAAAAAGGCTCACTTTCGGATAAATGTAGGCTTTGATCGTGCCGTTGTTCTTAATAGTGACCAGGAGGGTCCCTTTGTCGAATCTCCCGCTCTGGACTATCACGCTCGAATTGTCCTTGTAGGAGATGACCGCGAGGCCCCCGTCTGATTTCGCGAACTCCTCCAGCGATGACTTGGATGAGCCGTATTTCACGAGGAGGGAGTATGTGATGTTGCCTTCCTGTACCTTCGAAAGATCGACCGGATACTGGATGCCGGCCACTTCGCCACGTTCTATTGGCCGGATGTCATCCCCTCCAAAGACAGCCACGTCCTGGCCGTCGGCCTTGACCCTCAGCTCGACATTGTAGTAAGCCGCGCCTTCGCCGACGTTGTCTATGCTCAGAGTGACATTCCCGCTTTCGCGGTTGTACTGGACGTCCTTGATCTCCAGGGCCGGCTTGTATGCCGGCATCCGGAACGTGTCCAGGTTAAGGACGCCGGAGCCTGCAGACGGGATCACCTGGGCGAATTTGACGGTTATGCCGAACGTCCGGTTCAGACCTTCCGCCGAGAATTCCTTTATCATCTTCTGGCGGGCATCATAGATGGGAGCTGTGAGATCGTTGCCGAGGAGCATGACGCTTTTCAATCTGCCGTCCCGGACCGAGTCCTTGATGAAGCCATAAGTTACCTCAGGCACAAGCCTCCCGCTGAGGATGACTGGCATATCCGGCTGGGCCATGCTCTCTTCGATGAATGTCCCATCCACCACGAGTGCCCTCCCTGAGCCTGATTCCTCGAGGTGCCTTTTCGCGATCAGCACGTTATCCTCGAACTTGTCCTCTCCCTTGCCGATCACTTCCGGGGACATGGGAGCGAGGGCATCCCGGACAGCCTGGTCGACATAGCCGAAGATCAGCACTTTCTTGCCTGATACGATGCTTTTGACATCGGCTATGTTGTTCTTGTCAGCGAGTATGACATAGTATCTCTTGAACGCCGCATACGGCATCACAGAGAGAGCGCTGTCGGAGAATGCCGAGTCCACGACGATGAAGCCGGACGCGCCGCTCCTCCTCGCGAATTCGAGATTCGTGGCTCCGCCGTCGGATGACTGGAAGACCTCGACTGTGTTGTTCCTGCCTTCAAGAGCGCTCTTGACGAATGCGCTGACCGGCGTCTTGGACTCGACGAGGAGGATCGAGTGGCCTTGCCCTGCTTTCGCGGCGATGATATCCGGATTCCCGCCCGGGACCGGCATGAAGCGGACCGGGATCCCTTTGACGCTCGAATAGAAGACGCCCGAGAGGACATCCCGGCCGTCCATCGAATTGACGACAACATAATTTTCGGCGAAGGATAGCGATAAAATCAGGAGCATGAAAAGCGCGATGTTGGACCTCATAGGCTATACCTCTCTTCTGAAAATTAAAAAGGAAAAGAAGAAAATACTATCTACTTTCAGCCGAGCTCAAAGTAGAAGTAGTACGTCTCTGTGCCTGTGCCGGTCGATGTCGGAACCATGACCTCATAGTTCGCAGGAGCCGAGTTGTACGCAGGCGAAGAGCCCATCTTCGTGCAGAACGCCAGGTTCGCCTTGGCAGCCCCACCCGAATTGACCAGGCATGTGTCGTAGGCGCTGGCGTCGTTGATGAACTGGGTGCCGGTCACGGACGATGAAGCGAACGTGAGGTTGCAGGAACCGCTGAAAGTATTGTTTCCGCTGTCCGCATCGGTCCCTGTGAATCCGTATGCCAGATCGACCGCAGAACCGGTCGAGGTCCCAGCGGTCGCGAAGTTGAAGGCGCTCCCTTCAGAGAGGCAGACTTCGCCGCCTGTCGACGGAGTCCAGGTCCAGACGTATACCTGGCTGAGGGGGTCACCCAGGATTATGCTCCCGCTCACATTGCCGTAGTAAGCAGCCCATTTGTCGGTCAGCTGCATGCCGCTGACGTTGACGACGGTGATGTTTCCGCCTTCGGTAACGTCCGAACCAGCCGCGGCGCCAGCCCACCGGCTTTCAGAAACAACGGTGGGGGTGGCTCCGCCAATCGCCAGCACGAGGCTGGCTCCAAACAGTAAGACGCCGATGACGGCGTACAGGTTCTTCAAACTCATGGTCGCACCAGTGAATGATTTTTCACTTACGTCAGAATTGAGGACAAAATTTATATATATTAGCACAGAGCCAACGTCGTAAGTGTGATTAGGTGTCAAACCGGTAGGCTTCTCGCTTCCACGGTCTTGCTCTTCCCGTTCGGCAGCAGCTCCAGCAGGTCGTCAGGATGGACGGCGAACCTTTTGGAGAGCGATTTCGCGAGGGATCCCTTGTCCTTACCTGCCTGGGACGGCACGAGGAGAAGCGGGTCTTTCAGCGGCTTATCCGAGATCTCGGGAAAGAGGACTATCCCGGTCTCCCCCAGCCCGATCCGGAGGGCCAGCTTCGTGCCCCGGAACCATCTCCGCTCCCCGATGATCGCGAACGCGCCTGAAGGGACGAAACCGCCCGAGACGTTTTTCGTGAGATTGTCCCTGCCGACGGCATAGACATCGACCGAGGCGTTCCCGTTCTGCCAGGCTTTCGAGAAAGAGGCGGCGAACTGCGCAGCCTCGAGCATCTCGCCATCGCCCGCATGGATGCCGTCCTTCAGCACGACCACCGATCCTCCCTGTATGTCGGCATGGAAGAAAAGGTCGTCGCCGGTCATGTATTTCGACACCGCCATGTCGTTCTGCTGGGCGTTCCTGCCCCCTATCATGAGCCGGCCCGCGCTGGTGTAGGCGAAGTGGAATTTCTCGAACCATTCCTTCTGCCGCTTCACCCTGACCTCCTTCTTCTCCGGCTTCTGCGCCTTCTTGATCTCGCGCTCGGTCTCCTCAACGGCTTTCCGGGCCCCGGCGATCTTCTCCCGGCTCTCTTTGGCGAGCTGGTAGTAGTATGCCGCGCTCTGGTGCACGGAGCGGTCGTAGAAGAGCTTCACCTTCATGCATGGAAAATGGCTGCACCGGTTAAAAAATCAGAGCCTGAGACGGAGCCGGATCGCGGCGGCGCCCATGCTGATTATGTCGGACCCCAGGCTGACCCTGCTGTCCAGGCGGTCGGTCCAGCGGACCGGGATCTCGCTGACCTTGAGCCCTTCTTCCTGGGCCCGGAGGAGGAGCTCGGAATCCCAGAACCAGTGCCTGTCTCCGACTTTCGCAAGAAGGGGGATGACCGATGAGCGGCGGAACGCCTTGAAACCGCACTGGTGGTCATGTATCCTGCTGCCGAAGAGGACGCGCAGCAGGAGGTTATAGCCGCGGCTGGAGACGGTGCGCAGGAAGGTGCGCCCCCGCACCGTGGAGCCGGGCAGCAGGCGGGAGCCTGTCGCGATATCGGAGCCGCTACCGACCTCCTCCAGGATCGCTCCGATATGCTGAAGGTCCGTCGAGAGGTCGGCATCCATGTAGATCACGATCTCCCCTTTGGACGAGCGGATCGCATCGCTGAGGGCCAGACCACGTCCGAGCCGCTTCTCCGACGAGAGCACCCTTACCGGGCCTGCCGCAAGCGACCGGGCGATGGAAAGGCTCTGGTCCGTGCTGCCGTCCTCTGCCAGGATGATCTCGTATGCGACCTTCATCGAATCGAGATGCCTGCGTATCCGCATCACGCAGCCGCGGAGCGTCCCGGCTTCATTATGCACCGGGACGATTATCGTGATCATCGAGTTATTCACTGGAAAAGAGGTTTATAACCGATTGGTGCCCTGGTCCCCTCAGGGACCGCCTTGCGCCAAAGAATAGACCTTCACTCCCGTCCCCCCGAATACCGGATCTCCGAGGGATGGGAGAGAATGGTTTCCGCAGACTGCTACCATGCCGAAGCTGCGGAGGCTGCTGTCTTTGCGGAATATCGAGCCATGGTCCACGTACATCCTGCTGAAGGAACCATCCACGACGCGGGGATCATCACTCATGTAATCTTTGGTGAACGTCTGGATCGTACGGTCGTCCGCCTCCTGCGAGAGTATCCAGCCGAAATCCTTTTCGTTCCCAGCTTCCATGAGAGTCTTATAGGCCACGACCGATGGGCAGAAATCCCCGATTATCAGGGCTGATCCCTTGCCGGCGAGCATCAGGCCGGCCGTGCGGTATGCCGAGAAGTCCTGTTGGAGGGCGAGATAGGACTGGGAGACCATGAACAGCGAAAAGACGGCCGCGCTGAGCAGCATGACGGAAGCGAGCGGCCCTATATCCTCTTTCCCTTTCCAACGTATCAGCGGCAGGACCGCGAAGTGGGCTATCGCGGGCATGACCGGAAGGTAGTACCAGGGCATGCCTGAAGCCGAGAGAAGGGGGAATAGCGTGAGGCAATACCAGACGCTCATGAAGGGACTCTCTTTCCAGGAGGACCGGAATCCGATCAGGGATAATACGAACCACACACCTGCCCCGGATAATAGAGTGCTGAAGGAGCCGAGGAGCCGCAGGAGCTGGTCATGCAGCCCATTGCTGAGCAGGAGGTTCAGGACATAATCCGAATACTGCTCGCCTCCGAGGCCGGCCGACTGGAAAAGCGCGAAATTCAGCAGGATCGCCGCAGGGACGGCGCAGAGGGAGAGGAGGAATACAGGGTCCCTGATAGATCCGCGCCTGTACGTATATACATAGGCGAGCGCGAGCAGGGGAATGATCGATGCGACAGCGAGCTTGGTGAAGAAAGCGAGGAACGAGACCGCACCTGCCAAAAGCGGCTTGTCCGATGAATAGAGATAGAGCGAACAGACAGCGAGGAAGAACATCAGCGGATCGGTCAGGAGGGCGTCATCAGGATAGAGCGACGGCATGGATACCAGGAAGGCGAAGATTGTCAGGGACGCATGGCCCCGGCTGAATCCGCATCTGCGGAGAAGCATGAAGAGAGGAGGGACGGTCAGAAGCCCGAACAAGAGGGATGGAAGGCGGAGGGCGAATTCAGGCTGGACGGCCGGCGCCAGGGAGGAGATGAGATGGTAGAGCGGTGAATACACATAGAAGAAGAGCGGGGGCTTCCATGCGACAGGATGGCCGAGGAAGGTGGGGATGACGGAAGGCCCCGAGGCCAGCATGACCGAGTAGACCGCCTCATCCTGGACAAGAGGCAGATAGAGCAGCAGCGGCAGCCGCAGCGCGAGATAGAGAGCGATCAGCGCGAGGATCGCGGCTCTGTCGTTTTTCAGGAAATCCGGCACAGTCATCCCACCGCCTCTTTTTTTATATGGAAGGGAACGGATAATAACCGGGCGTTGGAGGGATCATGTGGAAGGAGAGGCGAAAAGGGTAGCTGGGATCGACCGTTTCCGCGGGTTCTCGATAGTGCTGATGGTATTCTTCACCATGACCGGAGTGCTCTCCGACCGGCTTCCGGATCCGCTCCGCCACAACCTGGCCGGTTCGGTCCATGCAGGAGATTTCGTGCTCCCTCTCTTCCTTTTCGCTAGCGGGATGTCGCTCGTCCATTATGTCCGCAAGCGCGGGCTGAAGAAGGATTTCCCCCTGGATGTGGCGGAGAGGACCGGATTCTATATCATGATCTGGATATTCATCTCCCCCCTCTCGGCAGGAGCGATCCTCCAGATGGACGAGCTGGTGCTGAGCATAATCCTCTCCCTTCTCCTCATCGTCCTGCTCACACAGACTGAGATGGTCCTCGCTGGCGCAGGCATCCTTGTCATATCGTCATACCTCGTCCTTGGGCAGAGCGGCATGCTGCCGGACTTCAGCGCGTATTACCTGGGGGGTTTCCCTGCCGCGATATTCTATCTGCCGGTCATGATCGGAGGCGCTCTCGCAGCGATGAATGAGAAGCGGATCGGATCAATCGCCGCAGCCTCGCTCGCGCTCACGGGCCTGCTGATGATAGCCGTCCCCCCGTACAAGCTCCTCGCGAGCCCTTCGTTCATGACGCTCTCGGTCGCGGTCTCATGCATGATCTACCTTGCCATCAGGAATATCCCTATCCCGGCCATCGAATACCTGGGAAGGAAGCCGATCCGCTACTGGGTTTTCATGTTCGTCGCGGTCCTCGCGCCCCTCGTCTTCTATGCCAGGGCGACTGAAGAGGTCCTGCCTATGGATTGGGAGTGGCCGGCGGCTGTGGCAGGCTCTTGCGCCGTCCTCATCATACTCTATGCGATTTCCGTCGTCTTCGACTCGGCGGCCGGATGGCTCAGCGGCAGATTCCGGAAGCAGGTGGCATAGGGCATGGAGATCCTGGGGGTGCCGGCAAGGAATCTGCTTCTCTGCCTGGTCATTTCGGCCGCGATCTCAGTGCTTCTGTTCCTCCCTGCGCTGAAAGACTTCGGCTCCTCATTCGTGGGGAAGGAGGATATCAGGCTCTTCATCTGGCTTTTCTGGCATTACCAGGGCGCGCTCCAGAGCGGCACCGACCCGCTTTTCGCTTCCGAGATATTCTATCCGGCGGGGGTCTCACTCGCGAGGACGACCATAGTCCCCCTGCTCGGCGCGGCTTACATCGCCCTCCCGTCTGGTCTCGGGACCGCCGGGAGGATCACCATCCTCCAGATGCTGTCCTTCGTGCTCGGAGGGGTGTTCTCTTTCGCCTTATGCTACAGGTCCGCGAAAAGCTTCCTCCCTGCGATGACCGGATCCGTGGTCTTCAATCTCTCAGCATTCCATATCCAATCCGCGGTGAACCACCTCAATTACATGATGGCGGTCCCGTTCATCGCGCTCTTCTTCGTATTCTATCTCGAGATGGCAGGCCGGAAGCGCCAGCCTGGGACTGCCATATGGCTCTCCGTATCCCTGCTGCTGATAGCGCTGAACGAGGCGACCGCGGCGGTGATGCTGGGCCTTGTCGTCCTCCTGGATGTCTGCAGGAGGTATATGTCCCTTTCCGGGATAACGCTGGACGGCAGGAAGGCGGCCGCGCTAGCCGTCGCAGGGTTCGCCAGCCTGGCCCTCTCCACAGCGATAGACATATCGGTACGGTCGCCGCTCGCCGGCGCATTCATCCCGCCCATCCCTTTCATCGCGGTGCTCCTGGGATATGTCATCGGGTGGGAGAATCTCCTTAAGATGGAAAAAAAGCACCGCTTCTTCACGACGCTCGCCGCCGCCTCGCTTCCGGCTCTCGCTTACCTCGCGCTGCTCGCTTTCAGCCCTTCCTATGATTTCCTGCCGGATCCTGCGATAGTGAGCGGCAAGGTGTCTGCGGTCCCGCTCGAGTACCTCATCATCCCCAGCGACATCACCATTTTCGGGAGGACGGTCGGCGGCCTGCCGAGCGCGGCTGAGAGCGGGGTCTATATCGGGCTCCCGATGATGATCATCCTCGCATACGGATGGTTGTCAGGGAAGGATAGCGGATGGGAGAAGGGGCTGATGGAGATGTTCCTCGTATCGCTCCTGCTGGCGTTCCCGTTCATGACGGTCTCCGACCAGGTCATCGGAGCGAGCCCTTTTTTCCCGCAGACGATATTCCCGCTCCTGAGCGTCCTGCGGGTTCCGGCGAGGTTCATCGTCTTCGCCGCGCTTTTCGCTTCGGTGATATGCTCGGCCGTCCTGAAGAGGGCTCTCGAAGGCAGGAAGGGAGCGCTGATATTCATGCTGGCCGCGGCGGCCCTCCTCTCCTTGGAGAGATGGCCGGCTTACGGGGATTTCCTGTTCAGGCAGGACATCCCGGGATTCTATAACGGCCTCGCCGCATCCGGGGAGAAGGCGAATATATTCATCTACCCCGACCTGGATTATTACGCCCTTCTCGACGAAGCGTATTACCAGACCATCCACGGAGGGAACCTGTCGTACGGGGTCATCTCGAGGCCTCCGTCCCCTGACGACGAATTCAACAGGATATACTGGGGGATGGAGAGCCGGGCATCCATAATAGATTTCATCAGGAGGAACCGGTACGGCTATGTAGTTGTGGAGAAGACCAGATGCGTGGATGCGCATGACTGCTTCACCGACAGGATGCATCCGGAGGACGAAGGCAGGACCGGCCCTGTTTTGAGGGGCCTCGCCAACGCGTTCGGGGATCCCGTTTTCGAGGACGGATCCATCGCGGTCTACCGCGCTGGATAAGATTATTTAATTGGCGGAGGGATAAACCAACGATGCTCGCCGATATCCTGCCGACCCTGGCCAAAGCCGAGAAGGAGCTCCTGGTGCAGGGGCTTGTCAAGGATCTTGAGAGGGGGAAGAAGCGCCTATCGATAGCCATATCAGGGCACGCCGAGCCATGGCTCCGTGAGTGGATACGCAAAAGAGGGCACAGGCTATCAGATGGGCCCGGCGATCTCGCGATATTCATCGACGAGAAAGCAGACCTGCGGTCGGCGGTCAGGCAGTTCAGGCACGTGGCGGCCATCTACCCCAGCGCAGACGCCCTGAAGCTGCCGAAGATCATCAGCGGAGCGCTCGATTCTGGCTCTCGGCTTTCTGAAAGCGATGTCAGGGAGCACGGGGGGGACGAGAGGGACTTCTTCTACGGCCTCTACAACGCCGCGTTCTTCGGATTCGACGGGCCGGCCATGCCCGAGCGCGCCGAGTTCTTCCTGGTCTTCTGCCTCCTCGCACTGATGAAGCTCCTGATCTCGCCCTCGGATCCGTTCGACGACCTCCTGCGCCACGCGAGGATCCACGACTACGGATTCGACTATTCGAAGCTGTTCATCTATTCATGGAATTTCGCCGCGAACCCATACCTGCTTTTCGACCAGTTCGCCGGGGCGATGGATTCGGCGTTCGGACATTTCGGCCTCAAGCTGATCCAGCTCCTCTGCATGCTCGTCTTCGTGTACGGGTTCTACCGCCACACGAAGGGCTGGGACCAGAGGCTGAGGATATTCGTCTTCGTGATGACGCTCGTCGTGGTGGGGCTGAGGATCACCCTGGCACGGCCCACGACGTTCGAAGCGTTCTTCCTCATCGCCGGCCTCACATTATCCGGCCTGCCTGCGGTCCTTTTCGGCCTCCTCATGGGGTCTTTCTATTATTTCTTCCCGGTCTACCTGCTCCCCCTCGCTTGGACCCGCCGGGAATACCTGGCGAGCCTGGCGATAGCCCTCGGAGGGTGGTTCTATTACGAGGGATCGGCGTATATCACCGACATCATACACCTGATCAGCAGCATAATGACCAGCCGGCTGATACCGATCTCGGAGAACCAGGGCATAATATCCGCGATCGCGAACCCGTTCTTCCTCGTGCTCGCGCTCATGTTCATAAAGAGCAGGAACTATCGGTACGCTGTCCCGCTGATATTCTTCCTCCTGATAAACCAGGTGCGGTATATCGAGGTCATCGCGCCGCTCGTCGCCGTCTCCATAGTCCCGAAAGCGCTGGGGCTGGAGAGGATCAGGCTCGGCATCGTGGAGAACCTCGCTTTCTTCGCGATAATGGCGGCGACGCTCGGCTACGCCTTCCCGTTCTACCAGCTCGCCGACCTGCATATCAGCGATTCGCGGGTGCTCTGCGACTCGACGGTCTGCATGTACAACGTCGTCTATTACGGGAAGAACATCTCGATCAGCCCGAGCATGGAGATCGGGATGACCGACCGCGACGTCCAGGTCCAGATAAAGAACATGTTCGACAACGGGACCCTGGACTGCGGGTTCTTCCGCGACTACGCATTCGACAAGGTGGTCGAGAACAGCCTGAAAGAGATCCCCCCGTGCCTGGAGCTGCAGGGCGTCAGCGGCCCTTACCGCATCTGGAGCGTTCAGCAGAACGCGACCCGGTAGAGGTCCCCCAGATAGGTCACGATCTCCTTCGAGCCGAGCTTCGTCTTCCCGGCATGCCGGTCACGGAATACGTATGGAACCTCCGAGATCCGTATCCCGCGGTTGTCCGCGATGATGTTCATCAGGATCTTGTACCCTCTGGTCCGGATGCGGGTGCGGAGGAACACGTCCTTCCGCACGGCGAAGAATCCGCTAAGGGGGTCCGAGCATCGCGGATTTAGCAGGAGGCTGCAGAGGATGCCGGCGCACAATGAGATGAGCCTCCGGTGCAGCGGCCAGCTCTGGACGCCCCCGCCCTCGATCAACCTGCTCCCCACGGCCAGCCCAGAATCCGCGAGGGCTGAGGCCATCGCGGGGATGGCCGACGGCGGGTGCGAGAGGTCGGCATCCATCACCAGGATGGCTTCCCCTTTCGACGCTGAGACGCCGGCCGCTATCGCGCTCGTGAGCCCGAGCTTGCCTCCGCGCTCGAGGAGGCGCAGCGACGGGAACCTGCCCATCAGGCCTTTCACCACCCGGGCAGTCCCGTCCGGGGATCCGTCATCGATTACTATGATCTCATGGGGGGCCGGCACTGCCTTCTCGATCGCTTCTATGACCAAGCCGATGTTCTCCGATTCGTTGTAGGTGGGCAGCAGTATGGAGAGCATTCAATCCACTTCGTAGACCCGAATCCTGGGGGAGCTGGAGGAGTATATCTCCTTCCCGGAGGGGGTGTAATCCGACGGGCCGCTGACAACGATATAAGAGAACCTGGTTATATTGGAATCCTTCCTGAAGATGATCGGCCTGCTGAACCCGCTGCTCATCGACCCCTGGACCACTTCGTATCTGTCGTTCATGTAGTCCCTGACGAAATCATCGTACATCGTCCTGTTCGCGTCCGGGCCGAGAAGGACCCAGCCGAAATCGAGAGGGCTGCCCCAGGCCTTCCGCTCCGGAAGGGTCTTATAGGCGATCAGGGATGGGGTGTATGTCCCGATGACGAGGACATCCGCCTTCCCGGCGAGCATCGTCCCGGCCTCCTTCTCGGCATTGAAGAACCTGAGCTCCTCGAAACGGAGGTAGAGGTCGAGGGCCATGGTCATTATTATGAGGCCGGCGAGGACGAGCCCCATGAACAGGTCCATCCTCTCCTTGCCCTCATGCCTGACAAGGAGCACCGCGACGAAATACGAGATCGCCGGAAGGACCGGCAGGAAATACCAGGGCATGGTGTTGTTCGAGACAAGCGCCGGGATCATGAGGAGGAACCAGAACGACATGAGCAGGTTCCCGCGCCAGTTCCGCGCGAAGCCGAAGAACGAGAGCGCGAACCAGAAGGGCAGATAGACGATGAGGAGTGTTATCGAATTGATCGACCCGTTCACCTGCCCGAGGATCCCGCTCGCGCTCACCAGGTGGCTTCCTATGTCCCCGAAGAACAGCTCGTCCCCCAGGCCGGCCGACTGGAGGAGGAGGTAATCCCCTGCCAAGACGGCGGGCACGAAGAGGAGGGAGAGGATGAACACCGGGTCCCGGAGGACCTTCCGGTCCTTGACGGCGAAATACGCCAATGCGAGGGCGAGCGGCACGAACGCGAACACGAGCTTGAAGAAGAACGCGCAGGCTGCGAGGAGGCCTGCGGCGATGAACCTGGCGCGGCCGAACCTGCCGTCGATATAGATGTAGAAAGAGGCGAGCACGAAAAAGAGCAGCGGGGAATCGGTCAGGAGCGAGGTCTCTGCATAGAGGCTGACCGAGGAGAAGAGGAAGACGATGCCGCTTATGAACGCGACCGCAGGGCTGGAGCCGGTCTTCCTCATCAGGGAGTACAGGAGCGGGACCGATAGCATCCCGAAAAGGAAGGACGGGAACCGGTAGGCCACCTCGGCCGGGAGGCCGAGGGCGAGGAGGGGCTGCGAGAGGATGCCGTATATCCAGAAGAACGGGGATGGCTTCCAGCTGACCTGGTGGTCCAGGTATGTGGGTATGAGCGTGGGGTGCGATCTCTGCTCCTCGATCATCACGGAGTAGAGCCCCTCGTCCAGGACCATCGGGAGCAGGCCGAGCACCGGAAGGCGGGATAGGAGGTAGACGGCCAGCAGGATCAAAGGCAAAACCCGGTCTTTTTCCCCTGAACCCAGCCAAAACATACCCAGAATGAGCCTTGGATAACCTTTTAAATATTTTTCTAATAGGTATAGAGCAGAAGGTGAACAGATGAACATTATTAGCTACATGAACAAGATAAGCTCAGTTGGAAAATATCTGCTAATTGCCGTGCTGGTATTTAATCTCACGTCCGTGGTCTTCGCCCAGAGCAACATATCGAACGCTCTGATGAGCCTTTGCAGCATCGCAAAGACCATGCTCGGCATCGGCGTGATGCTCATGATCATACTCGCAGGCATGATATACGCGCTCGGCCAGATACTCGGCGCTGAGACCAGAGCGAGGGCGACGGTCTGGGCGACCGCGATGCTGACCGGCGCTGTCATCGGTGTCATCATATACATCCTGACCCCGATCATCGTGAACGCGCTTGTCGGGACCGGCGGAAACGGCGTTACCATAAGCTGCTGAATTTTTTTATTCCATTTTATCTTCTTATTTCCGGGCAGACCGCCCGGATAGCATCTTTTTAAACATTCCAATCGAATTGGTCCACATGGCGTTGGGAGTAAACGAAGAAATGCCCATCCTAAAGGGTAATAGGCTTTCCACCGGGATCAGCGATCTCGACATCATACTGGAGGGCGGGTACTTCAGCCCCGGCAATATCGTGCTCGTCGGGCCGAGCGGGATGGAGAAGGCGGCTTTCGCGTTCCATTTCGCCGCGGCCGCTGGGCCGAACGAGGCCGCCTATATTGTATGCGGCAATTCCTCGCCGGCGGACATCATCAACAAGGCTTCCACGATGGGCATCAACCTCAACAAGCCGAACATCTTCTTCATAGACTGCTACAGCGCCACGCTGAGCAACGCGCCGCAGGCGTCCACGGACAAGATAAAGACGGTCCCGGGCCCGAGCGCGCTGAACGACATATCGCTCGCGCTCAACGAAGCGATCAAGGAGAGCAACGGGAAGAGGATGCGTGTCGTATTCGACACGCTGTCCACCTTCGTCATCTACAACCCCAAGGACTCGATAAGGAAATTCCTGAGCGTGATCGAGGGGAGGCTGAAAAGCGTCAACGCGACCACGATATACCTCATAGACGAGGGGGTCCATGACAAGCAGCTCCAGAGCCTGCTCGAGCATGGCATGGACGGGACGTACACGATCGCGGACCAGGGCGGGAAATTCTCGCTCCTCGTCCCTGAGATTGACATGGCGATACCGATCAGGGTGGGGCCGACAGGGATAACGATCATATAGTGATGTCTATGGCGGGAGAACTCGAAGGGATTCTGAACGAGATGAAGGGGAAAGGCATCGGCGGGGCGGTGGTCAGGGTGGACGGCGTCCCGGTGCAGTCCACGATCGCACTGAATGACGTGAGCGCGAGCCTCCTGTCATCGCTTGCTAACGTCTCTGATGCCATAATGAAGAAGATGAACGATACCCAGAAGGACATCGAGATATCCTTCGGCGAGAACATCCTCTACATAATCCCGCTGAAGAGCCACATCTTCTGCGGCCTGATAAAAAACAGGGAAGAGAAGAAGGTAGTCAGCGAGTACGCGGAGAAGGCCAAGGCCTATCTCTAGGCGGATCCTCATGGATCTCCCAGGGTCGGTTAGGGTGTTCTTGCGTGGAGTATGAAAGGCTTCTCTCGCGTTATAAATACGCCGAGCTCCGGATAGAGCGGAGCAGCGAATCCTCGATCACCGTGAAGGATGAGGAGGTGAAGCACTCCTCAGGCTCGATCCGCGGCATAAGCGCGAGGGTGCTCGAGAACGGCTCGTGGGGCTTCGCATCCAGCAGCGCGAGCGGCGGAGCGGAGGAGCTCCTCGTTTCCGCCCAGAAGATCGCGCGCCTCTCTGCGGGGAAGATCTCCATCGGCGAACCCGGGGGGGAGAAAAAGACCCGCATCGACAGGATAGATCCTGTGGAGTCTGACCAGCAGGTGAAGGCCCTCCTCGAGGCCTCGAAAGAGATGAAAGCCCCGGGCATCTCTTCGCGGAACATCTCATGCACGGATTCGACGGTCAGGAAAGAGTTCTATAATTCGCACGGGGCCGAGATAATCACCGAATCAGGATACACGTACCTCTCCTGCTCTTCCATCGCGAGGGAAGGGGATATCATCCAGAGGGGGGCCGAGCGGACCTGGTCGCGCAACGGGTTCGGGAAACTCAAGATCGGCGAGACCGCATCGAGCGCCAGGGAGAAAGCGATCCGCCTGCTGAAAGCGATACCTCCGCCTAAAGGTAGGTTCACCGTCATCTTCGACCCTGAGATGACAGGGGTGTTCTCCCATGAAGCGGTCGGCCATGCCTGCGAGGCCGATTCCATAATCGACAGGGAGTCCATACTCGCGGATAAGGTCGGGAAGAGGATAGGCAACGAGCTCGTCACGATAATAGACGACCCGGGGGCGCAGGATTTCGGGCATTATGAGTTCGACGATGAGGGCACGCCGGCACGGCCCGCCACCCTGGTGGAGAAGGGGATCCTGCGGGAGTTCATGACATCGATGGAGACCGCGGCAGAGCTCAAGGCCGGGAAGAACGGCCATGCGCGGGCGCAGGATTACGGGGAGGCTCCCATAGTCCGGATGAGCAACACCTATTTCCAGAAAGGGGAGAGCGCCGTCTCCGAGGTCTTCGCCATAAAGAGCGGCGTATACCTCAAGGGCATGAAGGGCGGGAGCGTCGATATATTCTCCGGCGGATTCATGTTCAAGGCAGAGGAGGCATATGAGATAACGAACGGGGAGAAGGGGGCCCTGATGAGGGATGTTACCATCACCGGGAGCATACTCCAGACCCTGCTCGACGTCGAATGCGTCGGCGACGACTTCGGGACGAGCCCGGGGGTGTGCGGGAAATTCTCGCAGGAGGTCCCGGTCAGCGACGGCGGGCCGCACATACGCGTCAGGAACGTAGCGATAGGGTAATAAGCCTCATCTTCCGATCCTTTTTCGGGGGATGATATGGGCGATGCGGCAGGGTTCCTGATAGGTTTCCTCAGCGGTCTTCTCGGAGGCCTGCTCCCTGGCCTGCACTCCAACACGCTCATCTCCGCGCTCGCTTCATCAGGACTAGATCGGAAGACCATGGCGACCGCGATCGCCGCCCTGTTCCCGGCCCATATAATCTCCTCGTTCATCCCGGCCATCTTCTTCGGCGTGCCCGACCAGGGAGCGCTCATGATCGCCCTGCCAGGCCAGAGGATGGCACGGTCCGGGAAAGGGATACTGGCTCTGAAGTGCGTGATACTTTCATCTGTCGCCGCGCTCGTCGCGGCAGTCGCCCTGCTTCCGGCAACCCTCTGGTTTTTCCCTGCGGTCTACCCGGTGCTCTCACCATGGATGGGTTTCGTCCTAGTCGCCATGACCATCGCCCTCCTGGCGAAAAGCCGGCGGCCCCTTGCCGGGATCATGATATTCATCCTCAGCGGGATGCTCGGCATCCTCTCCTTCAAGAGCGGCTTGACCGATCCGTTCCTCCCGCTCTTCTCCGGGATGTTCGCCATGGCTGGCATATTCAGCTATCAGAAAGGAGGGGTGATCGAGCAGAGCGATGAGCCTGCCGGGAAGGGGCTGCTGAGGTTCACGCTCTATGGCCTCATCATCGGCCTCGCTGCGGTGATGGTCCCGGGAGTGGGCTCATCGTCCCAGGCGGCGGCCCTGCTCGCCATCGCCGTGCCGCTGGACAGTATCGCATACCTAGCCGCGACGAGCTCGATAACCATGAGCCAGGCGGTGTTCTCCCTCGCCACATCGGCCTCGATTGGGAAGAGCAGGGTGGGAGCGACCGCTTGGCTCGCCGGTTTCACGGATATCGGCGCTGATCTCCCAGCCATCCTATCGGTTTTCTGCTTCAGCGCCGGCCTCGCGTCGCTCGCGGTCTACGCCTTGAGGAAAAAAGCCGGGGGGCTCGCCGGGATAGATTTCAGCAGGTTCAACCTGATTTTCGGGGCGTATCTGACCGCGCTTACTTTCCTGATCGACGGCCCGGCCGGGTTGCTTGTCCTCGGCGCATCTACGCTCTGCGGGCTCCTCGCCCTCCGGGCAGGGGCAGGGAGGACGACGATGATGGGCGCGATCATATTGCCCACCCTCCTGCTCCTTTTCCGGATATTCATCTGAATGATCAGCCTTTGGCGTGCTTGAGGACTAGCGGGATCAGCGAGGAGACGAGGGCGCGGAAGCTGTCGTAATCCGAGAGGTAGGGATTCGCCGAGACCGCCGGCTCGGATTTGAGCCCGTCGCTGAAAATCTTGTCCAGGTAGGCGGACCTGCAGAACGGCTCGTACATGCTCCGGAGGAATTTTGGGTAAGCAACGCGGGTTTTCTCGCCTCTCCCTACATGGGAATATGACTCGCGCTCGATGAAAACCTTTCGGTAGTGTCCGTAACCTTCGTCCGGCTTCCCCTGCGATGCGTCCTGTGACATGTAGAACCCCAGGTAGTTCTGGCTGCTGCCCATGAACGAGCTGGCCTGCGCCCCGATGACCTGGATGAACGAGATGGCCGCGATCTCGGCTGAATGGACCTCAGCTGGTGTGCAGGACGGGCAGAATTCCGAGATCGCTGTGGTCACCGGGACCTTCAGCATATAAGGCTTGATGGCGCCGCTCTCGTCTATAGCGAACGCTATCCCGCCGCTCCTCCATGCCTCCGAGAACACTCCATCGTCGTCCTTGCCGATGGAGACCGTCTCCCAGAGCGAGCTGAAACGGGTGACGAATAGGGAGCGCTCGGATTCCGACAGCCACTCGTTGTAGTAGTCGTGGAGGACCTCTTCGCTGAGGTCCCGAGAGTAGGATCGGATGCTTTCGTATTCGGATTCGGTGAGGCCCGAGAGGGTATCAGACGAAGGCTTGAAAGAGCCTGAGAGCTTGAGTGCTATGAGGTCGCGTATCGGGCAGTCACCCGCGCCGCAGTCAGCTATCGTCGATCCGTCTTTGGAGAGGAATTGCATCCGGCCAATGACCGCCGCATCCTTCATATACACGGCGCTCGGCCATATTCCGGGGTTGTCCATGAAGATGAACGCGTCGTTGCGCAGGATGCTGCCGCCGGTCTCGTAGCGCAGGTCGAATGATTCCGAGAGCTTCTCTATTATGAGCCGGACCACCCTTGCCTTGTTCCCGAGGTCGCCGGACGGGATCTCCGTGTATCTGTCGAAATAATGAGTGACGCCGTATAGATTCCGCTCGTCGATGCCCGCATATATCGGCATCGCTTCTGGCGGAGCCCCGTTCTTTGCCACGTCCACGCGCACGGCGGGCAGCCAGGAGGAGCGTTCGTCCCCGTTGACCCTGCCGCTGCAGGAAGATGGAAGCATTGAGATTGCGAGCGCGGCGGTGAGGAACGCCCGGCACGGACGATGCGAAGACCCGGAGGACCGCTTTTCCAGTGAGAGCATGTGTATATATATGATAGAGCATGCTTATAATTGCCTCAGCCCGCGTATTCCTCGACGCGGCGTATATCGAGGTCTTTCTTCTTCAGCTCCGCCATCGCGCGAAGGAGCTCGTAGGCGGTATTGAGATTGGTGATGCAGGGGATGCCGTTATGGATGCTCGCCTGGCGCATCTTGAATCCGTCGGTATGCGATCCACCCCCCTTCGTGGGGGTGTTGACGACAAGGTTGATCGTGCCTGATTCTATAAGCTCCACCACATCAGGGTGTCCCTGCCCGATCTTCGGGATTGTGATCGCTCCGGGTATGCTCCCGACAGTGCCGAGGGTGCCGTAGATTGTGAACCCCAGCTTGTCGAGGAGGTCTGCGAGCTTCTTGACGTGGATCTTGTCCTCGTCGCGGAGGCTGATGAACGCGTTCTGCTCCTTCGTGTCGTCGAGCCTGATCCCGGCCGCGAGCAGGGCCTTGTAGTATGCCATCTCGAACGACCGCCCGATGCCCATGGTCTCCCCCGTGCTGCGCATCTCAGGCCCGAGCTTGGTGTCTGTCCCGGTGAGCTTGAGGAACGGGAATACGACGCTCTTGACCGCGAAGTGATCCATCTTCGGCTTATGCCTGGGGACCTTGGCTCCCAGCATCGCCTTGATTGCGACCTTGATGAGGGGCAGCCCGATCGCCTTGCTGACGAACGGGACGGTGCGGCTCGCCCTCGGATTGGCCTCGAGGATGTAGACGACGCCTCCCTTGACCACATACTGGATGTTCACAAGGCCCACGATGCCTAGGGCCCTTGAGATCTTCAGGGTGTACTCGTCGATCGTCTTCTTCTCCCCGGCCGAGAGGCGCATGGACGGCAGGACTATGTTCGCATCCCCGGAGTGCACGCCTGCAGGCTCTATGTGCTCCATCAGGCCGCCGATGAAGACATCCTTGCCGTCGCTCACGGCGTCGACCTCGCACTCGATGGCGTTGTCGATGTATTTGTCTATAAGGACAGGGCGCTTCTCGCTCACATCCACCGCCTCCCCTATGTATCGGCGGAGCTCGGCGTCATTCCTCACGATCTCCATCGCCCTCCCTGCGATCACATAGCTCGGGCGGACGACTATCGGGTAACCGATCCTTGCCGCCACCTCGAGGGCCTGGCCTTCGCTTACCGCAGTGCCGTTCTGGGGCTGGGGGATCCTGAGCCTGTTCGCAAGCGCCCGGAAGCGCTCGCGGTCCTCTGCGATATCGATCCCGTCCGTGTGGGTCCCGAGGACCTTGGCCCCTGCCTTCTCCAGCGGCTCGGCCAGGTTGATGCTGGTCTGCCCGCCGAGCTGGACTATGACGCCCTCCGGCGATTCGTTCTCGATGACATTCATGACGTCCTCGAAAGTCAGGGGCTCGAAATAAAGCCGGTCGCTTGAATCGAAGTCTGTGCTGACGGTCTCGGGATTGTTGTTTATCATGATGCTCTTGTATCCCAGTTCCCTGAGCGCGAAGGCCGCGTGCGAGCAGCAGTAGTCGAATTCGATGCCCTGGCCGATGCGGATCGGCCCGGAGCCTATCACCACGACCTTCCGCCCGCCCATGGGGACCGCTTCGTTCTCGCTCTCATAGACGGAGTAGAAATACGGCGTCAGAGCCTCGAACTCGCCGGCGCATGAGTCGACGATCTTGTAGGTCGGGACGATTCCGGCGGATTTGCGGAGCTTCCTCACCGCGAGCTCATCCCCGACCCCGCAAAGGGCGGCGATCTGCGAGTCCGAGAAGCCGAGCCGCTTCGATTCCAGGAGGAGCTGCTTCCCGAGCTTCTCCGAGCGAAGGCGGCCCTCCATCCTCACGATCTCCTCCATCCTCCGTATGAACCAGGGGTTTATCTTCGTGATTTTATGGAGCTCTTCAGCTGGCCTTCCGCGCCGCAGCGCTTCAAGCATGGCGAAGAGGCGCAGGTCGGTGGGGGGGAAGAGGTGCTCATCCGGGTTCATCCCCTTCGGAATCTTCACTTCGAGGCTGCGCACGGCTTTCTGGAGGGCCTCTGGGAAAGTCCGCCCTATCGCCATGACCTCGCCTGTGCTTTTCATCTGCGTCCCGATGACTCTGGAGGTGCGCGGGAACTTGTCGAAAGGCCACCTCGGGATCTTGACCACGCAGTAATCCAGCGCCGGCTCGAAAGCCGCCGAAGTGCCTGTTATCGCGTTCCTGATGTCCGGCAGGCTGAAGCCCAGGGCGATCTTCGTAGCCACCCTCGCGATCGGGTAGCCTGTGGCCTTGGAAGCGAGCGCGGAGGAACGGGAGAGCCTCGGATTCACCTCTATCACAACGTAATCGCCGGTCTCCTGGTCCATGGAGAGCTGGACGTTGCAGCCCCCCTGGATCCCTATCGCGTGGACTATCTTCAGTGATGCGTCCCGGAGCTTCTGGTGGTCCCCATCGCTGAGCGTCTGGGATGGGGCGACGACTATGCTCTCCCCGGTATGGACGCCCATCGGATCGATGTTCTCCATGTTGCAGATGATCTGGGCGTTCCCTGCCGAGTCCCTCACGACCTCGTACTCGAATTCCCCCCAGCCGATCGCGCTCCTCTCGACAAGGGCTTCTCCCGTGGCGCTGAGGCGCAGGGCGAACTCGAGGATCCGTTTCAGTTCGGAGTCGTCATAAGCCGTCCCGCCCCCGGTGCCTCCCAGGGTGAACGAGGGGCGGATGATGACCGGGTAGCCGATCCCCTTCACGAATTCGACCGCGGCAGGGACATCTGTGACCACTTTGCCCGGCAGGATGGGGATGCCGATCCGCTCCATCAGCCGGTTGAATTTCTCCCGGGACTCCGCCACATCGATAGCCTCGGCGTCGGTCCCGAGGAAACGGACTCCGTGCTTCTTCAGGATGCCCTTGCGGTGGAGGTCCATCGAGAGGTTGAGGGCGGTCTGCCCGCCCATCGTCGCAAGCAGAGCCTCAGGCTTCTCGCGCTCGATTATCCTCTCCAGGACCGGCGTGGTCAGCGGCTCGATATAGACAAGGTCGGCGATATCCTTGTCGGTCTGGATGGTGGCCGGGTTTGAATTAACCAAAACGACCTGGATGCCTTCCTCGCGGAGGGCCTTGCATGCCTGGGCGCCTGAGTAGTCGAACTCGGCGGACTGGCCTATCACGATCGGACCTGACCCGATCACAAGGACCTTCTTCAGCTTACCTGATGCCATTGCGAGATCACTCTTTCTTTTCTTCGGATTTCGTCTCTTCCTTAACAACTTTCTCGGCCTGCTCGTCGACCGCGCGCTGCTCGTTGTCCTGGGACATCTTCTGCATGAATCCGAACATGAACCTGGCCCCTTCGAAGAAGGCCGCCTGCGCGAGCTCCTGGCGCGACATCTCCTTGAGCTTCTTCTTCTCGGCGTCCCAGAGGTCCATGAAAGCCCTGTGGGTCATCTCGCTGAGGAACCTCTCGAAGTTCTCCTGGAGCTTCTCCGGGGGGATGCAGATGTGCGTCTTGTCCTTGACGTTATCTGGCAGCACGCCCCCCATCTTCTGGAAGCAGTCGTAGCAGATGTGCTCCATCCCCGTGGCCTTGCCCGGCTCGCGCTGGCACTGCTCGCACCATGTGTCGTTTCCGCAGAAACTGCACTTCACATTGTTCGCTGGTCCTTCGTTCTTTTCTGTCATACCATCACTCCATCATCTTGATGAACCTATCGAATAGGTATCTGGCGTCATGAGGCCCTGGGGATGCTTCCGGGTGGTACTGGACCGAGAAGATCCGCTTTTTCTCGCAGTCCATTCCTTCCACGCTCCGGTCGTTCACATTGATGTGCGTGAGCTCGAACCCCGCCGGGATCTTCCCTACCGCGTAGCCGTGGTTCTGCGTGGTTATCGCGATTTTATTTGTGCTGACATCCAAGACGGCATGGTTTGAGCCGCGGTGGCCGAACTTGAGCTTGTACGTGTCTCCGCCGAAAGCGTGGGCGATGAGCTGGTGGCCGAGGCACACTCCGAAGACCGGCCGATAGCCCTCAAGATCCCTTATCGTCTTGTGCGCCTCCTTGAGTATCGCCGGGTCGCCTGGCCCGTTGGAGAGCATTATCCCATCCGGCTCGAGGGCTTTCACGTCTTCGGCAGAGCTCGAGCTCGGGAGCATGTGGACGGTGCAGCCGCGGGCGACGAGCTCGCGGACGATCCCCATCTTCACCCCGTAATCCATGAGGACGACCTTCTTTTTCCCTTTCCCGAACACCTGTGGCTTTTCCGTGGACACTTTCGACACGAAATCAATGGACGAGTAGTCGAATTCGAGCTTCTTCCCAAGCTTCTTCGGGTCGGGACCGCCCTCCTTGGATGACACGGCGAGGATCGCCGGCATGACACCCTTGTCGCGGATGCGGCGGACGACGAACCGTGTGTCTATCCCGCATATGCCGGGCACGCCGTTGCCGCGAAGGAAAGAATCAATGTCCGCGACCGAATCACGGTGCTCCGGGTCCCGGCTCAGCTCCCGTATTACGAATCCGCTCGGATGCACCTTTGCGCTCTCCTGGTCGGTCCTGTTGGTCCCGTAGTTGCCGACCATGGGGTAGGTCATCAGCAGTATCTGGCCGCCATAGCTGGGATCGGTAAGGGCTTCCTGGTAGCCCATCATGGAAGTGTTGAAAACAAGCTCCCCCATCCTCTCTGCTTCCGCTCCGAAACCAAGGCCCTGGAGGACCGTGCCGTCCTGCAACACTAACACTGCCCGTTTACCGCCGCTCATGAAGAATCAGAAACCTATAAGGCACGGGGGAATTTATAATAGTTCGCGAACCGATTTGCCGGTATGACAACCTACGTAGCCTTCGTACGCGGGATCAATGTGGGCGGGAAGACGGTGAAGATGGATGCCCTGCGCAAGATGTTCGAATCTCTCGGGTACAATGACGTCTCCACGTTCAAGGCGAGCGGCAACGTGATCTTCGATGCTTCCGGTTCCGAAAAAGCCAACACAAAAAAAATCGAAAGCGGGCTCCACAAGCTGATCGGGAGCGAGACGCGGGTCATCCTGCGGGCGATGGATAGTTTGAAGGAGATGGTGGCGGGCGAGCCGTTCAAAGGCGTCAAGGACGAGCCCGGGACGCGTTTGTATGTCACTTTCCTTCCTGATGGCGCTAGGCCGAAGACAAAGGAACGCGGCGACGGCACGTACAGCATGCGGGCAGCAGGCAGCGAGATTTATTCCGTATTGTCCCCTGCGGCGAAGACCGTTGACATCATGGGGATGCTGGATAAGGAGTTCGGCAAGGTCGTCACTACCAGGAACTGGAACACCGTGACCGGGATCGCCGGGCTCGATAGCTGATTCACCATTTGCTCTGGAACGGGCCGACTATCCGAAGCTTCTGGTTGCTCGCATCCACCACCAGCATCAGGTCGCCTTTCTCGTAGGCAATCGGCTGGCTCAATGTGAGGTCGTTTTCGCTCATGTGCCCTTCGATGAACTGCAGATTAGAGTACGCATGGATCTTGCCCTTCAGCTCGTCCTTGAAGAAAGGTGAGCGGGAGAACCTGCCGTTGATGATGTTGCCGACCTCGAATTCGTTGTGGAGAGGCACGACGACCCCGCGCTCGAAAGCCTCGCCCTTGTAGGCCATGGAGAACATCTGCCCTGCCGATACCTCCTGGACCTCAGCTCCGGCGACATGGAGGCTCCGCACCTCCAGGTCTTTCTTCTCAGGGAGGAGGAAGAGCTTGTCATGGACCTTCAGGGTCCCGCCCTTCAATATGCCGTAGGCGACATTCCCGAGAGATTTGACCGGTTCCATCCGGTCGACGAACGCGATCGGGTTTTCCCCGTATTCGGGTTTGCTGAGGGAGAGGAGCTTGATCCGTGCCGAATCTATATCGGCGCATCTCTCGAACCGCTCCAGCGTGGTCCCGGCGAGCGGGAGGGGCGAGGAGGAGACGATTATCCCCTTGTCGAGCTTCAGGCAATTGACCGCCACGATGATCTCCCCGAGCTTCGGGGTGACGCCGTCAGCGAGGACGACGACGTAATCCGCCATGGAGAGGGAATAGAGCAGAGGCTGTATCTTCTCGGGATAATGGACCGGGTCTATCAGCGTCATCTTCTTCCCTTCGTGCTCTGCAGAATAGAAGCCCAGCTCGTTCTTCCCGGATTCGGCTCCGACCGCCTTGCAGAACCTCTCGCGCAGCTCGGGTTTGTCGGACAAAACAGTTACGAACAATCTACCACCCGGGGGTATATCGGAAGAAAAGGATTAATAGATTCACTCGGCGCCGAGGAGCCTGAGCAGGAGCGCCATCTGCGCCCACATCCGGTTCTCGGCCTGGACGAAGGCGAGCGAACGGGGGCCGCGCAGGCAGTATTCGTCTACCTCATAGCCGATGTGCGCGGGCATGTCGTGCATGGAACAGGCCTGCGGGCCGGCTCTCTCGAGGAGTCTCCTGTTGAGCTGGTATGGTTTGAGCAGCTTCTCGCGCCGCGCCTTCTCCTTCGCGAACTTGGGGTCGGAGAAATATTCCATGTTCACCCAGGTATCGGTATAGAGGATATCGGCTCCCCTCACGGCAGATACATCCGTGGTCTGTGAATAGTGGCCGGTAGTCTTCGCCTGGAGCAGAAGCTCGGTGTCCAGGCTGTCGGAGTCCCGTTCTGGAGTGCACAGGACGAAATCAGCACCGCACTTGGCGCAGGCGAGCGAGAGCGAATTGCTGACATTGTTCGCTATCCCGAGGTAAACGACCTTCTTGCCCTCGAGCGCCCCGAATCTCTCCTTGACCGTCATCACGTCGGCGAGAGCCTGGCATGGGTGGTATTTCTCTGACAGGCCGTTGATGATCGGGACTTCGCTGCCTTTGGCCATCTCGAGCAGGGTCTCATGCCTCAGCGGACGGACCATGATCGCATCGACGTAGCGCGACACGGCTTTCGCTTCGTCCTGCAGCTCAGCCAGAACGAACTGCGTGCTCCGCCAGTCCATGTAGATCGCATGGCCCCCCAACCGTGTCATCCCGGTCTCGAACGATACGCGGGTGCGCGTGGAGGTCTTCTGGAAAAGCATGGCGAGCGTCTTCTGCCCGAGCGCCGAGCGGTATCTGGCCGGGTTTTTCTTGATCGCGATGGCGAGAGAGATGACCGACTCGATCCATTCACCATCGAAATCCTTGAGCGTGAGAAAATGCATCGAATGCCTCCAGTGCCGATTGATTAGCAGAATTTCAGCAAATTTAAATATGTTTGTTTACACTATTAGACCTGCAAATTTTGTCTAGATTTAGACTAATCAGAGGTAAAACATGACAAAAGTCAGAATCAAGCTCAGCGGCGAGGACCCTGCGGCCCTCGACAACGTGGTCCAGCAGATCAAGGTGCTGGCCGAAGGGATCGGGATGGACTTCATCGGCCCGGTCAGGCTTCCAAGGCGGAAGCTCGAGATATCCTGCAGGCGCACGCCGTGCGGCGACGGAACCGACACCTACGAGCACTGGGAGAAGCGGGTGCACAAGAGGCTCTGCGACGTCGAGGGCGACGAGAAGAACATCAAGCAGATTCTCAGGATCAAGGTCCCGACCAACGTCTTCGTGAAGATCAACCTTAGTTAATTTTCGATAGCTTTTTACTTTTCTCTTACTTCTCTTATCCTGATGACGAGATTCCTATTCGACGAGATGCTGAAACGCCTCGCCTCCTGGTGCAGGATACTCGGCCTCGACAGCGAGTTCATGACCGGCCAGAGCGACACCGCCCTGCTGGACCATGCCAAGAAGAACGGGATGGTGTTCGTGACGAGAGACCTGCCCCTCTCGCTGCGGTGCGAGGGCAAAGGGGTCCGCTGCATATTCATAAAAAGCGATGATATCGCCGAGCAGATCAGCTGGCTCCTGAAGGAGAGCGGGGCGGAGAAAGAGATAAGCTTCCCCGAGAAGACGAGATGCGCGAGCTGCAACGGTGAACTGGAGGTCGTAGGCCGCGACGCGATAGAGGGCAAGCTTCCGGAAAACATCGCCGAGCATCACGAAAAATTCTGGCGCTGCCGGAGCTGCGGCAAGATATTCTGGGAGGGGAGCCACTGGAGGAACATCAGGCGCATCTACGACCAGGTCAGGCTTAAGCTAGATATAAAAACGTAACTGATAATTATCTAGAACACGAATTATAGCGAATCATTAGTTAGGTGAACTCATGGGTGCGAAACCGCGAAAATGGAAAAAGAAGAACCGCATGCGCTGGAAGTGGGTAAAGAAGAAGCGCAAGAGGCTCAAGAGGAAGATGAAGCGGAGAGTCGGTGAGCTGTGATGTCCAAGCCAGGATTAAGGGGACCAGAACCCCCGGTCCAGGCACCGAAACCGACGCCTGAGACGAGGATCGGACCCCCACGCGTCAAGGAGATCGCCTGCGGGGAGATCACGCTCCCGGTCTGGGATATCCACGGCGGCCCTAAGGCAGAACCGCCGAAGAGATGATTCCCTAGTTCTTTTATTTCTATAATCATCCCCCGATTTCTATCTTTTCCGCACCAATCTCTCATATTCTTCGGCGCTCACCGTGGCAGGCGGGCCCGGATAATCGCATTCCTGGCATGTAATAGTTTTTTAAATTCATCTCATAACTATCATTACACCCGATAAGACTACTCAGGGAAGTAGGAGGGCTTTTTATGGAAAAATCCAAACTCGTAGCTGCAATACAGAAGGCCATGGAAGAGAAGGGCAAGAAGAAGTTCAAGCAGAGCGTCGAGCTTATCATCAACATGAGAGGCATCGACTTCGCGAAATCCGAGAACAGGCTCAACCTCGACATAGTCCTCCCGAAAGGCAAGGGCGGAAAAGAGCTCAAATCGGCGGTTTTCGCCGAAGGCAACATGGCCGACGAGGCAAGGAGGGCCGGGGCGGACCTCGTGATCATGCCGGACACCATCCCTTCATACGCCGATCCGGCGAAGCTGAAGGACCTTTCCGACAATTATTTCCTGCTCGCCCAGCCTAACCTGATGGGCGCGGTCGCAAAATCCCTCGGCCAGGCGCTGGGCAAGAAAGGCAAGCTGCCCAAGCCCATAGTCGGCAACATCAAGGAGCTCATCGAGAGATCCAAGAACAGCATCAGGATCGTATCTAAAGGCAAGTACATGCCGGTCGCCCAGGCTCTAATCGGAACCGAGGCTATGAGCACCGACGAGCTTGTCGAGAATGCCGAGGCCGTCTACGAAACGGTCAAGAACAGGGTGAACGAGGGCAACATCAAGTCCGTCTATGTCAAACTGACGATGGGCAGGCCTGCGAAGATCTGAAGGTGGCTGATATGGCGTACAAAACTGACACTAACAAGAAAGAGGTAAAGAAGAAGGTAGAGGCGGTAAAGCACGCGATCGCCGACATGAAGAAATACAAGACGGTCGCGCTGCTCGACCTGCGCAAGCTCCCTGACGCGCTGTTCCAGTCGCTCCGTGCCAGGATCAGGAAGGAAGGGGGCCAGGTGCTCGTACTCAAGAAGCCTGTGGTGAGCCGCGTGCTCGCAGCGAACCCGAAGCTCGCGGCCAAAGTCGGCGAATGCGACAAGCCTGTTGCGCTCATATACACCAACCAATCGGCCTTCGAGATCAACAGGTTCTTCAAGGAGAACCGGAAGAGGAGGGCCGCCAAGGTCGGAGACGTCGCGATAGCCGACATAGTCGTCCATGAAGGCGAGACAGACCTCGCGCCAGGCCCTGCGCTCTCGGAACTCAAGGCCGGAGGGGTGAACGCCCAGATCAAGGCCGGCAAGATTGTCGTGGCGAAGGAGAGCGTTATCGCGAAATCCGGCGAGAAGCTGGTGGTCGCGAAGGTCAAGGCCCTCCAGACGCTCAATGTCATGCCTTTCGAGATAATGGCGAGCATGATCTTCGGTTTCGACGGCGAGTACATCTTCACAAAAGAGATGCTCGACGTCGGCGACAGCATCGGGACCGACCTCGCCTCAGGGCTCAGAGAGGCCATGAACTTCTCGATCAACGCGGGCTATCCGACGCAGCAGAACATAAACTTCCTGCTCGGCGATGCTTTCAAACAGGCCGTGAACATATCGCTGAACGGCAGCTTATATTCATCAAGCTCCATGGAGCAGCTTCTCGTCTCTGCCTTGCGGCAGGGTTCGGCTCTTGGAAAGCTTGGTTAGAAAATCGAGGTGAAGATATGACGAAGGTAGATCCATATTTGCATGCCGTGCTTCTCCTGCACGGAGCTGGAAAGGAAGTTACTAAGGAGCACATCGTCGCCGTCATAAAGGCGAGCGGCGCTGAAGTCGATGAAGCCCGGGCCAAGGTCCTCTCAGAGGCGGTCAAGGGCGTCAACTTCGAGGACCTCCTCAAGCAGTCCATGATGGTCGCTGCCGCTCCGGCCGCTGCCGCACCCGCGGCCGCGCATGAGTCGAAGAAAGAGGAGAAGAAGGAAGACGAAGGCAAGAAAGAGGAGCAGGCCGCTGAAGGTCTTGCGAGCCTCTTCGGCTGATATCTCCTTTTTATCTTTTATTTTCATTTTCCATCGTCATCTAGTTCTCCCGTCGAATCTGCGGAATATATTTATTCCTACCGCCCGTTAGCTAACCATGCATAAGGCGGTCAGGAAGACGATAACCGATATCAGATCGTTGAAGATCCAGGGCGCCCGGAATGTCGCGAAAGAGGCGCTGAAGGCCATCTCCGCCGCGGCGAAGGACTCCAAAGCTCGGACCGCGGATGCGCTCTACAAGGAGATATCAGAGACGGCCGAAGCGCTGGCCGCGAGCAGGCCGACAGAGCCCATGATGAGGAACACCCTTGACGAGAGCGTCCGCTTCCTTGCCGAGCTCTCGAAGGAACCTGCTTCTGTGGCCGGGCTGAAGAGGGCGGTCGTCTCCCATGAGAAGGAGGTCCTCGGCTCGATAGACGAGGGGGCGAAGAAGCTGGCCGAATACGGGGCCAGGCTTATACCGGACGATGCGCTGGTGCTCACGATCTGCCATTCCTCGACTTCGACGATGTGCATGATCGCGGCGAAGAAGATGAGGAAACGTTTCAAGGTGGTGTCGTTCGAGACCAGGCCGAGGTACCAGGGTAGGAAGACCGCCTCAGAGCTCGCCAGAGCCGGCATCGACGTGACCTGCGCGGTGGACGGCGCCATGAACCTGTTCATGAAGAAAGCCGACATAGTGCTGGTCGGGGCCGATTCCGTCACATCCAGGGGGGACCTGATAAACAAGATAGGCACATCCGCGCTCGCGCACATAGCGAGGATGAACGATGTCTCGTTCTATTCGGCTGCCGAACTGTTCAAGTACAGCCCCATGACGATATTCGGCACAAGGGAGAAGATCGAGGAGAGGGACCCACGGGAGGTTTGGGACCACCCCCCCAAGGGGGTGAGGATAGCTAATCCGGCGTTCGAGGCCACCGCCGCGAAATACATAAGCGGGTATGTCACCGAAGCCGGAGTGATCCCCCCGCAGTCTTTCTTCTCCATGGCGAGCCAGAAGCTCGGAATCAGGCTGTACGAATGATCCTAGAGGTTATGTTATGGTGGAATACGTCGAGAAAACTACGAAACGAGTGGATGTCTGGAAGGTCAAGAAGTACGAATGCAAGGTGAAGGTGATCGACATCTTCACAGGAAGGAACATAATAGTGCTCAACAAGACCGAGGCCCAGGAGCACGACATCTACTCCGGCTACCGCACCGAGGTCCGCCATCACGGGATGGGACCGCATACGGTGATAGTGGATGTCAGCGATGAGCTGGTGAAAGCCGGAGAGGTCGGCGTCTTCCGCGACCTCGCCCAGATCCACAAGCTGAAGAGGGGGGACAGCATGGAGATCGTCCACATGGACCGGCCGGAATCCATCGGATTCATCAAGAAGAAGCTCGACAAAGGGGCCCTCAACGACAGCGAGATAAAGACCATCGTGCGGGAGATAATGGACGACAAGCTGAGCGAGATCGAGACATCTGCGTGGATCACCGCGGCCTACATAAACGGATTCTCGGACGACGAGGTCATCTCGCTCGCCCAGGCGACCGTCGAATCAGGCGACCAGCTGAACCTGGGGAAGAGACCGATCCTTGACAAGCACTGCATCGGAGGCGTGGCCGGGAACCGGACCACGATGATACTTGTGCCGATCATAGCGGCTGCCGGGCTTTACATCCCGAAGACCTCATCACGTTCGATAACTTCGGCCGCCGGGACAGCCGACACCATGGAAGTGCTGTCGAATGTGATCTTCAACATGGATGAGATGCGCTCGATCGTCCTGAAGGCGAAGGGCGCCATAGTCTGGGGCGGGGGGATGAAGCTCGCTCCGGTCGATGACAAGCTCATCCGAATCAGGCACCCCCTGAGCCTCGACCCGGAGGGGATGCTGCTCGCGAGCATCCTCGGGAAGAAGAAGAGCGTCGGGGCCGAGTACGTCCTAATAGATATCCCGGTGGGCCGCGGGGTGAAGGTCCCGTACGTAGAACGCGGCAATGAGCTCGCCAAGCATTTCCTCCGTGTGGGGGAAAGGCTCGACATGAAGATAGAGGCGATCATAACCGACGGCGCCGAGCCTGTGGGGAACGGCGTCGGGCCAGGGCTGGAATGCCTGGATGTCCTCGAGGTCCTCAGCGGGAACGGTCCGGACGACCTGCGCCACAAGAGCCTCATCATGGCCGGAAAGCTCCTCGAGCTCAGCGGCAAGGTGGATAAGGGCAAGGGGTACTCCGTCGCGGAGACGCTGATCAACAACGGGAAGGCGATGGCCAAGTTCAGGGAGATAATCGAGCTCCAGGGCGGCGATGCCAAGGTGAGGAACTCGGATATACCGATCGGCCAGTACACCCATACCGTGACTTCGGATGTCACCGGGAGCATATTCCACATCGACAACAAGATGATCTCGAAGATCGCGAGGATCGCAGGGGCGCCGCGCGACAAGGGGGCCGGAGTGCTCCTCCATCGCCTCAGGGGGGACCGCGTGGAGAAAGGCGACAAGATGTTCACCATCCACGCGCACAGCGAGGCCAACCTCGACTTCGCCCTGAACGCGCTCAAGGACCTCGAGCCGATCGAGATGCGCAAGATGCTCCTCGGCCAGGTTGACTGAGCTTTTTTTCTCATTCATCCGCCCGCCCCGTACCATGGCCCTGGGATTACGAAATCCGTAGTAATATGCACATATTTTTATTGATTTCGTAAAATATATACGAATAACGAATCACTTCAGGGATCCACAGGTGAATTAATGTCAAGCTTGATTGTAGCGAAATTCGGCGGCACTTCCATGGCCAGCGGGACAAGCTTCGCCGCGGCCGCGGAGAGGATAGCCCGGAATGATGATATGAGGGTGATCGTGGTATCTGCTCCGGGGAAGATAACCGACCGGAACGATCCTGAGAAGGCGCTCCCCCGCGACAGCCCGAAAGTCACCGACCTCCTCCTGTCGATCGCCAAAAAAGCCAGGAAGAACGAGCCCCTCGAAGAAGGGATCTCGCTGCTCGAGAAGAGGTATTCCGACATAGAGGGGAGGATCCGCCTCGCAGAGGGAAGGGTGAGCCAGACGATCCGGCAGGCCGTGATCACGAGGGCAGGGATGCTCGGGGATGACGATGCCCCGCTCGCGGCCCTCGGAGAGGAGCTGAACGCCAGGCTGTTCAGCGCATACCTCAACATGCTCCACATAAGGGCGAGGTATCTCGACCCGTTGGATGCCGGGTTCAGGGTGAGCCTCAGGGACGGGGCCTGCGCCATCGATGAAGGGAGGTACCAGGCGATAGCGTCAGCGGTCCAGAGAGCCATGGACGACGGCGAGAGGGTCGTCTTCCCGGGGTTCTACGGATATGACGATTCCGGCAAGGTGCGGACATTCCCGCGGGGCGGGAGCGATTACACAGGATCCGTGCTCGCTGCGGCCCTCGGGGCAGGGCTCTACCAGAACTTCACCGACAGCGCCGGGATCAGGGCTGTGGAACCGGCGATAGACCCGGACGCGCCGGTGATACGGAGCATGACGCACCGGGAGCTCACCGAGCTGACGCTGGGCGGGTCGTTCGGCGTCTTCCAATACGAAGCCGCTGTCCCGCTCGCGATCCACGGGGTGATCACCCAGGTGCTCGACACGTTCGACCCCGAGGCAGGGGGGACATACATCCTCCCCCAGATCGGGCGGAGCGAGAGGGAGATCACCGGGATCGTGCACCGGGGGGAATTCGCTGCGTTCGAGATAGTGAAATACGGGGAGGCCAACGCCGTGGGGTTCTTCGAGGGTGTCATCCAGCTGTTCCGCAAGCTCGGCATATCCATCGAGCATGCGCCGTCCTCGGTGAATGACATCTCGGTCATAATAAGGAAACGGAACCTCGCCGGGCGCAGGACCGGGGATGTCGCGGCGGCGATCCGCGAGGCCATCGGCCCCCACCAGCTGAAAGTGCATGAGATAAGCGCTCTGGCCATAGTGGGTGAGGAGGTCAGCCGCACCCCCGGCCTGGGATGGAGGATATTCAGATCCCTGGACGAGGCCGGAGTGAACGTGCCGTACCACTCGCACCAGGGCATCAGCTTCATCCTCTTCCTGAGGAACGGGGATGCCGAGAAAGCGGCGAAGGCCATATACGAGAAGCACTTCCTCGACGATTAGCATTCCGCGGCTCCGGAAAATGGATATATATACTTACTGCAAGAATCCTATTAGAGGATCCTGCAGGCGTTTAACATGGCAAGTCCAGAGGAATTGGAGAGATACGAGAATTCGCTGGTCGCCGAAGCCCTCAACCCCAAGATAAACGAATCCACGATCGGCCAGGTCGAAGCCGAGACCCGCGAACGGGTGAAGAAGATGATCGCCCAGCTCGAGGAGGCGCTCGCGGCATGGAAAGCATCCGGCGGGAAGCCCCCGGAGCTCGCGAAGAATTTCGAGAGGTACCAGAAAGCCCTGGACGCCCTGAAGGGGTGGGAGGCCAGCAAGCCAAAGTTCACGGATACTTTCGAGACCCGCATCCAAAGGCTCCGGGATCTGGTCAGGATAGCGGAGGGCATCCGGCCCGAGTGAAGCATATGGCGCAGAAGACGATGGATACGCCCGGATCGAGCCACCCTCAATTCGGCGGGCTCGACCTGACACCCGACCGTCTCGCTGCCTCGAAAGCCAACATAGGATCCGTCGACGCCTCTACGAGGGTCATGCTCGACCGGTTCTCGAGCGCTGCCGGAAGCCTCGGGACCAGCCTTCCCGATGCCGCAGGGATAAGATCAAGGGTGGAGGCCATCGTCCCCGAGAACATGCGGTCCACCCATGGCAGGGAGCTCGCCACGATCGAAGACATCGCTCTCCGGAGGGAAGGCCACATCAAGTCCGGGGATATGGCGGCTGCCGAGAGGGACGGGGCTGACCTCAGGATGGCCATCATCGGCCTCGGCAGGACGATCAGGGGCGAGATGATCCTCGAGGCGTCAGGAGCCCCCCAGGGCACGATAGACATGTTCCGGAACAATTTCTGGAACTTCGCGGGGCTCTCAGACGACCCGACCGAGAGGGCGGCGCATCTCTCGCTGGGAAGGGCGACCCTGAACGCGGTCGAGCACATCGCCGACCATCCTGAGGCCCTCAGCGCAGATCCGACTCTGGCAGCCAGGGTGGAGAAGGAAGTCCTCACCATGTCGAGCCACCCCCTCGGCAACACCGACGAGGCAAATGCCCATGTGGAGGCCCATGCCGGACGGATGGACGGCATTAACCGGCAGACCAGCGCTGTCGAATCGGCCATAAGCGGCGGAAGCCCGGAGACCGCGACCGTGCTCGCCTTCCAGGGGATGGTGAGCGCCCTCATGATGAGCGCGATGCAGGAATCCGCGAAGGAGCAGCTAGGCAAGCTCAAGGACGACCTGGAAGCGCTGGAGAAGAAGCTCGAGGAAGAGAAGAAAAAGAAGGAGGAGACAGGGAAAGAGGATAAGGAGGAGACGAAAGAGAAGATAGACTACGTCAAGAACGCCCTCAAGATCCTGAAGGACAAGACCGGCGAGGAGGCCAGGGAAAGCGTCGCGGTCTTCGCCCGCGGCCTAGCCGCCCTGAGCCTGGCGCACAACATAGCCGCCATGGAGAGGCATGTCAGCAACACCGATCCGGCGAAGCGCCTCAGCGCGGAAGAAGCCGCGATGAGGGTCCTCGGCATAAAGGACAAGAACGACCCTCGGGTCAAAGGCCTGATAGATTCATTCGGCAAGGCCGGCGCGACGAAGGAGAAGCGCGCCGAGGCGGTCAAGAGCCTCATCGAGACAGCGAAGCTCCAGCAGACGATCCTCGCCAGGCACAGCGAGGCCAAAGGGGAGCTGCGGAAAAAGCTCGATGAGATAAGCAAGGACCTCTCCGAGAGGAAAAAGACCGTGGCGCAGGCGGTCTCGGCTGTCGGGGCGGAATACCAGAAGAAAGCCGCCGAAGCCGCTGCCGGGTTCAAAGACAGCATACTGAAAGCGAAAGCCGAAGCGATCGCGAAGATGTTCAAGGACAAACCGCCAGCCACGATCGCCGAGCTAGAGAAGATGACGTTCGCCTCGGAGCTTGTCGGCAAGATATTCGACTCGGAAGGCAAGCTCGCCGGCAAAGCCAAGGAGATAAAGGACGGCGCGATGAAGATCTTCGGACGCGCCCTGGACTGCGTGCTCCGCGGCGGCGGGATGGATACCGCCGTGAAGCAGTACGAGCTGGGGAAGAAATACGCGGAGAAAGGCGGGGACAAGGAGGTCGCCGGCGCCCTTGAGAAGATGTCTTCCAATCTCGAAGATGGGATGAACCTCCGCAACATGGAGTGGCTGGTGGGGAGGGGGTTCAGCGTCGAAGAAGCCGCCATGCGGGCCCTCGGGATAAAGGACAGGAACGACCCGAGGGTAAAGGCGCTCGCCGAGTCGTTCAGGAACGCAGGGAAGGGCAAGGAGGAGCGCGAGAAGAAAGCGGACAAGCTGGAGGAAGGGAAACCGTACCACACTCCATTGCCGAAGATGCAGCCCCCTTCAAAAGGGCCTGGATTCAAGCTCGCTCCTGCGCCCGAGGAGAAGAAGGCTGCTCCTGAGGCTCCAAAGGCTCCGGCTGCAGTGCCCAAAGGGCCGGCGGTTACTCCCCCCACTGTAGTCCCTACAGGACCGGTCGCAAAACCAAAAGAACCGGCCGTCAAACCCACTGCCCCCAAACCCGCAGCGGTTGAAGCCAAAGCTCCTGCGGCGGATGAACTGAAACTCGCCGCCGAGATAGTCTCCGGACTGAAAAAGATCCTTCTCGATAAGACCTTGCCCAAGGAGATCAAAGATGGGATAGAAGCGGCGCTCAAGCCTCTTGAGGCACCGGGCAAGGCGACGAAAGAGGCGATAGAGAAGGGCATGACGATCCTGGGTTTCGTCGGGAAGGTCAGGAAGGACATACTGTCCGGCATCAAAGAGCCGGCTCTCAGCGAGACGGCAGCGATATTCGATAAGGGGATGGAAGGATACCTGAAGGACTGGGATAAAGGGGCGATGAACTCAATCGCGGTGCTCGCTCTGCGATTCTCCAAAGGCACTCCAGAGCAGAAGAATGAGATCAAGCAGGTCATCGCCGTGATATCGAAGAAGCCCGAGCTTGCCGAGGTCATCGCCCGGGGCTATCTCATACTGGAAGGGAACCTGATCAAGCTGACCAAGGCCCATAAATCGATGGGCGAGAAGGCTCCCGGGAAAGCTGAGCTCGGCTGGCTGATCGGTGAATTGAAGAAGGAGAAGGACCGCCTTGTCAAGGGCGAAGACCGCATATCGAAGGAGGATATCGCGGCCTCTGAAGCGAAGATAAAGAAGCAGATGGCAGAGGACCCGGAGTTCAAGGGCGCGGTCGAGAAGTACCTCAAGGAGAAGAAGCTGACGATCGCTGATCTTGCGGCAAGGGAAGAGTTATCACGCGTCAAGGCGATGGAGAAACTCGTCAAGTCGTATAGCGAGATGCTCAATCCTGCCGCGCCCAAGGACCAGAAGGAAGCGGTCCTGGAGATGCTGGGGAGCTCTGCGCGGAGGATCATGTCCGGGGACCTGGAGAACGGGATGATATTCCAGAACATCGCCGAGATATATCTCAGCGTGAAGAAAGAAGACCGGGAAAGGGTGCTGGCGATAGCGAGGGTGGGAGAGGCCAACTCCAAGCTGCCAGGCATCCCTGTCTTCAACGATCCGGACCTGCTCGTCTTATCCATCTACAAGGAGAGGACCGAGCTGGAGGCGAAGATAACGAATCCGGCGATGAAGACGAATGCCCAGGCGTATTTCGACCTTGCGATCAGGACCGCGGGCTCCGGGCTGAAGAAGGAGGCCAAGATAATATTCGACATGGCGGCGATGTACGCCAAGGACGCGGCCATGGATGAAGGCAAGCTGAGCCCTGAAGGAGCTTCAGAACGCACGAAAAGGATGGTCCGCGCAGAGAGATACCTCGGGGAATATTCTGCCAACAATACCCTTGGAGGCAAAAGGATCCTCGATATCGGACCGAAAGGCTGGAAGCCGCCCGAAGGCGCCATAGACGCGCCGCTCGCGAAAGCCATACTCGCAGGAGGATCGGTGACTGAAGCCCTCGGGAAGGAGAAGAGGGCGGAGACCGAGGCGAGCCTGAAGAAAGAGCTCGGAAGGGAACCGACGAAGGCAGAGCTGGAAGACGCTGTCGAAGCAGCCGGGATTAAATCAGCGGTCAAGCTGGGGCACGAATTGACCCGGGATTCGTTCCTCCAGGAAAAAGCTGCCGGCGACTCGAAAGGGATCGCGATACTAGGGGCCGAGAAGGACCGCGAGGCGATGAAGAAGAAATATGCTTCGGAAGGCTCGGACTTCGTGTCCATGACAAGCTCGGTCGGCAGGGCAGCGGCCCTCCGCGAAAAAGGGACATCCGAGTTGCTGATGTCGGTCGACCTTGAAGAGGAGTACGAAGCGGCGGATGACGCCGGGCCGGCGTTCGTGAGGAAGAGGACCGACGAACTCTCGAGCGGGCTTCCGCCGGAGATGAAGGAGAAGGTCGATCTCGCTCTCAAGAAAGCGGATTCGCTCGGGAAAGAGGGCAAGGCGAAGGAGGCCGACGAGCTTCGGAACGCCTTATACAAGTCACTCTTAGACCAAGAAATAACATCGCTCATAGCGAGCGGAAATGATAAGAGATTGAGCGCGGACGCGGCGGCCGATTCTCTCGCCAAGCTCCACAAGAGCGTCACCAGGATAGACACCATAAACAAGAAGAGCGGGAGGGCCGAGCTCGACGCTGCCGCGAAGACGTTCCTCGCGATCGGCGAAGGCCATGATGCCGATGAGAAAGGCGAGAAGCTCATCGGGGCGGACTCGAAGCCGGTGCCGCTGACCGCCGAGAGGAAGAAGAAGCTTGTCGAGCGGGGCATAGGCTTGAACGCAGCGGGCAGCGAGCTGGTCTCCCGTGAGGAGAAGATAAAGAAACAGCGTGACGGAGCGATATGGCTCGAGCAGGAGGCCTTCAAGAAGGACATAGGCAGGGTCCAGAGCGTCCTTACAAAGCTCCTGGTCAGGGATATGATCGCGAACTTCCCGAAAGAGACTTACCTCAGGGAAGGGCAGAAGCCCATGAAGGAGGTCTTCTCAGAGAGGTACGCAGAAGCGGGCGAAGACCAGGGGAAGCTGAAAGCGCTCTACAACGACCTCGTCTCATACCACGGCAAAGGCGACCGCCTTGCGGCCGCAGGCGACGATCCGGCAAAACTGCAGAAGCTGTATGAGGACCTCACCGGATCGCAGGGCGTCAAGACCACGGACGAGCGCGGGGAGAAATGGCTCGACCTCAACGGCTACAAGACCAAGCATTCCACCGTCATCTCGCTCAACTGGTCCGAGCGGTTCGCGGATGCCGAGACATATTCGGCGAAGGTCCACACGAATTTCGATATCAGGTTCCAGGGGGCGAAGATGCACCTGGACGAGTACGATATAAAGAAGGGCTATGCCGACAACGGGATCAAGTTCTTCGCAGGAGGAGACCGTGGGACGATCGGGAACCCTGAGCTCGGAGTGCTGGTCGGACTGATACCTGACCCGAACAGCAGGTACAGATATGAGAAAGAGCTCGCGATGATCCCTCCGGGCAAGGACGGGCTCGGAGCGAGGGAGAAGCTCCTTTCGAGGCTGATGCTGGAATCCATCCCGGTGCCCGGGGCCGGAGCGTATGAGAAAGGCTCCATCAAGGACGTCGTCGAGAAAGGCAGGCTCCCATACTTCAATACATCGTTCTATGGCAAGAGGCTCATGGCCCTCAGCGATGCCGCTGAGGCAGGAGATGTGATCGGAGCGAGGAAAGGATTCAGGACGCTCGAATCTGACATGTTCAAGGCCAAGATGGCCGAGGGATACGGGATCAAAGCCGCCACATCTGATTTCAACAAGTGGAAGGCCCGTGATGAAAAGGCGGGCGTGGATGGCGCGTTCCTGGAAAAGGCCCCGTATGGGGTCGTAGAGAAAGACGATGCCGTGAAGTTGAGGGATGAGAGGAACAAGGCCCTGAAATCCCCGCTCGACAAGCTCGGCGCCAGCTACGAGCGGAGCGAGAAGGATTGGGAGGGAACCGCAAGCGCCAACCATAAGGCTGTGGACTCGATCCTCGCAGGAGAGAAGAATCCTCCGGTCCTGGAAGCGGCAGACAAGAAATACCGTGAAACGGTGGGGAAGGAGAAGGAGAGGACGGCCGCAAGGGAGTTCGCAAAAGCGTTCATAGAGAAGGGCAAGCGGTTCATGCTCAAAGGCGATCTTTCTGAGTTCGGAAGGCTGGAGAAGGCCGAGGATTTCGCAGAGATCGCGAAGGAGTATGAGAAGAGGACCGGGATGAAGCTCCCGTATTTCAAGCTCGAATACGACACATCGACAGCCGCGAGGGAGATGAGCGCGATCTGCCTTGAGGATGCGATGACCGCCCTGGACAACGACGAGACATTCCTCACTGCCCTCAAGACCAACAAAGAGGTCACGGCGACCGTTTACGAGCACACCACCGGCGACTTCAAGACCGGCCCCCAGAAAAGCACTTACATATCCGTCTATTCAGCTGTGGACGAGCATGGAAGGCGCGTCCCGAGGAAAATCAACTTCGGCAAGGAAGTGATGTCGGTAAGCAGGTCCGAGATGCTGCTCACTTCATCCTACATGTTCGGAGATGCCAAGGAGGGCAACAAGGAAGACATAGAGAAGGCGGGGAAAGATGCGGGCCATATCTTCTTCTGGAGGGTGGGCCTGGACGCCAAGGAGACGGTCGACGGCCTGAGATTCGAATCGCTGGAGAGGCTCTCCCCGGACCAGAGGGAGAGGCTGATGAAGGCGGCCCAGAACTTCGATATGCTGCTTGATAATGTCCTTGTTCCGACCGTGGAAGGATACGACATATCTATCGGCTTCGGGACCAAGACCCCATCGGTGGCAGGGACCGGCGTCCAGACCGAGAAGGAGTTCGTGGCCGTCGTCCTCGGGAGGATGATTCTGTCCAAGAAAGCCGGAGACCTCGCGATCGCTGGCGACATCAGCGGATCGGATGCGACGCTCAAGTCCAGCGGGATGGTCTCTTTCACCGACAAGGGAGAGATATCCGATTCTGACGCGAAGACCAAGGGACTGAAGAGCGAAATGGGCGACATCGGCGCCCGCTACGCTTTCGGGAAGGCTGCAGGGACGTTCGCAGGCGATATGATCCTCGGAGCTGCGACCGGAGGGGCGTATTTCGTCGTCACCGGCGTCAAGGGCGTGGCCGAAGCCTATGAGGAGGCCGAGAGATCAGGGAAATGGAGCACCGAATTATATATCAGGGCGGGCCTGAGCGCTGTCGGGGCGGTCGTGCCGATTGGGCACCGGATAGCAGCGCTGAAGGGGCTGACTTTCCTTGCCGCGGCGGAAGCCCCCGCGGGCGGGTTAGCCAAAGCTGGGTATTACGCTTACAAAGGCGCAACGTGGGGACTTGAGAAATCGATGTTCTACGGAGGGGCCGGCGAATTCCTGGTATTCCAGGCGCCCAAGATCTACGATGCTTACAAGAAAGGCGAGATGGGCTGGCAGGGGCTTGTCTTCACCGGAATGAGCGGGGCCTCGACCTCCGTCCTTCTTCCTTGGGCGCAGGCGCGCGTGTCGAAGAGGATGGCCCTCTCGGTCCATGAGGGAGGGGTGCCGAAATACAGCTCCCGCGCTTCGCAGTTCACGCAGATCCTGTTCGGATTCCGGAGCGAGTTCATGTCCGTGGAGGAGCACGCGGCTGCAAAGGAACTGGCAGGGTTCCGCAAGAGCATGGGCGGCGCCGGTGAATCCTACGCCAAGGTAATGTCCGGCAAGAACCCCATCGAGGTCAGGGCTGGGATCTCGGAGATGAGCAAAGCGGCAGAGGGTCTCCCTCCCGAGAGCAAGAAGCTGATGCTCGACCTGGAGGCAGGCCACCTGAGCAAGATGATGACCGCAGGCGAGATGCCTCACCTCCTTTATTCGTCAGCCCGCAACGAAGGAAAGGGGCCGGCCGAGGCTTTCAAGGAGGCGACCGCCCCATCACCTGACTTCGTCATCAGATACACCGAAGCGCGTTCGAAGGGGAAGTCCCCGGAGGCGGCTTTCAGCGAGGCGAAATCCCCTGCGAAGACATTCGTGAAGGGGGAGGCGCTGTCGAAGCTCAAAGAAGCGCTCGCGAAGAAGAAAGCCGGTGGGGTGACCAAACCCGAGGCAGCAGTTGCGGAAGCGCCAAAGCCTGAAGCGGTGGAAAAAATCGCACCTTCCGAAACCGAAGCAAGGACGAAATCGCTCACCGATGCCTACAATGAGTATTCGAAGAGCGGGAAGGTCCCGCCCGAATTCTCAGGCAAGGCGGAATTCTTCAAAGTCATCAAGGCTTCCGAACTTTCGCCTGCTGATCTTTCCTACGAGCTCGGGATGGAAGCGGCAAGGGATGTGAAGTCAGGCGGGCCGAAGATAGAGCCGGTGAAACAGACTATCGAAGCGAAACCGGTCTTATCGACAGGAGAGAAAGCGCTCGACGAGGTCGGGAAGAATGCGATCGAAAAGCTTGTGGGCGAAGGTGTAAGCCCCGAAACCGCCGCTAAGGCAGTGGAAGGCCAGAAGGCTGCCGCCAAGGCGTATGCAGAGATGGCGAAAGGGAACAAACCGCCTGCGACGGAACTTGATGAACAGTTCACAGCGGCCATCAAAGAGGAAGCGGCGAAACAGGGAGCGCCATTGGAGAAAGCCGCATTCGAATTAATCGGGGAGATGACAAAAGAGGCGATAAGCCTCAAACTCAAAGCTTCGAAGAATCCGGTGGATATCGCGGCATCCGAGTTCGCGAAAGGACGAGCCGAGAGCGAGGGACGGGAACCGGCAGATGAGGATTACCTCGCCGGAGCCCTCCTGAAGAAAGGGATCGGGAAGCCTGAGAACCTGGCAAAGGCCCTTGACGCTCTTGAGAAGAAAGGGAAATATGATATCGGTCTACGTCTCAGTGCCATCGCGAACTCCGAAGCATTGTCCAAGCTAGCTCCTGAACCGTCAAAGGCTCCGGAGCTCAAGGCCAAAATCGAAAAGGCAGCGCTGGAGAATGAGGACGTCTGGGAGCTTACAAACAAAATCAGCGACGCGCTTCATGGCGCCGGGATAGAGCTGGAGGCAGGAAGCGCGACGACGCGAGCCATCGGGCTGCTGACCAGCGATCTCGCCTCCATGATAGGAAAAGGCGAGATAACTTTCGCGAACCAGAAGATCCCGGCAGGAAGCAAGGTCAAGAAAGTCAGGTTCATATTCGCCGCCCAGGGAGCCTTCGAGATCACAGTCGAGACGCCGGGGAAGGAGAAAGTCGCGTTCATAGCGAAGGCGCAGGATCTCTCGGCAGAAAAGCTGGGCTCGACGCTTGCGGAAAAACATGCGGGGATCGCGGCCCCGGAAGTGATAACCGGCCACGGCGGCAAAGAGCTGTCTTTGTTCGACCGAGGGCGCAGGGCCAGATTCGGGATCATGCAGCACATGGGATACCATGAGGGCGACGCCAAGGCCGGCGGGAAGATCATCCACGAGAAGACCGAGTCGGCCATGGCGATCGAGCAGTTCTCCAAGTTCGTCGAAGCGAATCCTGCCCTGAAGAAGATGAGGGCCGAGAATCCCGAGCTGTTCTGGAAACTGGTCATGAAGGAGTACGGATACACCCAGACCGGCCTCATGAGCGTCGGCTTCTCAGACGGCCACCACGGGAACATATGGGCGATGACCAGAAGGGTCTCCAAAGAGGATGCCGCCCACCTGGAGAAACTCGGGCACCTGGTGGTATCCGATGAGAAGGGGGCGATGGTCCTCAGGTTCGGCAGGATAGACACGGATTCCGGCGCGGCGTTCCTGGCCAAAGAAAGCGGGGGGAAGCTGGATTTCGGGGAACTCCACGAATCGTACGGGACCGAATTGAGGGGCACGATGGATGTGCTGCTCCAGATGCAGCTGACCGACCTTGGGCCGTCCGGTAAGACGTATAAGACGCTTTTCACAGAATCCTTTTCGAGCATCAAGGAAGGCGCGAAAGCCTGGCATGAGGAGATAGGAAAATCACCTGGATTCGTTGACGGGGTGGAGAAGGCCCTCACTTCCAATGCCGGGACCCCGATAGGCATAGGCCTCAACGCAAAGCTCACCATGGGGCAGAAGGCAGCCCTCGCTAAAAGGAGGGAGGCGTTCCTGAAGGGAGAGGAAGCCCCGGCCGAGGCCGCGGCAGAGCTCCACGATGTCGATGAGATGTTCAGGATCGAAGGGAAGAATTTCATCAACGGGAAGAAGAACGTGCCGATGGACACGGACGGCAGGACGATCCTGACCGCCGATGCTGCCACGGTGTTCAAAGAGCTCTACAAGACAAACTCGGAGGACCCGGGAGGGTTCGCAGCGAAGACCTGGGACAGCATCAGGATGGAGATGGCCGCGACCATACCTGGGATGGAAACCGCCCCGGTCGCAGCACCTGTGGCAATAGAACCGACGCTCAAAAGCGGGATCAAACCAGGCGGTGTGGAACCTGGCACCGCGAAACCGATCGAACCGGCGCCGATGAAGGAGCCTAGCCCTGCCGCGAAATACCCCGAACCCGTCCCGTCTGCCAAACCTAAGACGCCTTCGGAGATGCTATTCGAGAGATCGAACAAGCTCACCGACCAAGCGTCGATACTCCGCGCTGAAGGCAAGCATGCCGAAGCGGATGCCGTGGAGTCCGACATAGTGGCCCTGCGGAAAGCCGCGAAGAAGCTCGAGGGCAGGACTGACCCTGCATCCTGGACAGAGGCGGAGGGCATCTCGTCCAAGGCTGTCCCGAAACCGAAGGAACCCCCGCCGGCCATGGAGAAGATCTCGGAATACAAGAAGAACATAGAGGGGGTGGACAGCGACGGGATCGCGGCGGCGAGGCTCGAGATAGAAAGCGGAAGCCCGAAGCTCACAGACCTCCTCAAGGTGGCCGAGGGCTCGCTCAGGATGCGCGGCGACATATCGATGAGCGAAGCCGAGGCCAGGCTCGCAGAATGGGCCAAGACCGGCGATCCGAGATCGTCCTCGGTCGAAGCCATCAGGAAGAACGGCCTGGTGAAAAACGTCTTCGAATCTGCCGACCCGGTCACCCGGGCCGTCATCGCGGATTTCCTGCTCAAAGCTGCGCCTGGAGAGAGCGTCAGCACGTCCATAGGAAAAGCGTATTCGCACCTCCTAGCAGGGGGGACGGCCGAGGGCCTAGCCGAATTCAGCGGTAGCATATTCACAAAACCCTCAGGAAAGTTCATCATCGACAGCATAAGGGCGACCGATCCGTACCTGGCCTGGAAGCTGGACCACATGATCCTGGAAAACAATCCCATGATGAAGCTTCGCATGGCGATGGAATGGTTCAGGGGCGCGAAAGAGCTGGGGCACCTGAAAAAAATCGATGAGGCTAAGGCCGCCCTGCCTCCCGGGGAGGAATTCGGAGCGATCGCCGCCTATACAAAGAAGAACGGCCAGGACCCGGCCCTGATGAAAGAGATCTACGGTGAGGGCGGATCGGAAGGAAGGCTGAATGTCCTTGACGCTTTCGGGATCGACATCTCGTCTTTCAGGAAAGACCGGGACGGCATCATCGAGCTGAAGAGATGGGTCGAGCACACGGAGGGCCAGGTCGCGGGGATGGCGGACGGGGACCCGAAAAAAGCCGAATTGGCGGACAAGGTCGGGCCCCACAGGATACGGCTCGAGAGCGAGACATTCGAATATGACTCCAAGGTCAAGGTATTCCTGGATCTGATCGTGAGGGGCGGATTGCCTGCGAGGATCGCGGCGATCCCGGGATTCGGCGGCAAGAAGATAAGCAGCGTCGAGCCCCTGAGCGGGTTGAGGGGCATCTTCAAGGTGAAGATGTCGGACGGGCGGAGCATATTCGTGAAGCCCGAGGATATGCTCCCGGTCAAATTCGGGGAGGAACTGGCAGCTTCCAAAGGCCTCGTCCCGCCCGAGACCCTGCACGGGTATGCATACGACACAGGGTTGATGGTCGACGGAAAACCGCTGATGCAGGACTACGGGATATCGCTGGACATACATGACCTGGCATCCCCGAAAACAGGGCACTCCGAAACCACGATAACCTTGCCGGACGGATCCCTGGTGAAAGCCTACGAAGGCAAGAAGGTCATGGCGAGCCTGCCATCGGACGGGAAGACGGAGAACGTGACAGTCCTGGGGGTTGCCATGTTCAGGGATGAGGTCCTGAAGAAGCCTGACGCCGACAACGCCGCAGCGGCGATGTTCTACAAGCTAGCCCAGACGAAAGAGGGCAGGGAGAAGATATTCAAGGCCTGGAACACGTATCACGAGCTTTCGAGAAGGATCCTGCTGATGGACCGTTTCGACCGGAACACCACAGTGATGCTGGTGCGGCGCGCAAGCGGCGAGGTAGAGCTGACGTTCCAGCCGATAGACATGGACGGCATAGGGGCCAGGATCGGATCCAAGGAAGGGAAACCGGATTTCACCGACTTCAACAGGGATTTCGCTGATGCAACGAGCGGCATGCTCATCGACATGGCCTCTGCGCTCGACAAGGCGGCGTCCATCAAGATGGGGAACGGGAAGGACCTGTTCCAAGGTGAGGTCCCGGCCGCGAAAGCCATGATGGCAGAGCTGCTAGGAGAGAAAGCCGGGCTGGACCTCAAAGCCGACAAGCTCGCCCCGTCCGACCTGAAGAGCCCTGTGAAACCGATCGTCGAAGCCCACGAAGGGAAGCCCTTCGGGCTCGGCTTCGACACGACAAGCCCGAATGCCCCGAAAGTGGGCTCCCTGTTCATCCACGGGGGCAGGGTCCGGACCGTCGAGAGGGTCGATGGACGGGTCCATCTCTACGGCGACGAGATACTGGCGCTGATGGATGCAGCACGCCGTGACCAGGCTGAATACGTCGAGGGGCTGAAGGGCGCCGTCGAGCGCAGGATAAAAGAAACGGCGAAAACACCGATCGGCACCGAAGAGGATAAGACGCCGGTTATGGCGAAGAAGGTGGCGACTCCGGCCGGACTGCCCCTTGCCGCAGGCGCCGAGGAGTTCACGGCCAAACCGCCGAAGAAGCAGCCTGAGGCCACCCCTGCATTAGGGAAGAAAAAGGCGCTCGCTGTAGAGCCGCCCGTTCCAGCTGAAGAGGCCAAGACGCCGCTGGCGAAGAAACCCGCTCCTCCCCCCGAAGAGGTGGTGGAGAAGACCGCTCCGGCCAAGAAAGCGCCTCCTGTTCCGGTGCCTGAATCAGCGTCCGTGGAAGAGCTGGCAAAGAAAGCACCCATTCCAACGGGATTCGAAAAAACCGAGCCTGCGGCACCCCCGAAGATGGCTCCCGAGGAGACGCCGGCAGAAGCATTGGTAAAAGCAGGAGGCTGGAAAGGCCGCATGCATAACGGCCTGCCGCTCCTTTCGGGCGAAGAATACGATCAGCTTTTCGCGATAAAGTCGGAAAAAGGCCTTGCAAAGACTTTCGATTTCCAGGGGTATGCCGAGACGGCAGAGGGCATCAGATATTTCGACAGGCTCACCACAAACGACCCCCGTGGAATCCATGTAGGCACTGATGGCGTCATGAGCTATGATATGCCTTTTGGAGCGAAAAGCATGAAGGAGATCGGAGAGTATGACATCCACGTCAAGATTCCGGCAGGGATACAGAAAAACGAGGGGGTCGTGGTAGCTTATGATCGGGTTATCCCCATTCACGAGTACCTGAAAACGCACACCGGGGACGTCAGCCCCAAGGAAGCGAATGAGGACGCGACCAAAACCCAAAAAGAGGAGCATTTCGTCGTCATACGCCTGCCTGGGAAGGTCATTCCCGGGACACGGGACCTTGTCAGGCAGCTGCACCTGGACATCATCTGGTACCTAGGCAAGAAAAGGCCGGTCAGCGGCCTGAACGACTTCATCAACGAGCGTTGGGAAGAATTGAGATACGGGCCGGCCGAAGGGACTGTCGCAGGGAAGGGAGGAGCGGCCAAGACCGGGAAACTTCCGGCGCCCAAGATTGCCGAGCCGGCCGCACTGCCCCCGCCACCCGGGGGGGAAGGGCCAGAACCAGCTGCGACCGGAAAAGGCTTCAAACCAAAGGAGATCTCAGAGACGCCCATGGTTGTCACGGAAGAGGATCTGATCACGCCGGTCGTGCCGCCGAAGGAGAAGAGCGCCGGTCCGAAAGAGATCTCCAAGACCCCTATGGCGGTCAAAGAATCAGAACTGATCACAGAACCTTCAGCGTACGCTGATGAGTTGCTTGCGGCGCCTGATACAGTCCTGCCACCTGGCATGGTATTCGCCGGGAAATCGAAGATCATGACTAGTATGTCTGAGAAAATCGATGCGTTCGAATTCGACATCACGGTCGGCGACAAATCCGAGAGGGTGGGCATACCTGCGAGGAAAAGCCCGAGGGTCAGGATGCTTGAGGGCATTGAGGATCTTGTCGGCGGCGGTATGACCAAGGATAGGGTCGGGAAGATCGCCGGAACCCTCGAGCATTTCGTCGAGAATCTGAAGGCAGGGTTCACCCTGGCGGAAGTGACCAAGGACTATCCCGAATATCGCGATGCGGTGAAGAAAATCGCCGAAAAGCTCGATCACGGCGGGAACGCGGTCAAGGAAGAGACCCTGCGCCAGTCGAGGGTCATCTATTATGAGCGGGAGCTAGAGATAAAGCGGCATGCAATCGAAGACGCGGCCCGGGTGAAGGGGCTCGCCGAGGAATTCGACAAGCTGGGGAAAGCAGCGATCACGGGTTTCATGGTCGTGAGCTCGGATTATTTCGAGATGCTGATAATAAAGGACCAGCATCCGGATTGGACGACCATCGAGATCGCTACAGAGCATCTCCGCCTGAGCAGATCAGGGATGAAACCGAAGCTCCCTGCCCCCAAACCCGTTGAAAAAGAATCGCCGGATGTAGCATATAGCAGATTAGTCGAGAGCGAGTTCAAGGCCCAAAGCAGGTTCAAGAGCATCGACAGCTTCAGGGCGGATCTGGAATCGTCGGTACCCGAGGACCTGCTCACGATCGGGCATTCATTCAAGGATGTCAAGAAGATGGCCGAACTCGAAAAAGCCCTGATGGATTTCGCGACGAAACACACGGCCAAGAAGCTCTCGAAGGCCCAGCTCCAGCTCATAATCAACAAGAACGCCGGGATATTCGGCGTCGAGAGCGTAGCCATAGACAAGCAGATACCCATCACTGAAGGATTCGGAGTGAGTCCCCTCGAGCATGTGGTGGAGAGGGTCTTCCTGTCCACAGATGCGATCGTCAGCCATTATCCGGACAAGTCCAGGGTATACCTCTGGAGGGATGGAGCCGCGTTCATGGTGGTCGACGGGACGATAGCGAGCAGGAAAGGGCATAAGATGCCCAAGGGCGCGCTGATAACCAGGACCTCCCTCGGCAAGGATTTCTTCGAGAACGATGCGCATAACATCTCGGATATGGTCTTCAAGGCCAACCAGTATGCCTATTCGGTATTCAAGGCTTCTGCTGACCCTAAGACGGCTACGGTGGCAAGCATGCAGACCGACCTGTTCGGGCATTTCATGAACAGCCTCCGGCTGCAGATCAAGAGCGCGATGCATATGGATCCGCAGTTCAAAGCGAATTGCGAAAAACTGCTCAGTTATCTTGCCAAGAGCGGGATAACCGACCCGTCGAAGAAGAAGGTCTTCGACGGAGTCCTCGTCGATACCGGCTACAAGACCCTCCTGCCATTCACAAAGGCCCTGCTGGAGGTGAAATACGGCAAGCGGGTGAATGTCGATATCTCTTATTACTGGGTGGCGCCGGGTTACGAGTACCTGCCCCACGTGGGGGTCGCCGGGGATGATGTGGATATGATCGAAACCTGCGGCGACCAGAGGTCGTTCATCAAAGGGGCGAAGGATTACTATAATGTCGAGACGCATGATCCATTATCGGTTTTCAATTCGTTCGTTTACATGCTCCTGCTGAAAGAGCGGGCTTTAAGGAAACCGTAGGGGATATCCAATGAGGCGGGTGAATCTATGAGCACATTCCGAAGGAAAGGCGCGCAAGGGAAAGAGCATGAAGCGAAACCATTGTCGCTGAAGATAATGGCGGAGAGCCGCCTCGGCGACAAGGCAGGCAGCGCGCAGGAGAGGGCGGGCCTGGCCCAAAGGGTGGCTGAGACGCTCTATGCCGAGCTTTCAAAAAAATATACCGTTTCACATATGGCTTTCCTGAAAGGCGATGACACGAGGGTGTGGAGCATAAACTCCGACTCTTTCAGGGTCGATGTCACGTACCAGAACAAGGCCGGACAGCCTATAAAGATCAGCCTGCACAACGCGGATGAGAAGTCCCCTGTCGCAAAAGTGATCCGCGAGGTCATGGAAAAGGCGGTCTGATCAGTACGTCTCGCTGATGCCGAGGACCGTATCCACGACCGCGATTTTACCGGGCCTCGCGAGCCCCAGCGCTTTTTCCACGGAGCCCATGAAACGGCCCCAATCCTCCTTCTCGCCGGAATGGAAGCTCGCTATCTGCCCTTTGACCAATATCCCCCGTCCGGTGTCCACGAGGAGGAAGTAGGCCGAACTGGATGTCTCATAGACGATGAGGCCGTAAGCGTCGATCCCGCCGGGAGGAGCGCCACCGGATCGCATGGAGGGGAGGAAATCGAGCGCGCGCATCCGCTCATCAGACGAGAAGGCGAGAAGGGTCCCTTCCTGGAAAGAGTAGAGCTGGCCGGGCATGTTGAGCGTCTTCTCGTAGCCCTGCTTCCATCCCGAGGCGAGGTCACGCAGCTGGGCGACGACAGAATCACGCGGGACCGCTTTGACATCGGGATCGGCGGAGACTGCAGCCGTGGCCCTTCCGCCAGGGATTTTCCTCAGTGCCATAAACCCGATTCTCAGGTCCGGTATATAACCTTATCCCGGAGGGGTCAGATGGTGCTGATGAGGCTGTCCTTGAAGAGAACGAAGTCGAACCTCTCCCCGCTGCCCTCCTTGGCCTTCGCTGCGGAGAGGGCATGCCGCAAACCGTCCTTGAAGTCGTCCCAAGACGCCTCGCCGCCATAGAGAGTCTGCAGGGGCATCGAGACGATCACCTTCCTCGACCGGTCCACGAACGTGCAGAAGGATGAGCTTCCCTTCCCGCTGACGTCGATGCCGTAATCGGCGAAATCCAGGGGCATCGAAAGGCCGAACTGGAGATGCATGACCACTCCTGAGATATCCCGGTCCGACTGGGAAGAGAAGCAATCGCTCCTTTCGATCATGTACATCTTCTCAGGCATCCGGAGCATGTCCTCCAGCTCCTTGTCTATCGGGGCGATACGGGCAAGAAGGCCGAGGCATACGCCTCTGCTGATCATCTTCGACAGCCCGCCGACAGCAGGTGCGCGGAGTGGCGGTGCCCGGGCCGGAAACGCGAGGACGTTCTCGGCATCATGCGGTGCGCCTTTTCGTTCCATGAAGACGATTTGGGTGGACGGATTAAAAAAGAGGCGCTCACAGCCGCAGGTTGTTGCCGACCATCGAAAGCGCCCGCTGGACGGCCGGGTCGGCGCGGAAACCTTTCTCGTCGAAGAAAGCCGGACGCTGGGCCTGGACGCGAGAATAAACGAATGAGAACGCCTCGGCCCCGCTCTGGCAGCGGAGCATCCCTTCGAATGTCCCTGATCCGAGCTGGCTGTCCACCACGCCCTGGAACGCCCTGAAATCCCCGGTTATGTATGCGAGCCTGATGACCTGCGGATCGAAATGCAGCTTCTCGAGCAGGATGCCGGCGAGGGTTTCGTAGGGGTAGCTTATCTCTGATACGCCGGAAGCCGAACGGGAAGAGAAGGCGTTCACAAGGCCCTCTTCCATCCAGACCGGGATCCCCATGAGCGCGGTCTGGCCATTCGGACCGCGGTATACGGAACTCCCGTCATGGCCGCGGAATCCGGCGTAGTGCGTGATCTCGTGGACGAGGATCTCGCTGCGCCTGGGAGATGCGAGAGCGGAATCCGAGACGAGGATGATATTGGTCCATGGGATGTGGCAGGCCTCATTGCCTTTCCCTACGAACCTCTCGATCGTCGCGTCCGGCACCCGGACGATTATCGGGGGCGGGTGCGTGAGCGTCCCGGCCACCGGAGTCCCGGCGAAATTCGCCCTCACGCGGAGGAGCTCCGGCGTTGCGTCGATCAGCGACATCGGACCAGGCTTCGTGATCCCCCTCTCGCGGAGGAATTCCGCTACCCCGCCGACGGTATCCACGACCCGCGTGGGGACCGCGGGCTGTGGCAAGGGCACGACAACCGGCTCGGCAGCGGAGTCAGAATGTCTCCTTTGGGCGCACATGGTCTCACCAGCGGCGGAAAGATATGAAAGTCCTGGTGTCCGCGACTTCCTTCAGCTTGCGTATGCTGTCGATCTTCTGGTCGATAGCCCCCACCGAGGGGCCTTCGATTATCAGGCAGCCATCATATTCGCCTGAGATCTCGTACGCGTCCCTGTGGACGGACAATGAGGATATCGAGGACATCATCTTCTTGGTCTCCCCCCTGGCCTTGACCATGAGGATCGCGAAGGTGTTCGCGCCTTCGGACACATCTATCGTGAAGGAGCGGATGATGCCTGCCCGCAGCAGCCTGGCCACCCTCCAGCGGACAGCCCCTTCGGTGATTCCGAGGGCCTTTCCGATGCTGACATTGCTCGCCCGTGAATCCTTCTTCAGAGCCGCTATGATCGACTCATCGGTTTCATCGACTTTCATCCATAAGCACTATCCGGTCGGGATATTATAATCATATCTCGTCTTTGGCGACTTCGAAGCAGGCCATGGTGTAGGTCTTGAAGACGCCCTGGGTGTTCCTGATCCGGTCGAGGATGAGGTTGCCTATATCCTCGATATTCTTTCCCCTCACCTTGATCAGGAGGTCCCACTGGCCTGAGATGATATACACCCCCAGGACGCCGCCTATCTTGGCTATCTGGCGGGCCACCTCGTGCTGGTCCATCTTCGATGCGCGGTCGTATTCAGCGAACACGAAGGACATGGTCGGAAGACCGGTGAGGCGGTAGTCCTCTTCTATAGTGAACCGCTTTATCACTCCGCTCTTCTTCATCCTCATTATCCGTTCGTGCACCGTTGCACGGGGTATGCCGAGATGGGTGGATAGCTCGGCAATGGTCTGCCTTGCGTCGCTTTTTAGGGCGTCAAGTATGTGGTGGTCGTTTTCATCCAGCTTTATCTCTTTCACATTGGATAATATCCGGCAAAAGATATAAAAAGTGAGCTATTTTCGGACCTTTTCCGGTCTTTTTGGGTTAAAACTTAAATATAAGGGAAGCGCGTACCGTGACACCAGGGGATGGGTCGGTGAGACGGCACAGAAGGATCGGTGGGTGGCCGTCGATGATCCTTGACTTTCGATAATCGTAAAAAAGTTACGTTATTAAAACATTCACATCAATAACTGCATTGCGACAGAACATTCACAGGGTTTAGGATATGTCATATAGCACAGAATCGGTGTTGAAAGAGGGCATACGGCGTAACGCCAAGGGGATCGCCGCGTTCGTGGAGAACGCCGCATTCGCCGAAAGGAGCTTCGCCCCGGGTTGCCTGCGGGGGAAAGTCTTCTCGGTGCGGGGGCCGATCGACGAGCCGAGCATAACCCCATCCGAAGGGAAGGAGGAGGTCGCCGGGCTGATCCACATCGGCGGAGAGATGTGCAATTCCTGGACGACCAACTACGAGCTGCATACTTTCATAGCCGGAGCGATGCTAGCAGCGGCCGCGACGGCGTTGCGGGGCGGTTTCGGAATATACCGGGCGATGGATGCAGGGATGCGGAGGGAGAGGATCGAGAGTGACCTGCTCGCCCTTGACCAGGGGACGCTGATGGCATCTTTCCGGAGACCGGCTTACGGCATACTCTCCCAGTTCGTCGATGACATAGAGGGCGACCGATACGCGAAAGCCAGGCTATGGGGGATGGAGAGCGGAAGCGCCCGCAGATTCGTCCAGAACCTGGGAAGGGCCGATATGGGGAAGAGCAACCATTTCAAGCCGACCGAGCTGTACACCGAGGAGGATATATGGCTCGCGCAGAGGGTCGTCTCAGCCTCCGGCGACCTTTTCCAGGCGAAGGCCATCCAGATGCATTTCTCCATCCGCTCGTACCTGTCGAAGATAGGGGTGGACATGGGAGGGATCCCGCTATTATTCAGCTCGACCCCAAACCTCCACCTCCGGGTGCTGGAAGCCGACCATGAGTTCTTCACTTTCCTGACCGATGCGATCCGGAACGCGGAGCTGCGCGGGGGCAGATCCAAGGAGAACCGGAGATTCTATGCCAACCTGGTCCAGGACGACAAGCCTTGGATGGTGAAGACGCCATGCCCGAACTGCCGGATAGAATCGAAATATATCGTCAAGGCCCGGCTCACCGACGACATGAGATCGTTCCGGAGCGTCTGCCAGGACCGCGAGATAACCCTGAGGAACGAGGTCGGATGGGAGACCGGCAGGCTGAAGGGGTGCGGCCATGAATGGCACGAGGAGATGCCGGCTGAGCCCCGCGAGATGGCGGCATATCTCAAGGCACGGGCGGTGGGGATGCATTTCCCGATCAACATGTCCCTGATGCTCATGAGGAGCGGCCTTCCGATAGTCGGCTCGATGTTCGAGGATCCGGGCTGGGTCTTCGACGGCCAGAAGCTCGCGAAGGCGCCCGACTATCCGACAGGGGACAACCCTGACATGATAATGAGCGTGATGGCCACCCAGCTCGCCGTGGCGAGCGGAAGGCTCGGGGGGCTCCCTGGAGAGAGCATAAGCGGGGCTCTTCCGCTGATGATGTCCCAGCACCCCCAGATAATGGATCCGCTCGTCCGCCAGAAGAGGAACGGGGAGGACATAAGCGCCGGGACGACCAACTCGAGCATCAGCGCCCTTTACCGCCACGGGATGAGCCCGCTCGAGATATTCGAGAAGACGCTATCTCTGCAGCACTACCCCTTCACGACCATAACCGATTTCCGCAGGAAGCTCGATATCCCGGCGATGATCAGGGAGGCGAACGAGCGCGGTATTTATGTCCCTAGCGGCTAAACAATCCATGGATGAGATAGGACTGCTCGCTGAGCTTGTATCGATAAGATCAGTAGGGCCTGATGAGCGCAAACTGGCCGAGAGGCTTGAGATCCTGCTCTCCGGGCTGGGATTCTCCACGGAAAGGCTCGAGGTCTCACCGGGCAGGTTCAACGTCCTTGCCACCCGTGGCGGAGAGGGGAAGCCGATCGGGCTCTATGGCCACATGGATACAGTAGGGCCGGCCGAAGGATGGAAGACGGACCCCTTCAAGCTCACGGAAGAGGACGGGAGGCTGATCGGCCTCGGGGCCTGGGACATGAAAGCAGGGGTCTGCGCGATCCTCTGCGCGGCTGGGGATTCGAAAAGGCCGGTGAAGATCGCTTTCGGGGTGGACGAAGAGAACATCTCCGAAGGGGCCCATGCGATAGTCAGGAGCGGATTCTTCCACGGCTGCGAGGCTATAATAAGCACCGACACAGGCGGCGACGGAGGGGAGCACCTCGGTGAGAGGCAGCTCACGCTCGGAAGGCTCGGGAGGGCTGTCTATGAGTTCACCGTCCCTGGAAAGGCTGCGCACGGTGCAGACTCAGGAGGGGTGAACGCCATCACCGAAGGGGCGAAACTCATCCGCGAGCTCGCCAATATCAAGCCGAAGACCCACAAGCTTCTCCCCAGGCCTCCGATATTCGTCCGTTCGTTCCACGGGCAGAGCGAATCGCTCTCGCTCCCGGATTCGGCGCGCATCGAGCTCGACCGGCATCTGGTCCCCCCTGAGACGTCCGCGAGCGTGCTCAACGAGCTGCGGTACGGGATCGATCACCTCTATGAGAAGGGGGTGTTCCGCCCGATCGGCGGCAGGAAGATAGAGGTCAGCCTGAAAGCGCGGAAGACCCCGTACCTCACTCCCCAGATCACCGAGCGCACTGAGGCGCCGGTGAAAAGGATGGAGAAGATGATAGCCGAGAATTTCGGCAAGCCTCGGATAGTCTATGGCAACTCCGTCGCCGATGAGAACGTGTTGGCGCTCTCCGGAGTGCCGGTCATAACATACGGGCCGAGCGGCGGGGGGATGCATTCGGCCGGAGAATGGGTGTCGAAGGAGAGCCATCTGAACATAATCAAAGGGCTGAGAGCGTTCCTGCAGGCCGAGTGAGCATTTATTAGAGTTCGATTCCTTTAGGGATGCATGAGGACCTTTTCCGCGCTCGCAATTCTGGCTTTATTGGTGGTCGCAGGATGCCTGCAGGCACCGCCGGCGAACGGCACCAATCAGACAGTGCCTCCAGGGTATGAGGTCAAGGATTACTGCAAGACCAACGACGATTGCGTCCGCCAGCAAAGCTGCTGCGACTGCGGCCTCGGCGTCTATGTCAACAGATTCAACTACAACAGCAGCCCGTGCACGGGCCCCGTCTGCAAATGCGCTATCAGGGACTCCAAAGGCGAGTGCCAGGGCAACAAGTGCGTGGCGGTGGATGTCCCTCCTCCCGAAAACAATACTTCGACAACCCCGCCAGGATACGAAGTGAAGGATTACTGCCGGAAGGACAGCGACTGCGTGCGCCTGAATCGGTGCTGCGACTGCGGGATGGGCGAGTATGTGAATGTCTATAACCAGCAGCCGGAATGCCCGCCCGGCCAGCCGAGATGCATGTGCCCGACAGCCCTCTCCGAAGGAAGATGCGTCGAGAACAGATGCACGGCGAGTCAGACCAAGCCCCCTGCTGAGCAGACTTTCAAGCTCACCGGATCATACGGTGGATGCGGCGGGGCCGTCGCCCCGCAGAGCACCTATACTTCGGACGGGATGGTCCTCAACGGGTCAATCAACGCGCCGAGTCCCTGCTACAAAGTCGTCGGTTACCTGACCAAGTCCGATGAGAAGTGGGTGCTGAACCTGACGACCGAATCCGCTCCGAGCAATACAGGCTACTGCCCCCAGTGCAGCGGCACGATATACTGGACCGCCGAGGCGGGCGGCTACAGCGGCCCTTTCGAGGTCTATTACTACGGGAAGAAGGTCTTCCCAGCTAAAGCTGGATTCTGCGGGACCGAGACCAAAGCCGCCTGCGCGAAGGATTCTGACTGCGTCAGCGGAGGATGCTCCGGGCAGGTGTGCCAGGGCAAAGCCGAGGAGCCGGTCGTGACCACATGCGAATACCGCACGTGCTATGACGCTTCTGCCGCAGGGGTGAGGTGCGGATGCGTTCAGGGGATGTGCCGGTGGAATTGACCGATACCTATCTTTATAAGAACTTCTCCGCACTTTTCCATCTCATCCCGTCGTAGCTCAATGGTAGAGCGCACCGCTGTAGTTTTGCCTTTACTCGGTTTGACGAGTTTTGGGCCGCCTTTCCAAAAGGCGGAAACGGTGAGGTTGCTTGTTCAAGTCAGGCCGACGGGAATATCAGCCCGGAGCCCGGCGTTTGTGGCCCGCTCTAGTTGTGATAGCATGGCAAAGAGAACCACCAGCCTCACCCTCGATGTCAACGAATCCGTCATAGACAGCATAAAGGCCACCGGCCGGACCGTTCTCCGGGTCCTCTGCCCTGAGCGTCTCAGCGCCTTCAACATAGTCCTCAAGAACGACCGGGTGAAGGATGAGGGCCAGGAATCCTTCCCGCAGGTGACGGCGGTCGCCACATGGAAGAAGGTGGATCCGATACTCAGGCCCGGGGCGAAAGTCGTGTTCAGGGGGAGCGGGCAGAAGGTCTCGTGCACCGTGGAAGCCCCGAGCAGGGACCATTTCTTCTCGGAAGACGGCCTCCTCGCAGAATCGATCTACCGGGACGTCAATTAGCGTTGAACTCAGCCCATACAGGGTAATGGTCAGAGACGGCTTCTGTCTGGGTCTGGTTGAGCCCGTACTCCTGATCGAAACGGAAGATGCCCCACCGGCCAGCGTAGTTCTCTTTCGCCCCGTCGGCCAGGATGATCCGGTCATAGGCGCAGTCTGTGCTTTTCGTCGTGGTGTCTGCGGTGTCGGGGATAAGCCACGTGTAGGCAGGGCCGCGGAGCGAGATGTTGTCTGTCGGCCTGAGATAGCTGCAATCCGCGTTCATATCGCCCAAGATGATGAAGTCGTGCTCGTCAGGGAACTTCTTTTTCGCATCATCGACGGCTTTCGGCAGGTCGTTCAGCTCCTCTGGGGTGGAGTCGGGCTCGGTGTGGATGACCATGAGGACGAATGTGAAGTTGCCGCTTGCCGAGCGGAATCGCGCTATGAAAGGCTCGCGCTGGAAAAGGTCGGTGCTCGTCCCTGCCGGCGGATCCACGAAGGTGTAATTCGAATCCGGGACAAGGAGGATGTCATCGGTATTGTAGATGAACGCGTAGTTCTCCTTGCTCGAGGTGCGGCCGAGGCGCGGGCTCGAGACGGCCGAGTATCTGGGCCCCGGGAGCGAGTTGATCCTTTCCAGGTAGAACGGAAGCGTCGTCTCGGTGTCGTCCCGGAGCTCCTCTATGGCCATGATGTCGAACCTTCTCGCCGTCTTCGCTAGGACATCCATGACTTCGGATTTCGAGCGCTTGGACTCCCCGAAAACCTGGATGTTGAAAGACGCTATCGTGAGGTTCGACCGGTTGAGCGTCGGTACGGCCCCTGACGGGCCCGGAGGCATCTGCTCGGGCGCGGCCTGTTTGGACGCCTGGAGCGACAGGAACAGTATCGCGGCCATCCCCAGGAAGAACAGGAGCGGCAGCGGATTCCTCATGATGATCTAACCGCGTCCATGAATAAAAATCCGGCGCACTGGAATTTTTTTCCGCAAAAGCCGTTTCCGTGATTTTTTTCCATGGGAAACCCGTGAAGATTTTTATAGCCGGGACGGACGAAGCGCACATGGAGCGAGTGGATGCTCGCGAAGAAGAGGGATTCTCCGGACAAGGGATTCGACGAGCCGTCCGGACGGCTGATGCTGAAAGTCGATGCTGTGACATAGATCCAGCGTTCGGAGAGCCTGTGGATGCGCGCGTTCTGCGGCAGCGCCTGCCTGGATTTCCTCCTCAGGAACACAGACCCGAAGAACGAGCGGGGCTTCGGGATGGCGTTCGACCTGAGCCTGGAGCAGGAGGCCTTCCTGAGCATCGCGAACCCGAAGCTCATCGTTGTCTTCCAGTGCGAGAACGTATTCGCACCGTTCTCGGTCCAGGCGATGGCCGCCGGATCGATCTTCTCTGATTCGCCGCCTATGATCGAACGCGCCAACTAGACGCTCCCTGCCCCTCTTTGGACGACTTCGCTGAGGGCGGGATGGATATGGACTGTGTTGATGATATCGTTGACATGGCATCGGCCGGCTTTCATCGAGACGAGCACTTCGTGGATCAGGCTCGAGGCCTCCGGGCCCATGATATGGCAGCCGAGGATCTTCCCCTGGTAATCGGTGAGGAATTTGACGAACCCGTCCTTCTCCGCGAGCGCTTCGCCCATGCCGGTGCCGGAATACATATATCTGCCGACAAGGTAATCATGCCCGCCCTCTTTCAGCTGCTGTTCGGTCGCGCCTACCCCGGCCACCTGCGGATGAGAGAAGACGGCGTGCGGCATCGCCGTATAATCAACCTCTATCCTCTTCTGCGGCTCCAGGATATTGTGGGCGACATACTCCGCTTCGAGATTGGCCGAGTGCTTGAAAAGATATTTCCCGGCGATGTCCCCGAGGACGTAGACTCCCGGGACGTTCGTCTCCATGAATCCTCCGCTTTCGATATAACCGTGCTTGTCCGTCTTGATCCCGGCTTTCGAGACTTCGAGGATATCGGAGTTCGGGACGCGGCCGGTCGCCACGAGGAGGTCGGTCCCTTCCAGGCTTTTGCCTTCGGCGTCCCAGGCCACGATATTGCCGCCCTTCTTCTCCACCCTTTTGAGCGCGAACTTCAGATGGACCTCGCACTGCTTCGAGAAAAGCTCGGTGAATTTCAGGGAAACCTCCTCATCTTCATCAGGGAGGAGGCGGACGTTCCGCTGGAGGATGACGACCTTTGATCCCATGGAGCTGAAGAAATGCGCGAGCTCGCAGGAGATATATCCGCCGCCTATGATGATGAGCCTCTCCGGAAGATGATCGAGCCTCAGGGCATCGTCGCTGGTCATATAGGGGACGGAGGCCAGACCTTCGACCGTAGGCACCGCAGGACGGGTGCCTGCGGCGATTACGATGCGGTCCGAGGAGATTTCCTTATCCCCGACACGCAGGGTCTTCGGGCCGACGAACCTCCCGCGCTCCTTGAATAGGGTGATGTTCTTCGATCTCCGGATGCTCTCTTCGATCCCCCTCGCGTCTTCGTCCACGACCCGGGCCCGCGACATGACTTTCCCGAAATCCACCGAGACTTTCCCGACGGTGATGCCGAACTCGGGGGCCTTTTTTATCTCCTGCATGACATCTGCAGCATGAATTAGTATCTTCGAGGGGATGCACCCGCGGTTGAGGCAGGTGCCTCCCATCGGACCCTCCTCTATCAGGGCCACCCGCATGCCTTTTGCCGCAGCCGCGCTCACGACATCCAGGCCTGAGCCTCCGCCGATGACGATCAGATCGAATTTCTCCATCACTCCCTATGGGAGATAAGATAAAAAAATAGAGCTAAGCGAGGAGGACCTTGAAGATGAACAGAGGGTCGACCAGCTTGCTGTGCTCCTGCGGGTTGATGAGGGCGTCGCTGATAGCGCTCTGGACATACTTGCTGCGCTTGGCCTTGCCGATCATCATGTTCAGCAGGAACTTGTTGTTGGCCATCCTCTGCATCCTGTAATTGGTGTCGAGCTCGTCGCCGACGATCTCCCAGAACATCTTCGGGTATGCTGAGAGGGTGTTCTCGGAGAAATCGTCCTTCTCGAACGCAGTGAGGATCGCCTTCGCCGCGCATTTGCCGCTTGTGAGGGCGTTCCCGATCCCTTCGCCGGAGAACGGATCGATGAGCGATGCGGCATCGCCTACGAGGACGTAGCCGTCCCCGGCCATCTTGACCCGCTTCGAACCGAGAGGGAGCATCCAGCTCTTGACATCGCTGATCCTCTTCGCGCCCTTGAAGCGCTCCTTGAACATCTTGTTGTTCTCGAGGACGTCGAACATGAGCTTCTGGAGGTTGACCTTCTGCTTCTTCATGTCTTTGACGAGCATGCCGATACCGACATTCGCCTTCTTGCCCGGGAGCGGGAATATCCAGAAATAGCCCGGAAGGACGCCGTCGACGAAATGGAGCTCGATCTGGTCGATCATGCCCTCGACTCCCTCATAGTAGCACCTTATGGCCGCGCACTGGTGGCCCTCGTCTAGGTTCGTCGCCCCGAATTTCCTCGCGGTTATCCCGCCGACGCCATCGGCGCCGACAAGGACCTTGGCGCGGAACTCCAGCTCTTTGCCTTCGAATCTGCCCTTCACGCCTGCGACCTTGCCGCCTTCCATGACAACGTCGCTCGCTATGAAGCCTTCGATGGTCTTCGAGACGAGCTTTTTCGCGAACTGGAAGAGGACGTTGTCGAAGACCTCCCTCCTGCAAACGAAGCCGGGGGACTCGTTGTTGCCTTCCCTGCGTGATGAGATGGGGACGAAGGTGCCGTTCGGGGAAGAGAACGCCACTCCGAACATATCCATGTGCTCCACGTCCTTGAAGTCCTTGAGGACCCCGAGCTCCTTGAGGACCGCCACAGAGCGGCCGCTTATGCCGTCGCCGCAAGTCTTGTCGCGTGGGAACTTCGCGCGGTCCAGCAACAGGACCTTCTTGCCTGCTTTAGCGAGGAACGCGGCTGTCGAAGAGCCGGACGGTCCGCCACCTAACACGATAACATCATATTCTTCTGCCATCCAATCACCATAAAAGTCGCTTATTAAATTTACTAGAGGTATTGACTGACATGCTTATAATCATATGCGGTTTGCCGGGGAGCGGAAAGACTTCCCTGGCCCGCGCTCTCGCCAATAAGACCGGAGCGGCCCATATCAGCAGCGATCTGGTGCGGAAGGGGCTTTTCCCTAAGCCGGCCTACACCGAAGAGGAGAAGCTCGCCGTCTATGCGCGGATGGAGGATCTGTGCCGGGAGGCGATAGGAAGCGGCAAGGATGCGGTCGTGGATGCGACGTTCTACAGGGAATCGATCAGGGAAGGGTTCCTGCGTATAGCGCGGGAAGGGGGGACCCGGTCATTCGTCATATTGTGCGAGCTGCCTGAGGCGGAGACAGAGAAAAGGCTCGGCAGGAGGAGGAGGGGCGGGCCGAGCGACGCTGATTTCGGAGTCTACCTCCGCATGAAAAAAGGGTTCGAGCCGATAAAGGGGACCCATCTGAGGATAGATTCGATGGCGCCGATGAGGAGAAGGCTCGAGGCGGTGAAGGCGTTCGTAGGTGGGTCATATGGATGAGGGACAGGTCAGCGCCATCTCGGACGGCTTCGAGCGCATCGAGACGCATGTGTCGTGGCTGCTCATGGACAAGGAGCACGTCTACAAGATAAAGAAACCGCTCAGATTCTCGTTCCTCGATTTCTCCACCATGGAGCTGAGGGAGTTCTACTGCAGGGAGGAGGTCAGGCTCAACAGCAGGCTCTCACCGGACGTCTACCTCGGCGTCGTGCCGATCGCCGAAGAGGACGGGACGCTGCGGATAGAGGGGAGGGGCAGGGCCATCGACCACGCGGTGAAGATGGTGAGGCTGGACCAGGGGAGGAGGATGGACCTCCTCCTGAAGGAGGATAATGTCGGTGCTGATGAAGTCCGGACGATCGCCGGCATGGTAGCATCGTTCCATGAACGGGCGGAGATAGCGCGTGGCGGGTTCGGTTCCCCGGCGATGATCGCATCCCAGATCGGCGACCTGGGCAACTTCCGCGAAGCGATAGAGAAGGCATCCGGCCTCGGCAGGTGGGTGGACAGCATACTTCTCAAGTCATCTGCGTTCATGAAGAGGAACGACGGGCTCCTGAGGCGGAGGGCCGGCGGGGGGTTTGTCAGGGACTGCCATGGCGACCTGCACACCGCGAATGTCTTCCTGACCGACCCGATCCGGGCCATAGACTGCATCGAGTTCAACGCCGATTTCAGGTGCATCGACGTTGCTAGCGATATCGCGTTCATGGCCATGGACCTGGAATACGCGGGAAGGGATGACCTGTCGGAGACCTTCGTGGGCGAATATCTCTCTAGGACAGGCGATAAGGATGCCGAGGCATTGCTCCAGTTCTATAAGTGCTACAGGGCCAATGTGAGGGCGAAGATAGCCGCTATAGAATGGCTGCAGAAACCGGCGGACGAGCCGCGCGAGAGGATCGACCGGTATGTCCTGCTCGCGGAGAGATATGCAAAAGAGTTCTCCTAGTGCCTGAAGTGCCGTATCCCGGTGAAGACCATCGCGATGCCGTGCTCATCCGCAGCCTTGATGACCTCATCGTCGCGGATCGATCCGCCGGGCTGGATTATCGCGCTTATGCCCAGCTTCGCGGCATAGTCTATTCCGTCACGGAACGGGAAGAACGCGTCGCTTGCCATCGCGCAGCCGCGGACGTCCCCGCCGTAGTCTTTGGCTATCATCGCGGCCAGCTTCGTCGCATCCACGCGCTTCATCTGGCCGGCCCCTATCCCGACGGCCCGGTTCTCGCGTGCGTAGACGATGGCGTTCGACTTGACGTATTTGACGATCTTCCAGGCATACATGAGCGCTTTCATCTCGCTTTCGGTCGGCTTGCGCCTCGTCACGATGCGTAGCTGATCGATCAGCTTGACATTGGCATCCTGGGCGAGCAAACCCCCCAGGATCGAGCGGTATTTGCGGTAGGGGACCCTCTTCGCCGTCACACCGGGGTGCTCCATCACCCGCATGTTCTTCTTGGCGCGGAGGACCTCGAGGGCCCGCTCATCGAAGCCCGGCGCCATCACGATATCGACGAACTTGCTCGTGATCTCCCGCGCGAGGGCCTCATCGACCTTCCGGTTCAGGGCCACGACACCTCCGAAAGACGCCTCCGGATCGACTGATTTGGCCATCCTGAAGGCATCCAGGATCCGGTCGGACGATGCTACCCCGCAGGGATTGTTGTGCTTCACGATCACTCCGGTGGGCTCGTCGAATTCCCGGATAAGCTTGAAAGCTGCGTTGCAGTCGAGGAAGTTGTTGTACGACATCTCCTTCCCCTGGAGCTGCTTGGCATCGAGGAATGACGGGTTCCGGTAGAGGTCGTCGTGATACACCGAGGCGCGCTGGTGCGGGTTCTCCCCGTAACGGAGATCCTGCTTCTTGTGGAATGTGAGGTTGAGGAACTCCGGGAACTCATCCTGGTACCCGAAAGCCTTCCGGAAGTGCTGCTCGATGATGACATCGTAGTGCGCCACATGCTCCCATGTGTCCAACGCGAGGCGCTCGAGGGTCTTCTCCGAGAGCCAACCCCCGGAGCTTTTCATCTCAGCGGCCACATCCTTGTAGCGAGACGGGTTGCAGACGGCAGCCACATGCTGGTAATTCTTCGCCGCGGCGCGCAGGAGGGCGGGGCCGCCGATATCTATATTCTCGATTATCTCCCTCTTCGAAGAGCCCTTCCGGATCGTCTCCTCGAAAGGATAGAGGTTCACGACCACGAGGTCGATCAGCTCGATGCCGCTCTTCCTGGCCTCGGCGAGGTGCTTCTTGCTGTTCCGGTCGGCGAGGATAGCCCCGTGGATCTTCGGATGCATCGTCTTTACCCGGCCGTCCATCATCTCGGGAGAGCCTGTGACTGCCGACACTTCGGTCACCTGCAGGCCGTTCTCGCGGAGGATCTTCGCTGTGCCTCCGCTCGAGATCAGCTCGATCCCGAGGCTGGAGAGCACTCTCGCGAAGTCGACGATGCCTTCCTTGTCGTGGACGCTGATGAGAGCCCGTCTTATCTTCATCGAGGTATCCTCTTTTCCCTTGCCTGCCTCCCGGTCATGACGAGGGGTGCTGCGGATTAGAACCAGTTAATAGATTTGAGAAGGCTGATTATAAAGGTTTTCTTAGAGCTGCGGTGAGCCGGTCAAGCACCTGGTCCGGGGCCCCGAAAACGCCGAGAGCCTGGCCCTTGGCCGCACCGTGGAAATCGCTCCCTCCGCTCTCGAGGAGGCCGAGATCGCGGGCCAGCCCCTGGTAACGTTCGATGATGCGCGTGTTTTCAGCCGCGCTTATCCTCTCCTCCGGACGGTTTTTGATGTAATCGTAGTAGACCTCGACGCCATCGCCGCCGAGCGACCTGAAATCCTCGAGGAGCTTCACGCTGTCGTAGGGGTAAAGGAGCGGATGGGCCACGAAAGCGAGGCCTCCGGCCCCATGTATGAGGTCGACGGATTCCCTCAGGCTGAAGCCCGCCTCCCGCTCGACGTACCCCTCCTTCCCCCGGGCAAGGAGCTTCTGGAAGACCTCCGAGACGGACTTGAACTCGCCCGGATACTTCCTCAGGAGGGCCTTCGCGATGTGCGGCCTGCCTACCGCCCCGGAGGCTTCCCTCCGCACTTCCTCGAAATCCAGGTCGTACCCCAGCTCGCGCAGGCGCGCAACAGTCGCTCTCTTCTGCGCGAGGCGGTCGCTCTCGAGCAGGCTGAGCCTGGAATTGAGAGCCGCATCCGACGTATCAAGGAAAAGGCCGAGTATGTGGATATCCTTGTATCCCAGCCCTTCGTCGAAGACGGTCAGCTCCGCTCCGGGGATCAGGAGCGGCACTGAGGCACCCGGCCTGATCATCGACGCGCACCTGACCGTGTCGTGGTCTGTGATCGCGAGGGCCCTCAGCCCGACCCGCTTGGCTTCGGTCACGAGCTCCGAGAACGAGAGCGATCCATCGCTCGCCGAAGTGTGCGCGTGGAGGTCGATCATGCGGATCAGACGTATTTTAGGGCGAACTGGCCGATCGCGGGAAGCTCGAAATACTCTCCCTTGAACGCGCGGTAGGCGAGCCAGAGCCTTATTATCAGCACGAGCGGGACCAGGAGTATGAGGGGGATGATGCAGATCGCGCCGATCCCGAACGTCACGATCGTGAGCACCCAGGCGACGATGAAGAACCCAATGAAAACGATGCCGAAGGCGAGATCGAAGAGCAATGCCTGGAGCGCGTTGAACTTGACCCACTTGTCTTCCTTCCCGACCAGGTAGATTATCACCGCGATCACAGTTCCGAGACCGTATGCGAGGGCGGCGAGGACCGGGGAATCTTTCTTCGATGGAGAGAGCATGAGTTCAGTTACAACGATTTGTTTTTAAAACTAATTCAGTAGAATCGATTAACTACTTTGCCTTGATAGTGTAGAGCCCCCAGCGTTTGAAACCGCTCAGGGCGCTCTGTGGTCTAGCATACGAGACTGTCACTCTCGCGACCCGGGTTCGAATCCCGGTCAAGGCGTTTTGGTTCACTGCGCTCGCCCTTGAGGCTCGCGGTGAACCACCTTAAGAACCAAAACGACTGTTTTGAACGAAAGTTCAAAAACAAGGCGTTTTGTTTTTGCTATTGTTGCATGGCAACAATGGCAGTCAAGAACGTTTCGACGTTCTTGCCATGCTAAAAATTTCGCTTTGTCGCGAAATTTTGGCAAAAACTAGCAAGGAAAAAACGCCCTTAAGGCTCGCCATGGACAATTTTCAAGGCTCAATGCGGGGCTTATTCTGTGTTAAACAGTGGTATTTAAAATACGAAACAGCAACATACCCTCAAGGAGGCTCACTATGGCACTTTTGAAGAAAGAAGGACAGCAACGGACCGGCATTAATGGGGCGCGGCCGCGCGCGATCGGAAGGATTCTCTCAGAAGCCCTCGCGGCATCGATAATCACCGGCTGCGCTGGAAACACGGCCGAGATCCGCCCGGGCAGCCCGTCTGTGGACTGCGACAGCATGATGCTCACCATCGAACAGATCGAGGACTGCCAGAGCGCGGCGAACGGGGTCGTCATGACCTCAGGCGACTCGGACCAAGGGAGGACCGGAAGCCCGGATCCGAGGATCACTCCCCTGCGCAGCCTGACCCAATGGCAAAATGGCGATATCGCCATAGAATGCGCGCTCGACCAGAGCCACGAGGGTTTGGATAGGATCACGGCCAGGGCATACGTGATAGACAGCCCACCGTGCGAAGGGGAAGGGAAATGCGCCGTGGCATCCCACGAGCTCCAGGGAGCCCGTCTCAGCCTTGAATATCTCAACGCCGAGGGCGGCGGATTCGTCGCGATGCCCGGTTGCGAGAGGATCGGCACCGACGGATGCGATATCACCGCACGGCCCGAGAGGCCCCTGAGGTTCAGGGTGTCTTTCACCCCGTCAGAAGGGCAGAGCATGAGGGCAGTGAGCTACGAGTACGAATTGCGCTGAGTTCAGACAAGCCTCGAAGAGAGGGAACGCAGGTAATCGAAGTTCTCCACTGAAAGGAATCTCGGCGGTATTGAAGAGAGGCCGTTGTATGCGCCGGAGATCGCCCCTGCGATGCACGCTATCGAATCGGTGTCGCCAGGGACAGAGTTGGCCGCTGTTATGACCGTTTTCTCGAAATCATCCGGGGAACTGAGGACGCAGTAGATCGCGAAGGAGGCGGTCGACGAAGCGCTGCATCCGGTCCCGATAGCCGTTGCCGCATCCTCGGGAGATGCCCCGGCCATATCCATGGCAAGCTTCATCTTCTCCCGTATGATCGGTTCGGTTATCATATCAAGAGCCTTGCGGGCTGCGTTGAACGGATGGAGATCCTGCCTCGCTATCAGGTTGATTATGCCGGCCACGGCTCCGGCGGCATCCTTGCATACATCGGAATCGTGGGTGGGGACGCTGGAGAACCGCGCTTCCCTCAAAGCTTCGCCGAAATCCTTGAAAAAGATGCCTACCGGGGCCACGCGCATCACAGAGCCGCAGGATGTCACGCCAGCCCCGCTGCTTTTGAGCGGGGAGATGCCTGCCGTGAGCCTGTCCGCTGCGTCCAGACTGGAGGTTCCGGCGTACCTGTCGTAACCCGGCTCGTGCCTGCAGCGCCTGCCCCATAACGCAAGACGGCGTCCGAAATCATCCAGATCGAACCCGCCCCGTTCGGCCAGCGATTCCGCGAGGATGATGAGCTGCTGCGTGTCATCGGTGTACTGGCCGGCTCGGAGATGGCTGCATGGGTGACCGCCGAGGGCCCGCTGGAAGCTGCTGACCTTCCCACCGTAGCTTCCTTCCAGCGTCCTTTTCGAGATCCCTTCGGTCGGCATGCCGAGGGCGTCTCCTATCGCAGCTCCGATGATCGTACCCTGGGCACGGTCGTGCAAACTCCTGGTCCGGCTTGCCGTTATCATGGACAAGGATGTGGCCGCCCCAGTTTTTAAATATAGTGGGAAAAAAAGGATACAAGAGTTGTTCTATCCCCCACCCTCGCCGCCTAGCCGATTTTCAGCCCCCGAAGCCCAGGGAAGGCTTCAGGCAGGAAACGACATCCTGCTCACGTATCAGGACGTCGTAGAGCCTCAGCGCCATGGTCAGCTTCTCCAGCCGGTTGGGCGGGGAAGGCATGACGAGGATGCCCCGAGAGCACTCCAGCATCTCAAGGGCGTCGAGGAGATCGTTCGCGATTACGGCGGTCCTCCCAGGGTCGAGCGTCTTTGATGATGCCGCCAATGCCTTCCGCGCGGCGGTCAGCTTGGTCATCGAATGGTCTCCTTCATCTTTCGCTCCGATCACGAGGTCGAATCCCTGGAACACGCCGTTCACCCGCTCAACGCTTCCGATCGCGTGATGGAATCCGAACCGCCCTGCGATCCATCTGGCGCTCTCATATGAAGCCCTCGTGGCGAGGACAACGGTGACTCCGCGCCCTGCGAGGCCCTGAAGCTCTCCGATGAGCTCGCTCTTGAGGCCGCCGGAACGCTCAAGATCCTCCATGATGGACACCCAGTCCGAGGTCTTGAATCCGCGTGAATAGAGCTCGCGGAACACCGTCGAATGCACATCGCCGAGCTTCAGCCTTCCCAGGACCACATCATTCAGTATCCTGTCGAAGACCTTATGGGCCGCCTCTTTTCCGGCAAGGCTCTCCAGGGCGAGCTTCGGGGAATCCTCCCGCGTGAGCGTGCGGTCCACGTCGACGATTATCGTCTCTATCTGCACGGGGGGCTGGAACATCCTTCTTTTCGCGAACCTGGCGCTCGAGAGAGCCGCCTGGGCCAGGGGATTCTTCACTGCCATAAAAAGAGAATATTTCCAACTTGTTTTAATACTATTTCTTCGGGTCCATGCAGCATCTGAAGCCGGTCGAGTAATCGTAGTGGCTGAACGGGTGGGCGATTATCTTATAACGGCAGCTCGCATCGAGCGTATAGAACCCGCCCATGAATATCCCGTTGCCCGCCACCACATAGAGGCCGGGGATGTTGGTCTTCCCAGAACCGACCATGGACTGGTCCACACGTGTGCTCACCCACTCGTGCAGGTTGCCGACCATGTCGTAGACGTTGTGATCGCTGACGCACAGATCATATTCTCCGCTTCTCGCCAGCCCGCCTTCGAGGAGATTCAGGCGGGGGTCGTTGAGGTTGTAGGACGGGCCGCCGGAAAGGAGCCCCGGGCCCCATCTCTTGCCGGAATTGCAGGTGCCGCTCATCTTCTCGTTGCCGTATGGATAAGCGAAACCGCGGCTTCCCATGCAGGCGCTCTGCCATTCGGCCATGGTGCAGAGCCTCTTGCCGGCGTTCATGCAGGCGTCCGAAGCCTGCTCGCCGCTGATGTGCGCCTGGGGGAAGACGCCCGGCGCGGACTTCGCGATGAATCGGCCGGATCCCAGCGGCTCGTTGAACGGGTGGGCGGTCCCTTCGGGAGAGCTCACCGAGACGACATATGCCTCATACCGGTCTATGCAGAAGGGACCCACCCTGGACATGTTCTCGGCGCACCCTGGAGGGATCGCGACCTTCATGGCGGGGCCGGCGTCAGGCTGCCGGTCCGCTGCTTCTGCCCGCGTGACAGGATAAAGCGGGACGAACGATTCTTTCGCTGCCCAGCAGGCGTCGATCTGCTCGACAGTCATCGTCATATCCGAGCAGTCCGGAGGAGGGAAGAGCTTAGGCTGCTCCTTCGGCATGCACGACGGGAGGATCGAGCCTGCGATGAGGAGGGCGGCGGAGAACCTGGTTCTGGTCGCCTTTACGGCCGGGTGCCTGAGCATCTGCATAATATCTCCTCAAATATACATAGAAAGAAACAATTAAAACATCTTCCCGGAAACGCCAAATGTGTTAGAAAGTAGTCATTTGCATATATTTTTAAACATTGTCTGCGTAGTATATTGCAGTCGGTGGGGAAGGGGCGGGCAGGTAGTAATATAAACAAAAAATGAGCAATGGTTGGAGGGTTTGGAATGTCCGAGATACTCGAAAGGCTGTTGAGGAACCGCGATGCCAGCAGCGCCAAATCGTACTTCATAGGCCTGGAGCGGGGGAAGATCTGGGCCGAGGACCACGCTGATTATTTCGAGATACGGGAATGGAGCGAGCTGGACGCGACCGAATTCGACGACCTCATCCTGCCCCACAAGGAGTCGAACCACTATAAGATACTCCGCTCCGAGACCCCCCTCGAGTGGCAGGATTACCTGCGCGGCTGGATAGACGGCGTGCGCGAGGTATACCGCAAGTACTGATCATCGCCTTAGTCAGGTTTATTAAGCCCCGAGGCGGAGGAACTGCATTGCCTGGAGTCATTATCGGCTTCCGGGGGTGTCTGGATGAAAGAGGAAAACCCGCTGAAGATGATCGCTGCAGTCGGCCTGATTTGTCTCGTCGTCGGATTCGTGCTGTCCAGCGCGATTGCCTCCGGGACAGAATCCGCTCTCGAGAAGAGGGCGACACTCGCCGAGATGAGCTTGGCGAAGAACTCCGATGCTCTTGCCAAGGCCGCGGCGAGCCTGAACTCGTGCAATGGAAGCCTCCGTTCATCCCAGGCGAACCTGGATTCCTGCAAGGCCGACCTCCGGAGAACGCAGGACCAGGCGGCCGCCGGAAGCGCGGACACAGCGTCCAAAGCAGCGAGCCTGAGGGTGATGCTCAATTCGATCGAGCGTGAGCACACGGCTCTCGCCATCTCCGCCGCGAGGGCCGCCTACGACGGATCATCCTCATTCAATGCCACTGCCGCATCGCTCGACGAGAACTCGGCCGCGCTATCGAACGCGTTCACAAGCATCTACGGCGCAGACGCAGGTTATGAGTTCCAGAGGATCTGGACGAAGAGGATCGGGTCGCTCGCTGATTACGCCGCGGCGGTCAGGGCGAAAAACGCCACGGCCAAAGCCGCGGCTGAAAGCGATATGGCTTCCGGGTCGGCCGCTCTGGCGGATCTGCTCTCCAGGACGAATCCCGGCCTGAAGAAGACTGATCTGGAAAAAATGACCGACGGCGAGATGATCCACCTCAAAGCATCGGTGGATGCGTACACGGGCGGAGACTACGCCGCATCCTACCTGGAGCAGCACAATGCATATGAAAAAGTCGGCGAGCTGGCCGACGCGATGGCCGCGGCTATCGCAATGCAGAAGCCCGAGATATTCGGATCGAAGTAGTCTGTTATTTAAATTTTCCAGATGGATATGGACAGGGAGGTTATCATATGAGATATCTGGCAATATTCCTATTAGCCGCCGTGCTCCTTTTCGGCTGCACGGGCGGAGGGACCGGAACGCCGAAAAACGGCACGACGGCAGGACCAGGCCCGCTACCAGGGCCGAGCGGAGGACCGGAGGAGTGCAAACCGAGCTATTCATTCTCGGACCCACAGGACGGAGTGACGTCCATGACTTCCAGCATCACCGCCACCGTCACATGCGCAGCTGGTAAGAGCATCGTCCTCAAGCTCGATGGCAAGGAGGCCGCGAGCGCGACCCCTGACACCAACGCCACGGAGCCGCTCAAGCTGGAGTACTTCCCGTCTTATGACGGCACCATCAAACTGACGGTCGAGAGCGACGGCGATGTCGTGTATTCGCGGGACCTCAAGGTCGTCCCCCTCGGAAACGAGGACACGAAAGGGCTTGACTATGACTCTGTGTCATTCAAGGAATGGAGGGCGATGGCCTTCGACGTCGGTAACGACGGGATCAAGGCCGACAAGGTGCGGATCTTCATGAAAAGGATAGACTTCCGGACCCAGCCTTCGACCAACATCGTCGTGGAGCTCAGGAAGGACCAGGGAGGGAAGCCCGGCAGCGTGGTCTCGAGCGTGACCCGGCCGATAACCGTGACCACCCTCTCCGACAACTGGATCACCTTCGATTTCCAGGACAACCCGAGCCTCGCCAAAGGCAGGTACTGGGTCGTCATGAGGGTCGAGCAGACCGAAGAGGTGAACCTGATCAGCGACAAGATAAACGTGCACTTCGCCGCCGGCGACCGGCAGACCACCGGCAACGACTACACGAAGGAGATGCTGCTCAGCCTCAACGAGCAGACCGGGATCGCTTCGGAGACGCAGTGGCAGCCGCTGTCCTACGACCGGAGCTACAATGTCGTCCTCTACGGCGCGAAATAATTTTTTTTCTTCAGGGGGGGCGCGGCCCCCACACTCTTTCTTCACAATCAGCGCGGCGCTATCTTCTTCGCTATCGACCTGAGGTTCTCGAACCTGCGGTGGACGTCATTCTCCATCTCTTCCAGGGTCTGCTCGAGAGTGGGCGCCCTGAGGAAATAGTTCCGGCCATCCTTGACCAGGAGGCCTGAGCGCTGGAAAAGGTTGAGATGGTAGATCACGGCCGCCTGGCTCACCTCATTCAGGGACATGATATCACGGGATGAGATCCCTTCCCCTCGCATGCTCGCTTTCACAATAGCACGGAACACCGCCCGCCCGACATCGTCCCTCTCATCGCCGAGCCCCAGGCACTGATAGATATAATCCATGTCGGCTTCAGCGTTTTCGTCGTGGACGGGGACAGAGATATACCGGATGACTATCTGGCGGTAATATCTTCTCTGCACCATGAATTATGTTCCCGCATGAAAATTTAAAAATCTTTCGTAATATTAAACAATTTGTTAAATAAATCAACAAATAGCAAAACATGAAAAACCAGGGCGGAGAAGAACGTTATTAAAGTTCAGACTGCCGTATGGGCTCCGGCCCGGATGCGGAATGGTGGTATTTACGGAAAAGGAAAAGAACGCTGACACAGGAACCGAGGGGGGGACCCCGGCCGATCCGGCGGCAAAACCGATAGAGGAGCGGCTCGCCGAAAGCGAGAAGAAAGCGGGCGAGCTCGAGGAAAGGCTTGTCCGCCTCGCGGCCGAGTTCGACAACTTCAAGAAGAGGAGCGTCCGGGAGAACGAGATGCTGAGGGAGAACGCAGGCGCGGAGATGCTGCTCAAGATCCTGCCGGTCGTCGATGAATTCGAGATTGCGATCGGCCATATAGACAAGGCGAGCGCGAAGGAGTTCAAGCACGGGATAGAGCTTATATATTCGAAGCTCCAGGACCTCCTGCGGAAAGAAGGCGTCGAGCAGATGCGGAGCCTGGGCGAGAGGTTCGATCCCTACAAGCATGACGCCCTCCGCTCCGGAGACGGGGAGGAGGGGAGGATAGTCGAGGAGATCGTGAAGGGGTACGTTTACCGCGGCAAGGTGCTCAGGCACGCCAAGGTCGTGGTTGGCAAAGGGAAATGAGGTGGCTGAAATGGAGAATGGGACAGAATCAAGCAGGAAGGAGATGAAGAAAGGGGTTCCGCAGGCGAAGGTGCCCGTCGGGATAGCATCATGATCAGAGGTGGAATGAATGGGAAAAATCATAGGAATCGATCTTGGGACCAGCAACAGCGCCGCAGCCTTCCTTGAAGGCGGCAGGCCGAAGATAATACCGAGCGCGGAGGGCATAACGCAATACGGGAAGGCATTCCCGAGCTATGTGGCCCTCACCCGCGACGGCCAGAGGATCATCGGCGAACCTGCGAGGAGGCAGGCGGTGGCGAATCCGGAGGGGACGGTCTCTGCCTTCAAGAGGAAGATGGGGACCGACTACAGATACACGATCTTCGGGAAAGAATACCGGCCCCAGGAGCTCTCAGCGTTCATACTCCAGAAGATAAAGAAGGACGCCGAGGAGTTCCTCGGCGAGACCGTCGACAAGGCGGTGATAACCGTCCCGGCATATTTCAACGACAACCAGAGGCAGGCGACCAAGGACGCCGGATCGATAGCCGGCCTCGAGGTGGTGCGGCTCGTGAACGAGCCCACGGCGGCATGCCTCGCATACGGAATGGACAAGGCCGGGAAGGACATGAAGATCCTCGTCTTCGACCTCGGAGGCGGCACCCTGGATGTCACGATAATGGATTTCGGAGGCGGGGTCTTCGAGGTGAAATCCACAAGCGGCGACACCCAGCTCGGCGGGACCGACATGGACAGGATCATCGCGGAGTACCTGAGCGACCAGTTCAGGAAAGAGAGCGGGGTGGACATGACCAAGGACAGGCAGGCCCAGCAGAGGATCCTCGAAGCCGCGGAGAAGGCGAAGATCGAGCTTTCGACGACGGTGGAGAGCGAGGTCAATCTGCCGTTCCTCGCCTCGATCCAGAACCAGCCCAAGCATTTCGTCCACAAGCTGACACGCGCAAAGCTGGAGGACCTGATCAGGCCTGTCATCGAGAGGTGCAGAGCCCCTGTCGAGCAGGCGCTCAAGGACGCGAAGCTCACCCCCAACGACATCGACAAGATCATACTGGTCGGCGGGCCGACAAGGATGCCCATAGTCCAGAAATTCGTGGAGGACACGATAGGGAAGAAAGTGGAGCGCGGGATCGACCCGATGGAATGCGTGGCCATGGGGGCCGCCGTCCAGGGGGGGGTCCTCTCCGGAGAGGTCAAGGACATACTGCTCCTGGACGTGACGCCGCTGACGCTAGGCCTCGAGACGCTCGGCGGGGTCAGGACTGCGCTCATAGAACGGAACACCACGATACCGACAAAGAAGAGCCAGGTCTTCTCGACAGCGAGCGACATGCAGACGGCCGTCGACATCCACATCCTCCAGGGGGAGAGGCCGATGGCGAGAGACAACGTATCGCTGGGAAAGTTCACCCTGATGGGGATACCCCCGGCTCCTAGGGGGATGCCACAGGTCGAAGTGACGTTCGACATAGACGCGAACGGCATCCTGCATGTGAGCGCAAAGGACAAGGCGACGGGGAAGGAGCAGAGCATGCGTGTGACTGCGCCGCTAAAGATGCAGGATAGCGAGATCAAGGCCAAGATGGCTGAGGCCGACAAGTTCTCCGACGCCGACAAGAAGGCTTTCGAACTCGCCACGGCGAAGAACGAGGCCGAGGGCATGATATATATCTCCAAGAAGACCATCGAGGAGTACAAGGACAAGATCTCAAAGGAGATCTTCGACAAGGTAAGCTCCGCACAGAAGAGACTCGAGGATGCGATGACCGGCGAGGACGTGGCGAAGATAAGGAGCGAGACCGAAAGCCTGAAGAAAGCCCTCCAGGAGATCGGCGGAGCGATGTACGGCCAGCAGCAGGGAGGGCCCGGGACGGGGGAAGGAGGTCCGGGGGAGGGCGGGGATCCCGGGTACGAGCATGTGAAGAAGGGCAAGAAGAAAGGCGGTCCGGGGGAAGATGTCGTCGAAGGCTCTTATGAGAAAGTGGACGAGAAGAAGTGAGGCCTGGTGATTCGCGCGAAAGACTACCATGGGATCCTCGGGGTGTCCAAGAAGGCGGGGAAGGATGAGATACGGCGGGCCTATCGGAGGCTCGCCATGCTCTACCATCCGGACCGCAACCACGAGCCCGGCGCCACCGAGAGGTTCAAGGAGATCAACGAAGCCTACAGCGTCCTCTCCGGGAAGGAGAAGGCGCCGCTCCACACCCGCGAGGAAACGATAGACCCGGACACCGCATGGGCGGCTTCGGTCGTGCGGATCTGGGACCAGATGATGAGGGAGAACAACAACATGTACCGGTAGTTTTATGACAAAAAGGGACTATTACGAGATCCTCGGCGTAGCGAGGAACGCGAGCGCAGACGAGATAAAGAGCGCATACCGAAAGCTTGCGCTGAAATACCATCCGGACCGGAACAAGGACGAATCGGCGACTGAGAGGTTCAAGGAGATATCTGAAGCATACGCGGTGCTGAGCGATGAGAAGAAAAGGGCGGAGTACGACCAGTACGGCCACGCCGGCTTCGACCAGATGTATTCGCAGGAGGACATCTTCAGGAGCGCGGATTTCTCTGATTTCGAGGAGGTCTTCCGGAGCTTCGGCTTCGACCCTTTCGGGGGGATATTCGGGTCATTCGGTCCCCGGGGGCGAGGAGGGAGAGCGCGGGAATATGGAGCTGATCTCGAGACCGTGGTCCGGATAACCCTCGAGGAAGCCGCGAAAGGCGTCAAGAAAGATATCAGCTATCACCGGAGCAAGGCCTGCTCAAGATGCGGCGGGAGCGGCTCCGAACCAGGAAGCGAGAGGAAGACCTGCGGCACATGCGGGGGCAGAGGCCAGGTCCAGCAGGCCAGGAGGGCGGGCCCGATGTCATTTTTCACGGTCACGACTTGCGGCAGGTGCAGGGGCGAAGGCAGCGTGGTCGAGAAGCCGTGCCACAGCTGCGGCGGCAATGGGAAGGCGAGCTCGAACGAGCACATAAAAGTCGGAATCCCGGCCGGGATCCACAGCGGGATGAGGCTGCGCCTCGAGGATCTCGGGGAGTACGGGCGCGACGGTCCCGGGGACCTGTTCGTGCGCGTCGACGTCGGCAGCCATGAGGTCTTCGAGCGCGACAACGACGACCTGCGGATCGAAGTCCCGATAAGCTTCAGCAGGGCGGCCCTTGGAGGGGCGATCGATGTGCCCACTCTCTCCGGCCATGACCGGCTCCACATCCCTCCGGGGACCAGCTCGCACACCGTCTTCCGCCTCAAAGGGGAGGGGATGCCCCGGCTTGGCAGGGGCGGCAGGGGCGATGAGCTTGTGCGGGTCGTGATCGAGGTGCCGAAGAGCCTGAGCAGGAGGCAGAAGGATCTCCTCGAGGAGCTGGAAAAAGAAGGGAATGAGAAAAAGAAAGGGCTGTTCGGGCTCTAGTTCTCGAGGAACGAGAGGAGGTCGGCCTCCAGAGCGGTCCCGTCGAACATCTCCGTGCCGTGCGCAGAGCTCCCTTTGTATATCTCCTTCGTCACCTGCCCGGGCTGGCCCATCGAAGCGATCTGCGAAGCGGCGGTGACCGATTCGGCGTCGCCCGACGTCGCCGCGACGAACAGAGGCTGGCTGTAATCAGGCAACGACTTGGCGATCTCGACGCCCTGATAATCCATGCCCGGCGAGAGCATTGCCACCTTCTCGATCTTGTGGAACTGGGCTCCAGCGAGGAGCGCTGCTGTCGAGCCCATGCTCGCCCCCACCACATAATATGCTTTCACCGTCGGATAGTTCGCGCCGAGATATTTGTCGGCGCCGATTATATCCGCCCGCATGTCCTTGTAGGTCGCGGTATCGAAATCACGGTATGAGCCGAGGTTCGTGCTCTTGCCGTTCCCGCGCATATCGATTGCTAGGACGATCGCGTTAGGCATCTGGTCATGGAGCTTCTTTATGAATCCGGATGGATAAGAGGTCCGGTCCGCGCCGAGCATGGGCGCCAGGATGATCGTCCTCGTCGGGGTCTTGCTCTGCGACGGATAAAGTGTGCCATATATCACCCAGCCTCCGGAGTAGTAGGAGATCTCCTTCGATGGGATGGCCGGGGCTTCGGGCTTCACCGGAGGAGCGGGCTCTGGAGCCGGCGGGGTGGCGTTCTCATCGGTATTCACAACCGTGGGGGGGATCTGGTTCTGCTGCGTGGCATTCTTCGCAGGCTGGGCCGGAGCCTGGGGCTGGGGCGGGGCCTGCGCGCAACCGAACGCGAGAACAAGAAGCATTATCAGCGGGACGAGTTTCATGGACATCATAGACGCACCTTTGGAAAAACTAAAGAAAAAATAAAAAAATTACTTCCTTTTCTTCTTGGCCGGCGATTTCTTCTTCGGCTTCGCCTTGGCCTTCGGTTTTGATTTAGCCATCGTCATATCCTCGCAGCTTTCGCAGCAGGAGCCAATCTGCTCCATGCTCGCTTCGAGCCCTTCAAGGGTCTCCGCGAGGCTGTCGACCGACAGGACAAGCCGATCGAGGTAGCTCGCGACGAGCTTCATATCGGCGTTCTCGCCGCTCATGAAAATCTCGTCTTTGAGGGAGCGCAATTCGTCCCGGATCTCAGAAAATGTCTTTGCCATACCATCACCGCTTATGCTAACTCCCTTCAGTATTTAAACATTTTCGAGAAGGCGCGCGATCTCGAGGCACTCGTCCTTCGCGAGCGTGCGGCCCCGGCGCTTCTGGAGATCCCCGAGGCGGCCGATGTCCGCGTCCGTGAACATCTTGGAATGCAGGAGGGAGTTGCGGACCGTCTGGTTCTTGTGCTGGAATATCCAGCGGATGATGTTCTCCTCGAACGGCGTCAGGCGCTTCCCCGTCGGCTCGAGAGTGATTATGGCCGAATCGACCTTCGGGACCGGCCGGAAGAGGTGGCGCAGGACGGTGCGCTCGTAGGATATCCTGAACGCGATCTGGGAGGTCACGCTCAGCCTGCCGAAGTTTCCATCGCCCGGAGAAGCGGCCATCTTCTGCGCGAACTCCTTCTGGACCATCAGGACTGCCCGGCTGAAGCCGTAATCTCTCAGGCGGAAAACTATGTCTGACGAGATGTAATAAGGGATGTTGCCGATGACGATATCCACTTTCTGCGGCTCGGTCTGCAAGAAATCGGCCTCGATTATCTCGACATCGCCTCGCCCTGAGAACCGTTCCCTCAGTACTGCGGCGAATCCCCCGTCCTTCTCGACCGCGATCAGCCTCTTCGGCCGCTCTGCGAGCACGGCCGCGGTCAGCCTCCCGTCCCCGGCCCCGATCTCGAGCACAACCTTACCGTCGCACCGGGCGAGACGGGCTTCGAGGGCGAGCGTGTTCCTGTCTTCGAGGAAACACTGGCCGAGCGACTTCTTCCGCTTCCTGCCGGCATCAGAGGATGTGCTCATCTTTCTTCCCTTCGATCACGAGGATGGCATCGATGAAGCCGTATGCATAGTTGGCTGCGCCGAACGACGTGAAATAATCCCCTTCTTCGTAGAAGTGCTTCGCGTCGGCCCCGTAATTCTCCGCGTATCCGGTGATGGCCGGATATTTCCGATCGAAGCCGAGCTTGCGGAAGATATGGAGCATCCGCTCCAGCTTCTCGAGATCCTTCCTGGCCCGTTCCTGATGATCCATGACAAGAATAAGACTGGAGGGAATATAAAAATGAAGATGAGTGTCAGCAGCAGTGAATTTTCCCGCCCGGAGGGCAGTACTCGTGTCACCGTGAAGGGTCTTAACTTCTGAGTTCGAAAAGGGATCAGGTTTTACCCCCTTCCTATGACCGCTGACTAGGATAATATGATATATCGGCTTTTTAAAGATATGCCAGGCCTATGCTATCATGGGCAGTCTTGAAACGGTTTTCTCGTCGATAGAGAGGTCTCTCGGCTTCGTCGCGAAAAACCACAGGCACCTGATCGCCGGATTCCTCAAGGTCATGGCCCTCACATTCGCCATATACCTGGCCTGCGGCATCATAGCCGCGGCCGTGGTCTTCTTCGGGATCGTGAGCTTCGCCGGAGGGATCGGCGCCATGACCATCGCCGGCATCGTAGTATCCGCTGCAATCATCATGCCCCTCCTGATATTCGCCGGGGCATTGCACCTGACCTGCTTCAATATCGTCGACGCCGCCCCGAAGGGCGTCCCGATCATCGAGAACGGGAAGAGGATGTTCGTCCCGTATCTCGTCTACGGGCTCGTGATGGCGGCCTTGATATGCGGTATGCTACTCGTCCCACTCTCTTTGATGTTCATAGCTGGTGGAGGCGGCACGACGCTCGTGATTCTGATCCCGCTGACGCTGATCGCAGCCATCCTGATCCTGATAACCGCGGGCTTCTTCCTCCAGTTCACCCAGCTCGAGATCGCTGTGAACGGTTCCGGAGGCATCGAGGCGATGAGAAGCTCGATAGCGCTTGTGCGCGGTAATCTCGCGGCCAGCGTGGTGTTCTTCATAGCGGAGATCGCAGTAGGCCTGGTCGTCGGGGCGGTCTTCGGGGTGATATCCCAGCTGCTCAGCTTCGGATTCTTCCTCGCGATGGTGAACGTCTTGTTCCTCGCGGTCGTGATCATGCTCTATCTCGCGCTCATCATCGTGCAGACGCTCGCGATCATGACGATCACCCTCCCGATGCAGTATTTCTTCTGGAGGGCCATAGGTGGAAAGAGATGAAGACCGACACGATCAAAGGGCCTTTGGCCGAGACATGGGGGATACTGAGGACAGAATTCATGGATCTGCTCAAAGGGGTGCTCAAGATAGAGCTCCTTTGCCTCTTTATCGTGCTCGTCAGCCTCATAGCAGCCGCGGCGGCGGTCATCGCATTGAACGGCATATCGGTAATCGCATCGGTCCTTGCCGGGGCTGTGATCCTCATAGCCGGGCTCGCCGGGGCAGGGATCGTTAATTCGGTCAATTATAATTTCGTAGAATCAGTGGTGAACAAGAGGAAGATGATTTTCCCGGACACGGTCCGTGGGAACGCCCTGCCATTCATAAAATACGTGCTTTTCACGATGCTCCTCAGCCTCGTGATAATGGGCCCTATCGCGGCCGTGTTCATTTTCGTCATCCTCTCGGCATATGGGAGCGATCAGAGCGGGCTCACTGTCACCTTCGTCCAGCTAATATTCAGGCTCGTGATAACGATCGTCGGGGCTATATACGGCCTCTTCGCCCAGTTCGCCATCTTCGAGGTCCTGCTTTCGAGGAGGGGTGTCATCGACGGCTTCAGGCAGAGCCTGGGGATAGTCCGGAAGAACTTCTATGAGACCGTGATCTTCTCGGTGATACTCTGGGCTGTCGAGAGCGCGATAGCGATACCGGTCATAGTCCTGCTGGTCCTCCTCGTCTTCGGCGGGCTTCTCGGTGGCGTGGCACTAGGAAGCAGCTCTTTCCTGCTGTGGATCGCGATAGGCATCACCGCGCTGGTGCTCATCGTCATCCTCTCCGCGGTGAACCTCGTCGTGGGGATAACGACGAAATACCGGTTCTGGATGCGGGTGAAGAAATCGTTCTGAGAGCAGAATAGGGAATAAAAACACTTCCCAGGGTATGTAGAGACGATGTCAGAGCACAAGCACTGGTCCGAATGGCTTGCAGAGCAGGTCATCGCAGAGAAGAAGGAGCCGTATGTGATCACGAGCGGCATCACCACATCCGGGCCTGCGCACCTCGGGACCCTGTGCGAATTCCTTTTCCCCGACTCCATAAGGAAACAGATAGAGGCGAGAGGCAAGAAGATCACGTTCTATTTCCTCGCGGACATCCTTGATGCCTTCGACTCGGTGCCGGCCGCCATGGAGGGCTATTCCAAGGAGCTCGAGCCCCATCTCGGGAAACCGCTTTCCAGCGTCCCGGACCCGACAGGCAGGAGCGGGAGCTTCGGCGACCATTTCCTGGACGAGGTTAAGGGGCTGATGGCGCTCTTCGGCGTGAAGGCGACTGTCCTCCGGATGAACGACCTGTACTGCCAGGGGAAGTTCGACGAGTGGGCACGGTTCTACCTCAAGCACGAGGCGGAGGCGAAGAGGATAGTCGAGGAGAGCAGCGGGAAGCAGGAGAAGAAGGAATGGTCCCCGATAATGCCCATATGCGGGAACTGCGGCAGGATCGCGACCACAAGGGTGACCGCACATGACGGGGAGAGCTATTCCTACACCTGCGACAAGGATGTCAAATACACCAAAGGCTGCGGCCATTCAGGCCAGGCGAAGATATCCGACCACCAGTACAAGATCACCTGGAGGCTCCACTGGCCGGCCTGGAAACAGATATTCCACACCAGCATAGAAGGGGCCGGGATGGACCACCACACCAAAGGAGGGTCGGAAGACACGAGCAGGGAGATAACCGAAAAGCTCATGAAAAAAGAGCACCCGATAGGCTTCAAGTACGGGTTCATACTTTTCCAGGGGAAGAAATACTCCAAATCAAAGGGGATCGGCATGGGCGTGTCCGACCTCGTGAAGCTCGTCCCGCCCGAGATAATCAAGTATATACTCATCAAGCCGGACCTCGAGGAGAACGTCGATATTACCCCGACGGCCGAAAGCATGCTCAAGACCATGGATGATTTCCAGCAGGCCGCCGCGCTGTCGCAAAAAGGCAAGGAGAGCCTCAACCGGCACGAGAGGAAGACGGCGATAGCCTTCGAGCTTTCAACGGACAGGCTGAGATGGAAGGCGCCTTTCCTGGATGTCCTGCTGTACTACCAGATATACGGGGACTGGGACGAGGTATCGAAGAAGACCGGCGACGGGGAGGGAGTCGCATACCTGCGGCCCTACATCGCCGAATGGATAGCGCGCGATTTCATGCCGGAGGATTACCGCTTCAAGTACCAGCCCGGCAAGCCCAGCGCGCTCGCAGCCGGATTCCTGTCCAGCCTCGATGACGGCATGGACGCCCTTGCTATCCACAACGCAGTTTTCGATTTCGCGAAGGGCAGGGGGATCGAGCCGAAGGCCCTCTTCGCAGACCTTTATCAGACGCTCATCGGGAAACCCAAAGGGCCGCGCCTGGGCAAGCTGCTCTCCGCGCTCAGGCCGAGCAGGGTTAGGAAGGACCTGGGGATAGCATGAGCACCATCAAGATACGCAAGGACGATATAGAGGGCGCGGTCGAAGTCGCGGTCACGGTCCTGAAAAACGGCGGCGTGATCGTCTACCCGACCGACACGGTCTATGGCATCGGAGGAGATGCCACGAACAGGGATGTGGTCGAACGCATCCACAAGATCAAGAGGATCGAAGGCAAAAGGCCGATGTCGGTCATGGTCCCGGACTTCGGGATGATAGACTATTACTGCGAGAGCGGCCTCTGGGAGGACATCATCCTCCGCAAATACCTGCCCGGACCGTACACTTTCATACTAAGGAAGCATCGGTACCTGGCCGCTTCCGAGAGCGACAATCTCGGCGTCCGGATACCCGACTCCGAATTCTGCCAGCTCATGTGCGAGAGCTTCGGCAAACCCATCATAACTACGAGCGCGAACCTGACCAAGCAGTCGCCGCCGACGAAGTTCGAGGATGTGGATCCGTCCATCATCGAGAAAGCGGATCTCGCGATCGACGGGGGCCAGACGAAATACGGAAGGGCGTCGGTAGTGATCGACCTTGTCGGGCACAAACTCCTGCGGGAGGGAGGCAAGGGGGAGATAAACCTGATAGACCTGCCGGAGCCTTAGAACCATCGATCCAGCTTGCTCTGGGCGGATCTCTCCTTGGTGAGCCGGACCAGCTCTTCGATCGTCTTGTCAACGCGGTCGGCGGAGAAATCATGCTGGTCGACGAGTATCTTCTTCACCGCATCCGGATCGATGGCCTTCGGCCGCAGCTCAGCAGGATCCGGAGGCGAATAAGGCGGGCTCAGGAACAGGCTGAACACCTCCTCCACATCGACCTCGAACTCATATTCGTATTTCTGCTTCACGTATGCGATGATAGCATCATGCGTCTTTTGCTCCTTGACGATCTTGAGCGCGGTCTTGGGCCCGACCCGCTTCACCCCCTCGTTGAAGTCGGTCCCGAGGAGGATGCCGAGGAAGATGAGCCCGGCCCGGTCGATCCCCAGCGAATCCAGCGTCTCCTTGAGCTCGATCTGCTCAGGCTCGACCAGGATGTAGCGGTCCTGCCTGGGGACTTTCCTGCGGCCTGTTATCGAGAGGTTCTTGACCAGGATCGGAGAGCCGAACATGAGCGCGTCATAGTCCTGGGAGGCCGTCGCGTAAGCGAGGCCCTGCTGCGCCATCATCGCCGCCTGCGCTTCGCCGTCGGAAGGAGCCTGCACCGAGGGGATGCCCATAGCCCCGAGGAGGACCTTGCTCTCCGCCACCATATCCTGGGTGAGCCTTGAGGTGGCTTGCGCGAACTTCTTGGCATCCTCGTACCTGCCGGCTTCGAGCGCCTCCTTCCATCGCTCCTCGGCCCTTTTCTTGACCTCGGAACGGGCGGACTGGACGCGGCCTTTGAGGGGGCTGGGCTTTCCGTCGAAGACATAGACCGGCCTGATCCCGGCCTCGAGGAGCTTGACGTTCCGGTAGAAGAGGCCGGAGAGGTGCGCGGTGATGTTGCCCCGGTAATCCATGAGCGGCGTCCCGTCCTCCTGGCGTATGGATGAGAGGAACTGGTAGAGGATATTGAAAGCGTCTATTGCGATCGTCCGGCCGGAAAGGGACTGGAGGGAGATCGTATGCTTGATCGAAAGGTCGCCGAGATCGACGCCCATTCACTTACCTTTTCCCTTCTTGGAATCCGCCAGCATGTCGGCGAGCGTCGGCTCGGTGAATCTCTTGCCGGCCCCGGAGTCCGGGGACACCGTGGCCGAGACCTTCTCCACCAGCTTGATCCCCAGCTCGCGCTCGAGCTTCCTTGCGACCTCGATAGTGGGCATGAAGCGCTCATGCTCGATGGCATTGAGATAGCTCTCTTTCTCGCGGATGCGCTCTGCCACCACAGAGAGAGGGAGCTTGGCACGCTCGCGGGCGTTCGTGATCTTCCTGCCGTAGCCTTCGACCAACTCCTCCGAGGCCTCGATCACTGCCGGAGCGCCAGAAACAGACGGGGAAGCGGGCCCTTCGACTTCGAATCTCTGGATGACCTTGCCGCTCCTCATGCATGAGGCGCAGGCGAGCATCTTGGCGCCTTCGACCAGGATCTGCGCCCTGACCGGGGCCCTCCCGCAGATATCGCAATAAAGGTCCGACATGATTTTTATCTCGGACGGAACACTATAAAAATCCCTAACTTCCAATAATCCTCGATGATAATCCTCCTCATAACCGTAGTCGCAGCATTAGCCCTGTTCTACATAATCCTGCAGCTCGACATCTCCGGGGGGCTGAAATTCGCCCTCGTCGTGATCGAGATGCTCGCGGTCAGCCAGGTCTTCATCAGGAGATACAGGATGCCGAGCGAGCTCGGGCTCGTGCTGCTGAAGAGCAATGAGGGGATCGGGATAATAGACCGGCTCGCGAAAAACGAGAAGGCGTTCAACTTCCTCGCCGATATCGGCTCATCGATGTCATACGGCCTCCTGAGCCTCGCGCTCATGAAGAGGAACGCATCGCCACTGACCCTCGTGATCGGGCTCGCCCTGCTCGCTTTCCTTTCGCTGTTCGTGGCCCCTGCGGCCCTGTCATTCCTCCTTTATTCGGCCGGGCTGGGCGGCACTTCATCGACCGCTGCTTCGAGCGTGGCCGGGGACAGCATAGGCCCGATGGTGGTAGGCGGCGTGCTGCTCGCCGGAGGGCTTTTCCTCTTCATCCTCCTCGGCATAGTGTACTACGGATTCGTGGTCTTCAGCGCCCTCGTCAAGACGCTCTTCTTCGGCAGCGATGCTATCGCGAAGACCGCCGCGGGCGGCGACCTGCTCCTCCCGGGGATCAACCTGCCGTTCTTCGAGGGCATCCTGGCCCTTGCGATAGTGATGGTCGTGCATGAGGGGGCCCATGCCATCCTGACGAGGATCGCCAAGGTGCCCCTCAAATCCTCAGGGATCGTCCTCTTCGGGGTGATACCCGTCGGGGCTTTCGTAGAGCCTGACGAGAAGAAGCTCCTCAATGCAGATGCCGAGAAGCAGACCAGGGTGCTTGTGGCCGGCCCTACCGCGAATATGGTGACCGCATCCGCGTTCTTCCTGATATTCATGGCATTCTTCCTCTCCACGGCAGACCTGAGGCAGGGCGCCTTGTACATCTATTCCGGGATGCCTTCCGGGACACTTGTCTATCAGATAAACGGGACGCCGGTCGAAAGCATCAATTTCACAACCCTGAGCCTTCCGAAGAACGGCACTGTGGAGCTCCTGACCAACCGCGGAACGGTGCAGAAATCCACCAATGAGAGCGGGAAGATGGGCATCACATACAGCATGGCCGGAAGGGACACGATATTCTCGAGGTACACAGAACCGGCGCTCCAGTTCATCTACACCACGCTCGGGCTGATCGTCGCGCTGAATTTCGTCGTCGGCACGGTTAACCTGCTCCCGGTCCCCCTCTTCGACGGCTACAGGATCCTCGACGTCAATATCAAGAACAAGATGATCGTGAAGGCGATCAGCTATGCCGCCCTGTTCTTCTTCGTGCTCAATTTCCTGCCCCGCTTCTTCCACTGATTCCCGAAGAGGCCTATCAGGTCCCTTATGAGAGACGGGTCGGGCTTCTTTTTGGTTTTCCTGACGTCCCTCATGAATGGCGACGTCCGGCTTTTTGCCATCGCCTCACGCGTCAGCTGCGCGGGTGGGACCTTGCGCTTGGATGACGGTATGGACCGCTTTTCAGTGTCGCGCTTCTTCGCCTGCTTCTTAGGAGCTTTCGGCATCAGCGGAGCAGTCACGGGTTTTCCGGAAGGTGACGGCCGGAGATTGGCCTTCCTCACTTTCCCTCTCAGGGGTTTCGCATCTATCTGGCGCGGCCCTGATTCCTTACGGGATTCTCGCTTCGAGGGATTCGCTCTCTGCTTCTGTGGTCTCACCAGCCTTGGAGCTGGGCGGCCGGCCGGTGACGGAGCAGGCAGGTCTTTTGAGGATACGGCGCTTTTCTGGACATGATCCTTCCTGGGAGCCTCAAGGCGGCCGGATGGGACCGGCCGTGGGAGCTCGATCGGGCGGGCGGAGGAAGGGATGCCCAGATCGATCCGGGCGGACCGCGGCAGAGACCATGAACGGACGATCTTCTGCGCAGGCAGCGCCTCGGGACACGGATCATCAGTCCGTGGTATTTCCCGACGATCTGCTCGGGCATGATCGATGGGCTGGGTTTTATCCGGCCGCAGCGCCTTTGGATCATCGAATCTGAGGACCGTGAAACGCAGCTTCTGCGCGATGCCACGGATCAACGGGATCTTCCTGCCTGCCGGGTCAGCTGGAGCCGCCTGAAGCTGGAGAGGGGCCTCTACGGGCTGGATGAGCGGATTGAATCTCACGCTTATCAGGTCCGAGACGGCGCCGTCGAAAGTCTTGATGAAGAAGTAAGGCAGTTTCATCATCATGCCATCCATCGGCAGGCCGGCCACGAATGCTGGGGGGCAATCCTGGATGGGGCGGGCGGAGATGAACTGTAGGTCAGGAGCCGGTCGCTGATCGGCAGCGAACTGGGAAGCCGTGAGGATCTGGCCAGTGTCCTTGTTGAGGACAAGGAGGTTCTCCTCGAGCATGAGCTTCTCGCTCCGCATGCCGCCATGCGACTCCTCGATCCTCCTGCGCGCTTCCTCGCTCAGGGAGACCCCGCCGGCGTAACCGCGGCCGAGATCCGCGAGCGAGAGGGGATTAGCGTTGAACTCCGTCATCCATAACGCGATATCGCGCGTGTTCCTCCCTACGCGGAGCTCTTCGGCATTCGGGAAGACTATCTCCTGCCCGGCTGTGACCGCGATAGGTATCCCGCTAGAGCCGAGGGAGAAATGTATGCCGCCGCTCGATCTGTGCGACGCGGCGACAGCCGCCCTGCGCATCTGGTCCGGGTCACCGAATTGCGAGAAATCGGCTCCGGCGACTTTTTCCGGGCTGTCTTTGACCAGGATCCGGTCCCCGATCTTGACGGCGACGATCTCCCAGGTGTTGAACTCAGGGTAGAAAACGCGCGCGACCCCGCCGCCGTTCTCCTTTGCGACCTTCTCTATGAGCTCTTCCGCGCTCGCGCCTTCCCTTATGCTGGTGCGGAACTGCCGCCCCATGAGGGAGACCGACGCTTCGACTATATTCCGCCTGCTGAAAGCGGGCTGCCGCTCCCGGCTTGCAGCGATAGGAATAGGTGCGACGACAGGCCCCGCCATAGGCTGATGATAACTTGGCTAGTGTTTAAATTGATTTAGCCCGTGGCGGTCAGATGATCGGGCGCTTCGAGAGCTCGATCGGGAGCGAGAGGCGCTCGAACGGCTTGCCGTGGTTCTCCGCTTCGATGATATGAGCGAGCTCGTCGACCGACATCTGCTTCTTCTCGTCGGTGGACCTCACGGCGACCGATAGCAGCCCGCTGTCCATCTCCTTGTCCCCTATGACGACCACGAACGGGATCCATTCCTTCTGGGCGTCACGGATCTTCTTGCCGAGTGGTTCGTCGCGGTCATCGACATCCACGCGGACGCACTTCGATGCGAACCTTTTGACGAGATTGACGCCGTGCTCCTTGTGCTTGTCGCTCACCGGGATTATGCGCACCTGGGTCGGAGAGAGCCAAGTCGGGAAATTGGCCTTCTTTCCCTCTGCCATCTTCATGGCCTCGGCCTCCAGTATAGCGTATATAACGCGCTCGAGGCTTCCGCTTATCGAAGCGTGGAGGATGTAGGGGCGTCTCCTGGACCCGTCCTGGGCGGTGTAGTTGATATCGTACGTCTCGGCGTTCTCGACATCTATCTGCACTGTCGTGAGGGCGCTCGCCTTGTCCATGCTGTCGACGAAATTGAACTCGAACTTGGTGATGAAGTAGGCGTAGCGCTCCTTGAAGAGCTCGACCAGGATCGGCTTCCCCCCTTTGCGCACGAGGTTGACATACCACTCCTTGTTCTCGTTGAAGAAGTCGTCCTGGATCCTGAAGGCGATATCGGTCTCAAGGCCCATCAGCTTGTTCCATTCCATCCCCATGTCGTACTGACGCTCGAACTCGGACCGCGCCATCTCCAGGTCCGAGACCAGGGTGTGCATATCGGGCATGGTGAATGCGCGGAGCCTCTTGAGCCCGGCCAGCTCGCCGGACTGCTCCCTGCGGAAGCTGTAGCGGGTGAGCTCGAACATCTTCATCGGCAGGTGCTTGTGGGAGAACACCATGTCGTGGGCTATCAGGAACTGGCCGAAGCATGCTGCGAAGCGCAGGAAGAGCTTCTTCTCGTCGCTTATCACCACATACTGCCGCGCAGGGAAGCGGTTGAGGTATTTCTTCAGCGACGGATGCTCGTAATCGTACATGAGCGGCGTCTCGACCTCGAGGGCTCCGTAACCGACGCACCAGTCAGTGATCGCGCGCTCCATGAGCTTCTTCATCAGACGCCCCTTCGGGAGGAGGCGGAAGTTCCCGGAGTCGGAGCCGGGCTCGTAGTCGATCAGCGAGTGCTCCTTCATTATCTTTATGTGGGGTGGCTCCTTCTCGTACACCCGGACTTTCTTCGTCTCGTATGTGGCGAGCTTCCTCAATCCAGGGAATTTCGCGAAGTTGAACTTGTCGACCTCGTGCAGGTTCCCCTCAAGATCCATTATCATGAAACGGGAACGAAGCTGGTTCTCCTGCTGGAGGCTCTTCGAGACGGACTCGACCTCGCTCGGCTTGACCGAGACCGATCCTGTGGCGCGGAGCTCGCGCGAGAGCTCGGAGAGGGGATGGCCCTTGGACTTGATATTGAAGGCCTTGTACCATCCGAAAGGCGAATGGCTCGCCGTGTAGCCTTTCTCCCGAAGGAGGGCCTCGGCCTTGAGGATGGCGGACTTCGCGAGAGCGGGCTTGGACGGCTTCGATGTGAGGTGGACCCATGGGTAAAGCAGGATGTTCTTCGTCTTGACCTGGTCCGCCACGCCGATGGATTCCTTGGCGAGCGACTGGGCTGCCGACTCCTCTTCGTCCCCATCTTCTATCGCGGTGAAGACCACTAGCACCTCTTCGAACCGCTCAGGGCCGCTTTTGGCAAGCGCCTCAGGCTCCTTTATGGCCTCTTTCTTCGGCTCGACCTCTATGTAATCGGCATGGACCGTGAGTATCCTCATAACAAAACCTCTCTCTCAATTGTCGGGTAAAACATCTAAAAAGGTAGCGCAGTGGGCACGGTCATGCCACAGGAGGCTCCTCGCCCGGGAGGTTGCTGATGTAGTCCTTCATCAGGTCAAGGGCGTGCTGGCGGTTGATCTGGAGCATGTTCTTCATGTGCTGGATCGCCGTGGCCTCGTTCTTCATAGCGAGGGAGAACGCGAAGAGCGCCTCCTCGACCTCGAGGACGGGCCTTTTCGCCGAGATCTCCTTGAGCACCTTGTATCCTTCTATATAGTCCTTGAGCTGGAAGCAGGCCGAGGCGAAGACCATCGAGCAGAACAGGAGGTCGTAGTCAGAATTCGCATAACGGAGCGCCTTCCTCCCCTCGAGCTTGGCCTCCGCGTAGCGGGCAAGCCTGAAGGCGGATTCGGCGAGGAGCAGGTGGGAGATCAGCTCGCCGGGGAATTTCTGGATGAACTCCTTAGAAAGATCGTAAGCCTGCTGGTCCTGGAGGTTCTTGATATAGATGGAAATCATCTTGGCGTAAGAATCCTTTTTCGTGAGCTCCATGCTAAGCAATCCCGATATAACTTTTAATAACCCATCCGAGCACAGTTCCAGCATGGCCAAGATAAGATCCGCTGCTGAGCTCGATGTGAGACCTGAGGACCAGACAAGGGTCTGGCAAGGGATAAGGACGACCGCGCTGGACCAGGTGAGGCAGTTCTGCGAAAGGAACCACATAGACCCGGGACAGTTCATGTCTAACATGGGATGGCTCGACTCGCGCAGATGGAGGGGGAACGTGGACTGGCGGGAGTGCGTTAACTGGAACAGCTTCACGCAGATGATCAACGAGAATATCTCCGAGAACCGTCGTGGGCTGGATATGCGCGGTTTCAGGCGGACCCTGGAGGACACCCATGAGTCGTATGTCCAGAATGCCGTCCCGGTCAGGCGCGCTCCCGCGAGGGCCGCCGCAGCGACGCCACGGGCCGAAGAGGCCCCTGAGGAAACGCAGGTCCCTCCCGAGAGGATGCCACGCCCTGTGGGCGCTGTGATGGATGACACCCAGTGGGGGATCGCGAGGAGGCAGACCGTCGAGATCTGCAGGAGATACAATCTGGATGACGAACAGACCAGGGGCGTCCTCGGCGCGATATCCAGGTCCGCGCCGGAAAACCACGGCCTGATAATGGTCAACCTGCGCTCCTATGTGGGCCATATAATGGAGCTCGGCGGTTTCAGAGGGAGCAGTTACGAGGACCGGCTCGCGATGTCGAGGAGGTTCTATGAGGAGGTGATGGCGGTCCCTGTCGGGGGCGCCGAGAACTCCATCCTGGCCCTCCGGAGGGGTTCGACTCGCCGTGATGAGCCGACCCGGATGGCTAGGATGCCTCCGGCGATGATGAGGGTGCCGGCTCCGGGGCAGGAAGAGGTCTTCATATACAGGTTCACGGTCCGCGACCGGAACGGCGTCGGGCCGGGCAATCCGGACGGCATCATCTCGACATTCGAGATCCGTTCCCCGGTGAGGATCGAGAACACCGAGCAGATGGTCGGGTTCGTGAACGATCCCCCAGCCGGGGGGAGCGTGAGCAGGATCGCGCGCGACGGCCGGGTGATTCCGCTCGACACGCCTTCAGATATGACCGCCCTGCGGCGCGGCCTCGCCACAGTGATGAGGTCGCCGAGGCTCAGCATCGTCCTCAACGAGACAGGGCACGAGACCGGCGGAAGCTAGTTGTTCTCGTCGCCCGGGCCCGCGAAATTCTTTTCGGTGTGCTTTATGAATTCGAAGACCTTGTGGTCCTTGAACACCTTGACGTAGTTCTTGATGAACGTGAGGAAGAGTATCGGCCTCTCGATCACGAGGCGGTCGCCCCTCCTTTTCGAGACGAACCCCAGGCGGAGAAGCATCATCTCATCCTGCTTGGACGAGCCCCTCAGCGACACGACGCCCCGCTCATCGATCTCGCCTGCTGCGTCGAACATGCCGGCCAGGTAGCTCGCGGCGTATTCATTGAGGTACTTGAAGCGCTCGAGCTGCTCTTTCTCGATCTCCTGGAAGAATTTGCGGTATGCGGTGTGGTAGAAGAACACCTTGTCTTCGGTGCTGAGCAGCTTCTCCGGCGTCGTCAGCTGCTTATCGAGGGCTTCCTTGGTGAATATCTCGAGGATGTCGCGGCCCCCCCTGACACCTATCCCTTCGGAGCAGCGGGCTTTCCTCCACAAGCCGATGACATAGGATAGCTCAGGCGTAAGTTTGATCTTCATACAAATCCCGCAATCACAGGCTGACCTTTTTCTTCTTTTCTTCGGCCTGGATCTTATCAGTATCGAAACGCACCGTCTTCTTCGCCGGTACGCCGATATCGACCCGGCGGGAGCCTGAGATGAACTCATTGATCTCCTCTGCGAGCAGCTCGTCCAGCTGAACCGAGAACCACCTCGCGGTCTTGGATGAGACGTATGCCCGCTTGAAGATGGACTGTATCTCCTCCCGCTCGGCCTTGGTGAACGGCTCCCTGTCCCCTGATATCCTGGTCTCCGCGCTCTGCAGCAGGTCGCTGAACCGGGCTATGTCCGAGTCGCTCGCGCCGCCGGCGCTCAAAGACGTCAGGATCCCTTTCGCGAGGATGGTGTTGCGCTTCCCGGTCCGTTCAAGGAGCTTGTCGAGCTTCCGGACATCGGTCTCGGGGAGGCCCCCTTTCCGCGCCGCATCGATCACCCTGCGGGCGAACTGGAAAAAGCCACCAATGAACCTCATATCCATCGTTAATCCTCATAAGATTAATAAACAAATAGGGACGGGGAGGAGCATCCGGCAACAGGCTGCCGTCTCGCCTTGGCAATGGTCCGCCGGCATACAAAAAGAACCAATTTAAACCGTTGAGGGGCTAAGGGATTGCATGAAGTACCAGATAGATGTCGGGAGGGTTAAGAAGATCCAAAGCGGCATCTGGGACAAGATCAAATCCACATATTCATTCCGCAAGGGGTACGGCGAGGCCCTCCCCATCTTCGGGCATTATGGGGGGATGTTCAAGTGCGGAGACCAGACCCTCGTCATACACACCGACGGGGTCGGCACAAAACTCATCCTGGCCCAGGAGATGGGCAGGTACGACACCGTGGGCATCGATGCTGTCGCGATGTCGGTCAACGATATCCTCTGCGTCGGGGCCGAACCCATGGTGGGGGTGGATTACATCGCCCTCGCGAAGGAAGACGACGAGCTGGTCTCGGAGCTCATGGAAGGCCTCGTGAAAGGGGCCGAGGAGAGCGGGTGCGCCATAGTAGGAGGGGAGACTGCGGTCATCCCTGACATCATCAAAGGCACGAAAAGGCCTTTCGACCTCACGTTCACAGTAGTGGGAAGGACCCGGAGGCTCATCCTGGGCAACGAGATAAAGAAACGCGACGTCATCGTGGGGCTGGAGAGCTCGGGACTGCATTCGAACGGATTCACGCTGGCCAGGAAAGCCCTCGATCAGAAGAAATGGGGAGCGGAGATGCTGACCCCCACACGCATATACGCGAGCACGATACTCGAGATGATCGATGCTTGCGACGTCCACGGGATCGGGCATATAACCGGAGGGGGGTTCTCCAAGCTGACCAGGCTCAACAAGGAGGTAGGATACCGCCTCGACCGGCTCCAGAAGCCGAGGCCGATATTCGAAGCCCTCGCGGAGAAGGTCGGGAGCACTGTCGAGATGCACCGCACTTTCAACATGGGGATAGGCATGGCGGTAATACTTCCGGAAGACCGGGCCGATACCGTCATAAACATCGCCAAGAAGCACAACGTAGAAGCCAATATCATCGGGGACATCACAGAGAAGAGAGGCGTGTGGATAACAGACGGGAAGAAAGAGATAGACATCAGCATCGAGGTGTGAGAATGAGATTATTGATAGCATTCCTGGCATTAAGCGTCCTGCTTTCCGCAGGCTGCACGGGCAATCAGCCCGTAAAAAACGACAGCAAAGCACCTGCCGCAAACGCGACGCCCCAGCCGGCACCTGACGGGACGCCCCAGGCGCCTACGGCACCGGCCCCAAGCCCGGCTCCGACCGGCAACCCGCCCGCCCCTCAGACAGAATGCGCGACGATGAGCCCGGACTGCGGCTCATGCATCGCCAAATCCGGATGCGGATGGTGCAAGACCAGCAATTCCTGCCTTTCAGGCGACGCGAACGGTCCTGTATCCGGCCAGTGCCAGCCGGCGGATTGGGCTATGAACGGCCAGGAGTGCAAAGCCCCGACGACCACGAGCGGGCCAACATGCGCAGAGCAGTACAATTGCGCCTTCTGCCTCAGCGGAAGCGGCTGCAAGTGGTGCATAGACGGCTCGCGGTGCGTCGACGCATCGAGCGCGGATGTTTGCCCGAACGGCCTCGGATGGCTTACCCAGTCCTACCAGTGCAACCTGGCAAGCAGATGATCAGAGGGATGCGACAGTGCCTTTGCTGCGCTCATGAGGGGCGCAGAGCGAAGGCTGGCTTGAGCATACGAAGGAGAGGATCTCGGCCGTCTTCTCCCTCACCTCCTTCGATCCGTCCCTCAAACCGGCCGTGAGGGCGCTGAACGATAGCCGATCCAGCCTCAGCCCGGATTCCATGAGTAGGATGCGGATGGTACCTAGCGATGCGAGCCGCACCGCCACATCCGGGTCTTCAAGCCGACCTATCGAAGCGTCGAGAATCGCGTACTTCGCCAGTTCCAGCATCCGGAGCTCCTTACGCATGATCGTTTCCGAGCAGGCAAAATCGCCGACCGCCTTGGAGAATTCGGCGGCAGAACTCAGCCTTTCTGCGCTGTCGCCTTCGTTGAGCTTCGAATTGAGCTCTTTGAGGCGCGAGAGCGACTGGCGGGCGCTTTCCATTGAGCAGGCTCTCACATTCCCCTGCACAGATGCGCATCCCGAGAACGCCAATACCGCCATGCATGCCGCTGAGCGAAGTTTCATTTCAACACCTAACTACTTTTTAACACAAAAAGATTTTAAATCCGGAGTCCTCGGACCCGCCCATCCAAGCACTAGGGTTTCGGCCTTGCCATGAATCCATAGGCTGAGAGAAGCGCTCCGATGTCGAGCGATCTGAGGGCCGATGCAAGCTCTTCAGGGGTGCAGCGGCGAAGGAGCTCGCGGAGGACCATAGCACGGCTGCTGGGAAGGGCCGATTCGACGACGACTCCCCTACAATTCGAGATGGGCAGATCCATGGAGACATCAAGCCGGTTGTCACCCCCGAGATCTCCGTCATATGCGCGCCAGACCAGACTCACACTGCTCTCTTCCCGATTCAGGTACGCTTGAGCGTAGTCTTCACGTATGGGGTTCCCGAACGGGATGCCATGCCGTAGATCCGCCTTATACCATCCTTTCTCTTCCGGAAAATCCTCCACCCAGCCGGGGTTTTCGGTTATGACGACCCGGTTTCTCCCATCAGCCTCTATATGGAAATCCGGATGCTCAGCTACCAAAACCACGTCACGCTCGTTTCTGAGATAATCCGGAACAGGAAACACATACCTGACTCCGGAGCCCGGATCCGAAGATTCGATGGCGCGCCCCAGTTTCTTGCCCGGTGCGGTGTAACCTGCCATGGTCCCGGTCCAGCAGGGAAATGAAGCGTAGATCGAGATACCTTCTTCGCTGGTGATTTCGTAGGTCCTCCTGTCGAGCACCCGGCTCAATCTCCGGTTCGAGGCGATGGTGAGGTTTGATTCATCAGCTCTCCTGAGCGCTTCCTCCATCGGCACTCCATCGCTTTCGGATATGAAAACAGCAAGATTGGGGCCTCTGATCCGCTCTGATTTATGGAGTTCTTTCATTTTTCCACCTCAATTTCTTTGGGCCCGCCTTCATCAAAACGTCGAGGCAAGCGGCGAACCGGGCCAGGTCATCGAGATTCTCGGGCTTGCCGGAGTTACCAGTTGCACGACCGGCCGTTCCGACCAACTTTAACATAATAATTTAGAATTAGCCACTTAATAGATATATAATTAATGTCTACCCCCTATGGGGGGACAGTTTATAATCCCTTCAGCAAATCTCTCATAGCATGGATACCGAAATTCTCGAGGAGATAGGGCTGACGCCGGGCGAGATAAAGGCCTATCTGGCGCTGATGAAACTGAAATCGAGCGCGACCGGCGAGATCGCCCGAAGGTCCGGAGTCTCGAGATCGAAGATATACGCGATTCTGGACAAGCTCGAGAAGAAGGGCCTCGCTTCGCATGTGGACAAGAACGGGGTCAGGCATTTCCAGGCGGTCGAGCCCGGCAAGATCAGGGATTACCTCCATGAGAAGGAGAAAGAGCTCGAAAGGATGCGGGAGAGCCTCGAGAGGTTCCTGCCCTCCCTCGAATCGTACTACAGCGAGGACGGAAGCTCCCATAGCGTGACGGTCTACGAGGGGGTGAAAGGGCTGAAGGTCGCACACGAGCACTCCTATCTAAAGCTGAGAAAAGGCCAGGGGTATTGCGTGCTCGGGGTACCGGAATACACCCCCTGGGAAAAGATAAATTACTGGGACCACGACCACCGGAGGAGGGCGGATGCCGGAATTGCGTGCAGGATGCTCTTCAACACCGACGCGAGCAAGGAGCTGCTCGAGCACAAGAACAGATTCGCCCTATGCAATGCGCGCTACATGCCCATCGACAACCGCGGGCCGGCATATTTCGAGATATTCGCCGACACCACGCTGATAATCATACCTCATGAGGAGCCGATAACGATAGAGATAGTGAGCAATGACATAGCCGACTCGTTCAGGCAGTATTTCGAGGGTTTCTGGAAGCGGTCGAAGCCTTTCCGGTGATTACGCGGTCTTGTATCGCCGAAGAGATAACGGGAGACAGATACCCGCCGATCACACCGAAAACCGCCCCTACGAAGAAATCCTTGACGAAGCCGAAGAGGATATCCGGTATCCCAACGGTAAATGCAGCCCGATAGAATATCGTCCCGGGGTAGAAAAGCGGGGAAAGCAGGAATCCTTCCGGGAAGTTCACGAGGCTATAACCAAGCCCCACGGCGACTGCCGATTTCACCATGCCAAGACGATTCTCCATCGCATAATACGCGCTCCCGATGAAAATCGCTATCTTGGCCAGCCAGAGGGGTATCGCGACAAGATCCGGAGCGCCTGTCGCGATCTCAAGGATGTTCCAGACTATCTCCAATATGAAAACAAGAACGAAAGGTATTCCAACTGCCATAGCTAATTTTTTCAAATCCATATCAACCACAACCCGGGGTCATAATCATCCGATCGGGCTGGAACATAACCATTGATTATGACCTGGTCCGATTTACCTTAACTGATAACATGAGCCCAAAAAAAATCAATCCGAGGGAAATCGTAATTATTCCGTTATTGGCCAGTGCAACTTTGCCATTGAGCGGTGATGAAGGCGCGTCGTCCTTGGGGATCCACGGCCCCAGTTTTGACCATCAGTTTGCTGTTCCAGAAGTCGGCGGCAAGTGAATCGTTTGGAGGAAGATGGATATTCCACATGACCGAGCCATCCGAGTTTCTGACGGATCCATGCGCATAGCTATCAACTCGATCGAGCACGAAAGAGCGCCTTCCTTCAGGCGTGTCGAGCTGGAGGCTCCCGCCTTCTTCGATAACAACAGATTGTTCCATAACCGGGGAGCATATCCTCTGGCAATGCCCATCCTGCAGCTGGAATTCAGACCAGGATTCCTGCGAGCCCTGCTGCGACGCCATAGGCACCAGGAGAGAAATATTTATGTCCCGTAATGGATTGACAATCTGCGCGGTAGTTCCTTCAGGGATCGTAGGACCGGTTAGGCGGTTGCATTTTTCGTCGTAGACCATGATTGAAGGCTTGGGGATTCCGAGAGGGTCGAAAGTTATTCGTCCAAGGGATAAATAGAACTTGCCTGCTCCGAGGATGCTTCCCTGAGCTACCCTTCCTGTTGCAGGCCTCTGGCAGGAAAGTGCATTGGGTTCCGCAACGCTGCAGCTGGTTTGCGGCGGTCCGGAATCGGCCATACCCCCGTCGGATTCACCATGGCCGGAATCGATAACCACGCCTGTATCCGGAATCAGAAGCCCATTATCTGGGCTGCATGCGGTCAGTATCGAACCTGCGAGCAGTGATTTCCCGATGAATGCGTTAAGTCGCCTAAAAGATCCTCGCTCCTTGCTCAATGCAGTCAAGGCCATCAAGATTCTATGAATTAGCCTGAATAAAGAGATTCTGCACCCCCCAGGGGGTTACATCATTTCCTTCTGCCAAGGAAGAAATGAGCGGCAAAGATCGATGCCAGGATAACCGGCAAACCCGGGCAGCCGGGCGGCAGCGCCGAGTAGGGCGTCGTTGCAGGAGGAGCAGAGTGGCCGGGGGAGCCGACACTTGCACTGTAACTGCCCGAACCTCCGGCTGGAGTGTAAGTGACTGTTCCGTCGGATGAGGTTTTTATCGTAGTGCTCGTGCCTGCCGGATCAGTGACAGTGACATCACAGTTGGGACATGCATTTCCATCGCATTTTACGCTAATGAGCATATCTGTATATCCGGATCTTGTAATGGAAGCCGCGCAAGAAGCGCATCTTTTAACATCCCCGAGAGGCTGGCATGACTGGCTGCTTCCGCAGTCTGAATCACTGGAACAAGGTGTGACCGCAGAACAGGCACCTCCGATGCAGCCCTGCCCGCTCGGGCAAGCGCAATCTGCAGGGGATGTGCGTCCGCAGGATGGCGGCGCGGCTGCCGGCCGTGCACAGGCCCCAAGAGCCTCACATTGGTATGTCGTTAGATTGCATACTTGCCCGCCAGTGCAGTTACTGTTGCTAGTGCAGCCTGGGACGGCACACTGGTGGTTGATGCATATTTTACCTGAATCTGGATATTCGAGGTTACAGTCTTTGCAAGCTGGATTCGATTGAGCGCCACGAGCTAGAATCCCAGAATCACATTCCCATGGATCGGAAGGCCTAGGCGTAGCTGGATCTGCGAACTTGTGACCGGCAGGATCCAGTTCACCGCAGCCCACGTTGTTGCATCGGCCGAGTCCAATACGAGGGCCAACCACAGAAAAGTCGCAGAACTGGAAGTGACCGCAGTCGGAATCGCTTCTGCAGCCTTTTAAGCATCCGTTTATGGTGGCAAGGGGCCTTGGGTAGTTGAGTACGGAATCCTCCTCGATGTAGCAAATCGAGCCGAGCCCGCAATTATTCTCATGCCCCTGGTTGCACCCCCTTAAGCAAACGCCATAGGCGGGCTCGCAGTAGCTTCCCGTGCTGCAATTAGAATCTTCAGTGCACGATTTTATTCGACAAGTGCCATTAACTTGGGTTCCGGGGAGCGAAAGAGGCAAATCACAGATTTGATTCTCATCTTCGCAGTCGGAGGTACTGGAGCAGCTGGTTGGCGCGGGCTGGATTGAACATCTGCCTTGGCCAATATTCACATTTACAAAATCTAATGACTGGTGTATGCAGTAAGTACCCAACCTGCAGTCCGACTGTGCCGTGCATTTGCTCGAGCATATCCGGCAGTAGCTTTTATCGATTATGTTTCCGCAGTCTTCAGGTCCGAGCGCAATGAAGGACCTGAAAATCACTGAACCGCTATCAAGTCCCGGGATGGTCACCGAGTCGGGGATCGTCGATGAAGGACAGAAGAATTCGTCCTGATCTACTTCGTTTGCTATCTGGTCATCAAGGCATGCGGCAAAAGCGGGCGCTATCCGGTAAGTTGACTGAGGACCGAATCGGCTCCCTTCCGCTTGAGGATTGATGCATCTCTCATTACTTGCACAATTTGCGTCTGAGATGCATTGATCGGCCTGGATACATGCCAGCCTCCCCGCTTCAGTGACAAGGACAGCAGGCGAATAGCCAGATTCCGACGCGTGGATTGTGTATGTAGTGGCTCCCCTCATAAACGGCACTTTGCCATCCGCGCCTGTATCATTGACATACACGCTGTTCCCTGCGTTGTCCTGGACCGTCACATGCGCCCCGCTCACCGGGGAGCCGCCGCTCGTGACGGTGATATTGGCCCCATCGCATGAGTTATCCACGGTTATCACCAACGGAGGCGATACGTGGCCGCCGCCTCCCCCTCCGGAGGACGGGGCCCCGGGGACGAATCCGCTGAAGAATGCCGTCCCGGAGGCCGCGGCGTTCGCCCCGTTCACCGGGACACCCGTGACATTGACAAGATTGGAGTATAACCCGGCTGTGTCAACCGAAACATTGAATACGAGGATGGTCGAGTTGCTCGCATTCAGGGTGATGAAATTGGTCCAGGTGAGGTTCTGGCCGGTGAGGTTGGACCCTGAGACCAACGGCGCGATGTTAGCCGACTGGAAGGTGTTGTTCGGCGGGAGCTGGTCTGTGGCCGAGATATTCAGCGGGACCGATCCGGTGTTCGTTATATTCACTGTGAACGTAACGTTGCTCCCGTTCTGGACGCTGAGGGGGCTCACGGTCTTCACTATGGTTATCGCCGCGACGCCGACACCAATCGACGAGTTGGAGGACGCTGTGACTGGATTCCCGTTAGGCGGACTGCCTCTCGCGGTCGCATTGTTCGCGTAGGTGCCAGGGACGACGGATCCGATGGTCGAATTGATCAGGATCACGACGCTAGCCCCAGGCGCGATCGGGCCTACGTTCGTCCAGTTCATCGTCCGGTTGTCCGGGCTTATGCTGTCCGGCGAAGGTGAGGAGCCTGGCGCGCTGATCTGCAAGCCGGATGGAAGGGTGTCTGAGACGAAGACCGGGTCAAGGACTGTCTGGCCCGGGTTGGTGATGTTGATCTGCCAGAGGACGCTGCCGCCCGGCGAGAAAGGAGCTGGTGTGACGACCGTCTTCACCGCCGAGATATTGGCATATGAGACCGTGACGTTGGTCGTATTGTTTGCCGTCACATTGAATCCGTTCGGAGGCACCCCCGTGGCGTTGACGGAGTTCGTCAGGTTGAGGAGTGGGGTCCCTGCATCCACGACACCAGGATTCGCAGTCGCGTTCATCCTTAATACGACGGAAGCCCCGGGCGCGAGCGACCCGACCGAGTTCCAGGCCACAACCTGCCCTACGAGCGAGCTGATCGACGGCGAAGCGCTTGCGAATGTGAGGCCCGGGGGGAGGGTGTCAACGACCCTCACCGGATTGAGAGTGACATTCCCTGTGTTGTTGACCGTGATGTTGAACTGGACTATCCCTCCGGGGGACACCGGCAGTACCGTCTGGTCCATCTTTACGACCGAGAGATTCGCATAATAGACCGTGGCATTAGCCGTGGCGTTGCCCGTCACGTTGCCGGTGGTCGCATTCACGAAGTTCGTGAGGTTCGCCACAGCGACCACTCCTGGGTCGACCGTGGCGTTGAGAAGTATGACGGTGAACGAACCCGGAGATATCGCAGGGAGGTTCCAGGTGACCGTGTTGCCGGATCCAGAGCTGTTCGCCGGCGATGTCGAGGAGAATGTGAGGCCTGCCGGAAGCACATCCACCACTGTCGGGCTTATCGAAGCGTTGCCGGTGTTATTGACAGTGATATTGAATGAGGCGATGCCCCCGGGAGAGGCGTTCTGTAGGGTCGAATCGGCCTTCGTGACCGTGAGGTTTTCGGTCAGGTTGACTGATACATTCTGGATTATCCCGTACACTCCGAATGAGTTCAGGTTGGACAGAGCGAATCTGTTCGAGACAGTATCAGGAGAGGCGCTGGCCTGGTTCCATGAAGAGTCGAATCTCCAGAGCTCGAATGCCGACTCGTTGTCTCCGCCGCCCAGCTCGGAATCCAGCCAGCGCCAGGTTATGCTGTCTATGATGATACCTGGGGAGAGATTGGTAATGTTGACGTACTTCTGTGCGAATGACGGACCAGGAGGAGCGGTGAGAGGTTCGACCGAGTGGGTTATCGAATAGTTCATGGTGCCGGAGTCATTGATGGAGAGGTTGGTGAAGTTCTGGATGCTCCCGGATGGATTGTCGAATAGCGCTCTTGAGATGTTGATGACCCCGCCGCCGTTGACATGGAGGTCCTGGGTGTTGTTATAGAGATGGGTGTCCGTCAACTGAGTGCCGGAGGAATTCACTACGTCGGTGCCGATCGAATTGTTGAAAGCGATGCTGTCGAGGAGCGTATTGTTGAAGGAATTCGTCTGAACATCGAAACCCCGCACGCAGCCGTGCGCGGTGCTGTTCCTCAATGTGACATTCGTCGCATTGAAGATGATGAACCCCATCCCGCAGTTATAGGCGACATTGCCGGTGAAGGTGTTGTTGGAGTTCAACGAGCTCTCGAAACCTTCTGCCACGACGTTGTGGGCTGTATTCCCCGTAAGGTTAGTGTTGTTCGCATTCGTCGACACCTGGAAACCGTCGTCACTGGCGTTGTGGACCGTGTTCCCGGCGAGGGTATTGTTGCTGACGCCCGTGAGGGAGAAGCCGTCGGCGAGCGCCGCAAGGCCGGCGAAGTTCACCGTGTTGTTGATGATATTGTTATTGTTCGAGAGCGTGACGATGACGATGCCCCCAGCGCCGCAGCTCTCGAGGAGGTTCCCTGAGACGTTGTTATCGCTCGCGGAAGTCTGGAGAACCATACAGTGGTTGTTCAGCGGGGTGGTGACATTATTCTCGAAGATCATCGTCCGGTTTGCGCCGATGATGTAAATCCCCGTCCCGTTCCGGGCAGAGACATTGTTGCGTGAGATCGTGTTGTTGAGTATCGAGCAGGTTGCCTGCATCCAAAGCAGGATGCCGTGGTTGCTGCCGCTGGTCCCGTTGGATTCGATTCGGTTATCGGCGACTGTGTTGTTGGCGGTGGACGTGGATGCCGAGCCGCACTGTATGCTAATGCCTGTCGAGGCGTTCAGGATCGCGTTCTGGCTGACATTGGTGTGATTCGTGTTGTCGAGGAGGAAAACCCCCACCCCCTTTGGAGCGACGATGGTGTTGTTCACGACCGTGCTGTTCGTCGAAGCGGTCTGGAATAAGACGCCGTGGCTGTCCGAAACCCCGTCGGGGGTTATAATGTTTCCGCGGATCAGGGTGCGGAGCGACGATGTCACTGTGATTCCGCTGTTTCCGTTGCTGCTGCCGTTCGTATTGATCTGGTTGCCCGTGATATTGTTGTCGTTCGCCGAGGTCAGCAATCTTGCCCCGTTGTTGCCAGAGGTCCCGTTCACAGTTATCGTGTTGTTCGTGACATTGTTCCTGTTCGAAGAGGACTCGAGGCTCACTCCCATGTTGCCCGAGGACGAGCCGTTCGCGGCGATCGTGTTGTTCGTTATTGCGTTATTCGATGAGTTCACGAGCTGGACCCCGTGGTTGCCCGCAGACGCTCCTGCTGTGGAGATGCTGTTGTTCGAGATGGAGTTGTTGTTGCTGGAGGTGATCACAATGCCCTTGCTGTCGTTGCTCATGCTGTTGTTCCTGAATGCGCTGTTGTTCAGCGACAGGGTCTGTATGGCAGTGTCGTAGTTGCGGATGTTGCAGTTCTTGACCGTGACATTCGAAATCGAGTTCGAGACGGCCACGCCATGGGTTGCACCGGCGGTGCCGTTGTTCGAAATGTTGAAACCGTCGCAGTCGAAAACCACGTTGGAGGAGGTTATCAGGACGCACGTCGTCCCGGCGATCGGGGAGGCCGGGTTAGGCGAGCCGACGGAATTGCCGGTCATGGTGAATGCCCCGGGGGACGAGATGACCGGGCAGTTAGGCAAGACGGCTGTGCCGTTCTCCAGGATCGCATAGACGCTTGCCGGAGAATGGGCCGTTAGGCTGAGTGTGTTTCCCGCCGTGTCTGGGGTGGCATTCACTACGACCCATCCCGTAGAATTGTATTTGTAGAGACGGAATTCCGACTCCGAGTCAAGGACGCCCAGCTCGGCGTCCCTCCAATGCCAGGCGATGCTGTCGATGGAGACCGTTCCGGAGACGCGCGTGATATTGACATATCTCTCCGCGAAAGAGGCAACGCCAAGGGGAAGGATCGCAGGTTGCGCCGAATGGTCTATCGTATAGACCGATAATGCAGTCAGGGTATCGTTGAGGGACAGATTGGTGAAGTTCTGGATGCTCCCGGATGGATTGTCGAAGACAACATACGACAATGAGATATCCAGCCCCCCCGCAGGCGCCTCGATGCGCAGGTCCCTGCCGTTGTTGAAGTAATGGTCCGCACTGATGGTGCCGTTCGAGGTTATGTAGACCCCGTTGACCGGATGCCCGAAGACAGTGTTCCCCGACATGGCCGTGAGCCTGTCTCCCGGATCTATGTGGAATCCGTTCTCGCCGTTCCCGAATACCGTGTTGTTGTTGAAAGTCGTGTTGAAGCAATCGGAGACATCGAAGCCCTCGAAAGCATTTCCGGATGCGACATTGTCGATGAAACGGGTGTTGTTCGCCAACCCCGAGAGGAACCCGCTTTCGGAGTTGTTCATCGCGGCATTTCCTATGTAGGTGTTGTTGTGCGCATCGGACTGGGTGAACCCGCCGCCGGTGGAGCCGCTGTTGTTGATCGCGGAGTTGTTCCTCAGAGTGTTATTGTTGCTGACCTCTATGAGGAACCCGTTAATGATGTCATCGCGGGCGGTGTTGTTCTCGATGAGATTGCCGTTGCTGGCAGAGATATGGGCACCGCCAGAGAAAAGTTCGCCGGAGCGGCGTATCACGTTGTTTATCAGAGCGCTCTGATTAGAGTTGGTGAGTTCTATTCCCGAGTGGTTGTAACCATATATGATGCAGTTTCTTAGGGTGACGTTCGTCTTCGAATCGATCAGCGCCCCCATGGAACCGCTGGTGGCGTTGTCGGTAAGGTTGAACCCGGCGCAGTCGAGCGATGAGTCCGGGGTGATGAAAAAGATGCAGGAAGGCCCTGGATTGGGCGCGCCAACCGAGTTCACGCCCATCTGGTAAACTCCGGGGAATCCGATTATCGGGCAGTCTGGAACAGGCGCCGTGCCGTTCTGGAATATCGCGTGTATGCTCCCGGGGGCGTAGCCGGATAATGAGAGAGTGTCACCTACCGTGTCTGGAGTGCCGTTGATGACTTTCCAGCCGTCAGTCATGTTGAACTTCCAGAGGCGGAAATCCGATTCTGTGTCATTGCCTCCTATCTCGGAATCCGTCCAGGTCCATGCGATACTGTCTATAGAGACATTCTCCGAGGTGTTAGTGATGTCTATGAACTTCCCTGCGAAGGATTTCTGGCCTGACGGAAGGGCGACATGGCCCGTGGTCGCGTAACTTATATTATACGAAGTATCGTTCGAAAATACAGGAGAGAGGGTGTCGTTGATCGAAAGGTTGGTGTAGTTCTGGAAATTGCCTGATGGATTATCAAAAACGGCTCCTGAAAGATTGAATGAGATGCCCGCCGCAGAGAACGAGGCGATGGAGAAATCCACGGAGTTGTTGTAGAAGTGGGGATTGATGAAGAGCGTCTGATTGACATCGCCGAGAAGAGTTCCGACGCCATCATTGAAGGCGGTGCTGTCGACAAGGACATTTCCCGCGGGGATCGGGAAGAACGTCGAGCTGAAGTCAAAGCCGACAGCATTGTCGTGGGCGGAGTTGTTGATGAAGCTGCTGTTCTTGGAGGATATCTGGAATCCATATGAATTATTGGAAGCCAGGTTGTCCCTGAAAGTGTAGTTAATGACGCCGGAGACGCCGAAGCCGTTGGTCCCGCCGTCCGCCGTATTATTGACGACGCTCGTGTTCGATCCGGTGGACAGAGAATCGAAGAAACCGAACCCGTCGAAAGAGCTGTTGACAGCAGTATTGTTCGCGATCGTGCTGTTAGAGGCGGAATCGAAGCTGAAACCGCGGAAGTCGCTGTTGTTTGCGAGGTTGTTTATGACGGTAATGTTATTTCCGAAACCGATCGAATAGCCCAGATTCGAATTCAGCACCGTGTTATTGATGAATATGCTGTTGGAGCCTACCGACCCGATTCCATTGAAGCACCCGATCGCCCGGTTATTCACGAATCTGTTCGAATCGCTGGGGCCAGAGTCATCGATTCCGGCGGAATCGTTTATGGCTGCATTATTCGTCACTGTGTTGTTATTGCTTGAGGAGAAAATGAATCCGGTACCCGCATTGTCTTGGGCTGAATTGTTCGCGACGAGGTTATCATTGCCGCCGAGAACGTTTCCGTTGAAGCGGAATCCGTCGCCCGAATTGTTGTAAGCGGTGTTGTTGATGATCGTCGTGGAGTTTGCCTGATCGAACTCAAAACCGTGCGCGCTTATACCAATCGACTGGTCGAATGCCGCGTTGCCTATGACCGTATTGTTCGTTCCCCCGATAAGCCTGAAGCCTGGACCGAACGTTTGGTTGAAGGCCGTGTTGTTGGCTATGAGGTTGTTCGCCCCTGTCAGGGTGAAGCCGACGGTGCCGAAGGACGCCGAATTATTGACTATCGTGTTGTTGTCGCGCGACTCGCCCGATGTCAGGAACGCGTCCAGTGCGAAGTTGAAGCTGTTGTTGAAGGCGATGTTATTCATGAATGTATTGTTGCTCGAACCGCCGTCAAGAGCGAACCCAGGGTTCCCGGCTCCGCCGAGGGAGAACGCGGTGTTATTAACGATCGTATTGCCATCCCCTGAGATGACGATGTTCCCGTATGTATAGGTGGCGGAGTTGTTGAAAGCGGTGACGTTGACTATGCCGGAGTCCGACACGTTGTCGAAAAGGATGCCCGGGCCGCTGTTGTGGTGCGAAGTTGAATTCACTATCAGGACTCCGCTCGAGTTGAGGGCATAGATCCCGGCAGTGTAGTTAAGGATGTTGGGGCAGTTCCTGATCGTGACGTTGCCGGCCGTGGCATTGATGAACACACCGTAAAAGTAAGGCGAGAGCCCCCCTCTTCCGGTGATGTTCAATCCGGCGCAGTCGAAATCAACGTTGGCGGAATTGATCATCACGCATGCAAAGCCGTCCATGGTGAAGGGGGCGGTAGCAGGGGCAAAATTTGGAGCCCCGACGAGATTCTTGGTCAACTGGTAGCTTCCCGGCGCGCTGATAATGGGGCAGTCGTTGTTGAGGATGCCGAAGACGCTGGTGGTGTTGAGATTGGCGAGGGAAATCTCGTTAGCAGAAACATCGGGGGTGAAATTCTGGACGATCCATCCTGAGCTGTTGAGCTTCCAGAGCTCGAAGCGATTTTCCTCCAGTGGTACGGATACCTCCGGGTCGACCCACGTCCAACTTATGCTGTCTATGGATACAGCACCGGCCTGGCTTGAGATATTGACGAACTTGCCGTTGAACGGCGTCAGGGCTGACGGGAAGGGGACTGGAGGCTGAGCGCTCCAGTTTATTGAATAAGAGGAGCCTGCAGAAACCGAGTCGGAAAGAGTCAGGTTCGAGAAATTCGACAGGTTGCCAGATGGGTTGTCGAAAATCGCGTTGCGCATCCCCGACCGGATTGGCAAGCTGCCCGTGTTGTTTATCTGGTAATCGAGGCTGTTGTTGTAGAAGCGGCTTAGGCTGACGTTCGAAGTATTGGAATCGAGCACGTATACCCCGAGGGCATTATTGAACATGGTGCTGTTTGTGACGTTCGTGCGGTTGGACTGGGAGAGGTAGACGCCGTAAGTGTAGTTCGAGACGTTGCAGTTCCTGATAGAGATGTTCGTTACGGGGCCGCTGAGAAGGATACCGTAGGTGGTGCCTGTCTCGTTGTTGGTTATATTGAAGCCATTGCAGCTGAACACGACATTCGAAGACGCTATTTTGACGCATGCCGATCCGCTCAACGGCGAGGCATCATTCGGCGCCCCTATCGTATTATTTGAAAGCAGGTAGGATCCGGGTGAGGTTATGACTGGGCACGACACAAACTCCAGTATCGCGTAGACGCTGGAAGGGGTGAGATTGGCCTGGGACAGGGTATGCGCAGCCGTATTCGGTGTCGTGTTGAGGGTCGCCCAGCCTGTTGAATTGAACACCCAGAGCTGCAGGTTGCTTTCTGAGACGCCGCTGAGTTCGCCCGTAACCCAGCGCCAGGTTACCTTGTCAATGCTAACCGATCCGCTCGTGTTCGTAATGTTCAGGAATTTGTTCGCAAATGAGGCGAACCCCGCCGGAGGCGTTGCAGGCTGCGGGCTCCAGTTTATCGAATAGGACGATACACCCGCCAGGGTGTCATTAATGGAGAGGTTTGTGTAGTTGGAGAAGTTTCCGGAAGGGTTGTCGAAAATCACGCTGGTGAGATTGACCACTGTTCCGTTCCCGATGATCGTGAAATCTGGATTGTTATTGTAGAAATGGTCGTTGTTCAGTCTTGTGTTGTTACCACTTATAGACATGCCTGAACTGGAACTGTTGGAAACGGTATTGCCGGTGAAGTTGTTGATGAGAGGAGTGGCGATGCTCACGTTTACGAAAAAGCCGATGCCCGAGTTCGTCGCGGTGTTGTTGGAGATATTGTTGCTGCCGCTGGAGGTAAAGTCGAATCCATGGCTCGCCGAATTGATGGCGGTGTTGTTTGTGAGGATGATGTTAGAGCTGGTGTTGAGCGCGAAGCCGTGTATTGATGAGTTGATTGCAGTGTTGTTGGTGAGCGTGCCGGCAGGGGAAGAAGCGAGGAAGAAGCCTATGTTCGAGTTGGTTGCTGTGTTGTTGTTTAATGTGTTGACGCCGCTGGCGGACGCGATCTCGTAACCGATGTTTGAGGAAGTGACTGTGTTGTTGGAGAGCCGGTTGGATGTGCTGGAGGTAATGACGAAGCCAAGGCCTGCGTTGATGACGGTATTGTTGGTGAGGTTGTTATTGTTGTCGCCACTGAAGGAAAGGGAGAAGCCGTTGCTTGAATTGATGGCAGTGTTATTGACGAGGTTATTGAGCGAGCTGAAGGCGAGGCTGAAGGCGCTCGGGGCGGAGCATCCGCTGGATGTATTTATGGCGATGTTGCCTGTTAGATTGTTGTTGCCGCTGGAGGAGAGGGAGAACCCCTGGCAATTTGCCTTGATGGCAGTATTATTGATTAGTACGTTGTTTGAACCGGAGTTGACTGCGAAGCCTACGCCGCTTGTCGCAGTTGAATTTATGAAGGTGTTATTGGTCAGGTTGTTGCCATTTGAGCCTTGGATCAAGTAGCCGGTCGTTGTCGAATTGATGACGGTGTTGTTGGCGATAGTGTTTCCGTTTGAACCTGTGTTAAGATAAACACCATTAGAGTATCCGTATATCTGCGGGCAATTTTTTACAGTGACATTCGTGATGGATCCGTTGAGAAGGATGCCGATGGCGTTTGCGGTCCCATTGTTTGTTATGTTGAAGCCGTTGCAGTCGAGCGAAACGTTCGATGATGCGATTTTGATGCATGCCACGCCGGCAACGGGGGAGGCCGAGATATTCGCTCCGGAGAGGGGGGAAGTGAGGTTGTATGTGCCGTTCGCCGTTATTGCCTGGCACTCGGTCACGTCGATCGAGTAAGAGATAGAAGCCAATATAATCAATAGTCCAGCTAAAACCGCGACCCTCATGTCATTACATCCGGAGTAAGTATTTTAAGGACAGCCGTGCACGTCCGGCTAGTTGAAACCTGGCTGCTCTGCAGATTATAATTATCCGTCGCCCCCCAGGGGGAGCTTCGGGAAGATTTTAATAGTCTTAATGGTTTGATGGTCCCATGAGAAACCTGTTGCTGATCGGGGCGTTGATCCTTCTTGCCGGATGCACGGCACAGCCCGGTCCCGGGAATGCATCGGCTCCGGGAGTCACGACGGGATCATCGGGCGGTGCCCCCTTCGACCTGAGCGCCTGCAAGGCGAAATGCGTAAAATACCCGACCGATCCGGGGAATAACACGATGTACATCTCCTGCATGGACATTTGCTACAAGAAAGAGGGGAACCTCAAGAGGGACCCTGGTGCCTGCGATCCTCTTCTCGATGAACTGAACTCGAGCACCTTCTTCGGGATGTGCGTCACCGATGTCGCGAAGACGATCGGAAGCGGCGAGCCCTGCATGAAGATCAACACGGACATACCCAAGGCTGTGTGCCTGGAGTCCCTAGCGAAACAGCTCAAGGATCCATCGTTATGCGATCGGACGACCTACAACGGGAGCTCTAAGGTGCAGGATGCCATGATCAAGGACTGCAAGGATGCTGTCGCGAAGGTAAACTGAACCAGTCATCCCCGTATCTCTGCGACGCCGCGAACGCCGTCCCATTTTTTGTCCCACTTCTTTATCTCTATCCGGCTTCTGAAGAAGGGGGCATTCGCGACGAAAGTCTCACCTTCGCCGCCTTCCAGGAAGAGATGGACGCCCGGTTTTTTGGCATCTATGAGTTTTTTCAGCGGCTCGCCGAGGAATTCAGGGCCCAGGCCCTCAGCCGAGACGGCAGTCACATATATATCGAAATATTTGAGCATCTCCTCCATCACAGCGCTGTCCTCCATGTCCTTATGCCAGAGCGGGGCGTAGGTAGGAATGCCAAGCTCCTCCCCGATGGAATCGATGCGCCTGCGCTGGTATTCGCTCGCAACCGCCCCCGCAACAATTCCCTTTACTTCAAGCTTCCGGAACGTCTCGATCAGCTTCACGCGCCAGTTCTCCTCGGTCGTTTCAACGAAAACCTGATCCAGCCCGAGCGATTCGGCCTGTTTTCTTGTGGCATCGATGTTGGGATGGTGGAACATCATCGAGTATTCGGGCGGGCGGACTGTCACAAGCAGGGGCTCGAAGCCGTGCATGAGCGCCCAGAATGCGGCGAATACAGAATCCTTGCCACCGGAAAAAAGGACTGCCACCCGCATACCGTTTATAACATTGCCTTCTCTATAAAAAACCATGATAAAAGCGGTGATATTCGATCTCGACGGCACGCTCTATGTGGGAAAGACGCCTGTGCCCGGGGCGGCCGACAAGCTGAAAGAGCTCCAGGCCAACGGGGTGAAGACGCTGTTCCTCACGAACGCTGCGACACGGAGCAGGGTTAATGTCGCCCTCAAGCTGACGAAGATGGGATTCGCCGCCACGAAGAGGGATGTCTACTGCGGATCCTATGCGCTCGCCCGATACATCTCCCAGAACCACCGGGGGAAAAGCGTGTATTTCGTGGGCGAGAACGGGATCGAGGACGAGTTCCGGGAAGCCGGGATCAAAGTCTCGGACGAGGCTGACATCGTCGCGGTCGGGCTGGACCGCGCGTTCACTTACGACAAGCTCTGCAGGGCGCACATGAATATCTCGAAGGGGGCGCTTTTCCTCGCTTCGAACAACGACCACACCTACCCGACCGAGAACGGGCACCTTCCGGGCGCAGGGGCGATCGTGGCCGCGATAGAGTTCGCGAGCGGCAAGAGACCGCACATCGTAGGAAAGCCCAATCCGTTCCTGCTCGAACTGATGCTGAAGGAGCATGGCCTGAAGAAAGAGGAGATGCTGATGGTCGGGGACCGGCTGGACACCGATATAACGTTCGCGAAGAACTGCGGGATCAGATCCGCGCTCGTGCTCAGCGGTACCGCGAAAAGGGGCGACATAAAGCAGCTGAAGCCCGATTTTGTGTACGAGACTGTGGTTGAGCTCCGGATCTAGCTCCGGCAGGAGCATTCAGTCTTCCATGAGGTCGCGGAGGGTGTCGCTGGGGATGTCCGGCGTGAAGAGGCTCTCGTCGATATTGACCGCCATCGGGTCTCCTGATTCCTGGGTCCTCGTCCCGTGCTGGCCCTCCCCTACGATCCCGTAGCTGACCTGGAGAGAGCTCCCGCATCGGTTGCATTTGCCCGCGACGAGGAGCTCCCTGAGGTCGAGTTCGCTGCTGAGCGTGATGGAGGCTTCGTTGCCGCAGTTGGAGCATTTTATAGTCCTTTTGAGGTCGGTCATCTGATCACCAACCTGGATTCTCGTTGCTGATTTATAATGTTATTACCCTCTTCTCGGTGATTATCTCGTCCATGCGCTGGTCGTCCTCGTGGGATGGCAAACGCTCCACCACCTGGAAATCGTAGCAGATGCCGACCCGGTAGGCGGATGAGGTGGAGAGGTACCGGTCATAGTAGCCTTTGCCGTAGCCAAGCCTGTGCATGCAAAGCCCGAACGATACCCCTGGAACGATGACCAAGTCGGGCTCGCCGCGCGGCGCTATCCTCGCTTTCGGCTCCAAGATGCCGAATTTCCCTGGATGGAGATCGTCGAAAGAGGAGAAAGGATGGAAGGTAATCATATGGTCTGTCACCGGGACCACGACCTCCTTGCCCATCGCGAGGGCCTCCCGGATGATCCGGCGGGTATCCACCTCGTTTCCTTTTGGGAGGTAAAGGCCGACCGTCTTCGCCTCTTTGAAACGGGGGCGGGAGAGAAGCTCCGCCGTTATGGCATCGCTCATCCTCCCTGCTTCGTCCTTCTGGAGCGAGGCGCGCTTCGCGATCATCTCCTTCCTGAGGGCATCCTTAAGGTGCTTCACCAAAGCGTAATAGCATCGCATGGTTAAAAAGATTGGAGGGGAGACATGACCATGGACGCGTTCATGAGATATGTTTTCGAGGCTGGGATGCTTAAGAGGGTGAGAAGGAGCGGCTGGTGGACCGAGAAGATCGACAGCCCGGAAAGCGTCGCCGACCACACCTTCCGGACGGCTATAATTGCCTTCGCGCTAGCGAAGATGGAGGGGATGGACGACCAGAAGGCGAACCGGGTCTGCACGGCCGCGGTCTTCCACGACATGCACGAGACTAGGCTGCTCGACATGAACAAGATAACGGCGAGATATATCACGGTGGACGGCTCCCTCGAGCGCAAAGTCGAGAGGGACCAGATCGATGGCTTCGAGCCGAAGCTGAAGGACGCTTTCCTGAGCACGCTGCGCCTTGCCGATGACGAGCAGACGGTACTCAAGGACGCGGATTACCTCGAATGCGCCTTCCAGGCCAAGGAGTATGCGGATATCGGATATCCGACAGCGAAATGGGTGGAGAACATATCCAGAAAATTGCAGACCAAAAGCGCGAGGGCCATCGCCGCGAAACTCGCGAAAGCCGATTCCGGTGCATGGCGGGACGGCCTGAAGAAGCTTTGACCAGAAGCCCCATATTTGAAAAACTAACCGCTCAATCTAATAGTTGAAGAAAAATGGGAATGCAGGAGAAACTCAAAGAGCTAGAAGACGAATTGGCTCGTACACAGAAAAACAAGGCCACCGAGTTCCATATAGGCATACTCAAATCGAAGATCGCCCAGATCAGGCGGGAGCTGATCGCTCCGAAGAAGCACGGAGCGAGCGCAGGGGGCTTCGATGTGAAGAAAAGCGGGGACGCTACGGTTGCACTGATAGGCCTGCCTTCGGTCGGCAAATCCACCCTGCTCAACAAGCTCACGAACGCCGAATCGAAGACAGCCGCCTATGCATTCACCACGCTGAAATGCATCCCGGGGATCATGGAATACAACAATACCAAGATTCAGGTGCTCGACCTGCCAGGAATAATCGAGGGTGCAAAAGACGGCCGCGGACGCGGGAGGGAGGTCATCGCGGTCGCGCGGAACGCCGATCTGGTGGTCATCATGATCGAGGCTGCGAACCCGAAGCAGAACCGGATAATCGAAAGCGAGCTCTACGGTTTCGGCATCAGGATCAACACCGAGAAGCCCAGCGTCTCCGTCTCGAAGCAGGCCCGCGGGGGGGTGACCATCAACTCTACGGTGCCGCTCACGAAGATCACCCACCGGGAGATCCTCGCCGCGATGAACCAGTACAGCATCTTCAACGCCAACATCGTCCTCCACAGCGATATCGGCATAGACGAGTTCATCGATGTGCTGGAAGGCAACAGGGCTTACATCCCCGCTCTCTATGTGCTGACAAAGGCGGACCTAGTCCGGGAGCTGCCGAAAGTCCCTTACCGGTATGTGCCGATCTCTATCGGGGACCAGGGAAGCATAGACGAGCTCAAGAAGAAGGTCTATGAGCAGCTTGAGCTGATCCGTGTGTACACCAAGAAAAAAGGCGAGGATGCCGACCTGACAGAGCCCCTTGTGGTCCGAAAAGGTATCTCCATAGGGGAGGTGTGCGAGAAGCTCCACCGCGACCTCAGAAAAGATTTCCGCTACGGCCTGGTCTGGGGGAAAAGCGTGAAGCACCAGCCCCAGCGAGTAGGGCTCGACCACATCGTAGTGGACGGGGATATCATCCAGATCGTGAAGAGATGATGTCGTAGTTAGTGTCATAATTAAAAGCGATCCCACATATCGGATCTTGAGGGGTTTCCCGTGAATGCTAGGAGATTGAAACGACGGAGCGGCACTGCGGCTGCGGGCCGGATCGCGAAGAAGGACGAAAGACCGGCGCTCCTTGATGATCAGAAACTGGAGGAGCATCTGCCCAGGCCGATCGAATCCCTGGGGCAAGAAGAAAAACTATACATAAGAGTCACGGATAGTGGTGCTCTCAGTACAAACCTCGGCCGGGGGCTTCTTATAACATACTTCAGGCTCGCGAAATTGGAGCTCGAGGAGCTGAGGGAAGACCTCCAGCCCCATAAAGTCAAAGTCATCGGAGGGCTTATCGACCTCATGGAAGTACCCCAGGACAAAAAAAAGGCTCGATAGACATTTGAACAGCTGATATTGGGCTAGGCTGCCGGATCGGCAAAAATATATAATTATTCGGACTGATTTAGGTTCACCTAATTATCAAAAAAGAGGTGTCCAAATGGTATTCGAGATAGGGAAACTGCCGTATTCGTATGACGCTCTGGAGCCGTACATAGATGCCAAGACGATGGAGATCCACCACACGAAGCATCACCAGGCGTATGTCACCAACCTGAACGCGGCGATAGACAAGCACCCTGAGCTCAGCGTGAAGAGCGCCGAGGAACTCCTCAGGGACCTCAATAAAGTCCCGGAGGATATCCGGACCGCGGTCCGGAACCACGGGGGGGGCCATGCCAACCACTCCATGTTCTGGAAGCTCTTGAAGAAGGACGGTGGCGAAGCCCACGGAGAGATAGGCGATGGGATCACGAAGGCGTTCGGCAGTTATGCCTCTTTCAAGGAGAAGTTCGGCGGATCAGCGAAGGGGCACTTCGGTTCGGGATGGGCCTGGCTCGTGGTGAACAAGGGCGCTCTGGAGATAATGAGCCTGCCGAACCAGGACAGCCCCCTCAGCCTGGGCAAGAAGCCGGTGCTGGGACTCGATGTCTGGGAGCATGCGTATTACCTGAAGTACCAGAACCGCAGGGCGGAATACGTCGACGGCTTCTTCAATATCATCAACTGGGACGAAGCGGACCGGAACTACAAGGAAGCCCTGAAGCCCTAATCGAGATAGAGGACGCTGATCTCCGGCCTGCTGAAGAGCCTGATCCCGCCGGGAACCACCCCGCAGGTCACGAAAACCGAGTTCCCGTCAGGGAGCTTGCGCGCGCCGCCGGTTATCTTGCCGAACCCCAGGACATCCACGAGGAGATCGGTGATGAATGGGACGTCTACCTGCCCGCAATGGGTATGGCCTGAAAGGACGAGTGTATGGTTCCCCAGAGGGTGCCCGCGGACAGCCACGTTGTTATGGACAAGGATCACTTTCGGCCGGCTCATGTCCACGCCTGACAAGGCTCCCCGGAGATCCGATTTGCATGCCCAGAGGTCATCGACACCGACGAGCGAGAACCTTCTTCCATCGATATCCAGATCTACATGCCTGTTGCGGAGGACCCCGATGCCGTAGCCTTCCAGGGCCTTCGTGACATTTTCCGCATATCCATCGTTCGTCGGATCATCGCAACGCCAGTCCCGGTAGTCATGGTTGCCTAAGACCGCGTACACACCGTGCTTCGCCTGGAGCCCTGAGAGCTGGCCGAGCTTCGACCATCCGCCGGGTTCCCCGTCGACTATGTCGCCTGCGAGGAAGACGATGTCCGGCTCCTCGGCGTTCACCACCGAGATGACCCTGGAGAGATACCCAGGATCATCGTAGGCCGTTTGCGTATCCGAGATGAGCACAGCCTTCAGCGGATGGCCGGAGCCGTCGAAGAGATCGAACCCGTGCTCCGTCACCTGCAGGTTGTATGGCTCGACGAGTACGGAGTATGCGAGAACGAGTGAGATCACGCCTAGAAGCGCCATGATGAGATAGCGAAGCATGCGGGTGATATCTAATCGGAGCGGTTTTAATCTCACCATGCGACGCGCCGGTTCCGGGGCGGGACGGCTGCGACCCGGCCGCTCCGCAGGCACTGGTCCGCAGGCATGTCCAGCGGCCTGGTCCCGTCGAGCTTCATGAACCGTTCGCTCGCCTGATCGCGGAGATGCCTTGGCACCTCGAAGAGGAGCGAAGCCTCTTCGAAATCCCGGACGAGCGCTTTCTTCCCCCGGCCGTATGACACCTCGAACGCGTCCCCGATGCTGAAGCACCGGTAGCAGTCTGATATCACCGACGCGAACGTCCCCACACCGGCGCTGAACTCATGGATATCGTAATCCGTGATGTCCCTAGGATCTTTGGTCCGGGGCAGTATCAGGCGCCTCGCAGGGATCACTCCGAGGGCGCTCCCGGTGAAGAAGACCTCGCCCCCATCCCGCGAAAGATGCGGGAGCCAACCTTCGCCCAGGTCGTCCTCCCTGAGCCTGAGGCCGAGGGCCGCCCCTGCATCGCTTCCGATGAGCCTGACCACGAAATCCCTGGTGAGGCCGGGGAATATCGAGCCGTCGAGCGCAGGAGTGTACACCGTCCCGTCCCTGCTTACGACGAAGAGATTGGACCCGCTCGCTTCGCGGAACGCCTGCATCGTGTGGTCATAGAGGAGGATGTCGTGCGCGGTCAGGATCTGCCCGAAGCGGTCGTTGAACCGGTTCTTCTCCTCGACGGCCGGCCCCCTGGTCGGAGCATAGGTCGAGGAGCTCTTGAAGCCGATCAGCGACGTGCCCGGAGCCGGGCAGCGGGACTCCCTGCACACGAGGATGTTGAGCCCGGGGAAATCCGGGTGCCTGGGGGAGAGTATCCCCGGCCAGTGCTGCATCATCATCGAGAATGTCTTCTGGTACACCCTCCCGTTTATCGCGAAGTCGCTCCGTGTGCCATCTACGCGGTCGTCGCAGGCGGCATAGAACGGCCTGACGTAGTTTCCATGGACGAAGCCTTCCGCAAAATTCTCGCGCATCAGCTTGAGGTAAAGGCCGTAGTAGGCTTTGAAACCGAGAGGCCCTGCCCTCGTCTCCAGCGAGAGCGGATAATCCATGTCGTATGACCTTCCGGCCCGGACAGCCTGTTCCAGGGTGCCGGTTTCAGCAGGGCTCTTGTAGAGGACGGATCTTGCCGAATTATAGATATGCCTCGCGAAATGGGCTCCGGCATCCACGGCCGAGAGGAAGACATCCCCCCCGACCGTTCTGAGTGTGTTGACCATCCCGTCGAGGCATCCATAGCCGTATTGGACCGGGACGCTCGCTAGGTTCAGCAGATTCTCTTTCCAGGCGACGAGGGCATCGTCTCTGACAGTAAATGGCGCATGCTCATTGGGCATAGATATCACTGAGGTTCAAGCTTGTTTGTCGTAGTTCCTTGCATTTTAGGATTTTTAAAACGATGCCCCTCATGGCCATGAGCGGCATTCATTTCCTGGCCTTGACCAGGAAATAATACAGGGCGGCGCCGATGATGCCGGCGAAGAGTATCACGAGCGCCCAGAGGAGCTTGTCGTTAGGGCCGGCATAGTCTTCCCTCTTGAGGCAGTCGTAGAGCATCCAGAGCCAGAGGAAGAAGAAAGCGAACGCGGCCACGAAGACCAGGCAATAGAGAACCCAGAAGAATCCGAAGAACAGGCCGAAGAGGCCCATAACCGCATCCGCTCCAGCCATATACCGTTCTTGAACGGGATAATTTTAAACATGCTCGCCGAGAACTACGCCATGGTCACCAAGGATGAGATAGAGAAAGTCGTCGCCTGGTGCGAAAAGGTCAAGGCAGAGCGCAACCGGGCCTACGTGATCGAACGCAACCCGTTCCGCGACGAGATCGACTGGATGAGGAGGTTCCCGCTCATAGAGATCGACCGTCCGAAGGAGGTGGCTTCGAAGAACGATCTCGTGTACGACTCCACGATCAAGCAGCTCTGGCAGTTCATGAACATGGACTGGCGGAGGATAGAGCCTGACATACGTGTCGGCTGAAGGATTTTTCATTCGGTAGGTTAAAAAAAGCAATCTGGGGAGAGAGTAGCATGGCCCAGCCAACGCAGAAGTCCCCGGCGCCCCAGTCCATGGCTGCCACGAAAGTCGCCTCGATGGTAGCCGAAGCGCAGAAAAGCGAGAAGCTCTGGAACGGGGTCCTCGTCTTCCTCGCGACGTTCATGCTCCTTTCGGCCGTCCCGTTCTATCCTATATATCTCGTCATCCTTTTCGCCGCCCTGTGCGGCGCCATCGCTTCCAGGGTCCCTCCGGTGGGCCTCATCATCGGGACCGTGCTCGGCCTGCCTGCCGTGATGTACCAGTCCGCGGTCTTCGCCTCGTTCTACCTGCTCGTGCTCGCTCTCGTCATGTTCGAAGCCTTCGAGGAATGGATGGTGATCGCGGTCCTCGAGATCCTCATCCTCGCCCCGTTCGTTTTCGGGGGGCTCCCGCTCTCAGGCTGGGTCGCCATCATCGGCCTTGCCATGGGCGCCCTGTATTTCGGATCCAGGAAGAGCCTCGCGATAGCCTTATCGTCCGTCGTGGCGATCCTGCTCCTCTCTTCGATATGGCTCATACAGAACACCGCTTATATGCCGCTGAAGATGCAGATATATGAGCCGGGGAAGAGCGAACTGCAGTTCACGAGGAAGGCTGTCGAGATCGGCAATTTCGGCGGGGAGCTGAGCGGGGCGTTCGGGCGGTTCCTCGACTTCGAGAACCTGTCCAGGGTCTGGGACTCGGCAGGGTGGATCGTCGGCAATTTCTTCATACTCATGATACAGGATTCCATGGTGCTCCAGCTCATCGGCTGGGGAGTCGCCCTATACCTCGTCGGCTACCTCTCCAGCAGGCTCAAGCCCAGGCCGCAATTGAAGTCATCGCTCGCGCTCCTGCTCCTCATCCCGGTCTATTTCGTGATAGGCATGGTCTACGGGACGCCATTCCGCTTCGAATTCGCAGGCGGGGTGCTCGCTGCCATAGCCGTGCTCGGGGGGCTCGAGCAGATCGGGGTCAACATAAGCAGGGAATCCGAGATAGAGCGCAAGGAGAAGATGAAAGCCTATGGCAAGTTCGGCATGACCGACATGTCATCCGGCGGCGAAGAGAAGTCCATGGCTGATGTCGGAGGGTATGAGGATGTCAAGACGGAGCTGCGCGACGCGATCATGCTCCCCCTCGAGAAGAAAGAGATCGCCTTCGCATACGGGATAAAGCCTCCGGCCGGGATCCTGCTCTTCGGGCCGCCGGGCACCGGTAAGACCATGCTCATGAGGGCGCTAGCCAAAGAGCTCAAGTACAATTTCATAGAGGTCAAATGCTCGCAGATACTCTCGCAGTGGTACGGCGAATCCGAGAAGAACGTGGCCGAGATTTTCGACAACGCCAGGAAGAACGCCCCGACTGTGCTTTTCTTCGATGAGATCGACGCGCTCGCGAAGAAGCGGAGCGGGGAGAGCCTGGACGAGGTCGGCCAGAGGGTGCTGAGCGAGCTCCTGCAGCAGATAGACGGAGCGAGCAAATCGAAAGCGACGGTCATGGTGGTCGGAGCGACGAACAGGCCCGATGCCCTGGACACCGCCATGCTCAGGCCCGGAAGGCTCGACAAGATAATCTACATGCACCTGCCCGACCCGGAGGCGCGGAAGGCGATCATCAAGGTGACCCTCAAGGGGCTTCCGCTCGCTCCTGATGTGGACATGGACGTGATAACAAGGAAGACCGACAGGTTCTCCGGCGCCGATATGAAGAACGTCGTCCAGGAAGCGAAAAGGCTCGCGGCGAAAGAGGCCACGCTGAAGGGCGTAGTGATCCCCCTCTCCATGGCGCATTTCGAGCAGGTCCTCGGCTATGTCAAGCCGAGCACAGGCCTCGCCCAGCTCGACATGTACGAGCAGTTCAGGATGGACTTCGAGCGCAGGGTCGGGGCCGAGAAGCCAAAAGAGGAGGAGGCCGCGAAGGAAGCCGCGGTCAAATGGGAGGATGTGGCGGGCATGGACCAGGTCAAGCAGGCTCTCCTCGAAGCCATACAGCTCCCGCTCCTGCATGAGGAAGAGATGAAGGAGTTCAAGGTCAAGCCGAGCAAGGGGATACTGCTCTTCGGGCCTCCGGGCACCGGTAAGACGCTCATCGTCCGCGCCGCCGCCCATGAGCTCAAGGCATCGTTCCAGTCATTGAGCGCCGCGGAAGTCATGAAGAAAGGCTTCACGCAGGCTGTCACTGTCATCAAGGAATCCTTCAACAGGGCGAGGGAGAACGCGCCCGGAATCATATTCGTGGATGAGATCGAGACTTTCGCCCCGGCGAGAGGGATGGGCGGATCATCCGAGATCCTAGGCCAGTTCCTGACCGAGATGGACGGGGTGAAAGGCCAGAAGGGCGTCGTGGTGATCGCAGCGACGAACAAGCCTGCGCTCATGGACCCGGCGATCATGAGGCCCGGAAGGTTCGACAGGATATTCTACATCCCTCCCCCTGACGAGAACGGGCGGGTCGAGATGTTCAGGATACACCTCGGCAAGTTCGCGCCTTCGGTCGACCTGAAGCTCCTCGCCACCATGACGCCCGGCTTCAGCGGAGCCGACATAGCTGATATATGCCAGAGCGCTAAGATGCGTGCCCTGCGGGCCAAGCTCGCAGGCCAGCCTGAAGCCGTCTCGACGCAGACGTTGGTCGAGATAGTGACGACAAGGAGGGCGTCTATCACGCCGCAGATACTTGAGGAGTACCGGAGATTCCTCGAAGCGTACGGGGAGAGGAGGTAGTCACCTCTTCATAATGAGACTGAATGTATCCACAGATTTCCCGGCGATCCTGTCATTGGATCGCACGCTTCCGACAACGGCGAACCCGTCATCCGTGAATTCGGATTCAAGCTTTTTCTGAGAAAACGGGACCGAGAGGAGATAATAGCCGCCGGCACCGAGCACCCTCATGAGCTCGCTGCGGTAGAATCTTCTCTTCTCCTCCTCTTTCTGCTCGCAATAGCAGAAGATATCCATCGCGAGGTCGAAAAAGGCATCCTCAAACAGCCAGTATTCGGTGACAGAATGACAGTGCGGCATGACGCCGTGCATATCGAGGTCCTTGAGGACCTCGTCCGAGCGGTCCACGGCATGGACCTCGAACCCGTGCTGGGCGAAGAACACCGCATTGCGACCGTTCCCGCATCCGAGATCGAGCATCCTTCCCCGGAACACGCCCTTGGAGCAGAGGAAATCGAAGAAGAACCGGGCCGAAGGGCTCGGCGGCTCGTCGAGATTCCTCTTCAGCCTGGAATCGTGGTCCTTGGCCCACGGGTGATCGGGCGATTCTGTCATGAGGAAAAAGAGATAAGAGAAAATAAAAAATCAGAGTATGTTCAGGCTTTTGGCGATGATTATCCCTGCGAACACCAGCGACACGGTGTTCACGACCTTGATCAAAGCGTTCAGCGCCGGCCCGGCCGTGTCCTTCAGAGGGTCCCCGACCGTGTCGCCCACGACCGCCGCCTTGTGCGCATCCGAGCCCTTGCCTCCGTAATTGCCCTGCTCGATGTATTTCTTGGCGTTGTCCCAGGCCGCGCCGGCTGTCGTCATGGTCAGGGCGAGCATCAGGCCGCATGCGATGACACCGACGAGGAGCCCGCCGAGGGCAGCGGCTCCGAAAATGAAGCCGACCGCGAGCGGAACGAGGACGGCCATCGCCCCTGGCAGCGCGAGCTCCCGGAGAGCAGTGGCTGTGGATATGTCCACGCATTTCGCGTAATCAGGCCTGCCTTTGCCCGACATGAGACCCTTGATCTCGCGGAACTGCCTGCGGACCTCCTCGACTATCTGGAAGGCCGCCCTCCCTACAGCCAACATGAGCAGGCTGGAGAAGATGAACGGCAGGAGCGCCCCGACGAAAAGCCCGATCACCACCGGAGTGGAGAGCAGGTTGATCGCGGTCAACTTGGTCTCCGCCGCATAGGCGAAGAGAAGTGCGAGGGCTCCCAGGGCAGCGCCTCCGATGGCGTAGCCCTTGGTCGTGGCCTTCGTCGTGTTCCCGACAGCATCGAGGGCGTCGGTTATCTTCCGGACATTCTCAGGAAGGCCGGACATCTCGGCGATCCCGCCTGCGTTGTCCGTGATCGGACCATAGGCGTCGATAGCGATCACGATCGCGCTAAGGGACAGCATCGCCGCCGCAGCCAGCCCGACCCCGTAAAGGCCGGCGACCTTGAAAGAGATCACTATCGCGGCGAGGATCACCAGGCTCGGCAGGACAGTGGACTCCATGCCGACAGCAAGGCCGGAGATGAGGTTGGTGCCGGCTCCGGTCGTCGCAGCTTTCGCGACGTTGCGGACCGGACCGTATTCAGTCGCGGTGTAGTATTCGCTGATCATGAAGAGAGCTATCGTCGTGACCACTCCCATTATGATCGTGACGAAAAGGGAGTTCGACGAGAACTCCGGCACGGCCGCATCGTTCAGATAGAGGTACGAGCCTCCGATCATAAGCAGGGCGCTGACCACCACCCCCTTGTAGAAGGCCGGCATTATCTTCTCGTCCTTGCCGACGCTCACGAACAATGACCCCACGATGCTCGAGAGAACCCCGATCGAGGCTATAGCGAGGGGGATCTGGAGGAGCGCGGCATCGGCGAATCCGATGCCGATCAGCATCGCAGCGATCACCGTGACCACGAACGACTCGAAGACATCGGCGGCCATGCCTGCGCAGTCGCCGACATTGTCGCCGACATTGTCCGCGATGACGGCCGGATTCCGCGGATCGTCCTCTGGGATCCCTTTCTCGACTTTCCCGACAAGATCGGCGCCGACATCTGCGGCTTTGGTGTAGATGCCGCCGCCGACACGGGCGAAGAGCGAGATGAGCGAAGCGCCGAATCCGTAGCCGATAAGCGGAGCGAGGCTCCCGAAGAAGCTGAACAGGCCTGCGACGCCGATCAGTCCGAGGCCGGCGAGCGCCATCCCTGTGACCGCTCCGCCCTTGAACGAGACGCCGAGGGCCTTCTCGAGGCCGCTTTTAGCCGCCTCAGCCACGCGGACGTTCGCCCGGACCGAGACCTGCATGCCGATATAGCCGGCGAGAGCGGATGACAAAACGCCCGCGGTGAACGCTATGGCAGTAGGGACATTAACCCCGACCGCTATCACCGCGATAAGCACGATGACAATAGGAGCGAGCGTCTTGTACTGCCTCAGGAGGAAAGCGTTGGCGCCTTCCTGGATCGCTTTCGCTATCTCCCTCATCTTGTCGTTCCCGCTCGGAGAGCTCACGACGCGGTAGGCCAGATAGCCAGCGTAAAGCAGCGTCAGGACGCCTGCCATCAACGCCAATAGGACTGCATCAATCATTTCTTCACCTTTTTTTATGACAGCCCATCCGGGCTGCGTCTGGGAGGTCTTGCCTGAGCCCCGCTTTTTGGGGTCCCAGTTGCAAAAACCAGGGAAAATGTTGAACTAAATATTTAAAAAGCAGCGTCTGGAGGGCTGCCGGGCCCTCCCAATAGTAATAATATGGCGGCGAGCTACAAAGCGCTCCACTGAAAAGGCGAGAGAGGAACACCGACACATATTTAAAATTTAGTTACATTAAAGGAAAGCACTAGGCATAGGATATGCTCCATGCACAAATGGTGATTTGATGGGACTTTTCGACAAGATTTTAGGTGGCAAGAACGAGACCCAGGAAGTACCTGACCTTGAAGAACTGATGCAGGCCGAAGGCGATGTCGTAAGCCCGCCAGCTGATTTCTACGTGAAGAGAGTGGACCTGAGGAACGAAGGCGACGGCGATATGGCGGTCAAGGAGCTTGGCCAGAAGAACATAATCATACTCAACGTCATGCCGCTCTCCAAGCAGCCGAACAGGCTCAAGAGCATCCTCTCCAAGCTGAAGATGCACGCAGGAAAGATCAACGGCGACATCGCGCTCCTTTCCAACGACATGATCATCCTCACGCCTGCGAACGTGAAGATAGTTAAGTCGAAACCTAAGGCGAAGCCGGGCGCGACCGTCATCGAGTAATTTTTTTCTGATTTTCCCGCCCAGCGGGTTTATTTCTCTTTTTGTCTGATTTCACATTAAATTAACTAATGTCATAGAAATCCGCATATTTTCTGTTACAATTCCACTGGAATATTGATACAAATAGTTAAAAACATCAGGACTGACGTCAGAGCGAGGTGGGATGGGTGTTCGGATGGATACTGAAGACGGATTGGGATATCGCGAAACTGATGGATCTATATAAAAAAGCTAGAGCGCCGGAGCCTTCGGTTTGTCCAAAAGATGGATGAATATCTCGCCGAACATGGAATCCTGGCGCAGATCGATCGAGCCGAGCTGCACCAGATGGAGGAGGCAGATGAGGGTGTAGACCGTCCCTTCCAGGTCCGTTTTTGAGGTCAGCCTCGAGAAGAGGGACCACCCCTCGGCATCGGTGCTCTCCCGCACAAGGCCGAGGAGCCGTTCCATGTCATGCTCGATATCGTGCTCGGAGAGCTCCATATCCACGGTCTCGGTTATCGAGCCCCGCGGGATGCGGACCCGCTCGATGTCGTCATATTTGATGATCCGCTCCATCTCGCCGATAAGCTCGTCCAACGTGATCTGGCGCTTGGGCGGGATCCTCGATGAGAGGGTGAGCTCCGGATAGTCCTCGATCCCCGGCCCGGCCCCTTCTTCTGGCACATACTCGGGGATCTCGCTCTGGTAACTGAGGGATTTGAGGTAATTGCTCTTGTACTTCAGCAGGATCGAGGCTGCGAGGATGACATTGGCCTGGACGACGAAATCCATCGTCTCCATGTCGCGGACCTTCCTGATGAACGCATCCGACAATTCCACGAGGTCGATGTTCCATGGGTCTATGGAGTTGCTGGCGATCAGTTCCAGGAGTATGTCTTTCCACGTAGGCTTGGAAACCATCGTTTCCAGATGTGAGAACGACTGAATCTGCATCTGGTTCGCCATATTCTTTATATACCTATTTAGTTTATATATTTTAACAAAGGCTTGAGGCGTTATTTATGGAAATCAGGAAGACACCAGTGCTGGAAAGTTCGGATTCTCTCTCAAAGGCTCTCGCTCAGCTGGATACTCAGCCGGCGGTCATCATCACAAAGAACGGCAGGTACATCGGCATCATCGACCACCGGAGCCTCACCCAGGGGATCAGGGACCCGCAGAACGTGAAATGCGAATCCGCGACGATCAAGCCGCCGCTCCTCAACGAGGGATCGACCATAGTGGAGAGGATGGATGCCTTCCTCCTCGGACACTTCAAGGCGCTCCCGGTCTGCGACGAGGACGAGAAGCCCATAGGGATAACGACCCGGGTCGAACTGCTCAAGGAGATGGCCAAGGCGAACCTGATCCCCCAGATGAGCGTCTCGGAGCTCATGAGCAGCCCGGTCTACACGATCGATGAGGACGCGACCATCGGCAGCGTGAGGACGGCCCTCAAGGAGAACAGCGCCCGTAGGCTGGTGGTTATGAGGAAGAGCAATCTGATCGGCGTGATCTCCAATTTCGATATTGGATCCTGGACCGCCCCCAACCTGCTCCTCTCGGGCCGGAAAGACATCAGGAGCGGGGAGCAGATAAGCATGGACAGCATCAAGATCTCAGGCATCCTGCGGCCGGACGTCACACTTGTCGACGAGGAGGCTACCGTCCAGGATGCGGCGCGGAGGATGGTTGAGAAGAGCGTTTCGGCCGTGATAGTCGTAGCAGACCGAAAACCGCTCGGCGTCCTTGCTGCGATCGACATATTCAAGAAAGTGAAGGATCTCATGCAGGAAGGCATCCAGATCCAGATATCGGGCCTCGACGAGGACAGCATGAGCCATTATGCCCACATCCGGGCGAAGATAGGCCATATACTGGACAAGTTCGGCAAGAGCTTCGAGATAAGGAACTGCTCGGTCCATGTCAAGGAAGGGAAATCCACCTTCGTCGTCAGCATATATTTCGACATGGAAAAGGGCCACGTGGCGCTCAAGACCGAGAAAGACTCCCTGGTCGAGTCCGTGGACGAGCTGGCCTCAGAATTAAATAATGTTCTCCGCAAGAGGAAGGAGATACGCAAAGTTAAACCAAGAGTAACACACGCTCGTTAAGGGAGGGAAAAAATGAAAGGACAAGTGAGTACTGAACTTCTCGTGATCGTAGCCCTGGTTCTCCTGATATTCATACCGCTTCTCGTACTGGTCTACTTCAAGGCGAATGAAGCCAACCAGCAGATAGCTTCCTATCAGGCCGAGCTCGCGGTGTCGAGGATAGCATCACTCGCGAACTCGGTCGGAAGCCTGGGTACGAACACTTCGGTGGTCACAGACGTGTATATCCCGCCGAACACGATATCGCTCAAGACCGCTCAGGTCGGCCAGGGCTCCGAGATAGACCTCACCGTGAATACCCCGCAGGGCCCTACCGAGGTGGTCGAAGTGATAAAATACCCGCTCAGCAACCCCGGGACGATCGCCGACGCTTCCAGCTCGGGAGGCTGGATGAAGGTGAGGATAAGCTCGACCTACGCCGGCAATCAGGCCCATGTCAAGATCGAGAAGGCCTGACCTTCTCATCTATTTTTTCCTGCAGGTAGGATGAGAAGTATCCGGAATACCTGAGCTGCAGGGCCGATTTTTTCCAGTCATCCGAAGTGACGAGCCTCCGGCAGGAAGCTGAGCCGCAATGGCACTCCATCCTGAAATGACCGCCGAAGAGGACCATTGAATAATCGAAAGTGACCTCTTCGCCCGGATCGATGTCCCTCATCGCCACGAGGATGATCTGCCCCCTGATGCCGGCGTTCGGATCGCAGCTGTGGTTGATGTGGTCCCCGTCCCCTATCTCCGAGACCGATCTTGGGCCGATGATCAGATCCTCATGGATCCGGAGATCCAGCCATTTCACTCCGTCAGGGAGCTGTTCCCACTCCGCGAAAGTGAATACGTGCCCCCCGAAAGCCGCGATCAGCTCGTCCTTCCTGATCCTCTCCTTCGAGAACATCCCTTTCCCCGAGATCCGGCTCGCGCGCGTCTCGATCTTTGATGATGTCCAGTTGAATCCCATGACACAGCCCCTCAGATGAATGCATATTCCTGGAAAACTGGCACTCCGTCCCGGATCACTGTGTGGACCTTGCCCTTGAGCTTCATGCCATCGAAAGGGGTCCACTTGCACTTGCTTTCCATCTCGCCTGAATCCACTTCCCATACCTTTTTCGGATCCACTATCGTGACATCGGCCTTGAGCCCCTTCTCAAGCCTGCCGCGGTCGTAGAGGTTGAAGGCTGAGGCCACGCTCTCGCTCATCCTCTGCACCACCCAGATCCTGTCGATCAGCCCGAGATCGCAGCCATGGAGCATGAGAGCGAGGCTCGTCTCGAGGCCAGGGAATCCCGCGGCCCCTTTCTCCTTGTCCTCGATGGTGTGAGGGGCATGGTCCGTCGCGATGCAGTCGGCCATCTCCAGAGCCGACCAGAGCCCGATGCGCTTCCGCTCGCTGCGCAGGGGCGGATAGACCCTGGATAGCGGCCCCAGGCGCTCCCTGTCGTTGCTGGAAAGGAAGAGATGGTGCGGAGCGACCTCGACGGTGCAGCGGGCATACCTCTTCGCGATCTGGATCTCCTTCCAAGTCGAGGCGTGGGCGATATGTATCCTCCGGCCGCATGAGGCGGCTTTCGCCACAGCATCCTCCTCGATCCGGTAGGTCCTCTCCAGGCTCTCCTCCTCTTCCTCGCTGTGGTCGCATGCATGGAGAACTATCGGCCGGTCTTTTGGGAAAGATAGGAAATGCTTCTCCATCGAGAACGGCTCCTTGAGAATCATGTCGCCGGTCGTCCTCCCGAGGTAGAGCTTGAGGGATCCTGGATCCGCCTTCTTCACTTCATCGAAATTGCTGTCGGTCCCCCCGAAATGGAAAAGGACGTCGCAGACCGCTTTCTCCCTGGCGAGGCGGGCCTTCTCGGCGAGCCGCTCGCGTGTCACGGTCGGCATGGCGTTGTTCGGCATGTCCATGACTGTGGTGAACCCGCCTGATATGGCCGCCCTGGTCCCGCTTACGAAGTCCTCTTTGTAAGTGTCTCCAGGCTCGCGTAGGTGGACGTGGGGGTCTATCAGGCCCGGGAGCACGAGCATCCCGCCGGCGTCTATCGATTCGCCGGCCTTGAGGCTGCCGCCTATGGAGACGATCTTTCCGCCATCAAGGAGCAGGTCCTTCTTCTCGAACTTGCCGTTCAGGAAGGCCTTACCGTTCCGGATGAGCAGTGACATGGAATAGAATCAGAAAAAAGGTTATTATACTATCCTGCCGCCTTCGGTCACGAGTACCATTATCCTCAGGATCAGGAGGATCGCTTCCTTGACGACGGTCATGTACATCTTATAGTGCCACTGGCTTCTGTTGTTTATGGTGCCGAGGAGGTCCTTGAACGCTTCCTTCTCGCCAGGGCCCATCTTGCTGTCGGTGACTTTCTTGTGCTCCTTGCCGTCGATTATCGTGACTTCCTCCTGTTTGCCGATCTGCTTCTTGGCCTGCTCGTACCATGGAGGGAGCGATGATCGTTTCTTAGCGAGCGATGAGACGAAATCGCCGAGGCTCACCGGCCTCTGGGAGACCTGCTTCTTCGCTATCTCTTCGGCCTGCTCGCGCGTCATGCCGCCTTTCGTGAGCTCTTCTATCTTCTTCTCAATGCCCATGAATGCCTGCCTCCAGGGGATGGTCGAGGCGTCATCCACAATGGCCTTGTGGTCGGCGGAAGCGTAGCCCATGGTAGCGAGGCCGAGCATGTTGAACGGGATGAACGGGGAGAGAGGCCTTTTCTTCGAGTGCATCTTCAGAATCGCGACGCGGGAGTTGTAATCAGGGGCCGGGATGTAGATCGTCTTGCTGAAACGGCCTGAACGCCTGAGCGCCGGATCGACATCCCACGGCGCGTTCGTAGCCGCGATGATCAGGACGTTCTGGTTGTTGGCCTCCACACCGTCCATCTCGTAAAGCATCTGGTTGACAGCCATCTTCATGTACTGCTGGCCTTCGCCCTGGTCCCTCCTGCCTCCGATAGCCTCGACTTCATCGAAGAAGAGGAGGCAGGGGCTGTTCTTCCTCGCGAGCTCGAACACCTTGTGGATGTTCTTTTCCGTGTTGCCGACATACATGTCGAGGAGGTCGGACAGCTTGGCGTTGATGAAACCCGCCTGGCATTCGCCGGCTGCCGCCTTGACGATGAACGTCTTCCCGCATCCGGGCGGACCGTACATCAGGATGCCTCCCCCTCCGAGCTTGCCGTACTTCCTGGCCAGATCCGGGTTCCGCATCGGGTAGACGACCGCCTCGCGGATCTCCTCTTTCATCTTCGTCATGCCGGCGACATCGTTGAACGTCATGTTCGGCTTGGTGAGCATCTTTATGTCCGCGGTCCCGCCTTCCTTCCCGTCCTTGCCTTCCTGGTCCTTCTTCGCCTTGGCGCTGTCCAGGTGCGTCTTCGCTTCGGTGAGCTCGGGGTTGAGCTCGAGGGCTTTCGTGTAGTCGGCGATCGCGCTCGAGATGCTCCCGGCGTATTCGTAAGCGAGGCCCCGCAGGTGGTATGCCTCGGCGAAATCGGCCTTGAGCTTTATCACCTTGGAGAAATCCTCAACGGCCTTCTCGTATTCCTCGACCGAAGCGTATGAGAGGCCGCGGTTGTAGAACGCCTTGAGATAGTTGGGATTGAGCTGGATCGCCTTGTCGTAATCCTTTATCGCGCTCTGGAAATCCTGCTTCCTGTAGAAAGCGTCCCCCCGGTTATTGTAGATGATCGGGTTCTGGGGGTCCAGCTCCATGGACTTCGTGTAATCGGCTATGGACTTGTCGAAGTTCTTCAGCTGGTAATACGAGAGGGCCCGGTTGAAGTATGCCTCCGAGAAGACAGGGCTCAGGAGGATGGCCATGTTGTAGTTCTCGATGGCCTTGTCGTAATCCCCCTTCTCGTAATAGTCGTTCCCGCTCTGGTAATATGTCTTCGCATCTGTGGGATTTGGTTTTCGGTCGACCATCGTTTCAACTCGCTATCTCAGTCATAATCAGATATTAGACTAATTTTTTAAAGCTGCTGCGCGGCGATCCTCTCCTCGATACGGAGGAGCTGGTTGTATTTCGCCGTCCTCTCCCCCCGCGCAGGGGCTCCGGTCTTTATCTGCCCGGCGTTTATCCCGACCGAGAAATCGGAGATGAAGCAGTCCTCTGTCTCTCCGGAGCGGTGGCTCACGATCACATTGAGGCCGCTCTGGCGGCACATCTTCACGGCCTCGAGGGCTTCGGTCACTGTCCCGATCTGGTTGAGCTTGAGGAGGAGCGCGTTGATGGAACCCTGGCTTATCGCCTCCCTGAGCCTTGAGACGTTCGTGACCGTGAGGTCGTCCCCGACGACCTGGAGGCCCGGCATCTCCTTGTGGAGGGCCGCGAAGGCCTCGAAGCTCTCCTCCTGGAAAGGGTCCTCGATGCTCCTTATGCGGTACGATCTGACGAGGTCGAGGTAGTAATCGATCAGCTCGGCCTCCTTGATCTCCTTGCCGTCTATCCTGTAGCTCCCCGCCTTCTCGTCATAGAACGACGATGCGGCGCAATCCAGGGCCAGGGAGCACATGTCCTTGTATCCGGCTTCCTCAATCGCGGACTCGATGGCGTCGAGCGCCTGGTAGGTGTTGCCGATCGGAGGGGCATACCCCCCCTCGTCACCGACGTTCCTGGCCGAGGGGCCGTGCTTGGCCACGAGCTGCCTGCCGAGGACGTGGTAGATCTCGCTCGCCATCTGGAGGCGGTGAGAGAACAGCTCGCCCTCGGGGATCACCATGAACTCCTGGACCGCGAGGCCGTTGCCGGCGTGCTTGCCACCGTTGATGATGTTGAACATGGCGTTCGGCAGGATAGTGCCGCCGATATATTCGTGGAGCATCTTGCCTTCTGAAGCCGCCGCCGCCCGGAGGACAGCCATCGATGTGGCGACCATCGCGTTCGCCCCGAGGTTCCCTTTGTCATCGGTCCCGTCCAGCTCCTTCAGCTTCCGGTCTATGCCTTCCTGGTCCGTGACCTCCATCCCGGCGAGCGCCGGGGCGATCACGTTGTTCACATTATCGACCGCCTTGAGGACTCCCTTCCCCCCGTACCTCTTGCCCCCGTCGCGGAGCTCGACGGCCTCGTGCCTTCCGGTCGAGGCGCCGCTCGGCGCGGCCGCGCTCGCCAGCACGTTTTCTGTCACTACATCGACTTCGACGGTGGGATTGCCCCGCGAGTCAAGTATCTCTCGTGCCCATAAGGAGGTGATTTTCATGGTCTTGGAATTGCTGATAAAAAATAAAAAGAGGGGGGATTGCACGCGAGGGTGCCATCGATTATTATATCTTACGCCACAATGATTCAGCCTATGATGCTGAGGGCGAGGAGGGCAGGTAGTGGCTACGCGGCAGGCACTATCCGGAAGGGTCCCCTTCTCGAGATGATTTCTTTCGCCGATACGGCCAGGGTGATCCGCGAAGGAAGCCCTGCCGAGAAGATCGGGGCGATTGCAGACCTTTCGATCAGGCTCCAGGACGGGGCGGAACCTTCCGATGAATGCGCGATGGTTCTCGGCGAGGCCCTCCGCGACCCGGACGGCGCGGTCCGCCGGAGCGCCGCGATCACGCTTTCAGCCCACGGAAAGGACCTCCTGGGAGGGGTGTGCGCAGGCCTCGGAAGCGTCGACCCGCAGATACGGAGGTTCAGCGCTGCCATGATATACAAGGTGATATGCGCCGACGGCTCCGCGATGTCGGGGGAAGGGCCGGCACAGAGGATGATGGTCGACGGGATGATCGCGTCCCTGGACGACCCTCAACTGAGAGACCTGTCCACCTCATCTCTGCTGAAGATAGCATCGCGATCGCCCATGATGATCCTCGAGCGTCTCAAAGCCACTTCGGCGGAGGGCATGGGATCCGAAAGCAGGTCCAGGCTCCTGTGTGTGGAGCGGGCGGCCAACGATTCCATAATTGAGCGGGGGAAGCAGAACCCCTGCTAGGTGTTTCTTTGGAACTGATCCTCGACAACCTGAGCCGGCAGATGGAATTCAGCGGGACCCTGAGCGGGCTCCTCCGCGAACTGAAGGTGATGCGCGAGGAGGTAGTGGTCAAGGTCAACGGCAAGCTCGCCCCCGAGACTTCAAGCGTCGGGGAAAACGACAGGGTCGAGATAATAAAGGTCGTTTTCGGTGGATAGGTGCCATTGCGGCGCCGAGCCGTCCGTCTTCCTCCATTATGCGCAGAAGCATCTCTGCCAGAAGCATTTCATCCACATGTTCGACAAGCGTTTCAGGAAGACCGTCAGGGAGCACCGCCTCATAAAGAAAGGGGACAGGATCGCAGTAGGCCTATCCGGAGGCAAGGACAGCTGCGTCCTCCTCCACTCCCTCGCTGAACTGAGGAAGGACCTGCCGTTCGAGATGATCGCGGTCACGATCGATGAAGGGATCAAAGGATACCGGGAGAAGACGATGAAGGTCGCCAGCAGGGAATGCGAATCCCTCGGGATCGAGCATGCCGTCTTCACATACGAGGAGAGCGCCGGCACGACCATGGACAAGATCGTGGCCGAGAACCCGGGCGACATACCGTGCAGCCACTGCGGCGTCCTCCGCAGGTACCTGCTGAACCGGGGGGCTCGCGAGGTCCGGGCGGACAGGCTCGCCACAGGGCACAACCTGGACGATGTCGCCCAGACGGTCTTCATGAACCTGATGAAGGCCGAGCCATCGCGCCTCGCGCGCTTCAGCGACCCGATCATCAAGAGCGACCGTTTCGTCACCCGCATCCGGCCCCTCATGAAGACGCCGGAGAAGGAAGTCGCGATCTACGCCCTGATGAAGGGGATAGAGATAGAGGGCAGGGAGTGCCCGTACGCCAAGTTCGCCTTCCGCGGCCATGTCCGCAAGATGCTCAACGAGGCTGAAGAGAGATACCCCGGGACGAAATTCAAGATCGTGAAGACCTTTTTCGAGATCGAAGGAGCGTTGCGCTCTAAATACGCCTCCGGGGCGACGATCTCCGAATGCGACAGCTGCGGCGAGCCGTCTTCATCAGAGACGTGCATGTACTGCAAGAGGATCAGGATGTTCAGGGACACTGAGCCGCCAGGCGCACGCAAATCCGGAGATAGCGGGAGATGACTGCCGGCCAGCTGAGGCCTGCACGGATCCGCTCGCGCACTTCCTCCGGCACCCGCTCCCCGTCGCTGATGATTCGCTCGACATGGGCGGCGACCGCCCGGGCATCCGAGAAATGCCCGACATAGCCGCCGAGACCCAGCATGGAGAAGACCTCGCTGACGCCCATCGAGCTGCTGACCAGGGCCGGGGTGCCGGCGCTAACCGACTCGAGCGGGACGTTCCCATAGGTCTCGAAACGGGACGGGCTCACAACCACACCTGTCTCGGAGTAGAACCCTGCGAGGCTTCCGGTGTCCATCGGATCCAGGACGGCCACCCCTGCCTTCCTCAGGTCGCGGATGAGCCTGTTCCCTTCATCCTCTTTCGTCACCATGAACACCTGGTGGCGCCCGCCCAGGGCAAGGGCGAGGTCCAGGAGGAATTCCGGGTTCTTGACCGGGGTGTTCCTGCCGATGAAAGCGACAGGGAACCGTCTCTGCGGCGGGGAATCGACGGAGAGGAACTCGAGCGGGACCCCGTTGTGTATGATCTCGCTGTTGCCGAGCTCCTGCCCGAAGATCCCTTCCACCGTCCTTTTCGTGAGCGCGGAGGGGAAGATGTAGAAGATATCCGGGTCGTAGAAGTCCTTTTCCATTATCCTCAGCGTCCGCTGCATATCATCGGGCATATGCCCGATCTCCATGCTCAGGATGCCTGCATAGCAGAGGACGACGGGTTTCCTTAGGGCGCGGGCTGCCTGGAGGAGGCACCATGGGACGAAATATGTGCCGCCGAGCAGCACCACGTCGGCGCCCTTCACGATCTCCATCATCTCGCGGATGAGGGGCGCGAAGTTCTCCCGGAGGGATGAGATGGAATCAGACCTCCGGTAGATGTTGTTGGGATTGAGCGTGCCGATCGTCTCCGAGAGCGGCAGGATGTGCCTGGAGACCGGGCCGGACGCTTCGGTGCATCTCTGTTCCGGATGCGTCCGGATGAGGCTGAGGCGCATGCCCGGACCCATGTTCCTCTCCAGCTCGCTGCTCTGGCGACCGATGCCGCTGACGAAGCGTGATATCTCGTTGGTCCTCCTCGCGAATGCTTCTGTCGAAGAGCTGGTGTTGCCCACGATGTGGAGGCTGCCGGCCATCTTCGCAGATTTGTTTCATAAGGAATTTATAGTGTTTGCTCAGCAGTTCATCCATGGAGATCGTTTTCCTCGGCACCGGGGGCGGCAGGGTCAACCTAATTAAACAGGTCAGGGCGACCGCCGGCTTCAGGATAAACTCAGCCATGGCGAACATACACATCGACCCGGGGCCAGGGGCGCTCGTCCATTCGATTCGGAACAAGCAGGATCCCGCCTCGATAGACGCTGTCATAGTGACGCACAACCACACAGACCACATCACAGATGCGACGGTGATGATCGAGGCCATGACGAGCTTCGCGCTGAAGAAGAAGGGGATCCTGATAGGGAGCAAGAGGACGATAGAAGGCGGCGAAGGCGTGGACCGCGGGATCAACATGTGGCACCAGTCCAGAGCCGGGACGATCTACGCCGCTGAATACGGTGAGCGGAAGAGGTTCGAGACAGGGAGGGGTGGGTTCGAGATCGAGCCGAAGAGGATGAAGCATGATGAGCCGACAACGTTCGGCTTCAAGCTCCATATCGAGGGGAAAACGATCGGCTACATCACGGATACCGAATATATCGACAGCCTCGGCCCTGACTTCACCGGATGCGACCTGCTCATAATCAACTGCATAAAGCCCGCCCCCGACAAGTACACAGGCCATCTCCATAGCGGGGATGTCATCGCCCTCCTCAAGATAGCCAGGCCGAAAAGGTGCATCATCACCCACCTCGGCCTGAAGATGCTCAAGGCAGGGCCGTCCAAAGAGGCCGAACGGATATCCGGGGAGACCGGGATCGAGACGGCGGCAGCGAAGGACGGGATGAAAGTCAGGCTCTGATTTTGTGGAAATATCCAGTTCCTAAGGCAATAATGCCCATTTTCACAAAAATACCGTGAAAAAGGCACATATTAAATATTCATTGTTACAATTTAATATCGAGGGTGGATATGAAGAAATTAGAGCATTGTTCGCACGAGGGGGAGACGTTCAGGAAAAGATTCTCGAAGCTGGCGGTGGCAGCCGGGGTGCTCGTCTCCACGGCGGCCTGCGTCGGGCCGAACATGCACGCCAACATGAATCCGGCAATCACGGAGCCTGCCGTGGTCTGGCCGAGCAGCTATGCTTCTACTGAGAGGGTAGCGAGGGTGGGGAGCTCGGACGTGCTTCTCCTACGGCTGAGCAAGCCCATGGACCAGCTATTGCGCGAAGCGGACGGATACCGGGCTTTCGACGGGACGAGGCAGGTGGAATCGGACGGCCAGACCTACGACGTATATATGCATGAATCGCTCATAAGGAACAACACTTACTCGGACCAGGGGATGTCTGCGTCGTATGACATGAGGTTCTTCTTCGCTCTTCTTCCTTCGCACCGCTACGAGGTCGGGGTTTTCTTCCCCGCCGCAGAGGATTATATCAGGCAGGAGGGGCCGCACGAGGAGCCCGGGGCCAGGCACTACCGGTTCGGACAGATCCGCCCGGATATCGACGAGAGCATCGCGTCGGTGCGGATCATCATAGAGAACTCCAATTCATATGTGACCGCGCACGCCATCCCTTACAATGCCCAGGGGGAGAGGGTGGGCCGGTTCCCTGAAGGCCAGCTCGCGTACGGTATAACTTTCGTGCCCCTCACCCGGAGATCGTTCGGGGGGATGGCCATCCTCCAGGACCCATAACGTTATAATTTTTTGTAATTAGTGAATTTATTTGCTTCAATCAGTGTGCAAGTGAACAATCCTGACTGGTTTCATTTAATGTTAAATGTAAATTTACACAAAATCCTCGGATTTTGTGAGTTTTCACAGAAAAGAAGCGAAAACCAGAGTGTTTTTTAATAACATCCGTAGCGATAAGGATGGGAGGGGTGTGAAATGAGAAGGCTCGAACATTCACAAAATATCCATGATGCCGAACGGCCAAAGCGCTTATTCTCCAAGGTAGCCGACCGGTTCAAGGAATTGATGAGGCCGGCGCTGATTGCGATGATGGTGGCCGCAGGGCCGCTCACCGTCACGGTGCCGAGGACGGCAAACGCTGATGTGAACGCTGTGGACACCCGGGAAATCAACGGCAGAAGGCTCAACGTCGTACGGCTGGAGAATACGCTCGCGCAGATTGATAATGACACTATCCAGTACCGTGAGCCAGAGGTGCTTCCGACTGATGCCAACGGAAACGTGTACCGGAATTCAGTGAGGATCCCTAACGAGGTGAGTTTCCTTGTCACTTTGGATCCTGCAAATAATCTAAGAAGAATGTCGGTCCGATTCCCTCGGACTAGGGAAAGCGATCCGAATGCTCCAAATGCTGGGTTACGTGGGATGGACCTGAATAACTTCGCAGCATATGTCAGGCAGGTTTCAGGCCGGGATATGGTCCGGGTCAAGTTCTACGTCGAGACCGGCACATTCACCTATAACGGCAGGCAGACCACATACACGAATGCGTATGTGATGCCCCTCGATGCCAGCGGCAATGTCCTCACTTACCGCGGGAACAGGGAGTATATCATGTATGGTGCCACATATTACGCTGATTTCGCAGGGGGCGACCCGCAGCTCATCGTCGACGCGCTTCCGGCCCCTGGCAGGGTAGCCAGAAGGTAATTTTTTAAAATCTCTTTAACATCTTTTTATCATGGGAACACCGATTGCAGTCACACCTGGGAGTCAAGGAGCATTAGCCGCTATAGATCGTGTTGAATTCACTCAAACTACTATCGATAGGGTGGTTGCCGACGCCCAGATGAGGGCATTGATACCGCAGCCTGCTTATCCGCCCGGGGCTCCCCCGGCGCAGAGAAGATCACTGGATGCCCAGTACGAGGCAGGCCTCAGGCTGATACTCTCGAAAGCCACAACTGGCGACCGGACCGGTTTCGACCAGGCGGTCAGGGCGTTAGACCCTACGGTCACCGACACCAATCCGATATGGAATAGGACAAGACGATTGCTGTACGAGGATCAGATGGAAGAGCATGCCGCTTCCGGGGCGGTGGCATCGGCTAGTCGCGATGCGGTAGGGGTAAGACGCCATATGGAGGGAGGATTCCACTGCGCCCTCGGCCTCACTGTCGAATTCAGGGATATCAGGGCAGGCCGGCGTTTCCTCGATCGGTGGGACACCAATATAAGGGAAAACGGGAAAAAAAACAATACCCCCCAAAGCGAGATAGACCAGCAGCGGGCCGATATGTACCGCGCAGCCATGGAGGTCGGATTCCCGGTCCCTTCGATAGTCGGATCGGCCATGGATAACAGCATGCCCCAGTCTTTCGTATCCAGCCTCTCCGTTTTCGCAGTGGAGAGGGCCAGGAGCATCATGGGCGAGATGAGGCAGATAGACACAAGGCTCGCAGACGAGCGCGACGCGAAAAGGAGGAGGGAGGAGGAGCTCCGTTTGGCCGAGCTCAGCTCCCGGCTCGCGGTATACATGGGAGGCAGCGGTGCCCTTCCCGAGGGAGGCGCCGGTCGTAGCGTCAGCATCAGCGAGACCGCAGTCACCGAGTCGGTGCAGACGCATGTGGATCTCCTTGTCCGGATGCATTCGGGCGATCTCCGGATCCGGCTCGAGAAAGTCGAACGTACAGCCTGATTTTTAATTTCCCCAGACATATATCCCCTGATCCTTATGCTTCAGCAGAGATACGAACGCGAGATAGAGGAGAAGTGGCAGAAGGCCTGGGAGGAGAAGGGGATATACAGGTTCCACGAGAACGATCCGAAGCCCGTCTACTCGATCGACACGCCGCCGCCTTTCACCAGCGGCGAGCTCCACATGGGGCATGTCCTCTCTTACAGCTATATCGACTTCGTCGCCCGGTTCAAGAGGATGAACGGATACAGCGTCTTTTATCCCCAGGGCTGGGACACGCAGGGCTTCCCGACTGAGGTGAAGGTCGAGAAGAAATTCGGCAGGCTCCCTCCGGTCCAGTTCAGGGAGAGATGCGTCGAATGGACGGTCGAGATGATAGAGCGGATGAAGACCCAGATGAAGCAGATGGGCTTCAGCCCGGACTGGAGCCTCGAATACCGGACCATGGACCCGGAATACCACCGCAAGGTCCAGCTCTCCCTGACCGAGATGTATGGGGAAAAACTCATCTACCGCGACAAGTACCCGGTGTACTGGTGCCCGAGATGCGTGTCCGCGGTGGCCAAAGCGGAGCTCGACGACGAGGAGAAGGAAGGCAGCCTCAACCACATCAGGTTCTCGACGGCAGAGGGCGAAGAGCTGGTCATAGCGACAACAAGGCCAGAGCTCCTCCATGCCTGCCAGGCGGTCCTCTACAGCCCAGACGATGAACGGTACAAGAAGCACGAGGGGAAGACCGTCCTCACGCCTCTTGGCAAGGAAGTTCCCCTGATCGCGGACCGCGAAGTGGACAAGGATTTCGGATCCGGCCTCGTCATGGTCTGCACTTTCGGGGACAAGATGGATGTCGTCTGGATGCACAGATACAAGCTCCAGCTCCATCAGGCGATCGACCAGCATGGGAGGATGATGGATTCCGGCTCATTGGACGGCCTGAAAGTGGCCGAAGCCAAGAAGAAGATCATCGAGGAGCTGGGGGACAAGGTCGTGAAAAAAGACAGCACGAAGCAGATCGTGAAGGTCCATGACCGGTGCAGGACGCAGGTCGAGCTGATCCCTTCCAGGCAGTGGTTCGCCGACATCCGGTCGACCGCGAAGCATATCCGCGCGATGGCAGAGAGGATAAAGTGGATCCCGGATTTCGGGATCAGCTACCTCATAGACTGGGTGGAGGGCGCGGAATGGGATTGGGTGATCTCCAGGCAGAGGGTGTTCGGGACGCCGCTGCCGTTCTATTACTGCGGCGACTGCAACGCCACCGCGGCGGCAGGGCCGGAAGAGCTCCCGTTCTATCCAGAGAAAGCGAAGGGGAGGAAGTGCGAATGCGGAGCGCAGATGACGGCCGAGACCAGCACATGCGACTGCTGGGTCGACTCTAGCATCACACCGCTCATAATCAGCGGCTGGCCGGACGAGAAGAGGATGGAGCGGTTCTATCCCGCCTCGCTCCGCCCACAGGGGGTCGAGATAGTCCGCACTTGGGCGTTCTACACGATCTACCGCAGCGGAACGCTGACCAAAATGCCTCCGTTCCGGACCATACTCCTCAACGGTAACGTGCTCGCACCGGACGGCAAGAAGATGAGCAAGAGCCTTGGGAACATAATCTCGCCTGCCGACCTGCTCAAAGACTACCCGACAGACGCAATAAGGCAGTGGGCGGCCCTGAGCGGGGCGATGGCGAAAGACAGGCCGTTCAGCTTCGAGGACATCAAGTACGGCAAGAGCTTCCTGACAAAGGTATGGAACGCCGCCCGGTTCATCGAGGGGTTCGGCAAACCGGCAAGCAAGGATGCCCCTGCCAACCTCGCCACGACCGACAAGTGGATCCTGGGCCGCCTGAGCACGACGATAAAGGAATGCACGGCCAGCATGGAGGGCAACGAATTCCACCATGCGATGAAGAAGATCCAGGATTTCTTCTGGCATGATTTCTGCGACAATTATCTCGAGTATGTCAAGCACAGGGTGTACGGCGAGAACCCGACCAAAGAGGCTGCCTTGTACACGCTGAACAAGGTGCTTTCCGAATCCATGAAGCTCCTCGCCCCGATCACGCCACATATGGCCGAGGAGATCCATCATGAGCTCTATTCCAGGCACAGCATACACATGGAGAGGTGGCCGCAGGCCGGGGAGGAATACCCGGACGAAGTGGCTAAAGTCTCCGTGATGAACGAGATAGTGGGCCAGCTGCGGCAGCACAAATCAAGGAACAAATTGCCCCAGAACGCCGAGCTCGAGTCGGTTCGCCTCAGCCTCCCGCAGGAAATGGACGAGGAGCTCCGTGATGAGCTTTCGAAGATCAGCAAGATAAAGAGGATCGAGACCGTGAAGGGGGAGTTCTCGGTCTCTATCGGTTAGCTCTTCTGGATCTTCCCTGTGACCCGCCCGGTCAGCACATGCGTGGAAGTGCTGCATGCCGGACCGAGCTCAGGAGCGCATGACACATAAGTGATGTTACCGCCGAACCGCTTGGCAGAGCCTTCCGGGACGGACGGGCCGACAAGATCCCCGTTGAAAGTGTGATCAGCCCCGCTCTCGATCTCGACGTTGCTGTCGAAACCGGTGAACGGCTGGACGCCGTCCTGAGTCGCGAGGGCCAGGTCGGTCACCCGTATCTTGTAGGGGAAACCGTTGAACACGCGGAGCGCGATCTTCGTCGTCCCCCCGGTGTTGAAAAGTGAGAAGTCGCACTTGACGTTGGTCCCGAAAGAACATTCCTCGGAGACAAGGTAATTCGGGCTCAGGATCCCGCTCGAGAAAAGGACGCCGACCACTATCAGGAGTGCCAGGATAGCCCAGCCATAGGTCATGAGATACTCTACCGCTGCCTGACCTTTCATGAGATAGCATTGCCAGCATATATTTAATAGGTTTCCATATATATCTGTCTTGAATTCTGCCTAGAAGAATCAGGTTACGGAGTGATATTCATGGCTATCGAGACATGCGAAAAATGCGGCAACCAGACCGCCAAGCTCGTCAAGTGCAACTACTGCGACCGCAGGATCTGCAACGACGACATAAAGAGCCAGAAGCGGAAGAAGATAGACCACCGGTACATCTGCAAGGGTTGCTGGAGCAGCATAACCAAGAGGAGCATGTACAAGAGCGCGAACTGAAAAGGCCCGCGCTCATCTGGTGCACTTTCCCCCATCATCCTTTCTTTATAGCGAGCTTGACGAGCCTGCCGTCTATCGTGTATTCGTTCATCGTCTTCTCAGGCTCGAACCTGACCGATCCTGCATTCACGGCATCGGCAAGGATTTTTTCGTTCTTCCTGAGGATCATCTCGAATTCCTTCTCCACCATGACCGACAGCGCTATCCTGTCGCTTTCGACGAGCTCGGCCTCCTTCCTCATCATCTGGACGCGGCGCTTGACCTCGTTCAAGAGCCCTTCCTCATAGAGGCTCTCGTCCATCTTCTTGTCGATGTGGATCACGCCGTTGCTGAAAGGAGAGCCGGCCATCTCCCCCTTCGGAGCCTCTTCGACTGCCTTCAGCTCCTTGGCGTTCATGAGGCTCAGGATGGTCTCGCCGAAGGAACCCACCGAGTCTTTCACCTCGTGGGATTTCGTCTCGATATAGAGGGTCCTTATCGGCCAGCGGACCTTTATACCCGCGGTCTGGCGTGCGAGGAGGGCTATCGACACCACTTCCTTGACGACATCCATCTGCTTCTCGTAAAGAGTGTTGATGCGGCTCTCGTCCGCCTCGCCCAAAGATGTGAGGAACAGCGATTCCGCGCCCTCGTGCTTCCTGTAGAACCTCTGGTAGAGGTGCTCGCTGACCATGGGGCTCAGGCATCCCAGCATCTTCAGGCACTGGAGCATCACTTCATAGATGGTCCAGAGGGCCCCTTCGGCGTCTTCGCCGCTCTGGATCCTGTCTTTGGCTATCTTCATGTAAAAACGGCTGACATCATCGACGATGAAGCTCCTCAGCGATTTCGCGGCGCGGTTGATCTCGTAGGAGTCGAAAGAGGAGCGGAACTCCCTGGTCGTCGAATTCAGCCTGCTGATCATCCATTCGTCAACCTTCGTGAGCCCGGCCTTCTGGATCTTCTTCTCAGGATAGAAGCGTTCGAGGAAGACCACCATGTTCAGGACGATGTTGATGTCCGACGTCGCCTTCTTCATCTCGTCCCAGCTGAACTTCAGCTCCTCCCAGATGGTGTTGCTCGCGCCCCAGAGCCTGAAGCTGTCGGCCCCGTATTTGTCGAGGATGTCCTCCAGGGGGACGAAGTTCCCGACGGACTTGCTCATCTTCTCGCCCTTCTCGTCGACGAAGAAGCCGTGCATGAGTATCTTCTTGTACGGGCAGGCGCCATACCGCACCACGCCGGAACCGAGGAGCGAATAGAACCAGCCGCGGATCTGGTCCTGGCCTTCTATGATCAGGTCGGCGCGCTCGGAGTAGCGCTTGGCCTCTTCGGGGCTGAGCGATGCCCAGACGGCGTTGCCCGAATCGAACCATACATCGAGCACGTCAGGGATGCGCCTCATCGCCTTCCCGCACTCGCAGGATACCTCTATCTCGTCGATGTATGGCCGGTGGAGCTCTTTCACAGGAGGCAGCTCGTCCTTGGAGCCGAACACCTTCACCTTGCCGCACTGGCATTTCCAGATCGGGAGCGGGATCCCCCAGTACCGCTGCCGCGAGATGCACCAGTCCGGGGCGTTCGAAACGAACTCGCGGAAGCGCTCCTTGGCGAAATCCGGGTGCCATTCGGTCTTGTCGATCTCGTTGAGCATCTGCTCCTTCATCTTCGATATCGTGATGAACCATTGCTTGGTCGTGAGGAAGATCAGGGGCGTCTTGCATCGCCAGCAGTGGGGGTATCGGTGGCGGATCCGGGCCTCATGCACCAGGGCGCCATGATCGGAGAGGATCTCCATTACGAGCGGATTGGATTCCCGCACGTTCTTGCCGGAGAGGACCCCGGCATCCTCGGTATAGTTGCCTTTCCCGTCGACAGGGGAGAATGCCTCGATGCCGAACCTCTTCCCTATTATGAAGTCGGCCGGACCGTGGCCCGGGGCCGTGTGGACCAGGCCGGTGCCGTCCTCCAGCGTGACGAACTCATCGCTGAGGACGACCTTCCGGTCGGCGTATTTGTGGATCTTGTCCTGGAAAGGATGGAGGTATTCGATGTCCTTGAGCTTCCGGCCGGGAAGCTCCTCTATCACAGCCGAGCTCTTCTCGGTGATCCCCATGAGATGCTCGAGCCGGTCTTTCGCGACTATCCAGACTTCGCCGTCGACCTGGGCCCTCACATACGGGAATGTGGGGTGCGCCATGACGGCCATGTTCGCGACGAGCGTCCATGGTGTCGTGGTCCAGACTATCAGGTACTCGTTCTCCTTGGCCTTGACCTTGAACTTCAGGTAGACGCTGGGATCCGTCTCGTCATCGTATTCGAGCTCGTAGTTGGCCATCGTCGTCTCGCAGCGGTAGCAATACGGGAGCACATAGATGCCTTCATGCAGGAGGCCGTGCTCGTTCGCCATCTTGAGCGTCTTCCATGATGAATTGATGAAAGCGTCGTGGTATGTGATGTAAGGGGCATCGAAATCCATCCAGACGCCGAGCGACTGGAACTGGCTGCCCATGATGGCGATGTATTTCGTGGCGAAGGCCTTGCATTTGTCGACGAACTTGCCTATGCCGTATTTCTCGATGTCGTTCTTGTTCCTGAACTTGAGCTCCTGCTCCACCTTGACCTCGATCGGAAGGCCGTGGGTGTCATACCCTGCCTGGACGCGGACATCTTTGCCCGACATCCTCTGGTACCGGCAGACCGCATCCTTGATGGTCTTGTTCCATCCTGTCCCAGGGTGGATCTGCCCCGTCGCGTAAGGCGGGCCGTCGCAGAAATAGAATGTCTCCTTCCCGGCGTTCTTCTCCTTGGCTTTGCCGTAGATCCCGTTCTTCTCCCAGAACCCCAATACCTCTTTCTCTACCTGTCTGTGGTCGTACATGTTGCACCAATTAGCCCGCGCAGCGTTGTCATTGCAGGCGGTCGATCAAGCTTAGTATGGATAGGAAGGGTATAAAAGCGGCGTCCCCGGGGCCGGGGGCGGGGAGGTGCGGCCCGCACCGAAAGCGTTTATAAACACTTTTTAGCATAATCCTCGACATGAGAACCATCAGTAGAAGCGGATTCCTCGTCAGGTCGACCATCGCCGCGAGCATCGCATTCTCCGCATGCGCAGGGCCCATGGCCGAGAGAAGGCATACTTCCCAGACCAGCGTCGAAGTTTCAGACGTGTCGGTCGTGCGGCCGGATGCCCAGGCTCCGGAGACGACTGGTTACTCCGTGGCCACTAATCCATTCGAGCTCAACGCCCGGCTCCGCGAGATCGCAGGCTCCCTCAGCGGAACCGACAGGCAGAAAGTCGATGCCATATTCTCAAGGCTCCACAGCGGGGCAACAGGCGGAATCACCGTGCTTGATATGAGCGGCCAGCCCCCCCGGACAGCGGGAGAGGCCCTCGCCTCGGGAGGGGACTGCACCGATCTTGCGAACATAGTGATCGCGCTTTTCCGGGAGGCCAACATAGCCGGAGGGGCGATGGTGGTGCATTTCAACAGCGCTCCGGCGAACACGGATCATATGGTCCCTTATTTCCAGAGCGGCAGCGACCGCATCATCGTGGACCTGCAGGCAGCGACGCTGGGCCAGACAGCGCAGGGGACATACCGGACGATCATGGCGATGACCTTCGCGCAGGCGGCTTCGATGTACCACCGCGAGATGGGGGACTATCTGAGGGACCAGGGCAGGGCGGCCGACGCGCGGACATCGTACCAGAGGGCCACAGAGATCTTCGACGGCGATGCCTATGCCCATCAGAACCTTGGGATCCTTCTCGAGAGGTCAGGCGAGATGGAATCTGCTTCGGTGCACTTCCGCAGGGCCGCGGAGATCGACCCGAGCTACCGGCGCGATGCGAGCCGGGGGGATGCGAACGCAGCCCTGCAGGTCTACAACCGGTCTCTTGACGAGGCCGAACGGGCATACCGCGAAGGAAGGTATGCCGATTGCGTGAGGCATTTCCGGAGCGCCTTATCCTCCGGCGCTCCCATACCGGATGCAGACCGCGCGAGCATCCAGAGGAATATCTCGGTCTGCGAGTCACGGCAATAACTTATTATTCATGCCCGGCGGAATAGCACTGTGGAGTTTTCGCAGCTCGCCCCGAACAGCCTCAAGGACATAATCCACTATCTGGAAGCGAAAGGCAGGTTCGCCGGGCTCCGGCTCGACAGTTTCTGCAGGCTTCTTAATATGGACAAGGGAGGCTACCGTTTCGGCCGAAGCGTCAGTTTATACAAGGTCGTCTGCCACGGAGGCCTCGAGGCCGGGGACCACACCCTGATCAGCGGACCGACCCAGATCCTGTGCTACCCCGGCAGCCCCCTCGTGATCGGGAAATTCTGCTCGGTGGCCCCGAACTGCTGCTTCGTCTCTTTCGACCATCCGGTCAACTACGCCGCCACCGAATACCCACTCATAAGGCTCAAGGCTTCGCCGGAGAACCGGAAGGATTATGACCGGATCTGCCGTCGGGGGAGGATAGAGGTTGGGAACGACGTCTGGATAGGGACCGGGGCCACAGTGCTCAGGGGATGCAGGATAGGGGACGGGGCGATCGTCGGGGCCGGAGCGGTCGTGACGAAGGACGTCCGGCCTTATACGATCGTCGCCGGGGTGCCGGCAAAGCAGATAGGGAAACGGTTCGGCGACGAGACGGTTGAGCAGCTCCTGGAGATAAGATGGTGGGACTGGCCTGATGAGAAGATAATCCGGAACAGGAGATTCTTCAGCACTGACCTCGCTGATTTCCGCGGGAAGCTGTCCGGGCTCATCGTGGATTAGGAATAAAGATAAGAAAAACCTGAATCCGGGCGAACACCCGGATCAGAAGACCTTCTCCCCTACATAGACCTTGATGCCGGACGGAGTGACCTTGAACGGGACAAGCTCGCGCGAATGGTCGGTGCCCCGCATCTTGAAGATCTCGAGGGCGCGCACACGGCGGTCCTCGCGATCGAGATTGTAGAGGTTGATGATCCCGTCCATGACGAAGTGCTCGATGTCGAACTTCATCTCCTCCTTCCGGGCGCTCGTGGCCTCGACAGTGGTGATCGTCGTGACATCGAGGTTCCGGAGGAGCGAGAGGAACTCGAAGAGCGTCTGCCGGTATTCGATCTCCGTCTTGAACGAGAGACGGATCATGGTGGCCGAATCGATGACGGCCCTCTTTATCCCGTTCGACGTGATGCGGTCCTCGAGCAGGTTGGCGACGTCCTCCAGGTCGAGCTTCTCCGGCTTGACTATCTCGAGCTTCTTCTCCTCGATGAGCTGGGCGGTCTCGGTCAGGAGCGGGAATGTGCTCTTCATGTTCTCGATTATGTCCTCCTGGGTCTCCTCGAGCGTGATGTAGAGGCCGTTCTCGCCCATCTTGGCGCCCTGGTAAAGGAACTCGAAACAGAACGATGTCTTCCCGGCGCCCGGGCCTCCGTAGAGAGCGACATGCCTGCCCGTCGGAATGCCCCCGTTGAGCATCTCATCCATACCTGCGATTCCTGTCTTGACGCGATCCATATAACCACTTTGGGCTTTCACTATCCGCGAAAATTTATATATATTGACAAAGAACAAGGGGTAATGGAAAGCGACATCCTGCCATGGACAGAGAAATACAGGCCGAAAAAACTAGACGACGTCGCAGGCCAGAAGGATATCGTCGAAGGGCTGAAGGCGTTCGTCAAGGCCCGCAACATGCCCAACATGCTGTTCGCCGGGCCGCCGGGCGTCGGAAAGACGACCTGCTGCCTCGCTCTTGCCCGAGAGCTCTTCGGGGACCACGCCTCAGGCAACTTCCTCGAGCTGAATGCCAGCGACGAGAGGGGGATAGATATCGTGAGGGGCCGGATCAAGGATTTCGCCCGGTCTGTCTCCATGGGGGATGCGCCGTTCAAGCTCATCTTCCTCGACGAGGGCGACGCCCTGACGACGGACGCCCAGCAGGCGCTGCGCAGGACCATGGAAGCGAATTCTGCCGTCACGAGGTTCATAATCTCGGCCAACTACTCATCGAAGATAATCGAGCCGATACAGAGCAGGTGCGCGGTCTTCCGCTTCATACCCCTCGACCAGAAGGACGTGCGCAGGGCCCTCGAGCACGTGGCGAAGGGGGAGAAGCTCAAGCTGGATGACTCGGCATATGACGCGATATTCTATGTCTCGGAGGGGGACATGAGGCGGGCCCTGAATGTCCTCCAGGGATGCGCGATGCACTCGCACCACATCACAGAGGAGCTCGTGCACAAGACTAGCAGCAGGGCCACCCCCAAGGAGATCAAGGAGATGGTGAAGCTGGCCATCGACGGGAACTTCGTCGGGGCGCGGGAGAACCTCGACAAGCTCATAATATCATACGGCCTCAGCGGCGAGGACATACTCATCCAGGTCTACCGCGAGATCCCCAAGCTGGATGTCGCCGAGAAGCAGCGTATGAAGCTTATCGAGATCGTCGGCGAGTATAATTTCAGGCTCGTGCAGGGAGCGAACGAACGCATCCAGCTGGAAGCGCTGATCGCGCAGTTCGCGTGCATCAAAGGATGACCCCCCATGCGCAAGCTCGCGGCCCTCGTCTTCCTCTCGCTATTCTCCTTCGTCCATGCGTTCGTGGTAGGGCCTGCCATCTACGAGCAGAAGGATTTCGGGAGCGAGGACCTCCACCAGTTCACATACTCGCTGAGCGCCGACTGCAACGCCTCGGTCATCAACGCCGTGATATACGATGAGAAGAACAAGCCCGTAGGCGACGTCAACCTCCTGCTCAGCTACATAGACTTCGCCCAGCCCCTCCTCCGGAACGTGAACACCGACAAGGACGGCCTGGCAGTCCTGAAGCTCCCGGGGCAGGTGAGCCTGATGCGCGGGATGTTCATCCTCGTGATACAGAAGACCGGATACATGAACAAGGAGGTCCACTTCGATCTCTACCCGTGCTTCCACAACGGATCGCTGCCTCCCAAGCCCCCCAAGCCTGCTCCGAAGCCGGCGAACACCACCAACCAGACGATCCCTGCCCCCCCGAAAAACAACTCGACAAACACCCCCCCGGCGGCCAATACGACGAAGACAAACCTGACAAATGCGACCGGGAACCGGACGGAAACGCCGGGCTCCGGAGCCGCGCCGGCATGCCCGGGTGCTTTCGCCGTGATCCTTTCCATCGCATCCCTCGCCATCTCCGGCCGCGGAAGCCATTATAAAACAAATCAGGGATAAAACCATCCATGAGACTTCTTGCCATCGTGTTATTGTCCGTGCTTCTGCTGGGGTGCCTCGGCAGCCCGTCGAATAGGACCAACCAGACCGGTTGCGTCTGCACCAAGGAATACAGCCCGGTATGCGGAGCCGATGGCAAGACCTACGGCAACCCGTGCATGGCGCGCTGCGCGAACGTCAGCGTGAGCCGCGAAGGCGAATGCCCGGCAGGATGCCAGGATTCCGACAACGGCGAGAACATACTCGCCAAGGGGGTCGTGACGAGCGGCAACAGCTCGTACGCCGATTCGTGCGCCGGGGAGGCCTCGGTGACCGAATATTTCTGCCAGGGCGATGCGCCGGTCAACAAGACCGTCGACTGCCCGACCGGCTATGTATGCAAGGACGGAGCGTGCGCGGAGAAGGCGCAGCAGCCTCCTCCCCCACCACCGGCCAACGGATGCTCTGACAGCGACGGAGGGCAGGATTTCGCGGTCTCAGGCTCGGTAACGAAGGGAGCGACGATCTATTTCGACACCTGCACAGACCTCCAGCTCGTGAAGGAGTACTACTGCCAGGATGGCGAGGCCAAGAACGTCATTCACATGTGCGACAGCGGCCAGAGATGCGACGGCGGAAGATGCGTGGTCCCGGAGCACATGTGCACCGAGACCGATGACGGGAACGACATATTCCACAAAGGGACCCTGAACTCCGGAACGGTGGTCTCGAGCACGACCAGGACCGACGCCTGCGACAACGACCATTTCCTCCGAGAATACTATTGCGTCGGAAGCGATTACACGAGCGCATCCGAGGAATGCCCGTCAGGGTACCACTGCACGAACGGGGCCTGCAGGCAGGACAGCTGCGACGACTCAGACGGCGGCCAGAACCGGAACGTGAAGGGGACTGTCAGCTTAGGAGGGAACACATACACCGATTTCTGCGCGGCCTCAAGCAGCGTGGGGGAGTATTATTGCAGCGGCGGGCTTGTGCAGAGCACGACGCTCACGTGCGGCGGCACCGACATCTGCAACGACGGCCGCTGCGTGCCGACCTGCCTTGACAGCGACGGAGGGAACGACACCCACACCGTAGGCAACACATCGAGAGGCACGTCCTCCCAGACCGACTACTGCACAGCGGCCTACACCGTGAGGGAATATTTCTGCTCGGGCAACAGCATAGCCTCCGCCGACCTCGACTGCGGCTTCTACGAGCAGTGCAGCGGAGGAAAGTGCATCCCTGCGACGCCTCCGTGCAACGACACCGACGGTGGGGATACTCCGACCGCCCAGGGCACGGCGAGCAACGGATTCACGAGCAAGACCGACTACTGCATAGACGCATCGACGCTGCGCGAATATTACTGCGCAAGCCCGACCGGTGCCCCGACATCCAGGGATTACAACTGCACGATGTCGGCGTGCACGGCAGGTGCGTGCCTCCCGTGATCGCTTTTTAAATCTTTGAACAGAATCTGCAGTCATGAGAGGCTACCTGATATTGGCTTTGTTCGGATTGCTGGCTTTCGGCTGCGCCGGAGAGCAGCCGGCTGCGAACCAGACGGCCCCGGGATGCGTATGCACGGCCGAATACAAGCCGGTCTGCGGATCCGACAACAACACCTACAGCAACGCGTGCTCGGCAAGGTGCGCCAATGTGAGCGTCGCATCCGAAGGGGAATGCGCCACCTGCGAGGACAACGATGGCGGGAAGAACGGAACGGTGAAAGGGACGACTTTCGCCTACGGCCTGAATTTCACGGATTACTGCCAGGCCTTCGATTCTGTCGAGGAATACTACTGCAACGGCAAGATCGCAGACAAAACCACCCTCCCCTGCGAGAACGGCACAGAATGCTTCGACGGATATTGCAGGAAGAAAGTGGCCGTGGCGCCCAAATGCCAGGACAGCGACGGTGGCAAGGACCTCACAAAACGGGGTATCGCGAGCGCGGGCGAGACCTCATACACCGACAACTGCACCCCGCAGAAGCAGATCAGGGAGTATTACTGCGACGGGGAGGTCATAAAAGAGATGGTGACCGACTGCCCGGCAGGCAACAAATGCGACAACGGCAGGTGCATAAAGAGCGACAGCACCTGCACGGAGACCGATGACGGCCGGGACATATACCAGGAAGGGACGCTTTACGCGGACATATCCCTGGTGCACGTGGAGTATCTCGACAAATGCCTTGATGAGATGACCCTCAAAGAGTATTACTGCGCCGGAGGGGATTTCAATTCCGAGAGCATCCGGTGCCCGGAAGGCTACCGGTGCGTGAATGCCGCATGCAAGCAGGACCTGTGCCAGGATTCTGACGGGGGTTTCGCGATCTTCCGCCCCGGCGGGGTCAGCAAGGGCGGCGGGGCCGTCTTCCATGACGCCTGCACCGGCACAGAGAGCGGGATAGAATACTACTGCGACAACAACCAGATAATGAACTCGACATTCGAATGCCCGGCAGGATACCACTGCACGAGCGGGACTTGCGTGAAATGAGGTGAATTGATGAGATATGCGTTCCTGCTGCTCCTGATCGCTGGCCTCTGCATGGCGTTCAGCGTCAGGCCGGCTTATATCGAGACCAAGGACACCGGCAACCAGAATCTGCCGACCCTCGATGTCGGCATCACGATAGATTGCGGCGACAAATCGGTCGAAGTGGAGGTCCGCTCGAACCAGAGCGGGGAGGCCGTCAAGGACGCGAAGACGTACATGTTCTATACGGACTACGAGTACCAGGCCCTTCCCAATCCAGGGACGACAGACGCCGGGGGGAAGGCCACGATGGCTGTTCCGGGGAACCTCAAGTTCCTCACCGCGCTTTTCATCCTGAGGGTGGATCACACGCAGTTCCGCAGCAGGGAGATAGAATACACATACAAGAAATGCTTCGAGCCCCAGCCGTCCCCTCCACCTCCCCCGCCGCCTCCAAAGAACAATACTGCTGCCGGTACCAACCAGACAAAGCCTCCGCAGAACCAGAGCCCTCCGGCCAACACCACGACGCCCGCCCCGCCCCCCGAAGCCGCTTCGAACGATACGAAGCCGAATGTGCCGCCGAAGGAGGACACGGCGAAGCCGCAGACGCTCTGCCCTCTCGGGCTGATCATGCTGGGCTTGATCTTCGCGAGGGCAAGGGCATGAGGAGCGAGGAGGACTTCCTGGGGAAGGTAGACGTTCCTGATGAAGCGTATTATGGATCCTTCACGGCGAGGGCCGAGCGGAATTTCAGGCTCAGCGGCATCAGGGTCCACCCTGAACTGATCCGGGCCCTCGCCCTGATAAAGAAATGCGCGGCTCTCACGAACTCCGAGCTGGGCACGCTGGACAAGAAGACCGCGAAAGCGATCGCGGCGGCAGCCGATGAGGTGATCGCGGGGAAGCACGAGAAGGAGTTCATACTCGACGCCTTCCAGGCAGGGGCAGGGACTCCGCTCCACATGAACGTGAACGAAGTGATAGCGAACCGAGCCGAAGAGCTGCTCGGGGGGAGGAAAGGCAGCTACATGTTCGTCCACCCGAACAACCATGTCAACATGTCGCAGAGCTCGAACGACGTTGTACCGACCGCGATCCGGCTCGCGTCGCTCTCCCTTGCAGAAGGAGTGATCAAGGAGGCCTGGCTGCTCCAGAAGGCCCTCGAGAAGAAGGCGCTGGAATACGATGGCGCGATGAGGATAGGGAGGACCCACCTGCAGGACGCTGTCCCTATGACATACGGGCAGACTTTCTCGGCGTGGGCAGGGGCGATAGCCAAAGACATGTCGGAGGTCGAGGACATCCTCGAGGCCGTCCGCGAGCTCGGGATAGGGGGCACCGCGACCGGGTCCGGGATAAACACCCATCCCGGTTTCCGGCAGAAAATCGTCGCGCTCATAAACAAGGAATCCGGGCTCGGCGTAAGGGCGGCCGAAGACCCGGTCGAGATGACGGAGAACATGAACGATTTCGTATCGCTCTCGGGCGCTCTCCGGAGATACGCCATAACGCTAAACAGGATCTCCAACGACCTGAGGCTACTCGCCTCAGGCCCGAAGGGAGGCATCGCCGAGATCATCCTCCCGGAGGCCGAGCCAGGCTCATCGATCATGCCAGGGAAAGTGAACCCTTCCATCCCGGAAGCGGCGAACATGGCCTGCTGGCAGGTGCTGGCGAACGACCACGCGATAAGCCTCGCCGCGCAGAGCGGGCAGCTCGACCTGAATTTCGGGACCCCTATAATCGCCCAGAGCCTGCTCCAGTCCGAGAAGCTCCTCGCCAACTGCTCGTCGATGCTAAGGAGGGCCTGCATCGAAGGGATGGCCGTGGACCGGAAAAGGGCCGCCGAGAGCCTCGAGCGCAGCTTCGGATACGCGACCGCACTGAACCCGTATCTCGGCTACAAGGAGGTCTCGCTCCTCGTCAAGGAGGCGTACAGGGGTGGGATCAGCCTGCGCGGGCTGATCCTGAAGAAGGGTCTGATGGAAGAGAAAGACCTGGATAAAGTGATCGCAGGGGCGAGGGGACCGGGCGAGAGGGACAAAGGGATAATGAAAAGAGTGAAGAAGGATTAAGCCCGAAGCTGCCTTTTCAGCGGCTCGGCCGGCTTGATCTCACGGATGTAGGATTGCGGCCTGGTGGTGAATTTCTCCGGGAGCGGAAGGCTATCGTGATGCCGGTTCTCGTGGTACCGGATGGCATCGGCTGCCATGCCCCTGACCCATTCGTGCGGATCATACTCGCTCGACCATCTCAGCACCGGAAGGAAAGCAGAGATCGCCTTCCCGGAGGAAGAGGCCAGCTCGAATGCGTTCGCGCATCTCTCGCGGACATACTCGCAAGGCTCGTTGAGCATCACATGGCCGTTGACTTTCGCTTCCAGCCTCGTTGCCAGCTTCTGGAGGAGCAATGCTGCCTTCTCAGACGGAAGATGCCCGAGGACCGCATACTGCGCTCCTGCAGCCGCTTCACGCCTGATGGAGGCGTCCGGATTGTCGAGATTCCCGATTATCCAGTCTATTCTGGCTACTGCTGATGGAATATTTCTCATGATGTTTCACCTTGCCTTGATCAAATCTGCCCTAAGCGGGCCCTGCCCTAAATAGCACTGATCGTATAGCATATCGATTATGAGCGGAAGAGTTTATAAAGATACCTGAAAGTGCCTTTATTACCACACACATACGCGATACTCAGATGGCTATCCCGGCGATCCTCGCTATCAGGACATTGAGCACCGACGTGAAGAGGACGAAGACGACCAGGGTGAGAGCGAGGACGAGGGCGGCCCTAAGGTTCGAGAAGCCGTGGAGGGACCGGACCGCGAGGAACTGCGCATATATGGAGTAGAGGCCCACGACTATCGCGGCGAGGTAGAGGAAAGGCCCGACGACCGGCAGGGACGCGAGGGTGATGAAGGGGACCGTCACTATGTTGTTGCAGAGCGCGAAGATGGCCAGCAGATGGATCTGCGCGTCCAGGCTTCCCTTGCCCCCGAGAGCCCTCGCGATGAGGAACATGATGAAAGAGGTGAGGTAGAAGAGGGTGAATCCCAGGAGATTGAGGAGCAGGAGCCCGCCGAACGTCTGGAGGAGGTTCTCGCCGGATGGCGCGATGAGGTTCGCGATCATGTAGCTCGCTGCTATCGAGAAGAACACGATCCCCTGGGCTATCGCCACTATCGCCAGCGAGCGCGGGAAGGTGCCTCTGGACTTCTCCCCATCGATGATCCTGCCGACGGTGCGATAATCCACGTAGAGCTTCATCCAGCCTATAATCTCGCCGATCATCCTATCTCCTTCCTGATATTGCCCAAAATCCTTCGGACCACGCTTTTGTCGAAGACCTCGGGGACAATCCTTTCGCGCGAGGGGTTCTTAACCGCCTCGGATATCCCCCTCGCCGCTGCGATCTTCATCCGGTCGGTGATCCTGCGGACCCTCAGGTCGAGGAGGGCCCGGAGGAAGCCCGGGAAGCAGAGCGAATTGTTTATCTGGTTCGGATAATCGCTCCGGCCGGTGCCGAAGATGTCTATCCCGAGCTTCTTGGCCTGCTCCAGGGACAGCTCAGGCACCGGATTGGACAGGGCGAAGACGATGTTCGGCTTCCTCATCGATCGGATGGCCTCGAGAGGTATGGAGCCGGGCGAAGCGGCGGAGATCAGCACATCTGCCCCGGCGAAACCTGAGAGGGGGCCGGAGTAGCCTGACCGGTTGAAACCCGCGAGGGCCTGCTTATACTCCTCGAGGCCCTCTCTCGAGCTGGATATCGCCCCCCCGCTGTCGAACACGACGAGATCGGTGAATCCGGCAGCATGGAGGAGTCTGGCTATCGCGTATCCTGCGCTGCCTGCGCCCACTATCGCGATCCTCAGGGCTGCGTAATCCTTTTTGCCGAGGACGCGGAGGGCGGTGTAGAGCCCGGCGAGCGTCACTATGGCCGTGCCATGCTGGTCGTCATGGAAGACCGGTATGTCCAGCTCCGCGCTCAGCCTTCTCTCGATATAGAAGACCTTTGGGGATTCGATATCCTCGAGATTTATCGCGCCGAATACAGGCGAGATGATCTTCACCGTGCGGATGATCTCCTCGGCATCCTTCGTGGCCAGGCATATCGGGAAGGCATCGATGCCGGCGAACTGCTGCATTATGAGGGCTTTGCCCTCCATGACAGGGAGGGCTGCTTCAGGCCCGATGTCGCCGAGACCGAGCACACGCGTCCCGTCGGTGACGATCGCGACCGTGTTGGACTTCATCGTGTATTCATAGACGAGCCCCCTGTCCCTTGCTATCTCGAGGCACGGTTTTGCCACGCCGGGGGTGTAGAGCGTCGCGAGATCCCCGGCCGAGCGGATCTTCGCCTTCGGGCCTATGAATATCTTGCCGCGGAGCTTCTTGTGGATCTTGACCGGATCTTGCATAATCATCCCTCGGGGCATCTTCCGCCTCATCGGGCACGAAGCTAACCCAGGAATTTCCTTCTCCAGGCGGCAGCCTTGATGTCTTCGACAAGGTGGGTGTGGTTCCCTGCGCGGAAGTTGCTGAATATCCTCGTCGTTATCTCCGCATAATCCTCGTCCGGCTCGTAGTCGATCCGCTCGAGGACCTTGGAAACGCCGTCGCGGACCGGCGGCGGCATCTTCCCGAGGTTGGCCTTGTTGACAAATTTCGCGGCATCGAGCAGGTCCTCGTCGAGCTTCGTATAGAGCGAGTGCAGCTCGTCCCATTCCCGGTCATTGAGGCCGGATAGGCCGAGCAGCTCGGGAGGGATGCCTATGGAATAGAACGAAGCGCAGAATTTTATGGCGCGGGGAAGCTTGATGCCCTTCATCGAGCGCGAGTAGCCAAAGAGGCCGACATGGAGCTTGCGGGCCCTCCTGCCGGGCACGAACACCGATACGCCGTTTATGATGTCCGCGACCTCCTTCAGCTGGGATTCATAGACCTTGACCATCTTCTTGATGAGCTCCATGGCCCTCTTCTCATCGATATTGAGGGGAGGGCGGCGGTGCATGTGGTTGAGCATGTCGACGGCGTTGACCACATCGCGGAAAGGATGGTCGTACTTGAACGACGACTGGACGGTGTAGGTCTGCACGCTCGGATACTCCTCTCCACAGTTGTTGACGTTGTTGGGAGTGAAGTTTCCGCGGAACGGGGCTCCCCCCACGCCGATGATCGGGAGTATCTGGATGCTCGTCTTCTCCTCCACCGCATGGAGCTTCTGGAGCGCGATCTTGGAAAGGAGCACCGCGCTCGCCGAGCCGTAGTTGAGCGCGGGGTCCGAGCGGGCGAGGAAAACGCGCTGGTGCTCCAGCTCTTTCTTCCCTTCCAGGTATCTGGAGACGATAGCATCGCAGTCGGAGATGGAATCCATGTTCTCGAAGAGCGGGATTATGCTGATCCTCTCAGGCTGGAAGTCGCCGACCCAGTCCCGGACGGAGATCTTCTCTTTCCCGAGGAGCGTCTCCTTCTGGCCGATTATCACATGCTCATAATAGTTGCGCACCCGCTCCAGCTCGAGGTGCGAGGTCGTCATGGGCAGTATGACCTCGAAGATGGGCGGGCGGTCGAGCCCGGCGAGCTTCGCCACATCATACGCTCTCGGGATGCTGTGCAGAGTCTCGAGGAGGATCTTCCCCTGCGCCTTCTCGACCGAGGGGTTCGGGACCCGGTACGTGAGGAAGAGGTCCGAGCCGAGCCTCTTCTTGGTGAAGAAATCCAGGTAGCGGGAGAGAAGCTTCTCCACGACCTGGTTGTCAACCTCCTTCCCTTCCGAATCCCACATCTGCTCGGTGCACCCGAGCTGGGAGAAGACGAAGAACGCCTCCTTGACCTCGGCTTCCCCGGCAAGGACATCCGAGTCGGAGAAGAAGGGGGTCGTGACATTGTCAGGGTGCTGGGTGCTCATGCAACGCGGTACGTTCACCATAATAAGGCCTCATAAGACAGAACGAGGGCGTGATTTAAATAATTTGCTTTGCTAGAATCCCCAAGGTGAAATCTTGATCAACAGCCTGAAGAAAGTCACAAACGCATTCTCGAAGGGCCCGTTCCTTTTCGTATGGGCCTCCCTGATGTACGTCTTCATGCTGCTCGTCTTCCTTTTCGCCTGCATCGGGCTGATCCTCGCATATTTCATATTCCTCTCGGTGTTCAACCAGAAGCTGGACACCACCTCGCTCCCGACGATGGCGATCTTCGGGGTGGTCGGACTGCTGTTCGTGTTCCTGAGCGGAGGCCTCAACGCCTCGCTCGCGAGGGCGTACCACTCGGCGTTCTGGAGGGAGAAGACGAGCCTGACCGGGTTCTATTCATACGCCCTCGACAAGGCCCCCGAGGTCTTCGGCATCCAGCTCATACGCGAGCTGATATGGCTCCTGCTGGCCGGACCTGTAATCGCCATATTCGTGTTCTTCCTCAAAGGATACGCATACCTAGACCTGCTCGTTTACGCTTATGTCCTAGGAGTGACATTCGTGATACATATGGCGTTCACGCCGGCGTTCCTGTCGGCCGGGGCGTTCGGGACCGGGATGTTCAGCTCGCTCAAGCACACGCTCGATTTCTTCAAGAAGAAGCATATCCACATAGTGGCGTTATACGCGATCTTCGCGCTGGTATGGCTGCTGAACTTCATCCCGTTCATACAGCTCGCGACGATTTTCGCCGCATACCCGGTCGTCTACGCCGCGATGATCGTCATGATGGAAGACTCCATAAAACTTGAGAGGTTGGATGACTGATGCGACGAGTCTATGAATGCGAATCAGGGAAGAAAGCCGAGCTCACGAAGATCCTCGAGGCCGAGCCATACGCGGACGACAGCTTCGCCCGCGTCGGATACAAGGTCAAGGACGGCGCTGTCATCGGCGAGGACAAGGCCAAGGCATACATCTACATGTCCGCATCGGACGATTTCATCAAGAAAGCGGACGAGAAGCTCAAAAGCCTGGCCAAGCCGGCTCCGGCCGATGTCGAGAAAAGGATCATAGAGAAAGTGCTCAAGGAAGAGGAGGAGGCTGAATCAGGCTTCGGCTCCATCTTCGGCGAGTGATGGCATCCCCTTATATTTTTTCTCTGGCTTCTCTTCCCATGGGCGATAGCGAGACGGCGGACGATTCCGGGGGCAAAGCACAGACCGGAACCGAAGGTTCCGGCAACAAAACAAAACAGATCGCCTCCCGCGGCGTCCCGTCCGATGAATCGATCTATCTCCCCAGGTACGACAGCGACGAGCTCCGGTCTTTCCAGGACAAGAACGAGAGCCTGACACGCAACCTCTGGAACGCCGATGAGCTCGCCAATTTCATCTTCTCGAAGAAATACCAGCCGAGATACTACGAGATCGCCACGGGTTTCCTGAAACTGCTCGCCGACAAGACGCAGGTCGGCGGCGAGGAGATCGCATCGTTCGTGAAGAGCAACGGGATATCCAAGGCGACGTTCTACAACCGCGTTCTCCCACGCCTGAAGCGGGTCGGCATGATAAAAGTGGAGCGGGACACCATCGTGGCGATCGAGAGCAAGAGGAAGTTTCGGCCCATGAGGATCTCGCTATCGAAGACGTTCGGGAACTACTTCATGAAGATCGGGGATTCGTGGCTTGCGATCGTGGATGAGGCCCGGAGCAGGGCAGAGAAGAAAGAGCAGCAGAGACTATGAGTTCAAAAGAGCGATTCGATTGCGATTAGACCGAGGAATAATTGATAGAAATAAAAAAAATCACTTCCTCTTCTTCTTCGGCGGGACGCTGTTCCTGGTGGGCGCGACCTTGCGGGCGGCCGGTTTAGCCACCCTCGTCTTCCTGGTCCTCTTCGCCTCCTCGGCCAGCTTGGCCCTTTCCTGCTCTTTCTCGCTGAGGATGTTCTTGGCCCTCTGGTTCTTCGCCTTGGCGCGGGCGACGAGGATGCCATAGTCCTTCTCGGGGCTGTCGGTGACCTCGCCCTTGAGCTTCTTGATCATCTCCTGGCTCTCCTTGACGAGCTCGGCGATCCGGGTGCGGGATTCGGTTATCTTCTGGTCGATGTCCCTCTCGCGTGTGGCCGCGTCATGCAGCTCGGTGTCGTAAGCGTCGGTGATATCCTCGAGCTCCCCCAGGTATTTCTTCAGGTAGAGCTCCTCGGCGGCCTCCTTGAGGTCTGCGAGCTCATCATCGCCCTTCGAGACGTACTGCTCGATGTCGTCGATCTTCTGCTCGTAGTCGCGGACGTATTCCTGGACCCAGTGCTCCACCCGCGAGATATCGGCAAGCTCCTCTTCGAGCGAGTCGAGCTCCGCGCCGTGGCCTGAGACGGTCTGCTTGATCCCCTCGGTCATCTGACCGATGGACGCCTTGGCCTCCTCGACCTTCTGCAGGTCGCTGATGAGGCCGTTCATGGCGAGCGTGATATCGTCAACCTGCGCTTTCGCCTCGTCGAGGGCGCCTTTGAGCTTCTGAGAGCGGGCATCCAGCGTGCCGCTGAGCTTCTCCAGCTCGCGGAGCCTCTCGTTCTGGGCATCGATCGTGGCATCGACATCTGCTATCTTCCCCTGGATCTCCGACTTGGACTTGTCGACGTTGGCTACGAACTCGTCGGCCTTGCCCTTTGTCCTCTGGAGGGCCTCGCGGCTCTCTTTCCTGAGGCTGTCCATCTGCTTCTGGAGCTTGCTCAGCTCATCGACCTTGTCCGGCAGTTCGAGGACGCGCTCCTTGAGGTCTGCGACCTTGGTCTGCTTCTCGAGGATCTTCTCTGTGAGGACGACTATATCGGCCTGCATCTTGCCCTCCATCGTGGCGAACTTCTCCCGGTAGAGGGTCTCCCTGTCTTTCTTGAGGGATTCGATGTTGGCCTTCTCCTTGCCTATCTCTTCCAGGTACGAGCTCATCAGCTGGCGCACATCTGCGGCCGGGACTTTATCCCCGCCCCTCATGGCGCCCCTTGCCGAGAACACCGGGACCTCCGGCTTCTCGGCGGTCTCTTCGGCGGCCTTCTCGATCTCTTCTGCGAGTTCGGCCTCTGCCTCGGAAGCCCGATCCGGGGCGGAATCATCAGGATCCGGCGCTTTCTCCACCCGGGCCTCTTCCTTGTCTTCAAGGCGCGTGAGGATGGATTTTATGCTCTCATGCTCCGCGGCCTCGGGGACCTTCTTCCTTGCGACATACTCGCTGAGAAGCTCCTCGGGCTCCGGCTCTTCCTGTATCGGGACGTCTGCGGTGAATTCCTCGCTGGATCCGGCCTCTTCCTGCCGGGGCTCGTCCTTGGGGACCTCGGAGAAGAGAGTCTCGGTCGGTTCCGGGTGTATCTGCTCGTCCTTCGAGCCTTCGGTCCTATAGGTCTTCTCTTCCTTGGGGATCTCCTCGATCTCCCTCCAGTTGATGTAAGTGCCCCGGATGCCGTACTCGACGGTTATGTATCCTTCGTCTTCCAGGACTGCGATCCATTTGTCCATGGTCTTCTTGTCTATCTTCGACTGCGCGCGGAGATCGTTGAGCGCGATCCTCTTCTTCTCGGCGATAGCCCGGATCAGGCTGTCCACATCAGTGCTGATAAGCGGTTCATCTACAGTAACCTTATCACGTGACAAAATCTCACCTCTACCCAGTGATAGGATTATGGCAGGATAAGTTTATAAAGATATAACCACAAGAAAACACAAAAACCCAAAAATAGAATAGGAAAACGCGCCGGCCGGCTCACTCGACGACGATGCGGTACTTGCCCGAAAGCTTCATCCGCGCCCGGATAAGGGCCGTCTTCACATGGTCGGCGTTCGCCTTGTAGGTGTAGACGGTGAAGAGGTCGGTCCCGAGGCCCAGCCTGGCCGCGCGGTCGGTTGGCCTCCCGAATGCCTGCCTCATGCCTTTCTGGAGACGGTCTGCGCCGGCCCCTGCGATCATCTTGTTCTCCCGGATTATGTGGTGCGGGTAAACCCTCACCGCGAAGTAGTAGGCGCCTGGAGCGACTTTCTCCAGGTATTTGTTGGAGCTCTGCCTGGCGCTCTCGATCGCGTTGTCCCTGATGATGACCGGCCCGTCCGAGCGGAGGCTCATCACGCAGTCGTAGTCGGCCTTCTGCACGCCCATCCTGAATTGATGGAGGTCGGCGTGAGGCATCGCCTTGATGAACGATTTCCTGGGCTTGCTGCGCGAATACCGCGTCCAAGCTACTTTGTCGGCATCCCTGATGGCTCTTCCTGGTCTGATTCCCATTGAATATCACCTGAATTGCGTAAATTAGAAGTTGAGATACTGTGTTTAGTTAGAATTTTAAATGCGTCGCATGGGCCATCTATTGAGGCCGTGACCGCCCGGTCGGAAGGAAGAGCGGGAAGCGCGGATCCGGCAGGCGCAACAGCCCTATTTTTATGCTCATTCCCCCCTAGGGAGGGATATGATCGATGACCTCACAGAATTAGGGCTGACCGACGGCGAGGCCAGGGTTTTCCTCTCGCTCGTCCGGCTCGGCCCGGCCACGGCAGGGTCAATTGTCAAGGAATCGCGGGTATCTTACTCCAAGATATACGATGTGCTGGACCGGCTCGCCGGCAAGGGGCTGGTGGGCAGCGTCAACGACGGCGATGTGAAGCATTTCTCGGCCGTCGAGCCCGGCAGGCTGATCGACTACATAAGGAAGAAGGAGGACGAGGTCGCGAGGCAGAGGGAAGCGGCGGGCAGGATCGTCCCGAAGCTGAAGGCTATGGCAAGCTCGGAAGGGCGCAGGGGCAGCGAGATATTCACCGGGCTGCGCGGCCTCCGGAGCGCATACGAGCAGCTCCTCGAAGGGGCGCAGAGGGGGGACGTGCTCCGCTATCTCTATCCGTTCGACGGATACCATGAGACCGCAACGCCTTTCTACTCCAAGCTGTACATGTTCCAGAAAGAGAAGGAGATAGAGGAGCGCGGGATCGCGACCGCGAGGTTCAGGGGCTCGGAGCACTACAAGAACGTCCCCAAGGAAGCCAACATGAGGTTCGTAGGCTTCCCGCTCCCGGGGACCATGGATATCTTCCGCGACAAGGTCCTCGTGATAGCCTGGGAGGAGAAGACCGGCCTGCTTATAAGCTCGAAGGAGATCGCCGGGCATTACCGCAGCTATTTCGACAGCATCTGGGAGACCGCCGAGCGCTGAACAGCCTCCAGGAAATGCTCGTGGAACTTCGTCGTGGTGAGCTCAGGATGGAAGCATGCGGCCATATAGGATGACTGCTCGCAGGCCACGGCTTCCTCACCGCGCCGCGCGAGCACCCTGACTGCCGGGCCGAGCGAGCGTATCCTCGGCGCGCGGATGAAAACAGCATGGACCGGTCCGAGGGACGTATCTATGTCGTCCTCGAACGACTCGGCCTGCCTGCCGTAGGCGTTGCGGTCGATCTCGATGTCCATCAGGGCCAGCGTCTCCTGGCCCTCTTCCTTGTTGCGGATGGCTTTTGCGAGCATGATCGCGCCGGCGCATGTGCCGAAGATGCATCTCACCGAGCGTATGGCTTCCAGCATGCCTTCGCGCACGATGAGCTTGTAGAAATTCGTGCTCTCCCCTCCAGGCAGTATGATGCCGTCGAGCCCTTCGAGGTCTTTTTTCGTCCGGACCAACTTTACTTCGCAGGTCAAGCGGAGCTTCTTCGCGGCTGCTTCGGTGGCCCGCGCATGCTCGGCCACATCGCCGTGGAACGCGAGGATCCCGATCCTCATCAGACGCCCCTTTCCGCCAGCCTTGTCTCGAGTTTCGAGATCTCCAGGCCCGCCATGGCGTCGCCGAGGCCTTCGCTCGCGGCCGCGACAGCCTTCGGATCCTGGTAATGGGCCACAGCATCCACGACCGCCTTCGCGCGTTTGGCCGGGTCGCTGCTCTTGAAGATGCCGGAGCCGACGAACACGCCGTCCACCCCGAGCTGCATGCAGAGAGCGGCATCCGCAGGCGTCGCGATCCCTCCTGCGGCGAAGTTCACGACGGGGAGCCGTCCCAGCTTCGCAGTCTGCTGGATGAGCGATTCCGGGACACGGTGCTCTTTAGCGAGCGAAGCGAACCGCTTCCGGGAAGAACCGAGGGATGATATCCCTTCGTTTATGGCGCGGATGTGCCTGACCGCCTCGACGATATTGCCTGTGCCTGCCTCGCCCTTGCTCCGGATCATCGCCGCCCCTTCATTTATCCGCCTCAGGGCTTCGCCGAGGTTCCGGGCGCCGCATACGAACGGCACGGTGAAACCGGCCTTGTCCACGTGGCGCTCAGGGTCGGCGGGGGTGAGCACTTCGCTCTCGTCTATGAAATCCACCCCGAGGGCTTCGAGCACCTGCGCTTCGACGAAATGCCCGATCCTGCATTTGGCCATCACCGGGATTGTGACGGCCGCCTGGATCTCCTTGATCTTCAGCGGATCCGACATCCTTGCGACGCCTCCCTGGGCCCTGATATCCGCAGGGACCCGCTCGAGGGCCATGACCGCGACCGCCCCAGCTTTCTCCGCTATACGGGCCTGCTCGGCGTTCGTGACGTCCATTATCACGCCGCCCTTCAGCATCTGGGCGAGCCCTGATTTTACCGTGAAAGTCCCTTTCTGAAGCATAGAACCACGTGGGATTATCGGCCAGAAGCATTTATAGCGATTCGCCCGGCCCGGGATGTTATGCTGCCAACCTATAAATACAATATACCATATATAGTAACCAAGAATCGGCGGCACGGGGACCAAATGGCGATAAAGCTTGCTAATAGACTCGACACCCCGCCGGAAACGAGAGGTTTCCGAGCGATGGCAGGCCAGGTCGAGCCATTGGAGAGCGGGCTGGATTTCATCGAGAAGAGGTATCTTCTCGCAGTCGCACGGCTGGCAGTCGGCCATTATCTTGCCAGCGGGAGCCCTCCCGGATTCAAGCTTTGGGAAACCCCGTCTCCGCGCATCGCGCGCGAGAAAGCCTCCTTCGTCACCATCTACGCGCATGCGAGCCTTAGGGGCTGCATAGGGAGCCTGCAGGCGCACAGGCCGCTCATATACGACGTATTGGAGAATGCCGTCAGTTCCGCCTTCCATGATGAGAGGTTTCCACCGCTGGGAGAGGCCGAGTTGCCGCATGTGAGGTTCTCAATCTCGATTCTGGAAGAACTCGTCCCATTCCGGGCAAATGCGGGTGCGGATCTCCTTGAAGGGATCGAGCAAGGGAAGCACGGCCTGGTAATCCGCAAGGGGGCCAGCATGGCAACCTACCTCCCGCACGTGTGGAGGGCATTCCCGGAGAAAGAGGATTTCCTGAAAAACCTCTGCATCAAGGCAGGGCTGCACGGGGACGAATGGAAGGAGCCACGCCACATGGATTTCTTCACATTCGAGGCGCAGGAGTTCTCGGAATGACGGGTTTAATTAGCGAGCGACGGCAAGCGCCGCGCTCAAGAACTCCGTCCTATGACGCCGGAATTTTTTGGGAGATGAGCACATCGGTTGGACATGTCCGGTATTCGTTGGTCAGCCGCGAGCCGATAAGGCGAGCGCGACTGACCAAAACGCCGACGCCAGGATTTGAACCTGGAATCCCAAGGGGAACGGTTGTCTCTGGGCATCAAGCCTCTTTTTCCCTGAAAGGCGGGATTCGAGACCGTCGCACTACCGGGTTATGCGACGTCGGCAACAGCACCGTCCGGATGGCCCGGAAGGCTGCAGACACTAATCCCACTACGGGATTAGAAACGTATATTAAACCTATTTTCATTTTAATCGTTATGATTGTCCTCAACCTCAAGACATACCACGAAACCATAACGAAGGCGCTGCTTTTCACCGATATCGCGAGCGAAGTGGTCGAGGAATCCGGGCTGAGGGTCATAATATGCCCGCCGCCGGTCTATCTCCGCGAGGCGGCCGAGAGGTTCGGAGACGTCTTCGCCCAGCATGTAGATCCGGATCCGCCCGGCGCTTTCACCGGCTCGGTCCCGGTGGATATGCTGAAAGCGGCGAAGGTCAAGGGATCCCTCCTCAACCATTCCGAGAAGAGGATGGCTGCGGAGCGGGTGGGCCCCACGATCGAGAGCCTGCATAAGCACGGGATGGAGAGCCTTGTATGCGCAGCCACAACGAGCGAGGCTGCGGGGATAGCGAACCTGACCCCGACGTTCATAGCCGTCGAGCCCCCCGAACTCATCGGGAGCGGGGTGAGCGTCTCCAACGCCAAACCCGAGATAGTGATGAATTCCGTCAAGGCGGTCAAGGAGATCAACCACAAGATCACTGTCCTCTGCGGCGCAGGAGTGAGCACCAAGGAGGACGTCAAGAAAGCACTGGAGCTGGGTTCCGAGGGGGTCCTGCTCTCGAGCGCGTTCGTGAGGTCGCCCGACCCGAAGGGGTTCCTCAAGGATCTCTCGTCCGTCTTCTGACCCCTCCGATGATGCTATAAAAAACTTTGCCCCCATGAGATTATTGAAGCGGTTGTAGTCTAGCCTGGTAGGACTTAGGCCTTCCATGAAACTTTCCTTATGTCATTCTCATGATAAAGTTTCATCAAACTTCATGAGGTTTCTCTCACGGAGAATGACCGGCTGAAGCATGATGAAATCTTAACCGAAGAAGGGGAAAGGGGAAATTTCAAAGACAGCCTATAACCCGGGTTCAAATCCCGGCGACCGCATTTGAAGCGAAGCTTCAAAGGGTCACGGGAAAGTTATTTCCCGGCGACCGCATCCGCCTTTTACGAGGCCCAAAACCCGCTGCAGGCCAACCCTTCCGGGTTGGCAGACAAAAAATCCCGGACCCGGTCTGAAGCCTGGGAATACCACAAGAAAAAACGGAATAGATTTTTAAACTCATTATGCGATAATTGGACACAATAAAGGCGGGTCCTCTTATGAAATACAGATTGCACAGGTTACAATCATCCCCACGGATCCCGAGCATCAGGCCGGGAGACCCCCTCTGCGAGAACATCCTCTCAGGGATAAAGGTGGTCGGAGTCCCGGGGATTGTGATGCCGGGAGACCCGACGCCGGACTACCATACTGCTATGGCGCTGTTCAATATCGGGAGGATGGTGAGCGAGAACTTCCCGACCTTCGGGCATTACACAGCGAGGCTCATGGGCGAGTTCGAGGACTTATCGACCTGCGCGGTCCACATAATCCCCCAGGCCCGCCCTGGAGGGACCCAGAAGACACAGCTGGAGCACAGGCTGACGATCAGCCGCGAGGGCGACCTCATGTCGCTGGACGAAGGGGCCGCGAGCTCCATCCTGGAGAACGACCGGGAGCTGAAAGCGAGGGTTAGGAGGGTATTCGACCTGAAGAAACCCACCATATTCGATTACACCCTCGGGATCAAGCTCATCTTCGACAATCTGGACATGAACAGCCGGAGCGGGACGATACTGCAGATCGGTGATTCCGAGAGACATGCCAGGAAGGGCCACCTCGCCATCATGCCTTTCTACTACAGGGACCCCGTTAGCCCTTCAGGCATAGTTATTTTCCAAGGGGATCTCAGCTGCAGGGGGACGAAAGTGCTGGGGGCCCTTCGGACGATCTGGAGCTCTTTTGCCGCGATGGAGGCGGCTTCGCAGATGTCGTTCATGCTCACCCACAAGTTCGACGCAATAACCATCCTCACAAAAGCGGCCGACTTCAAGGAGGACCTGAAGGAGAGCATCCGGCAGCTCGTGGAGAGGAAGGTGAAGGAGATATACCTCCTCACGATAGACATAGACCATTTCAAGGATGTCAACGACCGGTACGGCCACCCCATAGGGAACGAGGTCCTGCGAAATGTCGCCGAGGCGATAAAGGCTTCGGTGAGGACAGTGGATACCGCATCGCGTGTAGGCGGGGAGGAATTCGCCGTCATCGCACGAGGGGTCGCGAACCGCCAGGAGGCGATGGCGATAGCCGAGCGCATACGATATAACGTCTCAGAGACCAGAGTCGAGACGACCCAGGGCACGATCCGCGTCCAGTGCAGCATCGGCGTGGCGCGTGTCGACGACATCGCCACCAACGTGCTCATGAGCATGGGACCTGGCAAAGTGAACGACTCGGTGCTCACGGCCATATGCCACCTCTCCGAGAAAGCCTCGGACGACGGGCTCCTGCGCGCGAAGAGCGAAGGCAGGAACAGGGTGGTCGTGGTAGACCCCCCGAGATTAACGCCACAATTTTAAATTGAACCAGCTTATCTTTTTCCAAGCCTCGATAGCTCAGTGGTAGAGCGCCTCTCTCGTACCAACTTTTGGAATTGATTGGCCAGTTTTGGCCCCACCTTTTCCTAAAAGGTGGGAAAGGAGGAGGCCGGGGGTTCAAATCCCTCTCGGGGCTTTATCTCTTCTTCCGGATAAGAGTCATCTCGCTCGGCGGAGGGACGTCGGAGAGGCCGTTCTTCCTCGCAGAGACCTCCTGCTGCATGAGGCGGGAGAGGAGCTCCATCTCATCCTCCTGCGGAAGCCTTCCGCAGACCGATTCGAGCTCCTTCTTGACCTCGAGCCATTCCTTCTTGGAGGATCTCTTCTGCTTCCTCCGGGCGTATTTGACGGAGAGGTTGCTGATCTTGCTGAGAATAGAAAGCTTAGTGGACGTGTCCCCTCCCATGCCACCCTTACGCATCCGAGGTTATTAAACAGATCACTTGGCTTTGCGGATCAGCGATATGCAGTGGGCCCTCACCTGGGTCAGATATGCGTTCGATGCGTCATCCGGGGGAAGGAGGCTCAATGCATCCCGCGCCTTGTCCAAAGTGTCGATGGCCTTTTTCAGCGCCCTGACGATTTCCGGCCGGGCTTCCGGCTTTTTCTGGAGGTCGGATATCAATGAAGGGATGTCGGCCTTCTTCCTTTCGGACCGGATAGAGTACACGCCATTCTTCGGCATGGACGGGAGGGTGTCGCGCTCCCCCAAGGCCCTGTCCGCGCAGGGCTCTGTGACCGGCTCTTTCCGGACAACGGACATCTCCGGCCTGGTCGTCGGCAAGCGCTTCTGTCGCATCATATGGATCAACCGAGGATGCGGGACAATTCGGCCTCGAAGACTTCAGGCCTCGCGACGAGGCTGTGCGCCTTCTTCCTCGTGTCCCTGTATTTCGACAGGCGGGAGACTGTCTTGAGGGCTTCCACATCGGTCCGGAGCTTCTGCAGGGCGAGCTCGCGGGAGTCCTTGAACCTTGACTTGTTCGCGACGTTGAGAAGGGCGCTGCTCTGGCCGACCAGGCGTTCGATAGCCGCGGCCCTGCAGTCCTGGTATGGGGAGAGGCTCGCCACATCCGCGAGGAGGTCCGCGTCATCGAGCTCGCCGACCATGTCCGAGAGGAGCATGAGGGCGGTCGTCCGCGCGTCGCTGAAGCTCGATTCGGTCACGATGGTGCGGAGCGAGTACGGATCGTTGGACAGCCTTCCGACCGCGATGTAACGCGCATCCTCGTTCGGGCTTATCTTCGCGAGCTGGATGAGCGCTTCGGCATCATCAAGATCCTCCACGAAACTGGAGAGCTTCAAGGCCGCCGCCTTCTTGACCTCGGGGTGCCTTGAGAGCACGAGGGCGCAGAGGGAATCGACATCAGATGACAGGTTGTTGAGGGCCTCGGAACGCGAAGCCCGGTAGGACGATTCGGTCGCGACCTTGAGCAGGGCGGCGCGGTTCTCGGATATCTTGGAGAGGGCGGCCATCCTGGAATCCTTGCTGGGCGATCGCGCGGCCACTTCCGCGAGAGCCTGCTGGTCGATGAGGATGCCAACAGCGGCAAGCCGCGTGTCGCCGAAGAGCGAGGAGCATGCCACCTCGATCAGCGATTTCGCGTGAGGAGCTAGCTCGTCCAGAGCAGATGACCTGGTGTCATCGTACTGGCAGAAATTCGCGATGTCAACGAGCGCCTCCAGGTCGTTCGCGAGGTTCGAGACCGCCGCGAGCCGGACGAACTGGAAATTCGAGAAGAGGGCGAGCTCGATGAGCACCCGGGCCCTCCCCCTGAGGCGGTCGACCGCGCTGAGCATGGATAATCGCTCGCCGCTCGTGAGTATCTTCGCCAGGTGCGCTAGGCTGAAGCGGTCCGGAGCCTTGTGGTGGGCCGCCACTTTCTTCTTCCGATCCGGCCGTTTTTCCTTCATGAGGTCTTCCGGTCCTATCTCTATGCTTGGGAGTCTGATCAACTTGGTCGCCATGAGAGTTTTTTCGCCATTAAATATATAAATGGTTCGTCGTTTTTCACTCGGAAGTGGCTGTTTGCAGGCCCGGACGGCATGTGGCAAGCATCTTTTTAACCATAGTTCATCAAAAGCCGGTTACCGCGGGGAAATGAGCTAACCTGGTATGCTGTCAGCTTTGGGAGAAGCTTTGAACCTGCCCTTCACCGGGCGAAGTTTCATCAAAGCTCCTGAGGACGGTTCCGGAATCAGGAGGGTCCAAAAAAGCTGGTTGTCTGAGTTCAAATCTCAGTTTCCCCATCTTTCCCTGTCCAGGCATATACCCCCCTTGGGGAGGGTGGAATCCTTACGACGTGAAATCAGGTCGCCGTCTTCTTCACGAGCACATGGACCGATTCGCCGAATCTCGTCAGCATGAACCCGTATCTGGAATAGAGATCTATCGCAGGATTCGTGGCCTTGACTTTGAGGAAGATCGGGCGGTCGGTATCCCTGAGCGCGTCAAGGACATGCTCGAGGAGGAGGGTGCCCACACCCTGGCCCCTCATAGACCTCTCGACGCCTATCCCCTGGATGAGTATCCGGTCACCGTCGTCGACTATGTGCGCGAAACCGACCGGCCTCCCCATCTCCTCGGCTATGAGGATGGTGTCGTCGTCTGTCACCTGGACCATGGCGTGGGGGAAGATGCTCCGGATGAAGTTTTTTGCCAGGTCCAGCTCCGAGGGCCTGATCACTCTGACGTTTATCATAACGATATGAACTCCGCGGAAATTCTTTTATTGTTAATCGAAAGAGAGCACGCGCGCATCTCGTCGGCCGGAGGGAGCTTGACGAGCGACGTCCCACCGAGCATCCCGAAGCCCTGGTGCTCGTGGATATGGCCGAAGAGGGCGGCGAGCGGCTTCTTCTCCTCTATCACCCTCAGCACGGCCTCGCTCCCAACAGCCCGCCCATCGACTGAATCGAAATGCCCTTTCGGCGGGCAGTGGAGCAGAAGTATCGTGTCCGGATCGATGCTGAGGCCGGACATCTGCCTGTATATCTCGGCCTCGCTCAGCTCGCCGTATGTGCCGAACGGCGTGGGATTGCTGTAGCCGAACCCCACGGCATTGAGGCCGCCATCCAGCTCTGCCCTCTTCATGTGCAGCCACTGCGGTGAAGCGGAAAGGATGGAATTGACCGCCCTGCTGTCCCAGTTCCCCGGGATGATGAAGCTCCGGGGGAAAAACCCGAGGACATCCCTTGTGAAAGAATCCTTATGGGAGATGTCTCCGCAGATGAACGCCATGTCGTAACCCGGGATCAGCCTCGCGAGGCTTTCGAGGGCGGACTCGTCATCGTGGATATCGGAAAACGCCAGGACCTTCATTTTTCCGTACCGCTTGGGGGGGCGGCAGGCGCCGCCCTCTTCGCTCTCTCCTGCTCGAACTCCTTCATTATCTGGGCGAAGCGGTCCTCGAACTTCTTCTTCAGCTCCGGGGATATGCGCCTCTTGCTGAATGCATCGGCTTTGGAAGCGAGGGACAGCTGGTTCGCGAGCGCGCGGGCGATCTTCCCCCTCACTGCCTTAGGAGATGACGAGATCTTGGCGTGCTGGAAGATGATGCCGTGCTTCGGAGGCGGTATCCTCCGGTTCCTCAGGTGCTTGAAGAGAGCCTTCTCGGCCCCGAGGACCTGGACCGCGCTGGCCGGAAGCATCGCGAGACGGGCGAGCGAGCCGACGTGGGAGACAAGCTTCGCAGCGATATCCGGGCCGCCGACCTCGGAAAGGTTGGGGCACAGCTCGTTCGCGAGCTCTTTCTGGTAGGCCTCATATTCCTTCCTCTGGTTCTCCATCGAAACGACCATGCGCGCGAGCGAGAGGCATTCCGAGTGGTCGCGCGGCGAGAGCTTGACCCCGAGTGTGCTTTTGGCGGCTAGGGCGAGCTCGGAGGCCCGCTTCTGGCCGAGTATCTTGGCGAGCCCCGCCTCATCGAGATTGTCGCGGTCTATGATCAGCGCGGCGTTCGCGTACTGGAGCTTGTCCTCGGCCCGCAGCTCGGGGAAATATATGCCATACCAGTCCTCGAGCCTCTCGCCGAGGAGGTTTATGGTCTTGTCCAGATCCTCGATCGATTTCGTCGCGCTCGCAAGGAGCATGTCGCGGCTCTTGAGCGCCTGCATGAGGCTGTCGCGGGATTTCTTCATGAACCGCTCGCGGCGCTCGAAACGGTCGCCGCCGTCGCCTTCGCCATAGCGCCTGCCTTCCTGGCGGTCCCTTCCGCCCCGGTCATTCTCGTATCGTTTCGGTCCGCGGCCGGGCCTGCCGCCCCTGCGCTCGAAACGTCCTCCGCTTTGGTTAGGTCGTTGTGATTGCATAAATAGCACCGATAGGAGAATGCCCGAAGGGTATTTTAAAGCATTTACTCCGATAGATTCAGCAACCGCGGACCTTAGGGTAATCCTGATGAACGATATAGAGAAGCTCACCAAAGACACGATCGCAAACGGCGGGATCCTCGCCATGATGTACTTCGACCTGCATGCCAAGACCAGGGAGCTGGTCCAGGAGCTCGGAACCGGGTTCATCAACAACATAATCCACAAGGAAGGGGTCGTGTTCGCGCTCGGGGAGATAGACGAGCCGGTCAGCGGCGGGGAGGGCAAGAACTTCTCGAGCTCGATCGAGATCAAGATCCTGACGAGGGACTTCGCCACGCTGGCCTCGATCTGCATGGCGCACAGCCCTTATACGGTGGAGGTCCTCCGTCCGGATGAGATCAGGCTGAGCCTCAACGAGGCCCACAACCTGCTCGGGGTCCTCGCGGCCACGACAGCCGAATACAAGAAATACATCCTGACCAAGCTTTCCAATCCTGAGGAGATAGCATCGCTCCAGGAGAACCTGAAGAAAAGGGCCGAGATGGGCAGGAAAATAATAAAAAAGGGTGAGAAGTGATGGAACGGAAATTCATCAAAAGCGGCATCCCGGGGCTTGACGAAGTCCTCGGCGGCGGATTGCTGGAAGGCTCGGTCATCACGGTGAGCGGCCCGACAGGATCCGGGAAAAGCACTCTCGCGGCCCAGTTCATATACAACGGCGCGCTTGAATCAGGCGAGCCGGGCCTCTACCTCGCGATCGAGGAGAGCAGGAAGGAGTTCTTCTTCCACATCAGCGGATACTCGTGGGACTTCAACACGCTCGAGAAGGACCGCAAGTTCGTCTTCCTCGACTACCCCATCCATGAGGTCGACCAGATAGTGAACCAGTCCAACGCCATATATGAGATCATCCACAGCACGGGGGTGCGGAGGGTGGTCATAGATTCCATCATGCCCGTCGCCCTGTATTTCCACGGCGATGACGAGCGGAAGAAGGGCTTCCTGAAATTCATCGAGAACCTGCGCAAGTGGGGAGTCACCGTGATGATCGTGTCGGAGGACCTGAAGATGGCGAACTCCGGCGCCCGCCCATGCTCTGAATACGGCATCGAGAGCTTCACCGACGGATGGGTGAACATTTTCTACAGATATGACGAGCGGACCATGGAGAGGAAGAGGTATATCGAAGTGATCAAGATGAAGGGGGTGGGCCATTCCTACCGTTCATACCCGGTCCTCGTGGACAACGGAGGGATACGCCTGGTTGCCGAGGCGCCACCACCTCAGCCGGAGAAGAGGATCATCAAGAAGGAGGCGCCGGCAGCGCCGCTCCGTGAGGTGCGGCCCATAGAGGAGACGCCTGTGGAGGAGCTTGTCGAGAAAGCGTTCTCGGGGATGGAAGAGAAGCCGAAACCCCAGACGCCGAAGAAGATCATGGGCCCGCCGCCGAAGCCCCCGCAGGCCCCGAAGCAGCCTCCGAAGCCCCCGCCTCCCGCGGCGAAGGCTGCCCCCAAACCAGCACCAAAAGCGCCTCCCAAGGCAGCCCCTAAGCCGGCCGCCGCAAAAGCCGCTCCGCCGAAAAGCGGCGCGAGGCCCCCTCCGGCGAAGATGTCGCAGAGCATTGCGGACCGGATCGCAGAGGCCAAAAGGAAGATCATGAAGAAGGAGTGATAACTCCCCAGACCTTCTCCGTGACCTTTTTCCTGTCTTTGGAATAGATGATCACGCGTTTTCCCAGGGCGGCGAACCGCCTCACCGAATCATCGTCGGCCTCATCGAGGATGACATCATGGAAGCCTTCGGCCTCCCCAGGATAGCTGGCGCCGATGCGGGCCACGAGCAGCCTCTTCTCTTTTATCTTCGAGAGGTCGAGCGAGCCCGGAGGAAGGACCACCCTGCATTTTATCGAGAGGAGCTTCTTGACGAATGCATCCCTGGGGGCGCATTCGACCTGGATGTTGATGAAATATGTGAGCCCGTCGTACACATCCATGTTCGTAGGGAGCCCGTTTACTGCATCGATATCCACGAAATGGATGAGGGTGCATCCTTTTTCCTGCATCTTCCGGGCGACATCGAGCGGCTTACCGAGCAGCCTCATGGGACCGTTTTTGGTGAAGACCTGCTTGTCCTTGAGGTAGAGGAGGGGGATTTCCAAGTCAATTACCCTTTATCCGCGCGAGAGCCTCATCGAAGCCGAGGAGCTCCTCTTTGCCCGCTGCCATGTCGCGGAGGGTGACTTTCCCTTCCTTGGCTTCGCGCTCGCCGATGATCGCGACGAACCGGATCCCGAGGGCGTTCGCATACTCGAACTGCTTCCGGAGGTTCCGCTCGTTGAGATCGGTCTCGCAGGCGATCCCGGCGGCCCGGAACCGCGATCCGAGCTTCGCCGAGTGGACGTAGAATTCCGGCTTGACCGCGGCGATCACGAGCTTCGTGTCCGTCTTCTTCGCGTTCCCGCCGCGCTCGGAGATCAGGGTGACGAGCCGCTCGATCCCGACCGAGACCCCCACGGCCGGATTCCCCTGGCCATAGAGGCCGAGGAGATTGTCGTACCGCCCTCCGGCGATCACGGTCCCGATGGTATCGCTGAGCTTTATCTCGTATACCGGGCCGGTGTAATACCCCAGGCCCCGCACCAGGAAAAGGTCGAACTCCACCTCGAAATCGCACATCGAGAGGATCCGGGCGACCTCGGAGGCCCCTTCGGGGCTGTATTTCGATGCGATGGCCAGCTTCTCTTCGTTGCCTCCCTTGGAGCGGATGACGCCGAGGAGCTCTGCCGCCCGGCTCCCTATTATCTCGTAGAGCAGCTTCTCGACCTCCCCTTCCCCTATCTTGTCCAGCTTGTCGAGGATCCGGAACACCTCGGCCTTCGTCTCGCCTTCGATCCCTATCCTCTCGGCTACGCCATCGAGTATCTTCCTGCTGTTGAGCATGATCCTGGGCTTGTCGAAGCCGAAGGAGACGCACACGTCCCTGCCGATCCGGAGAAGCTCGGCCTCGCATCGCATCGACGGGCTTCCGATTATATCCGCATCTGCCTGGAAGAACTCCCTGAACCGGCCGCGCTGAGGCTCCTCCTTCCTCCATACGACGTCGATCGCGTACCTCTTGAAAGGCTTGTGCTGGTCGGTCGATGACGCGTAGCGGGCGAGCGGGACGGTCAGGTCGAAACGGAGGCCGTATTCCCCCCCGTCAATGACGAAGATCTGCTTGTCGGCCTCTGCCCCTGCCTTCGCGCGCAGGGTATCCAGGTACTCCAACGCGGGCGTCTCGAGCGGCCGGTAGCCGTAGCTGCGGAAGATGTCCCTGATCGTGCCGATGACCTCCTCGCGGACGTACATGTCATCAGGACCGATGTCGCGCATCCCTTTTGGTGTTCTGGACATGTCTCTGATTTCAGCCGACAGATTATTATTCCTGGCACCGGCAGGCTGGAGTCAGAGAAGTTATATTTAAATAACATTCATGGTAATATATCGCCATGAGGAGGCTGGGTGGGACGATCGTGATAGCCGCGGGGATGCTGATCTCCAGGCCCGATCTGTCGTCATTCCCCCCATCACTCGAATTGAGCACGGCGCACGCGCAGAAGAAGAGCTCGAACGCAGAGATAGCCGCCTGGATAAGGGAGGGAGGCAGCAAGGCTCTCACCGACGAGGATGAAGGCGTGCGCATGAACGCAGCTTGGAAGCTCCGCTATGCCGTGGAAGACGGCGCAGACATCAGCGGAGCCGCAGGAGACCTGGTCAGCGCATTGGCGGACCGGAACGAGCACACCAAAGGATACGCGGCATTCGCACTCGAGATGATCTACCTGAGGAAGAAGGACTGGCCCAAGGCGGCGGCCCTGCTCAACCATGACGATAATGATGTCCGGACGAACGCATCGTGGGCAGTGGGGAGCGCGGCGGAGAAAAGATCCGACCTTTCCGCTTTCCTCCCGTCGCTCCAGAAGGCCCTTTCGAACGACAATGAATTCGTCAGATGGAACGCATCCAAGGCGATCGTGCTCCATCACCTGGGGAAGAACGCCGGGAAAAAGGCTGAAACTCTGCTCAAAAGCGACAACGAAGACGTCAGGCAGGGCGCTGAAGAAGCGGTCAGGATATATAAGCCCAGATGACAAGCCCCCTCGGGGGGAAGATGTTTAATCGTCGGGACACTTGAGCTTTATAGTGCCCCGGGCTGTCTCTGCCAGCGGGCAGTTTTCCAGCAGCTGCTTAGCCTGATCCTTCGTCCCATGCTTGTAGATGACATCGGCCAGGATGAGCTGGACGCTTGCGTGAGCGATTTTGCCCCCAAAGAGGAGCCTGAACGCCACCGAGGCGTCTTGCCCGTCAGCGATGATCGAGCACAGCCGCTCCTGGGCACCCTCAGATGTGATCCGGCCGCCGCCTATCAGCGATTCCACTCTCGCCGACATCCGACGGTCGAACGCGATGGACCGGCTCCTCCCTATGAGGGCCGAGATGAAGACCGCGCCTACGAAGCCAGCCGCGATCGCAGGAGGGCTGAGGGGGCCGCCGAAGTCGTCGTTGACTATCCGACCCGCGCAGGACAGCGCCATGGCACCAGCCAACGGGATGAACACCCGGAGGTTGGACCTCCAGTGGGATGCGGAATAGAAACGGGCCGATAGGGCGTCCTGGACATCCGCTTCGGCCGGGTTCTCGGCGAGATAGGAGTGGACGGCCTCCAAGCTCCCCCGCTCTGACAGCACCAGGGGATCGGTCTCGAGCGGGTTTTTCCGGGTCCTGGGGGGATCCTGGAGTGGAGGTTTTGGTTTATGGCGGAGCAGCATACGGATCAATAAGAACAATTTTATATAAATTAACACTTTAAATGGTTTGCCCCAAAGCGCCTGTTTTTATTTATTTCCGATGAACAAGTTAATCCTCCTTATAGCCCCGTCGTCTAGCGGTCAAGGATAGAAGGCTCTGGACCTTTTGACAGCGGTTCGAATCCGCTCGGGGCTATTTCTTGCTAAAAAATCCCTCCGGAAAGGTCCGCAAACGCTTCGGAAGAGAGGGAGCTTACCAAAAAGACAGCGTGTTAAAAAATCTACCCGTTGAAATCTTCCCCCGTGAATCCTCCACGCAGCATAACCGATAGCCTAGCAGATGCCGACTGGGATCAGCTAGCATATGCGCTGAAGAAAGTGAGCTGCGGCGTGGAAGGCAACGACGCTGCGGCGAAAAGGCTGCGCGCCAAGATAGGCATCATACGGATGCTCCTCTGCCAAGAGATGAGCGGCTGGAACGGCAACAACTCGATCGAGATGTCGTATTTCATAGCTTCGTTCAAGACGATACAGAAGATCGAGAAGGAGTTCGACGCCCGCGGAATAAAGAGGCGGGAGTTCCTGATATTCCTGAAGCTCCTGTTTAATAAGTTCTCCAAACAAAGGCTGAAGGTCAAGAAACCGCTCGCGACCATAAGCGAATTCAGCAAAATGAAGGGTGTAGTAGAGAATGGACATAGCCCTATATGATAAGCCATTGAAGATCGAGCTCATAGGAGTGAACCTTTTTGTCAACGGAGACCAGCATCCGAAATCGACGCGGACGCTCGGCCAGATGAAGGACACGATGATGAGCTTCAAGGAGTATGCCTCGAACGTCGACATGTATTTCATGTACAGGGACGTGTATGCGCATGGCGGCATCAGGTTCGATATGACGCTCATCCCTCCCCTCGACATCGAAGGTGAATGCGCGAAGACGCACGGCCACTACCATCCGCCGAGCGACGACGGCCTCCCCTACCCCGAGATCTACCAGGTCCTGCACGGGAACGCGGTCTTCATACTCCAGAAGAAGAACCGGAACGGATCGGTCGATGCGATCATCCTGAACGCCAGGGAGAGGGACTGCGTCCTGCTCCCTCCAGGATGGGGCCACGTGTCTGTCAACAACGGGCCAGAGCCCCTCGTCCTCTCCAACCTGGTTTATGACAAGTTCGAGTCCCTGTATGACGAATACGACGAGAACCGGGGGGCGGCCTATTATTATCTGAAAGGCGGCGAGGTCCAGCAGAACATCAACTACATAATCCAGAGGAGCGAGCATGTGGAGGCCAAAGAGCTCAACGCGAGATACGGCTTCTCCTGCAAGGACCTGCTCGCCGAGTTCAGCTCGGAACCGAAAAGGTTCGAGTTCCTCGCAAAGCCGCGGACGATGTTCAAAGGCTGATTATTTAATTGAGTGTTTCCGAAGAATCTAGGAGGGCTTCCATAAATTTCGGTTTTATCACAACAGCCCGTTTACCCAAACAGATTCGTCTGGCCTTCGGCAACTTGCCACTTACCATAGGAAAACCTAATCAAGTTTGACGACCGCCACCTTCTGCGCCTTCCCCTGGGCTATCCGGTCGCTCCCGCCTCCGGTCCCGCCGAGCTCCCCGAGGGATTTCGCGAGGAGGGCTTTCGCGCTCTGCCCTGACGAACCCCCTGCGGCCGCGATGATATTGCCGCTCTTGTTGATGAGGACAGCGGCCGCCTTCTCGCTCTCGGCTATCTTCGTGGCTAGCTTCCGGAGCGATGCCTCATCCAGGTCGAGGACCCTCATCACCGGCGAACCGGAATAGGTATCGATTATCTCTTTCGCCTCTTCGCGCACAAGGAGCTCCCCGAGTGATTCAATCCTCTTCCTCTGGACCTTCCATTCGCCGAAGAACCGGTCCACGCTTTTCACCAGCTCCCCTTCGGAGACGCTCAGGACCGAGGATGCGTCATGCAGGAGGCGCTCGCGCTCCTGTATATAATCTATCGCGACATGGCCGCATTTGTAGACGATGCGCTCAACGCCGTCCTGGATGCTCTCGCGCTTGACTATCTTGAAGGGCCCCAGCTCTCCGGTGTGCGTGTGCATGCCATGGGTGCCTCCGCAGGCCTCCGAGTCGACCTCCCCGAGGCTGACGATGCGGAGCTCCTTGCCAGGCACCGCTCCGCCCTGGTATATCGTGAACCCGAATTTCGATTCGGCCAGATTGCGGGGGAGGATGTGGGTGACGACCGGGAGGTTGGCCATTATATAGCCGTTCACCTTGTGCTCTATCCGGTTCAGCTCGTCGTTCGTGATCTTCTTGTAGTGCGTGACGTCGAGATGGGCCTTCTCCTCGCTCTTGTGCGATCCGCCCTGCCAGATGTGCGGGCCGAGGACCTCCCTGCATGCTGCGTTCAGCAGGTGCGCCCCGGTGTGGTGGCGCGCGATGGTCTTGCGCCTCTCCATGTCCACCACCCCTTCGACCTCCATGCCGGGAGAGAAATGCGACGCGTCCTTGACCTCATGCATCACTATGCCCCCCTGCTTGGTGACGTTCTGGACATCGATGTCCTTAAGGGCCCCTGTGTCGGAGACCTGGCCTCCGCCTTCAGGATAGAACGCGGTGCGGTCCAGGACGACATGCTTGCCATGAACGACGGCGAGGACCTTGGCGCGGAAGCTCTCCTCGTGGCCGTAATAGAGGATCTCCGTCTTCGGCAGATGGGCGATATCGCTGAAGAGTATCTTCACCGAAGGTGCATTGTCCTCCGACGACGATTCGCCTTCGGCCCCGCGGACGAGGGCATAGAAGTTGCCAGGCATCTCCACCTCGACATCGTTCTCCGCGGCCACTTCCTGAACCGCCTCCGGCGGGATGCCGTGGCTCTTGTAGAGCGTGAACAGCTCATCCTTGGAGATCCTGCCGCCGCCTATGCGCTCCTTGGACGGGACCGCGCCCTGCCGAGCCCCCTTCGCTCTCTTGACGAGATTGAGGACCATGCCTGTCGCTTTCTCCTTGGTAGCCTTGTAGCGGCGTTCCTCCTCGTCGATCACGTCGATCGTTGTCTGGACGCCGTTCTGGAGATGCGGGAATATGTATTCCAGGAAATCCGCATGCCCTTCTATGATCTTCCGGTAGTCGAGCGAATAGCCGAACCGCTGCTCGAAGCCGAACACGCGGCGGAGGATCATCCTCAGGTTGTATCCGCCTCCGGAGTTGCTCGGGAGCATGCCGTCTGTGACGGTGAAGAGCAGGGTGCAGAGATGGTCGGCCGAGGCGTAGAGTGCCTGTAGAGGCTCGAGGCTGTCGAAAAGCTCCTTCTTGCTCACACCGAGCACACCTGCTATGCGCTCCTTCTCCTTCTCGAGGTCAGGGACCTCGTCCTCGTTGAGGCTCCCGGAGATCTTGGCGAAGCGGACGAACAGGTCGCGGTCGATCGAGACCCCGGCTTCACGCTTCATCTCCTCGATCACCGGCCCGAACACGGTCTCGTAGCTGGTCGGCTCTCCCGAAGTGATCCACGCGAGGCGGCTCAGGCCGGCGCCCATGTCGATGACCTTCGTGTTCAGCTCTTTCGCTCCGTTCGGAGTCACCTCGTACTGCATGAAAACGCAGTTCCCGAGCTCGAGGCCCCGGCAGAAATACTCGATGCACGGACCGAAGTTGCCTCCCCCGGCCCAGACATCCTCCTGGAAGATTATCTCGTCCTCAGGTATCCCGAGGGCTTTGAGGTAGTTGAGATCGTGGGTGAGCGCCTCCTCCTTCCAGTAGAAATTGCCGGTCTTGGCCGTGTTGAAGGCGTGCTGCCCGATCATGACGAAATTGGTGTAGTGCCTGCCGCTCACGCCCACGTTGCTGATGTCGCTGAAGCGGATGCATGGCTGGGGCACGATGAGCGGGTTGGAAGGCGGCTCGAGCTCGCCGTTCACCACGTACGGCTGGAAATCGTTGATGGAAGCGATCGTGAAGTACAGGTCGTCCCTCCAGCGCGCGACCGTGGGATAGGGCTTGACGTAGCCATGGCCGTTCTCGGTGAAGTATTTCTCGATCGCTTTCCAGGTATCCACATAGCCGAGCTTCTTCTTCACAGGCGTGGAGCCTATGAACTGGTAGCCGATGCAGGAAGGGTCGCCGCACATGGCCCGCATCTCCTTGGCCCAGAACATCCTGGAGCATTTCCCGCATCGCTGGCGCTTGAAACCCCGGTTGATCAGGACGTTGAGCTTGTAGTGCTTCTCCCATTCGGAGGCGAACTGCCTCCTCAATGCATCTTTGTCGACATCCATAAGAATTACCTCTGAGGCTGGACGGTAATTATCCCGCGAGGATTTTAACTCCTTTCGGAATAAACCTTGATTGACATGCGAATTATGGACCTGATGCTCGTGTTCGTGCCGGTCACGATCGCCCTGGAGGCGGCCGGAGCCGGAAGCACGGCCATATTCTGCTCTTCGCTCCTTGCCCTCCTGCCGCTCGCATCGAAGATGGGCGAGGCCACCGAGGAACTAGCCAAGATATACGGGGGGCATGTAGGCGGTCTGCTCAACGCCACGTTCGGGAACGCGGCCGAGCTGATCATAGCGATCCTCGCTGTGAACAAGGGTCTGATCAGCCTGGTCAAGGCGTCGCTAGCAGGGAGCATCATCGGAAACCTGCTCTTCGTTTTCGGGATGAGCGCCTTCATCGGAGGCATCAAGTACAAGGAGCAGAAGTTCTCGACGCATCTTGCTGGCATGAACTCGACGATGCTGCTCATCGCCTTCACGAGCATAATGATCCCGAGCCTGTTCCATTTCGTGCCGGTCGAGCACCGGGGGGACGACGAGCATATCCTCAGCATGAGCGTGGCGGTCCTGCTGATATTGTTGTACGGGCTGAGCATGCTGTTCTCCCTGCGGACCCATCAGCACCTCTTCGTGACCAAGGAGAGCCATGATGAGGAGAAGCCGAAGTGGAGCCGGAACAAGGCGGTCATGATACTCGCCGCCTCGACGATAGCCCTTGGGATAATCAGCGAGATATTCGTCGGGCAGATTGAGGAGTTCGCCCATGAATTCGGGCTGACTGAGCTGTTCATCGGCGCTATAATCGTCGCAGTGGTCGGCAACGCCGCTGAGCACATGAGCGCTGTGTTCTTCGCCCTCAAGAACGACCTGGAGCTGAGCATGAACGTGACCATCGGCTCCAGCCTCCAGATAGCATTGTTCGTCGCCCCGCTCACCGTCCTCGCCGGGGCCGCCCTGGGGAGAGGGATGGACCTCGTGTTCACCCCGTTCGAGGTGATCGCCGTCTTCTCCAGCGTGCTGATAGTCAATGAGATAGCCTCAGACGGCCGGACGAACTGGTTCGAAGGGGCACAGCTGGTGATAATGTACGCCATCATCGCGGTGCTTTTCTACTTCGTGAGCTGATCACTCGATCCTGAACGAGACCAGGAAATCGTCGCGGATCCTCTTCGCAAGATCGGAATCGAGGGCGACCACCCTCATCTTCACAAGGAGCGACCGTTCAGGGACGTAGAGATCGATGGCGTAGCCGCTGAAGACTTTCGTCGAATTGCCGAACCTGATCCGGAACGGGATCTCGGCGGCGGCGCCGTCGCGGACGACGCCGAAGGTCGATATGTCCCCGGTCTGGTAGGCTTTGCTGAGGAGACCTGCCGTATCCTCTTTCTTGTCCTGGAGGAGGAAGTCAGAGGCGGCCTTGGTCGGGTTGTCCCTGAACAGCCCGTCCTTGTTCTTCCCGTAGGCCGAGACCGTGTTGATGTATGTAACGACCAGGATCTCGCCGGTCTGGCCGTCCTGGATCTCGTGCGAACCGCTGAAGATCCCGCTCGGCCCCCCGGCCGACTGCTGTATCTCCATATTGATGGGATATTCGAAGCTGAAGCCGGTCGCGTTGTACCGTTCCCATTCCTTGGGTTTGGGCGGCGGGGGAGGGGGCTCGGTGACGTTAGTGATGTTCGTGGCGTTGGAGATGTTGGTCACATTCGGCTGCGTCGTGTTGTTGCTCAAATTCGCCGTCCCCCGGTCGAATGATATGCATCCTGCGAGGAGGGCCACCGATAGAAGGACCGCGATCAATCTCATATATCCAACTCTTTCCTTGCCTTTATTATGAACGTCTCCGCCACCGACAGCGCCTCTGAGACGAGATCATCATCGCTTTTCCTCTCCTTCCCGAGGGCCACGAGAAGCATGTTGTACAGGCCGCCTTCGCCCAGATAAGCCATCTCCACGCGCTCCCAAGCGCGCAGGGGCAGCTGGTCATCGTATTTGGACCGGAGGAACCGGACCGTCCGGTCGAAATCAGCGGTCACATAGCCGTCGCGGAACATCAGCGCCGAAGAGGCGATCCTGATGGCGTCGCGCGAGCCGTCGAGGGCGCCCTGGAGGTCGTGGCTGGTGAATTTCTCCTTGGCATCCCTCAAAGTATCCGAAGCCAGATCAAGGGCATAGATCGCGCTAGCGAGGTCTGGCGCAACGCGGACCGATCTCGCGACGTAGCCCCCTTCGTCCATGGTGTGGTTATCTTCGGAAAACGATTTAATACCGCCTATGCAATTTCGGATAATGCAACTCAATGACACTGTTTTCGAGCTAGCTCTCAAAAGGTCGTTCTTCTTCCCCAGCAACGAGCCGTACGGGGGGAGCGGCGGATTCTACGAATACGGCCCTGTCGGTGTGCTCGTGAAGCACAAGATCGAGAATCTCTGGAGGGAGATGTTCATCAAGAGCGAAGGCTTCCATGAGGTCGAGACGAGCATAATCACCCCCGAAGCCGTGCTCGTTGCGTCGGGCCATGTAGGGAGCTTCGCGGATCCGGTGGTCGAATGCTCGAAATGCAAGACCAGGCTGAGGGCGGACTCGCTTGCAGAAGAGAAGCACTACAACCTCCACGGCGAGAAGTGGGACGGGAAGCTCGAGAGCCTCGACCGGGTCATATCCGAGAAGAAGCTCTCCTGCCCCAAGTGCGGCGGGGAGTTCGGCAAGTGCTACATGTTCAACCTGATGTTCCAGACAGGCATCGGCGGGGAAAGGGCGACGGCATACTCCCGCCCCGAGACCGCGCAGGGGATATTCACATCCTTCCCGAGGATCTTCAAGAACCACGGGACCAAGCTCCCGCTCGCGGTCGGGCAGGTGGGCCGGAGCTTCCGCAACGAGATCTCGCCCCGCAAGGGGCTTGTGAGGATGAGGGAGTTCACCCAGATGGAGCTCGAGTATTTCTTCAGCCCGGCGAGCCCGGATTTCGAAGGGTTCGGAAGAGTGAAGGACGGCAGGATCGTCATGAAGGTCCGCGGAGAGCGGAGGGAGATGACGCCGCAGGAGGTCGTCGACGAGAAGCTCGCGGCCAACCAGATAATGGCGTATTTCCTCGCCCGGCAGTGGGAGTTCTACCGCAGGGTGGGGATCAACGAGCGGA
>JAXLQI010000002.1:0-235683 GCA_046331685.1 Candidatus Micrarchaeia archaeon | reverse complement strand
CGTTGTACCTGGCGAGCCTGAACATGCTTTCGTTGTACGGAGCCGACTCCGCTGCTGTCCAGCTCCAGGCGATCGAGTCTATGGTCACGCTGCCTGAGACATTGGTGATGTTCACGAATTTAGACCCGGTCGTGAGCGCGGCGAATGCCGGGCAGCCGGAGGGCGGCGTCGCAGGCTGCGGGCTCCAGGTCACTGTAAATGTCGAACCTGCCGCGGCGTCGTTGATGGAGAGATTCGTGAAGTTGCCGAACGCGTCGGTGGGTCGATCGTAGATGTCGTAGGTGGTGTTGATAATGCGGTTCGGGATTGCGATCATCCTTAGGTCCGCGGTATTGTTGTAGAAGTGGTTCATGAAATGGGTGGTCCGGTTGGAATCATCGAGCAGGATCCCGTTCTGGGGGTTGTTGTAAGCGGTGTTGTTGGTCATGGAATCCATGTCGCTCGAGGCGAAGTCGAATCCGTTCTGGCCGTTGTCGTGCGCGGTGTTGTTGACGAAGGAGCTGTTGACGCTGGATGCGCTGAGGAAACCGGACTGGGAATTGAAGGCCATCGAGTTGTTGATGAAGGTGTTGTTCGAAGTCCCCACGATGTGCAGACCGTGCTGGCTGTTGTTGTTCGCCCTGTTGTTCCTGAACGTGTTGTTGGCGTTCGTGACGACCTGTATGCCGTCCTGCTTGTTCAGGAAGAGCGTGTTGTTCTCGAAGAGGTTGTTGTCGCTCGAGGCCACGTGGATGCCGTCATTGGCATTGTCGGCTGCGGTGTTGTTGATGAACGTGTTGTTGGGGCTCGAGGTTATCTGTATGCCGTGCTGTGAGTTGTTGCGCAGGGTGTTGTTCGCGAAGAGGTGGCCTGCGCTCGCGGATGCGTCCACGCCGGATTGCGAGTTGTTGAAGATATCGTTGCCGGTGAACGTGCTGTTGAACGAGGAATCCACGAAGATGCCGTCCTGTGACGCGTTGCGGATGCTGTTGTTCATGAAAAGGCTGTTGTTAGTCCCGAGGACGTACACATCGACCTTGTAGCCGTTCACTCCGCAGTTCAGGAGGCTGACGTTCTTCAGCGAGCTGTTGAGGAAGACGCCGATCCGGTTGGCTGTGCCGTCGTTTGTTATGTTGAAGTTGTTGCAGTTGTACGTCACGTTCGATGCCGCGATCTTGACGCAGACCGTGCTGAACCCGCCGCCGATAGACGGAGGCGAGACGCTGTTCGAGCCTCCTACGAGGTTCGCCACCTGGTTGTACGTGCCGTTGGAGGTTATCACGGGGCAGGAGGATACCGCAGTGTTGAAGAAAGTGAACGTCTGGCTAGCGCCGGTATTGTTGGAGGCGTCCCTGCATGTGACATTCCAGGTGTGGCTGCCGACCGTGATGCCCGATACCGGGAAAATCGTAGGCGTGTTGTTGAGTGTCGAGGAATTCGTGGCGTTGAGGACGCCGTCGATGAACAGCGAGCAGTTCATGACTGCCGACTGGTTGTCCACGGTGGTGAAGTTGAAATTGACCGGAGAGATGTTCACGAGCGAGTTGTTCGCTGGCGAGTTCAGCGTCACTACCGGCGGCGTCGTATCGAACGATACCAATAAAGCGAATACGCTGAAGGTGCTCTCGTTCGAGAGCGACAGGGTGTTCGCTGCGGTGTTGGGGGTGGCGTTCCTGGATGCCCACCCTCCGGAATCGTACTCCCACAGCTCGAACTTGGTCTCGTTCGCAGCTCCGGGCTCGGAGTCCAGCCAGTTCCAGACCAGCCGGTCTATCGATACGCCCGGGGTGAGGTTGGTGATATTCACGAATTTCTGCCCGAAAGAGATATGCCCTGCCGGAAGCGGTGTGACCGTGGCGTTCCCGGACCAGTTTATGTAGTATGCGGATGCGACGCTGTCGTTGATGGACAGGTTGGTGTAGCTGGCGAAGGTCCCGGCGGGATTGTCGAAGATCTCTCCTGACATGTTATAGGACTCGCCGCTCGCGCTCACATAGAAGTCCATGCCGTTGTTGTATAGGTGGTCTCCGGCCATCCTCACCCCGTTGGAGCTTGTGAGGTTGATGCCTCCGGCGGAGTTGTTGAACGCTGAGTTTCCGGTGAGGTTGGTGCCGGAGCAGTTAGAGAGGATGATTCCGTTCTGGGTGTTATTGAATGCCGCGTTGCCGGCGAGGGCGTTGTTGGAGCAGGTGCCTAGGTAGAAACCGTATGAGTTGCCGCTCGCGTTGTTCTGGCTGAGCGTGTTGCCGGAAGAGCTGAAATCGAGGAGGAAGCCGACGGTGGTATTGGTGGCGAGGTTGCCGCTCAGCAGGTTGTTCGTGGCGTTGTTGACCTCGAATCCCTGGGAAGAGATGTTCGAAGCGTTGTTGCCCGTCACGTTGTTCCCGCTGGAATTCGCGCTCAGCGAGATGCCTGTGCCTGAGATGCTGAAAACCCTGTTGTTCGATATCGTGCTGTTCCGTGTTGCGGAGAAGTCGATGCCGGACGTGGTGTTCTGCGCCGTGTCGTTGGTGAAGGTGATATTGTTGCTTCCGACGGCGGTCAAGCCGACTAGGGAATTGTTGAAAGAGGTCACGTTCGAAACCAGGCTGTTGTTGGTGAAATGGACGTAGAAGCCGTGGGAATACTGCGATATGCCGGGGCAGTTCCGCACCGTGATGTTGGTGATCCCAGGGCCGTTCAGCACTATGCCGAATGTGCTCCCGCCTGTGCCGTTGTTCGTGATGTTGAAGCCGTTGCAGTCGTAGGTAACGTTGGAGGACGCGATCCGGATGCATGCATTCGCGACGACGCTCGTCGTGGGGATGGGTGCGCCGACCAGGTTCGCGATCTGGACGTACTGGCCGGCAGAGGTTATGTTCTGGCACGTGGAAACCCCAGGCGAGGCATTGGAGAGCTGGAATGCAATCGTGAACGACTCGAATGCCGTGCTGGTCGCATTGGCAGAGATGTTCGCGCTTCCGTAGTTGGTGAAATTGGTGGAGTTCCGGCTGAATGAGCCGAGAGCGGCGGAGCTGTTCATCCTCGCCCCGAGGATCTTGACAGTATCTGTGGATGTCGGATTCCGGTAGAGCGCGAGCCATGCGCCGGTCCCGGTATAAGCGGAGAATGTCGAGGTCGCGTTAGTGCACTGTGGCGAACAGGTGCGGGTGCTCAGGTTTGTGCCCGCGCCGTCCGTGTCCCAGACCAGGCTGCCTGTCGAACCCGTCGGATTCCAATCGAAATCGGCCGGTCTTGTGGTGCTCGAGTCTATCGTGGCATCGATACCCTGTGTGATCGCCCAGGTGGAACCGTTCCAGTAGTATGCATCGAGGTCGTCGTCATCCTCCACGCCTGCGGCCTGGAGGTCATCGGTCGCCGGGTCCGCCTTGAGGGTCAGCCATACTATGTCGGCATTGTCCCCTACTCCGTTGACGTCGCCCAGGTTGGCTGTGGTCCATGCTGTGCTGTTCCAGAACTGGCCGTTCACTGAGCCGGTGGTCCCTGTGCCCCCGATCACCATCCCTTTGGCGCCGTCGGCGGCATATTTCACCGCGAGCGCTTCAAGGCCGTTCGTGGATGTCGCGGCAGCGGTCAGCTCCTGCTGGTTGCCCCACGCGGTGCCGTTCCAGACCCATGCATTGATATCGCTGCCGGTGTCATCGAAGCCTGCCGCTATGATCTCATTGCCGGTCGGCTTCCTGTCCAATGAGACCCAGCTGTACTGGAGGTCGCTCCCCCCGTTGCCGCTGGAATCATCTATGTATTGCTCGGTGAGTCCGGTGAAGCTGGTTGTGGTGGCCGGGAGTATCTGATAGGCGAGATCGCGCGAAGTGTTGCTGCTGTTTATCGAATAGACGACCATCGCCCTGCCGCTGGCAGTCTCGAACTCGACATCGAATCTCCTGGAGTGGATCGCAGGGGCGGACGTCCAGACGTTCCCTATATTATTGGTCGTCACCCAGTTGCTCGCATTCGCGCAGTCCGCCAGGCAGACATAAGCGTCGAGGTTGCCGTCGTCGCTCTGGGTGACCAGGACGAGCTTCGTCGAGATGTTCGAGGCCTTTATCACGGCTTCGCGCACAGGCGAGCCTGCGGTCGGAAGCTCGATCTCAGAGCCCCAGCTTCCTGAGCCTGACGAGTTCCAGAACTTGATCTTCGGGAAAGAGGCACCGCTTCCGCTACCGGAGCGATAGGCGATGACCGCGTCAGATGCGTATGCAAACTGAGCGATGACCAATAATGCCGCTAGGAATACCAGGATTCGTTTTTTTTCCGTCAAGCTATCGACCCGAATTATGAAGAGAAGGTACGATAAAATATATAAAGATTACATCGTCCGTTTCAATGTTTCAGTTTCTTGAGGATTGAGTGGAACTTGTCGGCGCCCACGCATTCGCATCCCACCTGGTTCGCGAACTTGATGACGCCCTCGTCCGATGATACGATGGCCGCCTCGAGCTCTTTCGCGAGCAGCACCAGCTCGAAGTCCTCCTTGCTGTCGATTATCCCTGTGCGCATGGCCTCGCGGTATTTCTCGCGCAGCTTGCGGAGCTTCTCGTCGTTGTCCGGCCGGTTGTCCTTGGCGAATTCCTCGGCGAGGCGCATCCCTTTGTTCATCCGGTTCCGGATGTCCTCGATGAAATCGTAGAACACCGCGGCCGGTAGATAGATGCTGTATGTGTTAGGAGCCCTTTTCTTGACCGCGAGCTCCAGCTCTTCCATGGCCTTCGGATCCACGAAGTTCCGCAGCTCGTTGAACACCGACGGAGGGATGAAGACTTCGAGGCTGACGGATTCCGCTTCCTTGATGAACCCCATCACCGCAGAGCTGGGGTCGTCGCCGAATTTTTCCCTCGCGTGGGGGTTCACGAAAAGCGATGTGTCTATAACGAACCTGCGGCTTCCCATGACTTGGTTAAAGTGACGTGGAATAAAAAGGTTCCTACGGCGCCCGGATGGGGGTGATGGCTCCCGCCGGGATATTGCCGCTCCGCATGAGATCGACCGATTCCGGGGAGGCCACGGCGGCGCCCCAGCTGCCGTAACGCTCATAGAGCCCGCGGTAGAAGTTCGCCATCCTGCCGATGCGGACCGAATGCCCGTTCCAGCTCACCGAGCGGTGATGATCCACTTCCCTTGTCACTGGAAGGCGGTTCACCCGCTTGTAGACCTCGTCCACGAGGACGATCGTGGCTATCGTCGGTATCAGCTCGGCCAGGTCCCCATGCTTGCTGTCCCAGTCGGCAGCCGCTCTCGGCGGCGTCTGCTCTACGTGCATGAATTCATGGTATGCCCTGATGTATCTGGGGAGGATGTAGCCGTTCACGAGGTCGGAACCGGAAAAAGCGACCGGCTGGACCGTCCAGGTGTTCCATTGGTTCTCTGTGTCGCTGACATAGGTCCGAGTCAGATTGGTATCAGCCCACCCTACGGCGTTTTTCACCGTCAGGCCGGAATTCGGATAACGCACTAGATGGGCTTCGAGAAGCCGGCGTGCGATAGGGTCTGCCCTGCGCCCCAGGTTCCCAGGGATGAGGAACCGGTTGGTGGTATCCGAGTAGAGCGCAGTCGCGAATGCGGAGATCTCCGGATGCCTGCCGGCCGAAGCCACCACGCGCAGGTAGTCGGCATGCATCGAGCCGACAGCAGGGCTTCGGACCGTGTGCTTACCCGGCGAGAGGGGGTAGTTCAGCTGGCGTTCGAGCTGTGCCCGAAGCTCGGGGGATATCGGAACCGCGGCGGGCTGCGTCCGGATATCTTCATGGGAGGACCCGCTCTGGATGGATACGGACCTGCGTTCCTTTTGCGCCTCTGCCATGGGGTGGTATTGGAGGGTAGGATTTTTATCCGGCTCAGATGAGCTTGACCAGGCCGCGGCCGATCTCTGGGATGTTCCCCCCGAACAGCTGGGTCGTGTTGAGCACGAACGTGAGGAGGACGACGAAGGAGATCATCGGGAAGATGCAGATGGAGTGGACCAGGTGCCTCTGGAAATCGTCGATCCTCAGGGTGAGCATGTCCACGAGGGCATCCCCGTTCGACCGGATCTGGTCCCCGAGCTCGAACTGCCGCTCGGGATTGGCGGCGCCGCAGGCGTATGTCCGCACGTCCGGGACGTCGGGGAGCGAGCATGTGTAGCCCGGATCGCCCGAGGCCGTCGCGTTGAAGGTTATGAGGTTGGACTGGGCATGGGGAAGCGACAGCGTGGCGATCATGACGTAGGAGAGCGGGAACACGAAGTATAGTCCGAAGGATATCGCCATCAGGTAGGCGCCGGCGCCCCTTGTCGGAGGGAAGGCGCGCATGGCTACGCCTATCGAGAAGAAGAAGCCGGCGTAGTATTTGATGAAATTGAACATATGGACGATCAGGAAGAACATGTACATGTAGAACGCGAAGGACTGCGTGGCGTTCGATATGCGCTCGGATATCCACTTGACGCCGAACCCTGAAGCGTGCTCGGACATGAAGATCTCCATGTACACGGTGGTCATGGCATCCACAGGCACGGCCAGGGCGTAGAGGACGTTCATGAACCTCTGGACGCACTGGGTGGGCGTGGCCATATAGAGCTTCATCCAGTCTATGATGGTGTTGGTCCCGGTGAATGTAGCAGGGTCGTTGCAGGCGAGGCCGAACGACGAGAGATAGAGGCACCGCGAGAGGCTGTTGCTCTCACCGCCGAGCCGCGGCTCGGCCAGCTCGATTATGCCGATCGTCATCATCACGATCAGCACGGTGGACGCGGCATACACGAACTCCGTCTTCGCGACCTGCTCTAGGTTGCGCAGGCTGAAGAGCCTTGAGAGCATTATCAGGGCCGCCGAAGCGAGGACCGAGAGCGCTGCCGCGCCCACGGAGATCGTCTGCCAGTCAGCGTAGAAGGAGTCTGTGAACGCCATTCATATCATCCTCGTCAGAGAGCTTATGTCGACCTCGTCTCCGAAGCTCTTGCTAAGCCCCTTCGCGACCTGGGTGAAGAGCAGCACGTTGAAAGCCGGGACGATGAACCCTATCGCGAATGCCCAGCTGATTATCGACACCGGGATCATCATCAGGATCAGGAACAGGGAGCCTATGACCGACTGGAAGATGTTGCCGATGCCGCTGAACAGGCCGCCCACGATGTCGGCTATCCCGCCGGTGAAGTTGTGGCTGTAGAAGTTGTCCATCATGTTGAGGAGCCCTCCCTGCGCCGTGTCTGTGGCGAACTGCGAGATCATGCTGCGGAAAGTGACGAGCGGCCCGCAGCCGCTCCCGGGGTCGCACCTGTTGTAGAACATCGTGTAGGTGATGGAAGAGATCGCGGGGAACACGAACAGGAACGCCACCGACACGCCTATGAGGGTCCCGCCGAGCCTCCTTGTGGGCGTGAACGCCCTGAAGAAGATCCCGGCCGGAAGGTAATACTTGAGGAATGCCATTATGGAGAACACATAGACCACGAGCTGGGCATGGTTGATTATGAACGCGATCGACAGCGCCACCGACATGTTGTATATGAGCTGCTTGATCGGGGAGGCGAGGCCGGCGAGCGGCGATGCCACGAGGCCTACCCCGAGGGGACGCGCATACGGAGTCACCGATGCCATCTGGTCGATGTAGATATTCAGCAGGTAGTTCAGCTGGAGCCATCCGGCCATATCGTTCCCGACCCGCTCGTAGTACTTCGCCGCGGCGTCATATATCGTCGTGGCCGGGCTGGCGTCGTCCGGGATCAGCTCGTTCGGCATGAAGGAGCCCAGGCGGAGATCGCTCATCGCCCCTATCGCGAGGAAGAGGATGGGGATCAGTATGGCTGTCAGGGCCAGCTCGTACAGCTCGGATTTCACATAGGCCGTCAGCTGGGGGTTCCTGAACATCGTGCCCCAGATGTACGTGAATGCGAGGATGGTGGAGGAGGCTGCGAGGGCCATCCCGGCAAGCGCTGCCCAGCCCCACAGCCCTCCGGCTGCGCCGCCGGCGATTATGGCGGAAGGGTCCATCAGTCCTCCGGGCAGTGGCATAGGCATCTCCTCATATGAGTTTCAGGAACGACATGAAATTGACGTCGACCCTGAAGAAGTTCGCGATCTCCTTGGCCGCCGTCAGCGTGACGAAGATGTTCAGGAACGGCAGCAGGATGCTCATCACGACGATATAATACACCGAACCCTTGATAAGCTCGAAGGCCAGCGTCAGGGCTCCGCCTAGGAAGAACGGCATGAACACGCCTGCCATCAGGAACATGAGGACCAGGGCTCCGCCGAAGACGCTCATGAGCCCGCTCCTATGGATGAACACGCTCATCGCTTTCTGCGGGTCGACGATATTGTACTTCATTATCTTGTGGACTTCGTAATCGACTATGAACATGAACGGGTAGAAGACCGCGAGGGCGAAGCAAAGCGCGAACAGCGCGTCGCCCGCCTGGCGCGTGTAGGGGAATGCGCGCAGGAGCATGCTCATAGGGATGAAAAGTCCCCAGGTCCATTTCTTCAGCAGGCACAGCGTGATGATATGGAGGAGCCATTCGCTGATCCCGAGTGAGAGGAACTGGAGCGATGTCCCGAGGAGGTCGATGATGGGCTTGAGCACAGGGCCGAGGTTGAACGAGTACATGGCGCGCCATGTGACCCCGAACCACATCGTCGATGAGTAGATCGTGTGGATGACCATGTTGAACATGATTAGCATGCTGTAATGGCTCACCATGTCCCTCACCATCAGCCTGGAGAACGCCATCGCCGCGTCGATCATGCTGTGGTTCGCCGGGTTGCCGTATATCGGGTCCCCTCCTCCAGAGGCGCTTATGGAGTACCAGACCTGGCCGGCGACGATCACGCTGATCAGGAACATCACCCGCATGAACGTGATGCCGGTCTGGAATATCTCGTCCTTGGCCAGAGCGCTCATCGCAGGGTTGCTGAAGAACTGGCCGAACATGTAGATGAGGGCGATGCCGATCGCTACCACCACGCCGGTGAGCACCGCCGGGGCGAGCCATGTGAGGATGACGAACTGCGTCCCTGCGCCCGTCGTTATCCATGCATCGCCGCAGCTGCCCGGCCCGAAGGAGTCGAAGATGCTGCCGAAGAGCGTCGGGACCGTCTGCCCTGCGGCGCCTGCGGCGTCCACGAAATCGTTCCCCTGCCGCGTGAGGTTGTCGACAGTGCCGTTGAAATACGTGCTGATGGATCCCGAGTCCTGTGCTAGCGCCGGAAGTGCGAGCAGGATCAAGAAGAGAGCGGAGCGGAGCCTTGTCGACATGTCATATCAGCCTCGTCAGTCCGGCGATCTCTATGTCGCCTCCGAATGTGATGGATAGCGACCGTATGGCTGCTATCGTGGCGATTATGCTTATGAGCGAGAAGAACACCGACCAGAAAGTCAGCCTCGAAAGCCCGTCGATGGGGCCGTTCGGCATCCATGCGAAGCTGACGAAATTGTCGAACATGTTCATCCGCGAGACGTTACCGAACCAGCTGTCGGCGACCTGCCGCTGCTGGGTCAGCGTGTTGTTGATATCCGCGGCCGACGCGTTGGCATGGGCCCTGCTGTTCAGGTCGAACTGCGGCAGGGCGCGGTTCCCGTTGACGCTCCCGGACTCGAAATTCCTCATGTACGTCTGGTAGTCCATGCCTTCGAACGCGCTCAGGTTGGAGCGGACGTCTTCGGCCGAGTAGCTGTTGTTGCCCCCGACCATTGGGATCACCGTGTCGCCGCGGAGGTACATCGTGGCCGCGATCGAAGGATCGGGCAGGCCGTTCGGATTGGCGTCATGGTTCGCCATCCAGGCCGCGCGGATCGAAGGGTCGTTCTTCAGGTCAAGCATTATCAGCGCCCCGAACGCATAGAACGCGGGGAAGACGAAATACAGTGCGATCGCCATCGCGAGCAGGAGGCCTCCTATCTTCCGGGTGAAGCTGAACGTCCTCAGCATGACCCCGATGATGAAGAGCGCCGGGAAAAGGGCGGTCGCTATGAAGCGCAGCGTGACCTCCTGGAATTTCAGCAGCATGAGCAGCTTGATGCACCAGTCGAAGACCAGCTCCTTGATCTTGTTGCCCATCGTGAAGAAGCCCTTCCACGGGGTGAATGTGAAGAAGCCCGCCTGCTCGAAGAGGAACTCGATGTTGATCGTGAACTCCGAGATCATCGAGGTCTTGATGTAGTCCAGGTAGATGTTGAACGCATATGACTTGCCTTCGTCGAAGAGCTCGCGTAGGAACCAGATCCCGAGCTTGATGTGGCATGATTCTATGCCGTTGTAGACCGAACGCGGGTTCGCCGCGATCGGCGCGCCGCAGATATCAAGGGCCTGGTATTGCTGGCTCGCCGTGAACGAGCCCGTGTCCTGCGTCCTGATCCATGCGCTCGTTATGCTTCCCAGCGGACCCGGGTTCCCCCCGCTGGTCCCTCCGGTGTTGGACACGCCGAGGGCCCCCTGGACGACCGCGTCTATCGTGGGGAGGGCGACGAGGGCGAGGGCGATGATGAGCGCGGAATAGAAGATCTCGCTGAGCTCGAGCTTGGCCCATCCTTTCATGCGGTCGTTCTGGAGGAGCTCGGAGAGCATGTACACGACGGCGGTCAGGGCTGTGGCTAATCCGAGCGCAGCGCCTGCGAACCAGAGCCAGTCATGCCACATGTCAAGGAATGCCATCCTACACCTTCGCAACTATGAATTTGGTCATCGAGTTAATGAATGCAATAGTGATCATCATGGCGAGTGCCGGCATGAAGAGCGCGAGCAGGGAGAGCGACGCGATATGCCTCATTATGGGTATGAATTCCGCCATGGATATCGCGTTCAGGAGACCTTCCGAGATTATCTTCTGGAGCGTGGTGCCGATCGCGGCCCCGCCCGGGATGAGGCCGAAGAGCGGATTTGCCGCAGGGTTGAAGAGGAACCCGGCCACGCCGTATTTGAACGGGCCGCAGAGAGACTGGATGAGCAGCCTCGGGCTCGTGTAGCCGCGGTCGCTCGGGTTGGGATAGACTCCGTCGTAGATCTCCTTGTTTATCAGGTACGAGGTCGGGAACACCACATAGAAGCCGAAGGCCAGCGCGATCAGGAAAGCGCCCGCATCCCGCGTCGGGGGGAAGAACCTGAGTATCAGCCCGGCGGGGAGGAAGAACGGGACCATGAGGGCGTCGACAAGGTACAGGAGGCTCACCTGCACGGCCGCTGTGTTGTAAAGTGTGATCAGGGACATGCCCAGGACATTGGTGATGGAGACGAATGTGTCGATCCCGGGGAAGACCTTGTACGTCTGGGTGAGCACGTATTCACCGATGCGCCTGCTGATGGTGCTGAGTATCGACGTGCAGGCCTGTATCTTGTAGACATCGATGCTTGCGCGCAGGGCGCTGTCGGCCACCGTGGTCCGCATGTAGGCGATCGCGGCCTGGGGAGGGCTCGAGTACGAGCCTCCGGTCAGGACTATCGCGACCGCTTTCCCTGCGCCGAAGAGACCGAGTATGAAGAGCACGAGCAGGAAGGACGTGAGGAGATTGGACATCTCGATGCTCAGGTAAGCCTCCCATTCAGGCACCTTGAAGACCTTCGAGAGGAGGTAGGTGATGAGGATGAAGAATGCCACGAAGAAGGTGATCTGGATCACCACGAACCCATAGAGCCCGAGCGCCGGATCGCTGAAGAAGGTCGACTCAAGCTGGGTCAGTATCTGGAAGAGGACCACGTAGAGGACAGAGGCGACGATCGCGCCGCTGAGGAGGCCTGTGGCCCACACGACCGCCCGGGCCCTTGTCTCGGCCCCCGACAGCTGGCCTATCACATAAGCCACTCCGGACAGGATGAGGAGCAGGAAGGTGAGCCCTATGAGCGCTTCCTGGGCGATCTGCCGCAGGTCGATTATCTTCTGGACCACATCCAGCGTCCCGACGTTCCCGGTGAGGAAGCCCGGCAGTATGGCATAGAGCAGGCCGATGATGATCGCGCTTACCCCGACAGCGACGAGCATCCCCTGGGCCCAGATCGTCGCTTTGGCCCTTGTCTCGGCGCCGAACATCTGCCCCACGACATAGACGACGGCGGAAATCACGATCATGGTGAGCATGAGCGGGACCAGGATCGTCACGAATATGTTCACCTGGTTGATGATCTCCTGGCTCGGCGTGGTCGGGGCGTGGGTGAACAGGTTCCCCCCCGCGGAGGCCAGCGCGATCAGGAGCAGGACGAGCAGTGGTCTCTTCATCAGACAACCTTTGAGAGGCCGATGATCTCGGCTTCACCGCCTATGAGCATAGATATGCTCCTGTAGGTGGTCACCGTCAGAATGATCTCGACCACGGTCGAGAGCATCACGAGGATTATGAAAGGGCTTATCGTCCCGACTTCGTTCACGACGAAATAGAAAAGACCAGCGGATGCGCTCGCAGGCATCGCCGGGTTGTTCAGGATGGTCCAGAAGAAATCTCCGGTCATGCCGACCATGAACCTCCACATCGTCCAGACCGTGCTGAAGAAGCCTGTGATCGCGTTGAACGCTCCGGCGACCACGTTGCGGGCGCTGCAGAAGAGGCGGACGATGGCGTTCCCGGAGCACTGGCTCGAAGGGTCGCTGTATGACTGGGAAACCACGTTGGGGGCCTGGAACTGCTCGAAGAGGTGCTGCGCCGGGTCCCCTTCCCTGCCCTCGGTGATGGCGCCGGTGACGTCGGACTGGCTCCGCGAGGTCCCGAAATAGCTTGCCACGGCAGGGGTGTATGTGAAGTCGGCCGGCCTGAACAGGTCGAAGATGAGGTAGTTGGAGAGGATCATGGCGAATGGCATCACGAAATAGAGCGCGAACGATAGGGCTATCACGCTCGAGCCGGTCCTCCGGAAGAAAGGTATCGCCCTCAGGATGAGCCCGAGCGGGAGGAATATGAGCGGGACGGCATCCCTTGCGAATATGAGGATGAATTCCTTGGACCAGAGGACTGTGATCAGGTAGCCTATGGACTCGACGACGACTGTGTGGGCGTTGCTGAGCAGGGTGAGCCCGGTGAACGGGGCCAGGGAGAAGGAGATGACATTCACCGCCGGGATCGGGGAGCCGAGCGGGAAGCTGATCGTGGAGAGGAAGCCGATGAGCGCCTCGAAGAGGTAAAGGTCGATATACTGGGATTTGAGCCTCTGCTCGACGATCTGGAGCGTGGCGAGGGCGAGGGTGATGTGGCTTTGGGTGAGCCCTATGGCGTTGGGGGTCGATGTCACAGCGCCCTGCAGCGAAGGGGGCAGCGTGGCGGAGAGGAGTCCTGAAGAGATGCCGTTCAGGGCCGAGTCGAATGACAGCCAGAAGAAGAGGATGAAAACGGTGAAGACGAGCGCGGCGAGCTCCTCCCGGGCCAGAGCGACCATCTGCGGGTTCTGCATCGCGTAGGCGAACATGAACATGAGCGACGCGATCACTACTCCGAGGCCAAGGGATACCCCTATCATCGCCCCAGCAGCTGGAGGTAGCGTTAGCAGTAACGGAAGGAAAACCTCCATGAGGTATTATCCGGCTTCGCTTTTTAATAGCTTTTGTATTTTAGCTATGACACCTATTTTCTGAAGTGGATATTATGCACAGGACGCACTATATCAAGGAGGCGAGGAAAGCGACGCAGGGCACGGTCAGGATAGCCGGATGGGTGCATGATGTGCGTGATCTGGGGAAGATGAAATTCGTCCTTGTCCGGGACATAAGCGGCATCATGCAGGTCATCATGAAGAAAGGGGCGGTGCCCGACGAGCTCCTTGAGGCCGTCAGGGTGAACAAGGAGGATGTCGTAGCTTTCGAGGGCACCGTGAAGGAGAACAAGATGGCCCCGGAGGGGGTCGAGCTCGTCCCCACGGCATTCGAGCACCTCAACCGGGTCGAGAGGAAGCTGCCGGTCGATCCGACGGGCGTCGTGCCTTCCGAGATGGATACCCGGCTCGACCATCGGTACCTCGATCTGCGGAGGAAGGAGCCGTCGCTGATATTCAGGGCCAAGGCAGTCGCAGCCGGGGCCTTCCGCGACAAGCTGCGGGATCTCGGTTTCATGGAGATCCACCCCTCGGCCATAACCGGGGCGGCCACCGAAGGCGGCGCGGATGTCTTCCAGATCCAGTATTTCGAGAACAAGGCTTTCCTGGTCCAGTCGCCCCAGCTCTACAAGCAGCTCGCTGTCATCGGCGGGATGGACCGGGTGATGATGTGCGTGCCCGTGTTCCGGGCCGAGAAGCACAACACCACTACGCATCTCAACGAGATCACGCAGATGGATATAGAGATGGGGTTCGCAGACCACAATGACGCGATGGACGTGCTTGAGAAGGTCACGCTTCATATACTCGGAACGGTGAGGAAGGAGCTCGGCTCCGAGATCGAGACGTTATGGGGGCCGGTGATTGTGCCTGAGAGGATACCCCGATACACCTACACCGACCTCGTCTCGAAGCTCAACGATAACGGCTTCGAGATGAAGCACGGCTGGGATTTCACCAAGGAAGCGGAGAAGAAGCTCCACGACATCCTGGGCGAAGAGCTCTATTTCATCTATGACTGGCCGACTGATGTGCGCGCATTCTACTCGATGCCGGACCAGAAGACGCCTGAGATATGCCATGCCTTCGATCTCATGTACCGCGGGCTCGAGATCTCGAGCGGGGCCAAAAGGATCCATCTCCCTGCGATGCTCGAGGAGCAGCTGAAGCGGAGGGGGCTGGACCCGGTCAGCTTCGAGTTCTACATAGGGGCGTTCCGGATGGGCGCCCCGCCCCACGCAGGCTGGTCCATCGGCCTCGAGAGGCTCATCATGAAGCTGTGCAAGCAGGAGAACATACGGGAATGCATGCTGTTCCCCAGGGATCGGACAAGGCTTCTGCCTTAGGGATGCGATGAGGATTCTGGTCACGAACGACGACGGGGATTCCGAAGGCCTCAGGATGCTATTGGAGGTCGCTGGCAGGTTCGGCACTGCATATGCCATAACGCCGAACCGCCAGAGGAGCGCTGTGTCGGGAGCGCTCACCCTGCACAAGCCGATCCGCCTCCACCATATCTCCGATGAGTTGTATTCGATAAACGGCACGCCTTCGGACTGCGTCCTTTTCGGCCTGCACTCGGGAGAGTTCGGGAAGCCGGATCTTGTGCTCTCCGGGATAAACTGGGGCGACAACACCGGCCTCGGCTCTTTGATAGGGTCCGGCACTGTCGGCGCCTGCTGGCAGGCGGCCCTGGAGGGTGTGCCGTCCATAGCGTTCTCGATGAGCCGGGGGAGCGGGGACTGGCGGGTCAAAGAGAGCTGGGGCGACCGGGATCTGATAGTCAAAAAAGTCGCCGAGATAGTGAAGAAGCTCCGGCCGAAGCTCGGCAGGGACAGGTTCTTCAATGTCAACATGCCCACCGCCCAGAGCCTGGAAGGGGCCAAGGTCGTCCATGTCAGGAAGATGCAGCGGGAACGCTACGATGTGAGCATAGTGATGAGGCACGACCCGGATGGCAGGCCGTATTACTGGATAAGCGGCCCTGCGCATCCGGTCGAGAAGGGCACGGACGTCCACGAAGTGGTCGTGAGCCGCAATATAGCGGTGAGCGAAGTCTCGCTCTCCATCTTCGATAGATGATGATCATATCCTGGAATAGTGGCTGGCATAGTCCGCCTCCAGCGTCTCGATGAGCGGGCTGAAACCCGCGCCGAGCTTCTTGATCTTATCGTTGGAGCAGATGAGGTTCTCGTTCGCGAACGGGAATTCCGACTCGTCGAAACGGTCGCCGTCTTTCGCCGGGTCGGTCGCAAGATCCGCCTGCCGGCCTGCGATCCGGGCCATCTGTTCGACGAGGCCCCTGAGAGTGATCAGCTCATCCCCTGCGCAGTTGTACGCTCCGCGGGCCTTTTTCTCGGCGATGAGCGCTATGGATTGCGCGACGTCTTTCGCGAATGCGAACTGGATGACCGCTTCGCCGTTACCCGGGAGCGTGATCCTCCGCCCGGCCTTCAGCCGGGAGTAGATGAAATGCTCGCGGTCTGCGTAGTTGCCCGGCCCCAGGATATAGACCGGCCGGACCGAGGCGTATTCCACCCCGCTGCGTTCCAGGACGCGCTCGCACTCGGCCTTCCCGCGGTTGTATTCGCCCCAGAGGGGCCAGTCACCGATGGGGGAATCCTCGCGGAGCGGGAATGCCTCGCTCTTCTTGTAGGCCGCGGCGGTGCCCATATGGATGAAAAAATCGAACCCGAGCTGGTCGATCGCGCTCCGTGTCTGCTCTCCGGCATAAGCGCACATGTCGATGACCGTATCGAATCGCTTATCGATCCCGAATCCCTCATCACGGTCCCCTTTGATGAAATGCGCGCCGGCATATGCCGAGCGGATCCTGCCCCGGTTGAAGAGCGTCACCTTGTGCCCGCCTTCGAGGAGGCGTCTCGCAAGGAGCGGGCCGACGAACCGTGAACCTCCGATTATGAGGACATCCATGAGCCTATAGATGCAGGAAGGATAATAATCCCGAGGGGAAGTGGCAGGGGGCGTATTAGATAGGAGCGCCCCCAGCCGTGGCGGACGTGTTCAACCGAATGTCATAGCTTACAGCTCCAAAGGCCATTGCGTACGCCGGATTCACTTGGGCTCGTAGCTTTTATAATCAGATGCTGGCCCTTCTCGTGCGGATGTGCACGGTGGCGTTGAATTTCTTCTTGAGGAAGCTTTTCGCCGCCTTGACGCGTTCGCCGTCGCGGCCGATCGCGATCCCGCGGTCCTTCTCCTCGATGGTGAGCATGATGTTCTTCTCGCCCATGACATCACGGATCTCGATGTCGATGATGCCGATATTGCCGAAGAAGTTCCTCACGAAGCCTTCAGGCTCGTCGCTGTCGGCGACGATGATCACCCGCTTCCGGAAGACCACGGCGAGCTTCTTTATGTTCGCCGCCTGCTTGCCGATGGCTTTGCCCAGGGATTCATGGCCCACGAGGAAGATTATCGATGACTCTGTGTTCAGGTAGTCCGATGGCATCACATGGGTGATCTTCTCGAAGTTCGAGAACATGCTCAGATCGTCGCCGGTAAGTTCCATCACAGAAGTCGCCCCGATGCAATGAACATGGAGAATCATTTCTTCTTGGCAAGCTCCATGATATTGGACGAGCCTTCTTCGAAGATAGATAGCAGGGAGACCGGGAACGGCTTTCCGCACACCGACCCCAGCTCCATCGTGCTGCCTTCGAACTCGATCAGCGGGATGTTTGAGCTCTTGGCGAGCTTCTCGATGCTCTCCTTTGTCTCTTTCGGCGTGTTGCTCGCTGTGACGAAGAGCTTCGCTTTGACTGCCGCGAGCCCGGTGCGGGCCCCGAATTCGACCTTGCCGCTTTCTACGGCTAGCCTGACGGCGGTCGTGAGGGGGTTCTCCCTCTCCTTCTTGCTCTTCCTTCTGCGCACGACCTTCTTCTGCTTCTTCTCTTTGGCCGGAGCCTCTTCGGTCTGCTCTTCGGTCATCTCTGTCTCTTCGGCCGGTTCTTCAGCGGCCTCGATTTTCTCGTCATCTTCCATTCGATTCACCTGGTGATCATTTCTTCGGGGGCTTCATCACGAGCTTTATCTTGCCGGTCCCGACCGGCACCGTCTGGCCGACTATGATGTTCTCTGTGACGCCGATGAGCTTCTCCTCTTCGGAGAAAGCGCTCGCGTTGATGAGGTGTTTTATCGTCTCCTCGAACGCGGCGCGGCCGAGCACCCCGACCTTCTCGCCGGAGAGGCCGTGCCTCCCTATAGATTTCACTGTCCCGCCGTAAGTCATCGCATCAGCGATGAGCATGATATGACGGATATCAACAAAAAGCTTTTGCATGTCCATGACATCCTTGATCTCGCGGACTATCGCGTTCCTCGCGGCTTCGATCCCATAGACCCGCTCGATCTCCTTGACGTTGTTGGTGTAGATGCGCTTCGCATCGACGGCCGGGTTCTCGCTCGCGCCTATGACGTTGAAACCGCCGGCCCTGATGAAGTATTCGTCCTGCCCCTTGATGACGACGGCCTTATGGATGCCCCTGACCCCCCGGACGATCGCTTCTTTCACTTTCTGGGTCAGCTTGCGCACCGATTTCGCCGTGACCCGCTTCTCCTTCTTCTCCTTGTCCTTGGAGTCGGAAGCCTTGGCCGGGGCCTTGGACTCCTTCGACGGCTTGATCGTTATGGAATTCTCGTCGACCTTCATCTCGCCGGTGAACGCCTCCAGCGCTTTCTTGACCATGTTGAATGTGACTCCCTGCGCCTTGCCGTCCTTCTCGTTGAATGTGACCTTCAGGCTGAGGGTCTCGAGGTCGTCCTCGACATCGGCCACATCCGACACGAAGACGCTCGCGAGCTCTTTCGCCACCTTCTCGGCCTCGGGCCTGCTCCGGGCGTAGGATGACTTGAGGTAGATGTCGATGATAGGCTTCTTCGGCTCCTTCTTGGCATCGACGATCTCGATCAGCCTCGGAAGGCCGGTGGGCACGGCTTCAGCGACACCTGCATAGTGGAAGGTACGCATGGTCATCTGCGTGCCGGGCTCGCCGATGCTCTGCGCGCAGACGACACCGACAGCCTCGTAAGAGGGTATCTTGACGCTCTGTTTCTTCGTGGGTTTCATTAAGATCACCATTTATGCGGTATCAACGTCATCCTGTTTGCCAGCATCGCCGACTTCCGCGGTCGATGAGTACATCGGGTCTTTCCCGTCGCCGCCGTAGATGAACTGCACGACGCTCATGTCGGCGTTGCGCACGCTCATGTCATCGAACACGACCAGGTCCTGCAGGGCGTTGATGAGCCTCCTCTGCATGTAACCGGACCTCGCGGTCCTGATCGCCGTGTTGACGAGGGCCTCGCGGCCTCCCATCGAGCAGTAGATGTATTCGTATGGGGTCATGCCGTTGTGGAACGAGGAATAGACGAACCCTCTTTCCATCGCGGTCAGCGCCCCGGGCTTGAAATACGGGAGGAGCCTTCCCTTGTAGCCTCGGAGGAGCCTCTTGCTCCGGACGGTCTGCTGGGCAACGAGCGCGGACATCTGGATCGCATTGAGCAGGCTTCCACGGGCACCGATCTTAGCCATGATGATGGACGCGTTGGTGTTCCCGAGGTCGTTCTCGACGATCTTGCCAGCGTCCTCACGCGCTCTGGTCGTGATCTCCATGATCAGCCCCTCGAGCGTCTCCTTGAGGCTCATGCCCGGAGCGCGCTCGAGCGAGCGGTTCTTGTACTGGACGATGAGGTTGTCGATCTCGCGGTTCATCTTATCTGTCAGCTCTTTCACCTTGTCCTCGGCCTTCGGCGACAGCGAATAGTCCTTGAGGGATACGCTGAGCCCGGCCAGAGAAATCGCCTCGAGGGCCATGCGCGTCGCATTGTCGATGAACGCGCGCGTGAATTCGGCTCCGTGGTTCACGAACATCTTCTCGAGGAGCTCGCCTTCGGTGGCCTTGCTCTCGACAGCGCCCTTCACCAGCTTCCCGTTCTTGATGACGATCTCGTCGCCCAGCTTGGAAGTGACCTTGAGGTTGGTGTCGTCGGGCAGCAGCTGGGAGAAGAGCATCTTCCCGGAATACCGTCCGCCGGAGAGATCGGGCTCCGGAAGGTCGGTGATCCCTATCAGGTAGAGCATGCTCGATGCTTCGGTCCGTGTGAAAGACGCGTCATCGTTCGTCAGGAAATAGAGGCCCGATACATGGTCCTCCTGGGGCTTGATGATCGCGTGGCCATGCCTTGGGGAGAGCAGCTGCTTCTCGACTTTGGCCAGATGCCGGGCCTCGGCCTGGGCCTCCTCGGTCTGCATGATGTGCAGGTTCATCTCGTCCCCGTCGAAGTCTGCGTTGTAGGGTGAGACCGTGACGGGATTGAGCCGGAACGTCTTCCCCGGCAGGACCTTGACGATATGGGCCATCATTGAGATGCGGTGCAGGGATGGCTGCCTGTTGAAGAGAGCTATGTCTCCGTCCACGATGTGCCTCTCGATGATCGAGCCTACCTTCAGGTTCTCAGCCTGCTCTTTCCTCATCTCCGCGGTCTCGCCGACCTTGAGCCTCCGCAGGTCGCTCCTGATGATATAAACGGCCCTCGGATAGCTCTCGGAGAGGATGAGCTCCTTGCAGTGGCTGATGTTCCACTCGGTGACATGCATCGGTATCGTGAGCTCCTCGGCGATGAGCTGGGGGACTCCGACCTGGTCCAGATTGATCCTCGGGTCGGGCGAGATGACGGTGCGCGCCGAGAAGTTGACACGCTTGCCTGACAGGTTGTACCTGAACCGCCCCTCTTTCCCCTTGAGCCTCTGCGCGAGGGTCTTGAGCGGCCTCCCGCTGCGGTGCCTCGCCGGCGGGATGTTCGCGGTCTCGTTGTCGAAATACGTGGTCACGTGATACTGGAGGAGCTCCCAGAGATCCTCGATGATGAGTTGCGGCGCCCCGGCATTGATGTTGGCGTCGAGCTTCTGGTTGATCCTGATCACATCCACCAGCTTGTGGGTCAGATCGTCCTCGCTCCGTTCGCCTGTTTCGAGGGTGATCGAAGGCCTCACGTTGACCGGAGGCACGGGAAGGGCGGTGATGATCATCCACTCCGGCCGGGAGTAGAGCGGGTCGAAGCCGAGCTCGCGCAGGTCCCCGTCGTTGATGGCGGCGATCCAGTCGCGGATGTCGGTCGGGAGCATCATGTCCTTGTCCTTGAAGATGGTCGTCGGCTTGAGGAGCTTGATCTCAGGGAGCTCTGTGCCGCAGTGGTTGCATTTCTTGGAACCCTTCTCCTTCTTCTTCTTGGTCGAGGCCTCCACTTCGGCTGCGGCTTCGGTCGATACTTTCTTGCCCGCCTCGGATAGGGCTGCGGCTTCGGCGGATTCTGCGCCGGCTGGGCGGGCTTTCTCGGCCTCCGGTTTCTCTTCTTCGGCGACCTTCTCCACCGCCTTCTCGATCTCCTCGACGTTCTTCGGGATCGCCTTCTTGCTGAGCACTTTGTGGCAGGACGGGCAGGTCGCCTTGAGGACGTAATAGAGATGCTTGGCGAATTCGACGTGCATCACCGGACGCACCAGGTCGATATGCCCGAAATGTCCGGGGCACTCCTTCACGGTCCCGCCGCAGGTCTTGCAGCGGAGCCCGGGATCCACGACGCCGAGGCGGGTGTCCACCAGTCCGCCATCGATCGGGTAGCCGTCGTCATCGTAGGTGTCGGGCACCACTATCTTCGCCGCCGACATCTTCCTTATCATCTCCGGCGAGAACAGCGAGAATTTGAGCTTGTCCAGAACTTTTTGAACTTCGGCCATCATCATTACCTCGGTAATTGCGTATCAGCCTTTCTCCTTGAGGATTATCCTCGGGAATATGTAGAGGGACTTGATCTCGTCGAGAAGCAGCTTGAAAGCGTAGCTGATCTCCACAGGCTCCACATTCTCGGACTGGCAGATCGGGCACACGTCGCGGTTGCGCGCATAATCGTGCGTCGCGACAGAGCCGCATTCGGTGCACACGAGCTGGACTGTCTTGTCGGACTCTTCGAGGAGCCTCTCCTTGATGAGCATGCTCGCGCCGTAGCCGATGAGGCAGTCTCTTTCCATCTCGCCGAACCTGAGGCCTCCCTCGCGGGCGCGGCCTTCGGTCGGCTGGTGGGTGAGCAGCTGCACCGGTCCGCGGCTGCGGACATGCATCTTGTTCGACACAAGGTGGTGGAGCCTCTGGTAATATACGCATCCGATGAAGATCTTCGCCCGGATCATCTTTCCGGTGAGGCCGTCGTAGAGCATCTCCTCTCCGTGCTCCTCGAAATTATTCTTCTTGAGTATCTCCTTGAACTGCTCCTCCGTGTTCCCGCTGAACGCGGTGCCGTCCATGAGCATGCCGCCGATCGAGCCGGCCTTCCCGCCGAGAGTCTCGAGCAGATGGCCTGCTGTCATACGCGAGGGTATGGCGTGGGGGTTCACGATCAGGTCGGGCGTGATCCCGGAGCTGGTGAATGGCATGTCTTCCTGCGGAACGAGGAGGCCGATCACTCCCTTCTGCCCGTGCCTGGAGGCCAGCTTGTCCCCGACCTCTGGCGTCTTCACCGCCCTGACACGGACTTTGACGAGCCGGTTTCCGCTCGGGCCTTCCGTGATGAGCACTGAGTCGACCTTGCCCTTCTCCCCGCTTTTCAGCGAGAGGGAGCTTTCCCTTTTCTTCTCCTCGACGGCTCCGAACACGGAGATCTCCTCGAGGAAACGGGGGGGAGAGGTCTTGCCGACGAGGACGTCCTTGCTGTTGACTTCGCTCTCCGGCATGACTATGCCGTCTTCGGCCAGGTGCTTGTACGCATCCTCGCCGCGGTAGCCGACCACTTCAGGGGTAGGAAGCTCGATCCGGTCCTTCTGGCCGCCGGGGTACATCCTCTCCTCGGTCTCGTAGGTCTTGAACATGGCAACGCGGTGGAGCCCGCGGTCGAACGAGGACCGGTTGACGACGATGGCATCCGCCATGTTGTATCCGTGGTAGCTCGCGAGGGCGACGATGCAGTTCTGCCCGGCTGCCTTGTCCTTGAGATTGAGAGCCTTATACACGTTGGTCTGGACCATCGGCTGCTGGGGGTAGTACATTATGTACGCCCTCGTGTCGTAGCGTGCGCCGAAGTTGGTCGAATAGATGCCCAGGGACTGCTTCGTCATGGCGCAGGCCATGGTGATCCTCGGCGAAGAGTTGTGCTCCGGGTAAGGCAGGACCCCTGCCACCACGCCGAAGATGTTCGACGCGTCCACTTCCAGGTGCGTGTGGTCCTCCGTGATGTTCTTCTCCTCGATCGCGATGAGCGAGTTCTCCTCCTCCTGGGCGTCGAGGTATTCTATTATCCCCATCTTGACCAGGTGGTTCCAGTTCAGCTCGTTGTTCTTTATGCGCGCGAGGATCTCGGGTGTGAGCCTGGTCTTTCCGCTCTCGACGACTATATACGGCCTCCTGACCCGGCCCTTGTCCGTGAGGATATGGAGTTCGTTCAGCTTGCCGTTGAAGTATATATTGACCTGGCTGCTAAGCTCGTTCGTGCGCCTCCTCTCCCTCAGCCTCTGGGCGAGGCTTCTTCCCTCAGGATGCGTCCCGACGATCCTGCCGTTGAGGAAAATGCTTGTGCGCTCCGGAGCCGCCTTCCTTCTTCTTTTTTTGACCATAATTTCACCTTGGATCTAGTAATGTCACTCCTTTACGTCGTAGGCTTTCAGGATCCTCTCGATCTCCTCTTCTTCCACGCCGATAGAGACCTCGGCCATGACCGAGAGGTTCTTCACAAGCGAACAGCTGGGGCCTTCAGGCGTCTCGTTCGGGCAGAGCTTGCCGATGTGGGTCCCGTGGAGGTCTCTCGCCTTGAAGTGCGGATGCTTCTTCGAGAGCGGGGAGATCACGCGCCTCAGGTGCGATATTGTCGAGAGGTAGCTGACCCGGTCGAGCAGCTGGGACACGCCGGTCTGGCCTGCGATCCAGTTGCCGGTAGCCATCGCGTATTTGATGCGGTCCCCCATGACATCCTGGCGGATGAGGGTGTGGACCTGGAGCCTGCGGCCGCGCGCATCGGCCCTCGAAGCCTGGTATACGAGGTCCTTGATGAGGAACTGGAACGCGTAGCGGAAGAGCTCTTCCATCATGTCTCCTGCGAGCTTCACGCGTTTGTTCGCGTAGTGGTCCTTGTCGTCGGAAGCTATCTCCCGGTAAGCGACACGGGTCGCGCGCTCGCCCATCCTGATGAGGTATTTCGCCTTGTCGATCCTCGCCCCCTTCGTGACGCCGATGTGCGGGAGGAGGTAGTTGTCGAGGAGGTTCTCCATGCGATTGAGGCGGAACTCCGGCGGCTGGCCCGGGGAGAGCCTCCTGCTCAGGAGGTCGATGGCCTCGTCCTTGGTCACGGACTGCTCGCTCTCGATGTTGAGTATCACGTCGTTCTTGATGTGCTTCTCCGCGGAGAACGTCTCGAGGATCTGGCCGTTGGTCTCCAGGCCGAGGACGCGGAGGAGCTGGAGGAGCGGGATGCCGGCCGGAGTGGACGGGAATTCGGCGCTGAACATGCCGTCCTGGTTTCGCTCGACCACGCAGCGCGCCCTGAAGCCGAAGTGTGTCGAGAAGATCTTCGAGACTATGCCGTTGCGTTCCTTTGTGACCATGAGCTTGTTCGGGACGAGGTCCTCGATCGATGTCAGGACACGCTCGCTGCCGTTGATGATGAAATATCCACCGGGATCGTCCGGGTCCTCGCCGTTCTCGATCAGCTCGTCCTTGCGCATGTTCGAGAGGTAGCAGAGCTTGGATTTTAGCATCACCGGGAGCTCCCCGATGAACACGTCCGAGTACACCGGGCGCTCCACGCCGTTGAAGACAGGGATTATCTCTAGGAAGATGGGCGCGGAGTAGCTCAGGTTGCGGAGACGGGCCTCGTTCGGGAGTATCTGGCGGTAGCCTCCCTTGACCTCATAGTAACGGGGCTGCTCGATCCGGACCTTGCCGAGCTTCAGCTCGAAGCCTTCGACATTGGTCTGTATCTTCCCGATCCGGTCGACCACCTGCTGGATCCCGATGTCGAGGAACTTGTTGTAAGACAGAAGCTGCTGGTTGACCAGCGTATTCACCCTGAAATAAGACTCCGTAAGACCTTCAACCATTTCCACACCTCAATGCCAGCCCGGCTGGGCTGGAACGCGAACCGGAAAATTAACTCTCGACTACGACCCTGTAGGTCGTGTACTTCCCTGTGCCGTCATCCCTCTCGATCTTGATGACATCGCCGGGGGCAGCCTTGAGCGCCATCGCTTCCTGGTCGCTAGATAGGATGCGGGGAAGCTGGCGGTCATTCACGCCGTATTTTGACAAGACTTTCGACTTCTCGGACTCTGAAAGGACTTTCATTTCAGGGACGAGTGAATGCGACAAAACATCCACTGTAGCTACACTCTGTTTCTTCTTCAAGCAGGACCACCTGAGCGCGCGAACGGAACGAGCCAGCGATTGTGCTAGCTTCCTAGGTATGGTAATTTGTAGAAGAAAGGTTTAAAAAACGACGCATTTCTTATCATAAGAATCCATTAATTACAATCTTTGAAACGGTCCCGGGAATGCCCCGGGAAAGGGGGTATGGGCATGATCCAGAAACAGAAATTGGAGAAGACTCTCGCGATGAGCAAAAGTGAGTTCGACCGGGTTGCCGAAAACCTCCGCGCCCGGGGATTCTCCGAGGAGAAGGGGAAGGACCAGGATGCCTTCCATAACGGGATGCCGCTCGGGACGTTCTCGCGCTCATTCACAGGGTTCGAGCTGCGGGTCGGCGCGAACCAGAGAGGGATAGACCTTAGGGCACGCCCCCCCGGCTCCGGAGGGATGGAGGATTTCATCAGGATCGATCTCTGGGTGACATTCCGGACCGCCGCCAACCGGAATATCCTTCTGCTGCCCATCGGGTACGAGAAGAAATCCCATTTCGTCAGCACCCTTGGCGGTTCGCCGGAGCCGTGCTATGTGGCCGATATGGCCCCGGGCCCGGATCCGGCGCTGCTCATCCGGAGCGGCCTCGCGCTCGACGCGGCCATGACCAGGGTGAAGATGGATATGGAGTTCGGGAACGCTGTCGACTACAAGGAGCTCTTCGACCGCTTCCGCTCGGCTCTGGGCCAGATAAGCGAGAGGAACCAGTTCAAGGGGATGGCCGGGACGTACCTCGAGCAGTTCCTAGAGGGATGCTCGCGGAAATACGAATACGAGCTGATGCGCCTCCGCGGCGACCCGATCCTCGCCGGAGCGATGGATGCCGTGGCCGACAAAGGCTGATTTTTATTCTCTTCTTAGCTTACTGGTTCCCATGATCCTGATCATAGACAACGGTTCCCAGTACACTCATCTGATAAAAAGGAATTGCCGCGAGCTCGGCTTCGAAGCCGAGATGATCTACAGCAAGGCTGATTATTCGAAAGTGACGGAGATGCTCAGCGTCGGAGTGGCGAAGATCATCCTCTCGGGCGGGCCCAGCTCGGTCTACAGCGATCCGCCGAACCTCAGCTCGATGATCTGCGAGCGGGTCCGGGAGGGAAGCATCCTCCTTCCATTGCTCGGGGTGTGCTACGGCCACCAGATGATCGCCCACAAGTTCGGGGCCAGGGTGGACAAGGGGAAGAGCGCCGAGTACGGCATGGGCGAGGTCGAGATAGATTCCGAAGACGCCATATTCAAGGGGATCCCGAAAAAGCTGCGGGTGTGGGTGTCGCACTTCGACGAGGTGAAGGAGCTCCCCAAAGGGTTCGTGAAGCTCGCACGGTCCGAAGCCTGCGCATTCGAGGCGATGATGCATGAGAGCCGCCCGATTTTCGGGGTGCAGTTCCATCCTGAGGTCTGGCACAGCGAGCATGGCGAGGACATACTGAGGAATTTCCTTGAGATCCCGTCTCATCCGACAGAGCGGATCTGAAGCTTTTGAATCGTCTGCACGACCTCCTCCTGATCCATGAAGTTGTAGTCGGCTTTCATCAGCTTTTCCACGACTCCTTTTTTCCTCGAGAGCCTTAGCGAGGATTCCAGGATGAGCTCGAATCCCGACCAGAGGGAGTACCATATCAGGACCGAGAGGATCGTGAGCAGAGGTGCGGATTCGAGAGAGGGGAAGACGAAGAAGGCTATGGAGATCGCGAAGCCGAAAAGGCAACGGATCAGGCCGCTGTGGAGTTTTTCCCTAGTGCGGAGTTCCAGGATCCTTATCCGGTCGCGGAAATGGTCTTTGATCCTTTTCCTGATGAGGTGTTCTGTTTTCTCCTGGCGCAGGGATGCCGGCATCGTGAGATTCACCACGTACTGCCCTTTGCCTGCCTGCGGATACCTGCGGTACAGCTCTCTGAGGAAGTCTTCGGAGAGGATCCTGGTGGTAAATGGCGAAGGGTCGAAATCCGAGAAAATGTCGTCATAGCTGTCCAGGGCGATATCGACGATCTGGAGGACATCCGAAACCGTCCTCAGCACTTTCTTCTCTTCCATCAACCTTTCCATCCATCGGATGTTTATAATTATTATCGGCCTAACTCACTCCATGGGTTCCATATACGTCATCCGGCACTGCCAGAGCATAGCCAATTCCAGGCGGATATACAATTGCACGATCAAGGGCGACGAAGGCCTGACGGAGCTGGGCAAGGCCCAGGCGGCCGAGCTCGCAGGGCACTTCGCCGGGAGGAAGGTGGCGAAGGTCTATTCGAGCCCGTTCCTGCGGACCAGGCAGACGGCCGAACGGATAGCCGGAGCGGTAGGCAGCGTGGTCGAGCTGGTGGAGCAGTTCGGGGAGCTCGGATGCGGCGATTGGGACGGGAGGAGCGAAAGCGAGATCATCGAGGGGTTCCCAGATGCCTGGAAAGGATGGCACTATGACCCCCAGAACAACCCCATACCCGGCGGGGAGACCCTCCTCGAGGTCCAGGCGAGGGTCCTTCCTGAATTCGAACGGCTGGCCAAGAGGCATGCGTCGGAGGATTTCGCGATAGTCACCCATTACTGCGTCCTCAACGTGATCGTCTGCTCGCTCGTCTCGAGCCTCGCGTCGTTCAGGAGCTTCGACACTGGAAACGGCACTGTGGCAGAGATATCTATGGAGAACGTCCCCAGGCTGCGGTCGTTCGGTTCGCCGCTCAACCACCGTTAGCGCGTGATATCCTTCTGCGCGATCTGGTCCAGGTAGCCGCGGTTCTTTTCGAAGTATTCGCGGCTGGGCCGGAGCAGTGCGATAAGCTCCCTCCCGACAGCGTTCTTGAGGTCCATCGGATGCAGCTTGCCTTCGGCGTAGATCCTCTTGAGCTCCCCTGCGTCCGCGATGTCGATGTCCCCGCCGAATTTCGAAGGCCTTTCGATCCTCATCCCCTTGTCCCTGAGGACCAGGTATTCCGCGTACTCGACTATCGGATTACCCTCGACCGCCTTCTCAGGGCAGTGGGCCTTCTTTATTTTCGCCCGGATCTCGTCTTCGGTGTCATGGATGAAAATCGCGCTCCCGGGGATGCTCTTGCTCATCTTCTTCTCCAGGACTTCCTCTTCTTTGGTCTTCGCTGATTGGGCGTTTTCATTTGCATCCGCTCTCGCGACGTTTTGCAGGCCAGGCAAGAGATGGTGGTGGACCGCCACGAATTCCCTTTTGTAGGAATGGGCGAGCTCGCGCGCGAGCATATGCACTTTCCGCTGGTCGAGGCCGGCATGCGCTATCTGGACATCGAGCATGAAGATGTCGGCAGCCTGCATCGCAGGATAGACGATAGCCGCCGAAGACGTCGCCTCGGTCTCCTTCCTCCCCATTATGGAGATGCAGCGGAGCATCCGGTTTATCGTGGTGTCTTTCGATATCCCGAGCACCAGCTTCCAGTACTCCGAGTCATAGAGCTCGCTAGCAAGGACGAAATCGACCTTGCCCTCTTCAAGGCCGAGAGAGATGAACGCATGCTTGAAATAGCCCAGGGCGACCTCGCGTATCTTATCGAGGTCCCCTCCGAGCTTCTGGTTGATGTATGAGTGATAATCGGCCAGGAAGATGGTGGGTCTCACGCCCGCCTCGAGGAAATCTTTCAGCTTTATGGACGTGCAGAGGCCTGTGCCGAGATGCACCATCCCTGAGATCTCGAAACCGATGTAATGCCTTGGACGCTCGTGGTTCTGGAAGACCTTCCGGAGATCCTCCTCTGTGACGACCTCTTCGACAGGCGGCCTCCTGACCAGGTCGATCTTAGTCTCTATGTCCATGGGCTGAGTGTTGCTCGGAGCATTATTTAAAAGTTGGTAACATCCATTAACTTTCACCGCCTCTGTAGCTCAGCGGTAGAGCGCCTCTCTTGTAAGCTTTTGGGAATGGCAAGCCGGTTTTGGCTCCACCTTTTCCCAAAAGGTGGAAGGAGGAGGCCGGGGGTTCAAGTCCCTCCAGGGGCTTTTTGTTAACCTGAACTTCCCCTTCTGTTTTATCCTGGGGAAAAGTTCGCAAAACTTCATCGCCCTGACGGATGTCGGAGGTAGAGGATCCCGACGCGGAATGGTTCGGAGGGGTTTTTCCGGTTAAAGGAGACAGGCCGGCTGAAGTTTCGCGGGCCTTTAACCTGAGAAATTGGGGGGGAAAGGCCCTTCCAAAGAATTAAAATAGTTAGCTTACGAACAACCTACCAGTTATGCTAATTAGGAGTTGAGATGAAATGAAAATCAGCGAATTGAGGCCAGGAACCGGCAGCGTCAATATCGAGGCCGAGGTGGCGTCCATAGACAGCGAGAGAGAGATAAACAAATACGGACGGAAGCTCCGCGTCGCGAACGCCACGATCAAGGATGACAGCGGGTCTATAACCCTCGTCCTCTGGAACGACCAGATCGACACCGTCAAGGCGGGCGCGAAAGTCAAGATCGAGAACGGATACGTGAACGAGTGGCAGGGGGCTCCCCAGCTCACCCTGGGCAAGTTCGGCAAGCTCAGCGTCCTTTGATGCTGATAATCCCGCCTTCATTTTCCACATAGACCTTTTTTTCCAGCGGCCCGTCCTCCACTTCGCAGTACGTCCGCCGCACCAGCGAGCGCTCCCCGTCGCTGAACCGCACCCGCCAGCCGTCGGCGGCCGCCTGCGATTCCACCTGGACAGGCCTGGCCAGGGAGACCTTCCTGCCGTTCCCGCCGCCGAGCGCGCACACCTCATTGAACGTATCCGCGAGGAAAACCGCTTCATCCCGCAAGACGATCGCCGAAGCTGCTCTTTCCGAAAGTCCGCGTATGCCGGACAGCGCTGCCACTGATACAGCCAGAAGCGAAAGCGCCAGGGCTGATAGGACAAGATATTCGATACTCAGCTGACCTCTCATGCATTCATCCCCCGTTGTTTATAGGGGGGATGCGATAATAAATCAGCGTATATAGGACACGTTCTTGCTGGAGGCTTCGAACTGGGCTTCCATCGTGCTCTGGACCTCTTCCTGGACTTTCTTGAGGACTTTCTGGCTTTCCTGGGCCTTCTCGTCAAGGCGCTTGAGATCGATCTTCATCTCGAGGTATTTGGAGAGCAGCACGACGATCTGCCTTGCCGATGCGGTATCGATGTAGCTCCCGTGCGTCTCGCCCATTATGCATGCACCTTCGAGGTCTTTGAGCTTCCCGAGGGCCGGCAGGAGACCGGCGGCTCCGACAATGGACCCTTTGGCCTCGCCGAAGATCACATCGAATTTCTTCCATCTCTCGCGCAGCTGATCCGAAGTCGCCACGCCGAAGACCCTGCGCTCCTCGGCGATCTTGCCGGTGCTGTAGCCGCCGACTGTGATCACTTCGGTCACGCCGAGATTCTTGCAGTAGTCGAGTATCGCCCCTGCGACCTCGTACTGGCCTACCGAGCTCATCGCCTGGATATCGCCGACCAATATCAGAATATCGCGCTTCTTTCCCTTGTGCAGGTAGAAGCTGTTCTTGATTATCCTAAGCCCGCCTTTTTTCGTCATGAAGACCTGGTGGGGGAAATGGGGTGAGATGACATTCGCGATTTTCGCGGCCTTCAGCTCCTCCACGAGGTAACGGCCGACGACCTGGCCGATGAGTCCGATCCCTGGAAGGCCTGTGACCAGTACTCCGTTGCGGAGCTTTTTGACCGGGGTTTTTTCGATGACGGTTGTTTCTTTCATAAGGATGCCCTTGGATTCAGCCGCCGAATTTCAGCTTCCTCCGGTAATCACCATACGGATCGTTGGGATTGAACCTGGCAGGATGGGCGGAGATCGTCTGGTTCTCGCAGTGCGAATCGTACAGGGTGTAGCTATGGCAGACATTGCAAAAACGCATCTTCTTCATAACCTGACCCCGGCCGCGCGCCTATTCGCGATCGAACTTGAAATCGCAGTTGTTCTTCTGCGCGTAGGTTTTTATATGTTCCAATACGCCGAGGAGTTTCTTCTCGGCGCTCTTGTAATCCGGAGCGTTCAGGGACAGCTTGTACCTGGGCGCGCCGAGGTAGTGGACGGAGATCTCGTTGTCCACCTTCAGGGCGTTCCTCAAAGTCGAAAGGCCATCAGGGTTGAAGCAGACCAGAGAGACGATGGCATGGACCTCGACCACCGGCTTCTTGATGCTCTTCTGCGCGATCTCCACCATCTTCGCTTTCAGCGGCTTGGGCAGGTCGAGCTTCTTTATGGCGTCTTCCCCCTTGAGGCTGATCTCCTTGAAGCATGAATAAAGGTCGTCGAAATGGGATTCTATCTCCTTCCTCGCGGTCGCGATATCGGCTGCGCCTTTGGCCCCTTCAACCGACAGCTCGAGGAGCTTGGTGCCCCTTTTCTCGTTCTGCGCGGTCTCGAGCTTGAGCTTCTTCTCCTCTTCGCTCACACGCTTGATCGAGATGTCGACCTGCTTCTTCTCCTGGTCGATATGATGGACCTTGACGACATGCCGCTGGCCCTCGGAGATGAATTCGTGGATGTTCTTGATCCAGCGGGGCGCGACCTCGGAAACGTGCAGGAATGCCTCTAGATCGTTGTATTCAGGCAGCACGCAGAACGCGCCATAGGGCATTATCTTCTTTATGACCGCTATGACCAGTTCCCCTTCATCTGGAAGCTCGACTATCACATCACCCGAGCTCAGCCACGATCTTCCCGTGGATCACTGCCGTGCCTCCCGAAGGATGTGCCAGCGGTTCCTTGCAGCCGGAGCATTTGACTACCGACGTGGCGTTGCTGAAAACGACTTGCTCGTTCCCGCACTTGCATTGGACTTTGTAGTATTTGCTTGCCATCATCACACCTCATGCCTTGAACTCGAGCTTCTTCGTCGTCCTTCCGCCGACTATGCGCTCCTGCTTCTTCTTGCAGACATTGCACTGCAGGACGATCTTCTGCTTCTTGCCCTGTTTCTTGACGGTCTTCTCGCCGGCCCTCTTGCTTCCGTGCCCCGTGAGGCTCCGGTTGTGCGCCCGGTTTCCGGCGGCCATCGAACGCGGCCTGCCTTTGCTTGCTGCCTTCACCTTGTGGACCTCATGCTTTTTGCAATAAGGACAATAGGCGTTTATCTCTTTCGGGAATTTCATTCGTTCACCTTACAAAATCTCAGCCATGCCGGCCCGCAGCAGCCATTCGGCCTCTGCGGTGGGGAGTATCTTCTCTTCGCCCTGCCGGAACGGTCCGTAGACCGAATTGTCTAGGCCGCGGTATTGGGATACGTCCTTGAGGATCTTGATCCGTTTCGAGTCGCTCAGGATGGATTCCTCAGTGCCCCATACGATCTTGACGGCCTCTCTGGCTTTTTTAATAATCGAGGAAAGCTCTTTTAACATTTCCCTTTCTTCGGCCGTCAGCCCTGCGCCTTCCCTCTCCCCCCTGACCGCCATGAGAACGATCTTCTCCTCGCGCTTGGCGGTTATCGCGATGACGATCTTCTTGATGTTCTCGTACTCCTTCATCACGAGCAGGGACTTCGATGCCATGGCCTCGGAGTTCTTCTTTGCGAGGAGCCCGGAGACGGAACTGTAGAAATCTTCCGGGAGGCTGACTATGGCTGATGATTCCATCTCCCGTTTCTGGATGTCGCGAAGATCAGAATAGTTAAGCATTAGGCCCCTCCCATATGATTAGGTAGGGCACGTTTAAATTGGTTTTTCTTTTCTGCGCGCCCCTTTCCGCGCTGGTTTTTTCCTCGGGGGCTTCTTTTTCGTGCCGGATGCCTCTGCGCCCTCGAGCTCGATCCCTTCCGGTGCTTCCTTGTCCGGACCCTCCGGCTTTTCGAAGAATTCCTCTTTGTTCTCGGTCATTATCCCTTCGGCTTTCGGCTTCCTCGAATCCTTGCCCGAGCCTTCCATCCGGCTCTCGGCCATCGGTTTGGCGCGTTCGATCGGCATCTTCGGCTCGAAGATGATCACCTCTTTGATCTTAGGCTTCCTCTTCAGGCCGAAGAGGCCGAGGAATTCCGAGAGGACGGATTCTATGAGGGAGCGGTTCTTGCGCTCCTGCTCAGGCTTGAAGGATATCTTCTGGGGCGAATGCATCGGCCCTCCGCCCACCAGCCCCCAGCTCTCCTGCTCGTGCTCGAGGCATTTCTTGCACAGCCGCCTGCCGTTCCAGATATACACGCGCCCTTCGAGGTCTCGACCGCACCTTTCGCACTGCTCGACATACTGGTAAGCCTCGAGCTTGTGCTTCTCCTCACGGTATTCGCTTGCATGGCGGTCGGCGTCGCGGAGATCCTGGATGCAGTAGGGACAGGACCACTGCCCGTTGTACTGCTGGAGCTCGGAGGCCGGGAGATACATCCTGCATCTCCAGCACTGGCGGTTGAGCCCGTAGAAAGCGCACGATGAGCAATAGGCCAGGCCGTCGGTTCCGTAATCCATCTCGCCGACACGGCCGCAGCGGGAGCATGTGCCTGACATCGGTCAGATAGGGCCATCCGGAATTTAAAAGACCGACTGTCAGTGGGTCCGGATATATTCGCCGATCTCAGGATCGCGGTCCTCGGCGCTTCTGGCGAATCCGTCGATAGAACCCGGGATGCGGTGCATGGCGTCCCTCCTCGCCGTGACATAGTCCGAGTGGTGGATATCGACTCCATGCTGGACTGCATATCTGGCCAGAGCGCCTTCTATGGCGGTCATGGCTTCCCGGCGCGTGGCCTGGATCCTGTTCCTGGACAGCTGGCTCGCGGTGAAGCTGAGCCTGAAACTGATCGTCCCCACCCCTTCAAGGGTTATCCCCAGGCTTCCCTGCAGCTCGCTCGCGTCGATGCCGTTGCCCCGGGCCCTCCCGAGGGCGGGAGCGAGCACATAAGGGGATTGCTGCGACCCGTTGCCGCCCGTTATCTGGGGCGGAAGGGGCGGGAGCTGCTGTTCAGCCTGCCTGGGTGGCGCGACCTGCGGGGGAGGCTGCTGAGGGGGGGAGACCACGGGTCTCTGTCCGCCCTGCGGTTGTGGGGGGACGGTCCGTCTCCGGTCTTCCTGCTGAGGAGGGGCGGCCTGTGGCGGCTGCGCGACCGGCGCTTGGGGCTGGGGCTCCGCCCTAGGACGTATGATGGTGGTCCTCGCCGGTTGCGGCCGCACTTCCTCGTCGACGCGTCTTGGCACGGCTTCTGTGACCGGTGTCCTGACCGGGACCACGTTGTAGCGGAATGAGCGCCTTGTCCTTTCTCCGGCGATATATTGCTCGAGGACAGCCTCCTGGTTGCGCATCACCCAGTCGGTGATGAACTCACGCCTCTGCGGTTCAGGCACTTCGCGGGCCTGTCTCATCAGGTCCTGGACGATCGTGTCCGGGAGACGGACGACGAGATAGCTGTTGCGGTCGCTGAGGAGCGGGATGGTGAGGGTGATGCTGCGGACCTCGCCGCGCCTGCTCGCCTCGACAGGGCTCGACAGGGCGCGCCTTGCGGCTTCTGCTGTCAGACGTGATACCTGGACTTCGGCTTGGATCGCTATGGGCTGTGCCATAGATAGATTATCGCGGAAAAATATTTAAATAAGGATTAAAACTGGATGACCCGCCTGCGCCCGCTGTCATCGGGGACCGGCCCGGCGTCGCTCGGGCTCGGCTGCGCAGGGGCTGGGCCCGCATCCGACGGCACTGAAGACGAAGGCCTCGGGCTTGTTGTCACGGTCGATGTGGGGGCCGGCCCTGCGTCGGAGACCGCGCTCGGGCGCGGCGCCGCATCGGTGAGCGGAAGGCAGTCGAAAGACACGCGGTCGGAGGTGCCGAGGCGCACATAGGCATTCTCTATATTCCGGTACACGGCATCGGCGATGAACGCTCTCCTCTCGGCTTCGGGCCTTGCCTGGGCCGCTTCCCGCACAGACCGCATATATGGCTCCGGCAGCTGGAGGGACAGGTATCTGTTCTCCCGCATCATCGGAGAGCTCACGAGCGTGATCCCGCCCGCTCCCGTGGTCGTGAATGACGGCATGGTGCCGGTCTGGACGCTCGCGCTGCACTGGCGGGGGGTTGTCCTTGGCTGGGCGACGCTCATGATCGGGGCCAATCCCATTATCGTGCCTGCGACGATGGATACGACCGGCGCATACCGCTTGAAAGCCTTGGCCCTCCCTTCTTTCGGCTGGTCCTGCCTCTCGGTGAGTCTGTGTGTCATAATAATCCAGAAATTATAATAGGCAGAATGATTTAAAACGATTCCTTTTGCCCGGGCCGGATGCCTGGAAGAATCAGATTTTTTGAAAAAAAGAGGAAAATGAAAATAAAAAATTAAAGAAGGCTTTAGACCTTCTTGACCTGAGACACGAAGTCCTGGGCCGCTGAGAGGGTGTCGGAGGCTTCTTTGCCAGCGACGACGATCTTCGAGCCCTGGACTACTTCGCGGACGACCTTCGGGGTTGCGGTCCAGTCGACGGCCGAGCCCTGGAGCAGGTCTGCGGTCACCGAGTTGACCTTGTCACCACCCACCGAAACGAGGGTGTTGACGCCCACGGCATCTGAGTCGAGTATGACCAGGTTGCCATAGGTGCCCGAGTAAGGCATCGCGACGGTCACGGACGGGGCGTTGTTCGGCATTATGACAGCCGAGACACCGCTCATGTCTGCAGTGCACGAAACCGAGCCGGAGCCTGCGCTGCAAGCGCCGACATCTTCGGTTATCTCGAGCACCTTGACGGTCACGCCGTTGATGGTCGTCGATTCGCCTTCACCGAGGGTCACGACGGTCTTCTCTGCGCTCGACGCGTTGGCCGATGCCGAGGAGAGGAACCACTGAGCCTTCGCCAGCTTGTGTGCCATGTTGAACTGCACACTGTTGCTGGAGATGCTGCTGAACAGCGATCCCCTTTCCGTCACGTACTTCTCGTCCACTGTCTCCATGCCGTTCTGAACCGGACCGACCGTGATGAACGGCGGGGTCGCGGCGCAGATTACGCCGCCAGGGCAGTAGTACGGGTCATCCGCCGATGCTATCTGCGCGGTTGCGTGGCCATAGAGGATCTTCGAGTCGGACGAAGTCACGGTGAATCCACCGGCGTTCGTGGTCGAATCGAAGTCGAAGGTCGCGTCGCCCGGGTTCACTGTGTCCGTCTTGTCGACACCGAAGACCATGTAGTCCACGTAGTCGTTGGACGAATCCGTGCCCGCTTTCTCAGCGATGCCGAACAGGAAGTTCGGGGTGTTCGCACCGAAAGCGAGGTTCGAACCGGCGCTGGTCAGCACCCTGCCGAGCGTACCGGTAACGGAACCAGCATCAGGACCAAGGTCGAAGACCGGCTGTGCTTCCATGATGACGATAGCACCGCCCCTCGGGGGCGCGAATTCGCTGTCCCCGTCACCGATGGACTGGTACTTCACACGGAGGCCGTTGACACCGGTCACGTATTCCGCGAAGCCGTAGTTTTCACCCGAGGATGAAAGCTTCATGAATACGGTACCAGCCTGGAGGTTATCGTCGCCGCCAGCCAGGTCCACTATTCCGGTGTCGTCATTGTCGCACACTGCACCTATGTCAGCACCAGCCATGCCGGTAGCGTCCTGGTGCGTGGCGATGATGAAGTCCTTGTCGGACATCGATCCGCCGGAGTCGGTCCTGTCAGCTTCGAACACAGAGCCGCTGTCGCCAGAGGTCACCTGTATGTAAGGCGCCTTGATGATACAAGCAGCCTGGACGGCACCCTCGATCGGTCCCTTCGTCTTCGAGATGGACTTGTCGGAGGTCTTGAGCTCGAACTTGAGGCTCTTCCTGTCCGCTGAGGTCAGGCTGAGGCCTTTGTAGCTCAGTTTCCAGGCCAATGGGTCCTGGACAAGCTCGAGGTAGTCGCCCTCCTGCAAGGTCTCGTCGCCGCTGCTGGAGATGTCGCCGGGGCTGTCAGAGTAGAGGATTATAGTCCTCAGTGTGTCTGGCCTCTCCGGGTCACCGCCGTTCGGGTTCGGTGCGCCGACCTGTGCGTCCTTGTTCTTCCATCCGAGGGCCACCGTGTAGCCGGGGTTCTTCCCTGCGTCCTGGTCGAGTTCCTGGCCGTCTTCGAGCACGAGCTCGTTCGAGAAGATGGCCACATCAGCCCACTTCGCACCGAAGGTATAACCAGGTGCTACCTTGTAGACGTGGAACTTGTAGGACTTCCCGTTGATCTGGAATTCCTTGGTCTCGCCCGGGTTGACCTTGTCCTTCTTCAGGATGTTGCCGTTCGCGTCCAAAATGGACATGATGGCCGAGGTCGTGTCGCCGTGGGCTTCGAGGTCATCCAGCTGGAATTTCAGGTTGTCCACCGGGAGCGATTCGCCCTGGTTGAGGATGCCTGCGACGGATTCCTTGGCGAGCTTCACCTTGCCGCCCGCGAAGATTTCTGTCTCGGTCGTCACGGTAGAAGCCACCGGGGCATCCATCTCGCTGATGATCCACTGCTCTCCGAGGAACCAGACCTTCATCCTGTGGGTCTCGGTCGCATCGTCGATGTTGGTGTCGCCGACGCCGTCTTTGCACGCCGCGAAGTCCGTGTCCTCTGCCCTCGTACATTCGGGGATGCCGAGCTCGTCAGAGCCTGGGCCGTCGAATTTCAGGGTGTATGCGAGGAAGTCGACCTTGCCGACCACTTCGTCCGGGTCCTTGTCGAAGCGGTTGTCGCCCTTCAGCCAGAGTGCCTGCTTCTCGACATATGTCGTGCCGGAGTCCTGGTCTGTCAGGGTCTTGTCCGCGAACGGCGAGAACTGTCCGCCGTCGACCTTGTACATGAAGGTCTCGCCCGGGCCGATGTTGCCGCCGATGCCGTCGGTGAACGGGTTGGCGTTCTCGGAGGTGTCAGAGCCGCCGCCGATGTATTCGGAGTCGGTGTCACCTGCCGTGTTCGGCTTCCTGTCGATCAATCTCCTGTTGAGGAAGTCGCCGATCAGGTTCTCGCCGGTCCATGTCCCCTGAGCAACCGAGCCCGGCACGGTTATCTCGAGCCTTGCCTTCTCGTTGCTTATCGAACATGTCCCGGTCGCGTTGCCGGCGGATCCCGGAGTGCACGCGGCGGTCCCGGAGACCTGAGCCGTAAGCGTCTGGCTCTTGAAGGTCTCGCTCACAATCTTCCCGGCAATCAAGGCAGCTGCGACACCGTCGCTCGGCTGAGCCTTGCTACCAACGACAACTTTCGCAACAGGTGCGCCGTTGTCATCTACCAGCGACGTCGACCCGAACATAAGTCCGGCAAACGCCGCTGAGCTGGCCAAAATTGTCGCGCCTGCGACAATCGCGCCCATTTTCTTCAGATTCACTTTCATTTCTTCACCTCAATTTTTTTTACACCGCCTATCTCTACTTCCATGGGCCGTCAAAAACAATTACCGGCGGTGTCATACTCTTCGGCCCAAAATACCGGAAGAGGAATCCCCTTCCGGATGAACGATAGGGAGGACCCTATCTGACTGAGAGAGTCATTGCGAAAATATTTATAAAGCTTGCCCCCAACTATAAACTCCAGTTTATAAATTACAGTTTTGAGTCAGACAATAAGCGTATATGGCCTACGTTCATGATCGGACTTCTTTGATCGATCGCCGCTCCGGGACCGGTATTACGTTATTAGTCGAAGATTTTATATATCGATTGAAAGGCCGTCCTTTGCGATATCTGTCTCCGGGAAGACCGCCCGGGCCTGCTCCAGTAGTATATTACTATCAGAGTACCTGGGGCTAATATGGGTGAGGATGAGGCGCTTCACCCCGGCTCTCTTGGCCACGTCGGCGGCCGCGGCGACGGTGCTGTGCATGCGTTCGGCCGCTTCCTTCTCCATGGATGAATCGAAAGTGCCCTCGTGGATCAGCAGGTCGGCCCCCCGGACGGCTTCGATGGTGTCTTCGTGGGGAAGGCAGTCGCCGGTGTATGCGACCTTCCTCCCGGGCTTCACCCAGGTCACGTCGCCGAGCTCCACCGTCCCTTTCTCGGTCTTCACCCTGCCCTTCATCTGGATCTCGCGGAACAGGGGGCCCTGGAGCCCGAGCGAATGGGCCTTGTCTTCATGGAATTTGATCCGCTCGTCCTCCTGGAACACGAATCCGTGGGAGCCTCTGCAGTGCTTCACCCCGAAGGCGAGCACGCGGAAATCCTTCCCGCGCAGGAGCTCGCCGTTCTTTATCTTCCCGACTTCAGCGAAAGGATAGCCTTCGACATCGAGGCCGCGGGGCACGAAGACCCTGACGGGCCTAGGGGAAGGCGAGGACAGCTTCAGGGTCTCGAGGAGCCCGAAGAGCCCGAGATAGTGGTCGAGGTGGGGGTGGGTGATGAAGATCGAATCGATGCTCCCATAGCCGACCCGGTAACGCATCAGCTGGCGCTGGGTCCCCTCGCCGCAGTCCCATAGCATGAGCTGGCTCTCGTATTTTATCGCGATCGCCGGCATGCCGCGATCCACGGTCGGAGTGCTGCCGGATGTGCCAAGGAATGTCACTCGAAGCATGGGGAGATAAGACACAGTGCGTTATTTATTTGTTGATTTCCCCAAGATGGCCGGCTACAGGAGCGCAGGCCGCGCATGTTTTTAAGTCTTGCCGGGGTTTATCAGCCATGCCTCAGAATTATTTCATCACCGGACAACCGAAAGCTGGGAAGACGACCCTGCTCAAAGACCTTGTCAAAGAGCTGAAGAGCGATGGCCTCAAGGTCGGCGGCTTCATATCGCCGGAGGAGCGCCACAGCGGCACCAGGACGGCATTCCAGGTCATGGACATCGACAGCGGCAAGAAAGCAGGGCTCGCGGACGTGAAGGGCGACGGGCCCAAGGTCAGCAAATACCATGTGGATGTGAAATCCTTCGAGAGCATAGCCGTGCCTTCGATGGAAAGATTCGAGAGCTATGACGTGTTCGTGATCGACGAGATCGGCGCGATGGAGATGAAGAGCTCCAGGTTCTCGAAGCTTCTCGACCGGATCCTCGAGTCGGAGACACCTCTGATCGCCACACTCAACGACCAGTTCGTCGATATCTTCGGCGGCAGCGGCGAGGTTGTAGCGCTCGACGAGGACAACAGGCAGGCGGTCTACCTGAGGCTTCTGCGGAAGGCCAAAGAATCCATCAAGAGGAAGCCCGCCCCGAAAGAGGAGAAGAAGGAGGCTCCGAAGAAAGCTAAGAAGGCGGTCAAGGAGAAGCCCGTGAAGAAGGTTAAGGAGAAGCCGCCGGCGAAGGAAGCGCAGCCGAAACCTGCCGAAGGGCCGCATGCGCATGTGGAACGCAAGGCCCCCCCCAAGAAAGAGAGCATCGTCGACAGGATAAAGAAGCTCTTCGGATGAGCTCAAAGCACTTCAGGCGTGATGTCCTTCCTGCTGGACACGTAATCCGAGCGCAGGCTTATCATGACATCCTCCAGCTGGTCCGGAGCGATCCCGAGCGAGCTGACAAGGTCGCGCAGCTCGTGGAGGTGCTCCCGAGAATCAGGGGAAGTCGGAAGGAGAATGAGCGCCACCGGGCCCTTCTCTTTGAACTCCGAGATATGGGTCTCAAGCTCCAGCTCCCCGAGTTCCTTGAGCTGGCTGAGCAGCGATGCGATCTCGCCTCCATCGCTCAGCGGATCGAGCTCTTTTTTCACCCTCCTGACGAAGATGATGTGCGAGGTCTTGAGCGGGATCGCGGACATCCCCCAGGCGCGGCCGAAGAAGATCAGCCGGCCGGCGAGATCGACGGAGAACTCTCCAAGCTTGGTGTAGCATGCCACATACGCCGGTTTCCTTCCCGCGAGGGCCGCCGCATAGAGGAGCGCATGTATCTCCCTTTTCTTGCTCCCCTCGGCTACGGAACGATTTAGGACGACGAGATTCTCCGAAAGCGCGTTGCCGTCGATCGCCCCGACCATCCTGCCTGAGCGGTCTTTGGCGCAGATCATGAAGTGGTCATGGAGATCGGAATGGGATTTCTTTCCCGAGCGGTTGAGCATGACATAAGCAGGGCTGAAATCCTCCGCCCCTTTGCCCAGGGAGAAGAATTCCAGCCCGTCCTCGAAGATCACTCTCTTGAGCCGCAGCCGGTCTTCCCAGTCCGGAAGCATCTCGATCGCAGGGATGACGGGATTGGATCCGCTGATCGGGGGATTGGGAGATGCCGGGGCAGGCTGGAGGGGTGGAGGCGCAGCTTCGACCAGTGGGATGGAAGAGACCGGGGGGAGGAGGGGAACCGATGGCGGAGAAGAGATCATGACATTTTGCTGGCTTTCTTTGATCAGGATGGGCTGCCGGGGCTTGGCCGGAGCCGGCTTTTTCGCGGCCTTTCCGGCCTTTGATGGTTTCGGTTTTATCTTGGGTTTCGCAGCCCGTCTCATCAGGGTTTTTTTCTTCTGGGCCGCTTTCGCCTTGGGTTTCGGGATCGCTTTCCGTCCGGTCCTGCGCGCTTTGATTTTCGGCCTGCTCGCCGGTTTCTTCTTCGGAGTCCGCCGCGCGCTGACCTTTTTCTTCCTGGCCATGCCATTTTGAACGAAGACAAGGGATATAAAACTGCCTGAGGACTGGAACGGTTTGCCCAACCTTGCACTGTTTCCGATGCCGTGCCGGCACAGATGGGGGGTAGGGACGTGGATGGGCGGATCAGCGGCCGCCCGCGGCCGGGGCGATGAAGATCTCGCCGGCGCTCATCCCGAGGGCCTGCCTGAGCCTTTCGGCCGACGTGTTCTCAGGATTCCCGCTCAGAGGGCTGATGACCTTCACCGAGCGGATCACCGGATCGCCGGGAGCCGCTTGCGTCTGCGGGCGCCGCATCGCATCGCGGAGCTGCTCGAGATAGCTTTCCTGCGGGCGGTTCGGATCACGCTGCAGTGGCCTGTCGAACTCGACTATGAACGTCCGCGCGATCGCGCCGCTCCCGGTGGTCACCTGGTAAGCGAACGTCCTTGCCTCCTCCGGTTTCTTCATCGCCTGTGCCATCCAATCACCCACTATACTTTCGGTAAGTGCATATTAAACGGCTTACGATGCAATATAGAGGCATGACAGGTGACAATGTCACGATAACAAGGACGAAAATCCCCGAGGGGAGGTACACCAGCATCACCGTGAAGCATCTCGAACCGATGCACCTCACCGTCCGCCTTTCGGCCGATTCCGAGGCATACCTGCGGAGGATGGGCTACAGCCAGAGGTTCTGCGATGCGCTTCTCCTTTTGCTCAATTCCATGACGAACACCGTGATAAACACCGCGGAGAATTCGGCCACCCTCCGCGCGCAGCAGAATCGCTCGCCATACTCGGACTTCGCGGCCCCGGAGCAGCCCATCAGGGCGAAGATGCCCGCCGACCTGCGCTCTGCATGGATGTTCCTCGGACTCGGGGAGATGAGAGAGCCGCTCGTCATGCCGTTCCTCGCCCCGTATTATCCGGACAGCACCAAGTTCCCGATGATACACAGCGCGTTCGTTTCCGACGAAGGCCAGAGGTTCATGAAGCGCTACTATACCACAGGCTGGCTGCGCCAGGATGAACGCAGCGGCGAATGGATTGTCGCGCCTCCGGCGCGGCCGCATGAGTTGACGCCCCGGAGGCATTAGCCCGCACTGAAGGGTTTAAAACCAGTTAGATACACAGATTAACACATGACTGCCGGGACCAGGAAGCGTGCTGACGGAGGGGCCTCCACGAGCATGGTCAACACCAATGTTTCTCTAGAGTTCAGGACGCGCTATCTTGAGCCTGAGGAGCTCGCGGTCAGGAGCTGGATGGGGAAGAGGCAGTGCTCAAGCTTCCTTGATGTGGGGGCCGGAGACGGCAGATTCTCGAGGATGGCTCTCGAGCTGGGCGCAGGGAGGGTGGTCGCGCTCGATATAGATGAGGATTGCATCGGCGAGCTGAGACAGCTGCGGCAGTGCATCGCTGGCGCCGAAAAGCGCCTGGAGATAGTCCATGCCGACATCAGGACGTACGATATACGGGACGGGTCTTTCCAGACCGTGATGCTGCTTGGCAATACATTCTCAGGATTCTACGATTCGTGGGAAGGCGGCGAGAGGAGCACGCAGGCCGAGATGCTCGGGCGTCTGATGCGCGCTTCGAGCGGATATGTCCTCCTCAGCCTCCAGAGACCGGAATCGTTCGACCTATTCAGGCGGTTCTACGAAGCCAACAGATGGGATTTCTATGGCTACGACGAGGAATCCGGGGTCAAGAGGCTCAGGTGGCGCATGAAGGATGGCAGGGACCTGGAGATACGCTCGCAGCACTTCCGGAAAGAGCAGATCGAGAGGATCCTCAGCGATGCCGGGGTGCCCCGAGGATCTTTTTCCATCGAGCCGATAAACGATATAAACTGGCTGGTAGAGATAAGGAGCGGCTGAGATCAAGGAAATCAGCCGCATACAGATCAGCGGGTAGCGAGCAATCCGGAACGGAGTCCCGGCGCATAAGTAGATGTGGTCCCAAGTCGTGGATAATTATAGCCCCGGGCAGATTCGAACTGCCGTCAAAAGGTCCAAAGCCTTCTATCCTTGACCGTTTTCCGGCGCTTTTTTCAAGTATGCGCACTAGACGACGGGGCTTTAATCAGACAACTGCCCCAGAATATTATAAAAAGCCTATCTGCAAATTCAGTTTGTCTTTTTCAGGGCCCGTAGTCGAATGGTTAAGACGCCACTCTCACACAGTGGAGATTCGCGGTTCGATCCCGCGCGGGCCCATATTATTAGGGTTGACCAAACCTGCTCGAAGATTCATGCACTGAGATTCTAGCAAACGTACTATTTCTTTATTTAATTCGAGGAGTTTAGAGCGGACATGAGTTCCAGTCCCAGAAAAAGTATTGGGAGCCTTTAGCCTCGGTAAATTCTTCCTGACAAAATGAAGAAAGGCATAAGGAAGTTTGATGAAACTTACCCTTAGCGATGGAGGGGGAAAGTTTCAGTATTGCCGTGCCGCGTACAGATAGATCTTCGCGTCATTCCCGCAGGATACGCATTTCTTGTTGCTGGGGACAGCATCCGAACCGAATAGCGAGCCCCTCATATTCGCCTGGTGCTTGTCCTTCACGATATCCGCGCACTTCTCCGCTTCCATCCCGTCGGTGCAGAAAGGCACCCGGACGAACCCGTGCAGGTCGAGCTTCTTCCCGAGCTCACCCATATCGTCGGCGAACGAAAGCTTCTCGGCGAACCACCGATCGGCCTTCTCCTTGATGCTCTTATCCATATCCTGAGCGATCGATTCGAGCTTCTCGCAGAGGCCCGCGGCATCCACCTTGGTTTTTTCGCCGGTATCCCTCCTCGCTACCATGACAGAGCCGGACTCGATGTCGCGCATCCCGATCTCGATCCTTATCGGCACGCCTTTCATCTCCCATTCATTGAACTTGAAGCCCGGGGTACGGTCGGAATCGTCGATCCTGACCACGAAGCAGCAGTCCAGGGATTTCTTGATCTCGGCGCATTTCTCGAGAACTTTCTGCTTCGTTTCCTCCTTGATGATCGGGACTATGACCACCTGGACCGGCGAGAGACGGACAGGGAGGACGAGCCCCTTGCCGTCTCCATGCGTCGCGATCACCGCGGCATAGATCCGGGAGATCGCCGGGCCGTAGCACGTCTGCCAGACATGCTGCTCCGCGCCTTTGTCGTCGGTGAATTTTATCCCGAAGGCTTTGGAGAAATGCTGGCCGAGCATATGCGTCGAAGGCAGCTGGAGCGCCCTGCCATCCGGCATGAGGGTGTCGGCTGCGAAAGTGTCTTCGGCCCCAGCGAACTTATCCCACTGCGGGCGCTTGAAGAACAGGAACGGGACGCAGAACTGGTTGTGGATCACGTCCTCTGCCATCTTCATATCCTCGCGCACCTGGGCCATCGCCTCTTCGCGCGTGGCGAAGCAGTTGTGCGCCTCGATCCAGTGGAATTCCCTGCTGCGGATGAACGGCTTCGTCGCTTTCGTCTCATACCGCCAGACCTGGCACCGCTGGTAAATCTTGAGGGGAAGGTCGCGAGTGCCGTGGATCCAGAGGGCGTACATGGAATACATGGCCGTCTCGCTGGTAGGACGCATGGCGTATTTCTCTTCCAGCCGGTTGTTCCCGGCCTCGGTCACCCAGAAGACTTCCGGGACGAACCCTTTCACGTGCTCCCCTTCGCGCTTGAAGTATTCCTCCGGGATGAGGGCCGGGAAGAGGGCAGGCACATGGCCTGTAGCCTCGACCGCCTCCTCGTACATGGCATACATCCGGTTCATGGTCATGACAGCCCAGGGCATGAAGACCACGAACCCCTTTATCCCGTACCGGAGGTCGCACAGCTGCGCCTCCTTGATGATCGTGTTGTACCATTCCGAGAAATCACTCTTGTCGAGTTTCATAAGAGCAACGACTCCAAAGACAGCAGGCTCCTGAAAGCGGATTCGACAGGCGCCCGCACTGCGAAGATGACGAGCACCAGGGCGACCGAAAGGATGAGCGCCACCGCGAGGTTCCCTTTCTTCAGTTCGGCCATCTCATCGAGGTCAGGGGTGATCCGGTCGATGAGGTGGATCGTAAGGAATACGAGCCCGGTCGCGATGAAGAGGCATGCGAGGTAGTTGATGATGCCGAGTCCGAGCAGCTCCAGGACCAGGACTGGCGGAAGGTCGGCCCTCAGGCTGGTAACGAGATCGGTTATCCGTGGCTCGACCAGCAGGACGATGCTGAGCATCACGGCAGCGAAAAGGAGCCCGAAAGCGAGATTGCCTTTCTTGATCTCTTTCCACTCATCCACGCCAGCGGTGAGGCGGTCCAGGAGGCCCATGCCGCAGTAGAGGGCCCCGGCAGAGAGCGCCATCGCTGCAAGCACCCGCGCCGCAACTATCACTGACTGTATGAGAATATCCTGGATCATCAGGACTCTGATGAATCAAATTGATTATAAAAAGAAGGGTCCGGGCGATTGCACCCTCCCGGTCGCCAGACATCCTACCGTGTTCAGGCGTGGGCTACTGCCGCCCAGCTAAAAATAGCGTTAAGAGGCTGGGCGCACAACAAAGATGGCATGACTAAACCATTGGTTCCTATCAGACGGGAGGATGTCAACGACCAGGGCCGAAGGCACGGGGTGGAGATACCGCCCGATTTCAGGGGAGGATCGTTTCGGCTCAAGATTGCATCGGAACCGTTGGTCGAAAAACCAGATGATGAGAAGAGGAAAGATGGGAAGAGAGAGGCCAGCCGGACGGATTAAATAGATTGGACGCGAATCCTGATCGATGGGCAGCACGGAGTTCCTAGAAAGTTGCGCCGAGGTAAGAAAAACGGCATTATCCTTCCATGACCCGCTGGTCGTGCATCACTACGACGCCGACGGGCTCAGCTCCGGCGCCATCGTGGCAGGCTCGCTGATGAAGGAAGGCAGGAGGTTCAGGAGGGAATGCATAAGGAAGCTCGACGACACGGCGATCGACCGCTATCTCCGGGAGCCGGAGGTGATCTTCGTCGACCTCGGCGGCGGCAACAGGCGCGTCGACGAGCTGAAGGATGTCGTCATCATCGACCACCATCAGACGGCCGGGATAGGCAAACCCCAGGCCAACCCGCTCCTTTTCGGTCTGGACGGGGGCACCGAGCTCAGCGCTTCCGGGACCGCCTACTGCGTCTTCCGGCGGTATCCTGACCTCGCTATCGTCGGGGCGGTCGGAGACATGCAGTCGCCCCTGCACGGGATGAACCGGTGGGTCCTCGAGCAGGGGGTGGCGCTGGGGCAGGTGAAGGCTGAAGAAGACCTGAGGTTCTACGGCAGGCACTGCCGTCCATTGGTCCAGTTCCTCGCATATTCCGATGACCCGTATATTCCAGGCATATCCTACAGGGAGGATCGGGCGGCCGAGCTCCTCCGCGATCTCGGCATCCCGATCGATGACGGGAAGCGCGTCTACGCCGATCTCAGCGCTGAGGAGAAGACGATCCTGATCAGCGCGCTCGCGAAGATACTGATAAGCGGCGGGAGGCTGAAGGACGGCGCGGATATGATCGGCGAGGGATACGTCTTCCCGGAACGGCCGCGCAATGAGACTTACGAAGCCGGCGAGTTCAGCACCCTCCTCAACGCCTGCGGCAGGCACTCGAAGCCGGAAATCGGCGTGCGGGTGTGCCTCGGCGATGAGGCGGCGTATGCCGAAGCCCGGGCGCTCCTCGCGCACCACCGAAGGATGCTCCGCGAAGGGATAAGCTACGCCTCCGGCGCCATCCAGGATCTCGGGGCGTTCTTCCTGCTCGACGGCAGGGGCATCATCGATGAAGGGATCATAGGTGTCGTGATAGGCATGTCCATGCAACAGGCTTGGAAGAAGCCGGTCATAGGGATTTCATCCTCGGAGAACGGCACATTGAAGATATCTGGCAGGGAACCGAAATCCCTCTCGGCGAAAGGCCTCGACCTCGGCGGGCTGATGAAAGAAGCGACCGAAGCGGTCGGCGGTGTGGGGGGAGGCCACCGTATCGCGGCGGGCGCGAGCATACCGGCGGACAAGCTCGACGAGTTCCTTCTCTTCGCCGGATCTTACATGCGGAAGAGCAGCATCGGCTGACCGGATGACTACGACTTTAACCGTAGGGCGATTCGCAACATTTATAAGGATGGCCAATATTCACTCCTTCGATGAAAATCCTCACTTTCAGGGCTAACTCCCGGAGACGGGAGTCAGGGGGGCATGAAGGAGCTTCGCATGAGGAACCGGCGCGCCGCTATCAGCCGCTGGAAGGTCAGAAGACGTATCTTTCCGGGCGCTCCATGCACCGCTGTTTCTATTATAACAAGGGAGTGACAGCGAAATGGAACTCGGCGGACCGCGTAGTGTTCGGCATGAGATGGAACTACTACCTCGCGAGCGGAAGGATCACCCCGATTTTCTCTCCTCTGGAACCGCTTCGGGCAGGGATGATGGATGGAAGATTGAAGCCGATGGCGAGAGATGGCGAGAACGAATTCGGTTTTCCCCTTCAATGCACGAAACAGCCCGGGCCGGCGAGGGCCGGTGAACATGCCGGCATGAGCAGGCCGGCCAGGGAGGATGAAGGAACGTCTAGTGAGTGTCCGGTGATACCTATCCGGAGGCACAGGTCATTCCGCCCCCTGAGGATAGTGAAAGTTCCGGAGACGCGGGCAATCGCACCGGTTAGCCCCATTAAACATTCCGGCTTGAAGCCTCGGGAAGTCGAACCGAGGCGGGAGGAGACCGCGACGCAGGCTCCTATCATGCCTGGGCAGATGCTTATCACCATGGTGCTTGCCGATCTGGCCAGGATGCCGTTCGCATCCGTTGCACCATCGAACGATACGGAGACAGCGAACCCCCCACCCGGCCCGCGGACAGCAGGAAAATCGGGCACCGGAACGAGATCACGCTTATCCCGGCGGTTCGGAGCGGGAAATCGGCCATGCTGATTATTCCGGAAATCGCAGGCTCTTTGATAGCTGAGGTCATATCCCTCACACGCGGGAAGAGCAATCAGGGAGCAGTGAGGCCAGAGATCGGTGCCCCGCACATCATGCACCAGGCTCCGGCCGATCCGCCTATAAGCCGGAATTTCAGGACAGCCAAAGGGCCGGGCTACATCGGGTCGGCCCGGCGGAAGACCGTGCATCTCAAAGTAGCCCGCGCAGACGCCCTCCCCCCGTTATGAATCCTTTTGTGTTATTGAGAGGGGAGAGATGTGAAAAGTGGTTTTATTAAATTGCGCGCCGGATAGTGATGCATGGCGGACATGCCCAATACTGAAAAGTCCTCATCGGGCAGAGCGGGCGCTTTTGATACTTATTCTGCCGCGAAGAGTGTGATCCACTCGGTGAACCGGCTCCTCTCCTCCCAGGAGCAGGCGCTGGCCGCCTGGGAAGCTGAAGGGTCGAAACAGGAAGGGATGGAGAGGGACATCAAACGCATGAGAGCGTATCATGATGCTCTGTCGGATTGGATGAGGGAATTCCTGATGCTTGAGGCGCGGGGGATCGCGCCCCAGGTATTGGCCACCATGCTCGAAAGGCTTCGGCGGATAGGACGCGCTTACGGTGATAGGTGAATGGGTGGCGGAGCGGTAAGGCAGCAGAGGGATGTCGAAGCGACCGGTCAGCATGATGTCACAGCGGTCAGGGCCCCTGCGCCTATCAGGCCGCCGGTTGCGACCGGCCCCACAGTGGAAAACAGGGTCTTCGAAGCGAAGAAGCATGAGATCCAGCTGGACCGGGAGATAGAAGAGCTCCAGATGCAATACGTGGTCCCGAGCCCGAAGGATCTCAGGGCCCGGGCGGACGAGCTCGAGGGGAGGGCTGAGAGGTTCGGGGATGCCTCGCTTGCGGCAAGGGCCCGTGAAGGGGCGGCCAATCTGCGCGAGTCCGCCGGCCTGCTGGAGCAGGCCAGGACAGCATGGGATGACGGGAGATTGGAGGAATCTTCATCGCTCACCGACAGGGCCACGCTTCTTCAACGCGCGGCGAGGTTGCAGGAGCATACACTCGATGAGGCGAAACTGTACGGATACGAGTCGGCGCCGCCGGAGGTCAGGCACGGGTTCGATTCCCTCATAAACACTGATGGCAGGATGGATAACGACGTGCATCGGGAGAAGATTACAAGCACCCTCGATTATATCAGGGAGCACGATGCGCTGCTCAATTCCGGCGCACCTGGCATGGGAGACACCCGCCGCAGGCTCCTCGGCCAGGTGGACAGGATCGCTTCGATTCTCGATGCCGGGCAGGAGATGACTCCCCAGCTCGCAGCGGAATTGGATGCCCGGTTCCGCGCAAGCATAGTGCCGGTCCAGAACATGATCATGGGCCTGCAGATGGCCAGCGCGATGCTGGAGAAGGCGATAGGCCAGACGGGTAAAAGGTCCAAGGATTATCTTGACGAGCTGAAGGAGCTGAAAGAAGAGCTGGAGAAGCTGAAGAAAGATGCCGGGGAGGAAGAGAAGGCCAAGGCTGCGGAGAAGGCGGCGTTCGTCAAGGACGCCGAGACAGAGATAGAGGCCGCCCCGGAAGAGATGAGGGAGGGCCTGAGCGTTATCTACGCTCGGGGGCTCCGGTCTTTCCGCTCGGGGAAACCTGCGGCGGCCCGTTTCCAGGCTGAGATCGCGAAGGAATTCGCACGGGCTCCTCCGGCAGGCCGGGATATGCTCGAGAGCATCAGCAGATGGGTCGAGAGGGGCAGCCTCAGCGTCCAGGATGGGAGAGGGCTCCTGCGGAGGGAAGCCGAGCTTTCCAGGATCGAAAGGGGCGCGGCAGGGGCGAGGCCTCAGGTCTCCAAGCATACGGAGGAGATACGCGAGCTCGACCGCAAGGCGATTGAGCTGCTGAAGAAAGCGGATGCCGCGAGGAAGAGAGGGGATATTCCGAAGGCCCTCGGCTATGAGAAAGAGGCTTCCGGATTATTGAAAGAGGCTGATGCGAAGACCGAGGGGCTGAAGAGGATCGCCGAGATGGGCGAAATGCTCCGCAGGGCCGGGGCTCCCGAGCCTCTGATCAAAGCCGTCGACTCGGCTTTCCGTTTCATCGGCACCGCGAGCGACTGGAGGGGCATGCTCATCCTCAGGGCCGGGCAGTTCTTTTTGGACAACAAGGAATTGTTCAAAGGCAAGAACGCGAATCCTTTCCTGGGCGCGCTGTTCAGGTTCGCCCAGGCCCTCGCAGGCCCGAAAACCGACAGGCAGATCGGAGGCAGGGAGAAGGCCGAAGCTTATTTCGAGCGGGACCTCGAACCGAAGACGATCGAAGCCGCTCTCCTTGACGCCGGAGCGCCTGCCGAACTGATAAAGGCGGTGAAGGCCGCCGCAGGGTTCATGGGCACCGCTCAGCAGTGGCGCGGCGTGATGATCATCAAAGCCGCGAGAGCGTTCCTCCAGAACCGGGGGAAGCTCTCGTTCCAGAAAGGCGCTAAGGCCCGTGAGGGGCTCCTGGGCTTCATCCGCAGGCTGGCATCGCCGGACGAGGATCAGCTCGACGAGAGGGAGATGGACCGCCAGTTCGAGGATGTCCTTCGTGGCATCGCCGGGATCCCAAGGGAAGCTCCGGGCAGGGCCGCTGGAGGAGCCCGGCCGGTCAAGGCGGCCGCCCCGGCGGTAAAGAAGGCGGGATTAGAGACTGAATACGAGGAGGCGCTCTCGAGGTTCGGGGAGACGGAGGGCATAGCCGCGCAGGTCATCGCTGCCGCGAGAGAGGCGAAGAAGTTCATCGGGACCGATCAGGAATGGAGGGCGAAGCTGGCGCTTGAGACGATAGAGCTTTACCAAAGCAGGAAAGCCGTGCTCTCCAAGCCGGAGTCTTCGGGCGTATTCAAAGGCATCTGTTCGCTCATACTGACACTGGGCGATCATGCCCGCAGGGTGGATGGAAAAAAAGCGCAGGGCTTCCTCGACAGGTTCAGGCTGGAAGCCGACGGCCTTGAGAAAAAAGCGAGGGTGGAGGATACCGCAAGGAGCCTCGAGGAGGCAGGGGCCCCGCCAGAGATCGCGAAAGCCGTCCGGGATGCCGGCGCTTTCGCAGGCACTGCCGATGAGTGGAGGCTCGATCTCGCGCTCGAAGCCGCAGGCCTTTACCTTGGGAAGAAAAACGTATTCGCGAGCAAGTATGGGTCCCAGGCCCTCGCATCGTTCCTGAATTTTGTGGGGGCGATCTCCGATCCCTCGCTGAAGATAGACAAGGATAAGGCGGAAACGGACTTCAGCGCATTCTCGAATGGCGTGGACTCCCTTGCCGAAGACATGATAAACGAATACAAGAGATCGTTCCAGACTCACAAGATCACACTGCTTAAGATGTACCGTTCAGCCCCCCCGGAATTCCGGCCCGCGATCGATGCCGCCCTGAAAGCCGCTGATGAGATGATCGGAAGGCTCGGGAATGGCGAGAACGTGCGCGACGATGACATAGCTTGGCTCGGGATGCGGATAGGCAAGTTGGAGCAGGTGGTCCCGAAAATAGACGGCATAAAGGACAAGGAGCTCAGGAAACAGGCCATGTCGGCGTACATTTCCGCGTTCACTGTGCTCGCTGCGGGCAAGAACTACAGGGAATTCGACATTCTGATATTCGCCGCCGAGGAGATCGAGGGCCATGGCGGAAAGGAGTTCAAGAGATACCGCGATGATCTGGTCAGGCGTTCCGCAGGGGTAGCCTCCGCCGGGAGTGATAAGCTCGCCGAGGAGACCGAAGCGGTGGTCAGGCTGCTGTCAAGCTCGGTTTCCGCGGAGATCAAAACCGTGGCTGCAGGCCGGGGCGGGCAGACGCAGGAGATAGTCTCCCCGATAGCCGATTCTGTCGCTTCTCTCGCCGATAACCCGGGAAAGGCGGTGGCTGATGATTTCTACCGGGCCAGGGCGACATTAAACATCGTGAAGGAGATGAACGACTTCCTCTCCCCGAAGAAAAGGTTGGATGATTCCATCCGCAGCGGGGCAGAGACGATATGGGACCGCGGCCTCACCGTGATCCGGCAGGGAGGGGATGTGCCTACCGCGCTTTCGCAGTCTTTCCTCGCGAAACAATTCCTGAAGCCGCGGCTCGCCCAGGGTATCAGGGATGAGATCGAAGGGCTTTCGCGCGCTCTTGAGCAGGATCCAGGAAAAGCGGCCCAGGTCGGGCAATACCTGGAGATTGCTGACAAGATCTCGGGTTATAGGGAGAACATGAAGGGCCTTCCGAAAGAGGCCCAGCAGGTCCTGGGAAGGATAACCTCAGAGCTGGAGAGCAAGGCCCGCCTTATCGCATCAGGAGCGGACATGCTTTCAGCTGATCAGGCCGCATCGGCCGAGGCCTGGGTGAGGAGCTCCATGGAGCAGGATCCCGAATTCGGAAGGTACGTCCAGGGCTTCGCAGAGCAGAATAACATCCCCCCCGAAAGCGCGGTCTCGCTGGTAGCGCGCCAGAAATGGTTTTCTGAGCTCACGGCCACGGCGGACATGATGATCAAGCCTCCCGAGGGATACGACTCGGTGAATGGCGGGCAGAGGCAGCAGTATTTCGAGATCATCGGGCTTTCCGCGGACGCCATGATCTCCGGGGAGATCGGAAGGGCGGGGATTTACAGGGATGCTGCATTCACATACACGAAGCTGGTCCGGCCGGCTGACCGGGACGACCTGGCAAGCGTTTGCAGGGAATACTCGAGGGGTGTGCTTTCGCAGGAAGTCGCCGGGGCATACTTCAGCGTTTACCGCGAAAGGTCCGCCTATGAAGCGAAAATCACCGACAAAAGGCTGCGGGCGAACGCCACTGCCTATTTCGACCTGGCCATGGTCTCGGCAAGCAGCGGCAATATTCCGGACCACGAGTTTTTGATGGAGATGGCGGTCGGTTACGCATCTTGGGCGGGCATGGATCCTGCCGATCTTGGCAAGGAAGACCGGAAAAGGCGCGAGGATTCCCTCAGATTCTATGAGGGCCAGCTCGGGGATTTCAGCCGGATGAGAAAACGGATCACCGACGAGGGCTGGAAGCCGGCGGACGGAGACATAAAAGCGCCGATCGCAGGCGCGATACTCATCAGGAAGGCTCCGTTAGCCGAAGCGCTAGGAGGGGGCGACCTGGATGCCGGCGTGAACGAGATCCAGAGGATCAGGACCGAAGCCGGCACCCGCATGGCCGCGATCTCAGATATCGAATTCGGGAACAAGGCGCGCAAGGCCGTGGGGGGGAACGAAGACGGGCAGGATCGCCTCAGGAAAAGATACAAGAGAGCAGGGGACTGGCTGGGGAGCCGGTCGAAGCAGGCCGCGGCCGACAAGCTTTCCGGCCTAGGGCAGTATTTCGATATGCATTCCCCCCTGATCAGCTACGATTTCGTGGCTTCCTCGGTCGAGACCGCGAAGGAGCTTCATTCCAGAGCGAAGGCGGAGACAGATGAGGCCCTCGGTCTCAACCGGCAGGCTGATGAAGCTCTCGCCGCAGGAGACGCGAAAAATGCGGAGGGGCTGCGCGCCTTGGCCATGGCGCATGCACGGAACGGGCTGATGCTGGACCGGAAGGCGAACGATATAGTCGATGGCGTGGTCATGCTCAATGCCGGAGTGGGGCTCAGCACGAAAAACCGTGAGAGCGGGTGGCTGGACCTCGGCATCGGGATAAAGACATCGATCGCTATAGGCAGGGGGTTCGAAGCGGACGGTTTCGGGGATATAGTCGTCAGGGAGGGGAAGGAGGTGCCGATCGACCCTTCGCATGTCCCGAAGCTTGAGCGGCAGGCCCAGACTTACCAGAGAAGCGGAACGCAGGGGGTCCTGTATCAGCAGAAGGTGGAGCGGACGGTGGATAGGGGGGTTTCGAACGCGAAAAAGGAGATCCGCGACAGGAACATAACCGGCATCTCGGAACTCATAGACAGGTTGATAGAGCTCAGGCCCGAGGGCGAGGAGAAGGCATCGCTGATAGCGACGAAGAAGATATACCTCGAGAGGGCGAGATCGAAAGACAGGCAGGAGGCTGAAAAGGGCATAAACGACCTGCAGCAGTTATACCAGGATCTTGCGCAGTCCGCAGGGGTGGCCAAGGGCTATGCGGATGAGGGGGGCAACGAAGTCACCTTCTATGACGCCGTCGATTACAACAAGAGATACTGGAGCGTCGTCGGCCATTACTATAATGAGGATTTCACCGGCGCGGCGAGGGAAAGCGAAGGGACGCAGATCCTGATGCGGACCGGATTCGACCTGGCTGGCAACAGGATAACCGAGAAAAGGCTGAGGCTGGAGGTCGAGCCGCTGATAAGCGAGGAAGGGCCGAGAGTCGGCCCATACTTCGGGAAATCCGCCCTGAACACGATAGGCTATTCGGATATGGACGAAGCGCGGTTCGTCGTCGTCGACGAGATCGGCTCGCACATAGGATCATTCGACGGGATCGACGATAATACGAAAGAGATCCTGAAACGGCAGATCGAAGAGATCAGGAAAATGCCGTCTGGCCCGGATAGGAATGGGAAGGTAATAGACTTCCTGAATCTGGTGAGGGGGACGACGGTCAAGGGAAGGGTCCTCTTTGATCCTGTAGGGGGGGGCTTGATCGGAAGCGGCGATCTCATATATTATGACGCGGGCGCGAACGAGAAGGAGCTTCTCCGGGCCCGCGGCATGGCCTTGAGCGGGGATCTAGAACCGGCCAAAGACATCCTTGCCAATGCCGAGCCTGAGATGGAACTCGGCGCGGCCATACAGAGAGAGGATAACAAGAGATTGCGGAGCAAGGTAATGCGCCTGACGATAAAGAAGAGCGCGGACAACCTTGAGAACGAACTCCCGCCCGCGGTGAGGGCTGACGATGGCCGGGGGAAGGCGGAGAAGGAGGACTTCGAAGAAGCGAGGGCCCCGCTTTTGAACGCCATGAAAGGAAGCAGATACAGGCAGGCGGATCACTGGGCCGGAGCGGAGCAGGGATTCGAAGAATCCAGGGACGCGATAATCAAGAGCAGGAAAATCTACTCCCCCACCCCCGAGACGATTGTAGGGATAGCCTACAATATGTCCGAATCGAACTTGAACATGGTCTTGAGCAACGGGAAGACTTACGCTCAGATGGTCAAGGAGGTGGAGACGGCAACGACCCCGGACGAGAAACGCGATAAGGCCCAGGAGCTCTACCAGACCATGATGACGGAAAGCCCGTCCCTTGTTGAATATGCGATAAGCGATTTGCAGAAAAGGCGGACCGAAGGATGGGATGAGGTTGAAAAAGCGATGGGCAAGCCACTCGCCGGGGGGGCCAATCTGGATCCTGAGCTTGTCCGCAGGATGATCCACCTCCTCCCCGAGGATGTATGGAAAAAGAAGAAGCTGGGCAACGGCCTGACCTACAGGAAGATGATGGTGGAGGTCCTCACGGCGAACACAGATGAAGAGAAGCGCAGGGCCGGGGAAGAGCTTTTCAAGGCCCTTCTGGAGAATCCTGAGGATTACTCCGCGGTATTCGACAAGGTGAAGGCCCGGAACCAGGGGCTGCGGAATATCCCGGACGATCCGGCTTTCTTCAAGCCGATATTGGCGCAGGCCCGCTACCAGAATGTCGACCAGATGCAGCAGCAGTACAAGGTGTCCTGGGCATACCAGGTCTCCATGTACAAGAAATTCGACGAGGAAGTGAGGGCATATGATAACGCGAAGCGCGGCGATATCGGCCAACCGGACGAGCACCTCTATGTCGCAGGGGAGGCGGCATCGGCATTGCTCACCGCAGCTTCCGGCCAGAACGACTACAGGTTCTTCGACCTCCTTAAGAACGGGCAGTCCGTCCCTGCTGTGGAATACGCGTTCAGGGCGAGCAAAGAGAGGCCGTGGCACGATTTCAGCTATCTGAGGATCCACGATGATAAACTGTCCGGTGGCGCGCGCCCGCGCGACGAGAATTTCGGGACCTGGTTGAGATTCATAAACTACGACTCCGGCCAGGCTACTTCGAACTACATAATAGCGTGGGATTACGACAAACGGAAGGAATACATGTCCCGCGTGAGCGAACAGGAGACCGATTTTGAGCTCGGTATGCTCGGGGTGAAAAGGACCGAGAGAGGGGCGCAGAGCGCCTATTTTATCAATGATAATGACAAGTTCGCGGCATGGAACCCCAACGAAAGGGATTTCAGGCAGTTCGCGGACTCCTTCGAGCAGTTCATGAACGTGAAGAACGAGATGCTGGGGACCGTATTCGGCTATGAGGACAGCTGGGGCAAGAACGAGGAGGAATCGCTGCTCGAGCATGTCGGGAACAGGATGGGCAATTTCCACGAATCCGGGGTTATCCTGCAGCGGGACGGGGACAGCCAGAAGAATTATGGCGATTCGCTGATCGCGTTCGCCAACGGGACGCCTTTCGAGCGGAAAAAGGTAACCATCGGAGAAGGGGAGCTGGCGGAGGAGCGTTTCACCTACGAGGATCCCGATCAGACGACCAAGAAATACATCAAGGAGATGTATGAGGAACGGAGCGCGCATAACTCATCGCGGATGTTCTGGAAGATACTCCGCATAGGCGCCGAGTATGCCCTCTCCCCGTTCACATTCGGGATAAGCGGCGCGGCTGCCACTGCAGAGCTGACCTATGACGGGCTCGATTCGGCGTTCACCTATTACAACAGGGCAGGCGGCTGGGATTACATGTCCGGAAGCCAGAAAGGATTTTTCGTGTTCCAGGTGGGTATGGCCGTGCTTCCGGCGAAGATGCACCTCATGGGAAGCGGGCTGAGGGCCGCGAGGCTCGGCGCGGAGGCCGCAGAGCTGTCAGCAGCCGAATTGAGGACGGCGGGGCTGGGCTGGATCGCGGCCGGCGAGAGGGTCCTGGCCTGGGAAGGGAAGATCCTCATCGGGGCGGGGATAACGCAGGTGGCGGTCGAGCTCCCTGACATGTGGAGAGCCTACAAAAGAGGGGAGATGAGCGGGCTTGAGATATTCATGACAGGAGCGCAGACCGTCATGCCGCTCATACAGGCTGCCATGCACGCGCAGAGGATCGCTGCGATGAAGGAGACCGGCCTGCCGACATACAGGCCGAGATGGCGGCAGGTGGTGGAGGGGCTTGCTTTCGGAGAGCCTCTGGACCCGGTGAAGGAGCATCGGATCGCCAAGGCATATGCCATGGTGAGTAGAGAGTTCAACAGGCTCGAGTCGGCCGACCAGGCATCCTATAACGCTTACAAAAAGAGATACGGGGTATCATTCAAGGCGGAGGAGGAATCAGGTTTCCTCCGCAAGTTCCGCGAGGCCCGGGAGAGCGGGAGGTTCGTGGATTTCGAGCACTTCGCCGCGAACACGCCTGAGGTCAAGATGGCCCGCTATGAGAGCGTGATGTATTCTGTCGCTGGCGGGAAGAGGAGCCTCTCGAGCGTCAGCGAGGAGGAATTCGTTTACCTGGATGCCAGGCTGAAGGGACGGAGCCAGGCTGAAGCGATGGCATCGGTCGATATCCATTATGCAGAGACCTCCGCGCCCGAAGCGAGGTCGAACGAGCAGGCGTTCTTCGATGCCTTCGTAAGGATGGCTCGAAGCCCTGAGACCTTGACCATGCCGGAGAGGGCATATGCCGCCTCGAGGCTGAAGGGGATGGAACCGCGGGAGGCCATGAAGGCATATGAAGCGGCGAAAGCTGAGCTGCCCCGGCAGACCCTCGATGACCTGGGGCGTGCGGCCTTAGAGAGGGAGGCGGCGGAGGCTGATGCCGTGAACGCCCTGGTGGCCAAGACGGCGTCTGCGCTGATCGGAGAGTTCTCTTCGGTGAAGGAACGGGACGGAAAAAAGGTTTACACTTACGGAGAAGGGGAATACGCGATTGACTTCACCGAAGAGCACGTTGATGCAGCGACGAAACTCGCATATTACGCGAATGATTACCTGTCGGATGTGGAGATATCTGGGGTTGCCCCGCATGAGGCGATCGGCAAGATCCCGGAGAGGTACAGGGAAGCGGCGGCCGGCCTTGCCGGAGACCCGGATTTCGCCAAGGCCGCAAGGGGAGTGGACCGGAACGCCCAGCTCCGCCTCGGGCTCGAATATGCCGCAAAGATCCCCCAGCTCGCATCGAAGCCAGAGGTCATGAGAGCGGCATATTCCGCCGAGGTCCTGCCGATAATCAGCGAGAGGTCGCTTTCCAGCGGGGATATATCGGAGTTCGCGAGGGACCGCAGGGCCGAGGCACGGGAACGCAGGGAGAAGGCTGCGCAGCTCGAGAAGGAGGCTGGTTCGGCGGAGCCCCTCGAAGCGGGATCCCTGAGGGCGCGGGCAGGGATGCTGAAGGCACGGGCGGATGCCCTGGATATCAGCGCGATGATGCTCGAACGGGAGGCCGGCCACCGTGAAGCGCCGGTGGGCGGCGAGATACCGGTGGCGCCGGAGAGGAAGTCTTCGGCTATTGGAACCGAAGCGAAGGTGGTTGTAGCCAAGGATGAGAAAGGGAGCAACACGCTAGAGCTGCTGGTCGCCGATTCTCCGCAGGAAGTCAAGGACGCCGCGCGGTTCCTTGAGAAGAATGTCCCGTCGGACCGTCCTCTCAGCGAAGAGGAGCTGGCACGGATGCCATTCGCCTATCGCGATGCCGCGGCGTTGATGGCCGGCGAGTCCCCGGAAAGGAAACTGCTCTGGGAGGCCGATCCTGCTTTCAAGGCTGAAGACGCGAAAAAAATCGGCCAGAAGATCCTTTTCGATAAAAGGGCTTCCGGCCTGGAATCAGAATTGAAGGTGATGGAGGCCGATCCCTCGCTCGCTGAGGATGCGAGGGGCTTCCTCGCAGCCATCCACGGGCAGGATCTTCCCTATGAGCTCGCCCGGAAGTATATGGATGCTTCCCTCTTCGAAGAGTATGAAAAGGCGAAAGGCGAAAAGACCGCCGGCGGCATGAGCGAGGACAGGGCCGAGATCCTCGCTGTCATCGAGGTCATGCAGCGGAGGGGCACTGAGCCGGCTGAGCCAGAGCCTGCCGCAGTCCCTGCTGAGCTGATCGGCCGGTACCGGAAAGACATCAGCGGGCTCGGGAGCGATTCGCTCGCTGCGAAGAGGATCCGGAGCGAGGGAGCCATGAGCCAGGCTGGAAAGGATATCCTGGTCGTGGCAGAAGCGAAGCTCGGATTGCGCAAGGACGTGACGCCCGCCGATGCCGCGGCCCTCTCGTCCGAATGGGGACAGGACAGGCTCGCGGTGCTCGACCTCCTGAGCAGGGAAGGCAGCAAGTTCAGGGAGAGGTTCCTGCTCGCCGACCCGGTCGAAAGGGCGCGGATAGTGGACCTCATCTCGAGCGGGATGAGCCCCGAGAGCGCGTTCAGGAGGATCAGCGAGGAGTTCATGCCGGCCGATTCAGCCGAGCTCCGGGATTATTCCAGGAGGATCGGATCCCTCCCTCAGGCCGAACGCGAGCTGCGGATGAGGGACATCCTCTCATCGAACGAGGGGTTGTACGTCACGCTCTCCGCCCTCATCTCCGAAGGCACGAGCCCGAAGATGAAAGACCGCGTCATAGCAGAGTGGGATAGGGCTTCGCTGGAAGGCCTGAGATATGACAGGGCGGAGGCGGCTAGGAAAGCGAGGACCAAAGGCGAGAAGGCATCCCAGGAGCTCGCGCTCATCAAGGGGACCGAAAAGGACTACGCTGCCGGCGTGGTCCCTGGAATGATAGGGGAGATGGCGGCCCGCAGGGGAGAGGACCCGAGGGCGTTCCAGGAGAGGCTGGCTAAAGCATATGGTGACGGAGGGAAGAAAGGCCAGCTAGCCGTCATCGACATGCTCGGGGTCCTTGGCGGCATGGCTCAGGGCCAGAAGCAGAAGTTCATCGACCAGAACCCTGAGTTCTTCGATCTCCTGATGCGGGGAGACCTCGAAGGCAGGATTAACCAGCTGCAAGGATTCCGTGGATTACGGATTGAAAGCGTAAACTTCGAGCTTGGCGCGCGCGGGAGCTATTCGGTGAAATTATCCGACGGGCGCAGGGTGTTCGTGAAGATGGAGAGCCTCGAGGCCGCGCGTTTCGGGGCGGATCTCGCCGCCACGCAGGGGCTCCTCCCGCCGCTGACACACGCCGATGACGCCGCAGGCAGACCGCTCGCATACGACACCGGCGTGAGGTTCGAGGATCCGGCCGGAGGCACTGCCCCCCTGCTCCAGGAATTCGGGATAATGGAGGATGTCCACGACTGGGCCGGCAAGACCGTCGAATTGAAGATGCCGGACGGCAGGAGGGAGAAGGTCGAAGTCTTGAGCGTAGCGATGATGGGTCCCGAGGTGTTCGGGAAATCATCCGGGTTCCCGGGAGACGACCCGAGGAACATGGCGATCACCGGGTTCTACGACCTGGCTAGGACCCCGGAAGGAAGGGCGAAGCTATATTCGTCCTGGAGGGCCTACATAGAGATGTCTCGGCGGGCACTGCTCATCGACCGCTTCGACCGCAACACCGAAGTGATAGTCGTCCGCCGCGGAGATGGAAGCACCGAAGTGCTGTTCCAGCCGATAGACATGGATTTCATCGGCGGCAGGATAAAGAGGTTCAGCGACGGGGCGCTGGACCTGAACGCATTCAACGATGACTTCAACAAGGCGACGATGGGTTTCGCGCAGGAGCTTTCGAAGAGGAGCGGCACTCCCCTCGACAAAGTCCTTGGTGAGATGATCTCGGCATATGAAGGCGGGCCTGCGATGGCTTCCGAGCTGCCCGCGGAGCGCAAAGCCTCCGATGACAACCGCTCCAAGGTCATAGAGGGCCATGACGGGAAGGTCTACGGATTCGGATACGACGTGCGTTCCGAAGGGAGACGGATCGGCCGCACTCCGATCGAGAACGGAGGCCGGGTCAGGGTCATCGAAAGGTCGGATGCGAGGATGCTCATGTACGCAGACGAGCTGAATCCGCTCGCGATCCATGTCGGAAGCGCCGAGGGAGAGACCGCTTACTCGCGATCCCTGCTCGCCTCGCTCAAGGAAGAGAAGGCGCAGGCGGACAAATCGGCGGCAAGGAGGGTCAAGAAGCCGGCGCAGGCTCCTGCGCCCGTGGAAAGGCCCGGAGCGAAGACGCCGCCGATGAAGAAGCCGGCCATCGCCGAGTACCGCCCGCAGGACAAGCCTGCCGAGGTCCCTCCCGGATTCGAGAGCACCCCTCCCCAGGATGCGGGCCAGTCGATATACGCACAGGAGCTTGCCGGGCATCCGGAGATGCTCGCCGAGCTCGCTGTCGGGCTGGTCCGGGGAGACGAGGCTGCGGTGAAGAGGCTCGCGTCCCTCAAGGGCCATCCGGCCGGGAAGATCCTGGAGAGGATGGTAGCGGACATCAGGCTGGATCGGCACTATATCAAAGCGGTCCAGAAGAACGACCGTGTAGGGATGGAGAGGTTCCTGAAGTTCGACGTCCAGGCATATGCGATCAGGTACGCAGAGCAACTGGCCGGGGTGGTTGAGATCCGCCCCGCCGAAGCGGTTGCGGTAGGCGAAGTGCTCCCTCCGCCACGGACCACCCCTGGAAGGCGCGCGGCCGCGCCCGAGACGAAGGCTCCGGGCATCCCCGAGTTCTATGCAGACCCTTCCGGCGCCTGGAAGAAGGCTGAAGCGCTGCCTCCGATCCGCAAGGCGGAATTCATCGGCAAGGTCGCTGAGGATTACATAGAGAAAGCGTATGTGGCTGGAGACAAGGAATCCGCCTCTATGTATGAGAACCTCCCTCCGGATATGAAGGAGAATTTCGATGACACCGTGAAAAGGAAGCTCGCGATGAGGGTCGAGCATGGGGACGAGACGGTGATCTCCAGGCTGAAGGAGAGGCCGGATGTCCTGCGCGAGCTTGTGAATGAGGGGTATATCCCTGAAGGGAAGATCATAAGCGGCGAACCTGTCGCATCCGACCAGATAATAGAAGAGGTCCATCCAGAGGCGGTAGTGACACAGAAAGGCTTGCCGCCGGCATTGGGACCGATGACGGAAGGCAACGTGCTCGCGGTGTTCAGCTCAGGATCGGACCTCCAGACCCGCGAAGCGGCAGCGCGCACATTCATAGGGATGGACATGCAGGCCCAGAAGGCTGTGATCGACGGCCTTCTGTCCAGAGGCGTGCAAGGCGAAGCCGCGTATCTCTCCGAGCTCCGCGGAATAGCAGGTGAAAGCGGGGATGCGATAGCCAGGATTTACGGAGCGCGGAAGGACGCCCTGATCGACATCTATGCGAGATCTCCGGACGCCCGGAGCGCGAGACATGGCCTTGCGAAGGCGCTCGGCATAACCGTCATGCCTTTCGCATGGGAAGGCACCGCGCGCGAGCACCGAGGATGGGTCTCTAAGCCGTACCAGGCTCTGGACACATCATGGGACGACGGTTTCATATTCGGCATGATCGGCAATGGCGATCTGATCGGAGCGGTCGGCTCGGCTTTCCCCGGTGCGAGGATCTCTTATGTGGAGTACCATAACGGAGCTGTCGGCGCTTATGAGGTAGGCCTCGCTGTCCCATTGCCGGATGGCAGGACCGAGATGAGGAAGGTGTTCGTGAAGAGGCAGGACCTGCGGCCGGACGCGGCAGGAGCGGAATATTCCCTCGCTTCGGGGATCCCGGCTCCGAGGGTGTTCACTTCAGCCGGCGGCCATGAGCTCATTTACAATGCGCCGGACGGTTCGGTCTCGAGATACGGCATCATGGAGGACATCAAGACTTTCGAAGGGGAGATCAAGGTCGGCGGAGGGAGCGTCAAGGTCAGGACGGTCGATGAGACCGCTTTGTGGGATCTCGACAAAAGCCCGCTCCTCTCGATGTTCGATTCGGCGGACCCGCAGACCCGCGAGAGGTTCTGGGACGAGCTCGGTTACACCCTCGCAGGATCCTATGCGACAGGTCTATGGGACCGGCATGCAGGCAACGCCCGCGCGATGGTCCTCGAGGTCGAGAATCCGGGTGCCAAGCTGGACGCGGCCGACCCGGCTTCGCTGAGCGTCGGCGATGCCCTCCGGCAGAAGGGATACCATGTTTGGGAAAAGGACGGCAAGACGCTCATGTTCATGATAGGAGGCATAGATAACGATACCGGAGCGTCCTTCCTGGCCGGCGAGTTCAACGGGTCTTACGATTTCAGCGGCATGAACTACCGCTATGGCATGGTGGATCTCCATGCCCTCTTCAAGAGGCTTGCCGCCATCCGCGGAGTGTCGGTGGAGAAGCTCGTGTGGGAGGCGTTCGGCGATGTCGAGAGCGGGAAGCTCGATGGCCCGCTGGCGAGAGGCGCATCCAGGTGGATGCACGAGATCGGGGGCGACCGCGGATATATCGAAGGGATGAAGAGGATGTTCGCCTCCCACGACGGGGAGGGGGTCGGGCTCGGATATCCGTACAGCCCGGATCAGCAGGCGCGCATCAGGCAGGGCAAGCCCGTGCATATAGAAAACCCCCAGAACGGCGATCCGTACACGCTGATCGAATTCAGCGACGGCCGATCTAAGCTGAGGACCGATTACGAGATAGTCAGGAGCGACGTCCTATCAGGCTTCGACCCGGCGGTCCTTGCCATGTTCCCTGACGGCAGGGAGGTGTATGTGGTCGAGCTCACCCGGCAGGCGCTCGGGAAGATGCCTGGAATCGATGGGGCGGTCAATACTATCCGGACCGGTGACGGAAGGACGCTCGCGGTGATCGATGCGATGGACCCCTTTGCCACCCAGTTGGCCGACAGCGGCTTGCCTTACCTGAAAGCGCGCAGGGACGTCCCGAACCCTGCGGATGTGCCTAATACCGATCCTGCAGGCCTGATCAGGGCCGATCCTGGTTTCGGCGCGCTCGTCGGCGTACAGGTCTCCAGAGCCGGCGCCATCCCGGTCTTCGAGAGCATGATGAACGCAGGCGACGCATTCCTCCTCGCCCAGTTCGGGGAGGTGGGCCGCTTCGTGATCGCGACCGAGAAGAGGGTCAACCCGCAGGCGCCGAAAGCCGATATCGCAGGCGAGAGGGTGGTGCCGGAAGCTCCGGCGCCTAAGCTTGAGCGGTTAGCGGATGCGGACGCCGCGATGGCCGACCTCATGAAAGCTTACCGGGCCGGAGATCCCGAAGGGATCGTGAAGGCCAGGCAGGCATACGAGGATAAGCTCAGGCTCGCGGCCAAACAGATGCCGGAACGGCCTGTCGCGGAGGTCGAAGCCGCAGCCCTCCTTGGGGACCTGCCTCCGATGAAAGTTTTCGAAGGGAGGACGCTGCTCGCGGATTATCTGTCGAGGAAGCTCGGAGGGGGCGGGCTTTCCGGTGACGCTCTCTACGTGCAGAGGCTGGTCGACATCGGGATGTCTCCGGAGGTCGCTGCAGCTGTCGTGGCCAAGCACAGCGACGGTGTTTACAGCGCGAAGATACCGCCCGGTGGCGGCCAGGCACTGGAACGGTACTCCGCGCGGAACATCAATGAGATATCGATGCTACCCCTTGCAGAACGCGGTGAGGCGATGGCCCGTTTCTTGATCGCGACGGATTATCTATTATCTAGGGCTGAGGCTGACCCGCGCCGGGCGTCGGCATGGTTTGCGTTCATGGAGGACAACCCAAACGCTGTGAGTTACGCCATGATAGCCAAACGCGGGATGGCGGTCAGCGGGGAGGGTATACATTTCTCGGAGTTCAGGGTTCCCAAGGCCGATGCGGCCGCGCGGAAGGATGTGAAACGGAAGCTGGCGAAGAAGCCTCCGACGTTCGAAAGCGTAGTGGGCGCTCTTCCGGATCAGTGGTTCGCCTCGGCAGGCATCGCGAAGAAGGACGTGATTTCAGCCTCGGACCCGAGGAAAGCGGCTTCCATGCTCGATTCGGTCCTGTTGCCGCACGGTCTGACCGTCACGAGGAAAACGGGCAAGGTGTATGTGGCTGAGTATTCGCATTCATTCACGCTGGATGGCCAGGCGGATCTCCGCGGCCTCATAATAACAGAGACATACGGCAAAGGGGATGTATTCGACGGGAATACGGCCGTATACAGCTCGGTGAGCGGGAAGATCCTCTTACGGGGGAACAGGCACTTCGCGGAAGCCGGCATCCCTGGCGCGGCCATCCCTAAATTGAAAGAGATGGCGGTCCACGAACTGCAGCATCTCTTCGACAATGCAGCCGGTTATGTCACTGGGCTTTCCCTCAGGTCCACCGGGCTAGGCCTCCGTTATTTGGACATATTCTACGGCAGGCTGGAGACGACGGCTGTCGCCCGCGAGGTCATAGAGCTGGTCCGGGGCAAGGGCGGGGAGGGCGCTGGCAGGGACATAGAAAAAAGCCTGAAGAGCAAGATGCCTAAACAGTATAAGTACGCATACGGGAAAGTCCTCGAGGCTATGATGACCGGAGAGGACGGGAGACCGGACCCGCGATGGAAGGTCAGGAGCCCGGAGATCCTCGCCCTCAGGGTGGAGAGGCTCATCGACAGGGAATACACCGACCTGGTCGGGATCCCTTACAGCGTATTATTCGGCCCGAATGTTTCAGGGGTTGTGAGCGGTGAGATCGAGGTCAATCCGTCCATGCCCCCTCCGATTTACAGCGAGCCCAAGGTGGTGGTCGAGGGGGGATCCGGAGAGGGTGGTGGAGGAGGTGGGGGGAGAGGCGGCCCTCCGGACGGACCACGGGACATGGGCCCTGGGTTCGAGGGGGAGAAGAGAAGGCTTTGGGATCTCTATAATAGATACAGGGATTCGAGGGGGAACGACCCGCAGGGGTGGCAGAGCGGGTTCATGCCGCATGAATTGGATACCATCAAAGCCATCGAGTTCTTCCTTGCCGAACGGTCCTTGCCGCATTCGGCAGAGGCTGTCGATTTCGCGCTGGAGAGGATGGCCGATATGAGGACGAGGCCGGATTCGGTCTTGCTCCCGGATGACCTCCGGGGGATGCCCAGGGATTTCTATAACTACAATAAGATGGTTCCGGCGGTCGACGATGGAGGGCAGCTCGGGCTCATGCCCCTTTCCAGGGTCCCGCGCGCGAAACTCGTCCGGAAGATAGGTGAAGGCGCAGGCGGCGCGGTGTACGAGGCGGAGATTGTTGTGGGCGGAAGGCCCAGGAAAGTCGCGGTGAAGGTAATGAAACCCCCGATCGAGGATCCGGTAAGCGGCGAATTGCCGTGGAGCGAGCAGGCAGGTTATTTCTTTGACGAGGTCCGGAGGATCGGATTCCTTGCCGAGAGAGGCTTTGGGCCGGGATCCTATGGGATGGTGGATGTCGGAGGCAACCTCGCGGTCGCCATGGATATCGTGGATGGGAAGACCATCGGGGAGATGCGTCCGGAGGAGGTCCGTGAATACGTCGGGCAAAGGACTTTCGACCAGCTGGGCAGCATGTGGCAGAAGCTCATAGGCGAGGGGTACACTATCGGGGATTTCCAGTTCGCCGTGCTCACAAGAGACCAGGAGATAGGAGGGGTGAATAGGAGGAAGGGAGACGTGGTGTTCTGGGACGCCGGCGCGCTGCGGAGCAGGGGGGAGATCGAGAGGGCTGGCAGGACTTTTAATCCGCCTACGGCGGCCGAGAGGGTGGCTGAAGCCGAGAAAGGCCGGGATGTGATCCTGTTCATGGAGTATACATCGGCCCTCGCGCCCGGCTCCGAGGAGCACGATGCCCTTGTCAGTATATTGGACAGGCTGAGCATGGAGCACCCCCCGCCGCCCCTTGGAGAGGCCGGGAGGAGGTTCATGGTCATGGGAAGGAAGGCGCGTGCCGAAGCCGCGCAGAGGTATCTCGATTCCTTGAGCGACAAGAAAGAGAGGGCCCGGGTCGAGGGGATGCTCAGATCGATAGAGAGCAGGACCGGGGTGCCGATACTCGGCCGGATATAGCTCTCATAATTTTCCTGATGCTACTGATTGTATCTTGAACGCGAGGGCCCGTTGTTCGCTCAACGGGCCACGCACGAAGATCCCGCGCTGAGGATCGGCGAAAAGGAGCGAGCCCTCACTGACCGAGAAGTACCTGCTGCTGATCCATGACGGGATCCGGAGCTTGTTCTCAAAGCAATATGCCGGGGAATCCGTGGCCGATCCGGGGACGGGCTGGACGCTGAGCGCATCGTAGAATTCGAGCTTCTCGTTCGCGCCGCGTATCAGCCGCGGCGGGAGCTTCATCATCTGGACGAGCCGGGCATCTAGAACGATGCCTTCTTTTTCAAGAGCAGACAGCGCTTCTTCCTTCATCATGTGGTCGTATGCACGGGCGGAGCGGAAAGCAGGCGGGGCGGACACCCCCGCACGTTCTTCGGTTCTAGCGCTTTTCTTCAATACCATAGCATCACTCGATCGTGCTCATCAGGCCGTCTTTGGAGACCACGAAACGGAACTGCTTCCCGTCATCCTTCAGCTCGTCGGCACGCTCGACCGCGTCGCGCACGGCATCGGCGAACCGTTCCCACATCCCCTGCTCGGACTGGAGGTTCTTGACGGCGCCCGCGACGATTATCCCTCTCCACCGATCCACGAGGGTGCAGAATGTGCTGCTCCCTTTCGCGCTCAGATGGATCCCGTAATCCGGGAATTCCTTCGGCATCGCGTAGCCGATGATAAGGGACCCAGCCACGGAGGAGATCGTGCTCTGGTCCGTGCTCGAGAATGAGACTGGAAGGCTCGGGCCTCCGCTCATGAACATCTTCTCCGGGATCTCGAGGAGGGGAGGAAGGGCCGGTGGGAGCGGGCTGATATCGCCCAAGGTCGTGAGCACGTCCGCCCGATCGACGGTCCTCGGAGCTGCGATCTGCCCCCGAAAAGGCCTTTCGGGGAGCACCAGCAGCTTCGGCGCTTTCACGCTTCCGCTTTTCGGTTCCATGGAGATATTTCAGCCGGGATGTTAATAAGGCTGACGGGGAGGGATTGTTATGTCCGGACCAGGCGGAGCGCCCCGTCATGGATCGCGATCGTCCCGGGGTTCGCGCGGGCGGCCGCGGCACCTTGTTCGATCGAGGCCGAGATCCCTGCCCAGTCCTTTCGGATATGCGCGTCCTGATAGTTCATCAGTATTTCCCGCACGATGATCCCCCTGCTCCTGTCAGCTAGGACGAGGTATGTCACACTGGCCGTTTCATAATAAGCGAGTCCGTATTCCGTGGGTATCGAAGCGGTCTTGCCGGTCCGCAGGTCCGAGATCACCTTCACGATACCGAACTCCATCTCCTTGGAGAAAAGGACCGAGTTCCCGGAATCCGATCTTGCCGTGAACAAGTCCTTTGGCAGAGCGAGCGAGTGTTCCACCGCCTGGCTCCAGTTCTCGGAAAGGCGCATGAGCTGTGACCGGATCTCGTCCGCTCCGAGCTTCGAGACCCCTTCCCGCAAAGGCGGTCTGGAAGAGATGGAGGCGCCCGGGGGCTGGAATGGCCGGATATTCACGGGTCTGAGCCTGCCTGTCTGTGCCATGAAGGGATTAGCGGATGATGGAGATTTATTTGTTTCGGCTTGCTCACTCGCCGCTCTTCTTTTTTTTGCCCTTTCCGGGCTTGGCCGCCGGGGAGGGGCCTTCAGCTGAGGCCTGCTTCTTCTTCCTGATTATCTGTATCATCTTGTCGAAGACCCTCTGCTGGTATATCGCTGCGGCTTCATGTATCGGGAGGAGCTCGACGCCGCAGAGCTCCGCCATGGCGACGAACTGGGCCTCGGAAAGCAGATAGACGCGGATGATATCTTCTGCGGGCCTGCCGAAGAAATTATCCGAAAGGAAAGACGATGCGAAATTGCGGATGGAATCATAGAACGCATAGGCCCCGTCCTTGTTCAGCTTCACGCACGAGCCGTAGAACTCGTTCGTCTTGTCGAAGACGTACATGAAGATCGCGACTTTCGCGAGCTTGGATGTGAGCTCCGTGGAGGGGTTCTTGAAATCTTCGTATGTCAGGCTTTCGAGGGCTTTCTCCAGGGTGGCCGAGAGAGCATAGAAACGGTCTGGTTTTCCTGCTCCCGTGCCTGCTCTGCGGCCGGAGAATCCACCCAGCTCATGCGGACCAGATCCTTGAGGAAGTCCACCTGAGACCTGAATTCAACGATGTAACCCAGGAATTGGGGATCGCTTAACCGCGATTGAGCCGCTTGGAGCTTTCATCAATGAGTACTATCCGAGCAAATTTAAATTTGTTAGCCCAGTGCGCGGAAATGCTGCTTGGTGCGCTCCACGAGCATGTCGACATTGGATTCCACTGCGGCCTGGAAGCCCATGACGCGCGATTCTTGCCCGCAAAGCCGGAGGGCCGAATCCATCAGATCCTTCATAGAATGGAAGTGTTCGTGGATCTGGCGGTTCTCCTTCCCGTAGTAGCCTGAATCCAGGAGCTTCGATATGGAGATGAAAGCCGTGTCGAAGACAGAGGCGGTCCCGGCATCGAAACGCGTCTGGAGCCCGTCCCACATGAGCTCGACGTTCCTGACCAGATGCATCGCCAGGCAGAGGATCACGGTCTGGCGGCTCTGTTCACGGTTCCCGGGATCGTCGTACTTATAGAATCCGCTCTTGAACCGCCTGGCATCAGCGTCTATCGCCTCGTCGAGCTCTCTCTCTGCCCTGACGAGGAATTGGGAAACCGCGGAAGCGAGCTGCGCGCGCTTGCCGGCAGTCACCGGGATGCATGAGCCGGCCGAGGCTAACGCATCGAAAAGGGGAACTCCGTCACGGAACGCCCGGATCCTTATGCCCGACTGGTCATTCTCTGCCCCACTTCTCCTCGCAAGAGGCAGATAATAGAGTTTTCCTCCCCCGGATGCCATCACTCGGATTTTGTGAGGAAATCATTAAAAATCGCTTGAAAAGCGCCCCTCCGCCCCGATTCTCGCGGAAACGCGCAGGGATCGCACAGTTATGTTTAAGAATGGACGATTGTGTCGCAAATACATACAGTAAATATATTAAAAGCGCACGGTGAGAATAGAGGAAGCTGGTGTTCCGATGATAAAAAAACCTCCCAAAGCGCGCACGGTTCCGCAGAAAGCTGACAAGGGATATTCGGCGTCCGATGTCGCGGAGATGGAGAAGCTCGCGATAGAAAAGGCGAACAAGGCGATCTCCGCCATCGAGAATGCGATCGCGGTCTGGGATGCATCGGCTGTCAAGCCGGAGGACATGGCTCCGAGGATGGCGCAGCTGAAGAATTTCCTGGAAGCGCTCACGAGCTGGGAGAGGAACGCGCTCAAGTCCATTGGCAAGGAAGATATGCTCAAGGAGAGGGTGGAGAGGCTCAAGGAGTTCGCGAGCATCTGTTACGCTTATTCGTGAAGTGGTCTCATGGCACAGGCACAACAACCAGGCGGACCGGCGCAAAGGCCTCAGGATACCGAAGAGATAGCGGTCAGGACATTGCGGCAGCTCGGCCAGCAGCCTACCGTAGGCCCGACCGGGGACCAGCAGGTGCGCCAGGCGTTCATCCAGGCGAACCAGACCGTCGTCGATGCGAGAGCCGCCGCAGGGAGGGTGATTGAGACGTTGCGCCTCCCTCAGCCGGCGGCCGAGACGCGTCAAAGCCAAGACATCGTGGAGCGCCTGCAGGAACTGAGGACGCGTTTGAGGAGCATCAGGGCAGCCTCGACCGGGATAGAAACGATAGACCGGAACCACCAGGCGTTCCTGGATCCGATGATCCAGGCTGTGGAGACGACACTCAGAGGGATACTGGGCGAGGGGGGCCGGGAGCCCCGCAGGCTCAGGCCCGAAGAGATAGAGAGCATCGCTCACACTGTCGAGCAGATAGAGCAGAGGACAGGCTGGTTGCGCGAAGTGACCGGAGGCCAGAGGGCTCTGATCGAGAGCAGCGCACCGCCTGAGCTTATCGCCGGGATGGATATGGCCCTGGTCTTCTCGTCTCTGGGGCAGCATGAGCGGGCCAGGCTGATCTCGACCGACCTCCCCCGGGAGTACCAGCAGCGGGCCGATGTTTTCGCATCAGAGGAGGGGAGGGGGCAGGTTACGGGTCTGGTCGGATGGCTGAGGACCGTGGCCGCGAACCCCCGGACTGCCATGACTGCCGATCAGATCGCCGAATCAAGAGCCGCTCTCGGCAGGATAATGCGGGGAGCTGACACGATAAAGCAGATGAGGCTTGAAGCGGCAAGGCAGGCGTTCAGCTACCAGATGAGCTGGCTCAGCCAGCAGATCACGCTGGAAGCGAATTCAAGGATCAGGGACGAGCTCCGGAGGGTCCAGGATGCGACTCAGGCGATGATCGAACGCCTCCAGAGAGGGGATCAAGTAGGCGAGGATGAGCTCCGGGCCATCGCGCGCAGGAACACCGCGGCGAGGGATTTCGTCACCGACCTCGCATCGATAGAGACGCCGGCTGTGCGGAACCAGGTGGGCGATATCTATTCCGCGACGCTCCATGTGATGGGAGAGGGAGCGAGCCAGCAGACGATGGACACCCTCCTTGTCGCGGCCGAGATGGTTAAGAGGGCCCCGTCGGGGGGGTATGGGACTGTGCCGCAGGGAAGGGCCCGCACCGACCTCGCGACATTATCTACGATCCTCGGGAGCGCCACTGATGCCGCTCACCGCGACCAGGCCCTCCGGGCTCTCACGACAAGGATGGCGGAGATCGCGTCATCCTCCATGAGCGTTGCTCTGACAAGGACGGTCCCTGCCGAATCGCGTGATGCTTTCACTTCCGTGATGACGCCTCTGCGGACCAGCCCCGAGACAGCGACTCTGGCGCAGGTCCGCTCAGGGCTGCAGGCCGTGGAGATAGCGAACGGCATGAGCACGGCGCTCCGGCCGTCGGTCCCTGCCCCGCAGAGGACAACAGCGATCCAGATGTTCAACAGGGCGTTCACGGCATTGACGCAGGAGGGAGGCACGGAGGTCGCGGTCGCGCATGCGCAGCTGGCGAGCAGGTATCTCCAGGCGGCCACCGATGCCCGCAGGGACGAGCTGAGCGGTCTGTCGGCGACGCTCGCAGAGCATCCTGACCAGCTGCGGCTAGTCCAGAATTATCTCGAGAGGGACAGCCAGGTCGAAGCTCTCCGCACCGAGCGGGACAGGCTGGCGCGGAGGGGTCTCCTTCCGGCTAACAGCCCGGCCGCGCAGGCGATGGACTCGCTCATAGTCGAACTGGAGACAGCAAGGACACGCCTCGCGAGGGGAGAAGCGGTGCCGCGTGAGATGGTGACGCCGTACGTAGCGGCGATCAACGAGAGGATGAGGACCGAGCCGGATTTCGCGGCGAGGCTCCACCAGTTCGCCCAGCAGAGCAATATGACCGATGACCAGGCGATCATGCAGTATGCGACCGAACAGGCCCAGAGGGATGAGGGCGACCGCGTGCAGGAGCTCCTCCGTGCCGCCCAGTCCATGATGCGCTCATTCGGCGGAAGCATGAGCGCAGGCCAGAGGCGGGATGTCGGGCAGTTGTTCCAGTATGCCGTGAGCGCGCTCAGTTCTCCATTGAGGAGGACGGCCGCGGCGATAACGTTCAGGCAGTCGGCAGAGACATATCTCCAGCTCCAGACAGACACCGACCGCAGCCTCCTCATGGAGATCTGCACGAGGGCGAACGGAAGGTCCGCCACAGCGGACCAGCCGATGTTCAGCGCCACAGACGGCGCGCAGCTCACGGTCATCCGGCAGAGGGCCGAGATCGAGGCCAGGATCACCGATCCGGCGCTGCGCCTTCAGGCGCGGGCATATTTCGACCTGGCATTGATCGCGGCGCGTGGCGACGATCCGCTCACGGCCCAGACTGTGCTTGGCATGGCGGTCCTTTTCGGCGGATGGGCAGCGGTCCCTGACCGCCAGCTCGACGCGCAGTCGCGCCAGAGGAGGACGGATGCGTTCGCTCTCATCAGGAGCCAGCTCGGGGATTATACGCGCATCGGCCAGCGCAGGATCATCAATCTCGGGACCGAGGGCGCGGCGCGGACGGCTCCGAGGCCTGAGAGCATCACGGCGCCGGTAGCGCGGGCGCTCATCAGCCAGGGTTCGGTGGCCGATGCCCTTGCCGGGGCCCAGGTGGCTGATGAGGCTCCTGCGGTGAGGGTGGAACGCGGGCTCGCCGCTTTGAATGTGCTCGCCGATCAGGTCGACACCATGACCCTCGATCTGCGGGACGTGGAATTCAGCAACCGCCTCGCTGTAGTCGAAGGGAGGGATGCACGCTCGAGGGCGGCCCTCGACCGGACTCTTGATTCGGAATCTAGGCGCCTGCGTGGGCTCGCCGCGGCAGCGACAAGGGACGGCGACAGCAATCTCGCACAGTATTTCACCGATCTGGCAGGATTATCATCGCGTGATTATCTCACCACGGGGGTTTCCGCTGCAAGGGACATACATGCCAGGGCGCGCAGGGAATCCGAGCTCGCTAGAGGATTGACCGGCGAAGCCGATCGGGCTCCGGGGGCAAGCGTGGACGTCATGACGACGAGACTGCGGGAGCTCCGAGGACAGCTGTCGGCGCAGGACCAGCAGATACTCGATCGTGCGCTGACGGAGGCAGGATCGGATGAGGCGCGCATCCGGGTCATCTATGTTTCGACATTGAGGGGATTGGCTGAAGTCCACGGATCTGCGGCCGATTCATACAACACATACGCAGATGGTCTTGTGAGCGGACTCGACTCCCTCGGACGGAGCCACAGGCTCACCACGAGGAGGAGAGAGGCAGGGCGCCTGCAGCTCGGAGTGAGCATCGGCACCTACAGGGGATTGGGCCTTGATCAGAACGTTGACATGCTCGGAAGGCCGATCGAGGTGGAGACTCCTGCGGCTGACGGCCAAGGCCCTCCGACAAGAAGTCCGGCCCCGCTGCCTCCTGCCCGACGGGAGATGCTCCTCACGCAGGCGCGGGTCACCGGCGAAATCGGCGTCTCGCTTTTCCGGCAGCAGGAGCAGATCCAGCAGGCGCGAGATGCCAGGATCGCCCAGGCCGCCACCAATATCAGGGACAGGAACATCACCGAGGTCGCCGGCCTGATAACCCAGCTCATCTCGCTGTTTCCCAATGAGGACCAGCGCGGGCGGTATCAAGCGCGCTTGGGAACTGCGCAGGGCCTCAATGATGCCCAGGGCAGGCCTGATTACGCGGCGCGGAGCGCCGCGCTCCAGGCGCTATATCAGGAGCTTGTTAGAGAAAGCGGCACCAGGAGGCCTCAAACTGAAGGGTTTATGGCTCATCCGGAGGACGCCTACGATGCGAATGCCAGATACGGGGATTACAGGCGTGCGGTCGGTATGTACTGGGGGGAGAACTTCTCTGGCGGCGACCATGTGTCCAGCCAGGCCCAGTTCAGGATCACAGCGACATCCTGGGCAGCCGGAAGGTTCATCTCGGAAAGAAGGGCGCAGATGGCGCTCGAGGAAGCGAGAGGGCGCGGCTTCCCTCCTGGCCTAAGCAGGTACATGGAAGATCTGGCTTTTTTCCGGGGTATGGGGTTCGAACATATGGGAGAGGAGGGATGGGAGAACATTACAGCCACTCCGGCCCTCCTGGAGGAGCTCATTTCATACGCTCCTGAGAGCGAGAGGCCTGCCCTGCGCGAGCGGCTCAGGGGGATGAGCGGGCCCACCAGGGAACAGCTCATCGACGAGGTCGTGAACGGGGCCCCTCCCGAGTTGAGGGACAGCATGCGGGAGGCCCTGCGCACCGACCAGGGGCTGGATGTTGTAGAAAGGATGTTGGGCGGAGCCTTGGTTCCGCAAGGCGGCGCGGCGAGGAGAGCATTCGACCGCCTGAGAGGAGCGCAGACAGCCGGGTTGCAGGATCACGATCGGTACACATTCTTCCTTGAATTGGCCAGGAGGAGCAGAGGGGATCAGCTTTTCGGGCCGACTCTGTTGAGCCTGGTGACCAGCGGCAGGCCGGCATTCGTAGACGCCGATGCAGACTGGAGGCAAGCCCAGCATTCGATACGCCGGGCTGAAGGCGGAGACATGGCCGGAGCGGCGGTAGAGCTCCAGGGATTGCAGCTCCAGGGTGTGAGGGCCGATGCCGCCCAGAGGATGGATACGGAAAGGATAAGGAGACGTGTCGCGATGGCGCCTGTCCAGGCCGACAGGTCGCGCCTCGGAAGGGATTTCTACGAGGATTACCAGGGTCCGATGGGTGAGGAAGAAGGGCCGCGGGACCGCGCTCACCGTGACGACCGGAACGCCGTGAAGGCGCAGGCTGCCGGACATCTCGGTGCCAGCATGGACCGCGATCTGGCAGAGTTGCAGCAGTCGGCCGAAAGTTTCGAGCGGGCCCGCGATGATATCCTTAGAGGCACAGCTACGAGTAATCCGAACGCGCCGCTCGGAGTGAGCGGCGTGCTGTCACTTGATCACAACGCCGTATTGGCGGTTTATTTCGAGCTGTCGGATTCGGATCGGAGGAGAGTCGCCAGGGAATCCGCCGCATTGCACGATGCGACGGATCCGGCAGAGATCAACCAGAGGGCGATGGAGCTCTACCGCGCGATGGCGGGACTGTCTCATTTCACCGACGCGATCGACGCGGTGACAAGACGAGTCCCTGAGGAAGGAGACGTGGATTACCGCGGCATGCGATCCCAATTCCTCGCAGAAGGAACAGGGATGGTAGCTTCCGAGCATCATTACCAGAGACAGCATGCATGGACGTTCGCGAGAGCCATGATAGAGCGCGGCGGGGAGGATTTGCGCAGGGGCCAGGAGGCTGCCCGGAGCCGCGCCCACACCACCGGCCAGCAGATGGAAGACACCGAACGTGCTCTCGGCTGGTCCCCGCATTATTATATTTCAGGGGACCACTTCGACCAGGCCAGGATGGCCCTCAATATGGCGACCGTGATCCTGAGCGAGGACAACGATGTCCGAGGTTATGACGTCCTTGTGCGTAACCAGCCCATCAGCGGCCCGGCGTTCCTTTTCCGCGGGACGCGGCCACGCGAGTACAACCACGACCAGCCGTTCTACATCGGCCCATCCAGTGGATATAATGAGACCGTGACCTTCCAGCTGGCCGACCAGCTGGACCTCTACAACCAAAGAAGGATGCTCACCATGAGCCATTACATCGAGGACGACGATGTGCGTGCGAGCACCCGAAGCCTCTACCTCGGAATGGCTGAACGCAGGACCACCCTCGACCTCGCGATGTTCGGAGTCCACAGGGAAAGTCACGGAGACGGGACCTGGGGGCTCTCGAGATGGCAGCCAGCGAACATGGAGGAGGCACGCGTATTGAATGACGCATATAGCGCGGCCGGAATGCTCGAAGGGCAGATGTTCAACGCCCTTTTCGCCCAGAGCAGCTCGTGGGGCGATGAGTATGTGACAGGATTCTCCATGAGGATGTCCCAGAGGTATTACATGCTCGACCGCGGGGTCTCGGCATTGGTCAGTGGCGATGTGGCGAGAGCTCGGCTGAGGATCGGCAGCTCGGACCGCGACCGCCCGATAATCGGAGCGATAGGGCTCAACCTCCGCACCGGCGAAGATGTCGATGCAGAGACGAGAAGGAACCGCGAGGGGATGAAGGATTACCAGGCATACTATAACACGACCGTGGCAGTCGGAGAATTCTTCGTCGCGACGTTGGGCGTGGTGCTGTCGCCTGTCACAGGCGGCGCATCGCTCGTCCTGACTGCGGGAGTCGGTGTGATGGGGATAGGGCGGGCGATCGATGAACGCAACGCTTATGGAGCCTGGACCGGCAGGTCGATCTTCCACCTCGGGATGGGGATCGCGGGCACTGTGCTGCCATTCGCAGGCGAGTTCGCCGCAATCGGAAGGGCAGGCACGCTCGCGACAGAGGGCATGGAGATAACGGGCGAGGCTGCCACAGCTGTGGCTGCAGCAAGGAGTGTCGGTGCGAGTGAGCAGGTGATTGCATCAATCGGCGCCTGGGAGAACGCCAGCCTGAGGGCGATCTCAGGGGTGTCGGAAGCGACCCAGCTGACATTCGGCCAGAGGATGGCCCAGTTCGTGATGGGGCCTGCCGAAGCAAGCCTGTTCCAGCGCGGAGTGCATATCGTCGGGCTCGGGATGATGGTCGGAGGGGGAGGGGAGTTCACCTACGACTTCTTCCGGAGAGGCGGCATGTGGGACATGTACCAGCGTGGCGATATGAGAGGGATCGAGATATTCTCAGGATTCGTCCAGGCCGTCGCCATACCATCCATCCAGGCCTTCCACGGCATGTACCGCTCCTCTGGGACCGTCGGAATGGAGCAGGGAGGGATCCCAGAATACGTGCCGAGATGGAGGCAGGTCATGAGGGCGGCGTTCCTCGGGGACCCGATACTCTCGGCAGAGGCCCACCAGGCCGCGCGTGATGTCCACATTGCACGCATAGAGACCAGCGCCATGGATGCCGGAAGCAGGCAGTCATACCACGATTATCTTTCAAGGACAGGGATCGATCTCGCCCCTGCCGATCAGATACGTTTCATCCGGGAGTTTAACCAGGCCCAGGCGGATGGAAGGGCTGTGACATTCGACCAGTTCGCTGCCCAGTCGCCTGAACTCACTACCATAGCGAACGAGACGGCAGTGGCACGGGTGGTGAGGCGCGAGATAAGCATCCGGGATCTCTCGGCGTCCCAGTTCGAATATTTCAGGACAAGGGCGACAGGGCTCGGGAGCGAGCCGGCGAGGCAGAGGATGGAGGCGTATACGGCAGAACTCGCCCGGGCTCCGGAGCCGGTGCGCAGGGCCGAGGATGTCTTCCAGTCCGTGCGCAGGGGGGAGAGGACCGTCGAATCGGTTCAGGGGGCCGATCTCCTGTATATCCAGCAGCGGCTGAGGGGGACCGCCCCGACCGAGGCTTTCAACAGGTCGCAGCAGCAGGCAACGCCTCCAGCCCCGGCTGCGGCGCGCGTTGCTGATATGAGGACCAGGAGGGACCGGGCCTCAGCCGACCGGGCGGCAGCAGACGCCAGGACAGCGACAGGAGCGCAGCTGAATGCGCAGTTCACATCCGTTAGCGAATCGGGCGCGGGAAGGAGCTATTCATTGACCACCGGTAACCGCACTACGACATTCACGCAGCAGCACGTGGAGCTCGCCGCCGATCTCGTCCACTTCGCCGAGCAGGCAGTGAGGAATCCTGAATCCGTCCCTGAGATAAGGGCAAGGATCAGGGACGGCCTCATGCGACAGCCGAACATGGATGCTGCGACAGCTGACCGGATCGCAGGCGAGCGCGTGGCGATGGTCCAGCAGCTGGCCGGCAACCCGGAGTTCCGTGCGGCGACAGAAGTCCCTGGAGGGGCTAATCGCAGGGCGCAGCTGCGCCTCGGGCTCGAGCAGGCAGGCCGGCTTCCGGAGCTGATCAATAATCCTGACGTCATACGCTCGAGCGGAAGCCTGGAGGTCCAGAGGATCCTCGAGCAGACCGGGCTGACACGGGGCAATCTTGAGGAGCTTGCGAGAGGCTATGAAAGGAGAGCCGAAAGCCAGCCGCCGGAGATTGCGGCCGTGCTCAGGGAGAACGCGAGAGTGTTGCGCGAAGAGATCCAGAGGAGGGCGACTGAGGAGCAGCGGCCTCCTGCGCCGCCGGCTGCAACCACCGAGGGGCAGATGCAGGGCCAGCCTCCCGGCTCGCGGAGACCGCCGACCGCCGCGGATGCCGAGCGTGAAGTCGGTTCGATCCCCAATCCCCGCATAGATCCGATCATGGCCGGCAGGCCTGAAGCTGAGCTCAGGATCGCGCGCATGCTCGAATCGATGTTCCCCGGACAAGGGAACCTCACAGAGAGACAGGCACGGGAGTTCGCGACGATGTATCCTGAATACCGCGATGCGATCGCCGCATTGAACGCGGCCAGGCCGGAAGAGAGGCCCATGGTCATCCGGAGGATGGCCCAGGAGATCGCTTACACAAGGGAATCCGCACCGTTCGAAGCCGAGATCAGCGGCAGGCTCCAGAGAGGGGAGATAACCCAGCAGGTCGCGGATCAAGCGCGGACGATGAGGAGAAGGATGGCTGGGGTCGAAGAGGTCCCGGCATCGGAGTTCATCCCGTTCGCGGATAGTATCCAGAGGGTCCAGGCAAGGACCGCCGAGCTTGAGCATATTGGGAGGAACCGCGCGCAGGCCGAGGCGGATGCCTTCATCGCAGCCGCGCGCGAGCGCGCCGCGGCGCCGAGGGAGGAGGCTACCGAGGCGGATGTCGAGCAGCGGAGGGCGAGGGCTCCGGACGATGTCGCCGATTTCGTCATAAGAGGAGTGGTGGAAAGCGGCAGGACTGTCGTAGCCGGATCGGATTACGGGCAGGGAGTAACAGGCTCCAACAGGTTATGGTTCGAGCAGTCGGGAGAGGTCACGAGGGGGATCGCGCAGCGGGAAGCGGATCATGCGGTGGACCTGATCGCACAGTATGTGCGGGAAGGGACAACGGCCTCGAGGATCCCGCCGGGAGAGGGCGAGTTCTTCCAGACCAACGCCCTTCTGGGGAACGGCAATTCGGATGAGAGAGGGCTCATCATAGTCACAAGGAGGCCGCGCGATTACCGGGCCGCCGTCGAAGAGGTACGGGGATGGGTGCAGAGGGAGACCGCCGCGGGCAGGCCCCCTGATGAAGCCGCTATCCGGGCGCAGATCGAGCGCACGGTCGAGAGCCAGGGCAGCCATGTCGACGCGTTCGTCGTAGCCATAGACAAATCAGGATTGGGGGACATAGACCGGACGACGACATGGTTCATTGATCCGAGGAACGGCCAGCGCGTCAACATCGAGATGGGAAGGGATGTGGCGAGCGTCATCAGCAGGGAGATGTTCGGCGACATGATGCACCGCGCCACAGAGATCCTCCGTGAGAGGGCGCAGGCCAATGGAGGCAGGCTGACCGCGGAGGATATAGATGCGGCTATGAGGCAGGTCCGCGGGGAAGTGATGGGGCAGAGGACTGTGCCGGAACGCCTGCGCGAAACGGTCGCGGACGCAAGAGACATCCTCAGGGCCCAGGATATCAGCGAACGGGCTGCCGCATCCAGAGAGGGCAGGGGATTCAGGCCCCGGACAGCTGAGGATGAGAGGGCCGCTGCCACCGAAGTGCTGCGCAGGCGCCTGCGGAGGGAACCGCAGGATGCTGAAGTGAACGAGCTTGTGGGCGCTTTGCGCATCCCGGACCCGAGCACCTATCGGGTGCAGGTGGGACCGGATCCGGCGGCCGCCGGCAGGCCACGCACCATGACATTATCCCAGTATGCCACGGATTATCTCGGCAGAGGGCCTGAGCTCCTCGCCGCATTCGCCCATGGGACGCAGGGAGGGATAGTCAGGGGGCGCACGTTCGATTTCGGCGCCATGTATGAATTGGCCGAATCCCGCGCCGCATCATACACCCACCCGATCGCCGAGGCGCTCGGCATCACGGTGGAAGGCCCGAACGCCGTGAGCGGCGTGAACGAGTATGGGATCGCGAGGATGCAGCCATCTGACACGCTGGCTCAAGGAAGCGTCGTGGCTGAGATCCGTTTCAGGCTCACGGACCAAGGACGCTCTGCGGTGCTCGATCAGATCAGGGGCCAGATACGCGCGGCTTCAGGTTTCGATTCCATGCCGCGCGCCGAGGCCGTGAACGGCCTTATGGGCGAGTATTCCATAGCGAGGCCCGAGGCCGAGAGGCTCTACGATTCTTACCGGAACGGGACACTGACGATGGAGTTGTTCTTCGACATCGTACCGCGCAAGGGGGTGCTTTTCGCCAGAGGCGAGTGGGGATTCTCTGAGGGGAACACCGGCCTCGGGCATTATGGCATGAACGGCCTCGCGCAGGCTGTCGCGACCGCGGCACATGACTTCCCGGGCGTGAGATTCGTGGAGGATAATCTGACCGTGACTTTCCCGCCAGGGACACGGCCGGATGTCATAGAGTCTTTCTATTCCAGGGTAAGGGAGATCATATCGCAGCAGACCGTGGACCATTACCAGGAGATAATAAACCGCTCGGCGGATCGATCCATCCCGCCGGCCCAAAGGCCCACACCTGCGGCCGTTGAGCAGGCGAGGCGGATGATCGAGCGGACGCGCAGGGGTGAGCTGCGGATAGATATCGCCACCACAACAAGGCAGATAGAAGCGCCGACCACCGTGCGGGATTACCGGACGCGCAGCACTGCTGATTCGCTCGGCATCCAGACGCAGGGGGTCGAAGGGATAACATACCTTGTCCACAGCTCGCACATGTCCAGGCGCGATCTATTATATGATGCGGCGTTCGGGGACCGCGGCTCTGCCATGATGATCCGGATGGATTCGCTCACCGGCACAGATGCCGCAGAATCGCGGACGGCGAGGATGCAAGCCGCAGAGGGGCTCCGCGGCCCAGAGCGCGATTCGTTCCTTCTCGCCTCCGCCCTCGAGGAGATAAGGGGGACCAGAAGCCTCCGCAGGCCTCGCGATGTCATGGCGACATTCGAGGATCGGGCTGCGACGGCCCGCGCCAGGGAAGCTGAAGCTTTCCGTTCGGGCGACCAGGTTGGGATGCGGAGATACCGGAGGGAAGCGGAATACTGGGACGGCATGCGCCGTTCTGTGAGGGATTATGTCAATGCTCACGGACAGGAGTTCATTACTAGATACCACGAAAGGGCGGCCGAAGGGCCGGGAGGCGGAGGGGTGCCTGGAGGGCCCGGCGGAGGAAGGAGGTTAGAGGGGGCTGAAGTCGTGCAGATCAGGGCCGCCCCCGGAGCGAGAGGGGCCACAGCACAGGCTGATCTGACCGCTGTACCGACCGCGCAGCTCCAGCTCGGAGAGGCGGCCGGCAGGAGCGAGCTCGCAGCGAGGGTGCTTGATCCGGCCCATGCTGATCACGGTGCTGCGGTCGCAAGATTCCAGGCCCTGCCTCCGGCCGAGAGGCAGACCGTCCAGGTGGAGATCGCCACGCGCTTATCGCTCAACGAGCCTGCCGCCCTCGCGGATTTCGCGAGGAGGATAGTGAGATCCAGGACAGGCACGCCTGATCCTGAAGCGCTCAGGATATATGAGACGCTCGGTCCGCAGGTGAGAGCGCAGGTGGATTCCCTCACCACGAACCTCCCGTTCCAGAGATCGGCTACCCGGCAGGGGGAGGGGATGTGGTGGGGCAGGAACCGCCCTGACCGGGCGAGGGTGGAGGAAGCCGCGGAACGGATTGATGCTTCACTGGGAAGGCCCCGGCGGGAAGCCGCCGAGCAGCCGGTCGTGCTCGAAGGAACGAGGGGACAGCCAGTCCAGGACGTGAGGCAGGGACCACAGGTAGGGGGGATGGCTCCGGAAGGCCCGGTTGCGATGTCGGGCACGAGGCGCGGACCCGGGAGCCCGGTGATCCAGCCTCCTGTTCCGGGCGTTGTCGAAGGTCAGGTCGTTGTTCAGGGAGGCGGGAGACGCTCGCCTCCTCCTCGTGCGGTGGAGGAGCCCCAAGCCCCCCGGACGATCAATGATCTCGAGACAGTAGCAGATACATGGAGGGCACGGCAGGCCCAGATACGGGAAAGGGGATGGCCTGAGACCCTCCTTGATTTCGAGATGATGCAGGGAGTTCCTGCCGAGATAAGGGGAGTCGTCAGGGAGATGATGCAGTTCCCGAGGGGGGACGAGCGCAGCACCCAGGCGGGCCGCAGATTCCTGCAGCTGCAGGATGAACGAGCCTCGGCCGAACCGGCGAGGCAGGCGATCGAGAGGAGGGACCAGGCATCCGCTGATTATGAAGGCACCCAGGTCAGGTCAATCATGGATTCGGCGGCTGAAGGACACAGGAATCCGACTCTCGAGAGCATAATACGCGATATGACGAGGCCCGGAAGGCTCGGCACGGAGTCGCCTGACCAGCTCCGGACTGCCCTCATCGATGCATTCAGGAGAGGGGAGGCTGACCCTAACAGCACAGGCATGACAGAGCTTGTGGAAGAGCTGATGAGGAGGCACTACACTGTGGAAGGCACAGTGCAGCTCCTTGTGCTCGACCGCCAGATGAACTCGATGCTCATATCGGATACAATGCACCCTCAGATCGAGGCGATGGCCCGTGCGAGGGGAGTGGATCCCGCAGCTTTCCGCGAGGCGCTCAGGCGCGCATATGCGCAGGATGGCGTCTTGGGGGTCGTAAATGAGCTCATGCCGATCCGCAGCTTCGAAGGCATGCCTCTTGAGCGCAGGATAAGGGCGGAGAACGAGCAGATAGGCGAATTCAGCGGCGACCAGCAGTGGAATGTCGAGAGAAGGATGCTCTCCATGCTCAGCCAGTCCGACCGCGATGCCATTTTCACTAGGTTCGGCAGGGTGGACAGCGAGAGCACGAGGCCTCCGCCTGCGCAGCTCGCGGCTTTCCACCAGGCCCTTTTCGAGAGGCTCAACCCGGCGAACAGGGTCGAGATCGAGGTGCAGATGGGACGGATGGCGAGAGATGAGTTCGTCAGGGGGAACCCGGAGTTCGTCACAGCGCTCATAAGCGGGAACCTCGAGGGAAACATCCGTTCCATACCTGGTTTCGACGGTGTTTCCGTATCAGGTGTCACCAGGCTCGGAGGCAATGCAGGCGCCTACATGATCGAGCTCTCCGACGGACGGAGGGTGTTCATGAAGACCGAGGATGTCGGCCCCACATTGTTCGGCGCCCGGCTGCTCGAGGCGCAGGGGCTTGTCGGGCATGTATACCGGTCCAGCTCCGGGGGGCCCCTCGAGAGCACCATGATGATGTTCAGCTACGATCTACCGGTCAGCGATACTGTCACCGGCAGGGCGTTCACGCAGTCATACGGGATATCGCTCGATGTCCATGATTACGGTTCGCAGCACCGGACTGTCCACATGAGGCTGCCCGACGGGACGGTCGGGGATTACCGTGTCGCGAGCGTGGCGATGCTCGGGCCGGAGATTTTCCGCCGCCCGATGCCTGGTGAGAGGGATGTCGTCGCGGAGATAATCGCGAATCCGCAGGATCAGAGGTACCAGGCGGTCAGGATGTTCCTTGATCTTGCCGCGACCCCCCAGGGGAGGCAGGAACTGTACCGGGCGTGGTCCGCTTACCAGGAGATGAGCAGGCGCGGGCTTGTGGTCGACAGGTTCGACCGCAATACGGCGGTCTTCATAGTTGAGACGCCAGAGGGGCCACGGCTGACATTCCAGCCCATCGATACCGATTTCGTCGCAGGGAGGATCCGCCCTGGAAGCGACGGAAGGGCCGACCTGAGCGCATTCAACGCCGATTACGAGTCGGCGAGCGTCGGGTTCGTCAGGGGATTGCAGGGGGCTCTCGAACTCCGGGGGACGCCTCTTCCGGTGGCGGATCTCGCACGCGAATTCCTCGGCAGCTACCGCGGGGCATTCCTTCCGGATCCGCCCGGGGTCCAGAGCGCCACGAGGGGTGTCATCCAGGCCCATGACGGCCAGCTCTTCGGAGTCACTTCGCGCATGGCCGGAGGGCCGGGGGGGACGATAGAAGAGGCTGGCAGGACCAGGATAATCCAGAACGAGCATGGGCAGATGAGGATGCCTGCCGATGAGATAACCGCGATAGCCGACCAGGTCAATTCGCCGGAATCGCGTGCGCAGTATCTTGACGGGCTCGTACGTGTGTTCGCCGACCAGTTCGGCATCAGCGGCGTCCGGCCTTTCCCTGAACCTCCGGCGATGATCCGCCCCCCCACGGCAGCCCCTCCGGAAGCGACTTCGGTCCGCGTGGGAGATGTCACGATTAGGCAATTGGCCGGGGAGCATCTGAACCAGTGGGAAAGCTACACGCCGGCGAATCTGCGTGAGATGGCCAGGGCCAGGAGGGAGCAGTCCGAGGCTATGAGGCAGCCGGTGGATGGCATGCCTCAATCTGAGAGGAGGGCGCGGCTGCAGAGGAGCCTCGAGCTCATAAGCGAAGCAAGGACGCTCGAGACGGAAGCAGGCAGGAGGGAGAGCGGGCAAGGTCCGACTCCGGGCCAGCTCAGCGATGCGACTGTCGTGATGAGGAGGCCGGAGGAGCAGCAGGAGAGGCCCATTCCCTCGGCTGTCCTCGAGACCACGATCGGCAGGACCACCGGAAGAGCAGAGCTTGAAGCCGTGCTTCCAAGGGGCAGGGATGCCGCCACCACGGATGTGCGGTCGGTGGCGAGGGTGCTCGATCAGCTGAGGACGCAGGATCGCTCGAGGGTGGATCCTGCTTATCTCCAGGCTTACGATAACCTCCGGGGCAATAGCGACCCGGGTGCTGTGCTGCGCGAGGCCCAGATATTGGTCGAGGGCAGGGCGGTCGACAGCATCTACCAGAGAAGCCAGGGCGGCGGGCAGCTCGACCATGTGGATACGATGACCGCAGGCCTGGTCCAGCGGGCGATAGACAACGGATTGCCGCGCGAGGCTGCGGTGCGGGCGGTCGCCGAGCTGAGGACCGACGCGGTCCGGCTTTCGGACATGGCCGCATCTACGACAAGGCCGCAGGATCCGCTGGATGCGCTCGCGATAGATATGGCCCGTGCGTCCGCCAGGTTCAGGGGGGCAGGGAGCCCCACGATGGCTGACTTCGCATATGGATCGATGATGAGGGGGATCGCCAGGGATTCCGAAGCGACTTTCCAGATCGGCCAGATCAACGGGGTGATCACTACAAGGCCGAGCGAGACGGCCCCGGCCTCGATCGATATCGAAGTGACATCCAGGGACCAGGGCCTGACCTACCGCCTGCGTGTGGATGAGAACGGCGTCTCCATGGTCGACATGGGCATGACGTTCCTGAACGGCGATGCTAGGGACGCGATGCTGTCTTATGCCCGCAGGAGGATGAGCGTCCAGATGGCGGCGGTCTCGAACAGGTTCGCCCCGGTCGTGGAGCTCTTGAGGCGCGGCAATATCGGAGAGGCGGCCCGATTCGCCGAGCAGATTCATGCGGGGGGATCGCCGGCATTGATCTCCTATGGCAGGGACCAGATAGTCTCTAGGGTGGGCGACCCGGCGACGGATCCTGCCCAGCTGAGGGTGGGGTATGATTCATTCGTGCGCTCCACCCCGGAGACACAGGAGTATGTCATCTCCCGTTTGCATGAGCAGACAAGGACCGCTCTCGCGGAGGCCCAGACCCTGGAAGCGGCAGGCAGGACGGCCGAAGCGACGCAGAGGAGGACCGAGGCCAACCGGTTCAACCGTCAGGCGATGTTCCTCACCGAGCTCCAGGCCCTGAACGGGAGGGTGGGGCAGCAGCTCGAGCACACATTCGGGCTCCCCCCAGGAGAGCTGTCCAGGATATACCTCGAATCGAACGGGAGGATAAGCGAGGCGCGCATGGATCTCGCGAACCGCCTCGGGATCGACACGACGCTCTATGCCGACGACACCATATTCGGGATGATCACGTCCGGGAATATCATGTCCTATCTGCGTGAGCTCCACCCTAACGCCTCGGAGTTCCATATAGTGCCTCAGGGTACCGGCATGGTAGGAGCCTACAGGGTGACGGTCATAGAGAACGGCAGGGCCTACACCGAATTCGTTAAACGGGTTGACCTGAGGCCGGACGCCGCAGGCTCCGACGCCCTAGTCCGCTCCGGCGTCCCTGCGCCACATACCATAGCCGTCGATCATCAGGGAGCCCAGCTGACGTTCAGGCAGGCTGACGGGAGCTATTCCGGATACGGGATCTCCAGGAATCTGGCCGAATTCAACGGGACGATAAGGATAGGGGGCCGCGACATCCAGATGAGCACACGGACAGCGACTTCTATCTGGGACCTGCCGGATTCACCGGCGCTCCTTGACCTGTACATGAGGTCTCCGGAGACGTTCTACTCCCAGCTCGGATTCGCGCTGGCAGCCCAGTATGCGGTGGGGAGCATCGACGGCCATGAACTGAATTCATGGGCCATGACGATGCGGATCGAGAATCCGACCCCTGAGAACCTAGCCGCGCTCGGATACCGGATAGTCCGCGACCCGGGAGGCCTTGAGACGCTGGAAAGGGTCCCCGGGAGCGCCCAGCCATACACGTTATGGAGGGAAGCGGACGGCTCGGTGTCGGCGTTCATGATCGGCAGGATCGACACCGACGACTCAGGAGGCACGTATTGGGCCTCAGGCCATGCAGGGAATTTCGACCTCAGTTCCATGAGAGGACGCGTCGGCGAGCAGATCCTCACTAGGATGTTCGCCAGGCTGACCCAGATCAGGAACATGCAGGAGGCGCTGCTCGCACAGGCCCAGGCAAGGGATCCAGTTTTCGTCTCGGTCTATGACACGATACGCCAGGCATTCGGGTCTTCAGGCAATGGCCCGATATACCAGGGCATCCAGTCATGGGCCCGGACGGTCGGTGCCGATCCGCAATACCAGGCAGCGATGAGGCAGGGGTTCATCAGCCACAACGGCCAGCCATCAGGTGTCAGCTTCGTCCTCAATCCCAACGACCATGCTCCATTGATCGCTCAGCTGGATGCGGAGGGGATGACATACTACAGATGGCCGACGAACGGCGAACCTGCGATGCCAGTGTTCTCCAGGGACGGCCGGTCGATTATGATGGCCGATTATGAGAGCCTCTCGACTTACGGGTGGTCGCCCCAGGTGCTCACGAGCTTCCCGAACGGACGCGAGGTGTATGTGGTCCGGATGCCGCACAGCGAGGCGGGGGGGACGACGGGCGGATTGCTGAACATGGGTCCGACCCAGTTCGTGGTTTTCTCGGACCGGAGCCAGATTCCGGCTGCATACCGGGGACGTGAGGTCCCTGCGGTGAGATATGCCGACACCCTATTCGCCACTCCGGGGCTCGCTGCCGCGACCGGCATGCCGGCCGAAAGGAGGGGCCCGATCCATGTCTTCAACCAGATAATGGGAATGGGCCCGAGCGGCCTCGGAACCGAGTTCATCGATATCCAGAGACGGCTGATACAGACCGAATGGCAGACCGAGCAGGCTGCGAGGGCGCCAGGAGCGGACCCGAGGCTTCTTGCTGAGTATGCCGCATACAGGCTCGCGCCAGGATATACCGCGGACCGTCTACCCACGATGCGACCCCCCTGAAGGATCAGGGGTGTTTCATCTGCTTGAGTCCGGCATCGTATACCGAATAGAGGTCCGGGCCTGAGGATGCAGCCATCTCCAGGGCGGCCTTGAGCTTCGATTTGATAGGCTGCCAACCGTTCTCCGTGCCGGTCGGGCCGTGGAGGCTGAGGAGGCGGTCGTTCACGACGACCTTCCGTTCAGTGTCCACGAAAAGGAAATAGACGCTCGTGCCACGGTTATAAAGCATGAATCCGTAGGTGGTATCGGGGAGCGATAGCTCGCCGGCCTGGAGCGATAGTAGGACATTGCTCAGCCCGAAGCTCTCGGAACTGGAATAGAACCTCGCGCCGCTGTCTTCCATCCAGAACAGGACTGGAGGGAGTTTGAGCATGGCTTCGAGCTCGTTATCGAAGCCCCCGGTGAAAGACTTCAGGTCCTCGACGACCGACGCGGAATCTGATTTCTTCACTTCGCCCTTCGCCGCTTGGGTCCTGGCCGGCGCGAGTTTGTCGTAGAACTCTTTGCCTGGTGAGCGCACCAGCGTGGGACCCCCTGTGGCGCGAGGGGGATTGGCTTCGGAGCCGCCGGGCTTTGTAGCGTCTTTTCGCATCATAAGAAGATATTGACAAATATTTTAAAGCACCTATGCGGTCAGACGGCCGAAAGCAGACGGTCCTTCGCGATGATGAAACCGGATTTGCCGGGGGGTGATGCTTTGGAGCGTTCGATAGCTTCATCGAGCGAGCTCGCGAAATCGGCCCACGAGCCCCCTTCCTTCACATACATGTTCGCCACCGGCTCGAAGACGATTATCTTCCTCCGCTTGTCGAGGAGCATGCAGTAGGTGTTGCTGCCCTGCGAGAGGATCCCTATCCCGTAATCCGGAAGCAGCTCCGGGAGATCGAGACGAAGGAGGATGGAGCGGGCCAGCGGACCCATCGAGGTCTCGGGATCGCTGCTGAACATGGACCCGTCCGCAGTATAGAGGCGTGAGGGGATCTCGAGCTTCGAGAGGAGGTCTTCACTGAGGGGGGCGATCTTCCGGAGATATTCCTCGACCGATTCGGCGGTCGCCTCCGCCGGGCGTTTCTCTGGGGGGGAAGGGGCTTTCCGGAACGGCCTTCCGCGGTCTGCGAGGCTGATCACTTTCGCCTCTGCCTGGTCCTTGGATTTCGCCATGGGGATATTTTCGGGCCAACGGTTAAAATATTCTTCTGTTTCGTTGGGGTTCATCCTGAGTTATAGAAGCTCGACAAAACAGAATGAGATAGAAACTGACACTGCTCACGCAACATTTATATAGATTGCTGGACTATCATATAACATTCACTTCACGCTCTTTTTGAAGTGCATGGGAGGATAACTGGTCGCCTTGCCAGCGGGTCAAACCGCTGGCCTATTTCTATTCACTGGAAATCCCTCAAGTCGTTGATTCATCTGAGGTATTGGTTTGTTAATCTGATTCCTGCAGTCTCAGCCTGGGTTCATAGCTCTTTGCGCACGGCAGCGAATGCGAGCATGAGGATCAGTCCGGCTGGAGCGCAGCAGGGCAGCGTTTGGGTTTGATGTTCGGGTAATGGTTCGACTGGCTCGCCAGGGTTTTGCGGCGAAGGAGCCGGGGGCTGGACTGGAGGGGAGGTCGCGTTTTGGGGGGCGGGGCCGGGGGATTGGACGGAGGCTGGGGTGATGGGGTCGCATTGTGCTGAGTCGTATTAGCCGGGGGCTGGGCCGGGGGCGGAGTGGGCGGGGGCGGGGCCAAAGACGGGATATAATACTGCTGGAGCATTACGACAGGCGCTCCGGGCGCGTTGACCGTCTGCTTGAGGAGGATCCCGGTCTGGAGATCGAGTATCTTGGTCATCTCGGAGTTTCCGAGCGTTTGGGTGAGGGTAACCGTGTCCCATTCCTTGCCGGCGAAGGTCTGCTTGTTGGTCTCCGAAACGGAGAAATCGCCGATGGATCCTCCGGGCTGGGCGCCTGAGAGCTTCGAGCTGTCGAACCAGAACTGCCCGTAGTCTGCGCTCGCATTTTCTGTGGGTGTCAGGAGCTTGGAAGATGAGTGGTTCTGGATCTGGAGCCTAACGTCTGTGCTGGTCCGGTTCAGGACGATGAAGGTGAACGCGCTGCTGCCCACAGAATAATTAAGGCTCACTCCGGCGGCCACCCAAGCGGGAGCGGTGGGATGGACGAGGGGCATCAGCGCAAGCAATATCACTGGGAGCATCGCGGATCTGAACGCAGAGGGGGACATGGGATTACAAATCATAGATATTTTATAAATCTCCCTTCCCCTGCGGTATGGCTTTCTTTGCGTACAGCGCCTACGTTTGATACATGAAAGGGGCCAAGGTAACCCGCAGGTCGTCAAAGGTCTTCTGAAAAGACTCAGGAAGTTTGAGAACCTTTGCTCCGGTCTGACCAAGGGCAAACGTTCACGAAAGGTCCTGAGTCAGACCTCAGGAAGTTTGAGAACCTTTGCTCCGGTCTGACCAAGGGCAAACGTTCACGAAAGGTCCTGAGTCAGACCTCAGGAAGTTTGATTAAACTTTACCCGGAGTCTAACCCAAGGAAAGTTTATGATCGATATCGACGGTTCTCACGGCGAGGGAGGCGGGCAGATAATCAGGACCGCGATGGGATTGTCGGCCATCACCGGCAAGCCGATTACGATTGATCGCATCAGGGCCAACCGGCCTAATCCCGGGCTCCAGCCCCAGCACCTGATGGCATGCAAAGCCGTCCGGAGCATCTGCCGAGGTACGCTCGGAGGGGCGGAGATAGGAAGCACGACGCTCGTTTTCCAGCCAGGCCCGATTGTCGGAGGGAGGTATGAGTTCGATATCGGGACTGCAGGATCGGTCACCCTCGTCGCTCAGACTGTGATGCCGATACTTCTCCATGCAACGAAGGAGAGCCACGTCAGGGTGATCGGAGGCACCCATGTGATGAAGTCACCGGGCTACGATTATTTCGAGAAAGTCTTCGTGCCCGCAATCTCCAGGATGGGAGTCCGGATCTCATCGAAGATGGTCAGGCCCGGGTATTACCCGAAAGGCGGGGGGATCATCGAATTCGCACTCACGCCGGGGCGGCCGCATGGATGCCGGTCATGGCCCGCAGGCGAAGGAGAGCAGGTGCTGATCCGGCTCTCAGGCCTCGACAAGTCGATTGCGATCCGGGAGAAGAAGATATTCGTCCAGAACGGCCTTGAAAAAGTGTATATCCGTGAGGACGAGTCGCTTTCAGCCGGGAATGCGGTCACGGCATGGAACGGCCTGAGGGGGGCGTATGTCCTTGGCGAAAAAGGGAAGCGCGCGGAGACCGTCGCCGAGGAGGCTCTCGATGCGCTCGGATCCGAGACCGGCGACGTTGACATGCACCTTGCGGACCAGCTGCTGGTGTATGCCGCGCTGGCAGTTGGGGGGACCTCGTATCTGACCAGCCGGACAAGCGAACATCTGCGTACCAATGCGGGCATAATCTCGAAATTCCTGGAGAGGAGGATCGCCTTGGACCAGAACCGGATAGACGTTTCATGAGATTGTCGTTGTAATTGGAATAATACGCATAACATGAGTTTATATTTCATGGCCTGCCATAGATACTAATACTATAGGTGAAACCAATGACCGGTCACAGCACGTCGCCATCCGATCGCGGGGGTCCCGGGGCTCAATCTCCGCGAGGAGAGACGGATATGATAACCGCAGAGACGATCGAAGAGGCTGAGAAAGAGACGATCCAGAAGGTGAGCCGGGCCATTTCAACCCTGGAGAACGCGCTCGCGAGCTGGGAGGCTTCGAAGGACAAACCAGAGGACCTTGAGCGCGAGTTCCGGAAGTACAAGGAGTTCCATGATGAATTGGAGAGATGGGAAAGAGAGATGCTGATCGTGAAGGGCGAAGAGCTGAATTTTTTCAAAAGGGTTGAAAGGCTGAGGAGATTCGTGAACATCTGCCATACATTTGCTTAGGTGGGATATTGGCTCAAAAGACACAGGATCCACAGGAGGCTGCGAGGCGTGCGGTACAGCCTGTGCTCGACACCGGAGACCGGCTTGGCCCCAAGCTCCCTCCGATGATACCTCAGGGGCCGGCGGCCCAGCAGAACCCGGGCGACGTGGCGAGGATTACGGCCGAGGCACTTACGAAGCTGCATCAGCATGCCGCAGGCCTTGAGAGAAGGCTCCCACCGGATCCCGGTGCCATGAAAGGCGTGTTCGAGAGCCTGAAGAATGTCAGGATTGAGTATAACGACCCGGAGGGCCAGAGGGCGAGCGTGAGTCTCGCGCCCCTGATAAAAAGGGCAGAGGATCTGAACCAAAGGGCCGAGCAGAATCCGGCGGACAGCAAAAGCCTGGCTGACCTGAGGGTCGTGGGTACGGCGATCCAGCGGATTGTCGATGCCAAACAGAGCGCGGATGAGGCCGAAGGCCGGGGCCATACCGAAGTCGCGAACGTCGTGAAGGGGGAGATCGCCGGCTCGCTGCGGCTCGCAGATCAGGGCAGGGAGGACCGGATCGACGCTGTAGGCTTCACAGCAAGCAAATTCCTCTCCAACCTGCCGGCATTGCTGTCGCGGGGCGGAACGCAGACGCAGGGGCCACTGAACGAAGAAGGGGCCCAGGTCCTCGCGACGCTGAGGAGGCTCTCTGATCCTAACATCGATGTGCCACGGGAAGAGGTCTCCACACTCACTAGGAGCGTGGATGCGCTGGTCTCTACCGCGGTCACGAGGTACGAGAATTTCTCGGCGCGCATGGCAGAGATTCTCGCGCAGATGCAATCTATGATGTCTCCTGAGAAGCTTTCGGCCAAGCTCAAGGAGGACATGCAGAAGCTGAAGGATGAGATCGAGAAGCTCGCCTCGTCGATAGGGAAATCCAAGGAGGAGGAGGCGAAGAGAGAGGGGGAGATCGCGAAGCTGGAGGAGAAGCTCAAGGACGTCTTCAGCAAGATACTCGAGGAGCTCAAAGCGCCTGCCGAGCTGGTGGACGCGGTGAGGAACGCTTCGGGGATGCTCAAGAAGGCCTCGAAAGCCGCGAAGGAGGACGCCGAGCTCCTGAGGGAAAGGGCGAACCAGATAGTCAAGCTCGGACTCACATTCATCAGGAACAGGGTTTTCCTCAACGATCCGGCCAACAAGCAGGTCCTGGAGAGGTTCAAGGCTACGGCGAAGATGCTCTCAGACCAGAAGCTCAAGCCCGCGATGGAGCTTGTCAAGAGGTCGGTAAGCGAAATCCAGAACGATATCGAACGGGTGAAGAGAGGGGTCGCGGAGCGCATAGCCGACGTCAAGAAAGGAATCGCGGCGATAGACAAGCAGATCGCCGGCCTCACAAAGGCGATCGAGGGGATCACCGACAAGCAGTACCGGGAGTCGATGCAGAAGCTGCTAGGGTCCATGTCGAACATAAAGAAGAGCATGGAGGACATCCTCAAGCGGCTCCAGAGCCCGCAGAGGGACAACCCGGTCACCACCGACCAGCTCCGGAGCCTGAGGGACGCGTTCGGATATCTGCAGCTCGCACTCAAGAAGCTCGGCGACATGCCTGACAAGCAGGAGGGCGAGAGGAAGGAGAAGGGAGATCTTGCATCGATGTTCGCGAACGCGGTCAATTCGGCCCTGAAGGACTCGCGCTCGGAAATGACGAAGACGTTCCAGTTCATGGCGCAGGAGTTCCAGCTCGCCACTGATTCGGCCTACAAGAAAACCCTTGGCGCCCTCTCGAATTCGCTGAGCGAGGGGACGAAGAAGATCGAGGAGATAAAGAATGAGCTGTGCGCCAGGCTGCTCGGCGAGGCAGGCTCGGCGCTCGCGAACATCAAGGACAACCTCAAAGACTCGGGCTTGGCAGCCGCGTTCAGGCGCCTCTTCCCGGATGCGATGAAGGACAAGCCTGAATCGGTTTCCATAGAGACGCTCCTCAAGGCACGGCTTGCCCTGTCCGTCGCGGATTACACCAGGAAGAATATCCAGCCCGAGAAGGATGATGCGGTGAGGAAAGGCGCCTTGGGCTTCATCAAGCGGGCCTACGAAGCCATCGCAGCAGGGAAGGATGAATCCGCGGCGAAGCAGGTGCAGATGGCTGCGAAGTTCATCAAATCCCCTGAAGAGCGCGAAGGGCTTCTCAAGGCTTCAGGCGCCGAAGGCGAGGCTGTCGAGCAGGGAGTCAGGAAGGACGAGGCCACGAAGCTGTCTGTCCGGGCATGGGCCAAGGACAGCGCGGATATGCGCTCCAAGCAGGATATAAGCGAGGAATACCGCGCTTCGCTGGACAAACTTAGTAAGGACGCGAAGGCCCTCGGCGAGAGGCTGGGAAGGGGCGATGAGGTGGACGAGCGGGAGATCTCGGCGCTCGGCGCCAGGATGAAATTCGCCCAGCAGATGGAAAAGGAGCTGGGGACGCTCGAAGAGAATGAGAGGTCGGCGGCAAGCAGGTTATATTCAAGGGCGCTCGATTGCATGGCGAAGGGCGACATGGCCGGGGCGGCCGTGCAGGCGTTCCTCGGGAAGGCGTATATAGAGAGCTTCGCCATGAGGAAGCAGATGGAGGAATTCAGCTCCAAGCTCGAAAAAAGCGAGATGGGGGTCGCCGAAGTCATAAAGGGCCTCGGCGCTTATCTTGGTGGCCTTGTAGAGAAGTCGGCTTCCCTGAAAGCGGTCAAGGATCCGGCCATACAGAACGCGGTGGCCAGCCTGATAGGGAAGGCCAGAGGGGAAAATGCGACACTGGATGATATGGAAGCGCTCAAGACCGTCCGCACGCTCGTGGACAAATGCGCCAAAGGTGTCCCGAAGATAAAATCCGCCGATGACAAGGAGACTGCCACATCGATATTCCGTCGGGCGATAAACGGTCTTGTCCTCGGGATGCCCCAGCAGTACGTGGACGACCAGACCGCCCTTGCCGATGCGTATACCGATCCGAAGTCGGCGCATGCCGAGGAGTCGGAGATAGCTGCGAAGAGGAATCAGGTGGCGAACGTATCGAAATCCCTCGAAGAGGCGGCGTACCTGAGCATGATAGACACCAAAGTCAATGCCGAGCCGCAGCCAGGAAGAAGGGCGCCGACGGCTGAAGAGGCCGCGAAAAGCCTGTTCGGAAACACGCCCGAAGGCATCAAGCAGGCTGAGGCTTACGTCAAATTATACAATTCGCTGGGGGAGGAGCAGAAAGCGAAGTCGGAGGCGTTGACCAAGAAGATCGGCATTGCCCGATCATATGTCCAGCTCAACAAAGATGCCTCCGAGCTCTGGGATCTTGCGAAATCCGGCGGGAAGAAATACGGTAAAGACAGCTATGAGGTCACAATCTACCTTAGCGGAATGGATATCCTGGAGACCGCCATGGCGAAGTTTGCGAAGGGGGAAGCGCCCACTCCGGTGGAGATGAAAGCGGCTGAGGGCGTCCGGACCGCATATTCCGGAAATCTCGACGATTTCGCATCCTTCCTCTCGTCCTCCCCGCAGGAGGCGGCTGGGCTTCGAGACCGCCTTGACGGGATGAAGAACATCAAGGACATGATCAAGGGCCTTGATCCGGACTCCAGGTACAGGGTAATGCTGATGATCGGGCATGCGCAGGATGCCCTCGCGAAAGGGAAGCCTGCCGAGTTCATGGCCCACATGATTGGGGCTAGCGCCTATGCCAAGGCCAAGACGCCTCAGGAGCAGGATGACATAATCAACGTCAGCTTCGCCCTGAACAAAGGCGCGATCACGGCCGACAAGGCGATCTGGATAGAGAGGGTGCAGCTCGATCGCGTGACCGCGGTCGATGGCATAAGAGATCCGAAGCTGAAATTGAACGTCAATGCTTACTTCGACTTGGCGTTACTCGCCTACGAGCGCAAGGACGCAATCGGAGCCGAGGCGGCATACAAGGCGGCGAACATATACGCGATGGCCGCGAAGGGTGACCAGAAAGACCCGGATGCCATTGCGGCCATGGGTCTTGTCCATAAGCTGTTGGGCGATTACCGTGGGAACAGGGAATTCGCAAGACACAGGATCCGGGACATGAGCCTTCCTGAGAAGGACAGGAGCAGGTGGGTGCCGGCAGATGGCACCTTAAGCGGAGTGCTCGGTAAGGCTCTCAGCAGCGGGGCGAGCTTCTCATCCGAGCTTGAGAAGGCTGTCGCTCTTGACTCCGACAAGGGCACGGCCTACGGCGATATCCTCTCCCTGCCGGCCGCGACTAGGTTGGGCGCGCTGAGCGCCAAGAGCACGGTGCTGTCGGCAAAACTCGCAAGAGTCGACCACGAGAAGAAGAGGCTGGAGATCGTCGGGAAGAACGAGAAAGTAAGCGCGAAGATAGATTATGTTTATCAGACGCAGAGCAAGTACCATTCCGCCAAGGCAGATGCGGCCGAGAAGAAGGGCGACGAGACCGAGGCTGCGAGGCAGAGGGAGGAAGCCGAATCGATCGATTCCGGCTATCTGGAGACCCGGCTCGACCGGGCCGATGCAATCTACGACCAGGGGATCAAGCTGATGGAGCAGGCGGAGAAGCTCAAGCTCCAGGCTCTGGGCGAAGAGGGCGATGCCGCGAAGGCGACGCTTCAGAGGGCCTTCCAGCTTGACGGCAGGGGAAGACAGCTGATCGAGCTCGCTCAGGGAGCGCAGCGCTCCCTCAGAGGGCTCCATGACAGCGTCATGAACGTCAGGACGGTTAACCGGGAGTTCGGGCGATGGCGGTACCGTGACTCGGCCGAGTCGCTGCTCTCGACTGCCGAAGAGATGGCCAAGGCTGATGTTGCCGAACTGGACGCGCGCCAGAGCGTGAGGGTGACGATGGCCGGCAGGAACATCGCCGTCGCCGATGGCCAGCAGGCCAAGGAGAAGGAGATCTGGAAGCAGGTCATATCGCAGCTCGGCGCAATCAAGAAAATCGAGGAAAAGGTCGAGGAGAACGAGAAGAAGTACGGTGATGTGAAGTCAACGGCACCGACCTTCACCACAGAGAGCGGTATCGTGGTGGGGAAGGACACGAAGCTGGTCGCGACGGAGACCAGGAGGAAGCAGGTCCAGTACGCCAAAGGCGCGGCCCTTTCGCAGCATTTCCGCGCCTCGAACTACTTCCTTAGCCGCGCCCGCGAAGGAGCTAATGTCGACCTGGCAGCAGTTTCCATAGAGCTCACCTACCGCGATCTCATGCAGACGGCGACGGATGCGGAGAGGAAGGACGGTTTCTTCAAGCCGCGGACCCTGCAGATCATCAGCTACGAGAGCGACGAGCGGGGCATCCCGGTCGGCATGGTCAGTGTGGGGTTCGACTACAAGAAGCTGATGGGTGCGGTTGCGGACGCCAACAACCACCTCGCGGGCGGGCGTGTTAACGAAGCGCGGGACAGCATGGAAGGGATAAACGACAAGATCCGCTTCGGGGAGAAGACCCAGAGGCTCATGAACAAGTCCAACCGCGACGACGAGGCAATAGGCTTCGTCGATGACATGGGCAAGAGGGCGGACAACTTCGGCAAAGACGTCATCAAGGCGCGGTATGATGACAACGACAAGCAGGTAACAGAACAGAACGCGAAGATTGAGGCGGCCAAGGCGAAGAGGAAGGAGATATCGGATCAGATAATGGCTTTGAATCGCGGGGATGCGGAAGCCATTGAAAAGATAAAATCGCAGGGGAAGAAGGTATATGAGGTTAAAAACGAGCTCTATGCCCAGCTCAGCGCCGCGAGCAAGCAGCAGAGCGAGGCCGAGGACAAGATCCTTGAACTGAAGAGGGCCAGGGAGAAGACCGATCGCGACAAGGAAGTGGTTGATGCGATCCACTCGACAGGAGGTCCTGCTGCGTTAGCGAAGAACGCGAGGGGGCTCAAGGGCGACCTGGAGCTGGACAAGATCCGGGTGGAGGGAGAGCTCCAGAGGCTGGCCAACCAGAGCCTCAAGGGCGGGGGCGAAGAAGTTATCGGCCCTTCGCACATGAACATGATACTCGACGCGGCCTTCCAGGTGAGCGGGTGGGATCCGAAATACTACTCAGGGCTTGTGGCCGAAGGGAAGGGCACCCAGGCATACCAGGAATTCCTGACTAAAAACCCCAAGCTCGCACTGCAGGCCCTAGACAAGATGAAAGAGAACGGCATCATATCCGACGACCAGTACAAGTATGCAAAAGTCGACATGCAGAGCGACCAGGTCTTTTCCAGGACGGATAATTTCTACAGGGGCTACCAGCTTGCCATGGGCTCGTTCGCGATGGGCCAGAAGATGCTAACCACCACGGACTCGACCGAGAGGAACGAGGGGTGGGGCGGGGGCAAGGGCCCCTGGTACATGAATCTCCGCGACAACGCGGCCCAGGTGCTCCAGTTCGGGCTCGCTGCGGCAGCAAGCCCGGAGACGATTTCCGACACCATACGTAACGGGGACAGGGTGTATGTGAACGGCTTCCGCGTGAAGATACGCGAAGGTGGGCCGGGCAATCCGGAATCCTGGCTCAATCCGTCCACGAAGCATGAGCTCCCGGTCACCCTCCTCTACGACGGCGTGAACGGCTTCCTGGAGAACATACAGAGGCTGTCGGTAGGCCACGCATCAAGCGCGAACGATAATTTCGATCGAATAGCCAAAGGGCAGGCCCCGATCCTGAACCACAAGGAGGCGACAAGCCTCACGAACACCGTTGTCCGGGGGATCATGGCCAGAGGCGGCCTGGCTTATCTTGGCCATGGGAGGTTCGACAAGGTCAGCCTGTCGAAGGATGAGCAGAAGGCAGTAAACGAGCTCACGTTCGGAAGGGACATGGGCGGCGGGATCACCAAAGGCGGCTACGATGAGGCTTTCGACCGGTTCGTGAACACAGGGCTCAGCCTCAGCGCCATCTGGTCGTATGGTAATCGGAAGACGATGTTCGCTCTCGTCGGCGATCAGGCCGAGGAGATCAACAAGGGTGTGCAGAAGATAGTCGATAACCGACGCATGGGATTCCCGCCGGCGAGCAAGGAGGAGCTGGACAGGAACGTGATGGCGGTGATCGGCAAGAGGGACACTTTCGTCGCATCATATGACGCCGAGGAGAAGACGGGGAGGAGGAACGAGAGCTATGGCAGGGCCGGAACAGCCATATTCAAGATCGCAGGAGCCGGCCTCCTGATGGCGACCGGCCTCGGGGCCGTGGTCGGAGTCGGGTTCGGGGTCGAGGCGATTCATGACCTGGCCGAGAGCTCGAGGAGGGCAGGCGGCTGGAGCTACCTCTCCACCACCGAGCAGGTCATGGGCGTCGGGAACATCGTCCTCTCGTTCGGCGGTGCCGCCCTTGGAGAGATCAGCGCGGTGGCTAACGAGAGCCTCGCGGTGGCTAGGGCGAGCGCGCAGGAGGCGACAGCATTCGCGAGCGCGTCTGTACGGGCCGGGACTATGACAGCCCTCGATGCGGCGAAATTCACCCAGGAGGTCGGCCAGCTCTCGAAATTAGGCACTTTCACGAATGCATTCAGCCAGGCCGGAATGGGAACGAGGATAGTGGGGGGCACGATGATGGCCGGCGGCCTCATCATAGCCGGCCATGGATTCTACCAGTCGTATGAGGCCTATAAGAAAGGGGACATGACGCTTGCCGAGTTCATAGTATCCGGGCCTGTCGGCCTGCTGCAGGCCGGCGTTCCTGTCGTCGGAGCCCATGTGCTGCCGACGAAATTCTCGAGCCTCTGGCAGAGCGAGGGGATAGGGGGCAAGATCTTCCGGGGCTCCATGCTCTTCCTCACAGGTGAGACCAAGGGAGCTATGGAGGCCCACAGCTTCGCGGCGATGCAGGAGAGATACCACAACGAGTTCCAGAAGCTGCCGGAGGCGCAGCGCGCCGCTATTTTCGAGGTCGAGAAAACACTCGGAAGGTCGCTCAGTGCGGAGCAGGGGATCGAGGTCCTCAACATGATGCCGGCTGTCCGGAAGGAGAACGGGGAGTTGGTCTCGTTCAAGCCGATGGATGCCGAGGCCCTCGCAAGGTTCAAGGCCGACGCCAACCTCCACCTCGAGGCCGCGCCCAGGATGGAGGCCATGCGCGATGCGTACACTGATTTCAAGGCCGGAAAGCTCGACTCGAAAAGGATGGATGAGCTCAGGCTCAGCGATAAGGAGAGGGCGCTTTTCGAGAAGGAGGGCGCGCTGGCAAAGGCTCCGGACCAGAAGGCGGCGGATAAAGCGATTGCGAACCATGCGGCTTTCGAAGCCCGCGTGAACCAGCTGGACCGCGCCGCTTCGGACGCGGGCGGCATGGCCAGCCCGAAGGCCGCGAAAAGGGCCGGCGAGCTCGCCGAGGCATACAAGCTCTACCTGCGCGGAGGGCTCAACGAGGAGAGCCTTGCCAAGTACAATATCGGCGAACCAGAGCTGAGGCTCTTCAAGCGCATCTCGGAAGGTGTGCCCGAGAACGTCCCGAAGGGGATTGTGGCGCAGGCCGAAGGGGAGATCGTCCAGAAGGAAAGGATGAGCATCAAGGACAAGGCCGAGAAAGCGCGGGCCATGTCCGCACGGAGGGACCTGCTCGGAGAATACAAGGTCGAGATCGGCCCGGAGGGACATTTCTTCACTCACGAAGGGAACCGCTACTCGCAGCAGCACGCCGAGGCCGCTGCCGACGTGGCAACGGCTGCGGACGCGCTCGCGAAAAGGGCCAAGAGGGGCATCGAGATTACGACCGAGGACGCTAGAGGAGCTCTAGAGAACGTCTCGCCGCCCGGGGCTGCGATAACAAAGGAGAAGATCGCAGCTGCGATCGAGCTTGCCAGGAGCGGGGAGTTCGACACGCAGCCGAAATCCGTGCAGATAGAGAGGGCTCTCGGGGCCACGATGGAATTGCCTGAGGTCAAGCCGGTAAGGGAGACGGTCGTGAAAAGCGTCGCGAAGGAGGCAGGAACGCTCACCGCTGACCCCAACGCCACCGCCGCCCAGCTCCAGGCCGGCTCCAAGGAGCAGGCGAAGCTTTCTGAGCGCGCGAAGAGGAGGGCATCAGCGCTGGACGAGCAGGCGAAAGGATTGAAGGAGAACGACCCGGAGCTCGCGAACCTCCGGAACAGCGCGGAGAGGGAGAGGTTCAAGGCAGAGGCATACGAAGCCAACTCGAAGGCGCTTGAAGCCGAGGCCGGCAAAAGGGCGAAAGCCGAATCGGCCAAGGCGGATGAGCGTCTGGGCAAGGCCATAGACGAGGAGATCGCCAAGGCCGGGGGCAGGATACCGAAGGACGACGTCACCGAAAGGGCAGGGAAGATGAAGGAGGCCTATGACCTGGACCAGGCGGGGAAGCTCACCGAAGCCGACGCCCAGAGGCTCGGATTCAAGAACCTAGTCGAGGCGAAGGCGTTCCTGGCCGAAGTTGAAAGAAGCCCGCAGGGAGCGATGGAGAAGATCGCCCAGCGCGCTGCAGCAGAGCAGAAGGCTGCTCTGGACACCACACCTCCGATAGATATAAGGGAGGTCGAGGCCAGGGTGAAGGCAGACACCGCGAATCTCGAGCCTAAAGCCGGAGCGGAGGCGGTCGAGAAGGCCAAGAAGCTGACGGCCGCATACGAGGCGTGGAGAAGAGGGGTACCGGCTCCTGAGATAATGGACAGGTTCGGCCTCAAGGAAGGGGAGATGTCATACCTCCAGGTGCGCGTAGGGCTTGAGCCCTCGGAGATCGTAGCGGATATCTCAAGGCTCGCGGCGAGGCCTGACCTGATCCTCTCCGGAGAGGTCGGGAACAGGGTCGGCGAGCTTTCGACACTCGCGGTCAGCGGCAACAAATCCAAGTTCGTGGAACAGACCATAGAATACCTTGGGAGGATGTACGGTGGCAAGGAGAAGATTCCGCCCGAGCTTATCCCGAGGGAAGGAGCGACGTTATATGATACTATAAAGAATGCCGCCCCGGCAATGAAGAAGCTCCTCGAAGGTGTGCGCAGGGAACTCGGATACGAAGAGAACATCTATGACGGCTTCGCGAAGCTGAACGGCGATGTCGCCGTAGGGGCGGACCTGCTGGGAAGCCTTGCGGCGAACCCGAGGGTGTCCAAGGAAGCCCAGCCGATCGGGGTCATAGTCTTCGACGGGGCCAAGACCTGGATGAAGAACGGGCTCGGATATGGGGGAGAGAAGTTCCAGTCCCACGACCGCACGTACATGGGATTCGAGGTCGGAGACCTCGGCCTCAAGATATATATGGAGGCCGGGAACAGGTTCAAGACCAAGCACCCTGAGATTTACACGAAACTCCAGACGGCAGAAGGCGACGAAGTCGTATCTGTGATCCGGGGAGACAAGCTGGGGAAGACGCCTGCAGAAGCTGAAGCCGCGATCGCGAAATACAAGCAGAGCTTCCTGGACACTTTGAAAGAGGTCGCCCTCGGCATGGGCCTGGACGAGAAGAGCCCGCTCTTCAAAGCCATGACGGACGTGAACGCCCATGGCGGAGTCGTCACCGTCAAGCCTGCTGAGAAGGGAAGGTCTTTCAGCTTCGGGGGCAAGGAATACGGCGACCTGAACGGCGCGCTTGTGGCCCTCGAAGTCAGCCACTCGCTTCACAGCCTGGAGGGGAGGGAAGGAGGCAAAGCCTCGGCAGTCAAGATCGACAGATTCATCGGGGATGTGCTCGGGTCGAAGGCTGGCGCAGAGCCTGTGCCTATAGCCATAGCGAGGCAGAGGGAGGGCCGCGACATCCAGCCGAATGCGTATGCGACGTTCCGTGTGGGCTTCGAAGGAGGGTTCCGAGGGGACGTCCAGAGGCTCGCGGAGAACAACGGCAAGGGTGTCACGCACATCCAGAACGGCCTCGCAGGCCCCAGCGTCATGAACCAGCTGGGGCACCCGGTCACGGACAAACTGACCGCGCATTTCCAGGATGCGATGGTAGAGGCGTTCAAGGCGCACGGGATCGCCGACAAGGTGAAGATCTACGCCGACGGGCCCATGACATTCGCTTTCGAATTCAAGGGACCGGTGGATATGAAAACGTTCCACGCCGCTGTGGCCGAGGCCGGCGCGAAGTTCCCGCAGAGGATGAAGGAGAACGGGATGCCGCAGATAGAGAAAGCTACCGTGGCGAGCGCCGCGGTCGAGCCTGCGAAGAACATGACCGGCACAGTTTGGGAGAGGGCGCCGGATGGAAGCCTTAGGCAGAGAGGGCTGAATCCTGAGGAGCAGGCAAGGGCGGCGATCAAGAAGGCCAAGGACGAAGTGAAGGCGCCCATAGTCGGCGAGATGTTCCAGTACCGTGCGGTCAGCAGAGGCGCCGAGAACAGGCTGAACGCTATCATAGCGGATGCGCATCTATATTACAGATCCACTGATAAGGGAGTGGTTCCGGAGTACTCGGAAAGGTCGGTGCTCCGGGATGTCTTCACCGACAAGGCCACCGGCCAGCTCATGGTCGATGAATCAGTGATGGGGGCTCTTGAGAAAGTCGCCGCGAAGAAATGGATCCGCACCGCAGAGGACCTGATAAACCATCTCAGAGCGAGCAAAGTGAGCGAGGCGAATATAGACAAGTTCTTCTCGGTGGTGGGCTTCGAGCACGTCAAAGCGGAACAGATGCCGAAAGGAGGGGCTGGCGCGGCTCTTAGGATAAAGGAGTCCGCGGCTGAGCAGATCGCGCTCGATCAGACCGGTACCGGCGGCCCGGTGCCCCGTGCCCCGGCGCAGAAGCCCGCCCTCGAGCCGGCCGGAGCGCAGAGGATCCAGGAGGATACGGCGAGAAACCTCCTCGAGACAGCTAAACTCCCCGGTATAGTCCCGGATAAGGCTGCAGTGGTGACCGAGGACGGGAAGCGGTTCATAGAGATCCCGTATGAGACCGAATATCGGAGCGAGACGATAAGGATACCGGCTCCTGAGCCGGTCCCTGGCCAGAGCCCGGCTGAATTCAAGGCAGCCGCAGAGGCCCACATAAGGCAGCAGATCGAGGAGAAGGTCAGGCCTTTCCAGAAGTTGAGGCAGCAGATTCATATGGAGGGGCTGGCAGCAGGCGGACCGGAGAGGAGAAGCCCTGACCTTGAGGCCAGATTCAACGCATCCGGCCTCGGCGAGGCGCAGAAGAGGGTCGGCGAGCTCCTGGACCAGATAGTAAAGGGGATCGAAGGCAAGAAGGATCCTGCCGAATTCAACCAGAAACTGCGCGACGCGGTTGCAAAATACCCCGAATATGCAGGGGCGGTCAATGACATTCTCACTTCCCCGGCCAAAGACCGAGCTTCGAGGCTCGAGAAGCTTGCCGAGCAGTCGAAGGCGATAGTAGCAAGGAGGATCGCAAACGAGAACCTTGCCCCGGGAGCAGGCAGGCAGGCGCGCGATCTCGTCGCGCTCGATCATGGCGTCCTCGCACGCGAACCCAGCGCCGGCGAGAAGGCTGCATTGGGCAAGATGAAGGAGGACATTAGATACATAAGCGCCATGAAGGACGGCGATCTCTCGACCGCGATCAAGATCGCCGAGGAATATGCGAGGACGGTGAAGGCCCCACCCGAGGGTGGACCTTTACCGAAGGCGGAACAGCAGGCGAAACCGGCAGAGCCGCAGCCGATGCCAGCCCAAGCGGGGCCGGAATACATTTCGCCCTCGAGATTCGCGAAGACGGTTTCTGAGTTCCAGAGATACAACGAGGTCTACAACGCCCTTTCCGACGGCAGGGTGAGCCTCAACCGCAACGATCCGATCCCGGGTGTCGAGCTGAACTCGCAGCTCGGGAAGGAGATCCAGGAGATCCGGCTCCGCGTGGCCCGGGGCGAGAACCTGGATACCGCCATGAAGAACGTCCTGATAGCGAAAGGCCCGGCCGGGATCGAGATACAGGCTATGCGGGTCCGTGTGAAAGCCGGGGATTCCCCTGCCGCGGCGGCTGCCAAGGTCCTCCAGCAGAGCCCGCCCCAGACCCCCGAGCAGATCGGGATCGCGGGCGGGAGGATATACGATTTCGCGGCCAAGCGCGCAGTGGGTTACGACACGACGACCGAGTGGAACGCCCTCTCCCCTGCCGAGCGCGATGCGGCGAACGTCCTCTCTTCGGTTATAGGAGGGCTGGACAAGCCTTCGGCGCTGGCCCTTTCCGAGAAGCTGGGCCGGGCGGTCGAGAGGCAGAATCTCGGGGAGAGGAAGGGGAGCCTGTCGCAGGCTGAGCTCGAACGCATGAACAGTCTCTCCGAATTGGCGGTCAGGATGGCCAAGGCCGAGAAGGCTAACGATCCGGCCGCCTTCAACAAGGCTGCAGGCGAGCTCGCCGGGAAGAACGTCAGCGGGGAGGAAGGCCTGGCGTTCGGGAACTTCCTCTCGAGGGCACGGAGCGCCCCGGACACGCCCCCGATATCGCATGTTGACAATTACCTCTCGTCCAGAGGGATAGAGAAGCCGAAAGCGGCTCCGCCTCCGGAATTCTCGCTGGGCCGGGTGATCGGCGGCTCTTCGCCCTCGGATGCGATGATGGCCCTGCACCCTCCGGAGGTCAACGGCCAGGTCGTGAAAGAGGGCCAGCAGATCAAGGTCTATCATAACCAGGAGCATACCGAGAATGTCGCGAGGGCGGCTTATGACCTGACGCTGGCGAGGGCCAAAGCAGAAGGCCTGCCCCCTGCCGACAAGGCGGTATTCGGCTCCGCGGAAGAGAAAGCGAAGTTCATGGGCCAGGTCGGGATCCTCCATGACGCCGACCCGGCGCGCGCTCCAGGGGCTCCGGCCCGGGTCGCTGCCACCCTCGCATGGATGAAATCAGAGGAGGGCATCCGGTTCATGAAGGAGAGGTTCGGGTGGGATGCCTCCACCAGCGGCGGGAAGCTGAAGATCGCCATGGCCGAGGCCATGATCCAGAGGACTGAGTTCCCGTTCAACAGCGCGACGAAGAAAGTGCCGACTTGGCCGAAGGACTCTCCTGCCGCGGCTGACGCGATCAAAGCCCATTATGCCGATAAATCTCCGGTCGAGCTCTATACCGATAGGCTCAAGGGGATCGCGGCGCTCTCGCCTGACGCCCTCCAGGTCGTGATGCGCGAGGCACCCTTCTTCTCTGAGTACGCTGACAAATCGAGCTGGTATTTCGGGGATCCGAAAGCAGCGCTCGACACTGTGAGCGGGCTCGGGAACGAGACGAAAAGCGTGCTTCCGCCCGGAGTCCCTGTGCCGGATTTCCTCGGGACGACGCGGGCGAACTTCCTCGACACGATCGGCAGGGAGGGCAGCTTCGCCGAGGATGTGAGGATCGCCGGCCAGCTGAATGCGCCGAAACCTGACGTGCCGGGGAGGGACAAGATACTCGGGATGCTCCCGCCGGATAAAAGGGCGAACTGGGAGAAGACCAACGAGATGTTCGGGCTGGTCGAGGCTTACGGCAAGAAATGGGAGTCCGGAGCGCCGGCTGAACCTGAAGCCAAAACCAGATATGAGAGCGTCCTGAGCAACGAGCCCGCGAAGCGCGAAGGCCAGCTCAAGTTCCTGAAGGATCTCCGCTCGAAAAACCTTTCCAACGAGGCCGCTGCTGAGGAGATAGCCAAGTTCGTGTCCGGAAAAGCGGATAAGGGAGGCCCGCCTCCATCCGGAGGGGGACGCCCGCCCCCTGCGGCTGCCGACGAGGTCACCAAGCCGATGCCCCCTCCTTCCGCTCTCAAGCAGGATGAGATCACAAAACCCATGGCCGCGAAACCTCAGGAGCAGCAGCCCCAATACGGGACGGCTGCCCCGGGGCAGAAGCCGGAGCAGAGAATCGCTTTGGAGGCCCAGCGTCTCAGATACGCGAAAGCCGCCACCACGCTTGAACGCGAGCTCATCCCGGCGAATGCCAAGGAGCGCTCGCTCGACCAGAACGCCGTGGAGAGATATGCGAGGGCAGGGCGCGAGAAAAGGGCATCGGGGAAGCAGGTGAGCGGCCTGGAGCAGGCGGCAATGGACTACCAGGAGATCCCGAAGCAGTACGGAGCTCAGAAGCTCCGGCCCGGGAAGACCGATGAGATATCTGCCGCCCATCTGGATCAGATAGCGAAGAGCAATGCGCGCAGGGCCGGCAGGAAGGAGCCTGGAGAAGCGGATTACAACGAGGCCGCCAAAGCGCTCGCAGTTTCGCAGGATGCGATGCGGCCTACAGTCGATAGGCTTGCCAAGCAGTATGCGGAGAGCCCGGTCGCGAAGACCCCCTCCGACCAGCCGTTCCTGGACGCGATCGCGCAGGAGATGAAGGCTGACCCGAAGATATCCCGGGAAGAGGCCTCCCGCAGGGTGGTGGAGGAGACATACGCCGAAGCAGGCAAGCTTTTGAACATGCAGGGCCCGGTTCCGAGACCCGGCGAGTCGCTGGATGTCTTCTCTTACATGCTCGCCCATTCCTATGCCGATGCGGCAGGGAGGATGCTTCCGATAACCGAGGACTTCGCCCGGGCATCGCTCGCCAAGCGGCGCATTTCGGATATAGAGTCCGGCCGGCTAAAGCCCTCGCCGGCCGACAAGCCGCTCATGAATATCCGCGCTCAGATGAAGGCCGGCAGGTTCGCCGGGGCCAGGATGGCCGCGGACGCTTTCGCCGAAGGGAAGCCGCTCGCAGCGCCACCGAAAGTCGGTGGGCTGGCGAAGAAGGCGAAGGCCGAGAAGGTCGCTGGGATGTTCCTCGACGACGAGCGGTATCCTGGGCTCAGGGGGAGGGAGACGCGGGCCGATGTGTTCATGGGTCTCGAACCCGGGATGCAGGATGCGGTGATCGGAAACCTGAGGAAGAAGGCCCAGAAAGGGGAACAGAGGGTCGAGGCGCTTAAGGCAGAGATAGACAAAATCGCAGAGGACATAGTCAGGCTTAGGCGTGAGGGCAAGACCAAGGAGGCGGATAAGCTCGCCTCGAAGATCAATGAAAAGAATGAAACGCTTACCGAAGCGAAGAAAGACTACGAGACTGCCTCATCGAGGGCCCGCTATCTCGACGAGCTCAAGCTCCTCAGCGGCGAGAGGGGCTATGAGATCGAGAGGATATACGGCCTGCCGCCTGGAGACCTGGCGAAAGCATACCGCAGGGCCGGCGATGCGAAATCCGCCCAGTCGTTGATGGGGAGGCTCGGCATCAACCTGAATGTAGACCCTAAGATCCTGCCTGACATAATGGGGATGATGATAGGAGGGGACATGCTCAACCTGATCGCCCAGAAATATAATGGCGGGCATGTCACTGACATCGAATTCAAGTTCGGCGCAGAGGGCGCTTTCAAGGTGACGGTACGGGAGCCTAACGGTGCCGAGCATGTGGAATACGCGAAAAGGCTCGACCTCCGGCCGGATGCCGGCGGAACAGAATACGCTCTCCGCTCCGGGATGCCGGCCCCGGATGTCATGACCACGATGCTTAGGGACGGCAGGACGGTCGACCTGACATACACGAACGGCAACGGCGAGGTGTCCAGATACGGCCTCCTGCGGAGCATAGGGGAGTTCGAAGGCAAGCTCAAGATAGGCGAGAAGGAGCGGACCGTCCGCGCTGTCGGCGAGACTGCCATCTCCGACATGATGCGGAACCCCGAGTTCATGCAGGAGTATATGAAAGACCCCAAGGCTTTCTGGTCTGAATACTGGTTCGCGGTCACAGCGGAGTACGTGACCGGGAACCATGACGGCCACGAAGTCAATACCAGGAGGATCAAGCTCGAGATAATGGACTCCCTCTCTGCCGGGGAGGTCCAGAAGCTCAAGGACCAGGGCTACAAGATCACGACCGAGAAAGTCAAGGCCACGCCTGAAGCCCTCGCGGCTTACGATAAGGCCGGCATCAAGATCCAGGTCGATGCAGACGGCAATTACACTCGGAACACGCTTGTTAAGAACGGGAGGATCGACAATGACGCCGGCGCGTCCTATCTGGCTGTGGCCGACGGCAAGGGAGGATTCAACCTGGACTCAATGAAATGGAAATTCGGTTCGAACGACCAGCACCGCCTCTTCAAGGACATCGCTATGCAGAAGAACCTGCAGATGGTGAAGGACAAGGCCGGCGAATGGACGTTCGAGGTCGATCCGATCACCGGTGACAAATGGCGCACCCAGTACTCCGCATTCGCCACGGTTTCGGAATCCGGAGGCAGATGGTTCGTTAAGACAAAGGACCTCAACGCAGCCACCGGTCTGTATTTCCAGGGATTCGCCCTCGATATGGTCGGGCTGAAGAAAGCCACCGTCCATGACATAATCGCCGAGTCGCGCGCGGGCAACGCCTTGGAAAACGGCGTCCGGATGTGGATGCGCGATATTGGCTCTGACCCGAAATACCAGGAAGGGATGATAGCGGAATTCCGCAGGAGGGAAGGCGAGCCGGTAGGGATGGGGATCAGGATATCGGATCCAGGCAAGCTGGCTGAGATAGCGAACAGCGGGATGACCAAGGATCCGTGGGAGCTCCAATTCAACGGCGAACCGGTCCGCCCGATCAGCAGGCCGGACGGCCGCTCGACCATGAGGCCCGAGTACGAAGGCTTCGCTTGGAACACGATAGATGCGCAGGGCCAGAAAGCCCTCGGCCGGATCTTCCCTGACGGCAAGGAGGTATTCATAGTAGAGCTATCATCCGCTTCCGAGATCCCGAAGACAAGGCTGAAGGGATCGCCGGTCGCAACAATAAACGGGAAATATTTCGCCGTCTTCCCCTCACGGGAAGGCATCCCGCAGAACCTTGCCGGACGCAAGGCGGTATCGGTGAAGAGGAACGGGGATTTCGTGCGGACCGAAGCCGGATTCAGGGAGATGACCGGGATCGCGGCGAACGATCTCGGCGCAGTCCCGATATTCAAGCAGCTCATGGATCCGAAGAAGACGGACATGGTGAAGGAGATCATGGATATCTCCAGGGACATGCAGACCTTCGAGGAGCAGCAGTCGGGAAAACCGGCAGCGCCGCCCAAGTCATCGTCTGGGATCAGGCTCGGCTCCGGAGACTTTGTCTCTGAGACCCCCACGGTCGTGAAGCCGGCGCCGCCTTCCCAGGGGGGCGCATCGAAAACGCCGAAGCTCACGCTCTCCGATGTGGCATCGACGCTTGTCAAGCCTCTTCCGTCGGAAGACCGCCAGACCGTGGTCAAGCCTTTGAAAGCTCCGACGAAAGACGAGACGCCGACTCTCGTGATGGAGAAAAAGCCGAGCGAGCCGAAGAGAGGCGGCGGCACCGAGCCTATACACACCGGAGACATCATAGATTCGGTCGCGGTGAAGAGGCCTCCGCCTCCCCCGAAGGAATCCACTCCGCCGTTTGAGGTCCGCACAGGCGACCTTGAACCGTCTTCAGGGAAAGGGCCGGAGAAGAAGCCTTCGGAGCCGCAGAAAAAATCCTCCGAACCGCTGATAATAATCGAAGAGGGGGAATTCATCGAGCTGGACACGGGCGGGAGGCCAAAGGTGTCCCAGACGAAAGTGGACGGCGTGCAGGATTCTCTGGAGAAAGCCGCAGGGATCAGGCCGGCCGACGGAGCTGGTCGTGCGGCCGCCGATGCGGATCTCGCCAAGCTTCCTGATTGGAGATTCGATCTTGCGGCCAAACGAGAGATGTTCATGAACCGGCTCAAGCTCGCCGACCCGCAGGAGAGGAGGGCGGTAGCCGAGGCACTGGCCCAGGGAGTGAAGCCCGATGATGCTTTCAGGGTCATGGCCGAGAAGAACCTGCCCAAGACGAGGCAGGCTCTCGAGGCCCTGGAAAAAAGGCTGAATCAGATAGAGGCAAACGGGTACGAAGGGAACATAGAGAAACAGAGGAGGGTAGCTGAGCTGAAATCGGTCTATCCGACCATAGAAGCCGCTCTGGAGTTCATGAAGATACCCGAGCTCCGCGAGAGGATACTCTCGAGATGGGAATCTGCCCAGGCCGCAAGGGCCGAGGACGAATCGCGATATCTCGCTGCGAGAGCCCAGGCCGCGCCCTTGCCGCAGAACAAGATCAATTATGAGACCCTTGGGGGCATCGGCGACATCGCGAAGAGGAAGGGAACGACGCCGGTTGAAGTTAAGAAAGCGTATGGGCTTGAAGAAGGCAAAGCAGTCACCGAGGACCAGCTCAGATCAGCGAGGAAGGATGCCCTCAAAGCGGTAGGCATAGAGGTGAATGATCCGAACCAGGCGGTCTTCGATCTGGTGTTCAAGGCCGACGCCGAGAGCAATATCCGGGGTATCATGGTGGATGGGAAGCCGGCCTATCCTGATGCGACCATAAAGAGGATAGAGGTGCTGGGGGGAGGCACTGGAGCCTTCCGGGTGGAGATGGAGGTCCTGACCCCTGCCGGCAAGGAGAAGAGGACGATAATACTCAAGAAGGTCAACGGCCAGGCTGACCAGATCGGGGCAGGGGCGGTGAAAGAAGCCGGGCTTGCCCCCCAGAAAGTCCATGCGACCGATGCCAAAGGCAAGGTCTTCTCGTACGAGACCGGCGTGCTCTATGAGCACCCGAAAGGGATCACGAAGAGGGAGGTCGCCGAATACGAATTCGTGGAGGACATCCACGATTATGCGCGGCCGGATGCATCAGGGAAAAAGCCGGAGGTCACGATCAGGATCGACGGGAAGATGCAATCCGTAGCTGTGGAGGAGGTCCGGCTCCTCCGCGATGAGGCGCTCCATGATGTCGCGATATCGCGTAGGATGGACGAACTGGATTCCACGATGAACCAGGCCGGTTTCGAGATGTACATGCGCACCCCTGAAGGACGGGAGGATATCCTCGCCCTCTGGGGCAAGGGCAATGACGCGGCGACCGTCAGGTTCACCGAGCTGATGAAGACTCCGGAAGGCCGCGAACACCTCCTGAAACTGAAGAGAGGGGAAGACCGGCTTGTCACGGAGATGGGCCGGCTGATGTCGACTCCGGAAGGCAGGAAGGAGTTGATGAAGAGGTGGGCCGAATACCAGGAGACGGCCCGCCTGGGCCTCCTGAGCGACCGGTTCGCGAGGAACACCGCGGCGTTCCTGGTGAAAAAAGGCGATACGCTCACGATAACTTTCCAGCCGATAGACACCGATGGCGTCGGATTCAGGATCTTCGACAGGATGGATAAAGCGAACAACACCACCAAGACCGACTTCACCTTCTTCGATGAGGATTTCGCGAACGGGACAGTCAACCTTCTCAAGTTGCTGAGCGGCGCGGCAAGGGGCAAGGTGGAGTACAAGACTCTCGTATCTGAGATGAGAGAGGTCTGGGCCGAGCGCAGGGGCGCCGACAACGTCCCTCCGCTGCCGGAGCTCGTCCAGAGGGCTGCCAAGGTAAAGTCGTATCTGACCGATCCGGCCCAAGACGGGAAGCCGTTAGGGCTTGCCGATACGAAGATGAGGGAGCATGGCTTCAAGCCCGGAGACATCAGGATTGATGGAGCCGCCGGGCTGTTCCTCATCGATACCCAGCACGCCCAGCTGAGGCTGGACAAGGGATACCGTGACAAGATAGGCAAGATGGTCGACCAACTCGTCGATCCCAAGAACAGGAGGGTTTTCGTCGACAAGCAGCTCACGGCGCTGGATACCGAGCTGGGTGTTGCTCCGCCGCCGAGGCCAGGGCCTCCTCCGCTCCCCAAAGCTTCGGACCAGATAGCGAGGCCGCCCCCGCTCCCCCAAAAGGCCGCGCCCCCGAAAGAGATGTCGATCTCAGGATACCAGGCGAAAGTCAAGGTGTTGGGCGAGGATCGGGCGGCTGAAGCGAAATTCATCGAGGAGCATTTCAAGGTGGGCGCGGGGAACAAGCCCCCGGACGAAAGAGCTCTGGATAACGCGCTCATTGTGATGGGCGACCGCGCCGATACGAGAGCCGGCGTGAACGGGAACCTGCAGGATGCTTTCGCAGGGAAGCCTGCGGCCAACACCATCAGGACGCCGGACGGGAGGATGGTCCGGGCCAAGATACTGACGGCTTATTATGATCCTAAGACTTCCAGGATAGTGTCTTTCGAAGGCACTGCGCCCCCCGGCATGAGATCGTTCCTCGCCATGGTCGAGATCGTCGGACAGAGCGAGGGCAGGCTGTGGGTGAAGGAGACGCTCGCTCCCGGGCAAGCCGCCAATCCGCATCTTGAAGCTTTGAACGGCATGAAGGTGCCGCTCAAAAGCGGCGGTGGAGGCCCCGGAGGAGGAAACCCGCCGCCGTTACCGAGGGGACCGGAGGAAAGGCCTGCAGTGAAATTGACCGCCATAGGCGGAGGGAAGGACTCCAAGGTCGTGGCCGAGGCTGACAAAGCGGTCCAGAATATCAGCGACCCTGCAAGGCTGACGGAGTTCCTCCGCAAGCTCAACAGCAGCGAGCCGCAGGTCAGGAGCGCTGCCCAGGCTGAGCTTGATAAGATGAGACAGGCCGGCCACCCTGCGGCCGGGATAATCGATGGCCTGATGGGCAGGCGCAATGTCAAGCGGGCTTTCGAGATCGGCGACCAGGTCGGGATCGCGAGGTTCCAGAAGAACGATGCGCCAGGGATTGTGGAGAAGATTAAAGGCCCGGCGCCCGAACCGATGGCGATGGCGGTCGGGGACAGCGTCAGGGCCATGAAGGACAACGTCGTCCCTAAGGGGAATCAGCCGTTGAACGCCCCGGGCGAGCAGCGGGAGACGGTCGGACCGATTGCTCCTGGTGAGGTCAAAGTCCGGCCTGGCGGTGAGATAGGAAAGGATAGCGCGCTGAAGATGGGCCTGATCATGGATAAGGGGAAGCCTGCCAACACCAACGTGATTGATGCCTATTCAGCCGGTTTCGAGAAGAGCGATCTCTTCGCCGGGATGATTAAGACCAAGAAAGACCAGATAATCCGGGCCTTGTCGATAATGAGGTTGGCCCAGGTGAGGGCATCGGAGAAATACGGGAAGGAGATAAAGATATTCCTCGTCGGCGGCTCGGTCCGGGATCTTGCCATGGGCAAGATGCCGAACGACATGGATATCATCGTATCCGGCGGGGAGATCCTGTTCTATTCAGAACTCAAGAAAGCGTATCAGGAAGCAGGGGGCAAAGATGTCGTCATCAGGAAAGCCGGGCTGAAGCTATCGGACGAGCCCGGCGGGTATGCTCCGGATGTCAAGCTGGTGAAAGAGGTGAAGCCCGGAGGCAAGGAAAGGAGCAGCCTCCTGGAGATCAGGCTCCTATGGGGGCCCGGGAAATTCTACGAGAGGGAAGGACCGAACATCCCGGAGATTTTGAGGGTGGATGCGAACGCCAGGGACCTCACGATCAACAGCATGTACATAGAGCTCGGGAAAATGGAACGGGCAGGGATCATCGACCCTACGGGCTCTGGCATGAAGGATATTAATGACAATGTAGTGCGGTTCAACAGCCGGACCAAGGAGATGCTCCGGGTCATAATAGGAGGGGGGGAATCCTCGGTCAACACCATCTACCGGCTTTTCCGGGCATATGATATGGCAGGGCGGAGCGGTGCCGTCATCGAGCCGGAGACCAAGCTCCTTATCAAGCAGGTGCTCGAGGCCTCTGCCACGAATCCTGCGCTGAGGACGAACGTGGAGATAGCATTCTCGCGTGCGCTCCGCGAGGGGACGACCAAGACCCCGAGGATACTGAAAGGCCTTATCGAAGACGGGCTCATGGACAAGATCCCGAAAGTGAAAGGCACTGTCAATCCGGTCCTGCGTGAGATAAGCTATGGGGACCTTCTGGCTCTGGGGGAGTTCATCGACGGGAAGAAGACTGCCGCAGACCTCAAGGCCCAGGTGGATCGCTCAGCCTTCGGCGGCGCGCTCTTCGATGTCCTGACGAAAAAAGGCGTCGGGAGAGATGGGGAACCCGGGGTGATAGGGCTCTTGAGGGATGGAAAGCTCGACATGGATTCAGCAGTCGAGTTCCTGAGCAGGGTCAATGTGAAGGATGCGAAATTGACGAGGGTGGTGATAGAGGCTTTGAAGGACAGGCTGGCGCCTGCTGATGAGCGCCTCTCGCTGATGGAAGGGATATCGTCCGCCCTTGACCCCATCGAGATACTCCAAGTCGAGAATAGTTCGCTCGCCCTGGCGAAACAGGCGATCTCCGAGGGGCGGATAAAGCCCGAGGAATTCGAAGCAGAGAAGGCCAGGATCAAGAAGGAGCTGTTCGCCCGTCTCCTGACTCCGGTCGAAGAATGATCAGGATCTGTTCCAGGCCTCGATGCCGTCTGCGACCCGGCAGTGGGCGAATTCCAGGACGCATTTCCCCCCGAATCCGCGGACCGACAGCTCGGTTTTTATCCGCGCGATATCAAGGACGCCCTCATCGAAAGGAAGGTGCTGGAGCCTCTTTGTTCCCTCGTAGCGGGTATTCGACAGGTGCATGTGCCGGAGCCTGGATCCCATAGCATCCATGAAAGCGAGGATCGTCGAGAATATTTCCGCTTCCTTTTCCCCGATCGTGCCGCGGTTCGGATTGCGGGGCACGACATGGGTGATGTCGAGGCAGAAGCCTAGGTTGTCGGGCGGGTCGCCGATCGCGCTCAGCACAGGCCCGACGCGGTCCGGGAACCTCATCTTGTCGCCGTCCACGCCGACATTCTCGAGGGCGATCGTCCGGTCCGGAGGAAGGTTCCTCAGGATATCACGGACCTCGGACCCCCATTTCAGCAGCGGAGGCTTGGACACATGGAGCACGAAAAGGGCAGGATCGACAGCCTCGATGATGGTGTCTATCGCCTTTATGACGTCTGAAGCCGTTTCGCCGTCGCCGAGCTGGTATGCCGGCAGATGCACGGAATAAGGGTATATGCAGTTCTCGAGCATGAATGAGGTGGTCTCCCGGAGAAGGCTCTTGTCTATCTCCTTCCTCCTCAGCCGGTATTCGGCTTCCCCCTCCTGGGCGGGGAGCTCGAGCTTCCTCTTCTCTGCCATGAAGCGCTGGACCGTCGGCACATCTATGGCGGGGATGCCGTTCAGGCGCCTTTCTCGGAGCATGCCCCTCGCAGCGGCGTGCCCCCTGATGCTGGTAACCGTATCGTGCAGAGTATCACCATTTTATATCTTAAATATACACAAAACCATTTATAAATGGCTCTCCCGGCCGTTCAGTCTATCACAGAGCTGGACTCCGATTCGACCACGAACGTGAAGCTCGTCCCGGCGCTGGAGAGCTCTCCTGCCCTCGACAGGGCGGCGCGCAGGGCCTCGCGGAATCCGCTCCAGGAGCCGCTTGCGGCATTGGCATTCCGGACCGGGGCCGACACGATGATCTTGCGCTTCCGGTCGAGGAGGGTGCAGAACAGGTCGCTGCCTTTGGTCGAGAGCAGTATCCCGAAGTCCGGGACCGATGACGGGAACGGGTAGCCGAAATTGATTGCGCCTTCGACAGGATATAGCCCGTTCTCTGGATCCGTCGAGAAATGATCCTCGCCTAGGCGCTGGAGGTTCTCCGGGAGCCCGAGCATGGCGATGAACCCATCGTCCACCGGGGCGATCTTGTTGAGCCTCTCGAGGCATTCGGCTTTCCAGTCCGTCTCGCTGTCCATATGCTTTCTCCGGAATTCGTCCAAGGAGACGACGTTCGAACGGTCCCCCTGGGCCTTCGCCCTAGCGCGCATATGAGGGTTCTGGCATGGAAGGTTTTAAAGGGATGGAACACGGGCTCAGCCGGTTTCGGGCGGTAGCAGCCGTGCGCTGCCGTCGAACACCGCGATGCTCCCTTTCCCCCGCTCAGCGTCTGTCATGAGAGCCCCGGCGGAGAGGATGGCGGTCTTCACCGCACCCCAGTCTTTCTCTGGAGGCTGGTCATGCATGCAGAAAAGCCGTTCGCGCACGATTATCCTTCTCTGCATGTCCACAAGGATGATATATACGCTTCCGGCCCTGTCATGGATGGCGATGCCGTATTGCGTCTTCGGTGCCCTCAGCCTGCCGGACGACAGCCCGAGCGCGGTCTCGCCGATGCCGAATTCCCGCTCTTTCGAGAAATATATGGTCCCCTCTCCGCTGCTCCGGTAGAGTTCCTGGGGGAGGCCCAGCAGGGCAGCGATATCTTCGGTCCACCCGCGTCCCAAGCCCCGAAGCTCTTCGATGACCTTGGATCTGGAGACTTTCTCTGTCTTCGGGATCTCCGCATTGGCGGGGGGAGCCTTCTTGAAGAACGAGCCTTTCGGAGGGATGACTATGTCGACTATGGTGGAAGCGGTAGGCTTCGGGTTTTTTGCCATATTGATAGATTCCATGTTAGTCTTTAAAAAAGCCGGAGAGTCAGAGGCCGTACATCCTGTTTATCTCTGATGCGAGTTTCGGCTGGTATCTCTCGACGGCAGGTTCAGGCATCAGGAGGTCGATCCCGAATCTCGCGGCCGATGAACGGAGGGGTTCCTCGTGCTCGAGGAAGTTCCGGGTGACCTGGTGCCCGGTGAGCGTGAAGAAATGGTCGGGGAGGATCTCCCGGACCGCTTTCCTCGCGGTCTCGAAGCTCGGCAGCAGGCTGCTCCTCCGGTCGGCGATATGGAGCATGGTTTCGAGCGTCTCGAGGAGATACGTGGCGAAGCATATGCGCGCGATGCGGAGATCGATATCCCGTGGTTTCGGAGCGGGGCGGGGGCCGTAGAAAGAGCTCAGCTCCCTGGTCTGCGATTGGATCCCTTCACGGACGCTGATGAATTCCAGCATGCCTGCGTGGGCGGAGGTCCTCCTCTGAGCCGGTCGCTCATGCATGCCCATGAACACTATTTTGCCCATCCCTACCACTTCCTACCATTTATAGCGAATGTATTAAAAGGATGCTCACCCTGGATTGGTGCTCTCTAGGACCGTTATCGCTTTCTCCAGCATGGCCCGGCGTTCCTGGGGTGCCGTGTCATCATAGTAGACGCGGAGAGCGGATACCGCCGCGGCCATGAGGTACCTGCTCCTGGTCACCGCCATGCCTATCATCCGGTCGAGCATGGTCCTCTCGGACCCCTCGGTCTTCTGGAGCAGTTCGCTCCGTTCGCTCTCGGCGAACTCGGCCACCCGGTCACCGCACCACGCATCCATGAACCGCACCTCGAAATCAATGCGCGCTGGCGGCACCTTGCCGTCGAGAAAGCCGTTGATGACGGCTTCGGCCTGGAGCGAGGCGAACCTCCCGGCTCCCTGGCCGGTCGCTTTGGCGGCATATTCGAGGAGGCGTTTCTTTGCCGGTTCGGCGGCATCAGAGGACGCGAGGCGCTGCCTGGCTTTGTCAAGCTCAGCCCGGTCCTCGTCCGACAGCGGGCTGGAGTATGAGCTTTCCAGGGCAAGGGCCGCATACCATCCGCCCGAACGCTGCGCCGGCGCTGGCTCCCGCTTCTTGGGGCCCGCTACGGCGTCCTTGCTGCTGACCATGATGAGGATTTATGTGGATGGGGTTTAAATGCCCTAGGCCTTCGGGACCTGCTTTATCCCGAGGATCGTCCCGTCGCGGTGGATGGTGACGACATAGGATGAGATGGCCGTATCCGATACCCAGGTCACTTCCCACGAGTCGGCTTTCTCAACAGCCGAAGGCTGGGCGTTGGGGTTCCGGTTCAGATAGGCCTGCACGTCCGAAGTGCCGGGGAACGTATGCGATGCGATGATGGCTTCTTCAGGGAATGCGATGGTGCAGAGCCCTGAGGCGCAGACCACGCAGTTCTTGGTTATGACCTCCGGCTGCTGGGGGACGAAATTCTGCTTCGGATAGTTGTAGAAGATATGCGAACGCTCCGGGCAGGGGGACTCAGGATCCTGCGTGACGCGGGCTTTGACCTCCAGATACCTGGCCCCGTCATCGTTGGTTTTCTGCGTGATCGTCATGATCGAGATGTCCGCAGACGGATATTTGTTCCGGAGGTCCTCCGAGACGAATTTGCTCGCATCGGCTTCCACGATATTGACCTGGAAGAATTCGATAAGCTTGACGAGCACGGCGATGACAAGGAGGAGGAGCAGGATAAGCAGCAGTTCGCGTCTGATCGCCATACCGCACTAACCCTCTGAAGATTTTTATTCTTTCTCTTCCGTGAGCGACAGGATCGCCGCGGCGATGTCTCCCCCGGATTTCTCGAGCGCGCCCTTCGCCTGCTCTTCCGAGCAGCCGGTCTGCTCCATTATCAGCTTCAGGTCGTCGGCCGCCGCCTTCTCTTCGACCCGGACATTTCCTGCGATCTGGAATGAGGATTGGCCCTGCATGGTAATCTTGGTCACCTGGGGCTGTTCTATGATGATCGTCCTGCCGCCGGACGCCTCGATGGTCACCTTGAGCGCCTCTATCTCCTCGCTCTTGATGCCCATCTGCCGCATCATGGCTTGCATCTTTTTCGGATCCATTCCGCCGGGAATCATAGTAAAACCAGAATCAGAGGCCGCAGAGCGGCCTCGCTTTCAAAGCGACTAATGAAGTTATTGAAAATTTACCCTAAGAAGAATAGGGGGAAATTTTCATTTGAAGCGTTCCCCTCTCTCGGATTTCCGTATCTCGACGCGCCTCATCTTCGTTATCGTCTTGAGCCGGTTGAAGATCTTCGAGGAGAATCTGCCGTAGATGACATCCTGGATCGCCTCTTCGAAGTTCTTCTCGGTTATCCCTTTCCTGGTCTCTTCGACGATCGCGTTCCTGATGTTCCTCTTGGTGTTCTGGCTCACGCGGGCGCCGGTCACTGCGATGATCTTGAGCCGGAGGTCCTCGTTGTCCTTTGTCTTGTCATCTACGACCTGGTGGATGAGCGATTTGCCCCTCCTCGCGAACGTCCTGATGAACGAGGGGGCGATGTCATGGCCCAGCAGGGCCGTGTTGGCGTCGTTCCCGTTCACATCCTTGATGCGGAACCTCAGCGTCGTGAACATCGCCATCTGCGACGACCCCCCCATGCCCAGCTCGAGCAGGGAAGCCCTGACGATGCGGTTGAGCAACCGGTTGTCGTCTGAGGCTACCACTTCGCAGAGCTCCTTGCTCTCGAACATCTGCGGCGCCTTGACCGAATACCATTTCTTCGCTTTCCATTTGTCGACTGTCTTGACTTTTTTGCCTGCCACCGATAATCACCATCACTTGACGAGGAGAGCCGCCTTCTCGCGGTCGTATCTCCACCCAGCCGGGATCATGCCCTTGGAAGAGTAGTATTTCACGAGCCTCTGTATCTTCGATTCGACGTGCCCGAGCTTGACCACGTTGTGGGTATCGTTCTTGCCGCCCTTGATGTGCCCGCTCATGCGGACGGCCTTCTTGATGAGGTTCAGGAGGTCCTCCGGGTATTCGCCGGAGACCTTCTCCTTCACCAGGAACGCTTTCAATGACATGCCGAGATGGGCCCGGAGATTCGCCACTCCGTGCTGGTCCCGCAGGGTGAGGCCGATCTTCGCCGGAGGGACGCCTTCGCGGGCCATCTTGAGGATCATCTCCTTCATGTCTGCGATTTTCATCGTCGTCCATTCCGGGGTGCTGCTGCTCCGGGGCCTCTTTGTGCCTGATTTGCCTTTCTTCTTTGAGTGTAATCTTGCCATTATAACACCTTAAATCGAATTCACCGCCCATGTTTTAGGCTGCTGGAGAATTCTAAAAGAGATTTATATCTATGTGAGAGTTTGTTTTTTAATTCTTTGTTTTCGGCGAACGTCTGATGCTCGCCGTCGGGAATGAAGATCGAATCGTAGCCGAAACCCCCCTTGCCCCGGGCTTCGTATGCTATCGTTCCGTGGCTTTTGGCCCGGTAGGTCGTGACGTCGTGGCCGTCCTGGTAGGCGATGCATGCTTCGAAATATGCCGACCGGTCCGGCAGGCCGTCCATGAGCTTCAGGATGCCCCCTACGCCTATCTTCTTCAGCGTCCAGGACGAGAACGTGCCTGGGAAGCCGTTGAGGGCTTCGATGAACAGGCCGGAGTCCTCCACGAACACCGGCAGGCGGCACCGCTTGTGGGCGGCGGAGACCGCGTCCCGGGCTATCTCCTCGAGGCTGTCGGAGCGGATCTCGCGGTAGTCGAAGGGGAACTGCTTGAGGGGGATCTTCAGCGGGCGGAACACTTCGACGGCTTCAACGAATTTATTCTTGTTCGATGTAGCGAATAGGATTTCCAGAAACACACCGGTTTTAAATGAGGGGATTAGGTTTATAACAGCGCACTTAGCAGAAAATCCCGGGTGATAGATTGAAAGAAGCGAAGACCGCGCCGGCGAGACCGGATGAGGCGAAAAAAGAGGAGCCCGTATCCGCCGCGGCGAAAACGAACCATCAGGAGACCATCCAGCAGAACGAGATGGCAGCCACAGTCAAGGAGATAGAGAACGCCATATATGCGATCAAGTTCTACCCCGTGGCCGTCACCGAGCCCTCCAAGAAGGAAGCGGCAGCGAGGCTGCGTGATATGTATTCCAAGGGGAACGAGACTGCGAGGCAGCTCCTCCTCTACATGATCCACGATGTGCTGGCCACAAGCGCCGACCTCAAGGCGATGCACACATATGAGTATTTCAAGATGAAGAACCCCGGGAACCAGGACCCGGCCCAGCTGAGGATCCAGGTATATCGCGCGATGTTCAACTACAACACCTCCCTGGAAGGTCTTATCGAAGTGGTCAGGATCCTCGGGAGCTTCAGCGGGAGCGACGACGCGGCCAAGCTACTGACATATCATTTTTCGCACCTCTCTTCCATGGAGAGCGAAGCGAACCACATGCTCCGATCGGCCATCCTCGAGGCCCTCGGTGCATCCGAATCCCATTACGCTCTGCGGGCTCTCCTGGAGTATGCCAGGTACACCGACAGCGAGCGCACCTTCAGCCGTGTCGTCGGCGCCCTGCTCAAGTGGGAGGAGAAGCTGGACTCGATGAAGATATCCGACTCCGAGAAGGATCAGATAAAGAAGGAGCTCCGGAAGATAGTGACCAGCGATTTCGGCGGGAGCCACTATGGATGATCTCGGGCTCCCCCGGAGGGTGACGCTCAGGGACGGGACCGTCGCGGATATACGATTCCTGTCGCGGCGCGAGAGCGTTGAGAGCCTCCGCGATTTCATCAACGCCCTCGTGGAAGAGCGGGCCCAGATAATCTACGACAGGAAAGTGGGCATGAAGGCCGAGCGGGAGTGGATCCGGGCCAGGCTGGGGAGCAGGAGGGAGGGGACAGGATACCTCCTGGTCGCAAAGGTCGGCGGGGCCATAGCTGGGACAAGCGGAGCCGACCGCGGGAGATTCAAGGAGAGGGAGAACGTGTCGCTCGGCCTCGCGATCGCGAGAAGGTACCGGGGGATAGGCCTCGGGGAGGCCCTGCTCCGCATCAATATCGAGGTCGCCCGGAGATCTCTCAAGCCGCGGAATATATTTCTGTCCGTCCTCTCGACCAACAGGAGGGCGGTCAGCCTTTACCGCAAGGTCGGTTTCAGGAAGTTCGCGCTCTTCCCCAGGTGGGTGGATCATTTCGGGAAGCGCGTCGATCATGTGTTCATGAAGCTGGATTAGCGTGTGTGAAATAGAGCTGCGTCTTGCACTGCGGATCCTCGTTGAGATATCCGGATATGAACAGCTTGAAGTAACCCAGGTAGGGGATTCTGGCGATCACCTTCCCGCGGAGCCGCTCGGCAGGGACAGGATGGTTCCCGACCCCGCCGGCATAATCGTAGACCTGGAGGTCCAGGACCGGGTTGTTGTCGCCCCGGGTGAGGTAGTAGGTCTTCCCGCCGGCATTTATCCTGAACAAAACGCGGTGGACTATGTCGCCGACGAGCGAGAAGAGGTCCCCTGGGAGGGGCTGATAGACCACGATATCGTTGGAGAAATCGGTCAGGTATTCCTTCCCCTTGAATATCACGGACTTGAGGCAGGGCTCGGTCGCAGAAGAGCCGCTCGAATAGGTGATGTTGCAGCGCTCGTAGCGGTATGTGAACGCTCCTTTCTCCTCCCTCACTGATTCCGGATTGCTGATGAAAGCCTTGCATGCATCCGTGTTCCTGTTCCGTAGGCAGTAGGCGAAGATGGAGCCGTCGGTCGAGAGGTTCCCGCCGGGGTATGACACGAAGGATCTGGATGAGAGCGAATCGAGCTCATCGCCGGTCATGTTGAGCTCATATGCCTTCGGCACCGCCCCCTGGACCACGACGAAGTCGCCGCGCTGGAGGTTCGGCAGCATGCTGCAGGACACCACTCCGGAGACCGGGGAGCCTGTATTGAGGACGAACGAGAGGCCGAACCAGATCATCACGGCCACGAGCAGGGCTATCACAGTATCGACGACCTCGTGCTTCCATCCATGCTTCTCCGCGCCGTCCTTCACTTCCATCCCGACGAATATGAAGATCTCGATCACTATGAGTATCGATAGCAGTAGAGGAAGGAACCCGAAGGGGCTGTCCCGCAGGGTAGCGTTGGTGATGAGGAAAAGGATGAGAGTGCCGAAAAGCACAGCGAGCTGGATAGGCGGTTTTTTCAGCTTCTCCTTGAGGGCCTGCATGTCATTTCACGATATCTGAGAACTGCTTCCTGAATTCCGCCACTTCGGACTTTATCTCGGAGAGCTTCTCCAGGATGAGTTTGGCCGGCTCCCCTTTCTTCGTCCGGAGGAATACCTTCGGATGGCCCACCAGGGGGTGTTCGACCTTATATGAGGCGAACTCGACGTCTTTGTCCGAATTGAGCTTCTCGGCAAGGAGCTGGGCGAGCGACTGGTCGCCATCCACGAACTCAAGCTCGATGGTGTTTTTCTCGTTGACCAAAATCCTGACTTCCATAATTCAACCTCTTGGAGCATCTGATCGATACGGGTTATTATCCCGAGGAGGCCTGCGGAATCCTCCGCGCCGGTCTCCCCCGCGCCGCTCGAAGCGGTCCCTTCCGCCGCGGAATCCGCCCCGGCCGCGGTCTTCGCGTTCAGGCGGCGCCTCGCCCTCCTTGAGGGGGAGCTTGCGCCTCTCCTTCCAGTGGCAGTCCGGGCATATGAATATGCGCTCGCTGAGATCCATTCTCTGCCGGCACCTGGGGCAGAACGCGACGACGACGCCGCAGTCATGGCCTTTCATGCTGATCTCATAGCCGGTCCTCTCGACTTTGTCGACCCGCGCCTTGATGATATCGCCGATCTTGACTTCGTCGCGGATATCGCGTACATAATCGTTTCGGATCGCCATTACCGGGAGTACGGCATCGAACTGCACGCCGCGGCCTCCGCCTTCGGCCTCGCTTGAGCTTATGCAGCCGACGATCGCCTTGTTCAGGCTGGCCTTGATGACGACACCATAGACGTTCATGCCCGCTGACGGCTGCTGGAGGACCCTTCCCTTGGTCCTCACCGACGCCCGGCCGACTTCGCTGGTGTTCTCGCCCGCAGTGGCGGAATATACCTCGTCTTTCTCCGAGTATGTGTTCTCTCCAGGCTCTGCCTCTTCTGCGCTCGACAGATGATCCCCCGGAAGGACTAGCTTCTTTTCCATTGTTCAGCCTCTAAGGTAAGTTAAAGAGGAACTATTATTGAAAAGAAGAGTTTTTAAACATGAACTGGCGGCCACCCGGAGCGGCCGGGTGAAGCTTTTAAATCCGCCAGCCGAGAATACCGTTCTGTATGAAGCGCCCGATACTGATCCTCTGCATCGACCGCGACAACGACCTCTTCGAAAAGGGCAGGGTCAACGGTCCCCTCATAGGCAGGGAACGCAACCTCGAGGGCGCCCTCGCCCTGTCGCTGGCTGACCCGGAGGATCCGGATTCCAATGCCATATACTACGCCATAAAGACCTTCGACGGGATGAAGGCCGAAGGGGAGAATGTCGAGATAGCGACGCTGACCGGGGACAAGAAGCTCGGGTTCACAGCGGACAAGGAGATAAGCAGGCAGCTGGACCGGATCGTGGCTGAGCTCAACCCGTCTTCATGCATCCTCATCTCCGACGGCGCTTCCGACGAGGAGATCATCCCGGTGATCAAATCGCGCATCAAGGTCGACTCCAACAAGATCGTCTTCATAAAGCAGGCCAAGGAGCTGGAGAAGACGTATTTCGTCCTCCTCGAGAAGCTGAAGGACCCCTATTTCGCCAAGACTGTGATAGGGATCCCGGCCGTACTGATCCTCCTCCTTTCGGTCTCGAGCTTTTTCGGGCTGGGATGGCAGCCAGTCGGCATCATGGTAGGCATATACCTGCTTTCCAGGATACTCGGCATAGACGACTTCATCGGCGGCGTTATCAGCGATCTCCGCTTCTCTTTCGAGCGGACGAGCTGGGTCGGATACATCGGAGCCCTCGCGATCTTCTCTATAGCGGCTTTCGTCGGTTACCAGGCGGCGCAGAAGGGGGTGGCCCTCAGCTTCCCCAATGACAAGCTGATCGCGTTCGTGCTCGGCAACACCGTCTGGATAGTCTTCATGGGGATGATGCTGATAATGGCCGGCAAGATCATCGACGCCCTCATCGACAAGAAGAAGTTCAAGATAACCAAGTACATGCTATATTCGGCTGCCGCCGCGCTGACGACGCTCGTCATCTTCGTCGGAAGCAACTGGATCGTGAACCTCTACGAGCCTTATGTGGATTTCGGCTTTTTCCTGCTGACCATCGCCGTCTCCATCGTCCTCGGGTATTTCGCCACCTCATTCGTCGGATGGTACCGCAAGGAGCTCCTCACGGAGCTGAAGATCGAAGGCAAGGAGGCCATATCTGAGCACGGATCCTACCTTGGGAAGATTGTCGGTCTCGACGCGAGGAGAGGCCGGATAATCATCCAGACGGTCTTCGACAAAAGGTATTCGATACCTATCTCGGCCGTGAGCACTGTCGATGAGAATGTCGTGCTGAAATCAGGCGAATGAGCTATCGGCTTGGAAAATGGATGAAGTGCTCACCGGGGACGATGCTGCCGTTCAGGCATTCTGCATCTGGATCTTCTTGAGGAGCTCGTTCTTCTTCTTCCCTTCGGCGAGCGCGTGCCTGAGGACTTCCACCAGGTTTCCGACCTGGACGATGACCACCATGGCCGCCTTCTCTTTCTGGAGATAGACATCCTGGCCGTTCGCTTTCGGGATGAGCACCTTCTTGATCCCGGCTTCGATCGCAGCTTCGATCTTGCCGTTGATGCCCCCCACCGGGAGGACACGTCCCCGCACGTCGAGCGAACCCGTCATGGCCACATCCTGCCGCACAGGGATCTCCGAGAGTGCTGAGATGACTGCGACGGCGGTCGATATGGATGCGCTGTCGCCTTCGACCCCCTCATAGGTCTGGAGGAACTGGATATGGAGATCCGTCCGGGCGATGGCGGTGCCGATATATTTCTTGAAGATCGCGGACACGTTGTCAACCGCCTCTTTGGCTATCACTCCGAGCTTGCCGGTGGCGATCACCCTCCCTTCGCTCTTCGATGAGGCAGGTGTCGCTTCCGCGACGATAGGCAGGACGAGGCCTGCCCTTGAATCGCCGAGGACGGCGAGGCCGTTGACACGGCCGACTTCGGCCCCGCTGGTGACTATGGTCTGGTATTCTTTCTTGTGCTCTATGATCTTCGCGCCCAGCTGGCTCTCTATGGAATTGAAGACCTTCTTGGCCTCTATCACCTCTTTCAGCCCGACCGACTGCACGCCTTTGTCCCTTGCCACGTCGCCGGCGGCCCGGACGAGCCCCCCGAGCTCCCTGAGGTTGAGTGAGAATTTCTTCCTCCGCCCGGACATCCGGCGGGCTTCCTCGATTATCTCGGCCACGGCATCCGGATCGAAATGGGGGATCTTGCCGTCGCGCTTGACTTCCTGCGCGATGAACTGGACGAGCTTCTCCTCGTTCTCGGGAGTGTCGTCCATCGAATCTTCGACATACACCTCGTACCCCCCTCCCCTGATCCTCGATCTGAGGGCCGGGTGGATATGCCCCATGTCCGGGAGGTTCCCGGCGGCGACGAGGACGAAATCCGTGGGCACAGGCTGCGTCTTGACAAGGGCGCCCGAGCTCATCTCGCTCTGGCCCGTGATCGGGTATTTCTTCTCCTGCATGGCTGTGAGGATCTCCTGCTGCCAGTTCAGCTTCATGGAGGCTATCTCATCTATGAACAGGACGCCCCTGTTGGCCTGGTGTATGGCGCCGGCCTCGACCCGCACGTGAGGCGGGGTGCCGAGCCCCCCGCTCTGCAGGGGGTCATGCTTGATGTCTCCGAGCAGGGCTCCGGAGCGGGACCCGGTGGCATCGATGAACGGAGCCGTGGATTTGTCGCTGTTGTCGACGATGAGCTTCGGCGCGGACTGCTCGGTTGCCATAAGCCTCCTTCCGAGGCCCGCCGTGGCATTCGATATGATATATAGGAGGCCGAGTCCCAGGATGGCCACGATGAGGAGGAGCTTGATGTTCTCCGGGACCTCGCTGCTCAGCATCACAGCCACGAGCAGTAACCCGATCAGGGCGATCAGCACGGCCGAAGGAGGACCCTTCTTCTCTTCCTGGGGCTTCTGGAACGAGGTTATCCTCCGCCCGAGCCCGTTCCGTATGGCCTTCGGGATCTGAGCGAACTCCTTGGACTCGCTCAGCTTCTTTATCCGCTCGAGCTCCTTGGGGGAGAAATACCGGTTCAGCTTGTTCTTTGTTATGTAGTCCATCTCGGGGTAGGTCCGCGCCACGCGGACCAGCGGCTGGTTCTCGTTGTTCGGATTGGGATATATCAGGACGTCCTCCAGCTGCTCGGTCTGCATGAGCTCTGCCATGGCCTGGGCCATCATGCTCTTCCCGGTCCCGGGCGGCCCGATCAGCAGGACATTCCGTTTCTGCCTCGCCGCTTTCTTTATGATCTCCACTGCCTTGTCCTGGCCGATGATCTGGTCGATGATGCGCTCGGGGACTTTTACTTCTGAGGTTGATTTGGATTTCATTTAGGATCGCTCTAAATATGGGGGGATATGGAGTATTAATTACTTTCCATGCTCATGACACGACTTTCAGGCCCGCGAACGCGATGCGGGGGCTTATCAGGGACCCGTAGACGCGGGGGACGCTTTCTATCCCGGCGATGTTGGAGAATATGTCGAAAACGTTCCCGCTGACCATGAACCCCTTGATCGGCTTCCTCTTGCCCTTCTCGACGAGGAAGGCGGCGCTCGCCTCAAGGCCGATGTCGCCGCTGGTCAGGTTTGCGGTGTGCGAGCCGTGGGCGTAATGGAGCTCGATGTACCGCTCCAGCTCGCCGAGGTCTTTCCAGTCGCCCGGCGAGACCACTATGTTCGACGCGCTGATGGACGGGGGGGAATCGTATGAGGGGCGTGTGCAGCAGCCGGAGGCCCCTGAGCCTTCTAGGGCGGCGGTCTCGCGGTCGTAGAGGAACGACTTTACGGTCCCATTTTCGATCAGGGACCGCTTTTCGGTCGGTGTGCCTTCGTCGTCGAAGGGGCGCGCGCCGATCCCTGGGCTGAGGCCGTCCTCGCAGATCGTGAGGCTCTCGTGCAGCTTCATCCCGCTCCGCAGGCGCGTTATCCCTCTCCGTTTCCAGTCGCCGGATAGAGACGGCAGGAGTGTCTCGATGAGGTTGTCGAGCGCTTCGGGCTCCATCACGACGGTGTATTCCCCGCTCTCAGGCCTTCCGGCGCTCTGCATGGAGATCGCCATATCGGCTGCCTTCTCGCCCAGGGCGTTGAGGTCCCCGGGTGTGTTGTGCGAGGTGAGGTATGAGTACCCGAAACCGTCTCCGTGCATGCACTCTGCATAGACAGAGAAGACCGTCTTCGGGTAGGAGCCGGAGAAGCCGGCGGAATTCTCGACCGATATCTCCGAGCTGTCGATCGAGCAGATCACCCGTGCCTTGCCTCCTTTCTTCTCGATGGGGGAGCGGCTGTCGTCCACATAGCTCTTGAGCATCTCGAAATCAGGTGTGATGAACGACTGGTCGGCGAGGTCCAGCCTGCTGAATCCGGCTTTCGGAGCGAAGCTGAAACCGCTTCTCACGGAGAATCTGGAGAGCTTCTCCGCCTCCTCAATGGCCTTCTGTATGTCGCCCTCATCCTGGCAGTAACCGAAGCCGATGCGCCCGTCTTTGAGGGCGCGCACCCCGTAGCCTTTCGATGCGTCTGACTCCTTGGTCTTCAACTCGCCACCGCTGAATGCGAGCCTTGCCGAGGCTGATTTGACTGAGAAGATCTCGTGATCGGACATAAAGTTATAATCTGGGCGCGGGATTTAAATCCATGAGATTGTTCGTATCCGTCCCCGTGCCTTCCGAGCTCCGGGAGAAGGTCTCAGCGCTCGGAGAAGAGATAAGCGGAGACGGGATCATACCGGTGAGCGCCGGCAATATGCATCTCACGCTCAAGTTCATCGGCGAGGCCGGGCCCCATGATGCCGAAGAGGTGAGGAAGAAGCTCTCGGCGGTAGGGTTCCGGAAGTTCGAATGCCGCGTGGTGGGGGTGGGCGTGTTCCCGCATGCGGGATTCGTCAGGGTCGTATGGGCCGGAGTCGATAGCGGCGGGGCTCTCGAGGCCCTCGCGGGCAGCATCGGCGATGCGCTGAGGGGCTATGGCGCGGACGACCGTTTCACGGCTCACCTCACGATAGCGAGAGTCAAGAGGAAAGCTGATATGTCGGCGTTCCTGCGCAGGCACGAAAAGGAGCTGTTCGGGAGTTTCACCGTGGAGCGTTTCGAGCTGATGGAAAGCGTGCTGGGCGGCGGGGGCGGGCCGCGGTATTCGGTCCTGGAGAGTTTCGGGAGCAGGGGATAGGATGCCGGACTTATTGCCGGCGATTGGCTCCCTTGTCTTTTTCGGAGCGAGCAGCGCGCTCACCAAGCATGCCGTGAACAAGGCGGGCCGTCACAAGGCCATCGTCTACGGATACATAGTGACCGTGATCCTGCTCTGGGCCGGATCATCAGCGTTCGGGGGCCTGCCGCTTATGCCGGCCGGGCTCATATGCCAGTATATCGTCCAGGTGGTGATAGGCACTGTGGCTGTCATCGCATTCTTCAAGGCCATCGAGCACGGAAGCTCGAGCATCATGGCCGTGCTCGGCGAATCATATGTCATAATAGTCCTTGCCGCCGGCATCATGATATACGGCGAGCAGATAGGGATCCTTGGTTTAGCCGGGGCTTCGATCGTCATCGCAGCCTCGACTTTGGTAAGCATCGGGGAGGGAAGTGGATCCGCGGTCGAGCCCGGCGTCGGGTATATGGCGCTCGCGGTCATCTGCTGGGGGTATTATTATACATATATCAAGGTGTTCGTCTCCGCCCTCGGCGCATACGGCGCTTCCCTTCTCCTCGAGACCGGGATAATGGCGCTCGTGGTTGCATACTATCTGGTCCGCAGGAAAGACCTCTCCGTGCCTGAGCGGAGCTCGTATCTGCCGATAGTTCTGCGGGGGGGCGTCGTCTTCGCCGCGACCCTCTGCTACTCGTTTTCGGTGGATGCGCTCGGGGCAGGGCTGACATCCGCAGTCGGCGCTGGCGGGCCCATAGTCACAGCCGTTCTGGCGTATTTCATGTTCGGGGAGCGGCTCGGCATCCGGAAATACGCAGGGATAACGCTGCTAGTGATAGGGCTGGTCTTGATAGCGAATCAGCCGGCATAGACAGGAAAGAAAAATAGAAAGAAGAGGAATAAAAAAAATCAGTATTTGACCTTGCTCAGCACGGTGTCGAACGCCTCGTACGGGTATGCGCCCGGGATGAGGACGACATAGCTGTCGTCGTTCACATAGAGCACCATGCCATCGCCGTATTTGGTGTTCAGGCTCGAAACCGCTGACTGTATGTCGCTCAAGGTCGCCTTGCTCTTCTGTATCACAAGGAAGTTGCTCGGCGTGCCCTGCACCCCGTAGCTCGAACCGGCGCTGGCATCGGCCTGTATCTTGTCCTTGTACTTCTGCTGGTCATAGCAGGCGCTGAACGTGTCGTTGCTCATGCCGAGCTCGGCCGCATAGCCCTTGAAGACGCTCCCTGGGTCTGAGAGCCCGCTCCATGAGGTCTGCGTGCTGAAGAGCTTGTCATGCATCGCCCAGAACTTGCCCTGCTCGTTCGCGCACCTTGCCGCGTTCGCCCCGGGCATCGCGTTCGGATGGAAAGGGAGCGGGTAGTCCCTGAAATAGAGCTTGACCTTCCCTTTGTCGATGTAGTTGGTCTTCACCTGGGCTTCCGCGTCGGTGTAGATCCTGCCGCAGAACGGGCACTGGAAGTCCGAGAATTCCACCCACGCTACCGGCGCGCCGGCTTCCCCGAGCTGGGGGTAGTCGCCGAATGCGACCTTGAGCGACTGCGGAGCTGCCGGAGCGCTGGGTTGGGCCGGCGCAGACGGCTGGGTCGGCTGGCTTGGCTGGGTCGGCTGCGTCGGCGCAGACGGCTGGGCCGGGGCTGCCGGAGCCTTCACGATGCCGAATCCCGATGTAAGTATGGACAGCACTAGGAGCCCTGCGAGGGCCACGATTATTATGCCGTAGAAAGTATCCTTGCTTATCGTCACGGTATTCTCTTTATCTGACAACGGATCACCTCTCTCTGAAAAATTACTGGATACTGTATGCCCCAGATATATAAAGGTTTGGAATTGATGAGGTGAAAATAGGATTAAAATTATCATAGTGCCATGTCATGATATGACCACTCTTGACAGGGCGATAATCGCCTCTTATGAGAAAGGGGGGAAACGCTTCGAGCTTTATGTGGACCCGGATGCGGCGTACGCATACCTGGACAAGCGGAAGACCGACCTCAAGAACATCCTGGTCGCCGAAGAGATCTATTCGGATGCCAAGAAGGCCGAGAAGGCCAAGCCATCCGATATCCAGACCGTATTCGGCACAGACGACATCATGAAGATCCTGGAGTTCATCATGGCGCATGGCGAGGTCCAGCTGACCACCGAGCAGAAGAGAAAGAAGGTCGAGGAGAAGAGGAAGCAGATAATCGCCATCCTCCTCCGCGAAGCCATAGACCCCAGGACGAAGGCCCCCCACACCCAGATAAGGCTGGAGAACGCGATGGAGCAGGTCAGGATCCATATCGAGCCTTTCCGGGACGCGCGGGAGCAGCTCGAGGATGTGGTCAAGGCCCTGCGGCCCGTCCTTCCCATGAAGTTCGAGAAGATCAGGATCGCGGTCAAGGTCCCTGCGGAGTTCTCGAACAAGTGCTACGGCACCCTCAAGAACTACGGCATAGAGAAGGAGCAGTGGCTCGGCGACGGGAGCCTTGTAGTCGTCGTCGAGATATTCGGAGGACTCCAGGGGGAGTTCTACGACAAGCTCAACAAGCTTACATCGGGCCAGATAGAGACCAAGGTGCTGCCGGGGTGAATATGCCGGATTAAAAATCTTTTCCTTCATGATTATTTTTGACAGAGACATGAAAAGGAAGAAACGCTGAATTCTTCTTTTAGGATCTTAGGATCTATCAGACTGAAAACGATCGCTGGTTCTCCGCCTTGCGGAAAGACCCGGCGGCAAAAAAAGAGGTAATGAAATGGAAAAACGAGTGGTTTTGCCAGGCGATAAGATAGCTGATGGCAAAGTGAATGCCCCCAATACCTATTTCGACGGGAACGCGACATTCGCAGCGGTCATCGGTATGATGGACGACGAGGGGAGGTATATCCCCCTCGAGAACAGGTACCGCGCGACCGTCGGGGAAGTTGTTGTCGGCATGGTGACTGATGTGAGGCACGCCGGATACGAGGTCGACCTGAACCTCCCGCACGGCGGTTTCATCCCGACGAGGGATGTCCGCCTGACCCTGCAGCTGGGCGATTTCGTCATCTGCAAGGTCAAGTCGGTCAATGAGGTCGGCGATGTGGACCTGGGCGAGGTCCGGAGGCTGCCCAAGGGCAAGATAATAGAGTTCCCTTCGGCGAAAGTCCCAAGGCTGATCGGCAGGAAGAGCAGCATGCTCAACCTCCTCAAGGATTACACCGGCGGCGACATAATGGTAGGCAACAACGGATACGTCTGGATGAGCGAGAAGAGCGATATGCCTCTCCTGCTCAAGGCGATCAAGATGATCGAGAGGAAGGCCCACAAGTCGGGCCTCACAGACGAGATGGCGGCCTACCTGAAGAGCCAGCGCGGAGATATCGAACGCCCAGGCTCGGCCGAGCGGGAGAACGAGTTCGGAGAATACGGAGCGGAAACACAAGGTGAGAATGATGTCGGACAGTAAAGGAAAGATACAGCTCATAGTGGATGGCAAAAGGCTCGATGGCAGGGGCCCGGATGATCTCCGGAACCTGCGGATCGAGGTGGGAGTGATCCCTGAAGCGGATGGATCCGCATTCGTGGAATGGGGAGGCAACAAGATAACCTGCGGCGTATACGGCCCGCGGGAATGCATCCCCAGGCATGAGGCCAGCCCGTATCACTCGCTGGTCAAATGCAGGTACATGATGTCGCCGTTCGCTTCCCTGGAGGAGCACAGCAAGAGCGGCCCTTCGCGGAGGAGCACAGAGCTCTCCAAGGTCATCAGGGAGGTCTTCGAGAACCTCATCATAGCCGAGAAGTTCCCGAACACGCAGATCGATATCTACATCGATGTCCTCCAGGCGGACGGGGGGACGCGCACGGCGTCGATCACGGCTGCCGCGGTGGCGCTAGCGAACGCCGGCATCCCGATGAAGGACATGGTCGCTGCTGTCGCGGTCGGCAAGGCCGGTGATCTCCTCGCCCTCGACCTGAACAAAGCCGAAGACAACTTCGGGCAGTCCGACACTCCGCTCGCGATCTCGCACCGGGATAAGCAGATACTCCTGCTCCAGATGGACGGCCTCCTCACGAAAGAGGAGATAATGACTATCCTGGACATGGCTGAGCGCGGATGCGAGAAAGTCCACCAGATCCAGGCGGCCGCGCTCAAGAGATTCTATGAGAAAGGGGAGCAAGAATCGGTTAAGTGGTGATTTTCATGGGAGAAGAGACAAGAGACGTTATAATGCAGCATATCAGGAGAGACATCATGAACTCCACCCTCGAGAAGGGGATCCGCTTCGACGGCAGGCAATTCGACGAATACCGGCCTATCGAGATCCAGAAGGGGGTGATAACCACGGCGGAAGGGTCCGCCATGGCCAAGATCGGCGAGACGCTTGTCCTGGTCGCGAGCAAGTTCGATGTGGTGAAGCCGTTCGCCGACCGCCCGACCGAAGGGGTGATGATCATGAATTCCGAGCTCCTTCCGACGGCATCGCCAAGTTTCGAGCCCGGGCCTCCGGATGAGAATTCCATCGAGATGGCCCGTGTGGTGGACCGCACCATCAGGAGCGCCGAATGCGTCGATCTCAATTCGTTCTATGTGGCGGAGGAGAAGGTCCTCGGCCTCTACCTGGACATATATGTGATGAACCATTCCGGCAACTATACCGATGCCGCGACCCTCGCGGCGACAGCCGCCCTGATGGACACCAAGCTTCCGAAGATCGAGAACGCGAAGATCATACGGGGGGAATACACCGGCATGCTGAACCCCGGCAATCTTCCGCTCACCACGACCATGATAAAGGTCGGGAGCAAGTGGCTCGTCGACCCGTCAAGGGACGAGGAGCGCGTCCTGGAGACACAGCTGACCATAGGCACGACCGGGGAGCATGTCTGCGCGATGCAGAAAGGCAAGGGATCCCTGAGCAGGGACGAGCTCTCGGCCGCTATGGAGATAGCTTTTAAAAGAGGACACGACATAAGGAGGATTCTGAAGAGCTAGACCGGCTTATGTAAAGTTCACCTCATGAGGCTTGATCCCGGAGCATTTTCGCCCCATGAAGTTTTGGCCTCATGAAGTTTTGTGAACTTTTATCATAAGCATGACAGGAGGAAAAGTTCATGTACACAGCAAGATACGGCGCGTCGATCAGGAAACTCGTCGACAAGTCGATAAAAGCCAAGAACAGCAGGTACGAATGCCCGAAATGCCGCAAGCTCAAGCTCACGCGCAGGGGCAATGCGCTCTGGATATGCAGGTCATGCGAGTCGACCTTCGCCGGAGGGGCTTATTCCTTCACCAGCGAGGCCGGAGAGATCGCCACGCGCGTGATCAGCGAGTACGCGAAAACGGCCTGAAGCAGCCGAGATATTCAATCGAGGAGGGCGAATTGAGATGGGAGACTACAAAGATCCGAAGACCGGCTTGGCAGTAGCAGTCGCAGATGGCAAGTTCGCGTTCCCTACGAGCGGAGCGAAGATCCTGATCAAGGGCAGACCGCCCATAGCGAAGACCGTCAGGACGGATTGAACTCTTCTTCAGAACGGACCTAAGGATCCGATACTATGTTCACCACGAGCCGCTATGCCTCGCAAGAGACGAGGAAGCTCGCCATGGAGATGGCGAAGGGCTGCTCGGAGAGGTACATCGCACGGGGCAAGAAGACGGTCGAGGACCTCGCGGGATTCGCCCGGAGGAACGGGGAATCGGCGATAAATATCATAGAGGAGAAACAAGGGAAGCCTGCATCCATAGCCGTCATATCGGTCGATGAGCTCGGCCGCTGGCGGTGGGGAGAGGAAAGGCTTTTGAACTCAACTGGGGAATGACATTGGTGGGGTCCATATGAAAGCGAGATGCCTCGCCGAGATCGTTTTCCCGCATGTGGATGGGGCCGATGCCGCCATCAAGGCTGTCTCCCATGAGGGGGATGTCGGCGACCGCTCTTCGGTCAGGATGACGAAGGATGGGCGGACCCTGAAGCTTGAGATCGTGGCAGAAGACGTGGTGGCCCTCCGGGCCACTTTGAACGCATGCCTGCGTGCGGTGCAGGTCTTCGAGGGCATAGAGGAAGGGGAATATTCAGAGGTGCAAAAATGAAAAAGGAACAGGAAGATCTGAACAGAGAGCTTATCGAATACGAGAACATGGAGAAACAGCTAGAGGTGCTGCTCATCCAGAAACATCAGCTCCAGATCCAGGCCAACGAGGTCAAGCATGCGCTGGAGGAGCTCAGGAAATCGAGCGGCGAGGTATACCGCTCCGTCGGTTCCATATTGATACACACGAACAAAGAGGCCGCCGAGGCTGACCTAAAGGAGAGGGACGAGCTCATCGAAGTCAAGCTCAACGCGATATCCAAGCAGGAGGAGAAGCTCCGCTCGACGGTCATGGACACCCAGAAGAGGCTCCAGGAGAAAATGAAGGGCTATGGAAAGAACGGAGGGGCCTGAGGTCTTCCGGAATTTCTTGTCCAGATATGGAAAGAAAAGGGTTGCCGTCGTGACGCACAACCGTGCCGATGTCGACGCCCTGTCTTCTTCTTATGCGCTGAGCAAGGTCCTCCCCCACAGCGTCATCTGCACTTCTGAAGAGATGACCGAAGGGGCGAAGATGCTGGCGGCGAGGCTCTCGATCGAGACGAAGGAGCTCTCGGCCATTCCAAAGGATGAGTTCGAGGGGATAATTGTCGCGGACACCAGCGCCTACACGCTTGTGCCCCAAGCGAAAGGGTGGAAGGTGCTCGGGATCATAGACCACCACCGCAGCGACGGGCGGGATATGAAAGGCGAGTTCGAGATCATCGAGCCCGAGTCGCCTTCGGCCGCCGAGATCGTCGCGTCGATAGTCCCTGAGATCGGGCCGGATGCGGCATTCGCCCTCTGCGTGGGGATCATAGCGGACGGCGCGCGTTTCAAATCAGCGAGGGCGAACACCTTCAGGACCCTTTCGCGCCTCATGGAGATAGCCGGAGCCGAGTATTCGGACCTGCTCTCTTACGCCGAGCCTGAGCCCAAGCCGGACGCCAAGATCGCTGTCCTCTCGGCCATGAAGAGGATCGAGTTCGTATATGCGGCCGGGTATGTGGTGGCGACGACCGAGGTCGGCAGCAACGAGAGCGAAGCCGCATCGGTGATAACCGAGGCGGCGGATGTCGCATTCGTGGCGAAATGGAAGGACAAGGAGAAGGAGACGAGGATATCCGCCCGCGCCAGGAAGAGCGTCCGGACGCCGCTGAACAAGGTCATGGCCGAGGTCGGACGATCTATGGGAGGGGCAGGCGGGGGGCACGCGAAGGCCGCAGGCGCGGCGGCGAAGGCCCATACCGGAGAAGCGCTTAAAAAATGCGTTGAGACATTCATATCATTCGCTGAGAAAGAGGCATGAACCGGTCGGCAGCGGAGGGGATTCCATGAGGGATATTATCGTCGGCGGGCAGTACGGAGACGAGGGCAAAGGGAAGATCCTCTCATATCTCGCGATCAAGGATAAGCCTAAGATAATTGCGCGGGGCGGTGTCGGCCCCAATGCAGGCCATTCGGTCCAGTACAAGGGCAAAACATATCCCCTCCGGATGGTGCCCTGCGGCTTCGTCTACGAGAAAGCGCGGCTCCTCATAGGCGCAGGCGTCTTCGTGGATCCGGATGTCCTCCTCAGGGAGCTGGACCTGATAGGCGGCCATGAGAGGTTCGGGATCGACTTCCGTGCAGGGCTGATAACGAAAGAGCATATCGAGCGCGACAGCGCTTCGGAGAACTCCAGGAGGATCGGGACGACCAAGACCGGATGCGGCCCGGCCGTGTCGGACCGGGTTAACCGGATCGGCAAGACGGTATCCGATGCCCCGGAGCTCAAGAGATACCTCACTGATGTCGCAAAGGAGGTCAACATGAGCGATTCCGTCCTGATCGAAGGGACGCAGGCATTCATGCTCTCAAACGTCTATGGCACCTATCCGTATGTGACCTCGAAGGACGTATCCGCATCCACGATCGCGGCCGATGTCGGCCTCGGCCCGACAAGGATAGACCAGGTGATAATGGTGATCAAAGCATACACGACCAGGGTGGGGAGCGGTCCGCTGCCTGGTGAGATCAGCATAGAGGATGCCAAAGGGAAAGGGATGCAGGAATACGGGACCGTGAGCGGCAGGCCGCGGAGGACCTCGCTGGATCTGCACTTCGAGGACCTGAGGAACGCCGCGATGATAAACGGCGCGACGCAGATCGCGATCACGAAGATCGACGTGAGATTCCCCGGGAACGAAAAGGTCAGGGACTACCCGAAGCTGAGCATGGAGGCGAGGGCGTTCATAGAGGATGCCGAGAAGAGGATCGGCGTGCCGGTCACACTCATCGGGACAGGGCCGGACGCCACGGATATAATAGATAGGAGGGAAGCCTAGGTCTCGAGCGCTTTGAGGGCCGCCTTGTTGTCGGCGGTCCCGAGCAGGACATAGGACATCGTCGGGGTCATCGTCACGGAGAACGCGTAGAGAAGGTTGATCCCTCCGTCGGAGATCTTCTTAGAAGCAGCGGCCATGGTGCCAGGCTTGTTCTCGAGCCTGATGATTATGACCTCCTTCTCCATAGTCTTGACCTTCATCGCCTTGAGCTTCTTCCGCACCTTCTCCAGGTCGGCGTTCTCGACGACGAGATGGGTGTTTATCTCACGGTCCTCAGGCGGCATCATGATGGTCTTGATCCCATCGTCGGCTAAGGCCTTGGCCACCCTGGATACCTCTTTGAAGCTTGGCTTTTCCAGGAAAAGTTCGGTCACGATTCTGTTTTCTCCCATATAGACACCGTAACAGATATTGCCAAAGCCAATGTATAAAAACCATCCGCTTTGGCCCGGCAAAGGATATAAAATCCGGGGGTGAATCGTTTGTTGGGCCTTTTTTGGGCCAAGCGCTGTCTTATGCGGTCTCCGCCAGCTTGCTCATTCATCCCCCAAGACGAATGAACGGTTACGGATTCTGCGGATAATTGCCAGTTTGTGGGTCCTTCGGACCCGCACAAATTGCCGCTCGCCGATTCGTTGGGGTTATGGCGTGCAGCTCACGCAGCCCGGATGGGCTTGCGCAGTAAAAAAATCAGCCGCCGATACGGAGACCCTGGGCCTTCCCGATCTCTTCGGTCATGCCGGCGCGGTGCATCGGGCATCTCGTGAACGTCTTTTTCGACGGTGAAGTGATCGTGAGCCTGCTCCAGCCGAGCTCCTCGAGCCGTTCTGCCGAAGCCGTGCAGCTGACCGAACATTTGTCGCATTTGATCCTCATATGAGCCCTCCACTAGTAGAAGATGTATCTAGATATATGCGCAGTTGTGTTAATAAATCGTCCATTCGGTGGCCTTTCATGTATCTACCTGCCCATCAGGCAGGACGGAGATAGGCCTTTTAAATACAAGACCACATAAATGACAACAACTAATATCAAGGTTGAGGGCATGAACACGCAGGAAGGCAGTATGAGGAGGCGTCTGAAAGCGGCAGCATGCGCTGCCGTCGTGTTATTGAGCTGCTCGAAGCAGCCGCAGAGCCTGCCGGCGCTCCCTCCGGTCATGGTGGAGAGCCGGGAAGAGCATGAGAAGGAGCAGCCGCCGTTCGATCTCGGGCTTCCCCTTGTGGATGTGCCGAAAACCGCGTGCCGCTCATTCCCAGAGGTCGAGATGTGGTCCAAGGCCAGGAGGATGGATCCATTGCTCGTGCGTGCATTCATCCTGAGCGAGAGCGGCTTCGATCCATGCGCCGCGGGCAAGGCCTGCTCTATGAGCACGATAAAGGCCAATTCGGCATCAGGATGCCTCCCGGCCGACGGCTCCGGCAACAGCCAGGGGTACTCGGCCGGCTTCGACGAGATGCATGATCCGCGGGGAAGCTGCGTCATGCGCAATCCCCCGCCATCCCCTGATCCGGCCTGGAGATGGGTCGGGCTTGGGCTCATGCAGACCCCGCATCCGCCTTACACGTATTGGGAGGATTCGAGCGGCACGCCGGGCCCGTATAACCACATATACAAGAGATCCGGATTCTACCAGCTCGACCTCAACGAAGCGAGCGCATGCAGCCACAGCTTCAACCCGTTCATCGCGTCGGAATCCATCTGCCTAGGGACATCGGTCATGAAAAGGCTGGAGGGGCTCAGCCGAGCATTCATCCAGTCCCACAGGAAGCTTCTCGGCTGGGATCCGGGAGAGCTCTCGAAAGACAGGGCGTTCTCGGTCTACATCAGCGGGAACATGTATTCCGGCATGTGGAACAGTTCTGCCCGGTCAAGGGATTTCAATACCGCGCGGCCGTCCTGCCAGGGTTCGCTCGCTAACGGAGAGTGTTTCGTCCAGAGCTTCTCCGAGAGCAGGATGGTAGGCGATGCATATTGCCAGAGCGATGGAGGGCTCTCGGACCCGATAAGGTGCAAGGAAGGGCAGCCGCGGCAGGAGCCGCCGGCGTATTGCTATGGCTACACGGATATCATCACGTTCATCCGCGAATGCAGGATCCCATACCTGAGCCCCTCGATCGATCTCGGGGCGGATAAGCTCCGGGCGTATTATTCGCTCAGGAACGCCTGCAGGTAGATTGTCATCTGTTCTGCTATCTAGGGACGATCGCTGATAATGCGAGCCGCTGGCGAGCATATGAATAAAGAAAACGCTGACGGCAGGATTTGAACCTGCGATCCCGAAGGGACCGGTTTTTTTGTTAGTTGGCAAACCCCGATGGGGTTCGCAAACAACCCAGTTTTGGGCCCGCCTTTTACTAAAAGGCGGGATTCAAGACCGGCGCACTACCAGGTTATGCGACGTCAGCAAAATCATTGAGGCTGCAATGTGGTTTGGGAGTTGTCGGCCGCCGGCGGCTGCTGGACGAAATATTTCCTGAATTTCTCGGTGAGCGCCAGCTTGGAGGTCCTCCCGGCCTTCTGCGCCCTGACGAAACCGGCTTCCACGAGCTCCTTCACATCCGCATATGCATGAGTGCCCACCCTCTTTATCAGGTTGGACTTGAGGATGCCATCGTTCTTCGATATGTAAGCGAGCGTGCGCAGGGCGCTCTTGCTGATCTCCGTATCCTGGGCGAACTGCTTCACGCGGGCGAGGTGCTCGTTGCGCACCCGCATGACATATTTCCCGTCCAGGTCGATGATCTCTATTGCGCTCCCGCGGTCCTCGTATTCCTTCATCAGCTCGCTGAGGACCCCCTGGATGTAGCCGAGGGCGCCGATGCCCGTGAGCGTGCGGAATTCCTCGAGCGACATGGCGCGCGAGCTGATGAAAAGGGCCGCTTCGATGAGCTTCTTCTCTTCCTTCATGATGACATACCTTCAGCGAGATATCTGGCGAGTGATTTTGAATAATCCGGCTCATCTATCTTCTTCTTATTCCGTTTTATAGCTTTTTCCATTTCAGCGGCGGTCTGGATTGCGCTCCTCCCCGCCGTCTCTATCTGGAGGGGCTTGATCGCATAGGTGGCTTCGGCACGCTGGAGGCAGTAATCCAGCATCTCGGCCATGATGTTCTCCTCTGTCTTTCTCTTGGAGTATCTCCTCCTCTTGAGCCTCCGCCGCAGTTCGTCAGGACGGCATCTGAGTATGAACAGGAAATCCGCCGGAAGCCGCATCTCGCAGGCAAGATGGCCTTCGACGACATACCCGTCCCGGCCCCTGAGGAAGGAGAGGCTTCTGGCGAGCCTGCCGATATCGACCTCGCCGCCTTTTCCTACCAGCCCCTCGGCCTCGGCGACGTCCTTGATGCGGATCAGGCTGAGCCCCATCCTGCGCGCGAGCAGTTCCGAGGCTGTGGACTTCCCGCTCCCAGGGGAGCCTGTGATGATCACCCTCATGTCAAAGCCTCTCAGACAGGGTTTTGAAATACTCGCGCGCCCTCTGGAGGGTCTTCCGCCCTTCGTCGGTGAGCTTGTAGTATTTCCTGCGCTCTACGAACTTCGAGGCGATGAGCCCTTCGCCCTCGAGCTTGTAGAGGACTATGTAGACCATGATCTTGTTGGGCCGGAACGAGAAATCCTTCTCGATCCGCTCGTCCAGGGCATATGCGTAGAGCTCCCCTTCCTTGCTGATGAGCGAGAGGATGTAGAGCCAGAGGTTGCCCGAGGTGAGGAGGGTCGTCAGGCGTTTGATCGGCCGTGGTGCTTTGTCCATCCGATCAGCTATTCCACCCTGGGGGTGAGCGGCGATGAGCTTGTATCCGCCCCTTCACGGTAGAGTGGTTCTGCGCGGGGAGGCCTCGGGGGCAGCCTCTCTTCTATGTGCTCCTTCACCCTTATCATGTCGCTGGCAGCGCGGTCCCTGATCACGCCGGCGGTGCCGGAATACGCGGTTCCGATATCCGTGGGTGTCATGGCACCGTCCCGGTGCAGGAGCATCGCATCAAGATCCGGGCAGACCTGGGGCTTTGATCGATGTAAGAGAACAGGCGCCCATAGGCCCTGCGCCGTGTTCCTGAGCGATTCCGCTAGCCTCATCGCCGCGAGCATGGGCGGCATCGGCAGCAGTCGTGTATTCTGAGATCGCGCGGCCGGTCTCTGCCCGCGCCGTGCTGTAATCCCGGTTTTCGATTAGAGAGGCCTATGCTGTTGCGCCTTGCCTATCTCATCGCCAGCCTCGGCTCGGGCGATATAGCCAGGGATTTCAGAAGGGCAAGGCCATGCTCAGGAGGGTGTGAACGAAACCGAGTCGATCCTCGATGATTCTTGAGTCCAGCCCGCGATTGGCCAGCCTGTATTCAGTATGATTCTTCCAGGGGCGCCGGGGGCAGGATGGCCAGCTGATGACTGCGAATGTCGAACCCGAGAACGCCCCAGGCACGTCCGTGCCGTTTCGGTGACCATCCTCCCGGAAGGTAATCGAACTTGCGCCCTGGTCAGGGCTTCGACGGCCCCCCCGCCTCTCTCGGCATAATGATCGACGAAACGCGGGGTTTCCGGATGCGCTGGATCAATAACTGGTGTCGGGTCACTGATACGCCATACAGAGTTGTTCCATCCGGTTGCATCCCGCCTCCGGATGGCCGGTATATCGGGTCTTCACCGGGTGGAGCGACGTTCTGGACAATACCTGTCATCCGGAAGCCCTTTGCATGAGAGCGAACTCTCGCAGGTTCTGGGATACTGACTCTGGGATCCGGTAATCCGAAATCAGGGTAGGTCTGGATGAGAGGAGATCGGCCGTGTGGTCATCGGACATCATCCGCCCTGCTGCGCTCAGTGTGCCCAGGGTGGAAGTGTCCGAGGTCATCACGCGGTCGATGAACCCGGAAGGCAGTCCGCTGCTGGCCATATTGGAGCGGAATTCAGTAGTGGCCTGCGAGATCTGGGGAGCGAAGACGCGTGTCATTTCGGTCATCGTTCCCGCGGATATAACTATAGCACCGGTGGGCGGAGTGCCTGATCCTGCGATCGCTATCGGGGGTAGCCCATGTGTCGCCCGTTCTGCGTTGAGACGCGGCAGATCGCTTGCGATCGCTGCCTGAAGCCTTTCCGGCGTCATGCCGGCGAGCTCGGCCCCGCCCATATGACCGATGACGGAGGGGAGAACCTCTGTCGCGAATGGACGTGCGGCATCTGAGAGTGGTGGATTCCCTCTTTCGGCCATATAAGTCACTCCTCCAGCCGTCCCTATCTGCGAATAGGTCATGGTCCTCGTGGTGCCGCTCCGGTCATCAAAGAATGACAGAGTGCCCGCCGAATCAGCGCTCGAGAATTTCGTCACCGCTACTTCGTATCTTCCGACTTCGCCGGCCTCGCTGCTGCCGGGCGAAAGGCCCCTCGTGAGCTCCGGGTGGTCTGTGCCGCCTGCACGCAGCGACGCCGGATCGATGCCGAGCACGGTCGATAATGCGTCCACGGCCACATCATAGCGTGCTTCTCGGACCACAGGCCTCATCTCCGGCCTGCTCGCCATGTCAGAGATCACGCGATCCCTGATAGATTGCCCGCCGAAAGCCATCGCTTCCTGTATCTGCCTCTGTGCATCCGATACCACCAGCATCGTGGCATTATAGCCTGCCTGGAAGTCTCGGCCGTCGCTGCCCGGAGACAGGAAAGTCGGGATCTTGCTCAGCATGTCGGCCCCGGTCATAGGTTCCTGGTGGGCTGTCGCTCCGGTGCCGAAGGTCTGCATGAACTGGTTTTCATATGGAACCAAGATCGTTGGTGGCTGACCTGGCCGGGAATCCGGGTTGGGCACGGCGACCTGGATATTCATCGGATCGCCGGGCCTTGCGCCAGGAGAGATCACGACTCTGGCTTCTCCGTTGGGGAATTGGGCTGTCGGACTTGGCAAAGTCAGGGTGAAACTGACCGAAGAGATGGTGCCGTTCTGGGCTATAGTCACCTGGATCTGGTTATCCTTCACAGGGCCGGTCCCCGGAGGGGCTGCGAGGATGTATGTCCTGGATCCATCGGAATTCACCCGTTCGCCTAGGACCTGGGCAGTCTCGGCATTGCCAGGGCCGAAACGGACCAACCAGCCGCCGTCCGCGCCGCGCATCGCACGGATTGTCGCTACGCCTTCTGAAGCCTGCCTTGTCGGAGAGTCAGCGAATATCGCTTCGAAGACGCTCCTTCCGCGTCCGGCATCTGCGTTGAATGTCGCGGCAGAATACATGGCATCGAAGGCGCGGCCGATTGTGGAGCTCATTATCACGAATGTGAGTATGCGCGTGAGGGGATTGTCTAGTATTGCCCATCCGCCCCTTCCCGAACCCATCAGGTCCGCGCCCCGGACCTGGCCTCCGCCGGCTGAGGCGGATTGCACACCCTGGGCAGTCGAAACCTGTGTCGGCCCCCCGCTGGTTCTCGCTCCGGAAGCCGTGCCCCTGCCAGCCCGGGCATGGGCCCGGGCGTCGGAGAGGCCCTTGAGGCCTCCTTTGATGCCTCGTATAGTTCCTGAGACGTTATAGAAGCCTCTGGCTTTCACCGAATCGACTTCCTTCTTGACGAAGCCTTTCATGCCTTCCTTCTTGATCGTCGCGGCGGCCTGGCCGACGCTGAAACCGGCGATGATAGCCTGGGTTATGCTGAAGGAGAACCCTCTCCCTCTTGCCTGGTATTTTATGTGCTGGCCCACCCTCTGGCCGCCGATATTGAATGCCGCGAAGGGGTTCCTGCCGGTCAAGTAGAGAGCTCCGGATAGGAGCGAGAATATGAGTATGAGCGGGAGGCAGATCGCCGGCGTCGCGCTGAGTGGAGGCGGAGGCGGGCACCAGGAGCCGGTCCCTATCTGCGGCAGGTATCTGTCCGGGTTCAGCGTCCCGGGCTGGACGGCATCCGCAGCATCGGTTATCTGGTCTGCCGTCGTCGCATTGGTGCTTATCTGGGCGAAATCCAGGCACTGCTTGAATCCGGTGCAATTCGCGCTCGGGGGATTGCAGTAGGGGCAGTACATCACCTTGAAGTTGAGGCAGGTGTGGTTCCAGTTGTTGTACTTGAATTTGGCCGAGCCGTTGCCGTCCGTGTATGTCTTCTGCAGGACGTTGAGGGTGGTGGAGTTCGTGAGCTGGATGACTATGATAGAGTCCTTCAGGGGCTGCCTGGAAGGGGAAGCTGTGACGTTGTTGTAGTATCCTGTGATCTTGATGTACTGGTTCGTGGGGTCGGCATCGCGGACCTCCACGAAGATGCCGGTCGTGGATGCATTGATCAGCTCGGAGCAGGTCGCGCAGGTCGAACTGTCAGCATGGATCGCGGGGAAGAGAGTCAGAAGGACCAGGGCAAGGAGCAACAGCCTCATGGCATAATAACATTTGGCAACTTTATAAAGATAATTGTCCGCGCCATTCGGAGGCTCCAGCAAACATTTAAATCTATGAGCAAGAAATCTAGCCATGCAGCTGTGGCGACTCGCATTCTTATTTGCATTAATGCTGCCAGCTGTTTTCTCGGCCGCTGTGAACCTCCAGTTCGCCGTTCCGGCGATAGCGATCATAGTCGTTATTTTCCTCGCTGCGATGAACATGCTCGCCCATTCGATCTCGAACCCGCAGCTCGAGGCATGGGCCAAGACCGAGATACGCGAGTTCCTCGCCGGCCTTATCATAATAGCCATAGTCATCGGGATACTAGTCGGGAGCAACGGCCTCGCAGTGGTCCTCACAGGCCATAATGACTATATCACGAAAGCCCAGTCCGTGGTGGATTCGTGGGGCGACGGCCTGACCGGCGCATATCACGATGTGATTACCGCCGCGTCCTACATCAGGGTCGCCGCGTCATACTCCTCAGGCACCAACATCCCGATCTGGTGGGTGTCCCTCAGCTACCAGACAGCCCCCCTGAGCGGCGCATCCATCTACCTGGTCCCGCTGAGCCTCGCCACGCAGGGGCTTTCCAACGCCATCTTCCTCGCTGAGGCGATACGCCTCCTCATCAGCTTCTTCGGCGTCGTCATACCGCAGATACTCTTGCCCATGGCTTTCTGCGCGAGGCTCATCCCCTTCACGAGGAGGGTGGGCAACACCCTGATAGCCATATGCGTGGGGGTCGTGCTGTTCCTCCCGCTTTCAGTCATAATCGCGGATATGGTGAACGGGCAGATTGGGCTCACCGCGCCGGCTCTGTCGGACCCGGATTCGCTCGATTCCAACCCGTTCCCGATATACGCCATCGGCTGGGCATGCGAAGCGGCGCCCATCAGGATCCTCTTCTCGCTCACCGACCCTCTTTTCGCCCTCATACTCTGCCTACCGATCGCATGGATCCCCGGGGCCTTCCCTGTCTGCTTCGACCTGCTCTGGCATGTGGTCTACCCGATCATCAGCCTGATCTTCCAGATAGTGAACGCAGTGACGCTCATCGCATGGGAAGCGTTCATCAACCCGGGCAAGTACGGCGGGACTGTGTTCGACCACCTCCAGCCGTTCATGCGCGATGTAAGCAATTACGTCATGGTCATCTACATGGACATAGTGCTGATAGCGATAATCACGATGTCGAGCATCAGGAGCCTTTCTGCAGCCCTCGGAGGCGAATGGTATATGGCCGGGATACAGAGGTTGATATGAGATCCGCTCTGGTGCTCCTGCTTGTCCTCGGCCTTTCGAGCGCCGCATCATGCCTGCTCAACGCCACATCGGTCATAGTGAGCGAGCAGGGAAGCCTCATAGGCATCGTGATAGCATTCCTGATACTCGTCCTCGCTGTGGCTTACGCTGCCGGGAACGCGACCCACAACCCCAGCTTCATAGTGTTCGCCAAAGACGAGTTCTACCACCTCATGTTCTCGATCATGCTCCTTGTGGGATTCAGCGGGATACTCGTCTTCTCCTGCCAGCTCACCGGCTTCTTCTTCGACCAGACTTTCTCCAGGCTCGGCACGACGACCTGCTACAGCCCCGGCCTGAATGTCAACGGCATCGCGGAATGCTATATCAAGAACGCGCAGGAGGATGCCCGGTCGATGTCGGAGAGGTATGTGCAGAAGTATATCGACCAGATGATGGATTCCACTTTCGCCGTCAGTCTCCAGATCCCTCTCTTCAACGCGTTCACGGCCACGACCGGAGCGTTCCGCAAGGTGATATCCAGCCAGTATAATATGATATTCAGCTCGTTCCTCGTGCCGGCCCTCATGAGCCTGAGCATGCAGAAGTTCTTCCTCCAGTTCGTGAACGAGAACGTCGTCCGCTGGGTGCTCCCCATCGCCGTCCTGCTCCGCTTCTTCCCCCCGACAAGGCACATGGGGAACATATTTATTGCTCTTGTGATTGGACTATACGTGCTCCTTCCGCTGCTCTATGCATTCAACGGTGCGATGTACGACGTGGTGGCAGGCGACTGCAATTCGTTTTCTAAGGCCGCCTGCGACAACGCCATCGACAATAACGGATGCCCGAGCATCCAGAACCCGGCTTCGAGCGGGGCCGCGACATGCAGCAACCCCGACAGCCTCTGGAACGTCGCCAGGCTGATCCCGCAGGCGTTCTTCCTGCCGAACCTCACGCTCGCGCTCCTGATAACGTTCTTCGGTTCGATACATAAGGCTCTGAGGGTGATCGGATGAGGCTCCTTTACCTTGCGCTCTTCCTGGCTCTGGTCGCGGTCTCCTTCGCGCCGACGCAGTCAGAGAACACCTTCACCACCCAGACCTCGGGCGCCGGGCTCCCGGAATTCATCAAGGACTGGAGGGTGCTCTCCATGATCTCGATCATGATCTCGATAATCCTGATCGGGATGGCCTACGCCGTCGGTATCGGCATGGAGATGCCTGAGATAAAGGCATGGGCCAGCAACGAGCTCGTCCAGGTCTTCGCGAACGTGACGATCATCATTGGCCTTCTCGTTACGATCGCTTTCCTCGATGCCATGTCCCAGGCTATCGTCCAGGAGAGCCAGCTCAATCTCTCATGCGTCGGCGGCCAGAGCTGCATAGGGAATGTCTCTGTGGCATATCTGGATTCATACATCAATTCGGCGAAGGACGACGCCAGGCAGGTCTCCATCGACGCCGTCACTGCTTCCGGGTGGGCCGGCCGCAGGTTCGGGCTCTATTGCACATCTATCCTATGCCTCCAGGCAGGCGCTTCGTTCAGCCTCCTAGGCCATTTCATCCTCGACCAGGACAGGTACACTATGGTCTTCGAATATTACAGCAACCTCCTCGCCTCGCTCGAAGCCCAGAAGTTCTTCATCCAGCACATCTCGTTCGGGATCGGCCCCTGGATACTCGCCATGGGGGTTATCGCGAGGACGTTCTTCTTCACCCGCAAGCTCGGAGGGCTGCTCATCGCGGTAGGGTGCGGCATAATGTTCTTCTTCCCCGGCATGTTCGTGTTCGACTGGCTCACCCTGGACACCACCCTCACCGGCGACAAGGCCAATGAGAACGCCGGGGCGAACCAGTGCCCTGACGAATGCAAGGTGCCGCATGCGCTCGCTTACATAGATGACGGATCGGCTGACGGCAAGAAGCTGGGCTCGCCCAAAGAGGTATTCGACGTGTTCCCCGGGCAGGCTGACCTGGCATCCAAGATCCTGGACGGCAGCGCGGCTTCAGGCAGCCCCACGAGCGGGAACTACAGCGGGAAGAACGTCGTGTCGTGCATGACCGTCAGCCCCGATGCCTGCCCCCTTGTCTGCCGCGAATTGCCCTTCCCCAATACGCTCACTACATGCTACAACCAGACGGGACTCGTCCCGCAGAATTGCGCCGCGCTCCCGGACAAATGCTGGGTGAGGAGGCTCGCTTCGCCTCCACCTCCTCCGGACAACGAGACGGCTCCTGTCCTCTCGATGTGCCCCAAGGAATGCAAGGTCGTCCCCCCGCTCAAAGGTAACTGCAATACGGGGAGCTGCCTGGCATCGAGGCCGGAGTGCAGGGTCTACACGAGGATCAACTATACTGGTGTCTTGGCGCAGGATGTCAACTGGTCCCCGAACCCGATCAAGGATGCCTCGCTGGAGCAGTACATCAGATGCCAGCTGGCCCAGGAATGCACGCCTTCGCTGAATGCGCTGGATTCATGCGCATACATCGTCCCGGAGACAGGACGGTGCAATTTCCTCTGCGACGCCTGCCCCGAGGTCTGCAGGGTCACCACGAACGACATAACCAAGCTGCCGAGCAACTGCATCAACTCCAGCAACAACCAGCTGATAAATTCATGCAAGAGCTGCCCGGTAGGCTGCAAGGTGAATTCCACTTACATCGCCGAGGTCTCGCCGACGGCGTGCGGGTCGTGCGATGCCGAGAAAAGGATAATCACATACGGCGAGACGATGCCGAGCAGCTACATTACAGGCGCGTGCGATATCAACAGCGCCTGCAAGCCCGAGGACAGGGTACCGGTCCCGCGCAATGCCTGCGAGCAGTGCCTCTTCACTGAGGAATCGCAGGTGTATGAGCCGCCGATCCAGCCCAACTGCGTGGAGCTGTGCAGGGCCGGGGATGCGATGCCGACCAAAAGCGCGGGCAAATTCTCGTCCATAGGAGCCGAGGGCCTCGCAGGCACCTCTGAGATCCAGAACGTCTCGAAGATGATGCTGCCGGCGTATGTCCTGCCATTGTTCAATATCGTGGCGACGCTGGTGTTCATAAGGGGCCTTTCGGCGATACTGGGAGGGGACATAGAGATCCCGGGACTGTCCAAGGTGTTCTGATGAGGAAGATGATCCTGCTCATGGCCCTGGTCCCGCTTGCTTTCGCCGCCGGAGGCTGGGAGGGCACCGCCGCCCTCGCCATAGCGGTGTCCGCCACGATCCTTGGATTCGTCTATGCGATCGGTTTCGGATTCGGCGTGAATGAGCTCCAGATCATGGCCAAGGAGGAGTTCTACCAGCTTATCGCGACGATGCTGCTCATGGTGGTCCTCGTCGGGAGCAACAACATCCTCGATGGATTCTCGAGCACGCTCGGGGCCGTCCAGGGGGCGGCGAATATGCAGGATGCCGCGAACACCTTGATCGCCCAGAACCTCGATAACCCCACTGACGGGATGAAGCAGGTGTACAACAAGGTTGCCGAGTTCGACACCAAGGTCTCGATCGAAGGCTCGAAGGCCGAATCCTGCAATATAGTTGGGATCGGATACACAGTCAGCGCCTGCGGCGGGTATGCGATGCTCAGCACGCCGCTGTCGATGGCCGGCGGGATCGTGGCGTTCTCGATAGGCGAGCTTAGCAGCATGAAGCGGCTCATAGATTTGTCCAAGAATTATGCGCTCCAGCTGCTCCTGCCGGTCGGGATCATCCTGAGGACGTTCAAGCTCACGAGGGGCGCCGGCGGGTTCTTCATAGCTCTCGGCGTATCCATGCATATAATGATACCAGCAGGGATCATATTCAACCAGATGCTGGTCGATACCTTCCTCGCCGACGCATCAGCATCGAGCGGATATTCCGGCGGGCTCACATCCTCGATCGATTCCTGCGACCCGTCGCAGGTCCTTTTCAGCGGCGGAGGGGGAGAAGCCGGGAAAGCCATCAACATCTTCGACAGTTTGAGGGCCGACCTCCGCAGGGTCGTCTTCAGCGTCCTCGTGCGGGGCACTTTCGGCCCGGTCCTTGCCCTGCTCCTGATGGGGGCCGGCGTCCGCGCTCTCACGTCCATGGCAGGGGCTGAAGTGGATGTCAGCAGCATCGCGAGGTTTGTCTGAATGGTCGACGCATGCGGAATTTCCGGATTCAACGACCTGATGAACGGGGTGATCATCCCGCTCTCCGCCCTGTCTGTAGCGACCACGATGTCAATAATAGCGGTCAGCTACATGCTGAGCCAGGTGCTATCGAACCCCAAGCTCAGCCTCTGGGCCAAGACCGAGGCCGTCCAGGTCACGCTCTCCCTATTCACGGTGGTCCTGCTGATCGGGGTCATGAACGGGTTCTGCTCGATAAAGATGGACACCGTAGCCCCGCTCTTCGGCCTCACGGCCGACTCTATCGACATATACACGGCAGCCCAGCACTACCTTGTCGATGCCGGGTATTACTCCCTGCGCGCCACAGCCGTGATCCGATACCACCTCGAGGCTTACAATATCCTCGCCGCCCTCAGCGTCTTCGAGTGCGAATTCGGAGGGATCGGTTGCCTGTTCGGGTACTCCGGGACGAGCCTCCAGCCGCTCGGGGGGTATGGCGCCGAGCAGGCGGCCCTGAATTTCTTCTTCAATTCCTCGATAATGTCCACGCTCACGGCGCTGAATTTCCTGTTCATACTGCAGTTCGTCTATAAGGGGTTCGTCCTCCTGTTCCTTCCTCTCGGGGTGTTCATGCGGTCGATGCCGTACCTGAGAGGGTTCGGCGGGCTCATGATAGCCGTGGCGCTCTCTTTCCTGATCGTCTATCCATTGCTGCTCTCGATCTTCTACCTGATGGAACCTGTCCTTGTGGACAAGCCGAACTACCAGCCGCAGGACTTCAGCGCGTTCTACGACGAAGGTGTCTTCGACGAGAAGAATGGGGCCGGCCAGAGCGTGGAGGCAGCTGTGATGGGGGCAGGCGCGGTCGTGGATTCCTATTTCCCGAGCGGGCAGAACCCGATCGGCGCCATGCAGTTCGGTGCTTACGCGTTCGTGGCAGCCGTCCTCATGCCCACCGCGGCGCTGCTCGGGACGATCGGGACCATAGCGTACGTGGCCCGTCTCTACGGAGAGGAGATAGATTTAAGTAGGATAGTCCAGATGGTGTAAATATGGATGCCCTGCCGATACTTTCCCTATTATCGGACCTCCAGTTCAGAGGCGCAGGGTGGGTCGCGAACTGGGCTCCTCTCTCTGCGCTGGCATTGATGGTATCCCTCCTCCTCCACATCGTTTTCCTCCTGGCTGCAAGGGTTCTTTCCATCAAGGAGTTCGAGAACTACGCCATGTCAGAGATACTCCAGGCCCTCTCCACCGCGGTGATGGTCGGATCCCTGCTCATCATGGTCAACAGCGCTATGGACATAGCGCACAGCTTCATCACCGGGGATATATCATGTTTCGGAAAATCCGTCCATATCGGGACCACCAACCAGTCCACCATGGATGAGGCTTTCGACGCTATACGCTGCAGGCTCCAGGAGAAGGCGGTCGCAGTCGCCAAGATACAGGGGGATGTCACTACAGGGATCGGGACGGCATCGGAATTCAATATCCTGAACACGCAGGGAAGCCTCCTCGGGCTCACGGTTTTCAAAGGGGACTGGATCGGCTCGCTCTACCGGGCGACGGAGACCGCCAGGATCACGAACAATCTCGCGACCACCCTGCTCATCGGCCTCAACGCCCAGTCTTCGATCATCGCCTACCTGAAAGCGAACATGCTTAACCTTTTCATCCCGTTCGGGATATTCCTCCGGAGCATATACTTCAGCAGGAGCGTGGGAGCCCTGTTCATCGCGTTCGGGATCGGGATGTATTTCATATTCCCTATTTTCTTCGTCCTCCTCGACCCTGGCTTCGTGCCTGCCCCCCCTGTAACCGAGCAGGCCCAGCCGCCGATCCAGCAGCCCTACTGCTACGCGACGATGTCGAACACGGTCTCGGTCCTTCAGACGCTCCAGGCAGGGGGCCTCGGGACGACGGGCCTCCTCGGCAACCAGAACATCCGCGACGAGCTTTCCAAGTCGTACATAACCCTCATGCTCCACCCGCTCGTCGCGTTCTTCCTCACGATGGTCTTCGTCCGTTATATAATCACGGTCCTCGGGGCGGATTCATACGAGATTATGAGAATGGTCAGCAAAGTGGTCTGAATGGAGAAACGAACCCTCGCACTGGTATTGTTCGCGGCCCTGATGGCCTTCGGCTGTCTCCAGCCCGCATCCAAGATCGGCTGCTGCCTCAAGGCCAATGCAACGGACCACACGGGGTGCATCCTGTATAACGACAGCTCCGACACGATCACCGACATGATAGCGAAGACCAACCTCGAATCCGACGGCCAGAAATGCAATACCACCGGGAATTTCTGCAATGTCACGCTTTCCCCGACCATCGGCCCTTATCTCGTGCCCATATGCACCGAGGACGACATCCTGAGCTGCAGGGCGCCGAACTGCCTCACCATGGTGTGCGGGGATTTCAAGTTCAAGCCGGCCGTAGGATTCGGGCTCAGCGTGAGCGACGATAACAAGGTCAGCGCAGACATCCCTCCTGACACGCAGGATGCCACGGCGATCCAGTTCTACAAAGCGCAGTGCCGCTTCCTCCCCATGGACGGGAGCCTGAAGAAGATAATGAAGAACTCGAAATCGGCCATCAACGTGTTCAGGCTGGGCGTCGGCGGGTCCTTCGACGAATATGAGCAATACAGGTATCTCTTCCCCATCTCAGACAGGTTCTGCACGGTCAACCCGCCCAAGCTGGGAGAGCTGCGCGTGGACCGGTACATGAATTACCTCAACCCTTCGACGCTGGCGCAGTACGACCCGATAACAGGGATCACAAACAACTGCTTCGACCAGGGCAGCTCCACCCCGCCCTCGCCCCTCAGTTTCGACGAAAGCGGATTAGGCAGCAGGTCCGGGACATTCACGCATGATGGTTGGAGCATCGGATACAATTATTCCATAGTGAACAAGGACAGCGCCAATTACAAGTTCGCCCACTGGGCGCGCCTGGACGGGACGCTGTCCAGTTTCGGGTTCGGATACTTCATGAATGACAAGTTCTTCATGCCATCCAGCGTCAACAAGAAGATCGACGACAGCTTCTACAAGAAATGGCTGTCGATCGCGCATGCCGACACGGTCTACGGGCTGAACCCGGTCAAGAAGAACACGACGCGGGCGCCATTCGAATGCGACGTCGCTTCGACGGAGTGCTTCTCAGGGATATGCGGCACGACCACATACAACAGGGTGGTGATGCTGACGCCCCAGGACGAGAGCGGCCAGTCGCAGGAGGTCGTCACCGACTGCGAAAGCTACACCGACGAAAGCAGGACGACGAAGATCATCTGCGCGCCCACGGTGAACGTCACCCTGACCGGCCCCAACACCGCCCCGAACCGGAAATACGCCAAGGTATCGGCGAGGACCACGCACTTCGACGGGCAGTCCTGGGTCGAGGGAGGGGACGGTTTGTGCGGCATATTCGATTCGAACCACCTGGACAGCTTCGTCAATTACATATATTCGGGCGCCTACTACTTCGGCGGGGGCAACGACGGCTGGCAGGTCAACTGCCCGAACGTGATGAGCAGCTCGTATTTCACCCAGGCGAAGAAATCCACCGATGTCGGGGACATAACGAACACCGCCTCGACCTATCTCTACTGGTATAACTACACTGATGGCAGCTGGAACAATAATTTCGCCGAAGTGTCGAACGGCCCGCCGGCCGGAGGAGCGCTGTTCTTCGGCAACGTGGAGCCGCAGGCGACATATAATGGACGCAAGGTCATAGGGTACGCGCTAGCCACCCAGAGCGACGTGAAAAACCTGCTTGTCGTGAAGAACTGCGAGATGGTGGGGGGAGGGGTGGATTATGATATCGTCGCTGTGCCCAACGACCCGACGCAGTGGGGCCCGCTCAAGGACGTTTTCACAGGATACTTCAGGAGCAGGTTCAGCGGCATGAAGGCGATCTCGACAGGAGACGACTGCGGAGCCGATGCAGGCAAGCTTTACGATGATGCGCCCGTCCAGGCACGGTCGTATTTCTATGATTTCTTCTTCACCGGCCTTCCCTGGGTCATCAACGTGGATAAGCGCCCGCACCCGGTCCAGCCGTACATGGGAGGCGGGGCATCGAACTTCCTCCTCGCGAACGAGATCGCTATCGGGGAGAGGAAGATCAACAGGTTCAGCGAGACATACACTTCGGCGAGCGAGGCTTCGCTCTGCGCGCTCCGCGGCCTCAACTCAGGATATTACGTCAACCCGTACCATCACAACGATGACGAGGATAAGAACTATTACTTCTGGGCAGAAGGGGTGAAGCCTACTTACGACATCCTCTACAGCAAGTATATCGTGCTGTTCTATGACAACAACAACCAGAAGATCGGCAAATGCGCCCTCGATGCCGCGTCGGGCATGCCGAAGATCAGGACGTACGGCTGGTGCGAACCCTGCACGACATCCACGCTGGCGTACCAGACCATAACCGCAACGAACGACACTTACGTGCCCCTTGGGATCGGCAATGTGGACAACGGCGGGACCGTGGACCTGACCCCCCTCCAGAGGAAGATCTGCGTTGGAAGATCGAACGAGCTGCGGTGCGCCAATAATCTCATCACCGACGCGAACGACTTCAGCGTCGAGGACGGAGCGAAGCCTCCCGGCCCGCGGACCGTCCCTGAGGCGAGCGTCCTCAAGGAGAGGTTCGGGAACTACATGAAAGCCGGCGTCATGCCTGTGCTCGACCTGAGCGACGCCTCGAACTGGAACGAGAAGCTCGATGAGTATGACTTCCAGAGGCTCGTCGGGAACACGGGCGCGGCCGTGGTCATAGTGGACCGCGTGGCGAACGCGAGCGATGCGTCTGACAAGGCCACCGAGATAGGGGACCGGAGCGCATTGATCCACAGCAGGTGCTTCGGATGCCTGACCGCGTTCCACGTCACCGGCGCTGCGAGCAACCAGAGCCTCTCCGACACGGCAGGAGGGGTGTTCACCACCAACCTGAACACGAAATTCTCCGTGGACATGGTCACATACGACTATGCGATCAGCTCGCACACGGGCGAGCTGCCTGCATTCGGCGCGTACGTGACATCGCTCGACCCTTCCGCCAATCTCACCGCCAACTACAGCCAGTACATCGCCGACTCGATCTATGGTTATTCGCTCGCGATCCTCCAGAAATACGGCAAGCCCACGATGGTGGTGGGCCTCAACCTGGACAGCGCTGACTCGATCTGGAACACCCGCGACAAGCAGACAGCCCTGTTCGATGCGATCGTGCTCGACCAGGACCAGCTGATCAAGGCCGGGCTCACCGGGATAATCTATTCGCCGGCGAGGCAGTTCGAGCTCATCATACCCCCGAGCACCATCAAAGGCCCTGCGATAGGCCTCGAGGATGTGAACGGCGGCATCGGGACCTCCAACTCGAAGATGTGCGCCCTCGAGAAGGCGATGCAGAGGATGACGTCCTCCCCGCCCATCGCGGTCTACCAGCTCACGAACGCTGTCAACGTATCCGAGTGCGTGCCCTGCAGCAGCCTCGAGAAGGCTCAGGGCCTATGCAACGACGATGCCCTCAAATGCGACGACGCGATCAAATGCGTCCCCCCGGCAGGGTTCTCCGAGGCTGATATCAAGGGGAGCTTCAGATGCCCGGAGAACACGGTCGTGGACGACCCGGCCGGAAGCCGCTGCCCGCTGTGCAAGGACCTTCCCGGGACCTATGACTGCACCTTCTCTTACGCGAACGGCACGGTCGAGGCCAGGAACGGCAGCATGACCGACCTGAGCTCCGACGTCTACCTCGACATAATCGGTGGGATCCCACGGACCAGCAAATGCTGCCTCGAGGACCAGGGCGGCCGCAGGTACAGCTATGTCAAGAAATCCACCTCGAACCAGGTCAACAAGCCGATCGCCTTCTCGAAGATCGGCGACCAGGAGGTCGACTGCGGCCTCAATGCCGATATCCGGTCCATTGAGAAGGCCCAGACTTTCTGCAATGTCCCGATACCCCTGAAGGATTACGACGTGAGCTGCACGCTGAGCGGATGACATGGGGATCGGAGACGTCCTGAAGAACTTCATGCACGGGCCCGGTGCCTCGTCGGACCGCAAAGGGCAGGTCCAGAAGTGCCCGAACTGCGGGGAGACGATAAACCTGAGCATGGCGCGCTGCCCCAAGTGCGGGATCCGCGTCAAGAGCATGTTCAGGAGGAAGTGCCCGAAATGCCAGACGCTGAACGAGCTCGACGTGAAAAGCTGCACCAAATGCCGGTACAACTTCGAGGCCGAATTAGAGAGGGCTAATAAAACCTTTTATGTATGTCCTATCTGCGGGTACAAGATGGAAGCCATGCTGACACAGTGCCCGGCATGCAATACGCGGTTCATGTGAAGGGATATGGTCGAGTCTTTCAAGCAAACCGAGAAGAAGCAGGAGGCGGAAGCCCCGAAAAAAAAGTTCGTCCATCTTCTCGATGAAGAAGAGGTCGAGGTCAAGAGGCTGGACGCGAACGACCCTGAGGACATCGAGAACTGCGTCAAAGTGATGCGCAAATGCGCTTTCGACGTGACCGAGGTCGAGGTCAGCAATATAGTCGCTTACGGCAAGAGCTTCGGAGCGACCGTCAACCGGATGCTCGTCGGGGTGGGCCTCGCCTGGCCTGCCAAGGTCGATCTTGATACCAAAAGGATAATGAGCGGCGAGCCAAACGCCCTGTATCTGGAAGACCCGGCCGTCCTCCTCGCCTACGAGGGCAGGGGCATCCGCAGGATCCTCCTCTCCGAGCGCGAGAAGGAAGCCGTCGATTCAGGCCTCAGATACACGATCGGCTATCTCTATGAGGATATCCCTAAGGGGAACATAGCCGATTATATCACCGAGGCCGGAAGCGCGCTGGAGAAGCTCTACCTGTCCGAGGGATATGAGTTCTTCAGGACAGAGAAGGGGATCCTCGCATTCAAGAAAGTGGCCTGAGGGGGACGAGGATGAAGCCCTTCAGGTAGACAGCTTGAGCATCACTTCTGAGAATCCCAGCGACTTGAGCTTCTTCTCGATAGACTCGATGTTCTTGGCGAGCGATGAGATCACGGCCTTGCTCCCGGAGATGACCGCCTTGCTTCCGCTCGCCTCCAGGCTCGCCCCGCTCCCGAAGCCTTTGATGAAGTTCTTGGCGGCTTCGGTCTTGCTCGGCTTGTTCCTCGATCTGGATGAGGAGGATTCCGGCTTGTCCCAGTTGGGGAGGCCGAACTCCTTGGCGAGCAGCCTGATCTCGGCTTTCGTCAGGTCGGATTCCAGGAGGGGGCTCTTTATGCCCGCCTTTTTCGCGGCGAGGAAGCTATTGCCTTTCTCTGATGCGTCATCCATATGGGAGCCGTCGAGGACATTATTCACTTTCATCCTCATGGCGACGCTTTTGAGGCAGCTGTATATGTTTGAGCCCCGGCACATGTCCCTGGACCCTGATGATCCGTTCGACGGGTCCACGACCACGTGTTTCACTCCGACGATCTTGGCTACCCTCCGTGCGAGAGAGAGCTCTGAGCGGGGGTAGGATGAGGATAATGTGGTGACGGCCACCGCTTTCTCGCCGAGCTCTTCCCGGCAGATGCGGGTGAGGAAGGTGCTGTCGACTCCGCCGGAGAATGCGACGAGGGCGCTGTCGAGTTTCCTGATGTTCTTCCGCAGGCTCGTAAGTTTGCGTTCTAGGGCTTTATCCATGATATTATATTTCCAAGCAATACTTTATTAAGGTAGCCAGAGAAAAAAAGGCATGCGTTTTTTTCTCCTCCTAATCGCATTCATCTCGCTTGCTATGGCCCAGTGCCAGGGCTCGATCTCAGGATACGTGCCGGCTGTTGTCGGCGATGGCGGCGGCCTGGTCAATGTGACCATAGATCTCGTCCCGGGGCACGGCACTGCTTTCGTAAGTGTATTCCCGCGGACCGGCACGAGCACGCAGGATTCGGTCGAGCAGGCGGCCTTTTACGCATACAAGCTCGCGAACGGGGGCGGGGACTGCGACGTGCTGGTGGACTTCGGAGCGAAGCCGACCACCGACCTCATCGACGGACCAAGCGCCGGCACCGCGCTCACGGTCATGACATATGCCCTGATCGAAGGCAGGCAGCTCCGGAACGACACTATAATCACCGGCACCATAGACAAGGCAGGCAACGTCGGGGCAGTGGGGGGCCTGCTCGAGAAGGCCAAAGGCGCCGCGAGCGTCCACGCCAGGTATTTCATCACCCCGGAGGAGAGCTTCTACGAGATGCTCCTCCTGAGGGACATAGAGAAGGACTACGGGATCAAGGTCCTCCAGGCACGGAAGGTGCAGGAGGTCATAGGTTTCATGACCGAGAACAAGAGCATAGAGCAGGACGGGCTGGTCGTCCGGAATAGGGAGATACCCGCCCTGCCGGGCTATGATGCGGGTGCATCGAAAGCGCTCGCCCCGCTCGCCGAGAGCATGATAGAGAACGAGCGGAACCTCACCGCGTCCATCTCGGACGGCCATGAGGATACCAAGGCGATCAGGGATTACTTTGATAATGAGGTCAAGAGGCAGAAGGCGATCGCCGCGGGCGGATATTATTTCAGCGCGGCAAACGAAGCCTTCCTCAACAACATCGACCTGTCCAGCATAAAGATAGTCCTCAACGGCTCGGCCGACCTGGCCCGCACAAAGGGCGAGATAGGCAAATGCCTCACGGGGATAAAGAGGCCCGCTCTCACCGATCGCAACTACGAATGGGTGATCGGAGCCGACCAGCGCATCCAATGGGCTTACGAACGCCTGAATTCGATAGACGCATCGCAGACGCGGACCGCTGATGAGAGGTTCGTCGTCTTCAACGATCTCATGTACGCGCAGATGTGGTGCGATGTCGCGAAGGGACTGGTCGCGGCGGCTCCGGCAGGGGGTACGCCGGTGGATGAGGGGGCATGGAAACCCCTCGCCGAGCAGAAGATCAGGCAGGCGCGGCTCAAGGGCACGACGGCCACTGATACGGCATCGAAGCTGAATTCCGCTTCCGGATCGTTCGACAAGGGCCAGTTCGGAGCGGCGATCTATGACGCGGAATACGTCCTCCAGACAGAAGGTGGGGCTGTGGATCCCGGCAACGAAAGCGCGATAGGCGGCAGGAAGGCCTCCCTTTGGGGCAGCGTATACGAGTCCCATGCGGCTTTCCTCTATGCCCAGAACCTCACCAGCCCGGCGCTCCAGACCGAGAGGTATGCGATTGCGATAGAGGATGACACCCTTCGGATGAAGGGGCTGGCAGCGGCCAGGCCCCAGCCTGCGGAAGAGAGCCCTGCGAGGGATGACACCGCTCTGATATACGCAGCGGCCATCATCTCAATCTTTTTATTGATTGTCGTGGTATTATTGTTGACAAGTGGGAAACATGGAAATAACGGCCAGAGAGATCTCAAGACTTTTAGAGCTAAACAAAAAAAGGGCTGAATTCGAATTCAAGAGGAGGGTGTACGGCACCGAAGATGCCGAATCGAAGGCGGTCTCCCAGAACGCATCGGAGATATCATCGAAGATCAGTGCTGCCGGGATAGAGATCATGATACCCTGCCTCAAGAAGCTGGATGAGCTCGGCAAAACCCTTGATGAGTTCCCGCCTGACTCCGTCAGGGAGGCGATGAAGGTGCGCGACGGCAGGGTGTATGAGATACTGCGGGAGCGCGGATTCATCGTCAAAAGGAATTTCGAGAACAGGCTGGAGATAGCGAAGATATCCATTCTGGCATCAGGATTAGGGGCCAAAGAGAGGCAGGAGCTTTCCGCCGCCGTATCTTCGGGGGCGTTGGCCGGCCCGATAGGGCTTTCCCCTCTCGACGAGAATGCAGCGAACAGCCTGGCGCGGTGCCTGCGCAGGTGCGGGATTTCATGCGAATCCGTATCCGGAGAGCTGAGGGCCGCGGAGCAGGAAGGCGCGCGTGAGGTCCGTCTGGAAGTGTCGAACCGGCAGGTGTGGATCAGCGAGGAGGGGAAGAAGCTGCTCGAGGAGAACCTTAAGAAGATCCATGCGATCAACACGGTCATCCAGCTCCGGAACGCTGAGCGGCAGATCCGGACCTTCAGCGACGAGGAAGAGGCCGGGTTCGCGGGACTGCAGAAGGAGTATCTCGATCTGCTCAAGCAGCAGGATGAGATCCTGCGCCAGTTCAACGATGAAGAGAAGCTTTCCCTCAAGACATCAGGATAGCCTTTTGGCCATGTAGGGGCCTTCCAGCCCATATCCGTGCCTGCGGTAGTATTCGCGGACTCCGACACCGCTTATTATGACCATCTTCGTCATGCCAAGGTCGCGGGCGTTCGATTCGGCCTCTTTGAGCAGGTTCATCCCGAGGCCGCGGTGCTGTACCTTCCCGTCGCCTTCGATCGGGACTTCTGATCCATAGATGTGCAGCTCGCGGATCAGGGCTGTCCCTGGCGTTATCTCCGGCCTTCTCCCCTCCCCCGGGATGCGGAGGCGTATGAAGCCGGCGACGAGCCCGGATTCATTCTCGTAGGAGAGGAAGGTCTCCTTTCCCTTGCTCGCCCGGTAATCCATCCTCTCGATGCGGAATCCCTCCATGTCGACCGCCTTTCTCCTGGAGACCCCGACTTCGCGGCACCGGATCTCCATCGGCCTTATCCCTTTCTCCCTGATCCTCTGCTCGACCATCTCCCTCAGGTTGCTCTTCTTCACTCCCCGGTCTATCCTGTCGGCGGGTATATCGCGCTGTATCCTCATCACCCTGACGTATTTCGGTATATGACGGTAGAATTCGGAGATGACATCGGCTGCTTCCTCGCTGGAATACGGGGTGTATCTCCCTTCGTCCATCATCTTCTTCAGGACCGTCCCTCCGACGACAAGGGTTGGGTAGATCTTCAGCATGTCTGGCCTGAGGCTTTCGTCCTCGAAGAGGCGCCTGGAGGATTCGATGTCTTTCCCGCGGTCCGAGCCAGGGAGCCCGGGCATTATATGGTAGAGGACTTTGAAGGCGGCGTCTTTCAGCTCTCTTGTGGAGTCGGTGACGTCTTTCACGGTGTGGCCGCGGTTGATCGTCTTATATATGCCGTCATCCGCATGCTGGACCCCCAGCTCCACCCGGGTGGCCCCGTATGAGAGCATCTCGCCTATGTGGTCTGTGCATACGTCCGGCCGCGTCTCGATAGTGAGGCCGACCACACGGTGCTTCCGGTTCTTTTCGTTGTTCTCGATGGAGCGGACCAGGGTCTCGGACCGGAAGCCGTTCAGCCCGTCGTAGATGCCTTTGATGAATGATGATTTGTATCCCTGGTCCATCTCCAGGAAGGTGCCGCCCATCACGATCACCTCGCATTTGTCGGTCGGGTGCCCCCCTCCTTCGTACTGCCTGACACGGCTGGATGCCTGCATGTAGGGGTCGAATCCGAACTGTCTGCCCCGGAGAGCCGCAGGCTCGAACCCGGTATAGCTTTTCGCCGCCAGGCCCGTGTAAGGGCAGTAGATGCACCCCCATCTGCAGGAGCTCTGGGGCTTGATCATCACGGCGACGGGAGTGACGCCCGAGAGGGTCTTCGCGGGCTTCTTGAGGAGCAGCTCCCTTATCCGGCCGTCGAGCCGGTCTTTGGGGAATGCCCCGATGATCTCAGGGTTCGTTATGATAGAGCTCGTGCTGAATTCCCTGGAGGATTCCCGCTTTATCTTCTCGATGTCGGCCTCCCCGCTGAGTATGCGCCCGATGATGCGTGAGATGGCCTCCTTTCGTGACATTGAGGATAAGAGTGTGTAGAGCGTTTTTTATCATTTGGGGAAGAGGTTCGATATCAGCCCGGCGAGGGAATAGATCGGCGCCTCGAAGATAGGGAAGACCAGGACTCCGTTGTTGGTCGACCTGTAGTCGCCGAAGACGTCCGAGCCCACGAAAAGGGTCACGTTCTGCTCGTCGCCGATGTTCCTGCTCGCGAGCGAGACGACGCGCACCGTCGCTTTGTATGTCTCTTCCTCCGTGGCCACGATCTCGTAATAGATGGTCTTGGAGCTCTGGGCAGGGACGAAGACCGGTTTCCTGAACATCCATCTCTTCGGGCCGTCGGCGCTCACCGAGAAGACGTCGCTCGTCGAGCCTTTGTTGGTGATGGTGATCGCGAAGCGGGCAGGCTGGCCCGGGCCGACGTTCAGGTATTTGGGGGAAACGTCGAAATCCATGACGTCGTATGTGATCCTGACCTTGACATCGAATGTGATGTTCCCCAGCTTCTCCCCGTCGTTCTCGTCTATGACCTTGACTCTCACGGTGTAGTTGCCTTCCGGTGAATCCGGATCCGCGGTTATCGTGAGCTGGAGGGGGTCCTGGTAGAGCTTGCTCTCGGAGCTCGCCCATCCGCGGGGCAGGTCTTCTGCGACGGCCTGGTCGTAGCGCCCTCCGATCCCGTGGATACCGCCGCTCGAGACTTTGGGGTCGATGAGTATGGACACTGTCTGGCCTGGCCCGATCGTCCCGAGGTCTATCACATCGCCGTTCTTTATGCTCACCCCCGGGGATACGAGGTTGATGGCCGATGACAGGGTTACGAGTAGGATCGCCGCGAGGATGGTCCGCTTGAGCATGGCGCTATATCGGGATTAAGGATTAAAAAGCGTCATCTTCAGATGAAGGATTCGGCGTTCTTCTCCCTCTTCGCCCTTTTCTCCTCGAACTCGATCGCCTGGATGTGCAGCGGGGCCCCCCTCTCGCGCTTTTTCGATTTCCGGTCGCGCACGTTGATGAAGAGGGGGTAGTTCACGGCCTCTCCGACGATGATCGCTTCGCCGACTTTCAGCGATGTGATGCTTTTGGCTACGCGCGAGTCGATCCCCTCCGAGCTCATCTGGATATGGTCGAGGTCATTGGGGTTCGTCACCCTCAGTATGATGTGGGTGTTGCACTGGGAGAGGGCGGTCGTGCTGAGGTTGACCGGCCGCTGGCTGATGAGGCAGAGCGAAGCGCCGAATTTCCTCCCTTCCCTCGCGATTGTCTCTATTATGCTCCTTGAAACCGCTTCGCTCTCTTCGGCTTTCTCCCTGGCGAAATTATGGGCCTCCTCGATGACGAGGAGGAAAGGCGGGATCATGTTCTTCTTGCGGAGATGGAAAAGCCTCTTTGCCATCAGGGAGACCAGGATCTGCTTCTTGCGGAGCGAATCGATCGTGCTGAAGTCCAGGACGAGGAGGCGGCCGGGGGAGACGTCTGATACCAGGCGTGGCTTCTCATCGTTCGGGGAGAGGAAGTGGTATCGCCGGAGCTCGTGAAGGCTGCGCCGGAGGGCCCGCTTGGTCTTATCGTCCTGGTCGCAGGCCATGACCGCTTCTTCGAGGTCCTTGAAAGAGAACCCTTTCGAGTCTTTCTTCTCCGACCGCAGGGCGGCGACGACCTGTCGCAGGACATCACGCTGGACCGATGAGAGGTGGGGCAGCCATTCCATCAGCGCCTCGGCCGGGACTTTCTTGAGGGGGATGCAGATCTCGCCCCCGTCGATTATCTTGGTCCGGCCCCCGTAATGCGGGTCGAAGCCGAATCCGATGTACTCGCCGTGGATGTCGATGATTATCACCGCGACCCGGCCCTGCTCGGCTTTCCTGTCCAGAAGCTCCTCGAGCAGCACGCTGGCAAGGTGCGATTTGCCGGCGCCGCTCATCGCCAATATCGCGAAATGCTTCTGCAGGAGCCGCGTCATAGAGATATCCGCGGCGACGTCGTGGTGCTCGATCGCCCCGAGGTGGAGGCCCCCGGGGTCGAAGCCGAGGAAAGCCTTCAGGACCGAAGCGTCTGCGATCTTCACTTCCGCCCCCGGGGACGGGGGGGTGAACGCCCGCTCGAAACGGCCGCTGAACACGCCGAGTATCTTGACAGCGCCGATGGTGTACTCCCAGGAGCCTGAGGGGAACTGTGATGCCACCCCAGATGTGCGCTCGAATTCAGCCACGCTCTCCGCACGCTCGTAGTACCGGTTGGATTTGAATACTTCCGAGACGAAGCCGAACATCGTGCCGTTTCCATGGCGCACGGATACGAACTGGCCTTTCTTTACGCCCCGGTCCTTGACGACGAAGGAGAATTCGGAAGTCGACGGGGATTCTTCGGCGGCTATGATGACTCCCAAGGATTCGCTCATGCAGGTGCTACACAGCGCCACTTAAAAAAAATACCGATGATAGTCCTGTTGATGAGACAGATGAAGCAGGAGGTCGACCGCAGGGCCGGCCTCCTCGCATATGGAAACGCCCTGGAATCCTATTTCATCGAGCACGGGCTCCCGCGCAGCCTGGGCCGGGCAGAAGGAGCCGTGATCTCGGCGGTGGGGGATCATCTGGGCGTGGGTTCGGTCCTGCAGCTGCAGGAGTTCCTGAGCTCACGGGGATACCGCGGTCCGGACGCCGGACCCCTCCGGGAGAACGGACGGCTCGACCGGCAGACCGTCCACTCGCTTTTCAGTTACCTCTATGACGAGCAGAGGACGCACCCGGGGGAGGCGTCCGGAGTCCTGATGCGCCTGCGGGCCGCTGTGTACCCTCTGATAAGGGAGGGCCGGGGGTATGATGAGGCTTCAGGCATGGTCGTGCGCGCTTCGGGCTATTCGAGCCCATCCTATCTAGGCGCTTTCCTGATCGGCCATGGGTACCATGACTTCCGGAACCGGGACCTTGAGATCGGGCAGCTTGTCAACCGCAGCATGCTTTTCGCTATCCTCGCCTTCGGCGCCGGCATAGACAACAGGGACCTGGATTCGATGGTGAGGGATTTCCTGGGGAGGGCGATCCCGGTCAGGAGGGAGGTGGCTCCGCCTTCGAGGACGGATATCCCGAGGTTCACTTTCCCTGTCCCCGAGGCGAATAGGAGGATAACGAGGGAGAGGGATTTCTATGCCGATGGCGGCCACGTCCAGGTGGGGTATGCCAGAGGGTCGTACGGCACGCATTCATGGAGGAGCGGCACACTTCACAGGGCTATAGACATCTTCGCGAGGGAAGGCGCGGAGGTCGTGGCCCCGCTTTCGGGCACCGTAGCCAGGATAGACACGCCGCAGACGAGCGCGAGGGGGGGTTATGTGATTTACCTTGTGACTGACGATGGAGTGACGTTCCTCCTCTCGCACCTCCAGCAGATAGACGTGGCGCCGAACCAGCGCGTGGAGCGGGGGGCACGCATCGGCCTGGTCGGGGAGACCGGGAACACCAGGGTCCCCCATGTCCATTTTTCGGTTTATAGGGAAGACGGGGACCGGAGGATTTACTACAACCCGGCCGATTTCATCGAGTGATCATGCCCTGCGCGAGCCGGATGGCAACTGGCTTGGCGGGATCCTGGAATCGCGTGAAGACGGGGGGATGGATGCGGGCTTGGCAGGGAAATCGCTTTTTCCGAGGCCGTTCCGCGGATTCACGAACCGGTCGGCGGCGGTCCCTTTTATCTGGGGTATGATCGAATGGGGTTGTCCTTCGATCACCCGTGTCGAACCTATCGTACCGTCGTTATTCAGGCTCGATACCCTGACTTCTGAGGCTGACGGCGTCCGGTCGAATACGTAGAGCGCGGTCCCGGTGATGGTCGAATCCACAGCGACCCGTTCGACGCTCTGGATATTGACGAGGCCCATCCTTGAGAGCGATTTCTTGTCCGGCGCCAGCGTCTTCTCCCCGTATGCCGGCTTGATGAATAGGACCCCCACGACAGGATCCAGGCTCGGGCCATCCCTCACGCATGCGGAGATCACGTATGCCTGGGGAAGATAGAGCAGATCCTCGGCCGCCTGCCCGCTGACCGGGGGGATGAGGGAGTGGGGCTCGCCGTGGATGCGGGCCGTGTTGATGACCTTGCCCTGCCAGTCGAATCTCGTGACAAGCACGCAGCCCGGGGAACTGGTGCGATCATATGCATACATCGTCGGTTCGGTCGGCTGCCTGGACTCGGGCCTGACTTCGGTGACCGCTGACACCGAGTGCAGCCCCAGATCGCCGAGCAATCCCTTTCCGGGCTCTGTGTTCATGAACACCACCGCGATCACCGGTTTCTCGGCTGCGCCTTCTTTCATCTGGGCTTCAATGATATATGACCTGTCCATTACTAATCACCAAGAATTATGACAATTGTTCCGCAGAAGAGTTTATAATCAATGTGGAGCGGAAGGCCTGCGCCGGAATTCACTCGAAATTCATCTTCCCGAATTTGATGAACAGGGGCCGCTCTTCCCCTTCTCCGACCACCGCGACAGCGAGCTCTTTGCGGAGCTTTCCGGCGGTCTCGAGCCCTGGCAGCAGGCTCTCCAAACTCGCCTTCCATCCGCTTCCGACGACTTCGATCAGGTAGTAGGTCTTGTCCTCTCCGGGGCGGTATCCTTTCCGGTGGAGCCGGAGATAACCGCTCCCGTCCAGGCTGGGCCGGACGATGTATCCGCGGTCGCGGAGATATTTGAGGACGCTGTATTTCTCCCTCGCGAGCGGATCGCTTTCCGCTGCTTTCCGGATCAGCTCCGCATGGTCGGCGGGAAGCACCTTCCGCTCGGCGAAATATGCCGCTTCGATGAGGGTGATCTTGGTATCATCTGCTTCCTCCACTCCCGCCCCCAGGCTCCGGAGCTTCAGGATCAGCGGCCTGGACCGTATAACAACGTATCCTTCGGCATATTCGATGTCAGCCATGCGCTCACTTGTTTTTCGCCTTGATCTTGGCCAGGGTCAGCTCGATGTCGCTCATCCTCGCATCCTGGAGGCGGATGGCTGATTCCGATCCCCCGGGGGTGTCCGCGAAGAGCGTGCCGAGGCCGAAGAACCGCTGGACCAGGCTCTGGTCGAAGCTGGACTCGGTCACCTTGGAAAACGGGACGACGAACTGCTTCCTGGACAGTATCCCGTGGGTGTATGTTATCGAGCTTTCGTCCAGGGTTATCGTGTATGTCTGCGACGAGATGAACGAAAGCAGGATTTTAATGAGGCAAAGCGATGCCATCAGCACTATGAGCGGCATGAGGATATCCCCGAGGAAGTCCCTGATCAGGTATGCCGCCGCTGCCACCCCTCCCGCCACTATGACCGACTGGACGATCGCCACGATGGGGGAAGGGTGGAAAGAGTAGTTCATGGATTGATGCAGTGCCAAAGTATATAAAAAACATAAGCCAAGGGCTAATGATGATCATAGCATTCACTGACGGGGCTTCGCTCGGTAATCCAGGTCCGATGGGTATCGGGATAGTCATCTACCGGGACGGGCTGGTGATAGAGGAGCTGAGCGAGTATATCGGGAGCGGCACCAATAACATAGCCGAGTACACAGCGATAATCAAGGCGCTCGAGACCGCACGGAGCATCGGGGAGATGGAGGTGCACATCAAGAGCGACAGCGAGCTTGTGGTGCGGCAGCTCAACAACGAGTATCGCGTGAAGGATCCGAAGCTCGTCCCGCTCAAGAAGGACGTGGAACGGCTGTGCTCGGGGATCAAGGTCTCGTTCGAGCACATCCCGAGGGAGAAGAATTCAGCCGCGGATACATTATCCAAGGAAGGGGCGGAGATAGGGAGGCGGCGCGAGCGGGAAGCCTCGCCGGCGAGCGGTGGGAACAGATGAATATCCAGAACAGGCCTGAGCTCGGCCCGTGGATGACGTTCGACCTGAGCAAGGAGAAGCCGGTCCACGGATGGTTCTGGTACAAGGAGGGTTTCGCCCCTGAGCTCGTCGATTTCGCGATAAAGGAGACGGCTCCGCGGACGGTCCTCGACCCGTTCTGCGGGGTGGGGACAAGCCTCCTTGCGTGCAAGGCGGCAGGGATCGAATCCGCCGGCGTGGATGCGTCCGAGCTCGCTGTCTTCGTATCTAGGGTTAAGACCGACGATTATGAGAAGGCCGATCTCGAAGCCGCCCTGGAGTTCCTGGAGAGGAGGCTAGAACCTGCCCCTGAGGCGGTTTGGGAGTTCGAGCTCTTCAGCGCCCGCGCCGCGTTCCCGAAGCGTAATTACGGCGAGATCCTCGCCCTAAGGCAGGCGATCGAGAACGAGGAGGGCCGCGTGCGCAACATCCTCCTGCTCGCTCTGCTGTCCGTGATCCCCCAGGCGAGCCTCGTCCTCAAGGATGGCGGGGTCCTCAAGATAATGAAGGGGAAGAGGGCGCTTCCGGCCCGCGAGATCTTCAGGAGGAAGGTCAAGAGGATGGTGCGCGAGCTCGGCTCCGCGCCCCAGGGACACGCCCCGAAGGTGTACCTCGGGGATGCGCGTTCGCTGGAGATCGACAGCGGAAGCGTCGACCTCGTCGTCACATCGCCGCCTTATCTGAACAACATAGATTACTCGAAGATTTACGGGTTGGAGCTGAGCCTGCTCCAGATGAGCAAAGCCGCCGCAGAGGAAGTGAGGATGCGGTCGGTCCGGTCCTTCATCGGCAAGAGGATGGAGGTCCAGCAGATGCCCCCGGAAGTAGGCGATGTGGGGTACAAGATACCGATAATCGCCACATACTTCCGGGATATGGAAGCGGCTATAGCCGAGATGCACCGGGTCCTCGCCCCGGGGGGGACGGCGCACATAACGGTCTCCAATTCTGTGATCCACCAGACCCATGTGCTTGTCGATGAGATTTTCGCGGAGATGGGCCTGCGGCTCGGCTTCTCGGATGCCGAGATCCTCGTGGGCGCGGAACGGATCGCGGATGTCCGCCCCCAGAAAGTGAGGACCCGCGAGAGCGTCGTCGTGCTCAGGAAAGGGAATTAGCCCCGGTAGGGGATCATGTGTGTCGTCTTCCCTGAAGGGCTCTTGCTGATCGAGTCGGTCTCCTGGAAACCGACCTCGATATCCTCGCCTAGGCAAGCCCGCCTGATCCTTTTTTCGATCTCGGAAAGGACTTCCCTGGTCGGCCCGCCATCGGAAGGGATATATCTGAACACGAAGACCTCGGGAGATTCCTGGACTATCTGGAACTGGGAGATGCCGTCGAAGCGGAATTCTGAATCATAGAGCACATTGAAGGCGAAAGTCGGACGGATCCTCCCGCTGGGTAGCCTCACCGTCTCTCCGCTCCTTCCTGCGATGGAGCCGAGCACCGGCCACCCCCTGCCGCAAGGGCATTCCTTCCCCCAGCTGGCGAGGTCACCGATCCTGAACCTGATGAGCGGCATGGCAAGGTTATGGAGGGTGGTGAGGGCGACCTCCCCTTCCCCGCTCTTCCTGGGCTTCCCTTTCGCGTCGAGGATCTCCAGTATCACCGAGCTGCTGCAGACATGGAGCCGGTGCTCCTGCGGGCATTCCCATGCCACGAAACCGAACTCCGTGTTCCCGTATCGCTGGAAGACTTCTGCGGAGAAGGAGGATTCGATGGATTCGCGAGTCCTGCTCCTCAGGACCTCGCCTCCGCAATAGACGGATTTCATCCGCAAAGGCGTCCGGCGCTCCGAGTTCAGCCCGGCGAGCAGCTGGGCGATCGTGGGGTACGCGCTGAAGACATTCACATGATGCGTGGCCATGCGGCCGAGATTCGCCTCCTCGCTGTCGGACACCGGGAGCTGGAGCCTCCTGAAAATGCCCATGCGGCCGGGCCGCGCGGTCTTGGTCCATATCGATACCTCGGCGAGGTGGTCCAGCGGGGACAGGCCGAAATCGGTGACCATCGCGTATTTCACCGCCCCGGAATAGAAGATGGCTCCCTGGTCCATGTACACGGGCATGGGCTTCCCGGTGGACCCGGATGTGTTGAATACCTGGAGCCGGCCGGCGGCTTGTTTCCGTACGAAAGAGAACGGGTCGCGCCTCACATCTTCCTTGCTTGTGGGCGCGAGACGCGCCAGGGAATCGAGATCGGAGATATCCGGGGGGAGGATCCTGCCGTAGTGGGGCGTATCGCGTGCCGCACGGACAACCCGGGTGAGGCGGCGCTCCTGGAGCGCTTCCAGTGAATCCCGGTCAAGCCACTCCTCGCGCTTGATCGCGAAGATGTCCCGCACGATCGTCCACTTCTCGAGGTTCATTTTTTCAGACCGAGGATCTCGCGGGCCTCTTTGGGGGATGCGACCGGCCGGCCGATCTCCGTCGCTATCCGGGCTATCCGCTTCACAAGGAGCTCGTTCGTGGCTGGGGTTTTCTTGTCATGGTCCATCCAGATGTTGTCCTCGATGCCGGTACGCACATGCCCGCCCATCAGCATGGCTGATACGTTGATGGGGAGCTGGAACCGACCTCCTCCTGCGGCCCCCCATTCGGAGCCGTCCGGCAGGGCCCCGGCCATATGGCATAGATCGACCATCCTGCCCGGCATGGTGCCGAGTATCCCGTGGAACAGGTTGAAGAACAATGGCGCCTTCAGGATGCCTTTCTTGAGGAGGAACCTTCCGTAATTGATCATTCCCGTCTCGAAGACCTCGAGCTCCGGCCTGATCCCGCGCCTGTCCATCATGACGGCTAGCTTCTCGATCATCTGGGGCGAATTGACGCTCTCGGTATTCGGGAAATTCATGGAGCCGAGGCTGAGGCTCGCGAAATCCGGTTTCAGCTCGCCTTCCAGGCTGAGGACGGCGGTGCGCTGCTCGAAGGTCTTGAACACCCTTCCGCTCGTCGTCAGGCAGACGATCGAATCCGGGCATCTCTTCCGGATCCCGGCCACGATCTCGGCATAGTGCTCCTTCTGGCAGGAGGGCTTGCCGGTACCGTCCCGGGCATGGATGTGGAACATGCTCGCGCCGGCGAGGTAGCACCGGCGGGCGTCATCGACGATCTCTTCCGGGAGGTAAGGGACCGCAGGATTGTCGGATCGCTGGTGCAGGTTGCCGGTCAGCGCGGCGTTTATGATCAGTTTCCGCGTATGGGGCATCGATGAGGTGCTGAAAAGGTCGTATGCGTGGTTCGTCATATCAGGACCGCGGTATTGTCGGTGTGATATATTTGCCTCGGCGGATATAAAAAAGATATCGGCGGGCCCGTCCCGGATGAGGGCGCTCAGCGTCGCAGGAAAGAGGCGAGCCTCATCAGGTATGGTTCGGCCCGCAGGCGGTTCATGAGGCTTTTCCGGAGCTCTATCTCATAATAGCTGACGTTGACCGAATCGACCGTCTTGTCGAATGACGGGAAGAAGACGGCGCCGAACTTCCTGTGGAATTCCACCGCTTCGGGTGTCGAGAACCCGTAGATCTTGCGGAACCCCTGCCTGCGCGCTTCCTCGAGTATGCGGCTCCGCAGAATCTTCCCGACGTTGACTCCGGCCCTGCCCTTCTGGAAATCCTCCCGGACATAGAGGTTACGGCTGAGTGTGGAGCCGAGGAGCCGGCCTGCGGGAGTGATCGTGAAACCGCCTATGCCGACCATCTGTCCGGTCTCTTCGACGATGGCGACGAATAGGCTGCAGGAGCCGGTGAGGAGAAGGAGGAGCTCACTGTCGCTCTTCCCGAGGATGGCATCGATTGATCCGTCCGGATGCATCCCGCCCCTGCTCCTGCGCATGGATTCGTGGGAGCTCCGGTAGACAGCGACCGCGGCGCTCGAGTCCGCAGGCTCATATCCCCTCACGAGTATCTTCATCCTGCCATCACGTCTCCCCGGGCTTTTAATCGTCAAAAGGTTGTTAAAAACCTGCCCTGCAGATAAGTGGGAGACGATTCTTATGTTGATAGGCATAGTCGGCAAACCTTCAGTCGGGAAAAGCACGTTCTTCATGGCCGCGACCTCGGTCCCGGTCGAGCGCTCCCCGAGGCCGTTCACCACGATCAAGCCGAACAGGGCTGTCGCTTATGTCGAAGTCGAATGCGTGGACAAGGAATTCGGCAAGCAGTGCAATCCCCGGAGCGGGTTCTGCGTAAACCACAGGCGCTTCGCACCTGTGGAGCTCCTTGATGTCGCCGGGCTTGTGCCTGGCGCCCATGAAGGGAAGGGGCTCGGCAACAAATTCCTCGATGACCTCAGGCAAGCCGACGTGCTCGTCCACGTGGTGGATGCGAGTGGTTCCACGAACGAGGTAGGCGAGGTGGTCGCAAAAGGGAGCTACGACCCATGCAACGATGTGAGGTTTCTGGAGCAGGAACTCGATTTCTGGATAAAGGACATTTTGGACAATAACTGGATCAAACTTGCACGCGAGGCGAAATTGAACACAAAAAAAAATGAAGAGATAGTTACAAATCAGTTCAGCGGATTGGGAATGAACAGGACAATAATTGCTAGAGTCCTCAAAGAGCTCAAGCTTGAGGAAAAATCTCTAGACCAGTGGGGGGAGGATGAACGGCTCGCTGTTTGCAAGAAGATCAGGCACATAGGGAAGCCGATCATAATCGCCGCCAACAAATGCGACCTTTCGACCGGATGGGACAACTACCAGAAACTGAAAAAAACGTTCCCTGAATACGTAGTCATCCCTTGCTCGGCTGAGGCCGAGATAACGCTTAAGGGAGCGGCTAAGGCGAATTTGATCGAGTACATTCCTGGAGACAAGGAGTTCAGGATAAAAGGAGAGCTCAATGACGCGCAGAAAGGAGCGTTGGAGATAATGAGAGCGGTCTGCAATAAGTATGATGGCACGGGGATTCAGAAGTGCCTGAACACAGCCGTTTTCGATTTCCTTCACTACATCGCCATATTTCCCGGGGGAGGGGACCTTGTCGATGCGCAGGGGCGCACCTTGCCGGATTGCTTCCTTATGCCCTCCGGGACCACGGCGCTCGATTTTGCATTCAAGCTCCACAGCGACATCGGAAGGGGTTTCATCAAGGCGATCGATTATAAGACAAAACAGGCGGTGGGGAAGGACCACCCCCTGCATCATCGCAATGTGATAGAGATAGTTTTTAAGAAACCCGGATAAATAAGGTTCATGATACTGGTCCTTTCAACGTACCCTGACCGGGAGACGGCCGCGAAGGCGGCGATGGATGTGGTCGAGAAGGAATACGCCGCCTGCGCGAGCATGATCAAGATCGAGGATTCGGTCTATCGGTGGAAGGGGAGGATAGAGTCAGGGGCCGAATACCTGCTCCTCATAAAGACGACCATGAAAGCATATCCGAAGGTCGAGGCCCATATAAAACAGACCCACCCGCACAAGGTCCCGGAGATAGTCTTCCTCGAAATCAAGGGCGGGGAGAAGAATTACCTGGAATGGGTGGACAAGAACTCGTTTTCCAGGCTCTTGAGGGTCCCGCTGGATCTTACGGCGACGAGGCGCGTCTCGGAGCCTTCGAGCGAGCTGATCAGCGCAAGGAAGCCGAGGACGCTGTCCAGATGATCGCGCTCGCAGCGCAGGATCCCGGCATTTTTCCCCTTGTCGAATGATACAAGCTTTATCGCCGCATGCGAGAGGCCCAGTTCCCCGAAGAACCTCAGGGCTTCGGCATAGAGGGCCCGTTTCAGCTGCCCTTCGTCCGTGGCCGGCCCGCTGTAGCTGAATAGCACATAGCGCTTCCTGAGTGAACCGGATTTGGCCATGTGAAGGACTGCGTGGGAGCTTATTAAATAATTTAGCGTGCGAGAGGATTCCATGGAGAAGAAGCCTGATTTTCATTTCCCGCCCCTGCTCAACCGGTTGAGGCGGGGGGGGCCGGCCGTGACCTTGCCCAAGGATGCCGGCATGGTGATAGCATACACCGGGATAGGGAAGGAATCGAGAGTGATAGAGCTCGGCTCCGGCTCCGGGTTCATGACGGTCCAGTTCGCGAACATCGTGAAAGAGGTCAAGTCATACGAGAAGAGGAAGGAGTTCCTTGAGCTGGCCGAATCCAACGTCGGACGCGCCGGCCTCGGGAACGTCACTTTCCGCCTCCATGACGTGCTCCATGGCATAGAGGAGAGCGACGAGACCTGGGATCTCGTGTTCTGCGACATCGCAGATGCCGAGAAGATGGCCAAACCCGCCCACGACGCCCTGAGGAAGGGAGGCTACCTCGCGGCGCACTGCCTCCAGTCCGAGCAGGCCAAGGCCCTGCATCTCGAGGCCTCGAAGTTTTTCTCTGAGGTCTTCACCATCGAGACGATCATGAGAGAGTATGAAGTGAGGGACTTCGGCTTCAGGCCGAAGCATTTCGGACTCATGCATACCGCCTACCTGGTCTTCGCGAGGAAATAACCGGCCCGGAGATGAAGATTTATATTCTGTTGGAGAGATTGGATTCCGTGATCACATGGCAACGGTAGAAGTCAAGAACGACAGCGCTTCTGTCGAGGTCCCTGACGGGTCTCTCCTCGCCGAGCTGGATGGCAAATGCTCTATACTCTTCGCATGCAAGACAGGCAGCTGCGCCTCGTGCAAGGTCAGGGTGGTCGAAGGCATGGACAACCTCGAGGCTCCGAACGAGCTAGAGCAGGCCGGCCTCGCCACGTTCGCGACGGACCCGACCGAGCGGCTGATGTGCCAGTGCAAGATAAAAAAGGGCAAGATAGTCGTCGAATATTAGCTTTTATTTTATTCAGTCGCATTATCAATAATTCCTAAGTTCATCTCAGGAAGTCATAAGGGAACTGCGTTCCCTTTGCGCCTTGAACGAATCGTCGTTCAGGTGCGTTGATAGAAAATTTACCCGAAGTCAAACCGGAGGAAATTTTCTGCAGGAGTAGCGAAGCGGTCAAACGTGGCAGACTCAAGGGGCCTTTTGACCTCCGCTTTTCTAAGGGCAAAATGCCCGCGAAAAGCCAGAGGTTTCAGGAGGCCGGATTAGCTGCGTTATTTTCCCTTTCCAAACGCGGTTTGGGAGATCTGTTGGCTCAGCGCCTTCGAAGGTTCGAATCCTTCCTCCTGCATCATCTTTTTGGTTCGGGTCTGTAACCATTGGGCAGAATTCTGCCCAAAGGGGCACGACCAATTAAATTGCCCAGAAACTGCAAAAAGACGGGGGCAATTTAATGGTCCACAAATCGAAGCGTCGATTTGTCGGAACCCTAAAATAGACCTCCAGCCGGAGTGAAAACATGGATGGATTTGGTCTATACAACTATCCCAGGCGTCTTGAACTGGCGATAGAAAACCTCAATAAAGACCGGGCGGTTAGCAAAGAGAACAAGGAAAGCATCATCGCTTTTTCTAAAATCCGCTTGGCGAAGGGGGCGACTCATGGCCGTGTGGCAAAGGTCGTATATTGCCTAAGATTCCTTGCAGGATGGCTAAACAAGCCGTTCGGAAAGGCCACAAAGGAGGATCTCATTACCTTGGTCGGGGGACTTGAAAACAACCCCAAATACGCGGAATATACCCGCCTTGACTTCAAAATCGTCCTTAAGATGTTCTATAAGTGGCTCAAAGGCAACGATGAGACTTTCCCGCCGGAGATAAGCTGGCTGAAACCCAAGCTGAAAAACGAGAAACACAAGCTGCCTGAAGACCTTTTGACAGAGGACGAAGTCCTTAGGATAGTCAGCCAAGCCGAAAACCCAAGGGATAAGGCGTTTGTATTGGTTTTATACGAATCCGGGTGCCGGATAGGGGAAATACTCACCCTCAGTATGCAAAACGTCAAATTCGACCAATACGGGGCAGTCCTGAGGGTTACCGGCAAAACAGGAGATAGAAGGGTAAGGATAATCAGCTCTGCGCCCGCTTTGGCCCAATGGGTCGATAACTATCGAAGAAAGGACGAGCCGAACGCCCCACTTTGGCCGCCCAAGTGCGCGAAATGGAAGACAAAGAACATGATTCAGTGCATGGACCACCGCTCAGTCTATAAGCTCCTGCGGAATCTGGCAGACAAGGCTGGCATAAAGAAGCATATCCACCCCCATCTTTTCCGCCACTCCAGAGCTACGGCGCTGGCCGGAAAGCTCACGGAGGCGCAGATGAAAGAATACTTTGGGTGGGTTCAAGGTTCGGATATGGCTTCTACGTATGTCCATCTGAGCGGGCGCGACGTGGATAATGCGCTCTTGAAGCTGCAAGGCCTTGCCCATGACGAGGTAAGCCAAGAGGAAAAAATCAAGGCCAAGAGCTGCCAGCGCTGCAAGGAGAACAACTCTCCAGCCTCCAAATACTGCGTTAAATGCGGTCTGCCTCTCGATGAGAACCTTATCTTCTCTCTTGAGAAGGACCGGCAAGCTACCGATGGCATCATGAACCGGCTGATGCAGGATAATGAGTTCAAGGACATGATGCTCCGCAAGATTTTCGAGATGGGGCTAAACAATAGCTTTCAATGAATGGGCCAGCTTCATTCTGACCTATGAGGTCAAAATCATTAGGTCAAATTTTTCCTCGAAAAATTTTGACCAGAAACAGGTCAAAATTTGAGTGGAAATCAAGGAGATAGAAGCCATCTCTTTGAGATATGCAAGAATGGCTCAAAATGATTTTTATCTAGGCCCATCCGATATCTTTTTGACCTTCATACGGGAAAGCACTTTCCAGAATTACGACATTCATGATCTTGGTTGCACGGAGAACCCCTGCGTGAGGTCAAACAGCGAGTTCAAAACTTTCCTTAAATAATTTTGACCAAATACAGGTCAAAATTTATTTGAAAATCGCAGAATTAGGCGCTATCTCTCGCAGTAATTCAAGAAAGGCGAATCTATTATTTTATTGTGCCAGCCAATCCTGTCTGAATCCATCAGTATTGTATTCCCTCAATCTTCAAGGCATTGCGCAATTTTCTGAACGGCCTCTGTTTTCTGCGCTTTGGCGGACCGGAACCCGGACCCTCAAGATTTTCAATAACCCTCTGGTCAGGCTGAACAATCCACTCGCGACGCGCAGCCCTTCGTAAACTCCGATTCATATCATCTTGCTTAAGATTTCCAGAAATTTTCTTCTTACTGCGTTTTATGCTCGAAGCATGGCGAAAGTGACAGGAGTAGCACGAAATCTTCTTCCCATATTTCCAAAAAAAGCGGACAACGCGTTTCCCGCAGTAAATGCATCTTTTAACATTTTCTGGCCGTCTTCTGGCAACCTGGCTGCCCGGTCGCCGCATCACCTTCCTCATTTTCGTTCCTTCTCGCTCTTTGAACATAGGCACATCTTACCTGCTACGCACGATATTTTATAAACTTTGGTTGTGCCTCTCTTCTGACCAAGAAACCAGGGTGTAAATTTGATTTCAATCAGAAAGGTTCTGGTGTTCACAGGGCTGCTCATTGCATCCGCAGCTCTTTGGTATGCGAACTCAGTATATCAGAATGAGTACCTTCTGAAAGCATTTTACACCTTCGCTGCATTGGCGGTGGTATACGCCATCTTCAAGATAGTGGTCGAAGACGCCATCACAGGGACTGTGAAGGACAGCCGCAGGAAGTTCGAGCTTCGAAGGATAGTCTCCATCATCAATGCAATTGTCGTCATCGCAGTCGTGATAACGATATGGATCCCTAACCCGGAGGCAATTCTCGTAGCATACGGCCTCATTGCCGCGGCCATCGCAATAGCCCTTCAGGATGTTTTTAAAAATATGGCGGGGGGCGCAATACTCCTTCTCACGCGGGTTTATTCGGTCGGAGACCGCGTCCAGATAGACTCTGTCTATGGGGATGTTGTCAATATAGGTATCTTTTACACGACATTGCTTGAGACGAGGGAATGGATTGAAGGCGACCAGGCTACAGGCAGGCTCACGATCATCCCGAATAGCCATGTCATTTCAGGGATTATACAAAACTATACTGCTAAAGACCATGAATTCATCTGGGATGAAATTTGGGTTCAGTGACATACGACAGCGATTGGAAAAGGCCATAACCCTTTTTCAGACGTTGCAAGGAAAGAAACGCTAGAGACCGTGAAAAAAGCCTCGAAGGAACTGGCCGGCATGGGAGAGAAATACTTCTTCCAGCAGAAGGATGTCGAACCCCAGATATTCATCAAGCTGACGGATAATTGGATATCGATGAGCATTCGTTATGTTGCCGAAGTCGGTTGAGGCGCCAGACATTCAATCGACTGAGCGGCCGCATCCTGAAGAGGTGCAGAAGACAGATGGGATACAGCTCGCATCCCAGACCATCGACATAGTCGGGTTCCCGGGACAGGGAAAGGGCGGCAAAAGTAATTTCAAAGGAAATATTGAGGGGAGTCAGGCCTTAAGCCACACGTGCCATCACAGACAGTTATATCTTAATATTTATCACACTTTGACTTTCTTAAGCCATAAAGTAATTTTCCGGTAAAAAAGCAGTATCGCATAGCAAAACCGAGGCCAGGATAGCAGTAAAAAAATCTGCGGTAGCAATCGGATAAAAGATTAGCAGTACTCCTTTGAATAAATCCTCTAACAGAGCCCGGAAGAATTCAGCCCAGAACTTCGCAATGCAACGGCAGCTGTAATCCCAAATTTGAGTTGCCGGGGACAGTTTGCAAGCCTCAATTATTGGTTTTGCCATAGAAAATATTGTTGAGCCATAACTTTATATAGCTCTCCAACCAGAGCGGCCACTCGGTTGAGAGGTCAAAACGGGACTCTGTTCTGACCTGAACCAAATGGTTATTACGGGAGGGAAGTTTCGAACCAATCGGACGGGTCTTTGAACGGCTCTGTTCTGAGCCCTGGGCTCAGCGTTTTCCCTCCTGCATTCAGATCTGGTCTGAGATCTTACCCGCTTGGGAACCTCAGATCCAGTTCGTCTGTCCTGAGGAACTCAGAACAGATCGCAGGTCTGAAGGCCACATCTGCTACGATAACAAATTTTATGCGAGAGTAAGATCATCTCGCCGAGTACTGTTCTGAGAAGCAGAGCTTAAAAAAGAGGGATCTATGAAGGGTTTAATTACCCAACCAACTAATACACATCCATGCAAATATGGGATTTGTTCATTCTTTTCTTCGCCCAAACAAAATGAATGATTTGTCAGAAAGAGCTTTCCAATGCCTCTTGGTCTATCATCATAAGAAATCTAGTGTGCCGCAATGTTTCCCTCATTTCTTGCATTGGTAATAGGTCTTCCTTTTATAATGAATGAATACTCGCAAGGTGCAGATTATGGGGATTTTTCCAAAGTCATGCTGGGCACCGTTGTCATATTTATCAAGTTTTGGTGATTATACCTTTTTTCCTTGGTTAATATTTTTCATTGGTAAACGGGTTGGGGGCAAAGCACGCTACCTAGATTATTTACATTGTTATACCTTTTCTTCTCTGGTCATTTATTCGATATCGTCTCCTTTGCTTATCATATTCCTTTTCTTGCAAGTCTTCTTTCCGTCTGGGCTGCTGGCTGTGGTCAGCCGTGATCTTGGGCAGTTGGGTTGCAATCGTCCCACCAACGATTCTAGGCGTGATCATCTCTGCCTTTTTATATCATATCCCATTTCTGATAGCATTACCACATTGTATCTGTATTTTCTATTTATTAATTTGAGATACTTCGAAATGTTCATGGTTTGTCTCGTTTAAAAGGCACCTTTAGTTGATATGTTTTCTTTACCATCTTTGTATTGCATTGACTTTGTTTATTGTTCCGAAGTTTTTACTTGGTTGGACGAGACAGTTAATATTAGTAATCCCGTTATCTTATACCTACCAACTGATTTCCGAAGTCGAGTTATGCAAAATTTACCATCAAGAAACTAAAAACAGAACAAAACGTAGCCTCGCTCGCTACAGTCAATGTCGGACAGTGGATATTGCCAAGGTCAGACCTCAGAGCAGCTCTGAAGTCCTTCCTCTGCATACCACTAATGGTTCAGGACTGTAACCATTGGGCGGAATTCTGCTTGCAAGGGGCACGACCGATAGGTACGTTCAGCGCGCCCACAAAAACGAATATCAGATCGCTTTCCTAAACTCAATGCTTGTGGCCTCCGCGTTCTCCTCCTTCCCCTTTTCACCATGGGGCCTCCGCTCTTTATCGCCACTTGTACGGGCCATGGGAATACAATATGAAGCCAAGCATCGCTTCTACATATTCACGTGCGGCGTCAACATCATTTTCATCACTAATTCTTTTCTTTACCATCGCTTCCTTGAACATCCGCTGCATCTGTACCCCAGTGACGTGCAGGAACGCTACCACTTCCTTCGGATCTCCTTTCTCGATGCAGCGTTCTGCCCGCAGCGCCGGGCTTCCGCCGAGCACCACCGGGTTCAATCCCGTGTATGGGGCCCCTTCCCCGCCCCGGTGCAGCCTCACGACCGTCTCAAAAAACCAATAATCTGCAAGCTCGGCAGGTTCGCTCCGAGCTTCCGTACCTTCATTGTACTTTTCAAAAGCCATTTAATTTCGGCTTCAGCCCTTTTGGCGCCAAGGCAAAATCAAGAGTCCTCCTTGGTGTTGTCGGAATTGCTTTATTTAGAGGTACTCGTAGCATGGTTTATTTTGTGATAATTTATGTTTATAATTGTTTCGTTCTTGACTATATTCACTATGCCTCATTACCAGCAGACGACTATATTTTGCTTGATGCCAATTTTGACATCAGGGCGCTAAGGAAAGGTCAGGCTTCAGAGCTGCTCTGAGGGTCTTCCTCCTGCATTTTTATTGTCCGGTTCGCCCTCCAGGCGAATTTTCCACGATTTCCCGACCGGCGCACCGGCCACTAGCATGAGATCGAGGCAGCCGGCGAGGTGGTGGATCCGCCGGAAAGGATTAAAATAGTTCACTATATGAACCATTCACAAATTTAACTGCTTTAGGTTGGTGCATATGGCGAAAAGCGGCATGGATTCCATCGCTGAGGACGCGGTCCTCCTGATGAGGATCTTCTTCCTGATGCGCATGAGGGACAAGGGCGTCAAGCCTCCTCCATACGACCCGGAGTACTGGATGATGTGGCTTCTGGACCATGAGGAGCTTCCGATGTCGGAGATAGGCCGCAGGCTCCACCGCTCGAAGCCGAGCATGACGGCCCTAGTCGACAAGCTCATATCGCAGGGGATGGTCCGGAGGAAGCCGGACAAGGACGACCGGAGGGTCGTCAGGATAGCGATGACCGAGATGGGGAAGAGGCACATGAGGGGCAGGCGCGAGCAGGCCAAGCAGAGCTTTATTCGGAGCCTCTCGCGGCTTGACGAGAAGGATTGCGCCAGGCTCGGAGAGAGCCTAGCGGAAGTGAACAGGATAGTATCCAAGATCAGGAGTGATTGAGATGACGCATGAAATCCAAAAGGATCCGCATGATCAGAAAACGGTCGTGCACAGGATCCGCCAGCATCCGCTGTTCATAGAGATCGCGGTCGTCCTGCTCGTCGCATTCAGCATCGGGACATACCTCTACTTCCAGGATATGCAGGGGAAAATATATATCGAGAAGGCGGAGATTCGGGCGCCCCTCATAGCGGTGAGCCCCACCATGCCCGGCGTGATGGATAAATTATACGTTGAGGAGGGCCAGCAGGTCTCCATGGGCCAGAAGCTTGCCAAAGTCGGCGATGAGACCATAGTATCGAAGACCGAGGGCATCGTGATCGGGGTGAAGAACACCCCGGGCGCGTATATAAACCCGCATGAGACCGTGGTCACTATGATCGACCGCCGCCAGCTCCGTCTGGTCGGGAGGGTGGCCGAGGACAAGGGCCTGAAGGACATACAGCCCGGGCAGAAGGTGAGATTCACCGTGGACGCTTTCGGGCCGAAGGAGTACAGCGGGATGGTCGAAAGCGTGGCGGATTCGGCCCGCCAGGCCGATATCGTATTCAGCATCTCAGACAAGAGGGAGGAGCGGGAGTTCGAGGTCACTGCGATATTCGATATGTCTGCTTACCAGGAGCTCAAGAACGGCATGTCAGCCAAGATGTGGATATACAGATAGGGTATTTCCATGGCCGAAGGGATGGATAGGACGAAGTGGCTGATCCTGCTCACCGTCATAGTCGGGACCTTCCTGGGGAGGCTGGACCAGACCATAGTCAACCTGGCCCTCCCGAAGATCATGAACGATTTCGCGATCACCTTCGCGCAGGCCGGATGGATCGGCACCGCCTACATACTCGCGAACGCGGTGTTCGTCCCGATCTGGGGCAAGCTCGGCGACATCATAGGACGGAAGAAGGTGTACCTGTGGGGCTTCGGGCTTTTCATCCTCGGATCCATCCTGGCCGGCCTCTCCTGGGACCTCGATTCCATGATCCTCTTCAGGGTGATCCAGGCGATAGCAGGCTCGGCCGACTACCCCACTGCGATGGCTATAATAGCCGTGACGTTCCGTGGCGCGAGGGAGCGGTCCCAGGCCCTCGGCATCTGGTCTGCCGCGTTCGCGGCTTCAGCGGTGTTCGGACCGCTGATAGGCGGCCCCCTGATAGACAATCTCGGATGGCGGTGGGTCTTCCTGATAAACCTCCCGATAGGCCTGATCGGCATGGTGATGGCCGTCCTTTTCGTCCGGGAATCGGTAGGGGAGCGCAAGGACGTGAAGCTGGACTGGTGGGGGGCAGCTACGCTCGGCATCGCGCTTTCGACGCTGGTGCTGGTTCTCGACAAAGGGCTGGAATGGGGATGGACGTCCTACGAGAGCATCGCCTGCTACATCGCGTCCGCGCTGTTCTTTTACATATTCTACCGGATCGACTCCGTCCACCCCGACCCGATAGTAGATTTCAGTTTTTTCCGGATCAGCGCTTTCAGCGGTGCCCTTTTCAACAACTTCATGGTGTTCATGGCGATGATGGGGAGCATATTCCTGATCCCGGTCTTCGCCCAGACGTTCCTGGGGTATGGGGCGACAGAGACAGGGTACCTGTTCATGCCCATGGCTTTCGGGCTCATGGCCGCCGCTCCGCTCGGGGCAGGCCTTGTCGGGAAGGTAGAGCCCAGGATCGTCATAGCGATCAGCACTTTTGTGGCCGGAGGAGGGATGCTCCTCCTCGTCGGTCTCGACCCGCGGTCCGGCCCGGTCGAGATCATGATACCGATCTTCATAATAGCCGCCGGCTTGGGGTTCGGCATGTCCCAGCGGACGAACATAATCGCTTCGGCGGTCCCGCCGGATGAGATAGGCGTGGCGTCCTCCATCCTCGCCCTGGCGCGGAACATCGCCGGAGCCTTCGGCATAGCGATATTCGCGACTATCGTTACGGAGGCCACGAAAAGCAACGTCCTTTCGATCGCCGGGGACAGCATAATCAGGAGCACGGATCCGAGGGTGATCGCGCAGGCTGTGGCCCTGATAGCGCTCAAGTCGCAGGTCGATGCCTACCGGCTCTCTTTCATCCTTGCAGGGACGGTCCTTTTGTTCGCCGCCGCCGTCTCGCTCATGCTCAAGGTCAAGGAGAAGAGAAGCGGAGTCGAGGTGTTCGCCGAATGAATAAGAATAAGAATTGCCGGCGGATAGTCACCCCATGGAAAGGGCGTTAATCTACAAGGCATCTATGGCGTTCGGTATCGTAGGCATCATAGCCGCGTTATCCATACTCATGATGGTGAACGGCGCGATTGACGGGATCGGTTCGTCCGCCCACAAGGCTCTCTCGAGCGTGAACAGCACGGTAGGGAGCTTCGGCAGGGCTATGGACGGGGCGGAGGGGTTGGTCAACAGCTCAGGCCGTTCGCTCGATTCGCTCGGATCCGCGATCGGCCCGCTTTCAGATGGGCTGGCCGCAGCAGGCGATTCGCTTGACGCCGTATCAGGAGCGGTCTCCATCATACCTGGAGGCAGCCTGGCCGTCGGCGGGCTCGCAGGTTCGGCGGCTTCGCTCAGGTCTTCCTCCGAGGCGATAGCAAGGACCGGAGGGGCGATAGGGGCTTCAGGGAAAAGCCTGTCAGAGCTCCGGGTTGCGATCGCCGGCCTGAGGCAGCAGGAGGAAAGCGCAGAAGCTGCGATAGCGGACGCCGGAATATCGCTCGACGAATCCCTGGACAGGCTGAGGCTCGCATCCCTCCTTTTCTTCCTGATGAACGCGTCGCTTTCGATGATGCAGATCCTGAACGCCTATGCCGGGCTGAAATCCCCATGAAGCTTGGTGCTCAGAGAGGCCGATACCAGTTGCCATCCCGCGACGCGGAGAATCCTAGCCTGAGCGCTGTGCCGTCATAGACCTCGCTCGCCCGCTCCATCGGGATATGGGGCCGGCCATCGTCATCGGTGTTGGTCCATATGTTATTGCGGGCGCCGCGGATCCCTATCCGTGAGAAGCCGCTCTCCCTGGCATATGACGATGCGAGGTCCACGAGAGCCTTCCGGAAATCGATCGTGTTCAGCCCCGCCGAATGATGCCGTCCGGTGACAAGCTGGCCGCGGAACTTCTTCCTGCGGACGCCCTGGATCTGGTAGATCAGCACTGAATCCGGCTCATGCGGCCAGAAGCTGCATAGGGCATTGTCTATTCCTTTGTATGTAAGCACGAAACCGAGGGGCGCATCCATGAATAGCTCGAGCCGCTCACGGTCGGATCCTGCGGTGTTCAGTATCTCCTCCGGGTAACCGGCTTTCATTTCGCGGCCCACGATCAGCCATCGCATGCCGTAGGAGCTAAGGCTCGGGGGGGAGAATGAAGGCAGGCTGTTCTCTCCGACCACCATCCTTGCCCGCGACTGGTCAGCGCCGAGAGTGTTCGCAAGCAGGTAGTAGCTTGCAGACACGACGCTCCCGTACGACGGATCCATCCGTCCGAAGGAGGAGCCGGCGGAAACCGCTTTCCGGAACAGGCGTGAGTCATGGCCGGCGCTCTTGCAGAATGCCTCCGCGAAGAACCTGCTCTCCCTATAATCGGCCGAGAAGGCGGTGATCCATGCGACGTCTTCCACGCTCAGGAAGCGGAAGAGCGGGAAAGGGTCTTCGAGGCGTGTCAGTTTTGTAGAGAAGGATTCCGTTGTCTCTGTCAATGGCTGTGGGAGCCTGATGCCGTTACGTGCGATCTTCTCCTTGACCTTGTCGGCCCATCCCGCTTGTTTCAGATAAACACCACAAAAGTATATGAATAGTAACTATTAAGTAGCTGATCCTCCGGCAGAGACCTCAGCCGACGACGATTACCTGGGCCCAGGTCACCTGGTGCGAATATCCTGCGGCGACCTTTAGCACCCTTATCCGGAAGGTCCGGCCATCTTGGTCGGTCCATGTCTCGGAATCAGGCGGGCAGATCAGCATCTTCTCCAGGACAGAGCCTGTCTGGTCTGTTATGCTGAATATGCCGCAGGGCTCGGCCGAGGTGGGGATCGTGGAGACATCATCCAGCACGATGCGGTATTTCCCTCCGGCGAAAGGAAGTCCGGCCTTGGCCGGCTCCCCGGTCTGGTTCGGTCCAGGGTTCCCCGGCGCTTCTGCCGGGGTTGCATTAGCGGTGGCCTGGGGAGCGGTGCCATTTCCCGTGCCGGCCGGGACGGCTGCCGGAGGTTCTGGCGACGCAGTGATATTCCCTTCGGTGGAGTTCAGGACTTCCCTCGGAGGCTGTGGCGTCGCGACTGGCGAGGAGTTCGAGACCGTGGCCGGCCTGGTGCATCCGTAGATGGAAGCGATAAGCATCAGGATCAGCAGGAGGCGCATGGAAGAGATATACATAGGAACTTTAAATTATCTGCAGATAGCGATGCGATGTACCTGCGGATACATGAGAGCCCGAAGGGGAGGATCGTCGCTGTTTGCGACGAGGACCTCATAGGCAAGGTGCTGGAAGGGAAGGATATCGTGATGGACCTCGACCGCTATCGGAGCTTCTATGTGGGCGGCAAGGCAGGGCCCGGGGAAGTGAAGGATGCCCTGGGGAGTTTTTCCTCGGCCAACATTGTCGGCAAGGAATCGGTCGCGACGGCTATCGGGATAGGGTTGGCCGGGAAAAATGACGTCATGTATATAAACAAGACACCATATATTCAGATTTACAGATTATGATCCAGAGGTGGGGATGTGAAAACGATCACTGTGGTTGCTGACGACAAGGTCGGGCTTCTTGCCGACATATCGTATATCCTTGCGAAATCCAAGATCAACATCGACTCGGTGAGCGTCGAAGTCGTGGCCGGCAAAGCGATAATCTCTATCGGCGTCGCTGATAATGTGAAGGCGAAGCAGGTCGTGGAGGCGGCAGGGTACGCCGTCGAAGAGGCCAACTCGCTCGTAGTGAAGCTGAACGACGACCCCGGAGAGCTGAGCAAGCTCACCGATATGCTGGCGAAGGGAGGGATAAACCTCCAGGCCGTCCACACGCTCTCGAAGGACGGCAAGCACACGATAATCGCGCTCCTGGTCGATAAGCCGCGCCGCGCGCACACCCTCCTGGAGAAGGTGCTGATAACCAACGAAGAGACCTACTGAAGGTCCAGCTCTATCGATTTCTCCTTCTTGTCTATCCTCGCGGCGAAGCGGGCCTCTATCTCGGGAAATTTTCCTGCTTTGGCCATCGAGAGTATCTCTTCGGCGAGCTGGTAGTGCTGGTAGATCATGTCCCCCTTAGCGCGATGGTCTTTCTCCTCGGTCTCGAGGGCGGCGATGCGCTCCTTCTGCTTGCTCAGGCGTTCGGTCAGCTTCTCGAGCAACGGATTCGGTTTCTCGTATGAGTGGTAGTATTCATCCGCAGCTTCGCTCAGGGTCTGGAAAGAGCGCGTTTCAAGTCCGGAGTAGGCCGAGAGCCTTGTCAGCGAGAAGTCCACCAGCCTGCCGTTATCGAAGAAACCGTAAGGGGCAGCGTTCTCCCGGATGAGCGAGATCTCGCGCTCGAGGCTGAGGATGCGGTTGCCGCTGAGGCTGGACCCTGGCAGCTTCTCGTCGATGCCCGCCCGCCTGAGCGCTTCGAGCGCATATTCCTTGCCGAGCGGGAGCTTCATCAGCGATACGATGATGTATTTCTCCGATACCTCGAGCAGAGCTGATGGGACGTTCTTCGGGGGGCTGTAGGGCGAGCCGGCCTTTATCTCGCGGTCCGACCATGATTCGTATTTCTGGGCGCAGACCGTGGTCCCGCCCTGGACGAGGATGACGTTCCCTCCTCCGAACATCTCGAAGACAAGCTGCCCCTTGTCGAAATTGAACGAAACGATCCGGTCCTGGTTCAGCTGCTCCACAAAGATCAGGCGGCCGTTGTCGAGCTCCTTGTTGAGCTTCTCGACGAACTTGTCCGTCTCGTCGCTGGTCTCGATGTACTTGGTGGCATGGATGCGCACTCCGCTTTCTGCGAGGATCTCCAGGGTGCCGATCTTCATCCGGTAGATGCCATCCCCGAGTTTCCGGATCCGGCTGAAGTGTTTGCCAGCGAGGGACCCGGACAGTTCTTTAGCGATGAAGAAGAACTCGAGATTGCTCATCTTGTGCATGCCATGATTAGCTGGGATTGGTTTAAAGAAGCTTGAAGAAGTGTTAGAAAGTGAGAGATATTGAATATTTATAAACAGTTCCAGGCTGATATGATATTGATGAATCTCAGGCAAGATGTCGGTCCGGAAGGATCAGGTATGACCGTTTCCAGGAGGTCGCCCTCGATCAGAAAGGGCGCGATGGTCCTCTCGGCAGTTGGCGTGCTCGGATGCGCACCAGCGGAGAGTTATTGGTATCGGCCGGTCGCTGAACCTATCTCAAGGCTCTCGCCAAGGAAGGATGATACGATCACGGTGGGCGTGGAATACAGCGACTCGGTGCCCAAAAGGATAAACGTGAACATCATCGAGATGCACTCTCCGGCCAGCCGGTTCTGCTGGTTGTTCTATTCTCATGGCTCGGACGGGGAATACCTGTTGAATCCCCGTTCGGCCGAAGCGGGGCAGAGCCCGTTCATAGGCAAGATCGTACGGGTTCCGGGTTCGCCGGCGGGCCAGGAGTCCGTGGTCGGGGTTTCTGAGATCGGACACGGAAGATACAGGCTGGCTGGTGGCGGGGCAGGGATATTGTTCCGCATCAGGGAGAACAGCCGTCAGCCCGTAGTGGACGATTCTTTTTCTGGGAGGGTCAGGGAGTTCTGCCGCATCACGGACGAACCCAAGGCCATGCTTTATTTCGATAAGGAGCTGGATGTCGTGGTCGTTCCGCTCAGGTGAGTGGTCAGGGTATGGAAATCCGACATGGATCGATGGCCGGAAAAGCGGCGGATGCCGAGACGCCAGCCACGGGCAGGATGTTTTTCAGGAAAAACGGCCTGAAAGAAGGCATCTTGGCCGCGGCGGTTTTCGGTGCCGGCTGCGCTCACCTCCATCCACCGCTCGCGCCTCCGATAGGCCAGGTCTCGGCATACGCCCTCGGCGGCGAGCAGGCGATGGAACGCGTCGCTGTAGGAGGGGAGATAGATGTGGTCCTGCGTGCCACTGTCCATATTAACGACGGCAGGACGCAGGAGCATCTGGTCGATTACGAGAAGAGGCATGGCCAGCAGGACCTCACGTATTGCTGGTTCGTCTTCCAGGATATAGGGGTTACTGACGAGAACGGTCCGGTGTATTTCCTCCTCAACCCGAGATACAGGGATCCTGGCGAGCAGAGGTATATCGGGGCGCTGAAATCATATTCGGTCATGACCGACACCCCTTCCCCTCCGTTCGAAGCGGTCGTGCCTGTCGAGAAGGAGGGGGTCATGACATATAATGACCAGTGGATAATCGCTCCGTTCCCGAAGAGCAGGGAGGATGCGTTGTTCTATATCCAGCCAGGGACGTTCGTTCCTCAGGTGGACGGCCTCCTCTTGCGCAACCTCGGAGTGTTTTGCAGGGAGACCGTCGCTCCTGATTACGCTGTGGCCGAATACGGGCCGACGTTCGCTTCGCTCCTCATCTATCCCGGGCGGCGATAGTTTTTATCGCTTCTCTGCCAATATGCGGATATGGACCTTGAGGAGGAGCTGCTGAAGGATATCCCCAAAGACCAGCTCGAGCACCTTATCGGGGAGAGGATACGCTCGTTCCATGGTTTCCTGACGCGCGATGTGGCTCTCCGTCTGATCGCAAAGGAGAAGGGATTGCTGAGGAGCGAGGAGAAGGCTTGGAAGGTGGGCGAGATCCCGAAGGGGGAGAAGAAGGTGACCTTCGACGCTGAAGTGAGGAAGATATGGCCGGTCGCCGAGTATTCCTCAGGAAAGCGCTCGCGCGTGGTGACGGTCGGTGACGAGAGCGGAACGAAGCCGCTGGTCCTCTGGAACGAGGACGTCTCGCTAGGGCGGAATCTCCGCGTGAAAGACAGGATCATCGTGAGGGGGGCATATGAGAAGGGCGGCGAGCTCCATCTCGGCTACAGCGGATCCCTGAGCGTCTCCGAGAAGGCTGGATTCACCGCCCTTGCGGCCCTCGGGGAAGGCCAGGTCGCGCATGTGCGGGGCTTCGTCACCGCTATCGAGAGATATGACACGTTCGTCCGGGACGGGGTGAAGGTCCGGGGGTTCTCTTTCGTGCTTTCGGACGGCCATGACGAGCGCCGTTGCGTGGCGGTCGGAGGAGCCGACCGGGCCGGCAGGCTCAGGGTGGGCGATGAGGTGATCATCGAGGGGGCGGTCGTGAAGAACGGGAACATCGAGCTCGGCTCTGATGCCCGGCTGCTCTCGAGGAGGAGCAGCGAGATGCTCCTTGGCACCATCAGGTCGGTGGAGTGCGCGGGCGGGTCGGCCATCTTCGATGTGGACGGGAGGCTCGTCAGGCTTGACCGGGGGAACGCCCTCAGGCTCCTTGGGGTCGCGGTGGCGGATGACATCGCTCTTTCCACCGTCGTGGAGCTTAAAAAAGATAGCATATTAAATACTAGAATCGCAGTCAAGATAGAGGATAAGGACGGCGAGATTGTTGTCCGGTGTTAGAAAATGCCATCTATTACCCTGAAAGTCGCTGAAGCTTTCCAGAATGATATAGGCAGAGGGATAGCGAGGGTGGACTCCAAGGCCAAAAGCGAGCTTGGGGTATCGACCGGAGACATAATCAAGCTCATCGGGAAGAAATCAGCGCTCGCCATCGTGTGGCAGGCCCACCCTGACGACGAAGGGCTGGACATGATCCGCATGGACGGCATCCTGCGCCAGAACGTCGGCGTGGGGCTTGGCGAGAAGGTCCGGGCCGAGCCCGTCACCGCAAAGGTCGCCAAGAAGGTCGTCCTCGCCCCGCAGGAGCCCGTCAGGTATTCGGTGGGCTTCGACCAGTATGTCAAGAAAAGGCTAATCGGGAAAGCGCTCCTGAAAGGCAACCTCCTTCCGGTCGGGATTTTCGGCACTTCGATACCTCTTGTCGTGGCTCAGGTGTTCCCCCAGGGGCCGGTCATGATAAGCGAGGAGACCGAGATAAAGATAAACAAGGAGCCCATCAAGGAGATGAAGAACGTCCCGAACGTCACTTACGACGATGTCGGAGGCCTCAAGGACACCATCCAGAAAGTCCGCGAGATGATCGAGCTCCCTCTCCGCCACCCGGAGATATTCGAGAGGCTCGGGATCGACCCGCCTAAGGGGATCCTGCTCTACGGCGCCCCGGGGACCGGGAAGACGCTCCTAGCCAAAGCGGTGGCGAACGAGTCCGATGCCAACTTTTTCTATGTCGGCGGGCCCGAGATCATCAGCAAGTACGTCGGGGAGAGCGAAGAGCGCCTCCGCAAGCTGTTCGCCGAAGCCCAGGAGAATGCGCCGTCCATAATATTCATCGACGAGATAGACGCCATCGCGCCGAAGCGCGAAGAGGTGATGGGAGAGGTAGAGAAGAGGATGGTCTCCCAGCTCCTGACAATCATGGACGGCCTCAAGACCAGGGGCGAGGTCATAGTCATCGGAGCGACCAACAGGCCCGAATCGATTGACCAGGCGCTCCGCAGGCCCGGCCGCTTCGACCGCGAGATCGAGATAGGGGTGCCTGACAAGAGGGGGAGGAACGAGATACTGGGCATCCATACCAGGGTGATGCCGATTTCCAAGGATGTCGACATCACCGAGATCGCGAACGTCACCCACGGATACACCGGGGCGGACCTGGGGCTTCTGACCAAGGAAGCCGCGATAAAGGCCATGCGCCGGGCGTTGCCCCTCATAAACATAGAGGAGGAGACCCTTTCGCCTCAGATCCTCGAGACCATAGTTGTCATGCGGGACGACTTCTTCAACGCGATGCATGAGATCCAGCCATCGGCGCTCCGCGAGGTATATGTCGAGCGGCCGACCGTCAGGTGGAACGACATCGGTGGCATGCCCGAGGTCAAGAAGGAGATCATGGAGGCTGTGGAGCTTCCGCTCAAGAAGCCCGAGGTTTTCGAGAAGATGGGGATCCGCCCGATAAAGGGGATCCTCCTGTACGGCCCTCCGGGCACCGGGAAGACGCTGCTTGCGAAGGCTGTCGCGAACGAGAGCGAAGCCAACTTCATATCGATCAGCGGGGCGCAGGTCCTGACCAAATACGTCGGAGAGTCCGAGAGGTCGGTGCGCGAGATATTCAAGAAAGCCAGGATGGCCGCTCCCTGCGTCCTATTCATAGACGAGATAGATGCGATTGCTGTCCGGAGGGGGGGGCACGGCGAATCCGGGACCATGGTGACCGAAAGGATAGTCGACACCCTCCTCACAGAGATGGACGGCCTGCGGAGCCTCAAGAATGTCGTCGTGATAGCCGCCACCAACAGGCCCGATATGCTGGACCCCGCCCTCATGCGGGCAGGGCGTTTCGACCGCCTCATGAAGATACTGCCGCCTGACGAGAACGCCAGGCTCGACATATTCAAGATCGCGACAGCGAGGATGCCCCTCGACAAGGACGTGAACCTGAAGGACCTCTCAAGGCTCACCGAAGGGTACACCGGCGCGGACATAGAGAACCTCGTCCGGGAGGCCGGCATGGCTGCGATAAGGGAAGGATCCCGGAAGGTCGTGGCCCGGCACTTCGAGATCTCTTTCAAATCCATCGTCCCGAGCATAAAGAAGGAGGACGTCGAGAGCGTCCAGCGCTTCGAGGCCGCTGCGGCTACCATGTACAGGTGATATCCTTGAAGGACGGGAGTTGGAGCCGGAGCGGATACGTATGAGGATTGCCATGTTCTCGAGGCTCATGCTGGCGTCCGTCTGCCTCTCCCTGCTCTCATTCGCGCTGCTCCCGGATGCCACGATCACCGGGACCCTCAAGATCCTCGCGCTCCTGACCGTGGCCACCATCACGATAACCGCGGTCTATCCGGATCTCCGTGGGATCAAGGCCGGCGACCGCGTCTCGGTCGTGAATGACTCGGCGATCCCGGCCATCATCGGAAGGATCGGCACCGCGGGAGCCTCCGGGAAGAAGAACGACCGCATCAAGATCACGCTGAACAACGGGAATGAAGCCCTCGGGGTCATCGAAAGCTATGTAGGGCTCATAAGCCCTGCCAAGATAAGGCTGCTATACGAAGAGAAACTGGTGGAATGATTGGACGGTATAGACATCGAGAGGGATGAAGCTGTGCAGATCGCGATAAGCGTCGTATCGATATCCTTCGCCCTCGCGGTCGTCTTCGCGACAGTCAGCGGCATGCTGGCATTCCCGAAAGAGTTCCTCTTCTTCATGCTTCCCCTGCTCGTGACGGTCGGAAGCGGTTTCATACTCCACGAGATGGCCCACAAGCTGGTCGCGATGTATTATGGGGCGCAGGCGCGCTTCAGGATGTGGACCCAGGGGCTCGTGCTGATGCTCGTCACCTCGGCTTTCGGCTTCCTGTTCGCGGCCCCGGGCGCGGTCTACATATATTCCGATCGGATAGACGCCAGGCAGAACGGCCTGATATCCATAGTCGGGCCCCTGACGAACATCTCGCTCGTCTTATTCTTCATGGCCCTGAACACGCTCGCTCCGGTCAGCCAGTATTACAGCTTCCTGGCAAATCAGCCCGGCCTCGCCGGATTCGGGGTCTCCGGCGGCACCCTCCATGTCTGGAGGTTCGGCGCGGCGATGAACCTGATGCTCGCCCTCTTCAACATGATACCGGCTTTCCCCCTGGACGGAAGCAAGGTGTTCCGGTGGAACAGGCTGGCCTGGATCGGGGCAGTGGGCGCATTCCTTGTCCTTGGTGCGGTGCTGATCAGCCCGGCCATAGTGATCGGATGGGGGATCATGCTCCTCTTCTTCACGATCCTTTCCAAGCTCTTGTTCGGGTGAGATGTTGAGGGGCGCTGAGGCGGTTTTGACCAGGAAGACCGTTATAGGGAAGGATGCGGTGGTGAAGCTCAGGAATCCGAAGGGATACCGCAATCCCGAGCTGGACCGGAAGCTGCGGATAGAGCGGACCAGGGGCGAGGCGCGCCTCCTCAACCGCGCGAAACTGGCAGGCGTGGATTGCCCTGTGGTCCTTGGAGTCGGCGAATTCTCCATCACGATGACGCTCGTGCATGGGGAAAGGCCGCGGATGGATGCGGTGCAGTCCCGCGAGGCAGGGATGATGCTCGGCAGGCTCCATGGAGCGGATATAATACACGGCGATTTCACGCCGGCTAACCTCATCGCGGGCCGGTCAGGGATGGTAGTGATCGATTTCGGCCTCGGATTCGTCTCGGACGACATCGAGGACAAGGCCGTGGACGTCTTCACCATGCTACGCTCGATAGGCGCCGGATCCAGGGAGCCGTTCATCGAAGGCTACCGCGCTTACTCTGGGTCCGGGGCAGTGCTCGGACGGGTCAAAGACGTCGAGAAGCGCGTGCGCTATGCGTTCTGATTTTTTATAAATTGTTGCATTTGTTATCTCATGATGGATGATACTCTTAAGGGGGCTATTATCAGCGCCGCCCAGGAAGCCGGCTTTTTCCTCAGGAGGCAGGCGTCCTCGAGGAAGACGGCTTATGACATGGAGAAACGTGCTAGGGACCTGATGGTTCGGACGATCCGCGCTGCGGACCCGTCGGTCAGTCTCTGGGGCGAGGCGCAGGAAGGCGCGAGGGCGGTCAGCATATGCCCTCTCGATTCGCCGGTGAATTTCTCGAGGGGGTTCGGAGAGTTCGGCGTTATGGCTGCCATCATCGAGGAAGGGTCGCCTGTGTTCGCCGTGATTTCCCTCCCTGAGAGAGGGAGCATGGTCACGGCAGAGAGAGGCAGGGGTGCACGCGCCGACGGGCGGAAGCTGTCGGCCAGCAGGCGTGACGACATCCGGGCCTCGCTCGTATGCTGCTACTGTGATATGTATTCGGACGGCGAGTATGCCCCCGGGATAGAAGCGATAGGGGCATTATCCCGCAACGGGATCGCATGGAGGAACACCGGGTCACCTGCGGCCGATTACGCCGCGGTCGCAGCCGGAGCGATCGACGGTGTCGTCGTCCCCCTCCATGAGGCCAGCCATGCGGCCGGATTCCTTGTGATGCAGGAGGCCGGGGCGGTGGTCACGGACCTCGAAGGAAAGCCTTTCTCTGTGTTCTCGGCAGGCGTCGTCGCGGCCGGCCCGAACCTTCATCAGGGCATTCTTGAGGTAGTGACAAGCCCGTTCCGGTGAGATTAAAAACAGGGGCCGGCAGATATATCATGGGCTAGAGCGGGGCTAGGGGTCCCGATTCCGCACATCCCCTTCAGGCGGCTCGAAAGCCCGGGGCGTTTTGTCTTTTATGCATGCCCTCAGCCTTAAGCGTTGACGTCCTGCCTCATATGGCGGCGCGACATGTGAACCGGGTCAGGCCGAAAGGAGCAGCCCTAAGCGTTTTGTACCGTGCTTGTGGGAAACAGGATCGAGTGGACGGTTGCGGCTCCTTGCATATCTGCCAAGGCAAACCGGGAAGCCCATTTTACTGGGGTTTGCAGGTTGTGTCTGCGTTTTGGCTCAGGAAAATGGACGATCTTGGCGACAAACGCCAAGCGGAAGCCCATCAAACTTTTAGGAAAAATTTGACCAAAACTTGTTTGTTGAAAAGTGCACCAAAACCTCGCGTAGCCAAACCCCGCCGGGGTTTCGGTTATTTATTCTTTTTCCAGATCAGGATTCCGGCCAGCAATAAGGCTGACCCAAGGCAACCGCCCGCCACGCCCTTTCCCCCCTCATTGACTGTTTCGTTGGGCAAGGCGTTTTTTGCGGTGGGGGTGGCGTTAGAAAGGTTGGTGATGTTCTGGGGCTGCGGAGGCGGCGGCCTGAGGATGCACGTGTTGTTGATGCACATCGACGCATTGCCGCAGTCCGTATCAGAGCAGCAGGTATAATGCACCCAGCTGTGGTTCGCAGGATAGCCGCAGGTCCCGACGGCTTCGACGCATTTTTCCTCGGAGCAATACTGGTTTGATGCGCATTGCCCATCTTCCAGGCATTCCGGAGGGGTGCAGTCCACCGTGGAGTAAAAGCCGACCGTTGAATAGTTGCCGCGCGATGCGTTGATGAATATGTCGCCTTCATCGAGCGGGAATGAGACCTCTCCGCTCTTGCCGCTCAGAGAGGACCAGCTCCGGCCGTCCTGGACCGATATGAACGCTCCTTCGAGGGGCGTCCCGTTCGCATCGGCTGCGCGGACCAACAGGATGCCCTTCCCGCAGTCAGGGAGCGCGGTGATGTTCATCTGCCTCGGCGGAGGGGGAGGGCAGAGGGCAGGATACGCGAATTCCGCATACTGGTCGTGGTTGTAATTTTTCGTGTATATGTAAAGCCGGTATTTGCCGGCCTTAGTGAGCTCGAACCTAGCCATCCCGCCTTGGTCTGTGTGTTGAAGCGCCCTTAACCCCTGGTAGGGCTCATAGAGCACAAGACGGAGCTCGATGCCGGCTGCGGGAAGGCCGTCGGATGAGGTCGCTACGGCGGTCAGGAGGTTGCCGGGGCATGAGGTGTTGAGGGAGACATCGAGGAAACGCGTGATGTTGGTTTCGTTCGATGCGAAGCAAAGGACGGAGAGTGCGAATAGGCATAGCAACAGGCGCATCATCTGATTCAGGACGTAGGGGGAATATAATCATTGCATCGCATTTCAGCGGATAGGTTTCGGGAGTGCTGTGGCTGATGGGGGAAGATTGCTCCGTCTGGGATTTGAACCCAGGTCGATGGAGGACTTCGCGCTTTTTAGTAAAAAGCGCCCAAAAACATTCTTGCTAATTTTTGCTTTCGCAAAAATGGCTCTGTATGGGAGCCCAAAACCCGGATGGGTTTTGCAACAGACTGTTTTGGGGCGCCTTTTTTCAAAAGGCGCATGAAAGTCCATAATCCTTGACCGGTCTAGACGAACGGAGCATCAGAAGAAATCCATGATATCCGTGTGCACGGCCTCTATGGTTTTGCCGGCATCAACCCTATGCCAATTCGGGGTTAAAAATCTTTCTTCCGCGAGTTTCAGGAAATTCTTCCGGACGCCGGCCAGATATGAAACATTTTCCTCATAGCGGTCCAGCGCTTTCTGCTTCCGCTTGCGCTCCTGGGAGAGTTTGGGGTCCAGATCGAGAAGGACCACCATGTCAGGACGGATGTATTCCACGCTCTCGACGATCCTCTTCCCCCGCGCATAGTCGATGCTGTCCACTTCGTATGCGATCGTTGAGAACACGTACCGGTCGAGGACGACCACATCGTAGGATGAGAGCGCCTTGCGGACATTCTCCTGGTCTTCGGCGATGTCGGCGAGGAAGAGCAGGAAAAGCGATTTAGGCTGGACGATCGCCTTCTTCTCCAGATAATCGTTGAGTATCTGGGTCTTCCGCGTGGGGTACTTCAGCGCCGTGAGCGTTTTTCCTTTCTTCGCCAGCGCTTCCCGGAGGAGGCGAATCTGGGTCTCTTTTCCTCCTCCATCGATTCCTTCGAAAACGACAAGCATGGGCATTACCTCTCTGGGATCGGGGCCTGGAGCACCGTCCGTAAGCTTGACTGAGCCTAAATTTAAAACCGGATCGCGCGACCGGAGGCGCTTATATTCCTATTTCCCCAAACTACAGTAGGTGCTTAGATGGATCTAATTTCTATAAGGGACCTTGATCGCAAAGAGATAGAGGGGATTCTCGATTCGGCGGAGGAGATAGCCTCGGGGGGCAGGACGCCCAGCCTCGGCGGGAAGGTCATCGGGACGCTGTTCTTCGAGCCTTCGACACGGACGAAGCTCTCCTTCCAGTCGGCCGCGCTGCGGTGCGGCATGGGCTATCTGGATTTCCAGCCGGAGACCAGCTCGCTGAAGAAAGGCGAGAGCTTCTCGGACACCATCAGGGTCGTCTCCGGGTATGCCGACGCGCTTGTCGTGCGCCATCCGAGGGAAGGGGCGGCCCGCCTCGCTGCAGATATAACAGACAAGCCGGTCATCAACGCAGGGGACGGAGCGAACCAGCACCCGAGCCAGACCCTGATCGATCTCTACTCCATTAGAAAGGATAAGGGCAGGATCAAAGGCTTGAACATCACCCTGCTCGGGGACCTCAAATACGCGCGGGCGATGCGGTCCCTGATCTACGGGCTTGCGATGTTCGGGGCCAAGGTGACGCTCGTCTCCCCGCCCGGGCTCGAGATGGACGAGGGATATCTGGGCGAAGTGAAGAAGGCGTTCGATTTCAAGGTCGAGATAAAGAACGAGCCCGAGTTCTCTGACGCGGACGTCCTCTATGTCTGCCGGATCCAGCAGGAGCGGTTCGCCGACCCCTACGAGGCGAAGCGGATGATGGAGAGGTTCATGGTCAGGAAGGAGGACCTGAAAGGGGCAAAGGAGGACCTCGTGATCCTCCATCCGCTCCCGAAGATAAGCGAGATAGAAGCGTCGATAGACGGTATGAAGCAGGCCAGGTATTTCGAGCAGGCCCATAACGGGATCCCGGTGAGGCAGGCTGTGCTAGAATACGCCTTGAGGTGATTTGATGCAGGTCGACAACATAGAGATAGGGACGGTCGTGGATCACATAAAGGCCGGGAAAGCGTCCAAGGTCATGCGATTGCTGGAGATCGGGGAGAACTATCCCCACCGCGTCGCGGTCGTGCTCAACGTGCCGAGCAAGAAGATGGGCACCAAGGATATAGTCAAGATAGAGGGGAAGCTTGTCTCGCCCGAGGCTGCGAACCTCATCGCGCTCGTGTCGCCAGGGGCGACCGTGAACATAATAAAAGGAGGCAAGCTCGAGCGGAAATACGAGGTCGAGATGCCCAAAGAGATACGCGGATACGGCAGGTGCCCGAATCCCAACTGCATAAGCTCCGAAGGCACGCAGAGGGTTTTGGTGGCGGACAGGGGCGGATACCGGTGCCATTTCTGCGAGAGGCTTTTCCTCGCTGAAGAGCTGGTCTAGGGGGTTTACGATGGAATACAAGAGGACGGAGCGGGAGATCCTTATACGACTGGATGACGGGGACGAGATAATCGCCTCGCTGAAGGCGGTCTGCGGAAAGGAGAATGTGGCGAGCGCGCTCGTGAGCGGCATCGGTGCAGCCCGCAAGGCCGAGATCGCCCATTTCGACACGAAGGAGAAAAGGTACAACACTAAAAAATTCGAAGGGATGCTGGAGATAGTATCGCTGAGCGGCAACATCACTCAGCTGGATGACGGGCCGGCCGCCCACCTGCACATAGCGATCAGCAGGCACGATTATTCCACCCTGTCCGGGCACCTGATGAGCGCTGAGGTCTACCCCACTTGCGAGATCGTCCTCCTCCCTTACTCGGCCAAGATAACAAGGAAACACGACGGGAAGACAGGCCTGAATCTCCAGGGATTCTAGTCCTTCCTGCGCACCGGCGCCTGACCCATCAGGCGTCCAAGGTCGAAGGTGAGATTGATCATCTGGCTGGTGGAGGTTATCTCGCTTGTTATCCGTATCTTGACTTCGCTCCCGAGCCTCAGCTCGAACCCATGCGGGATGGCCACTGAGGTCATCTGCTGCGATTGCTGGCCCGTGAGAGCCGGGATCTGCAATCGGAACGTCTGCTCATCCGGTTTAGCTCGTTGTCGTTGCGCCATATCGATACCCTATTGGACCGCGTTTGCGGTATTTATAACCATTATCATCCGAAGGAGCCCCGTATCTGCTTCGCGCGCAGCTCCCAGACGAACCTCTCGGCGAGCGCCGCCCTCTGCTCATGCCGGACCCTCATCCTCCTTATGGCAGATTCTGTCATGGCCGAAAGGCTCCGGTCATCGAGCTTCTGCATCTGGGCGAGTATCTGGCGGCATATCTGGCGCGGGGAATATGTCATGGTCTGCATGTTCGCATCATCGAGCCACTGCCAGATCACCCTTATCCCCGCCGGGAGCGGCCCCTCGCGTGAGAGAGAGGACTTGTAAGCCGAATGCGCCAGCAGGTCTCCGATCCCCCCATCAAGGAAAGGGCTCTTCAGGAATCTTTCCCGCCCCTTCTCTATGGCCGCAAGCGCGGTTTTCGAGGGCCTGACCGGGAAAAGCAGCGGGCCGCTGAAGAAAGCCGCGATGGGATCCGGCGTCGACCCGGAGAATGCATCCGTGATGTGGAACTTGGTAGGGCGATGGAAACGGTTTCCCCCTCCGGTGAAGGAGAGGAGGTCGATATCCGACGGATCGGCTTGATGCATGACGCTCCCGAAGAAGGCGAGGCCCGGGTCCGGATCATCGAGACACCGGCTTAGCCAGGAATGGAAGGACCCTTTATCGTCTCCGCAGATCGCGGAGCATCTGGCGAAAAGCACCGCGGCAGCTTCGGCAGCGCCTGAATACGGGTTCTCCAGGAAATCGAGCGGGGGCACGAGAGATGCGCTCGAAATGAACCGCCTCTCCAGCTCCGACCCATTCATGTCGGAGTTAGTGTATAAATGGATTTAAATAAGGAGCATAGATGGGGTGGCATCGCCGAAGCGCGGTGAACAAGGGCCACACACAGATGTTGCCACAGAACAGCCCCGGAGGGCTTTTGTGCGCAATCTAACCCTTGACCGTCCACCCCGTTTTGGTAGTCCATCCCGGATATATAAACGTTTGTAACGCAGTTTCGGCAGATGTCAAAGTTTGCCCGGATATTTGAGCACTACGAAAAGGTGGTCCTTGTCGTAGGGCTCGAGCTTGATTTTTTCGACGACCTCGAAGACGGTCTCGAGCTTCTTGACGACCGCATCGAAAACGACTTTGGGGTCTTTCGTGACATCGATGCTCTGGCTCTTGATGCATATCATCGCGATCCCGCCCGCCTTGAGGAACATCTTCGCGTTCTTTATGAGTATGTCGTCCTGGTCGGGCTGGGCCACATCCTGGTATATCGAGTCGACCTCCCCCACCTCTTCGTACTCCTGGGCCTGCCGGGCATCCCCGTGGATGGGGATGATATTGCGCCGCCGGTCTGATAGCGCCATCAGGCTCTTCATGCACTGGGGGGAGATCTCCACCGAGAATATCTCCCCCTCTTCGCCTACGATGTCCGATATATGGGATATCGTCGTGCCGGTGGAAGCGCCGAGATAGAGCACCTTGGAGCCCCGGCCGAACGGGAAAGTCCGCAGGCCGTTCTTCATCGCCCCGCAGAGCTTGCTGCGATGCGGATCCCAGATGCGGTATTCGCGCTCCCCCTCGCGGATCAGTTTCTCGTTGTAGACTTTGTGGCCGCGGTCCATGTTCATGGTGGCGAACGACCTGTCAATGGAGTACACTCCCGGAAAAGCAGGTTTCATGTTCCGCTATTGCGGGTAAAATAATATAAGGCAGTTGCAGGGGCCCCCGGCCTCCGCATCCCATGCGGCCGGTGGAGGCCGCACGAGCGTCAACCGGTCCCGCGGGCCGTCGCAACCGCCCGAAAGATAACTTTTAATACCATTACGAACTAATTAGACCTGCAAAAGTATCCAATTTTCCGTCATAAAGAAGGAAAATCCGGCCCGGAGTTGCATCAGGGGCGGATAGGTTGCAACGGGTGCAGATATGGTTACGGCATACGATGTGGAAGCGAACAAGCTTATCGCGAAGGCAGCTGAGAAGCTGAAAGAGATGAAGATCGAGAAGCCGGCGTTCGTCGGCCTGGTTAAGACCGGCGCTCACGCCCAGAGGCCCCCCACTGACGGGGATTTCTGGTATTTCAGATGCGCCTCGATACTCCGCCAGGCTTACGTCAACGATCAGGTAGGCATCAACAGGCTCAGGAGGCACTACGGCGGCAAGAAGAGCCGCGGGGTCCGGCCTGGAAAGCACTCTCCGGCAGGAGGCTCGACCATCAGGAAAGCGATGCAGCAGCTCGAGAAGGCAGGCCTTCTTGCCAAGCAGAAGACAGGAAGGGTCCTCACCCCCAAGGGAAGGAAGTTCCTCGATGCGGTGGCAAAAGAGAGCGTCTGATATGGAAGATGAGGAGCTTGACGAGGTAAGGAAAAAGAAGGCCGAAGCCAAGAAAGCGCAGGACCAGCTGAAGACCACGCTGCGGATGGCGCTCGACGAGACGGCATACGACCGGCTGATGAACATATCCGCGGTGAACAAGGAATTGTATCTCACCGCGGCGCAGAACGTCCTTGTGTTCTTCAAGCGCGCCGGAAGGAGGATGGGCGATTCGGAGCTCCTCTCGCTTCTCCGGGCGATAAAGGACCAGAACGAGAAGAAGACGTCGATAACATTCCATAAGAAGTGACGGGGAGACCCGGAACCGATGAGGGTTGTGATTATGGGCAGCAAAGGAATAACGAAGAAGATGAGGCTCGCGAAAGCCACTAGGAAGATCAAGAGGATCCCTGCGTTCGTCATAGTGAGGACGAAAAGGAAGGTAAGCTTCAACCGCAGGAGGAGAGACTGGAGGACGGACAAGCTCCGGATCCCGCAATAGAGGTTATGCATATGGCTAAGCTCGAAAGAATCTACACCATCCCGCTCGGGGATGCATACGAGGCCGTCAGGAACAAGAGGGTCCCGAAGGCAGTCAAGATACTGCGGACGTTCGTGGCCAGGCACATGAAGGCCGACGGGGAGAAGATCCTCCTAAGCGGCGCCCTGAACAACCACCTCTGGCAGAGGAGCATCCAGAAGCCCCCGCGAAGGGTGAAGGTGAGGCTCGTCAAAGAGGAAGGCACGATAAGGGCTTATCTCGCTGACGAGAAGGCTGAGGAGAAGAAGGCCGTGGCTCCGAAGAAGGAAGCGAAGAGCGAGGAGAAGGCCAAGGCTGAAAAATGACCGCAGGCACCCTATCCGTTGTGAGAGAAAATGAGGAAGACTTCGTATTTCGGGAACCCCTGGATAGGGATGTTCGTCAGGACAAACGACAGGACGAGCGTGCTCCCGGTCGACAGCATGAAGAAGTTCGAGGATGCTGTCGCAGAGACCCTCAAGACCGAGATAATCAAGGTGGGCATGGGCGATTCGAACCTCCTCGGGGTGTATATCGCAATGAATTCCTCCGGATGCGTCCTTCCGAACGTCGCGCGCGATGCCGAGGTCTCGGAGCTCCGGAAGGCTGGGCTGAACGTCTACGTCAGCAGGGACAAGCATAACGCCAATGGCAACAATATCGCGGCCAACGACAAGGGCGGGATAATAAACCCGAACGTCGATCCCTCGGAAGCGAAGGCGATCGGCGATGCCCTCGGCGTCGAGCTGGTGCCGATGAGCATCGCGGGGTTCACGACCGTCGGAAGCGCATGCATAGCCGCGAACACCGGATTCCTGGCCCATTTCAAAGCCTCAAGCGAGGAGATGGACCTGCTCAGGGACGCGCTGAAGGTCCCCGGCAACAAAGGCACGGTGAACACCGGGACCGGATTCGTCTCATACGGAGCCGCGGTCAACCGGAACGGGTACCTTGTCGGGGAGGACACCACAGCCTTCGAGGTAGGAAGGCTTGAGGAGGCGCTCGGATTAATAAGATAATCAGGGATATTCATTTGAACCGGGCCCGCTGAAGGCTCCGGACGCAGAAAATGAGGAGGAGAAGATTATGGCGATGTTCACAGTGAGCGGGAAGATCGTTCTCGGACGCGAAGAGAGGCCGTTCTCGAAGAAGGTCGAAGCCCAGAGCGAGAACGCTGCGAAGCAGAAGACGTATGCCCTGTTCGGTTCCGTCAACGGAGTGAAGAGGAACAAGGTCAGCATCGACAAAGTGGAGAAGGGTTGATATGCAAGCAGAAGAAGCCCAGGCCCAGATGAATTATGAGCTCGCCATCTACCGCGAGCAGATAGCGATGATAAAGCGGGAGACCGAGCGGGTGAGCCTGACCACGATCGACCTGACGAACGCCCTCAAGACCGTAGAGAACCTGAGCACGGATAAGATACTGATACCTATCGGAGGCGGAGCGATGGTCCGCGGCGCGGTCTCGAACACCATGGTGATGGTCCCGATCGGCGCCGAATACATGCTCGAGATGGAGAAGGGCAGGGCCGAAGAGGAGATCAAAAGGAGGATCGAAGCGACGAAGAAAGCGGTCGAGAAGCTCAACGAGGAGTTCAACAAGATCGCGCGCAAGCTCCAGGAGGTCTCGGGCCAGCTCCAGCAGATGCAGGCGCAGGACCAGCTCAACCAGCGCGTCGAGGGTAACATCCGCGACGACTACATCTGAGCGTTCCTTCTGATCTTTATCGTCTTCAGGTGGAAAGCTTCTGTTCGACTTCCTCAAGAAAAAGATCGGCGGCTTCATAGAAGGCCTTGCGAAAAAGGAAGAGCAGAAGCCTGATGCCGGCAAAGGCGACGAGGGGCCTCCAGGGCCTTTGCCGGAGAAAGAACCTTTCGGAGCAGAGCCGCGGGCGGCACCCGCCCCGGAGGTCATCGCTCCGGAACAGGATGAGGATCCCAAGAAGAAGGCGGTCCCGGAGAAAGGAGAGCCCCTTCCAGGAAAGAATCAGTTCCCGGAAAAAGCTGGCTTGACGGTACTGAAGGAAAAGCCGGTTCAGCCGGAAGGAAAAACGCCTTCGCCCAAGGTTCTGCATGAGAGACCTCGGGCCGAAGGGAAAGAGCATGCCGCCAAACCGGATGTCCAGCCTGAGCCCCCGAAGGAGAGGATGAAACTCGGCATCGTCGGGACAGTGAAAAGCCTGATATCCAGGGAGGTGGAGATCACCGAGAAGGACGTAGGGCAGATGCTCGACGACCTGGAGCTCGAGCTGCTTGAAGCGGATGTCGAGCTCTCGGTGGCGCAGGGGATCCGCGAGGAGCTTGCAGGCAGGCTCGTGGGGAAGCGGATCAAAAAGGACGAGCTCCACCGGCAGGTCGGCGACTCGATAAAAGAGACCATCGTAGACGTCCTCACAAACGACCGGGCATTCGACATCGTGGATAGGGCATCGGCTGCTGAGAAGCCGCTCAAGGTGGCTTTCCTCGGGATCAACGGGGCCGGCAAGACGACCACGATAGCCAAAGTGGCGAAGCTGCTGATGGACAACGACCGCAAAGTGGTGTTCGCCGCGGCCGACACTTTCCGCGCGGCGGCGATCGAGCAGATGGCCGTCCATGCCGAAAGGCTCGGGGTCAGGCTCATCAAGCGGGATTATGGATCTGATCCGACATCGGTGGCTTATGACGCCGTCAATTACGCCAAGGCGCACAACATCGATGCGGTCCTCATAGACACCGCAGGGAGGCAGGACACCAACATCAGCCTGATAAACGAGATGAAGAAGATGGTCCGGGTGATCCAGCCCGACCTCAAGATATACATAGGCGAAAGCATAGCCGGAAACGCGATAATCGAGCAGATCGCTACGTTTAACCGGGAGATCGGCATCGACGCCGTCATCCTGACAAAACTCGACTGCGACCCCAAGGGCGGCACCATGCTGTCCATCAACCGGGCCACCGGCATACCGATCATCTACCTCGGGATAGGCCAGGGTTATGGCGATCTGGAGAGATTCGACGCTAAAAAGATAGCAGGCCGCATCGTCGATTGATTGTTTCCGCCCTGCCTCCTCTTCCTCGCTGGTGGACAGCCCGGGGAACTGAACACAGAAAACCACAAATGAATACTTTTAAAAAGAGTATCAGACACATAAATATACAAAATATAATTACTGTACACAAGGCGTCAGAGGTAGAAAACATGGCAGATGCAACCGGTCCGGCTCAGGTGAAGGATAAGAACGTCGAGGCGGCAGGAAGGGCGCGCCGAGCGCTCGCCTATGTCAAGGAGAGGGTCCCGCTTTCGTCCTGGAAGAAGGACAGGCTCGCAAGGGAAGGGGACGATAAGGTCAGGAGGGAGGAGCGGGCGCGCATCGAGACGAGGAAGGAGCTCGAGGGCGCAGCCGACCAGAGAGCGGCTCCCAATATCGACGTCCGGACCGGCCTCGGCGAAGGGCACTCGCCGTTCACGAAAAGCCTCCTCGACGCCATAAGGAGGGGCCAGAGCAGGACGCAGACCGATACGCCTGACATGATGATCCGGGCGGTCGTCTGCCACCCGAATTTCATCGACGCCATCGCCCAGGGATCCATCAAGACTCCCCTCGAGGATGTCGATACAGAGTATTCAGCCGAGATGTCGCGGAGGAGGAAGAGCCTCGCAGACCAGCTCAGGCTGGCGAGCAGGCACAGCGATTACAACCTGGGGAGCGTCACGGCGCACGAGATGGACCTGATATACGTCACCATGCTCGGGAACGTCAACATGTGGGCCGGGGCGCAGTGGCCCGACGAGCTTCCCAAGCCTCCCGAGGCGATCTTCAAGTTCCTCGAGAGCGTGGCTGTCCGCGAAAGGCCCGGAAGGGAAGGCGAATTCATAGGGAACGTGCTCAAGGATCTCTCGAGCAGGAGGACGATCACCGACTCGACCGAGAGGACCCTCAAGCCGCTGATCGATTCTGCTTATGTGGACAATTATCTTTACAACAAATCTGCTGAGCCGATAGACAGGGCTGTGGCGAGTTTCAAGAACCTCGTGGGATCCCTGCTCGAAACCCCATCGAACCAGATCCATCCGGAGCTGGGGGTCCCTGGGATAGGATACACGCAGGAATACCAGAGGAAGCTCAACGGGGTCACCCAGAAGCTCAATGATGTCAAGACGGATTATGACGCGGCTGTCGAAGCATGCACAGCGGCCCAGGCCGCATACGACCAGATCCAGGGAGTGAAGACCAAGGTGGGCGGGAAATGGGAGAGGATCCCGGACGAGGGCAAGCGGAAGCAGGCCGCGAAGGCCGAAGCCGACGCCCAGGGCGAACTGGACGAGGCCAAGCAGAAAGTTCTGGGGCTCAGGGGGGTCTTGGAGAGGCTCGCCCGCGAAGCATCGAAGTTCGAGAGCGAACACTGCCCCGAAGCGATAACGCAGGAGCTCGTGGACCATTTCAGGGCCGTCATAGTGAGCGGCAAGGAGATGAACGCGGACCTGAAAAGCATCGGCGAAGAGATGAAAGGCAGGCTCGTCCACCCTGAGATAACCAGCCTCCTCGATGAGGCTGCCAGGCTCGCAGCCGAGCGCGACGAGTTCGCGCCGGTGCTGATCGGCACGCAGGTGGCCGACGCGAACTCAGAAGGCCCGAAAGAGATATCGTTCACGAACATAGCGAGGGACATGATAGGGTATCGTGTCGAGGAGTTCCGCCGCAAGATGGAGAGGTTCGAGTCCTCGATCGAGGATGCCCGTCTCCACGAGAGCACAAAGGAGCCGATCCGCGGGATAGCCCGGGGCCTGAAGCACTTCGGGGTGCCGCGAGTTTTCCTCGACGAGCAGATAGGAAAGGTCAGGGAGACCAACGCTTTCCCGATTCGGAAGGCGGCCCATCTGGCCGTGGACAAGCTGGCGAAGAAGGAGTTCGAGAACATGGTCGGGATAACCGACGCCCAGAGGCTCACCGCCCGCATGGTGTGGGAAGCCGCTTCGAGCGATCTTGACAGCCCTCAGGGAAAAAGGGAGGGCAGGTGGCAGAAGTTCAAGCAGTGGGTGGGATACCATTTCTTCACCGTCGAGTCCTGGAAGAACAAGGGCAAGTGGCTCTATGGCCTCACGATCAGCAGCGATATCCAGGATATCAGGAATTTCAGGCAGAAGGTTAAAGGCAAGAGGCCGAGCGGAGAGCCATACCAGACACGGATGTGGAGGGGCCCGGTCGGGCTCGCCAAGCTCGCGCTCAAGTCTTACGTGGCCGGCGGTGTGCTGGCAGGGCTTGTGCTCTCCTCGGGCCAGGTGTCCTGGTACAAGCCATGGAGCTGGCCGGCCCCGATAGTGAGGAGAGCGGGCGGCCCGTTCTCGATATCCGAATCGCACTGGTATGCCCCCTGGACCTGGGTGATGCCGGTACGTTCTCCGCAGACCATCAGGGTGATCCACGACCACTACGACATCCCTGATTTGCTGCCGGAGCGCGGTAACGATTATTACAGGAGCGCCTACGGCCTCGGAAGCGATTTCAGCGGCCAGCAGACGACCGCGGCGCAGAGGCTCGAGTGGCTCCAGAGGCACCCGGATGTCCTCCGGTTCTTCCAGGAGCGCAGGTCCATGAGGGAGGTCGTGAGCTGGGAGAGGCTCAGGCACAACGAGACCAATCCTGACCAGTGCAGCAGCAGCCAGCGGAGGATACCGCAGACCTGCGATGACCTGCTCATGCCGGAGATCCTGCGCAACCAGGTGAGCGCTCCGTCATCGGTGGACAGGACCAGGCTTGTCGCGAGGGCGATACAGAGCTACCCAGCGGCCCTAGTCGAGAACCCGAACGACGGATGGAGGGAGGACGTCCCGTCCATGCGCGTGTGCTGCGAAGTCCGCATCACCGCCCGCGCGGTGCGCGACGGCCTCATGCTCAACCGGACGCAGTCGGACCGGTTCGTGGACGAGCTGATCGCGCTCGAGCGCGGAGGGACCACGGTGAATTACGCCTACATCTCGAACCCCGACAACCGCATCAGGTGGGCGAACAACTGGTACCTGATAACGCAGACCGAGAACTCCATCATGGAGGACTTCAGGGTCAGGGACCGCGCCAACGTGCAGTTCATACTCGCGCAGGGATCGCCTGTATCGAACAAGCTCCTCCCCCGCTGCGGCGAACGCGGCGAGGAGCGCGAGTTCATCCAGCAGGCCCACCGCGACGAGCTCGTCAGGATGTGGGTGGAGGAGATAAGAAGGGCGTATGCAAACCACGATCCGATGGCGGAGATCATCCCGGATGCGACGGTCGCGAGCACTTTCCAGACAGTGATGGACCAGGCGCGCACCCGCGGCTGGGTTGACGACACCACCGTGGAATACGAACGCAGGCAGGTCCGCAGGGAGCTCGAGCTCCTCGATCTCCAGACTGACACTTCCGTGGATGCTCTGGTGCTCGATTGGAGGACGACGCAGCAACAGGGCTCCGGGGCCTCGACTGCCAACAACCTGTTCCTCTTCCTCAGGCAGTTCTCGAGCACAGGGGCGATATTCAGGCTGGGCGACCAGCGCTCTGACGAATTCGTCCAGATGCTCGTCCAGCACCGCCAGAGAGGGGGCAGCCTGGCTGACTACGACCCGTTCACATCGCCGCAAGGTTCGCGCGTGCAGTGGGCTTCCAACATGGGCCTCATCCGCTCGGCCGAGCAGTTCACTCCGACCGGGGGGGATGCGGGCGCGACGGCGCCGGCCCAGAGCTCGGCCCAACAGGTCCAGCCTCCGGCTCCGATCCCGGACCTCAGCCCTCAGGCTGAAAGGTTCTACGCTGCGCCGGCGAACGAAGGGTTCAAGAACTTCGTGGAAGCGGTGATGCTCGGCCTCTACCAGGACACCCGCGGCGACGGAAGGATCATGCAGGACGTTCTCGGCAGGAGATTCGGCGGGAACCGCGACCGGATGGACCGGGCGATCAAAGCCGAGGTCTACAGGCTGCTGAGCAGCGCCGAGCCGATCGATGTACAGGCCAGGGCAGGCTATCACCTGAGCGTGAGCGGTTCGGCTGATTCCCTCCACGTCGAGGATATACAGCCCCAGCAGGCCAGAGGCGTGAGCACAAGCCTGCGCAACCACATCCTCCAGTTCGTCAGGAGGCAGGGAGCCGCCCGCTGAATTTTTTTCCGTTTATTTCAATCTGTTTTTTTCGGCATTCTTTCCCGCCTTCCTTGAACCGGAGGTTCTTCTTCTCTCCGCCGCCTCCCGAGGTTTTATATAGCTGAGGCGCGATTACTACATCGATGCTCTCGGAGATGGCGGTACCGCAATTCATATCCTTCCCGCGATACAGGCAGGGGGACATAGGGCATCCTTTTCTTGACGTTTCTGAAAAAGTTGATCAGTCGATGATTTTGAGGTGAACCAGGATGGCACAGCCGAGGACTCACAGGAGGATGGGGGAAGCAGAGGAGACCGGACCGATCACGATAGTCCCGACACGGCGTGTGGTCGATGCCAGGCAGGCGGCGCGCCTTCGTGAAGAGCTGCCCCGTGTTCTCTCCGAGGTCGATTCGCTGGTGGCATACGCCCGCAGCCTGCGGGTGCCGGCGAGCGGCAGGACTTCTGCTGACATCACCTCCGAAGCCGGCAGGCTGGAGAGCGCTTTGGACAGGATGGCGCTCTCGTCCGTCCCTGTCCTCGGGGAGAGGTATTCAGACGAACTGCAGATCATAAGGAGGACGATAGGTTCCGCGAAGACCGCCGGAAGGGAAGGGCGGATCGGCGATGCCGTCACCCTCCTCCAGCGCGCCAACGCGCAGATAAGCGGCATAGGGCAGGTGTTCGAGCTCCAGCTAGGTTTCCTGATGAACGGCGTTCCGTCGAATGCATCCGTACAGGGAGTGCCTCCGGAAGATGTCCCTGAGCGCCTTCTCCGGTCCGCAGAGAACGCGTTCCTTGATATCGGTACCCAGAACGAGCCCAGAGGCAGGATGATCCTCTCGTTCCTCAGGCTGTACAACGACAATGCCCCCTACTATAATTCAGACGACGAGAACGTGAGGGCAGAACGCGACACATTATTCAGGATGATAGTCGTGAGGGGCGACGCCGCCGGGGCGCGCGAAGCATATACCGCGGAGCAGGCGCGCGAGGATACGGCGCTCATTTCGAGCTTCCGGCAGAACGCGGAACGCATCCGCTCGCAGATCGTCGCTCACAACATCGCGGTCTTCGCTTCGTGGAGGAGCCAGCTCCAGGCGCTCATCGAGCAGCAGACCGACGAGGGCGTCCGCAGGAACATGGAAGTGCTGAGAAGGGATCTCGACGGCGTCCTGCGGAGGCTCAATGCCCAGCAGGAGGTGGCGTCGGAAGAGATGAGGACGATATCTTCCAGATATTTCCTCCTGAGCGGGAGAAGCTCGCCGCCTGACGCGGCGGACCGGACCGAGAGCCTCCGCTCAGCCGCGTCTGACCTCAGGGGCACCGCATCGGCCGTGCGCGAATACTCGCCGGAATGGTTCGGGGCAGCGGCCCAAACAGCCCTCCGCGAAGGCAGGACAGAAGCCGCAGCCCTCGCCATATCGATGGGCCTGCTTGAGAGGATGGCGTCGCGCTCGCCCCGGGGAGCGCGGGACTATATATCATCTTACGAGGAGATCCGGCAGGTGATCGCCGGCCGCAGGAGCGCGACCCCTGGGATGCTAGGCAGCTATGCGGGCCAGATCGATGCCGCATCCATCATAGCCGAAGCCGATAGGATAGTAATGGATAACTCTGCCGGCCCGAACAGGCAGAAACGGGAGAGGGTGGTGAATGCCGCGGGCATGGTCAGGGAGAGGATGAGGCGCGGGGATATCGCCGGTGCGAGAAGGCTCCTCGAGATGGATCGTTTCTACATAGATACGCTCCAGGCCAACAGGTGGAGGGGTTGGACCGGGTCGGACGACATGGAAGGCGCTATCGATGACGAGCTCGCCGGGCGCGACGGTTCGGCGCGCTTCGGCCGCTCGCAAACATTCTACCAGTTCAGCACCGAGACCGCCAGGTTCAGGAGCGCGATAGCGGACTGGTCGCGCGGAGTGTCGGCGCAAAGGCAGCTCGTCGAGAACGGCCTTGGTCTGGTCGAGAGCCTTGCGAGGGAAGGGAACGCCTCCGAAGCACGGCGCGTCCTCACGCTCCTTGTCATGTATGTCGACTCGGTGGAGAGGCTCGCGGTCCGGAGGGGAGGCGCCCTATCTTCCATCAGCGCCGCTGATGTGCGGATCATCTCCGGGATGGGAGACGCGATCGGCGCCCTTCTTCAGCATTCATCCATGGTAGGCGCCAGGCAGATCGAGGATGTGTTCATGGAAAGCTTCGCCCTCGCCCAGCGTTCTTATGTCGTCCGGGAGGCCGCCCGCCTTGGCACCCTCTCCGCAAGGAGGGAGTTCGGCCGGGACACGATAAACGACGCGCTCGCCGCCGCGAGGAGAAGGGCCGAGAGCGGGGACTACCGGGGAGCCATATCGCTGCTCGAGTATGTCCGTGAATTCTACGGATCGCCGGCTGAGGCCGTGCCGGCTTCCGGAGATCGGCCAAGGCAGGAAGCGAGGGCCGAAGGCTGGAGATACGGCATCTTCGCCGCCCGTTTCGCGGACAGGACGCAGGGATTCGCTTCCGGCCGGCAGGAGATGCTCGAGGCCGTCAGGATGGAGATGAACGCGGACTCCGTGAATGCCCGGCTCGCCGCAGCGCAGCTGTTCGACCGCGGGAGCAGGAGGATCGCCCAGACGGATGTCCTTGTCCGCGAGTTCGTCAGGCTGAGGCAGAGATTCGACGGGGTGACGCCTTTCGTAGAGGGGAACAGTCGGACGATCGGCCTCCTGCCCTTAGGCGAACGGCAGGCGGACGGCACATATCCGCAGTATTTCCCGCTTGCAACCGTCAGGGCATACGAGGCTGCCCATCCTGACGACAGTCTGCTCCGCGGAGGGACCACGCTCGCAGATATCATGAGGAGGATGGATGATGCTTCGCACCGGGGCGATCTCCGGCTTTTCGAGAGCCTCTCAGCGGATTTCGGCCGTCGTTTCGAGCTCGTCGGCGGCCGCGCCCTGCGCCAGAGGAGCCTCGAGCAGTCGATTTCCCAGCTCTCGGACCTGAGGGCGGCCATCACCGAGATACGGGGGATGTATGGGTCTTCTGTGCCTGCCGCGGTGGCTGCGAGGCTCGACTCGCTCGAAGGCAGGAGAGCGTTCCTCGAGAGGAATATCCGGGCCCTCGTGGACCGGCCGGGAGAGATGGACACCCGCGGGTACTCTGAACTCCTCGCCGATTTCGACCGCGAGAGGAGGCTGGGGATGGCTTACTCGGTCGTCTCTTCCCAGATCGACCTGAACGAGCAGTTCAGGCGGATGGTCGTCGGGCAGTCTCAGGGGACTCTCATGTCTTTCGCGAGGACCCAGCTGGCCAGATGCCTCCCGCATCTCCAGTCCGCGCGCACGGCCCTCATAGACGGGGACCTGCGGACCGCGGAGAGCGAGTATACCGCTGCTATGTACGAGAGGAGGATCGGCCTCGGGATGTATCAGGCCGAGAACGCGCTCACCGTGACAAGCTCCGGATCCTGGACCCGCGGCATCACGGAGATGGGCCGCTTCATCGGCCGCGCCTTCCAGGGCCAGTCTTTCGAGGAGAACGCGAGGCAGGTCGGAGGCGAAACGCCGCCCGGGATGGCCTCGCCGGAGTATGAAGGATACCAGAGGATGCAGACCGATGCGTTCCATGACATCCTCTTCGGCCGCGGGACGCGCGCCGACCAGGAAAGGATAAACAATCTCATGAACACCGCAAGGCTCGTCGAGCTTTCCGTATTCTCGATCCCGGCCGACAATATGAGCCAGGCTTTCTCCAATTTCATACCAGACCAGAGGACGATACGCGACCTCGCTAGGGATGCAGCCACAGCATATCGTGCCGGCAATACGGCCGAAGGCAACAGGTTAGCGCGCGAAGCCGAGACGACCTGGAGGGCGATGTCAGCGAGAGCCGAGGACAACCAGTGGTGGGGCAATGCTGCGACTGTGGTGTTCGCGCTCGGTGTCAGCCTTGTGCCGGGGGGAGGATGGGTTGTCGGCGGAGCGATAATGACCACGATGGCGTTCGAGAGGGTGGTCACCGAGATAAACCTCGACGGCCATGCATCGAACGAAGCGTGGGGGATGCTGGCCCTTTCCATAGCCACCATGGGGCTCGGCGGAGCTGGAGCCGCCTTCAGGACTTTCGGGCTCGAGGCCCAGGCCGCAGGGAACGTCACGAACGCCGCGAGGCTGCTCGCGGCGGCAAGAGCGATCAATTATGTCAATCTCGGGATAGGCAGCTTCTTCGCAGGATATCTCGGGGGCCAGGCATATGACGCTTTCAGGCAAGGCCATACCAGAGACGGGGTGCTTCTGGCCGGAATGGCGCTCTTCCCGTTCGCGCATATGGCAGGGGCCAGGGCTTTCGAAGTCCGGGCAAGAGGGCGGCAGGTGCCGAGCGCGATAGAGGTGCAGGCCGTGCTCGACGAGCTGAATGCCGGAGCGGGCAGGCCGCGCGTGCGCATCGAACCTACCGAGACAGCGGAGATGAGGATGGCGAACGAGCTCCGGGTTCCGGAGAGGCTCTTCCAGTTCCTGCGCGATTTCATCGCGCGCGATGCCGCAGGGAGGACGGCGATGCTCGAGGGCCTCCCTCAGTCGATGAGGCAGCCTGTGAGGGCGCTCGCCGAGAATCCGGCCATACAGAGGGCGATGCAGCCGGACGGCGGGGGGCTCGGAAACGATCTCGCCTCGGCTTTGATACGGAGGACCATCGAGGCTTTCGAGGTCCCGTCATCGCGCGCGTCCTCCCAGCCCGTCGCGACAAGGACGCAGTGGGAGGGATCCCGCTGGGTCCGCGACGGAGAGGCGCTCCGCGGTTTCATCCGCGACCTTTTGGTGCCGGACGATGCGCCCCAGGCAAGGCTGAACGCCAGAGACGTCGCACGGGCCCGGCTCGAGGCCATGCGTGGCGAGAGTCCGCAGATCGCTGGGATAATAGACGGGATGCTCCGCAACCCGAGCATCGCCGCGGATGTGAACAGCGGGGAGAGCACGGCCCTTTCGCAGAGGATGTTCAATTCCGCCCGCGAGCGGATCGGCAGGTTGCTGCCTGACGATGTCGAGGCTTCCGAGCAGCGTGCGACAGCCGCGTACAACCAGCAGCTCGAGATGGCAGCCGGTTATAACGGCCCGCAGATGATAGAACGGGGGGCGGCGCAGGACGGAAGGCCGATGGACGTGAGGGCTTCCGCCGGAGAGCAGGGCGGAAGGCCGGGGCAGGCACCGCCGAGAGCGGTGGAGCCCCAGACAAGGCAGGGGACTGCGGTCCAGCCGCCCCAGGCCCAGCCCCAGGAGCAGATAGTGCGCGGACCTACGGAGAGGGCTGTCCGCGCGGTCGGCCGAGGGGTGATGGGCATGGCCCGGTGGCTCCATGCCAGGTACGCCGCGCCTGCGGCCCGCGAAGTGGTCGCGACGCAGGACCAGTTCGCCGAAGCAGCACGGGGCTCGATAGAAAGGACCATCGGCTCGGCCGTGAGGCCGCAGGAGATGCCGATGCTCATAGAAGAGGCCGGAAGGGGATTGGATCCGGCCGCCCAGGCCGATTTGGCGAACTCCGTCCGCTCTGCGCCGCAGAGATTGGCGGATATGATGAGGGCGCTCTACCGCAGGGCGGTCGATACTAACGCGCCGCGCCCGTTGCGCGAGCTCGCCTGGCGCGCCCTCGGGAGGCTGTATTCATATGATAACGTCAGGGCGGCTCTCGAGCCGCTCGCAAGGAGCGATCCCGCCCTGCGGGATATACTGAGCAGGACAGATGCAACGCTCGCCCAGGGTGCGCGGACAGGCCGCGTGCCGCTGGAGACTTTCCGCCAGAGGCTGGCGAGGGCGGGGATGGGGATCGACGAGGTCAACCTCCTTGTCGATACTATCGAAGCCCAGCAGAACGCCTCTATGGGGACGCTGAGGGCGCGGCTCGGAGCCCTTGAAAGCGAGATACCGAGGATGGAGGACCAGCTCCGCTCGGCCGAACGAACGCGTGATGCGGCGAGCGGAAGGGCGCGCGAGCGGGCCGAAGCCCGGGTAAGGATGGTGAATAGCTCCCTACAGAGCCTGCGGGCCGAGGCAGGGAGGATCACCGAAACGATGAACGCTCCGGAGAACCTCCCGCTTGGAAGGACCGAGAGGCTTCTCGGGATCAGGTTCTCCCCTTCAGAACGGGCGACCACGATGCTCCGCCTGCTCGATGCCGGCGTGATATCCGGCGAATCCATCGTGCCAGATCTTGTGAACGCCGAGAACCGGGCCGTCCGCGCGATCGACGCGATGGAGACCGGGAATCCGGTGGCGGACGCATTGAGGCAGGCCCTCCGACGCGGGATAGGGAACGGCATGTCGCTTGACGATGCCCTCCTCTCCGCGCTGCGCAACGATGAGGTCGCATCTGCGCTCGCGCGGAGGCATGGGGCGCGCCTTGAGGGGAGGTTCCGCGAAGCCGTGAGATCCGGATCGCTGGAGGAGGTCATGGGCAGGGTGAGGGATATGCTGCCGACCGCAGAGGCGGAAGCCGTCGGATCGTTCACAAGGTCGGTCCGAGCAGGTTTGGCGGACGATTTCGCGGTCATGAGGACCCTGAATGACCGGGCTGGCGGCGTGATCGGCCAGACGCTCGAGAACGCAGGCGCTTTCGGTGAGAGGCTCGCTCCGGCGCGCCAGCAGATTCTGGAGAGCGGGCCGTTCAGGGCAGGCTCACGGATCCTAAGGGGTCTGGGGAGAGGCATAAGGTATCTGTACTGGGGGATGGGACGAAACGGGTATGCGATGCTCCGGAGCCCGGAAGCGGGATTCAGCGCGATGCCTTATCTCCGTGGAGGAGGGCTTATCGCGGCTCAGCTTGGCATCTGGGCATACAGCGGGTACCTGCTCCGGAACCAGTTCAGGAGCGTATATGACCGGATATCAGGCTCGGCGACGATCGAGGAAGGGAGGCGCGAGGTACAGCGCGAGTGGGGGGTTAATATCAGCGAAGCGAACGCTAGATTCGTCCGAGAGGGTGCAGGAGGACGGGATTTCCTGCTATACCTGCCGAACAGGTTCCCTGCCGGGCGCGACCGCAGGCCTGGAAACGCAGAGGAGCTGCGCAGGCTTTTGGCGAGCCAGGATATCATCATCGATCCGTCCAGGATGGACGATGTGCTCACAGACGGCAGGACGATGTCCGGCCAGCTCGCCGCGATAAACACGCTCCTCGCGACGCGGAGGACCGGCGGCGCTGATGCCTCCAGCGAGGCGACGGCGGAGCTGACAAGGATCCTCGGCGGATTCGGCATGACGGTCGAGGCGGTCGACCGCCTGCTCGCTGCTGAGCGCAAGCAATCGCTGGACATCACCGACATGGCGGACCTCCGCATGGACGACTGGGTGAGGAGGGGCATAGCGGTGCGCCTCCGTGATGTGGTCATAGAGACGTTCCTCGCCGACAGCGGCATGAGCGTCGTGAGAGGGCAGGGAGCAGCCCAGTTCCTCTCGCAGAACCAGGATGTCTTTGTCTATCTCTGGCAGGCGGTGCAGTCGGGATTCCTGCCCGTGTCTTATGTGGATGATGCGGTGGAGCTCCTGATGAGGCAGGGCACGCTCGCAGGCATCAGGGGCAGGGTGAGCGGGACAGTCACCCTGGATTCGCAGCTGCGCGAAGCGCTTGTCGGAGGCAATCTCATATTCGAGGTCCCGACAGGCACGGGGAGCCAGGTGCAGGGCATACTGCAGAACTCTTTCCTCGGCCTGCTGGACCGCAGGGCCTCCCTAGAGCCGGCTTTCAGGCCGGCATTCGAGGCGCTGCTCGCGCGCTACCGCGGCAACGCGGCCGCGCTCACCGCATTCAATGGATTCCATGTCACCGAGGGAGACCGCGGTGAGGAATTGTACGGCGACATGAACGCTCTGGCCGAGCTGATAATCCAGAATCCGCGGACCGCGATAGACCTCGCCCGCCAGCGCGGCCTGGTAGGGCCGGCGCTGCTCGTCCAGACTGATCCGTCGCTGCGGAGCGCGACCGATGTCGTGCAGTTCGTGGCCGGCCACTCCGACACCGCGCACGACCGCGGCATGCTCGCATGGATCAGGCAGAGGCGCGACCAGATAGTTTCTCTTGGCCCGATCCTGCGCGACCTTGCAGGCAACGCGCAGGCCGCCAGCATGAACGCGACTGATATACAGGCTTACGCCGACCGGCAGGCCGAAAGGTTCAGGACGCAGGGCTGGTGGAGAGGGCCGACGCCGACGGAGCTCGCGGCTGACGCCGAGCGCGCGCGTGAGCGCGCAAGGACTATGCCTGGCGGCCAGCAGGTGGTCCCGCCAACGCGCGCCGACCAGCTCGGCGCGGAGGGGCGCCAGCAGTATCCGCGCCGCTCGGGTTTCGAGGCCGCCCCCCAGGACACGGTCCCGGTCAGGACCGCAGACCAGCCGCAGGTCACAGCACCGGCCCCCTCGCTCAGCGCGGAGGCTGTGAGCTTCTACAACAGCGAGCGCTCGGCCGGGCTCGCGCCCTTCATCGAAGGCCTGCTCACGAGGATCTACGAGCAGACCACCGGCGACGGGGCGACGCTCAGGCAGACCTATGGCGAGGATCGCGACCGGGCGGTCCTCGATATCAAGGCAGAGTTATACCGGATCATCACCAGCGCCAACCCGCGCGACGCCACATTGAGGCGGGGATGGGGCATCACCGTCAGGGGACATGGCGAGTCATTGACGATAGAGATAGACATGAGGCGCGCCCGCGACCCGATAAGGAACAGGGCGGTCGAGTTCGCACGCGAACGCAGGGCCGGCAGCGGCGCACGCTGAATTTAAATTACATAAAAAATAAGTTTTACACACTATTAAAATAGTTCGTGCGGTAATAATATCTGCCTATATACATTAGTAGGCGGCTGGCTCCGGTTTTCGGGGGCAGTGTCCTCTACGCTTATAAAGGTAGATTCACATTTCATAAACGGTGCGGACTATGGCAAAGAAAAAGGCTACTTCCCGGGTGAAAGCTCCGAGGTCGGTTTCCAGGGTTCCTGTGAAAAACGACATCGCGAGCGTAGAGGCGGAAACGATTAAACGAGTGAACAAGACGCTCACGAATCTTGAGGATTTCCTTGCCAAATGGGATGCCGCCAAGACCAAGCCCGATGATATGTTCCCGCAGGTCATCAAGATAAGGCAGTTCCACGATGCGCTTCTGGGCTGGCAGCGAAACGCGCTCCGCTCGCATGAGAAAGACGACGAGCCGGCCAAAGTGAGGCGGCTCCGCGATTTCGTGCTTATTTGCCGAACATATTCCTGAGGTGGGACTGATGGCCGAAGCAACAAGGCAGCGTACTAGTGAAGTCAGGCAGGCGGAAGAGAGGGCACCGATTACGATAGTCCCCACGAGGAGAGCGCTCGAGGACCGGCAGGTCACCGAGCTCCGCGCAGGCCTCGCCCGGGCCCAGCAGGAGATCGTGAATCTCAACGAATATTTCAGGAACATACGCATCCCGCCTACCGCGAGGACGGTGCAGGATGTCACTGCGGAAGCCGACCGCATCGACCAGGCGCTCGCCAGGATGAGCCTGACATCGAACCCTGTGCTCGGGGAGCGGTACCGTGATGAGTTGGAGCTGTTCACGAGGAAAGTCACCGAAGCGAGGGCGGCGATACGCGACGGGAGGCTGGCCCGGGCGATCGAGATACTCGACCAGGTGAATCTCCAGGTGGGGGTCATCGGAATGATCTTTGAGCTCGAGCTCGGCATGCTCATCAACGGCGTGCCGACCAATGTGAGGATCGAAGGGGTGGCTGCCGATACCGCCACTGATGCAATTTTCAACGGGCTCGAAGGGGCCGTGCTCGATTTCGGGACTGCGAACGAGCAGAGAGGGAGGAACGTCCTTCGCGTATTCAGGCTCTACGTCCTGAATTCCGGGGTATACAATGCGGACAATCCGTCCGCGCGCGCAGAAAGGGACCAGGTGCTCGGCTTTGTGGTGGACCGTGGCCGGAAAGCACGGGAAGGCGTGGCCTTTTCCGCCGCCGATTCGGCCGAGGATACCAGGCTCATCGGGTCGTTCGAGAGCAATGCCACGAGGCTGCGGGAGCAGATCCGCGATTATAACATTACCGTCTTCAACAGCTGGAGGACCGACCTGCCGGCACTCATCCAGGCAGAACGCGATGATCAGGCGCGGCGGGGGCTCGAGACCCTCCAGACCGACGTCGATTCGATACTCCGCAGGCTGCGTGCCAGCCAGGATGTCTCCGACGAGGAGATCCGTTCGGCTTCGAGCAGGTATTTCCTCCTGACCGGAAGGCAGCCGCCGTTGAGCGAAGTCGAGAGGGTGGCCAGGATCCGCGATGCCGCCACCGAACTGAGGGGCACGCGCAGGTTGGTCGAAGGATCTGCGGAGTGGTATGCGCAGCGCGCGCTCGATCTTCTGACGCAGGGCAACTTCGAGCTCGCATCACTCGCGCTATCGGTAGGACTGCTCGAGCGTTCGGCGCGGGGAAGGATGCATGCCGCCGATTATATTTCCGACTTCGCCCAGATCAGTGATCTGGTCACCCGGGGGATATCGCCCACGCCGGCGCTGATGAGCAGATATCTGGCGCAAATCGAGGCGGGCACGATAGCCGCTGACGCCGACCGCATAGCAGCGGATTACGCCCGCTCGGGCACGCGGGAGAAAAGGGAGCGGGTGCTGGATGCCGCGCGCGTGATCCGCGAGCGGATGCGGTCCGGCGACATGGACGGGGCGAGACGACTCCTTGATATGACTTCTGCTTACATAGATCTCCTGACACGATACAACTGGAGGACATGGACAGGCTCGGCCGAGATGGAGACCGCGATCGACTCCGAGCGCAACGGCGCCAATGCCGCCGACCGCTTCGGCAACGCCCTTGCATATCACGAGGTATCAGGGGAGATAGGGCGGATGAGGGAGGTTGAAGTGTCATGGGGCCGCGGGATCTCGGCTGAGCGGCAGATCTTCGAATCTGTCCTCGACCGGATCGAGGCTCTCGCGCGCTCAGGCGATATACGCGAAGCCCGGCGCGGGCTCACGCTGATGGTGATGTATGTCGATTCCGTGCAGCGGCTCGGCGTCCGGAGGCGCGGCAAGATAGAATCGCTCAACGATACAGACAGGCTCTCCGGGATGAGGGACGGCCTCCGCGCCTATGTGCGGGGAGAGGCCACCGTCGAAGGCAGGCCGGCTCAGGAAGTCTTCGTGGAGAGCTATAACGGCGCCCAGAGGGCGTACATAACCCGCGAAGCGGACCGCCTCGACGCGCTCGCGGCGATCAGGACGATCGGCAGGGACGATATCCAGGCCGCGATCACAAGGGCCCGCGAACGCGGGACGGCCGGGGATTTCCGGGGCGCCATGATACTCCTGGAATATGTCAAGGATTTCTACGGCTCGCTCACACAGGCGACCGGAACCACTCCGCTGCGATATGATGGTTGGAGATATGCGCTTTTCATGTCCAGCGGGGCAGGGAGCATCCCAGGGTATGTGGGCGGGAGGCGCGAGATGCTCGAGGCCATCAGGCTCGAGATAAATGCGACGGATGAGCAGACGCATCTCGCGGCGGCCCAGCTCTACCAGCAGGGGGCGAACAGGATCGCCGAGACCGAGTATCTGGTTGCGCGGAGCGGAGAGGTGCTCGACCGTTTCGCCGGAACCACGCCGTTCATACCAGGCGAAGCCGACACCCGCGGGAGGATCCCGCTCGGGGAGAGGAGGGACGGGGCATACACTGATTACATCGATGTCCAGAGCGTCTGGAGATATGAATCTGAGAACGCATCGACGGATCCGACACTGAGGGGCCAGCCGACGATGGCGCAGCTCACCGCGAGGATGAATGCCGCTGCGCGGAGCGGCGACCGTGTCCAGTACAACCGCGCGGTCGCCGCGATCAATGCCAGGCTCGAGATCATGGTGCGGAGGGCGGTCAGATACCGGACGATCACCCAGTTGCGCGACAGGGTCGGACAGCTCCGGACCGGCCTCCGGGATGTCCGCGCTACCTATGATGCATCCGTATATTCTTCTGGCGACCTGGCCGCGGGCGCCACGACGCGGAGGACCGCGATCGATGCGCTCGATACCAGGGCGCAGGCATACCTCACCAGGCTCGACACGTTCGCTGCCAACGAGGAGGAGCTCCCGCTCAACGATTTCGGACAGCTCATAGCTGACGCGAACCGGGAGAGCAGGATAGCCTCCTCCCTCTCTTTCCTCAATAACCAGATTACCTCGAACGAGCAGTTCAGGCAGGCGGTCGCAGCAGAAAGGAGCGACCGGGCAGCCGATGTCGCGCGGGATCTCCAGAGGGCAGGCACGTATTTCGCCCAGGCCAGGGTGCACCTGCTCAACGGCAACCTTGAGGATGCATATCAGCAATACAGGGGCGCCATCGGGCACCGCACCCAGGCGCTCGTATTCTATAGGGCTGAGGACAGCCCCCACATCGACCAGGTCGATATGGGAGAAGTCATCAGGTTCGTGCCCCTCCCTCGGCCGCGGGCGACGGATATCTCGCCGATCAGCGGTGCGGACCTGAGGTTCTTCCCCCAGCTCAGGGCGTCTTATGCCTTGCACGGCGTGCCGGGCCATCCTGAATTCATTATCCCGTTCGATTTCTACAACCGCGGCTCACTCCAGGTCTTCAGCCAGCTCGTGACCGGATTCACGGACGGTTTCAGTGATGTGGATGGTGGGAGGCGGGTCGTCCTGAACCCGCAGCCGACCCAGACATTCAACGCGAGGAGGCTCGAGGATGTGGCGCGGGCGATGTCGGTGACGGAGGTCTCGACATTCGGCGCTCCCCAGGGAGAAGTCCGCAGCATGATACTCACTGATTACGTAACACGCCAGGTCAGGATCAGGCGCGACATGAGACGGCTCGTCCTGCAGGATTATCAGGGCGATGCCGGAAGGCAGCTGATAGACGGCTATTTCCAGATCGCAGACCGCGACCTCCAGTGGATGCAGGACCGGGCCCAAAGGGACCGCAAGATAGAGATGTACACGATGATCGGGGTAGGCCTCGCCGCCTTGTTCGTGCCGAAAGTGGGCTGGGCGATCAGCGGCGCCATCTTCATCGGCTTGGCTGCAGACCGTGTCGCGACCGAGTACCGCGTGAACGGCCACGCTTCGACGGAAGCATGGGTGATGCTCGGCCTCTCGATAGGCACATTGGGCATGGCAGGCATCGCAACAGGCCTCGGAAGGGCTGCCGTCTACACAGCTGAGGCGGCGAGCGGGGCTAATGCCGCAAGGCAGCTGCTGCTCGCGACCAGGCTCGCGACAGCATCGAGAGTCGTGAACCTGGCGAACCTCGGGGTCGGCCTCGGGCTGGTAGGATACGGCACCTATACCGGCATTAGCGCTTTGAGGGCAGGAAGGACAGAGGAAGGCCTGGTGAACCTAGGGCTCGCCCTTTTCCCGCTCGTCCATTTCGGAGGATCGCGCGCCATCGCAGCATTCAGGCCCACGATGGTCGAGCCTTCGGCTTCGGTCCAGGTGGCGCGCATAGTCGAAGCGCATCTGAGCGCGAGCGAAGGGGCTGTCAGGATACCGCTTACCGAACCGGCGGAGGTCGCCCGCGTGCGCGACTTCGCCAGGAACCCGCGTTCGCTCTTCGATTTCGTCGGGGAGTACCTGTCGAGGGATGCCGCAGGGAGGACCGCGCTCCTTGAAACCATCCCGCGCCAGATCCGGCCTTCGGTGGAAGCGCTTCTACGCAACGAGACTGTCCTCAACGCTGCGAGAGCCATGCGCGAGGGCGGGCCGATCGACATAAACGCGATGAGGCTGATACGGGATGCCATACGCACATTCGATATCCCTCCAGACTCGCCGGCAAGCGGACCGCGCGGCACGCGGCCTCAGGTCGACACAGGGGGTTTGCTGAACCTGGAGGGTCTGAGGGTCTTCCTCTCCGATCTCATGGTGCCGGACGGGGCGCCTGCGGCAAGGCTGAACGCGAGAGCAGCGGCACGGGCCAGGCTCGCGGCGATACGCGCAGAGAATCCCGATGCGGCAGGGATCGTGGACGGGCTTCTGCGGAATCCGACGATCACTCAGGATATAAACACCGGCCAGTCGACTCCGTTCTCGCAGAGGATGTTCGGACGTGCGATGGAGCAGCTCCGGGCTACCATCCCGGAGGATGTCGCGGCCGCCCAGCAGCAGGCCAGGGTGGTCTACAGCGGCAATCTCGCCCTCCAGGCAGAGGTCGTGCCTGAGCCTGTGGCTGCCACGGGGGATGGGGGGGGCATGCCTCCGGTCCGTGCTTCGATAGGAGGTCAAGGCGGAAGGCAGGGCCCTGTGCTTCCGCCCAGCCCTGTAGTAACAGGCGGCGCCGGCACCCAGGGAGGTACAGCGCCGAGGACCCGCGGAGCCACAGGCGGACCGGTTCCCGGAGGCGAAGTCCCAGCGCAGCCAGGGGAAGCAAGGCCGCAGCAGCCGCAGGAAGTGGTCCAGATCGGCCGCTTCGAACGTATGTGGAGGGCGGCGAGGAGGCTGGTCCAGCAGAGGAGAGAGGCTGCATCAGCAAGGAGAGCGAACGTCCCGAGCGCTGAGCAGTTCATGGACATGGCCCGTTCTTCCCTCGACGCCACGCTCCGCTCGGCCGCGAGAGAGACCGAGATACCTTCCATGATAGATGAGGCCACGCGCGGACTGGACCCGCAGTCGGCCGCGGAAGTGGCCAATAACATACGGAGCGCCCCGAACCGGCTCGCTGAGCTGATGCGCGCCCTTTACCGCATGGCCTCGGGCGGAAGCAGGGAGCAGCAGGCGGCCGCGAGGAGGGCGATGCTGAAATTATATTCATTCGATAACGTGAGGGCGGTCCTCACCGAGATGGCCCGCACCGAGACCGGGAGGAACAGGCCGCTCACCCAGGCGCTTGCGATGAGCAGGTTGTCCGCCCTGGAAGGGGCCCGCGCAGGGCGTGTGAGCCTGGACGTGTTCCTCTCAGGAGTGGCGCGGCGCGGATTCGAATCCACTGAGATGGGCCTGGTCGTGGAGGCTCTGGAAGCCGAAGGCGCGTTGAGGATGGGCGCCGTGCGCGAAAGGGCCGCAGCCATCAGCACAAGGGAGATACCCGCGCTCCAGAGGCAGATAGATGCCGCAGAGCGCGCGGCGACGTCTGCAAGAGGGACGAACAGGGCTCCTGCCGCAGAAGCGAGGCTCGAGACGCTCCGCCAGCAGATGGTCGAGCTGATGTCAAGCCGCGACAGCCTGAACGCCCAGATAAGGGCTTTCGATCAGCAGCCGCTGGTCTCCACCGAGCAGGGGCTCGGGCTGAGGCTGAGCCCGATCGAGAGGGCTCCGATGCTCCTCCGCATGCTTGAGCTCGGGAAGATTCCGCCCGATGCGGTCGTGTCCGAGAATCTCGCCGCGGTGAGCCGTGTCCGCGCATCGCTGCGCGGCCTTGATGTCACGAGGAACGGACCGACGGAAAGAGGCGAGCCGCAGCCCAACCCGGTGCTTGAAGGCATGCGTCGCGTGATGGACAATAACGTCGAACGGAGCACGACCGCGGATGATGCCGTACTCGCATCGCTGCGGAGCGACGATGTCGCAGCCGCGGTCACAAGAAGGCACGGCGCCCAGATAGGGAACCGGTTCCGCGAAGCGGTCCGCGAAGGGAGCGCCGACCAGGTCATGGGAAGGCTCAGGGATGTGCTTCCTGCAGACGAGTTCGAAGCGATATCAGGCTTCTCGCGCAGCGCGAGGGCGGCGATCGGCGAGGACATTGCGGTTATAGCGCTGCTGAACGAAAGGGCGGCAGGGATCGTCGACGGCGCTCTCGAGAGCGCGGGTGCATACGGCGAAAGGCTCGCCCCGGCCCGACAGCAGCTGGGCCAGGTCGCGCCTGTCAGGTGGGGGCGCGGCGCCCTTAGGTGGATGGGCAGAGGCCTCCGCACCCTTTATTGGGATATCGGAAGGGGAGGGGTCGAGCAGTGGAGGGACCCGTCCTCGGAATTCAGCGCGATGCCGCGCATCCGTGGGACCGGAAGGATAATCGTCCAGCTCGCGATATGGGGCGTTACGGGATATTATATTGCAAGAGAATTCCAGGACATCTACCGCAGGCTCTCAGGGGCTGCTACGGTGGAGGAAGGGAGGCGCGAGGTCCAGCGCGAGTGGGGCATCAGCATAAGCGAAGCGAACGCGCGTTTCGTCCGTGATGGCACGGCAGGGAGGGACTTCTTCACGTATCTTCCTAACAGGTTCCCGACCGGGCGGCAGCGCAGGCCGGGCAATGTCGAAGAGCTCCGCGCCCAGCTGGCGAGCCAGGATATCATCATCGATCCGTCCAGGATGGACGATGTGCTCACAGACGGCAGGACGATGTCCGGCCAGCTCGCCGCGATAAACACGCTCCTCGCGACGCGGAGGACCGGCGGCGCTGATGCCTCCAGCGAGGCGACGGCGGAGCTGACAAGGATCCTCGGCGGATTCGGCATGACGGTCGAGGCGGTCGACCGCCTGCTCGCTGCTGAGCGCAAGCAATCGCTGGACATCACCGACATGGCGGACCTCCGCATGGACGACTGGGTGAGGAGGGGCATAGCGGTGCGCCTCCGTGATGTGGTCATAGAGACGTTCCTCGCCGACAGCGGCATGAGCGTCGTGAGAGGGCAGGGAGCAGCCCAGTTCCTCTCGCAGAACCAGGATGTCTTTGTCTATCTCTGGCAGGCGGTGCAGTCGGGATTCCTGCCCGTGTCTTATGTGGATGATGCGGTGGAGCTCCTGATGAGGCAGGGCACGCTCGCAGGCATAAGGGGCAGGGTGAGCGGGACCGTCACCCTGGATTCGCAGCTGCGCGAAGCGCTTGTCGGAGGCAATCTCATATTCGAGGTCCCGACAGGCACGGGGAGCCAGGTGCAGGGCATACTGCAGAACTCTTTCCTCGGCCTGCTGGACCGCAGGGCCTCCCTCGAGCCGGCTTTCAGGCCGGCATTCGAGGCGCTGCTCGCGCGCTACCGCGGCAACGCGGCCGCGCTCACCGCATTCAATGGATTCCATGTCACCGAGGGAGACCGCGGTGAGGAATTGTACGGCGACATGAACGCTCTGGCCGAGCTGATAATCCAGAATCCGCGGACCGCGATAGACCTCGCCCGCCAGCGCGGCCTGGTAGGGCCGGCGCTGCTCGTCCAGACTGATCCGTCGCTGCGGAGCGCGACCGATGTCGTGCAGTTCGTGGCCGGCCACTCCGACACCGCGCACGACCGCGGCATGCTCGCATGGATCAGGCAGAGGCGCGACCAGATAGTTTCTCTTGGCCCGATCCTGCGCGACCTTGCAGGCAACGCGCAGGCCGCCAGCATGAACGCGACTGATATACAGGCTTACGCCGACCGGCAGGCCGAAAGGTTCAGGACGCAGGGCTGGTGGAGAGGGCCGACGCCGACGGAGCTCGCGGCTGACGCCGAGCGCGCGCGTGAGCGCGCAAGGACTATGCCTGGCGGCCAGCAGGTGGTCCCGCCAACGCGCGCCGACCAGCTCGGCGCGGAGGGGCGCCAGCAGTATCCGCGCCGCTCGGGTTTCGAGGCCGCCCCAGGACACGGTCCCGGTCAGGACCGCAGACCAGCCGCAGGTCACAGCACCGGCCCCTCGCTCAGCGCGGAGGCTGTGAGCTTCTACAACAGCGAGCGCTCGGCCGGGCTCGCGCCCTTCATCGAAGGCCTGCTCACGAGGATCTACGAGCAGACCACCGGCGACGGGGCGACGCTCAGGCAGACCTATGGCGAGGATCGCGACCGGGCCACGAGGGAAGCCAAAGCCGAGATATACCGGATCATCACCAGCGCCAACCCGCGCGACGCCACATTGAGAAGCGGATGGGGCATCACCGTGACTGGGCAGGGTGAATCATTGACGATAGAGATAGACATGAGGCGCGCCCGCGACCCGATAAGGAACAGGGTCGTCGAGTTCGCGCGTGAAAGATTAGCAGCCACAGGAGGTCGTTGAAAGATGGCTCAGGTCGTACTTCAGAACGGGGTTCTCGTGATAACAGGTCTGTCAGGAGGCGCGAGCCGCTCATCCGGCGTCAGCGTGACCGCGTCGATGTCGGAAGCGGATATCACCGCTGCTATCGGCAGGGCGAAAAGCAACGTCGCGGCGTTCTATTACGGAAGCGGCGATGACCGGCACGGCGACGAGGCGAGCCGCGCTTCAGGCAGCGCGAGCGCGATCTACCGCCAGCTTCACCCCCAAGCCCAGCCCCAGGAGCCTGTGCGCCAGCCCCAGCCGCCTGCGCGCACCACTCCGCCGCGGGAGAGGAGAGCCGCCCCGCAGCCTCCGCCGCGGGAAGAGCGGCGCCCCGCGGCGCCGGCCGCAAGGCAGCCGCCTAGGCCGACGATATCGCGCGACTGGATAGCGGCCCAGCTGCGCGACGCGGCCAGGGATGACCGCCGCGCCCTCGCCGCATCGAATGGTTTGCGGACCAACACCGCGTATCTCAACCAGTATCTTTCCCCCGATCTTCAGCGGGGAGTGGCAAGGACCTCGAATCAGACCGAGACGACCATCGCAGTTTTCAATGCGCTCTATCAGATCCCGTCGTTCAGGTTGCTGCTGTCGGCTTTGGCCGCGGACAGAGTGCAGGATCCGGCCCACCGTGATGACCCAAATGCCACGATACCACGTTTCGCTGATTTCGTCCGCCTCCAGTCTTTCCTGACCGAGCCCGGCCGGACGGAATCGCTGAGCGAGCAGGCGAGCGCTGAGATCATCCGCGCCGCGGATTATTATATCAGGTATTATCTCGTGGTTTTCGCTGCGCCTAACGAGTCCAACGCCAGGTTCAGGCAGGAACTCGGGCTCATCAGCGGAGGAGACGGCGGCATACTCTGGAGGATGGCGCGCGCCGAAGAGGCGCGGACATTCACGCCGCGCGACGGGAGGCAGCCCACCCAGCATGACCGGGATTCGCTGCTCAGGCCGTTCCTCGGAGGCGCGATGGACGGCGACACGCTCGTGGCTGCATCCCTTTTCATCCGCAGATGGTTCCAGACGCATCCTGAAAGCGGGAGGGCACGGACGCAGGATCAGATCGCGCTCTGGCAGGCCCCGCCCGTGACGCCCCTGGAGGAGGCCGCTCCCCAGCCGGTCCCGCAGGTCGCTCCGCAGACGACGGTCCCGAGGGTCGCGGTGATAGGGGATTCCATGCTCGCCGGAGGCACGCCTCCAGCGAACGGCAGGGTCGGAGAGACCCTCATGACCGCCCTGAGAAGGCAGAACCCGACGGCATCGGTCCAGACATTCGCCGTGGTCGGCGCCGCCCTGCCTGCCATAGAGACGCAGTTCCGCACCAGCGTCATTGGCGCAAACCCTCCATACAATACCCTTGTCATGGACGGCGGCATAAACGGTATCACCGGGATGTCGGTGGAAGACGCCGAACGGATCTACACTAGGATCATCCACGATGCTCGCGCAGCCGGGATGAGGGTTGTGATACTCACATTGACCCCATGGGCATCATACAGCGGCTCCAATGCAGAGGGCCAGAGGAGGACGGCCCTGCTAAACACATGGCTCCGCTCTCAGGCCGGAGAAGGGATCACGATTGTGGACACCTCGCCGCTTGGCGAAGGGAATCCGCCGCGCCTGCAAGCCCAGTACGACAGCGGGGACCATCTCCATCCCGTGGCTGCAGGGCGCGACCTCCTTGCGCAGCTGATAGCCAGGGATGCCTTCAGGATCCAGCCGACCGCAAGCGACCAGAACGCGGCGCTCCAGGATTTCGCGAGCCGGAACTGGACCAATCTGGCGACAGAGCTCTACCAGGCGGTCTCGGGAGGAAGGCCGGAAGCTGTGGTCACGATAATGCGGAACCGGCCGAGCGGATCGGCATCTGTGGAAGAGGCCCTGAGGACGCTGGGCCGGAATGACGTCAGCAGGGCGTTCGACCGGATCTTCAACGACTTCATGCGCAGCGACGAAGATTTCAGGCGCTTCTGCAGGAGCGCGAGGGACGGCCAGTATCGCGGGGTCATCAGGGAGGGTGTCAGCCTCAGTTCGAGCACGAGCCCCGAGGACCGCAGGCTGATCATACGCGCGATGCAGGATTATCTCAACAATACAATGGCCTCCACCGGCCAGGACTGGTACGGCAGGCTCAGGGATGACCTGCGTCTGCTCTACCGCCAGATACTCAGTCCGGCCCGCGATGATCTAAACGTCGACAGCCTCGAGGATTTCAGGACAATGGCTGCGCTCGCCATCTATGCCTGGAGGAAGAATCACCAGACTGATGCGGTCGGCGCATGGGGACCTAATCTGAGCCTCCGGTTGGAGCAGGCTGCGCCTGTGGCGCCCCAGCCGCCCCCGCAGCCTCCGCAGGACCAGCCGCGCGAAGGCGAACGCAGGAGAGTCATCAGGTTCTGATTTTTTTACTATAGCCGAACTTTTTCTACGACAACATGGGGTGAAATGAACAGTTTCAGCCCCGGCTTCCGGTGAATTCACGGATTGTCCGGCCTTTTATGGTGGAACTGGATTGCATTTCCCCCGTAACAGAGGAATTTCCACAGCGGATACAAACACGATTTACCTTTTTCTGTGACAGCTATTTTAATACCTTTCTGGACAAATACACTCCAGTTAGCTTAGTGATCATTAGACATAACCGCCAGCAGGGTAGCGGCCCATCGGGGGATGGGCAGCGGGGCTGTAGTCCCGCTGGCACTGTGGAAACATGACCGGTCCAAGACTAACGAAGGCGGAACCGAAGGAAGAGAGAGACCAATCCCTCTCTCGCAGGAAACGGATTTTCGCCAGGCATTTTTCCAATCTTTCAGCGGCAGCCCTTTGCGGGATAATATTGTTCAGCGGAACTCATATAAACGAATTCGGGGGAAGTATAGCTATGGCACAGCCACGACCGCGCCAGAGACCGGCGGAACCTGAGGAGATTGGGAATTTACAGAGATTGGCGACAGAAGGAGCGACAGCTTTCCGCGATTACATACTCACCGGCAATGCCGCGCGGAGGACCGCGTTCTGGGAGATATATAACAGGAGATATGCTGGCGCCACGCTCCATGACAACCAGGAGTTCATGAGCGCGCTTTTCGGTGAGATGGACAGGCTGCGGCAGAACCCTCAGGTGCGGCCGATCCTCGATGCTTACACCGCCGACCGGGACCGCGTATGGGGAATACAGATGGAGCCGGTCGTCATGACCGATTTCATCGACGCTGTGTTCAATGTCAGGACCCGCCTCTCCGGCGGTTCGCCGACCGACCAGCAGATCACCGATCTCGCCAGGCAGGTCCGCGAGTCTGACGGGCGTGCGGTGCGCGCCGACACCCAGGTGGGCCGTGTGCGCGCACTGATGCAGGCTGACCGGAGCCTGTCTGTGGAAGAGGCGGCACGGAGGGAGCTTCTGCGTCCGGCGCGCGAGGATTCCGCGCAGAGATACGGGACACGGCTGACAGAAGAGCTTTCGGCCAGGCTGCCCAATGAGCAGGCGCGGACCGCGGTGCTCGCCCTCCGCGATTTCATACTCACCGGCGACACCGCGCGGAGGGATGAATTCCGAAGGATCTTCGATTCGAACACCAGCGATGACTTCATGCGTGAGCTCACGGCGGCATTCAGGGCGAGGATCTATGACGACACGGCCTCCGGGCTCGCCCCGATCGCGCGCGCTTATTATACCAGGCACAACAACAGCATCGATCCGATCGAATTCGCCCGGATGATAGCGACCACTTACACGACTGCGACGAGCGGCACCGCCGCCGACCTCCAGGCGATACGGACACGCGAGGGAACCGACGTCATCGATCCGTTACTCAACATTGTCGCAAGGGGGATGGCCGGGAGGGCGGTCGGCCTTGTGAGGACGGTCCTCGACACCGGCGACCTTACGGCGAGGGATGCGTTCATACAGATCATGAACGGCAGGCTGGGCACGGTCGTGAACGGGCAGGTCCAGATGCCAATAGTCGACCGCAACGACATATTCTGGTCAGAGTTCACCAGGCTCTATGGCCAGGAGGTCACGAACAACAGCAGGCTCACCACGATAGTCCGGAGCTTCCAGAGGAACATCCTGCCGATCGCCCTGAGGGACATAGTCTCCGAGCTCGGAAGGACGACTCCGGATCTGGCGAGGCTCAATGCCGATTACGGCGCCTCCCTGGTCACATTGATAAGGGGCAATATCGCGAACCTCTCGTGGATGGCACGTCCCGAAGCGGCGCTCAACGAGGAGCTGGAGAGGAGAGCCGGCTTCGAGGATACCACTGCGGTCCAGCTGCGCGGGATGCGCGGCAATTTCGGTACCGGGACAAGGCCCACGATCGGTGTTGCTCTTGCCGAGACATACCTCGCCCTCCATGCCGAAAGGCTCCAGAGCGGAGGGATAGAGGGGAGGGACCTTCTCGAGCAGAACTTCGACCAGCTCTCATGGCTGGATGGCGCACCGGCGGCTGTCCAGAGGGAGATAGACCGCAGGGCAGCGGCCCGGCCGCCTGAGACGATAGCTGTCGCCATGCGTTCCAGATATGGGACCAACGCCGGCACGACGCTCTCGGCGTCATACCGTACTCTGCGTGCCCTCCGCCAGAGGAGGCAGCAGCTTGTTACTTCATATGGCCGGGAATTCGTCGACCTGGTCTCCCGCAATATGGATAATCTTTCCTGGGTCCTCCGGCCTGTGGAGGATATAGAGACCGAACTCCGGGCGCGCAGGGACGAGGATATCGTGCGCAGGATCACATCCACGGCAGGTTTCACGGTCGGCACACTCGGCGCGGCCGTGCGCGAAATCTATGCCGATGGCGCATCGCAGCCCAACCGCGCCCAGCTCGAGCAGAGATACGGAGCCGACCTCGTCACATTCGTGAGGGACAACCGCTCGAACCTTTCATGGTTGTCAGGTGATTCCGCCACAGTCGAAAGGGGGATCCAGGAAAGGACCGACCAGACAGCCCGGAATCTCTCCGGCCGTTTCCTTTATGGCTACAGCCCGATCCAGTTCGTCTCGGCTATCGCCCGCGCGCGCGCTGCTATCAGCAGGGGAGGGACCACCCTCGCCAACGAACGGGATGCGCTCGGGACGCTGTTCGTGGCCCCGGTCGTCGCCCGCCAGGCCCCGACATCTCCGCCCAATGCCACAGAGGCCTCCCAGGCCACGCAGGCGGTGATCGAAGCGCGGTCCAGGACTGTAGAGGGCGATCTCTCAGGGATGGAATCGCAGCTCCGGCGGAGCATCCTCGAACCGGCCCGGTCGCTCCTGACAGAGCGCATCAGGAGATGGAGGCAGCAGAGCACACGCATCGTCCTCGATGCGCGTTCGACCGACGATCCGCGCAGGCTCGCCGATCTCGAGCAGGAGCAGAGAAGGCTGATGGATACTATGCTCACCGAATCCGATCTCCGCAAGTCCGTGGAGATGGCGTTCTCCATGATACACCTCGCTGAGACAGGGGGAGATATAAACCGCTCGCCCATCATCCCCGGGGTCACATCTCCTGGGGCGGATATCGGCGGCCTCAGGACGCTGATGGACTGGTTCCGCAGGGTCAACCCGGATAAGCAGGAAGCCATCCGGGATGTCGTCTCCAGCGTCCTCCGCAGGGCTGACCCCCAGCTTTTCGAATTCGTGCTCAACATGGATGAGCCGGCCTACTTCGACGCTGTGAACAGGGCATATCGTGTCCTCCGGGGAGGCACGGCCGACACTAGGCGGGGCCTGACCGAGAGGTACGGCGAGAGGTTCGTGGGCCTCGTGGAACAGCTCGCGCCGAATCTCCAGAGCCTCGAGCTCTCAGGAGCCAATATCCGCGCTCTGGCCCGGGGCGACAACGACCTCTTCGCTAACATAGTCACAAGGGTATATCGCGCGACCTCCAACCCCCAGGGGACCGAGAACCGCGACCTGATGGTGCGGCTGTTCGGGGAGGAGTTCGTGGCCGCGGTCGAAGCCCAGAGCTCGGCGCTCTCGCCGCTTTCTGGTTCCGGAGCCGGGCCCGAGCAGTTCAGGCAGATCCCGCAGGCTTCCAGGGACGCGATCATGAGGGTGTATCCGGCCGCGTATGCAAAGAGCATCGGGGCGCTCCTCCGGAATTACCGGAGGCAGGACGACTCGATGTTCTATTCGCTCGGCTCGATATATGACGTCCTCAGCCACAGGCCTCCCCGCGGAGCGCCGCAGGCGGATGTCCAGGCATTCGACCGCAGGGTGGAAGGCCTCAGGCAGCAGTACGGGCCGGCTTTCGTGCAGGCCGTCCAGACCAATTTCGACCAGCTCGGCTTCGTGGCGAGCCCGAGCAGCACAGTGGATACCATGAGAGGCCTGCCGGTAGCTCTCCTTGAGACGCTCAACCGGGCATTCGAGGCAGGGCCCGGGCCTGGGAGAGCCAATTTCATGCGCAATTTCGACCGAATGGCGACAGTCCTCCCGCAGGTGTTCCTCCAGATAAGGAGCGCGATCGTGTTCTCGAACCCGACCGACCAGATATCAATCAATCTCGACCAGGCGATAAGGCTTTACCGGCAGGAGTTCGGCAGCAGCGATTATCTGTTCAGGCAGTATTTCAACCTCGACCTGCTCCAGCAGTCCATACCGAGGCTGGCCGCGAGGTACAACCTCACGCTGCCACCGGACATCGTGGCGAACATCGGGACGCCAGAAGGGCTCGCCCGCTTCCTGGCGACAAGGGAAGGGCGCGACCTCGTCACCCGGGGCAGGCAGTTCTATGACACGATCGAGACCGAATACCTGCGTGCCCGCGACGAGAGGAATTTCCACCCGGCCACCGGCGAGTTCTCAGACAGCGAAGTCGCCAACCTGCGCAACCGCATCACGATATTCGACGCTCTTTATATGGGAGTGGCGCTCGAGAGGGTCTCCGGCACCGATTCCGCCTTCAGGCGCTCTTCGGCGATCGCCCTCATGAACTCCATACTCATGCTAACCAACAGGGACCCCTACCTCGTCGGGCCGTTCCTTCTCCAGGTGCTTCCGGCATTCCTGCAGGTAGCCCAGGAGGAGCGCACGTTCATCGCTGCGCTCGAGGGGTTCAACCAGATCATCGCCCAGAGATACGAAGCGGGCATGCGCGATCTCGCTTATTCCACCGCCCTCAACCGCAGGTATTTCCTCGAGGTCTTCGCACGCATCGGCGAACAGCTGCCGAGGATAACATCGACTTTCGACCACAACCGGCTCGAGGATGAGCTCCGTCTGCAGCCTGAGCCGCGGAGCGATGAGGGGTATCTCAGCCCGTTCCTTTACCGCTACCGGCCGAACTTCCTCCAGCAGGGGTTCGAGCCGCTGCCTAATCTATTCGGGCAGATGCCGCAGCCCATGAGCCTGCTGCCCAGGCCGTTCCTCTCGCCGCCGGGATTATATGTCCCGGGCTCGCCGACCGTCCTTTCAGACGCAGACGGGCTTTATGGAAGGCTCTCGGACCAGCTGGTGCCTCCTGCGCAGAGGATGTTCAGGCAGAGGGTTCCGGCGAGATTCAGGATAGGGGCCCTCGGGGCTTCGACGATCCTTCGGAGGCTCAATGAGCTCTTCGGCCCCATGCCTGTCGATTACAGCGATTACTGGCTCAACGCGTTCGGTGAGGCCGGAACGTTCTATCAGCACCAGGAGCAGGGAGGGGCCTCGACCGATCGTGGAGGACTCGCTGCCGCTGCTTCCGGAAGGACGATCACCGGGGGCCTAGCTGGCCAGGCACGCTGGACCAGGGATGCCACGAGCGCCACCGGCGGGACCGGAGGGGGACAGACGGCGATCTCGCAGACGCAGGACACCGTGGATGTCACTACCCAAGCTGCTAGGATCCCTTACCCAATGGCAGGCATCATCCCGCTGTCCCTCGGCGCAGCCGAAGGAGCCGGGCTCCACCGGGCAAGGGAGGACTTCCATTACGAGACAGGATCATCCAGGACCGATACCACGCCGGCTCAGGTGCCGGGCCAGCCGCCGCCCCAGACTGTCACGACAGGTGATGTGACTACGAGGAGCAGGATGAGAGGTGTGCTCGACACATACTCGCGCATCGCGCGCGACAGCGGTGCCGACATGCTCGTCTTCGTCGCAGGCGAGCACGTGCCTGAGCTGACGACTCCGGGCGGGCAGCCCGGAGACCTGCAGCAGAGCGAGGACCGGCTCAAGACGCGCCTCTATCTTGTCACAAGGGAAGGCAATATCTACCAGGTCGCATACGGAGTCGATACCAGGGCTTCGCTCCTCAACTATATGTATGCAGGAGCCAACACCCAGCAGGTCCTCGCCTCGGCGCGGTTGATGGGCAGGGATTCGCTGGTCTCCCCGGCGCTCTCAGGGCGTGAGGAGAGGGAGCGGGCTGCCGCAGGAAGGACGCCTGTTTCAGGCGATGCGGCGAGAGGCTTCGATGGCGCCGCGATCGGATTCACGCTGCCGACCGGAGGAGGCGATTCGTTCTCGTCGCTCGCATTCGGCGAGCTTGTGCGGAGCATGTCGACCATGGATCCGGTCCACGCGGAGCAGGCCACCGGGTTGGCGGTCACCAACCTGCTCGCCGACCGCAGGGCGAGGGATATATATGCCGTGTTCTACCGCGGGGCCCAGACAGTCGATCTGGATCCGCGCGACCGGACCCACATCACGAACAGCAGGTGGTCGGAAGG
>JAXLQI010000001.1:0-482268 GCA_046331685.1 Candidatus Micrarchaeia archaeon | reverse complement strand
GGCTCGCAAAGCTCAACGGCATGGGCGGAAGCCTGGAGAGGCACCAGCTGGCCGGCAACGACTACATGACCGGCCTCCGGCAGGCGCCGCAGGACATCTTCCTCCAGAGGAAGGGTGTCTACGCGAGCGCGAGGACCGGCGATGCCAACCCTGGCGAGACCACCTACAACTACCGCATGGAGCTCCAGTCAGATGCGCCGATGGCCGAGTACCTCTACCGCTCGAAGGAGGCCGCATACCTCTACGACAAGGGGGTGGAGAAGGCTGCCATGGACAACACGGTCCGCAGGACCGTCTCGGCCGAGGCCCTAGCGATACGCAGGGACCAGGAGATGAGGGGATTCGGCGTGCTCCAGAACTCGCTCTTCGGGTGGGCGAACCCGATAGCGTTCCTCTGGCACATGCCCGTGCCCTTCACGCCCCAGTCTCTTACGCCGAAGGACATCGTGGCCAAATGGGTCGGGAGATCCAAGCACGGCTACGGCGGCAACTTCGGGGACGGCGTGAGGCGGATGGCAGAGGACCTCTCGCAGGGGACCTCGAAGCTGGTCCAGCCTCACAAGATCTCCATGATAGTCTACTGCCCCAAGTGCGGCATGTCGAACTACAGGGGGAGCCGGTGCAAGAACATGTCCTGCAGGCAGGCCCAGTATTGATTTTTTCTTTTTACCACATAATTTCCTTTTTTTCCCTCGCTGCGCGAGGCCCTGTTCAGTATGCCCAAAATACCCCTTTCGGCCCCATACCCTAATGTTTAAATTAAGGAACTAGCAGAAATGAATCATGAGAAGAGCAGCCATAGTGCTAGTTGTTTTAGGCCTTATCGTGCTCGCAGGCTGCCTCCAGAGGCTGGGCACAGGCTCTTCCCTTTACCTGAGCGATTACCGTGACACCCTCAGCCGCTATGCTGTCACCAGCATCAACCAGAGCGAGGAATGCCGGCAGGGCAGCTGCTGGTGCATGGTGTGCGTCAACGGGACCAGGTCCCTTTTCCCAGGGGTGGACAGCCTCATAGGGGGCTACTGCTACTTCGACAAGAACTGCACCCCGAGGAGGCTCTCGGACCTGGAGAACCAGAACATCACCCCTAACGACGCCACCAGGCGTTTCATGATCGGGCAGGGCCCGACGTTCGGCGATTATGCCACGGCGAACACATACTGCTCCGACCGGCTCAACATGGCCGTCCAGTGGCTCATCGGCTCCAATGTGAGCGCCTATACCAAGCCCTCGGCCATGCGCGCCATGTGCTTCCTCAGCAAGGATGTCGTGCCGATGTACATCCTCTACAGCAACAACACCAATATCAGCAGCTCCGGCGCCCGCGACATAGCCCAGATCCTCGGCCATGACGGCAGGAACGTCTACAACGGCATACTGACGCAGGGCCCGGTAGGGCCGGTCATCGTGGTCACGGAGATGGACGCCCCGGCGACGGCCGCTTCCCTTGTCGCCGAGCAGGTGCGGGCGATAGACCAGGGATGCGGGAACGACCGGGCCAACAACAAGATACGCTGCTTCATCGCGGTCTCGACCAGGATGAACGATTTCGCCGCCCTCGACGCCCTCCACGGGGCCCTCGGGGGCGACTGGAGCATGGTCGATATGGTCGCCTACGGGATAAACGGCAACTATGTCCATTCCTGCGACGGCTCGAGGATCCGCCAGCAGGCTGTGAATTTCTCGTCCTACTCTCTCTATAACCACAGCAAGCCCACCATAATCCCGTATGTCCTTTTCGATGTCGGGACGTCGGACATAGACAACTCATGCAACTGGACCGAGCAGAACGTCGTGGCCGCTTACGGCTCCTTCTTCCCGAACGCCATCCTCTCCCTCAAATCGCGCGGGGTGCTCGGAATCGCCCCGTATGCGTTCAACACGACCGGGGGCTTCGGGGTCTCCAACCCGCTGAACTGCTCCAACTGCGGAGTGGGGCGGACGGATGCCCGCCTGCGGTCCTGGTATGCAGGATGCCAGCAGTACAACACGATAAACACCCAGCAGGGCCCTGCCGGGTCGGCAGGGAACGCCATACTGTTCGGGAACGAGTCCGGGACAGTCTGCCAGACCGGCTTCAACGCGGCATACCTCGCAGGCGTGCCTTTCACGAGCCGCGACATCATGCAGCCGTCCTACGGCCAGCTGCTGAACCAGTCCCCCCTCCTCTTCCGCTGCGACGAATGCCTCATAGCGAACACCACGAGGCCCCTGACGTCTATATTCGATTTCGGCCCGAGCGCCGGGGGCACGATCACCGGAGACCGGGAATGCAGGAGCTTCCCGGAGATCGAGCAGTGGGCCAGCGCTAGGAACCTGGACCCGATGCTCGTGCGCGCATTCATCCTCACAGAGAGCAACTTCGACCCGTGCTCTGCTGCGAAGGTCTGCTCGAAATCCTGCCTGCAATCCGGATGCACATCCGGCTGCTTCCCCGCCGATCTCTCCGGTAACAGCGAATGCTACAGCAAGGCCTACGATGAGATGTACGACCCGGCAGGCAACTGCTCGTTCTCGAACGCAGCCCCGGGCCCGCACCCTGACTGGAGATGGTGCGCGTTCGGCCTCATGCAGAGCCTCGAGCCTCCATACACGTTCTGGCCTGCACAGTACAGCCCGACAGGGATGGACGGGCCATATTTCGACGTGTTCCAGAGGGCCGGGCTCATAGCCCAGCCGTTCAGCACCACGAACGACACGCGCGTGCCGGCCCTTGATCTCGCCCGCTCGTGCAATCCCAACTTCAACCCGTTCCTCCCCAGCGACTCGATCTGCGTCGGGACCGCGAAACTGGAATTCTTCCTCCGCGCGGCCCGGGGCTTCATCAACTCGCACCGCGAGATGCTCGGATGGGGGGCATCGGATTTCGACAAGGACAGCCTCTTCGCCGCATACATCGCCGGCAACATGTATTCCGGGTTCTGGGGGAGCAGCACGCGGAGCGCCGATTTCAATAATGCCTGGCCGGGATGCTCTTCGTCATTCTCGAACGGTGAATGCTGGACCCAGAGCTTCTTCGAGAGCAGGTCTGTCAACGACACATACTGCACCTCGGATGCCGGCTCGTCCGACACGATCAAATGCAGCGGGGGCCACCCGCGCCGCGAGCCTCCGTACTACTGCTACGGCTACCAGGATTTCGTCCAGTTCGTGCGCGAGTGCAGGGCTCCGTTCTCATCCCGCCCGGTCGATCCGGGCGCCGGCAAGGTCCGGGCCTACATATCCCTTAGCACGGGCTGCTCGAACAATCTCTGTCCTGACGGGAAGGCCCTCCTGCAGGCGATGAACCGCTCGGTCCCGGCGAGCGGGACGCCCTATGTCCCGGATTATCTCAACGGCTCGAATGCCACCGCTCCGCCGTAGCGATATCCATGCGTCGCATCGGCGGAAGGAAAAAAGGGGATCAGGACAGCCATTCCTTGCCGTCTATCTTCTTCTTGATGTATTCGCCGACGAAAGTGAGCCTCTGCCCCTGGAGGGCGTCCTGCTCGATCTTCTTCTTGGTCTTCAGGACCAGCTTGAGCTCATGGACCCAGTCCTTGTGCCTGTTAATCCACGGGTAGCCGAGCATCTCCTCGGCCCTCTTGACGTCGACCTCCTTGGCCTTGATCGTGAGCTTGTCGAGGAAGCTGAACTCGGTTATATCGCTCATCGTCACTCCGAGGAACCTGGCCTCGGGCACCGCGAAATCCCTGCCTAGATAGGCCAGGTTCATGCTTCCGGTCTTGATCGTCCAGTAGATATACCATCCCCACGCATCGCAGTCCATGAGGCAATATACCGGCAGCTTCCGGTCGGCCAGCTTCCGGAGGAGCCTCCTCGTGCCTCTCGTGGACTGGCCTTTGGGCGTCACCAGCAAGCAGTTCTCCTTCTTCCAGAACTTGTCCTCGTTCAGCCTCTGCCAGAGTGCATCCTTCTCCACGACAAGGACGTAATCGGCGTCCAGCCTCTTGATCTCCATCCCGTTATCGACGTCGCTCGGGATGCTCCAGCCGCTGCGCCCCTGCTTCTCAAGGTCGATCAGCGTCTCGTCGCCCCCGAACCGGTCCAGGATGGTCATGGGCCCGGCCACGAACCCCTTCCTGTCGGTCGTGAGATGCAGATCCTCGCGCTTTATCTTGAGCGCGACCTCCAGGTCTTCTATGAGGGCATTCGACTCGGACTGCTCGGTGAAGAGGTCCTCGTCGATATCCTCCCCCAGGCTGAATTTCAGCTGGTAGAAAAGGCCCCTGATCGAAGTATGGAGGTCCTCCTTGAGGAACTGCCTGGTCTTCGCTGCTATGGCCACCGTCTGCATGAACGTCCTTGCCTGGGCGACGCTGAGGAATTTCCGGAGCTCCTTCTTCTCCCCGGTCCGCAGGCATCCGAGCCCTTCATCGAATATCGTGTTGCTCTTTGTCCGCAGGGTGGTCTCGAAGGTCGGCCCCTCGCCTTTCTTCACTTCGCCGACCATGTCTTTGCCCATGAGCTCGAGCTTCTTCATCGCGTTCGAATCACTCATCGATATCACCCGGTTCGTCTTTCTGCTCATCGCCGGCCTCTCGCTCCGCGCCCTCGTCCTCTGGGATGTCGCCGCCGTATTTCTCCTCGATGATCTTCGTGAGCTGTCTCTCGATCGGCTCCTTCTTCTCGCCTGAGAGCGTGGAGAGGTCGCTAGATATCTGCTGGATATACCGGCCTATGACCTTCTTCTTGTTCGCTATCTCGTTCGCTCTCCTTTTGCCTGAGAGGAACTTCTGCACCCCGCGCGAGGCCTCCATGAGCGCGAATTTTATCTCGTCCATCACGTCCTCCTCGTTCGAGATCGCCTGCTTGCCTGCGCTTGTGTACGGCACATGCACGCTGACCAGGTTGACGAGGACGGCGATGGGCTCCTCCTCGAAATTCTTTACATCGTACCTTTTCCAGTCCATGGTCTTTATCGTCTCCGTGATCGCGCAGCCCCCGGAATCGAAGAGCAGGGGGACCCTGTTCGAGAACCTCATGACCTCCCCCCTTTTCTCGGCCGCGGCCACCCCTCCGCCGTAGGCGATCCCGATCTCGACCATGAACGGGATGCCCCCGCGGTAGACCTTCGGGCTCCTTTCGGTCACGACCAGGACTTCCGGGTTGAATATGTTGCGGAAAGACGCCTCGACCTGCTCCTTCCCGATCGGGACCAGCGAGTCGGTCGCAGGGGCGATCCATTTGACCTGCGAGAACGCCTTCACGAGCATCTCGGCCTCCTCCCATGACAGGTTTGCAGGATTCTTGCTGAAATCGAAGCCGGGGAGGATCGTCTTGAGCTCATCGATCTTCCCTGCGCTCACGCGCGAGAAGCTGTCCTGGAGGAACGACGATACCTTCCTGCTCTCGCGGTCGCGTTTCGCGAATTCGAGCAGGTCATGCGTGGTGATCCCGAGGGGGTGGGGCTTTATCTCGAACGGCTTCTGGGGGTTCTTCTCCACGGAGCGCGGGAACACGGTCTTCAGGTCTCCCGGTTCGACGAGGGTGATGAGGCAGTGCGGGTTCGCGAGAGCCGTCCTCCGCAGGTATTCATATACGCCGTAGTTGCTCCGCTCGTAGCGGACATCCTTGAACTCGGAGACCACGGTGAGGCCGGTCTCCTCCGTGGGTGCCTCCTCCAGGATATCTACTATGGGCTTGTTGCTCTTGAAATCTATGGAGATGTTGGCCGTGAGCTTCGTCCCCTTGTGGCAGGATATCGCTTTCGTCGTCTGGCCCGTGGTGAGGTAGGAGAACATCGTGCACGCCGCTGCGCCGATCCCCTGCTGCCCCCTCTGCTGCAGGTAGCGGTGGAACTTCGTGCCGGCGAGCATCTGGCCGAGGGCCTTTCCGAGGTGCGTTTTCGGGATCCCGGGCCCGTTGTCCCGGACTGTGAGCCGGTAATGGTCCTTCTCCTTGTCCAGCTCGTCGACCTGCACGTATATCTCGGGCATCATGCCGGCCTCCTCGCAGGCGTCGAGGCTGTTCGTCACAAGCTCGTGGACTATGATGGTCAGCGATCTGACTTTCCCTGAGAATCCCAGCATCTGCCGGTTCTTCTTGAAGAACTCGGCGACTGAGTGTTCCTTGAACTGCTTGAAGATATCTTCTGCCATACCGATTACCCCTAGCGAGGACTGTTGGTCGATTGTTGGGTTATTATCCTAATGCTATTAATATGTTGCGTACAAATGGCCTATGATGCCTCACGGGCTCATGGTATCCCTGGGAGAGATGGCTAAATTCAAACGCGCCAGAATCCAGGATCCGATCACGGAGCCTCTGATCAAGCCGCTGAGGGTCGTCGTCATCGAGGATTTCCCACCGCTGCTGCGGCTCTATCTCAAGGAGCTGAAGAAGGTGACAGGCATCCAGGTGGAGCCCTCGTCTACTGTCGAATCGATCGAAGGGGCGCTGAACATCTTCGAGCGGGCCGTCCCTGACATAGTGATAACGGATCTGTCGCTCACCGAGGGGAGGACCGAAGGGTTCGATATCCTCAAGATTGTCAAGGCGAAGTCGCCTTCGACCACGGTGATACTGACCTCTTCGGCTTACGATCCCTCAAGCAATGACCCGTTCGCTCAGGAGATCCGTTCCCATGGGTTCGATGCGGTTTTCCCGAAGCTCGACCATCCGCTCAAAGACGAGAGCCCACCGAAGCCGCGGATCGAGCATCTCAAGAACTATCTCGGCAGGATGAATTCCGGGATTCACTGACCCCTCAGCCTGCTCTCAAGTATCTCTCTTTTGGCTTTGGCCAGGTAGCCCAGGACGCTCGTGTGCCGGGCCCCGTCGAGGAGTAGGCCGATCGCCTCCTTGGCGTATTCCATCGTGTCTATACGGGATATGATCGCTATCGTGCTTCCGTATATGCTCAGGAACGAATCCGTGGCGTCCTCGATCTGCCCCTTTATCTTCCCCCTTTCCCCGATCACCCTGCCCTTGAGCCTCGTCAGGGCGTTCTCGGATGCGGCGAATTCTTTCAGGGGTATGATATAGAGCCCGAAATCCTGGCCGAGGAGCCTCAGGGCGATCTCGGGAGAGAACCCCCGCCCTATCGCCTTTATTATGTCGCGGGCGAAGAACACGTCTGCCGGATCACCCTCGATCCCGACCTCTCCCTCGGGATCCACCGACAGCTGGACCTTGCATCTCTTCTCGATCTTCTTTTTGGTCGAATCGTCCTTCCCGAGGAGGACCTTGACCCGTTCAAGAGGTATCTTGACGTATTCACTCATGAAAATCACCGGCCTAATATCTTGCTCAGCATCTTTTTTATGTCCTCGTCGGTCTCCACTGCCAGCCGTTTCTCGGCCGCCGACCTGACATCCGCCTCTCCGCTCAGGCCGACGAGCGCCTCTGCGGCCGCGTTGCGCGCACCGGCATCCCAGTGCGATAGGAGGATTATGAGCGATTTCCTGATGTCCTCGTCGCCGCTTATCAGTGTCAGGGCCTTTATGGCATAAAGCTGGTTCTGGCCGATGTCCCCCCTAGCGATTATCATCAGCTCTTTCTTGAGGGCGGAAACCACATCCCGGTTGTCCATGCCGGCTATATAGAACAGCGCGGCCGGGCTGCTGTCCCTGCCACGTATCATAGCCGTGATCCATTCGAGCAGCACGGGGCGGTACCTCTCCTGGGTAATCAGCTTGCGGAGCCCTTGCGATATCTCGCTCTTCGCTTCGCCGCGGCCATCGATCCCTCTCTGCAGGAATTCCAGGAAAGCGTCCTTCCAGCCGGCCTCTAGAAGCATCATCAGGCTGTAGAGCGCCACGAACTTCGGTGAGAGGCCGTAATTCTCGCCGCCTGAACTGGCTATCACCGACAGCGAGGCCCGCATGAGGCTGAACCTGTCGTTGGCGAGGCCGGCGAGCTCCATCCCGGGCTTTTTCGTGGCCGCATACCCCCCCATTATCTTCCAGAAGACGTCCCGTATGTTCGCGTCAGGCGAGAGGCCGAATCTTGAGAGGGCGATCTTCTTCTTCTCCGGCGGTCCGCCGGCGCTATCGTCGTCCCCTCCGAATGCTTCCTTAGGCATAAGCTTCCAACTTCTTTTTTATTTATAAACAGTGTCAAAAAGATATTTGTTATAGATATTGTTTAGATGTTTAAAATACCTTCGCCTCACTACGGATGGTGATGGGATTGGTTCTTTACCATAAGGAGGCAGGCGGCATAGGCCGCTATTGCCCTACTTTCAAAGCCGCCTATGACCGGCTCAGGCAGCGCCTGGCCCTGCGCTCTGAGCGGCGCAGGGAGAGGCGGGCGATAACCGGGTTCCTCGAAAAAGGCGACATCGAGCCTCTCGCTAGGGCTGTTGCCCCCTCCCCCTCAGGCATGGAATACCTCGGCAACCTCGCCGCCCGCGGGGAGCCGAAGATCGCGGTCCTCGCATGCTATGCCCTCCGCCGCTCAGCCGAGTCAGGATCCGACATCTCCCCTGCTGTCCCTTCCCTCATCCGCGCCCTTAGGCACCAGAATTTCTACATGAGGGCGGACTCGGCCGAGACTCTTTGCGCCGCCGCCCCGGGGCTGAGCGTGTGCAGCCGTGCCATGCTCGCGGGGTCCCTGGAGCTTTTCGTCCTGCGGGACCTCAGCGCGCTCTCACCGGACGGGCACATGCTCTCCTCGATCCGGGACCTTGTCCGGACCTTGGGCATGCTCGACGGCGTCTATCCTATCTCGCTCGCACGGGTCAAAAGGATGCTCCGCCAGGTAGCGGCTGGCGCTGAAGGGGCCGGTTCCTGCATTGGAGAGTGATTAAAATCCCTCCCGCCCAACCACTCGGTATGGATTCTTTCGATGTCGTGATCGTCGGTGCGGGGCCCGGGGGCCTTTCATGCGCGCGCACCCTGTCCGGCTCCGGGATGAAGGTCCTGCTCATCGAGAAGAATGACCGCGTCGGGAAGAAGATATGCTCGGGGGAGATATCCCCGAAGGTCTATCCGGGCGAGGATTTCGACCGCGGCCATCCCTGGACCGAGATAACCGTGGGGACCGATTCCACGAGGCACGTGGTGAAGTTCGACCGGCCTTACCTATGGACCGTCGGGCGGTTCGAGCTCGAATCATATATCATGGGTAAAAGCGACGCAGACATCAGGTTCTCCGAGGTCGTCACGAAGATAACCACTACCCACATCGAGACGTCCAAAGGAAGATACGCCTACAAGCACCTCGTCGGCGCTGACGGATCGTTCTCGGTGGTCCGGCGGTTCCTCGGGCTGCCCGCCAGGGATGTCGCCGGCTGGGCCTTCCACTATCTTGTTGACAAGCCCTGCGGTTCATTCGAGATGTACTGGCTCCCCAAGACATTCCCGAGCTCATACGGGTATATGATGTCGAAGAGCAGGGGCCAGACCATGATCGGCCTTGCCTGGCGCGGGGAGGAATTCGATAATGCCATGGCGCAGAAGGCCAAGCCATGGATCGCGAAGACGTTCGGTATAGACGTGAAGAAGCTCCGCTCCGAGGCTATGAAAGGCAATGCGGATTACCGCGGCTGGAAGTTCGGCAACATCTATCTGGTCGGGGATGCGGGCGGTTTCCTGAACCCCCTCACCACCGAAGGCATCTATTATGCGATAAAAAGCGGCGAGGGAGTCGGAAGGCATATCCTCGGGGATCCTGAAGGGGGGCGCATCATGGAACGGATGGCCGGCGCCCATAAGTGGCAGGCATTCATCTATGGGGTCGCGACCGATACGCGGCTCCCGTTCTGCTGGCTGATCAACTGGGTCCTCTCCGACCCGAGATCCGGGATAAGGAGAAGGATATTCGGATGGGTCTTCTGGAAGTTCATGGACGGCTAGTCCGGCGAGCGCCCGGAATCCTTGGCCTGGGCCGCGAATCTGGCTGTCACCTGCTTCTCGATCCATTCTATGGTGTCCCTCTCACGGTCTCCCTTCCCGTCCCCGGCCGGAACCGTCCTCGCTATCGCTAGCGCCTCGTTCGCGATCACGAACGCGGTCGCGGTGTCCCCCTCCCAGAGCTCGGACAGGAATTCCCTCTTCGCCCGGTTCAGGCTGACGAGGCGTTCAAGGCGCTGGTCTATGACCATGAGCGCGAGCCCGTCCACCATGGAAGTGAAATGCTTTTTGGCGAGAGCCGCATCCCCCATCCCCCTGGCCGCGAGATAGATGCGGTAATGGATGGCTGGGTCGTATCTTCCGGCTTCCCCGATCTCGAGCGCATAGAGCACGACCGCGTCCCGGAGGAGCCCTTCGTATCTTTTTATATGCTCGCCCCGGAGCTCGATATCCATGAGCGTTCTGATCCTGAGGGCGGCCTGTTCCTTGCACCTGCCGGCCCTCTCCCAGTGCCCCCTCCCCTCCCATTCGCCGGATTTCCTGTCCATGGCGATGGAATCCGAGACGAGCCGGCCGATGAGGGCTTTCCGCCGCCTCCATCGCTCGACCGCCGGGAAGTATCTGGCGAACAGCGATTTTCCGTCCTCGGAAGGGGGGTCGCGACTCCCGGTTTTCGGGCTGGCGAAGCTTCCTTTCATGTGTCAGATAATGTATGAAGAGGTTTAAATACCTGACCGCCATTTGATGCTGCAGCCCATGGAAGGCAGTGGCGGCACGGTCACATCGCTTCCCGAGATCAGTTGCCGGATCGCCTCTTCCATCTCGGCGGTCTTGCCTTCCTCGTGAGGCCTGCCATGCGCGTCGTCGAACCTGCCGTGGTAGGCGAGCTTCATATCGCAGTCGAATAGGAATGGGTCGGGGGTGCATACCGCGCCATAGCTCCGGGCTGCCGCCCCGTCCTCGTCTGCGAGATACGGGAAGCCGAAACCATGCCTCTCGGAATACTCCTTCATCTTCGCCATGCTGTCCTCCGGATACTTGGAAGCGTCGTTCGGGTTGACGCCTATGACCTGGAGCCCGAGAGGCCCGTATCTCCTCTGGAGTCCAGCGAAATAATCCATCTTAGGTTGGACGTACGGGCAATGGTTGCACATGAAGATGATCAGTAGGGCTCTCCTGCCCCGGAAATCCTCCAGGCCGTATCTTTTCCCGTCCGTGCCCACGAGGCTGAAATGCGGTGCGGGGCTTCCCTTGTGCAGGACCTTGTAGCTTGAAGAGACCAGCATCTCATTTCCTCCTTCTCTCCGGAGCCGGAGGGGTTTTCTCGCTCTTATGCGGGGCTTTCTGCTTCAGCTTCTTGGAAGCTAATTCCAGCAGATAGGATCCGATCGCCTTCGTGATCTCCTTTTTTATGCTTCCTTCCGATCCGACCTGGATGCTGCACCCGGGGAGGTCCGGTACGCTCGCTATGAATCCGCCTTCAGGCTGCCTCTCTACGACCACACGGTAGCCTTCCACCATCATATCGTTCATAATCCCAGCTCCTTCCTCTTCTTCTCGAAATCTTCGATCGACAGCCCGATATCCCGCACTTTCATCCGCACAAGCCCGGGTCCGAACTCCTTGTTCGATCCGTGTCCGCTCTGCACGACCGCGACCATCCCCTCATCGTTCGTCAGCACCCTGTGCGGCCCGCCGCTTTTCATGGCGAACCCGAAACCGCGGAGGACCTTGATGAAATCGTCCGGCGTGATCGGGCTGACGCGCAGTTTCTGTTTTTTCTCTTCTTCGAGGACGGCGGGTTCGGGCTGCTGCTCCGGGGGTTTCAGGTCGAGCAGGGTCGCAAGATCATGGTAATCCTCGAACATGACCTCAGGTATCCTATGGTATAGCGGCTCGACGGGCGGTGCCGCCGGTAAAGCGCTGTCGATCATGCTCCTCTTCGTCTCGAGCGTCTCTATGGCCATGATGAAATCGTCGTCTCTCGCAGTGAGCATCATCTCTGGTTTTGCGGAGAACAGCTTCTTGGTCAGGTCAGCCCCCAGGTCGCTTATGTGAACGAGCCCGACCCGCTCTGCCACTTTCTCGTCGCCGATGACCTCTACGATCCCGGCCATCGCCTTCTCATCGGTAATGCCGATCGACTCCAGGAGCTCCTTCGTCCTGCCGCTGATCGGGATCTCGCTCCCGCTCCATCTGACCGGAGCGGACTTCCTCTGGCTCTTCCTCCTCTCCATCTCCTGCCGATGGGCCTCGTAATGCAGGGATGAGAGCCTCATTATCAGGTCTTCGGCCTTCCTAAGCGACTCCTCCCTCCCCTTCTCCCTGGCCTTCTCGCTAAGATAAATCTTGAGGAGGAAATGGAGCTTCGTGTCCGATGTGATGGCGCTCTCGTGCCCGAGCTCGATCGCGACGTCCACTACCTCGCGCCGGAGCCCGGGTTCGAGGGCCCCGAGCCTCATCCTTCTCAGGATCGGCTCATGCTCTTCCACGTCCATGAATTGATTGATGGGCACAAGCGCTTTTATCCTTAAGCTGATAAATGGTTTCGAGTGGTTTGCATGGCAGGGAAGGAAATGGTCGCACGCGAATCAGTGATCAGCGCCCTCTCGGGTGGCACGCCTTTGGGCAGCGAGCTGGTTTCGGCTCTGGAGCTTCCGTCCACTCTCTTCCGGACCGGAGCCGGGGGGAATCCGTCATTCTCGAGCGATCCTCCATTCAGCGCCTCCTCTTTCAGCGGCTGTTTTTTCGCCCGTCTCCCCCTGCCGGAGAGGATCCCGGACTACGCGATCGGACTTTCAGATAAAGGCGGATCGGTCTTCTGCACTCTGGTCGATAAAAGACGGAGGATAATCGTCAATGCCCGCATCGGCAGCGTCCATGGAAAGGACTGGGACGCCCTGCTCATCCTTATCAGGATGGCTCTCCGAAAAGCCGGAGTGCTCAGGGATTCCGGGGGCGGATTCCGCTTCGTCCTCTGCGGCGACGACTTCTCGGAAGTCGTGTGAGCCTCAGCGGTCTATCCTGGTCAGTTCACGCCCGGCATCGGGCTCGTCGCTCCCCGCCGGGGGATATGGGCTGTCTTTGCCGAAGATGATCCTGCGGGCCTTCAGCTCGGCGATCCTCGTCCTATCCTTCCCGCCGGCTTTGAAGACCCTGCCGTCCTCGGCGATCACTGCCGCTATCTCGCCCCCTGTGCGCAGGCGTAGCCGTTTGAGGCGCTCTGCGCGCGCCTCCTTCTCAGCTGCGGTCCGCATGGGCATATCCTTCGCATCGAGCATCAGCATCGCTATCTCAGCCGCTTTGGCCGGCAGCCTTGATAGATGCGCAAGGCCCCCCTTCTCCAGGCCCGCGCGGTATCCCTTCTGCGCTTTCGCGGTCCCTGCCTCCTTCGCCGTCCGTACCGATCTTCGCGCGTCGAGGAGCACCCGGCCGTCCTCGTTCTCGATCACGCTCCGGCCTCCCTGCGACGGTATCGTCGAGCCGACATGCTGGGATGCATCGAAGCCGATGCCGATGAGCCTGCCGCCGTTCTTCCGTAGGATCCTGTTCCTCTCCGCTACCGTCGCCTTATCGTCGGGAGGCAGAGGCGATCCGGTTTCCCTGACGAACTCGGAGAATATGCGGGCCGCGCTCGGCACCGCATCGCGTCGGATCATGCCGGCGCGGGCGGCACGGGTCATCCCTTCGTTGAGATTGACCGCGAAATCGGCGGCGGCTTTATGGAAATCGTTGTTGAACTCGGAGAAATCCGCTTTTCCGCCTTTCCCCTCTATGAAATTCCCTATGCCGTCCATATCGGTCGGCTGGAACGTGAACCTCCTGTTTCCATCCGCTCCCCGCACCCTCAGCAGGAACGTGTTGGGGGGCCTCCGGTCCGGAAGGAGCATCCTCCTCGACATCTCGAAGTATGCGGCAAGGGACCGCAGGATCTCTTTCCTCCCTGCTGGCTCAGCCATCGATGCATAGAAATCCGTGTGCAGGTCGTTCCCCGGCTCAGGCCGCAGGGCGATGTCCTCGCGGAACATCGCTGCCCCCTTCGTCTCGACCTTCTCGGATCTGAGGCTCCCGGGCATCCGTATCATGATCATCCCCCGGCCTCCTACATCCCTGGCGTCCTCGGATAATGCATATCTCCTTCCATTCGCCGAGAGGGGGGCGCCAGAAGGCCCGTCGGTCCAGATTCCGTGGGTCACCATACCGGACGCCTCGACCAGGTCCCGCCCGATCTTCGCCGGCTCCATGTCCTGCATGCTCAGGTATACCCTCCTCTGCGCGCCGCCCCGGCCATCTTCGATCGATAATTCGAAGGCCCCGCTCGCTCCCGCCAGGTATCCGACCTTCCCGATCCTGCACCCCCTCGTGCCCAGGCAGGAATTTATCGTCCCTTCGAGGTCTTTCGCGACCACCAGGTTGAAAAAGAAATCTATGCATGAATCGAACCTCTCCTGCTCCCTGGCCCCGCTGTTGGTGTCCTCGCTGATGCTCTCCCGCACCCTGCTCAGCTTTGTGACGTCGATCCCGAGTTCGCTGAGGGCCGCGAGCTTTCCGCGCATCCCTCCGCCGGATCTCCGGAATGCGTCCATGGCCTTCTTGGCTTCAGGCTCCGGGAGCGCTTCGAGGCCGGCAAGATCGGTATGGCTCTCTTTCACACTCCCGGCCTTCACCCCCCCAAGGGCCGAAGGCACGCCGGGAGAGGTCCTCTCGGGGTCTTCAGAAGAGGTTTTCGCTTCCGCTCCGATCCCGAGCCCGTTCAGGATCACCTCGAACTGCACAAGGAGCACGCTCGGGGATTCGTTGTAGTCCGCCCACATCGGCGGCGCCTGGTTCTTCGCGCCGCTCCAGGCGTCTATGATCCCCTTCTTGGCTTCCATGGCGTTCAGTTCGTCGAGGAAATTCTCGTCCCGGGTGATCATGATGGTCTCTGGGTGCTCGGAGAAGACCTTCCGTATCAGCATGTCGCCGAGCATCGTCTTTTTCGCTATCGCGACCCTCTCCTCGATCTTGCTCTCGCCGAGCAGCCCTACCGCCTGCTGCATGTCTTTCTCGTCGGCTATGCCCACCGATTCGAAGAGCTCCCGCATCCTCTTGCCGATACGCATCCCCTCGTCTATATCGAACTGGCGGATGCGCGGCCTCTCGGCGTCCTCCTTCTGCCGCTCCTCCCGCCTCCGCTCAGCGTCGTGGTGGAGGGAATACATCCCGGCGAGCCGGAGGATCAGGTCCTCGGCCTTCCGGAGCTTCTTCAGGCTCTTCTTCTCCTTGACCTTCTCGGCCTGGTAGATCCTGAATAGGAAATGCAGGTCGCTGAGCGAAGTGAGTGTTATCTCATAGCCGTGCTCTTGCGCCAGCTCGAGCACTCCTTCGAGTAGGTCAGGGCTGAGCTGGCCGATCTTGATCCTCCTGAGCTCCGGCCCTATCGTCTCGATGTCGAGCGACACCATGTTTCTATATTATTCCTCACCATTTATATTGCTCGCTGGTGGAAAATCAGTTCCCTTTCCAAAACCCCGGGATGGGGGTCAACTCCCGGTTTTGGGCCGCCTTTTCCTAAAAGGCGGAACCAGTCCCCTCGGCTCCTCGCCAGCTTGGGTAGTTTGTGATGCTCATCGGAGCTCCGGATCATCCGTCCATTATTGCCGCGGAAAAAGCTATAATCCCAGCTTCGCATGCTCGATCTTCATGCACCTGTCCATCACCACGCTGAGCCCGGCGCCCCGAGCCTTCTCAGCGGCGCTTTCATTTACCACTCCAAGCTGCATCCAGACCGTTTTCGCCCCTATCCCGATGGCTTCATCTACGACCGCAGGGACATCCTCGCTTTTCCTGAAAATATCCACGACATCGACCTTGTCGCCGCGCGGGATCTCCGACAGCGACTTGTATGCCTTGATCCCCTTCCACTCGCTAATCATCGGGTTCACCGGAATTATCCTGTATCCGTGCGCCTGCATATATTCCGCGACTCCGTAGCTGGGCCTCTCCGGCTTGTCTGATAGGCCTACGACCGCTATATTCCTCGCGCTCCGGAGGATCTGTGGTATCTCCATGACTAGGAGATTTCGAGTAAAATTATAAATATTGGGCAATTACATGGCTTGGGATATTATGTCGGTTGTGGTCAAGCGCAGGGGGAAGAAAGAGTCCTTCGATGAGAAGAAAGTCTACGGGTCGATATACTCCGCATGCATGGAATGCGATCTCGGCGAGAAGAAATCCGAAGCTGTAGCCGAGCGGATAACCTCAGACGTGAAGGCCTTCCTGAAAGGGAAGAGCGAAGTAAACTCCACTGAGATCTTCGGCATCGTCATCCAGAAGCTCGCCCGCGAGCATGAGGCCGTGGCATTCATGTACCAGACCCACAGGGACATCCCGAGGGAGTGAATGCGTCTGTTGCTGGGGCTTGCGCTCACCGGTCTTTCCGCTGCCCATCTCGGAGAGGCTGTGGAAGCGCATTCAGCTGTCGAGATATTCCTCGGCAGCCCCGCCATGATCCTCGCCGTCCTCGTCATCCTCGTTTCCATCGGAGCATCCCTGAACATGAAGCTCCCTCCGCGCTGGCGCCACCGGCCGGCGCTATACGCCGTTTTCGGGGCCGTATCGCTCATCCTGATAGCCATGCTCTATCTGTCCCTCACGAGCTCCCCGGCGGCTCCGCACCCCTATCACACCCACGCCGATTTCAAGGTGTTCCTGAACGGGACGCCGTTCAATTTCTCGCAGGAGAGATTCATGTCGACCAACGTCTCCAAGAAAAGCGACCGCGTCCATCTCCATGACATGGACGGCGACGTGATCCACCATCACGCCCGGAACATAACGCTCGCGGATTTCTTCTCGTCCCTTAACATGACATTCAACTCCTCCTGCTTCATCACCGATGACGGGACCTCGTACTGCGATTCAGGCGCCTACCGCCTCCGCATGTTCGTCCAGCACCAGGGCGGCAGTTGGATGCAGGACCTCACGATGGAGAGGTATGTCTTCGAGGACCTGGACCGCATCCTCATCTTCTATGGGCCGGAAGAGGCCGGTGTCTCGGGGGCCGAGGCTGCTGTCACCGACAAGGCATGCATCCAGTCGGAGAAGTGCCCGGAGAGGGGCAAAGCGACCGACTCCACCTGCGCGGGAGACGTCTGCCTCGTCGACTGATCAACTCCTTCCATAAACGATCTCTATCGATTGCCCGTCTTCGAGGGGGAGGTCCTGGTATGCCCGGCTTTCGGCGCCGTCCACGATGAGCCGTATGGCATGGTCATGGTCCTCGCAGTAATCGGATATGCACTTGCCGTCGAACCGCTCCCCCCAGATGCTGAAGAAATCCTTAAGATAGAACTGGTGCGCCCGTGGCGACTCTATGTGGATCCTGCCGCTCTCGTCGTGGGTGTGTATCACCCTCATCCCCTGCTCCGTTATCCCGATGCCGGCCGGGACTGTCACATTCTGGCCGTTTATCATTATCTCGAGACGCGGGTGGATGTGGAGAGGAAGGTCGGTGTGCTCGGTGAAAGTGTAGCCCATCAGATCCTCCTCTGCCGGCACGCTCCCGGGGAATATGGCGGTATATACGGGCGGGATGACAGCCATCAGGATGAAAAAGAATGCCGCCGCCGCGGCGACATAAACCGGGAATTCCATATCCATATCCACTCACAAAAAATTAATATGTCCGCGGAAAAAACGGCTCCCCCCGAACGGCTATCAATTACGGGCGCTTCATCTATTGCGGTGAGAATATGGCTGAAAAGATCGGTCTGGACGAGGATGAGCTGGAGCTTCTGGGGGAGATCATGGGCTACCGCAGGCGCATGATGGATGGCACGAGCCGGTCGCCTCAGCGGGCTATACGCTGAATGAGTTTATCCCGCTGAGCACGAACTGGAGGCCCCACGCTATTGTGACGATCCCCATCATCGTCGACATTATCTGGACGCCCCCCTTGCCGAGGACCCTGTTTATCGCGCTTGCGAAGATGAGGGCCAGGAATGTGACGAACAGCGCCGCGGCACCTGCGACCGCCGTCACGAGGAGGCCGTTCTCTTTCGCTAGGATCATGGCAGTCGTGATCGTCGCCGGTCCGCTTATCAGCGGGGTCGCGAGGACGACCGCGATCTCGCTGATCCCCTCCTTCTCTTTCGGGAAGCTTATCCCGAGGCTCATCTGGACGCCCAGCAGGATCAGGATTATCCCTCCTGCCGCCTTGAAGCTCGCTATGCTCACACCGAGCGCATCCATGATCCTCTCGCCGCCGGCTGCGAATACGAAGAAGACGAGGGCAGCGACAGCGACTCCCTTGACGGCGATGCGCCTCTTCTCGTTATCCGGAAGGCCTTTGGTGAGGGAAAGGAAAGCGGCGAGGCTGGTCAGGGGGTCTATTATTCCTAAGAGAAGCACGAACGCCTCGAGCATGCCTGCCATGCTGGTGATTGCGGGGCACGGTTAAAATATCGATGCGGTTCAGTCGTCCTCTTCAAGCTTCTTCTTCAGGCCGTCTATCTCCTCATGAAGGGATTTGTTCTTCTTCAGAGGGTCGAGCCTCGCCTTCTTCTCTAGCTCTTCGAGCTTCGCCTTGATGTTCGCTTTCTTCCGTGACAGGTCCTTCTTGCTCATTCCCATTTTCCTAACCTCAGGGTTCCCTTTCCAGAGAACCCTTTAATTGATGCGCCTAAGCAGGGTTTTATTCTGTTCCATCCAATAGACCCTATATAGATCGACGGTGGACGATTTGGACTCCGGGCACGATAGGAACAGGCTCTCCGAGCTTTCGCTTTACTTCCTCAGGCTCGGCGCTGTCGGTTTCGGCGGGCCTGTGGCCCTCGTGGAAGCCATGGAACGCGACCTCGTCCGGGAGAAACGGCTCGTATCGGAATCGGAGTTCCGGGAAGGGCTCGCTTTCTCCCAGCTCTCCCCTGGTCCGATGGCCACGCAGCTCGCCATGTATCTGGGGTATTCGGCCGGGGGCATCGCCGGCTCAGCCCTCACCGCAGTCTCGTTCCTCCTCCCCTCCTTCCTGCTCGTGGTCCTCCTTGCCTGGCTCTACCTCGCATCCGGGGGCCTGCCATGGCTCAGGCCTGCTTTCTACGGGGTAGGCGCGGCTGTGATCGCGGTCATCGCCAGGTCCGCCTTCGGGCTCCTCAAAAGGACCCTCCGCTCCCCGCTCTCATGGGCGCTCGCCGGAGCGACAGCGGTGGTCACGATCCTTTCGAGCACGGCCGGCTTCTGGCTCTTCATATGCGCAGGTTTGCTGGAGGTTGCTCTCCTGCCGCGCGCCAAGAAGGCCGATCCGTCGCTGGCAGCCCTTGCCATGCCTATCCTCGCCCCGGTCTGCTCATCAGGGCTCTGCCCGCTGTTCATCTTCTTCGCACAGTCGAGCGTGTTCGTTTTCGGATCGGGCCTAGCCATCCTGCCGTTCCTCTATGGCGGGCTTGTGACCGACAACCATTGGCTGAGCGAGAGGCAGTTCATGGACTCCATCGCGGTCTCAATGATTACTCCGGGCCCGGTCGTGATCGCGGTCGTCTTCATGGGTTATATGATCGCCGGCCTCTTCGGAGCGATCGTTGCGGCTCTCGGGATGTTCCTCCCGATCTACCTGATTACGATAGGCGCGGCATCCAGCTTCTCCCGCATAAACGGGATCCCTGCCATCCGCGCTTTCGTGAACGGCGTGACCTCGGCGGCTCTGGGCTCCCTCGCCGCTTCCGTTTTGATCCTCGGCATCAAATCCGTCTTCGACATCCCAACAGTCATGATCTTCCTCGCTTCATTGATCCTCGTCTTCCGGACGAAGCTTCCTGATCCGCTCGTAATCCTGCTCTCGGGGCTGGCCGGGGTGCTCCTCTTAGGAGGCTGAAGGACCGCGGGAATCACGGGCAAGGAGTCCCTCATGGTGTGCATCGGCATGGCTACGAGGGGGAAGTCGCGCTCACCGTGGCTTCAATCAGTGTGACGACCGTCATCCTCACCGCTGGCCAGTATTCGATTTTATCCGCGATGGCCCTCCTCACGACGTTCGCGGTGCAGCCTCTCCTCGGCCCCTGATGAAGCCGATCAGACCCTCCCTTCCGCCTTGAGCCTTGCCCTCTCTTCAGGCGGGATCCCGTATTCGGCTGTCTCTACCGAATCCGGTATATTGCCCCGTTTGTATCTCCAGAGCGGCGCAGTATCGAGGCGATAGAGGAATTTCCAGCTCGAATACATAGGGGCGAAATCGATCATCGTGCAGCCCCTGCTTTTCGCCAGCTTGATACCCTCAGCGAGAGCCACCTTGAGCGTGTCGTTTTTCTTCTCGTTCACGCCCCATACGCAGACCGCCATCGTCCGGTTGTAGAAGAAGTATTGGGTTATCAGCGCCGCCTTCCCGTCCTTTATCACGGACCAGTATTCCGTCCGCGGATCCCTGTCCAGGAGGTCGTAGCATGCCCTGTTTTCGGATGCGAAGTCGGACTTCTCCCCGAACATCACCTTGTTCATCTCTGCCATCTCATGCAGCGTCCCCTGCTTCCTGAACTCGTATCCCCCGAATCCCTCCAGCTCTCTCCTGAAATTCTTCCTGTGCTTCTTCGAGAATCTTTTGATGTAGTCGTCGATGCTGTCTATATGCCGCAGGTCGATGAAGAATTGCGGGCAGAGCCCCTCGATGCAGCCCTCGAACCGCTCTGTCAGGAAATCGAAATAGATGTCTTCCGGGATCTCCTTTGTGGCCTTCATGAACGCCGGATCGAATGTCACGTAGTTCTTCTCGGCCGTGGTCCCGCTTATTATGGTATAATATCCGTTCTCAGGCTCGTACTGCAGGGGGAAGAAGTTCGACCCGTCATATAGGATGAGGGGCTTGTAGCCGTATTCCTTGCATAGGGCTACCCTGATATCCCAGTCGTCCGTCCAGACCTTCTTTTCCGGGACGAACCTGTCCCAGATTGCCTTCGCTTCTTCGAGTGATATCTCGCGCATCATGCTTCCACTTCTTCTCTCAATCGCCTTGATGTTCTCAGGACGTCCTGAAGAGGATTCGTGTTTCTCCTTGATGAGAAATACTCGTGCGGAAGATTATATAAACGGGTTGAGGGCAACGGCCCGTCGGATGCCCGGGGCATCGCCTGAACGCATATGTTTTATTATCCGGCTGGGCAATCCCCCATATGGGAGACTCGCTCAGGAAAAAAGTCCTTCTTCTCTTCCCGGCCCTCTTATCCGCGCTCGCCTTGATGTTCTTCCTGCCGGCAGGCACCCTGGACTACTGGCAGGCATGGGCGTACATGGCTGTCCTGTCCATCCCGGCATCCTTCGTCGTCCTTTATTTCCTCAAGAACGACCCGGAGTTCCTTGAGCGGAGGCTGAGGACGAGGGAAAAAGAGGTGCGACAGCGGATGATAATCAGGTTCTCATGGATCGTTTTCCTGATCGGCTATCTGATCCCCGGCCTGGATCGCAGATTCGGATGGTCCGACGTCCCTCTCGGATTCGTGATCGCCGCGGACGTGATCGTTTTCCTCGGCTATTCGCTGATCTTCCTGGTGTTCCGGGAGAACAGCTACGCAGGGCGCACGATCGAGGTCGACAAGGGGCAGAAGGTGGTCTCCTCAGGTCCGTATTCCGTCATCCGGCACCCTATGTACCTCGGCGTTCTGTTCATGTATCTCGCGACCCCGATCGCCCTCGGCTCATATTGGGCCTTCCCGGTGTTCCTGCTCGTGATACCGATCCTAGTGCTCCGCATCCTGAACGAAGAGGAGGTCCTCAGGCGCGACCTGCCGGGATATGCCGCTTATTGCGAAAAGACGCGTTATCGCCTGATACCCTTCATCTGGTGAGCGGGCCGATTATTGGCAAGGCTCCTCAGCCCTTCTTCATCGCCCGTTCATCCATGTATGCTATCTCCCAGAGATGGCCGTTGATATCCTGGAGACTGCGCACGTACATCCAGCCGTGGTCCTGCGGCTCTCTTGGCTCTTTGCCCCCGGCTTTGATGGCAGCCTCCACCATCCGGTCGACTTTCCCCCTGCTTCCTGCGGACAAAGCGACGATCACTTCGGTGTTTTTCGAGGCATCGCATATCCTCTTCTTTGTGAACGTCTTGAAGAACCTCTCGACAAGGAGCATCACGTATATGTCCTTGCTCACGATCATGCAAGTCGCATTCTTGTCGGTGAACCTGGGATTGAACCTGAAGCCGAGTTTGGCGAAGAAGGCTATCGTTTTTTTGAGGTCTTTCACCGGAAGGTTCACGAATATCTTTGTCGTCATTATCCTAGAATTAAGACCAAAGTTTAAAGCTCTAAGGGCCGCTCCTCGGGGTCAGGCCATCCCGTAATACCTTATGCTGGCCACCGTTCCCCTAAGGCGATCCTTGCACGGATCGCAGAAATCGAGCCGCTGCCTCGCTATCCTTTCGATGAATTCGGCTGTGTCCCTCACGTTCTGCATTATGCATGTTCCGCAGCCTTGGTCCAGCATCGTCAGCCCGATCGCATGCTCTGCCATTTTCTCGATGGTATCGGAATACGTCTGGTCGTCGATCCCGCGGTAGGCCCCGGACCGCATCTTCCTGAGGTCGGCGATCGAGATCACCGCCCCGGCGAGAGCTTTTCCGACGGCGAACCGGTGGGTGCGCCCGTCGGTCATCTCGTGCGGGGTCACCCCCAGGACGAGCATCCTGGTGTCGCAGTCGGACATGCTGAACCGGAACGGCCTGAACATCGACCCGTCCAGCCGGAACGGCCCGTCCCCGCCGGCGAGGCTCGAGACGAGCGGGCCGTTCCTTATCAGCCTTCCCGCATCCGGGCCGGCTGCCGTCTCCTCGATCCTCACATTGAACCTGCTGAACGAGTCGGCGCCCCTCCTGCAGGCCGTCCTCTCCCCATCGGTCAATTTAGCGTTGAATACCAGCCTGACTCTCGCGTCGATCATGGATAATAATGTGTCTAAAAGTATATTTAAATGTATCTCTAAGGGCGCCTTGCCGCCATCGCCATGATCCCCCGCCTTTCCAGGTTTAAGGCTCAGATATCCAGGGGGGCGTCGTATCCGCAGAACGCATGTGCCAACCTCACCGGTCTCCGCTTTTTCCATGCTCATCCCGCCGGACTCGAAGGCACCCCGGATCATTTGCCTCCAGCCTCTATCTCGTTTTCGATGTCCGTTCGATCGTCTGCATTCGTCAGATAAATCCACTACGGTCCTGGTGTTTATTGGCATCTCCATCCCTTTTCCGTGAATGGCCTGGATGACCCGCCGGCCTGGTGACCACGAAAATGTCATCCCCGAGCTCATGTAAATCGGCATCTTAAGTCAGTGGACCGGATCAAATCCCACTCATTGGGGATGACCAGCCGATCCCGGATGGGTTTTCAATCGGGCATCCACGAAGATCCAGGATATGGGCTGACCATCCGTCTGTCGTCATCGCGGTGGAAAACCTCAAAGAATCCATGAAGATGGTGGAGCAGACCGGCGGTAAAGTGCTCGGGGATATCATGGAAATCCGGGCGTCGGCTCATATGTGGCGTTTTTGGATACCGAAGGGAACAGGGTAGGCATGCTTCAGCCGGTAAGCATGGTCAGCCATAAGTGAAGCGGCGGTCCAAATGAAACAGCGGATCACACCGTTCCTATGGTTCGATAAAGAGGCAGCTGAAGCAGCAAAACTCTACACCTCCCTGTTCACGGGCTCGGAAATAGAGAATAGGACTACACTGCAGAAATACACCCTCGGGAACGGTCGAGATCATAACGATCAGGCTGTCAGGCCAGAGGTTTACCCTCATGAGCGCCGGCCCGCTTTTCAAGTTCACCCCGGCCATCTCTTTCCTTGTCGCCTGCGCCACGAAGGAGGAAGTGGATGCGCTGTGGGGAAGTTATCCGAAGGCGGCACCGCTCTTATGGAGCTCGGAGAGTATCCGTTCAGCCAGAGATACGGGTGGGTGCAGGACAGGTTCGGTCTTTCCTGGCAGATAATGTTCATGGGCGGCCGCAAGGCGAGACAGAAAATCACCCCGACGCTTATGTTCGTCGGCGACCAGTGCGGGAAAGCGGAAGAAGCGATGGATTTTACGCATCGGTGTTCGAAGATTCCAAGATCGGCGGCATCCTCCGCTACAGCAAAGGTGAAGGGCCTGATAAAGAGGGGACGGTAAAGCATGCCGCATTCAACCTTGAAAACCAGGGGTTTGCGGCCATGGACAGCGCCCATGCCCACAAATTTTCATTCAACGAGGCGATTTCGTTTGTGGTGAGCTGCAAGGACCAGAAGGAAATCGACTATTACTGGGAAAGGCTTTCTGCTGATCCAGCGTCAGAGCAGTGCGGCTGGCTGAAAGACAGATACGGAGTCTCGTGGCAGGTCGATCCGGTTGTCTTGGACGAGATGTTGCGGGGCAAAGACCCGGAGAAAGTCGCACGGGTGACCAAAGCGTTCCTCCAAAATGAAAAAGTTCGACATCGGCGCTCTCAAGGATGCCTACGGGGATAATGCCGACTGCGGTCGTCGATCCCCGTGGCTATCGCCATTAACAACCCGTTTTTTGGTTCTTTTTTCCTAAAAAAGAACACGCCCCGGGGAAGATTTGAACTTCCGGCCTGCTGATTTGCGCAAACTTTTCAGAAAGTTTTTGATGAAACTTTTTCCTAAAAAGTTTCTAACAGTCAGCCGCTCTACCGACTGAGCTACCGAGGCAATGAGTATTCTGATGTGACATATAGTCGTTTTAAAGCTTGGTGTGCTGTCACGATTCCTCGCAGGCGCTCCAGCCGCATCCCTCGCACTCGATGCAGCCTTCCTTGTGGGCGAGCTTATGTCCGCACGCAGGGCAGATGCCTCGCTTGATCAGCTCGGCATCGCTCGGCTTCCTCATCCCCCACCTGCTAATGCCTGCTTGAGGCCCTTTATCAGCCCTTCGGATTTGGCCTTCAGCCCTGAGAGGATGCTGGAGAATCCGTCGAGGCCGCTCAGCCGCAGGAGGATCCTGTCGGCTTCCTTGAGTATCATCTTGTCGGACATGCTGGAATTCGCGCGGAGGCTTCCGAGCAGGTCTGTGACCCCCCTTCTCGTGACGACCGGTTTGCCGTCCTTGAGCTTCCCTGCCCATCTGTCGCTGAATTCCCTCGCCTCGGGCGTCTTGAGGAAATCCTCGGATGAAGATGATGTCTTGTCCGCTTCCGGCGGTTTCTGCGTCTGGCCGGAGTCCTTCTGCTCCTCGCCGGCTTCTTTGGTCATCGCTTTGAACTGGCCCAGAAACATGCAGTTAGAACTCATGGCAACTTTATAAATTTAGCCCTTGCTCAGAGGCCGAGCTCCTCGATAATCCTGCCCGTCTTGAACCGCGAGTCGTCTATCTTCTTCTCGATCCGCACGATGCGGACGCCCTGGGGCTTGAGGAACTCCTTCTGGTCGTATCCGTAGACGATGACGTCAGGGCCGACGAAACCGATCATCTTCTTCGGGTCGTCGAACCCCGAGAGGGCGGCATCCACAGGCTTCAGCGCCTCGACCATCATCTTGCGGTATTCGATAGGGTGGACCGGCTCCCTCCCCTTCTTCCTTATATGGTCGTCCTTGGCCAGCGCGACAACGAGGACGTCCCCGTGCTTCTTCGCTTCGGTCAAGGTGAAAAGGTGCCCGATATGGAGTATGTCGTATACACCTCCTGTGAGGACCACCGTTATCTTCTTCCTCTCCTCCTCCCTGAGGAAGAACCTGCCGTTCCTCTCGACCAGGTGCTTCTTCTCTGGCTCTCCGAGGAAATGGAAGATGTCCTCAGGTATCCCCTCCTGCTGAAGTTGCATCAGGTAAAGCCTCTTCGCGATCTCGCTCATCAGTCGACACCTATCTGGGCTTTCTGGAGCTTCCCGGAATAATCGACATATACGGTCTTGACATTGGAGAACTCGTCGAGCCCCATCATGCCGGCTTCCTTCGTGTGGCCGGTCTTTTTCACTCCGCCGAATGGGAGATGGACCTCCGAGCCTATCGTGCTGGAATTCACGTATGTCAGGCCCGCGTCGATCCTCTCTATGGCCCGGAAAGCGTTGTTCACATCGCGCGTGTAGATGGAAGAGCTGAGCCCGTACTCCACTGAGTTCGCTATGTCGATCGCCTCATCCAGCGTATCGAACCCTATGACCGAAAGCACCGGCCCGAATATCTCCTCCTTCGCGATCCTCATATCCGGAGTGACATCGTCGAAGATGGTGGGAGCGAAGAAGAATCCTTTGCCGGCAGGGCGCCTGCCTCCGCAGAGGAGCCTCGCCCCCTCGGATTTCCCGATCTCGGTGTATGCGGCGGATTTCTCTGCCGCGGCCTTGTTTATGAGAGGCCCGATATCGGTCGTCTTCCTGGTCGGGTCCCCGAGGCGCATCATCCTGGCCTTAGCGACAAGCGATGCCATCAGCCTCCCCTTGATCTTCCTGCTCACGATCACCCTGCTCGCGGCGGTGCATCTCTGCCCGGCGGTCCCGAAGGCCCCCCAGATGATCCCGTCGACGGCCAGGGCGAGGTCTGCATCCTCCATGACTATGATCGGGTTTTTCCCTCCGAGCTCGAGGCCTATCTTCTTCAGCCCGGCGTTCTTCGCTATCCACTCCCCTGTGCTTTTCGAGCCTGTGAAAGAGATGCCATCTATCCCAGGGTGCTTCACGATCGCTTCTCCGACCGTCTCTGCGGGCCCGGTCACGAAGTTGACCACGCCCGGGGGCACCCCGGCTTCCTCCATTATCCTGATCAGCTCGTAGAGGCAGAGCGGGGTGTCCGAGCTCGGCTTTATGACGACCGTGTTCCCGCAGATGAGCGCCGGGGCGAGCTTCCATGCCGGGATGGCGATCGGGAAGTTCCATGGCGTTATGAGCCCCATGACGCCGACCGGCCTCCGCACGGTCATCGCGAACTTGTCGCGCAGCTCGCTCGTGGTCGTGTTCCCGAGGAGCCTCCTCCCCTCTCCGGCGAAATATTCGAATGTGTCTATGGCTTCCTGGACGTCGCCGAGGGCTTCGGGCATGACCTTCCCCATCTCTGTGGCTACGACCAACCCGAGCCTCCGCTTCTCCTTCCGCAGGATATCAGCTATACGCTGGAGGATCAATCCTCTCTTCGGCGGAGGGACCTCGGACCATTTCCGGAACGACTCATCGGCCTCGTCCACCGCCATCTTCACATGCCCGGCGTTACCTTCCGGAAACCTGGCTATCACCTTTTCGTCAGTGGGGTTGAGCGTGCTGAAGCTTTTCTCAGAGACAATCCACTTCCCCCCGATGAGCATCCGGTGCATGTGAACCGAACTCCTCGAAACATTATAAACATATTGAGAGAATGAGCAATCATGATTTTGCCAAAGCAGCATCTGGAGGAAGCGAGGATCTTCGAGAACCTGCACGCGAGCCAGTACCAGCCCTGCGGCATCGACATAACGATGAAGGAGGTCTACCGCTTCAAGAACGCCGGGCTCATCGATTTCGACAACACGGAGAGGAAGATAAGCGAAGTCGAGCCCATCCCCTTCGGGAGCGAGAATGGCCTGAGCGCGCGCGTCTCCCTCAAGCCCGGGGCCTACAAGGTCATCTTCAACGAGTACGTGCGGATACCGAAAAACGTGGCCGGGCTCTGCCTCCCGCGCTCTTCGCTCCTCCGTTGCGGCGTCACCCTCGAATGCGCGGTCTGGGATCCTGGCTATGAAGGCCGGAGCGAAGCCCTGCTTATAGTGAGGAACGAACATGGCGTCGTGTTCAAGAAGGACGCCAAGATCGGCCAGATGGTCTTCATCAGGCTCGCCGAAGACGCGAGCTCCCTCTACGCCGGCCGCTACAAAGGGGAGAACCGTTAGCCCTTGAGGAATCTCGTTATCTCCGTCTCGAGGCTTCCCACCCTGTCGGTCACCCGGTAATTCACGTGCAGGACCGGTATGTCCGTCTTGAGGACCCTCGTGATATCCACCGGGGTCCCTGATACTACGACGTCGGCGCCGCTCGCGTTTATGGTCCTCGCCAGATCCTTCACCTGCTCGCCGTAATAGCCCATCGACGGGACGACATCGCCCAGATGCTCGAACCTCTTGTATATCTCCTTTATGCTTCCGACCGCGAACGGGCGGGGGTCCAGTATCTCTGCGCCGTTCCGCGCGGCGTACTCGAACCCGGCCCCGAAGCGCATCCCACCGTGGGTCACTGTCGGCCCGTCCTCGATCACTATGGCCTTTTTCCCGTAGATGTTGATCCCGCTCGAGGCCGAGAGCTCCATGTCGGTCTCGATTATGCGGGCGCCGGGGTTCGCTTTCTCCGCGTTTTTCCTTATGCGCAGGACGTCGATCTGGTTCTCGCTCCTCTTGTTTATCACTATCAGGTCGGCGGATCTGAAATTCGTCTCGCCGGGGTAATACCACATCTCGTGGCCTGGGCGGAGCGCATCGGCGATCACTATGTGGAAGTCCGGTTTCAGAAACGGCATGTCGTTGTTCCCGCCGTCCCAGACGATGACGTCCGACTCCTCCTCGGCCTTCCTCAGGATCCTCTCGTAGTCGATCCCAGCATACACTATGACGCCGTTCCGGATATGGGGTTCGTACTCCTCCCGCTCCTCGATCGTGCATTCGTTCCGGTCGAGGTCCTCGAGGCTTGCGAACCGCTGGACTGCCTGCTTGGCGAGATCCCCATATGGCATCGGGTGCCTGACCACAGAGAACCGCAGGCCCCTCTTCTTCAGTATCCCTGTCAGCTCGCGCGAGAGGGCGCTCTTGCCCGCGCCGGTGCGGACAGCGGTCACGGCGATGACTTTCCTGCTGCTCTTCAGCATCGTCTCCCTGGGCCCTAGCAGGACGAAGCTCGCGCCCTTGGCCTGGGAACGGGAAGCGAGATGCATGACGTACTCGTGGGAGACGTCCGAATAGGAGAAATATACCTCGTCCACGCCGTTCTTCTCGATAAGTCCCTCCAGGTCCTTCTCCTCGAAGATGGGGATGCCCTTCGGGTAGAGCTTCCCGCTGAGCTCGGGCGGATACCTGCGTTTCGCTATATTGGGTATCTGGGTGGCTGTGAATCCGACGACTTCGAACTCCTCCCGCCCCCGGAAGAACATGTTGAAATTATGGAAATCCCTTCCGGCTGCGCCTAGGATAAGAACCTTTCTTTTCATGTCTGGAATACTCTGCATGCTTTTTTTATCCTATCTTCGATAGTGTGGCATGGCAGAACTCCGCAGGCCGCTGGCCCTCATCACCGGCGGCTCATCCGGCATCGGCTACGAGCTCGCCGTCCTCTTCGCGAAGGACGGATACGACCTTGTCATCGTCGCGGCGAAGAAGGAAGGGCTGGACAAAGCCTCATCCAGCCTCGCCCTATTCGGAGCCGATGTCCGTGCGATAGCGATGGACCTCTCGGATCCGGGCTCGGCCGACCGGCTGTTCTCCCTCCTAAGGGGCACCGATGTCGATGTCCTGGTCAACAACGCCGGCTTCGGCCTTTTCGGGTCCTTCCATGAGACCGACCTCGGCCGCGAGGTGCAGATGATGAACCTGAACATGGTCAGCCTGACCAAACTGACCAAGCTTTTCCTCAAGGGGATGATGGCCCGCAGGGACGGTATGATCCTCAACATAGCGTCCACCGCAGCTTTCCAGCCCGGCCCTCTCATGGCCGTCTATTATGCGACGAAAGCCTACGTCCTCTCTTTCTCCGAGGCGCTCTCCGTCGAGCTTGAAGGGACCGGGGTGAGCGTGACCGCGCTCTGCCCTGGCCCCACGGACTCCGGCTTCCAGAAGCGCGCCAGGATGGAAGGCTCGAAGATAATCCGGGGCCGGCTCGGCTCGCCCGCAGAAGTCGCAAAAGCCGGATATGACGCGATGATGGAAGGCAGGACGATCGTGATCCCGGGCCTGCGGAACAAGCTTCTCGCGTACTCTGTCCGCCTGGCGCCTAGGAAGATGGTGGCGAGGATCGTGCGAAACATGCAGGAGAGGAAAAAATGAGGATAGTCATAGCGTTGGGAGGCAATGCCCTCCTTCCGAAGGGGGCGAAAGGGACAGCCTCGGAGCAGAGGAAGGCCGCGAAGGAAGCGCTTGGGAGGCTCTCTTCCCTTCTGCGGGGCCACCAGGTCGCCCTCACCCACGGGAACGGGCCCCAGGTGGGCTCGCTGCTGCTCCAACAGCGCGGCACGAGCGTAGTCCCCCGGATGCCGCTCGATGTCCTCGATGCGATGACGCAGGGGGAGATCGGGTATTTCATCCAGGGCGCCCTGGGGAAAGGATCCGCCGCATTGCTCACAAGGGTGGTCGTCGACAGCAGGGACCAGGCGTTTCGGAACCCGACGAAACCGGTCGGGCCGTTCTATAAGACACGGCCTTCATCGGCAGGAAGATACGTCATGGATGCGGGCCGCGGATACAGGCTCGTCGTCCCATCCCCGAAAGCCATCTCCATCGTGGAGAAGGATGCGATACTGGCCCTTCTCCGCTCAGGATTCATCGTCGTCTGCGGTGGCGGCGGCGGGATCCCCGTGGCGAGGGACGGGACCGGCCTCGAGGCTGTGATCGACAAGGATGACTTCTCATCATTGCTCGCATCCACGATAAAGGCCGACCTTCTCGTTTTCATCACTTCCGTGAGCTGCGTGTCGCTCGATTTCGGGAAAAAGACCGAGCGCCCGCTCGGCAGGGCCTCGGTCGCGCAGATGGGCCGGTGGCTCAGGGAAGGGCATTTCGCGGAAGGCAGCATGAAGCCGAAGGTCGAGGCCGCGATTCGGTTCATCAGGAGAGGCGGGAAGAAGGCGGTCATCTGCTCGATAGAAGGCATCGGGTCCGCGCTGAGCGGGGGATCCGGGACGGTGATACTCCCATGAAAGGAGGGGATGTGGAAGCGCTGCGCCGGACCGCGGCATTCTCGCCGCTCCTTGAAGAGAGATCCCTCGCCATCGACAGTCTCCATGACATCGACTCGCTCTCCTTTGTAGCTGAGTCTACAGTCCATGAGGATTCGAAGAGGCGCGCTCTCTCGCAGCTGGAGCTGAGGCTCGATTCGTTCTCGGATTCCGCCCTCGGGTCGATCTCCCGCAGCTGCGCCTCGGCGTCAGTGAGGGAATGCTCCCGCCGGCTCCTCCTCAGACGTCCAAGATGACGAACGCTTTCCAGCCGGTTCTTGTTCTCTTTATGCTGAACATGTGCCAGCTCACCGCTTTCACATCGACAAGGAGCTCGTGCTTTTTCGGGTCGATCCGCTCACCCATGAGGCTCGCCTCGAGCCTGAAACCTTTCCCTCCCTTGCTTATCTCGAGCTTGTATCCGCGGAAAAGGAGCAGCTCGGCGTCTTTGAGGAAGATGAGCTCCTGGAGGAAATCGTGCAGGAGCCTCTCCGTGTCCACGTTCTCGAGCTCGAAGCTCTTCTCGATATCAGGGTCGATGGTCCGCAGGTCCTTGACCTGGGTGTTCATAAGCGCATCTCCGGCGCTCGCGAACATCTCCTCGATGGTTCGGCCGCTCGCCTCGAAGGCGACATCGGCGATGGAAACGTTGTCGATGAACTTGTACGGCATTTTTTTCCTTCCTGGCATTTTGCTGACTTGCTGACAAGTCGCGATTATTAGCGTCTTGAGCGTTCAAAAAAACCCCGAAGGGGTTTTTCAGTGAACAAAACCAGTCCCCAGAAACCCCTCATACGCTTGGCAAAATTGTCCAGATCATCGGGGCCCCGGATCATCCGATGACGATATGCCGGGAAAACTATATAATGCACCGCTCGAGCGCTCTCCGGACCGCTTCCTCGTGCTTCTTGATCCCGATGCCGATGAAGACGAGCTCGGTAGTGTAGCAGTCGAAGGCTTCGATGGTGTATCTGCCGGCGACGAAATTCACCAGGAACCCCCCATCGCCCGTTCCGAAGAACCCCTTGCACCTGTATACCTCGGGAGGGAGGGATTCGATGGCAGCGACCAGCTTCCCGCGGTCGATGCGCCTGTCTGTGGTGAAATCGAAATAGTCGAACTCGATCCTGTGCGTCTTGTGGGCGTGGACCGGCTCCCGGCGTCCTATCCCGAAGAGGATCCCCGTGTCGAACTCGCACTGCACGGATTCTATGACGAGCGCCCGCCTGTTCAACTGGCCGATTTTTTCTCGAATGGCCTCAAGCGCCTTCTCCTCCACGAGGTCCATCTTGTTCATCACGATGATGTCGGCGAGCTCGATCTGCTCGCGCCCGGTGTGGCCCAGGCTCGGGAATCTCACGAGCGAATCGCAGTCAACGATCGTGACTATGGCATCGAGCCGCACGCCCGTGATGTTCTCGACCACATCATGCGCGAGCGCGGCAGGCTCGGCCACTCCGGTCGTCTCCACCACGATCCATTCAGGGTTGACTTTCGCGAGGATCTCTGCTATCGCGGCCTCGAATTCGCCCGAGAGCGAGCAGCATACGCACCCTCCTGCGAGCTCTGCCATCTGGATGTTCTTCCCTTCGACTATCCTGCTGTCGATGGCGATATCCCCGAACTCGTTCATCAGGATCGCGATCCTCTTCCCGTCATCGACTATCCTTCGCAGCAATGTCGTCTTGCCTGCGCCCAGGTAGCCTGTGATTATGGTGAGCGGAACGTCCATGGACCTAATGGAGAGGCTATGGTTTAAAAGCGGTTATCGTCAAATCCGCTTCTGGTGGGAGAATGAGAGACAGAAGCTTTGCTCCAGAGAAGACCATATCGCGGCTGACATTGGCGTTCCACGTGGGAGAACAGGAGGTCCTGATAGACCGAATAGAACCGTTCAGGCTGCCTCACAGCCTCGTGGCCAAGATACAGATCGAGAGATCCGTGGGCACGCTCAGCGAAGGCCTGGTGCGAAAAGGGGAGGACCGTAACGAAGTGACGAGAGTGCTCTCGGACCTCGTCGGGGACCGGAAGGCCGACCTGGCGTTCATCTGCGATTTCCTGGATACCGCATGCCACTACATAGACCGGCTCGAGCGGCCTGCCTTCTGGATCGGCCTTATCGGAGGATACTCCTGCCGCATGTCGGGCGGAGAGAGCAAGCGTTCCCTCGCTGTCATGCGGCTTTTCGAAGAGGCCCGCGCATCCCAGGGGACCGAGCGCGAGGGGATCCTCGTCCGCAGCCTGGAGTGATTCTATGCTCAAGGACCGGAAGAGGGCAGGAAGGGTGTGTATCCCATTGAGGATCGGCACGAAGGATGTCCTCCTCGAGAAATGGTATGACGTTGATGACCAGCTCGAGGGATTCTCGAAGACCGTCATCCCTGCCAAGCTGTCGGTCCTCTCGCTGCAGCTCCAGCACATGGGGCGGGGGGCAGATGAGATAGAGATGCTCTTCGGCACGCTTCTGTCGATCGAAGGGTTCTCGCTTCAGACTCTCTCCGGATTCCTGGATGCGGCGAGCATGCGGGTAGGGAACATGCACGACCCTATCGCGGTGATCCAGGGCGTCGCCCTCCATGTGGCCCGGACGTCCGAGCGGCCTATCGTCGCCGCGGCACTCATATTCGAGCATATCTCAGGCCTCGGTGGTGAGGATGAGAAGGATCTTCTCATGACCCTGAAAGGGAACTAGCCCTTCACGTTGCCTATCGGGATGAGCTTCGCGACCTTCTTCGACAGCCCGGCGTTGTGCGTCGCGTCGATCACTTCGTCTATATCCTTGTAGGCGGCGCCGGCTTCTTCCGCGAGGCCGGCGTAAGAGACGCTTTTGACGTAGATGCCTCTCTTCTCCATGTCCTTCTGGAGCGTGTCCCCGCGGAACATCCCCTTGGCTTTGGTCCGCGACATGGTCCTTCCGCTGCCATGGGCCGTCGTGTAGAACGTCTCGGCTCCGCTTTCGACCCCGGCAAGGAGATAGGACCCGGTCTCCATGCTCCCCCCTATGATGACGGGCTGGCCGTCATCCTTGTACCTGGGCATCAGCTCCTCGCGGCCAGGGCCGTATGCGGCCGTCGCTCCCTTGCGGTGGACGATCACCTCGCGCAGGCTGCCGTCTATCTTGTGCTTCTCGAGCGATGCCCGGTTGTGGGCGACATCGTAGACCTGCCTCATCCCGAGCTTCTCGGCATCGGTCTTGAATATCTCGCTGAAAACCTCGCGGAGGCGGTGGACGATAGTCTGCCTGTTCGCGAAGCTCATGTTCACGCCGCATTTCATGGCCGAGAAATAATCCTGCCCCTCGGGCGAGTTGAAGGGGGCGCATGCCAGCTCCCGGTCAAGGATCTTTATCCCGTATTTGCTCTCCATCACGTTCAGGAAGACATTGAGATAGTCGGTGGCCACCTGGTGGCCGAATCCGCGCGAGCCGCAGTGGAACATTATGACGACCTGGTCCTCGAAAAGCCCCCATTTCTTCGCAAGCTGCTTGTCGATCAGGTTCTCCGGGCGGACGTGCTGTATCTCCAGGTAATGGTTCCCGCTCCCGAGCGTCCCTATCTGGTCCTTGCCCCGGTCTACGGCTTTCGCGCTCACTTTCTTCTGGTCCGCTCCTTCGAACCTGCCCCGGAACTCGGTCACTTCCAGGTCATCGCTCCATCCGTACCCCTGGTCCACGCACCATTCGGCCCCCTCCTCGATCGCCTTGCGGAACGTCGTGCCGTCCAGCTTCACGAACCCTTTGCTCCCGACCCCTGCCGGGACTCGCTCGAAAAGCCGGTTGACGAGGGGCTTGAGGTGGGGCTTCACGTCGTCTATGGTGAGATTTGTCAGTATCAGCCTCATGCCGCAGTTGATATCGAAGCCGATCCCGCCGGGGGAGATCACCCCTTCGTTCGCGTCCATCGCCGCCACCCCGCCTATCGGGAATCCGTATCCGCTGTGGCCGTCGGGCATGCAGTACGCGTACTTGAGTATCCCCGGGAGCGTCGCCACGTTCGTTATCTGATCATAGACGTGGAGGTCCATCTGGTCGAGGACCGCCTTGCTCGCATAAACGCGTGCCGGGACCTTCATCCCGGGCTTGAAACCCGTCCCTATCTCCCAGATATAATCCGATACCCTGGTGAATTCTGGCTTCCTGAACTCTCTGTTGAAATCCATGCAGGCACCTCAAAACTGTCAAAACGAGATAGGACTTAATCGATAGATAATTAAATTAAGGTTGGTGGGCTTATCTTATCCATGATGGAAACCCCTGACTCTCTGAGGAAACAGGCCAGGCAGATATTATCCCTCGGTAAGCCCCCGAGGATCGCCCTGACCGAGCTGCGTTCCTGGGCCTCCGGCAAAGGCCCGCTCGCTTCGAAGTTCGCGATCATCGAATTCTTCTCGCACTACGGCTCCTCGCCCGAGGCTTCGGTGCTCATGCCCGAAGTGCTGAAGAACCCGCAGTTCTCTTTCACCGAGAAGAAGAGCCTGCTCGAGATGTCCAGACGGCCGCAGATGTCGGTCGAAACCATCGGCCAGAAGACCAACCCACTTGCCCGCTCGCCGGTCCTCGCATTCCAGCCATCGCCCTCGAGGTCACTAGGTTCGGTGACGCGGCTCTCCCCCCAAAGGGACCACGCTGAGATGCGCGACCTGCCGATGATGATCCACGAGAGGATGCGGCCTGCCCTCGGCCGGCCGGTCCCGGCGGGGGCCAGATTCGATCCCACGATCAGCCCGGACACCTTCGGCGCACAGATGCACAAGGGCGAGCACATCGTCCGCCATCTAGTCGACCGGGTCCGCTCGCACAGCAGGGATGAGCATCCCGTCCAGGTGATAAGCGGGACTCCTCAGTCAGCGCGGAAGAAGGTCGCAAAGAAAGCGTCCAAGAAAGTCAAAAAGAAGAAACCGACAGCCAGAAAGGCGAAAAAGCCTAAAAGGAAGTGAGCAGGATCAAGCGGGCATTCCTCATCCTCCTTTTCATATCGCTCTCATTCCCGGCCATGACCATGGTGATGAGCGGCCAGGTCGACGCGTCCGGAAATTCCATCCTCACCATCCAGAGCAATTTCTCCTCTTCAGAGGGCAGGAACGTCTCCCTCGCGCTCAGCGCGCCTCTCGACTCGGTCTCTGTGAAGGACCGCAGCGGCCTGGATATCGCCTATACGCTCAGATACGCCAATAACACGACCTATATCTATGCCACGGTGCCTGTGGATTACCTGGAGTTCGTCATCAAGTCCGATTCCCTGACAGCCAAGGACGGGCCGGACTGGAACTTCGACCTCGGCATCGGCTCTTCCGAGAACATCTCGTCATTCAACGGGAACCTCTCGCTGCCTCCGGGGACCATCCTGAAAAGCACTAACGGAGCCGTGACCGGAGGGGAGTCCCTGTCCGTCGAATGGGCGGCCTCGGGGATCGACCCCCAGCACAAGGCCCGCCTCAAAGCCGGCTACGAGCTGTCATCCCAGCAGGATCGGTCGCTTGTCATCCTATCTATCGTCATCGCGCTCTCTGTCGTCGTGATCTTCTATTTCGTGAGACGGAAGCCTGAGAAGACGGCAGCCGTCCCGACCAATCATCTCGAATCCGATCCGCTCTTCAAGACGCTGGACGAGACCGACAAGGAGATTATCCGCGAGATAGCCGCCCAGAAAGGCAAGACGACGCAGGCCCATCTCTATCTCCATACCCACGTGCCGAAGGCTACGCTGTCGCGCAGGATCGCATCTCTGGCCAACAAAGGGATCCTCGTCAAATCGCAGAAAGGGAACAGGAACCTGATCACTCTCGGCGACGTTTTCGGGAAGTAGTTCCAGTCGTTCCACGTAATATATTAATCCGGTTCCATGGGACTACCTACGGGTTCCCCAAGGGAACGAGGTGTTGAAATGAAATATCTGATGTTGATGCTGCTGCTCGCAGTGCCATTCGCAGCTGCAGGCGCGGTCAAGGGCGATCTGCTCGGCGCCGCCATGGAGCAGGTCAGATGCAAGGCGGATTTCACGACCGGGGTATTGGATTCGATAGATTCGAACGCCCCAGGGGCTTCGCTCGATGCTTACTCCGGGAAGATAAAATCCGATACGGCGCAGCTTCAGTCGTATGCGGATTCGAACGACACGGAATCGTTCAGGACATTCCTCCGGGGGACGTTCGACCCTGACCTCCGCATGACGCGGGAAGCGGTCAGATCATGGAGGATCGAAGGAGGGAAGAACCTCACCCTGAAGACCAGGGCAGCCCTCCGCACGAGCTTCGATGCCCTCAAGACGGACTTCGAAAGCTGCCACTTCGGCGCCATGAAGGACTTCGCGGACGCCAAGGTGAACGGCTACACGCAGTTCCTCAGCCTGGAGGCCGAGCGCGCGTCCAACCTCTCTTCGAAAGGCATAAGCACGTCCAGGCTCAACAGCCTCATCCAGGACGCCGAATCCCAGATCGTGGCCCCGCTCCAGTCGGCCATAGGATCTTCGTCCGACGGCAGGACCCTTTCGGATGCCCTCCGGAAGTACTGCCTCTTCGACGGCTGTCCGAACGGGACCAACTTCCACTTCGCGGCGAAATGGGAGATCGCCAAGCTGACCGCCATCGAGGAATTTGTCAAGACGCAGCCGAAGGCCGGCAACTACACGGCCGAGCTCGGCAAGGTCACATCCGACCTCGACGCGGCGGACTCGGCGCTCGCTTCCATAGGCCCGTCGCAGTACGGCTCGCAGGAGAACACGGTCTGGGCTCCGATACGCGATGCGGCGCAGACCCTCAAGACGGTCATCCACGGGATGAGGTCATGAAAAGGGCGCTATTGATAGCCCTCGCCGTGCTCCTTGTTTTCGGATGCGCGGGGGCGAGGACGAAAGTTCAGCCGGCAGGAGGGGTGGGGGATTCGGACATCGCTCCGCAGCCGGAACCCAGAGAGCCGGCCCTCTCGACCGAGGAAGTCATACCGCCGGCCGATGACGGCGTCGTCCCCGCAGGGCAGCTTCCGAGCGACCAGGATCTGGGCCTGGGCAGCGACTCAGAGCCGGACCTGATCAGCAACGAAAGCGTGATCGAGCCCGCCTGATTCTTTTCTTTATTCCAAGGTGAAACCATGAGATACCTGGCATTGCTCGCCGTCCTTTTCCTCGCTGGCTGCATATCTAACACGTCCAGGATAATCTCTGTCAATTCGACCATGGACACCGTCAGCCAGGCATCAAATTCCAATCCGGCAGTTCAGCCTGATTTCACGGTGCAGGTCGTCACTTACTCCGCAAGCCCGTACGAGCTCAAGGGATACCTCTACACCCCCAAAGGGGCCGGGCCTTTCCCGGCAATAGTCTATAATCACGGCAGCGAACCCCAGCCCGGCCCCAAGGAGGCCGTCGCATCGTTTTTCGCATCGCACGGTTATGTCGTTTTCGTCCCTCACCGGCGAGGGCAGGGGTTATCATCCGGTCCGTATGTGGGCGATATGGTTTCAGGGACCCCGCTTGAGAGGCGGCAGGCGCAGCTCGACCAGCTCCTCATGCAGGCGGACGACGTCTCTGCCGCATTCTCATACCTGAAGGGCCTGAGCGTCGTCGACCCTGGGCGGATGGCCGTCATGGGCTGCTCGTACGGAGGTATCGAGACTGTTTTCACATCCGAGCGCCAGCTCGGGCTGAAGGCTGCGGTGGATTTTGCGGGCGCTTCGGAATCTTGGGCGGAAAACCCGCTCCTTGATGAGCGCCTGAAGCAGGCTGTGCATCATTCCACGGTCCCGATCTTCTTCTCCAGGCGGAGAACGACTACAACACCCAGCCTACGAAGGTTCTTTCGGCGGAGATGATTGCTAATATCAGCAAAACCACGAAGCCGAGGCGAAGATTTATCCCCCTACGGCACGAGTGTCAAGAAGGCCACGGCGGTTTCTGCATGAGCCCTTCGGTCTTGGGGCGACGATGTGCTGGCATTCATCCGATGCATGGCGTTGGCTAATCTATTATAAAGATTCCCCAGCAACACGATACAAGTAGCTCCCAGTCTAGTCTGGTCAAGGACAACAGATTCCTCAGAAACTTTTTAGGAAAAGTTTCACAAAAAACTCTTTGCTAAAAAGTTTGGAGATCTCTGTAAACCCGGGTTCAAATCCCGGCAGGAGCAATTTCTCTTTATCTGAGTTCTCCCCTTTAGCGGATGCCCCGTTTTGGAAGATCAGATATAGGGTGGTTTAGCCGGAATTGGTCATTATAGTGCCAAATTGGGCACTGACCAATAAGTAGTCCCCGCTGGCACAGAAGCTGATGTTAGCAAGAAGCCGGATCGGCCTTCCGCTGAGGTAATGGTATGGCTAAAGTGGATCTGTATGACTACCCGGAAAGGCTTGAGCAGGCGATAGAAAAGCTGAAGGAGGAGAAAGGCGTTTGCAAGGAGAATGTGGATGCGATTATCGCGTTTTCCAAGGTCAAGTTGGCCAAAGGAACGACAAACGGCAGGGTTGCCAAAACCGTTTATTGCCTCAGGTTCCTGGCAAGATGGCTGGGCAAACCCTTCAGGGAAGGCTACAAAGGACGATTTAATAGCCCTGATTGGCGACCTTGAGAAGAAAGACTATTCTGAATATACAAAATACGACTTCCGGGTCATTCTTAAAGATGTTTTACAAGTGGCTGGAGGGCAAGGACGAGTTTTTCCCAAAGAAAATAACATGGCTCAAGAAAAAAGCATGAAAAACCTTGAACATAAGCTTCCGGAGTACATTCTCATAACAGAAGATGAAGTCTTGAAATTGGCAGATGCCGCAATGAATCCGCGCGATAAAAAACGTTGATTCTTGTTTTATATGAGACCGGTTGCAGGATAGGTGAACTTCTATCCCTACAAATGAGAAACGTTAGTTTTGACCAATATGGGGCCGTCCTGCGCGTTACTGGTAAGACCGGGGATAGGAGGGTAAGGATAATCAGCTCGGCCCCTGTTTTGGCATCCTGGCTGAACTCCCATCCGAGGGCAAAGGATCCGGAAGCCTGGCTATGGGATACAATACAAGAATCACAAGATAACCGACAAATGCCTCAGGCATGGCACAATCTATGCGACGCTTCGGAAAATAGCCACAAAAGCCGGAATCCAGAAGAAGATCTATCCTCACTTATTCCGCCATTCAAGAGCCACCAACCTGGCGAACAAACTGACCGAATCCCAGATGAAAGAGCATTTCGGCTGGGTTCAGGGTAGCGATATGGCCGCCACCTATGTTCATTTGTCAGGTCGCGACGTGGACAACGCCTTCTTGAAATGCACGGCCTAGCGCCTATTGAAAACGCCCAAGAAGAAAAAATGCGGCTGAGGACATGCCAGAGGTAAAAGGAGAACAACTCCCCGGCCTTCAAATTTTGTACAAAGTGCGGGATGCCACTTGACGACTCTTTCATTTCAAAGCCGAGAAGATGCGCCAGATAAGCGATAACATCATGAACAAGCTGTGAAGACGAGGAAGTCAAGACGCTTCTTGTCAGGAAAATCATCGAGAAGGGGCTGGACAAAGAACTGCGGGGTGAGCTGCCGTGCTGACGAAGAACTTTTTTGAGGGCATCTATTATTGGATTTTTTCCAGGCGAATACAGGAAAAAGCTGGCTCTGGAAGCCGAAAAGAAGAGGCAGGAAGAGCGGCAGGAAAAGGCTGACCTGCTGCTTCAGTACGAAGGAGCTTCAGAAAGAAGCCGAAAAGAGGATAAATGAGCTGAGGTGGGAGGCAGATTTGTTGTATGACTTCTACGGTAAAATAACGCAGGTTATTGATACGAAATCATTGGAACAACGCTTCAAGGGAAAGAGCGCTTGTTCCATCATAGAATCTTTAACGCAGAGCGGCTGAGCAAATATGATGAGATAAAGCAGAAAAGCAATCAACTGCGAGAACACGCCGATTCGCATCTTCGTCGTGAAGCAGAGCTTCAAGCTTCTTGGTATTGACCGCGGGGTGAAGGAAAGTGAGCGACAAGACTATTGGATTATGAATACCTCGAAGAGGAATACTATTGGTACGGCTGTTTTCCTATCTGGCTAGAGTATCATGTTGAGTTGGTACTCATCAAGCTGGACGCTGAGGCGTGGGACAAGGAGGAAGATCTCCATAACTCCGATATCCCGTAGAGAAGACCATCCTGAAGCAGCAGTTGGAATATATCCAGACTACGAAGAGGGAAAAGGTGATAACGAAGGAGCTGGAAAAACTAGACCGGTTTTATGAGGTCATGGCCAATTCTAATATAGGCAATCAAAGCCGAAAAAGAAGTCTATGGTGCTGAAGTCGGTAATTTCTACCCGTTTTGCTCGAAATTGAAAAAGAAGATCTTTAACGAGATGGATTGGAGAGAAAAGCAGAGAATCACCGAGGAGAAAAAAAACGCTCAAGACCGTCTGATGACGAAGAGGACGAGGATGGGGAAGACGCCGAAGAGGATAGTGAAACTGATGAAAGCGAGGAAGACGATGAACCTAGCGAAGAGGCAAGGCAAACTGGCAAAAGCTCCAGAGCCAATTCAGCCAAAAGAGAGCATCGAAAATGAAAAATCTTTTGATACTTGAACGGGGCCTTTCAGCCTAAAGGCGCGAGGAGCTGTGTTTTGCAAAGGGCTTCAAACGCTTGAAAAACAAGCCCATTCGGAAAATCTGGCGCTGGCTACTATTGGGTTAATCCCCGCTACAACGAAAGCAAGGAACATGCTTTCTTTTGCTTTCTGATCGAGGTCGAACTGAAGAAGTATAACATCAAGCCAGAAACGAATACGACCTATGGTCCAGATATCGAATTTGAGCACAAGGGCAGATACTGTTTTGACGTTGAAACGGGCAAAATCTCACTCGTCATCCTGACGAACTGGAAGCCAAGTTCTCCAGATACAAGGTCGGGTACGCAATATCATTTATTTTCATAACTGACAGAAAAATTCAAGTACAAATACTCGAAATTTGGTACAGCTGTTACCAGAAGCACAGTCAAGGAAACAATAGCAAAATTATTCGCCTGAGCCTACGCTTACCTACCCTATTCTCGCAAGGTGGTATATGTATATAGGGGATAGGTTAGGGGTAGTGAAAAGGCAATTTATCGTCGATTTGACGCCTAAATTTTTAGCGGAATGATGTTAGCTGTTAAATTAACTGTAAAAATATTGGCCCGCTGATACCGCAATCTTTTCCTCTTCAAGATGAAGAATTTACTTCTAATACTTCCCAACCAGATTAAGATATTTTCTTACCTGTTTTAAAACCGGTTACCAACCCATTTATAAATCCTTCTTACATAAAATAATCGGGCGGCAATACAAAATGAAGGGAGGCGCGACCGTTTCAAGAGACTCGCGGTAAAACGTAAACAAAGTACTTGAGGCCCTGAGAGTTCTTGGACACTGTTCCAATCGGCAACTTTACGAGTACGATGGTGACGATGTCAAGAAATTATTTTCCGTTATCGATAAGGAATTGAGGCGGGTTAAGGTACAATTCGAGAAGCCAGCCGCGTTTGTACTTGAACTGAAATAGGGATTGGCATGACGACAAAGGACAGCATTGTGGCAAGACTGTTATGCATCAAGACAGAGAAAGAAAGCCACCGATTTCTTGGCTGAGATCGGAGCCGCAGACCCTCCAAGGAACCTCGGAGACAAAAGATATATCTGGAAGCCCGTAGGAAACAGCTTTAGCAACGCTGCAAATATTCATACGACGAATGTCACTATCGCACCCGCCATAGAAAGGATTACGAATGGATCGATGCTTCGGTAGAACTCAAGGAATATCTCTCCAATGGCGGAAAACCACTGTCGCTGGAGAAGCTGCCAACATCGCCAAGGAGGGCAGTTGAACGGTGGTACTCGATTCCGAATGGAGATACTGCACTCTACTCAAGGAGCATGACAAACAAGGCCAAGACCGACCTAGCGAAAGAAGTCACGGCGGTTCAACTCTATGATTCTGAAGACCCCTGAATCCGACTATCATCATCCGGGATAACGGCATCGGGCAGCACCCGGATGACTTCGAATCAACGTAAGTAAGTGTTCCTCTCGCTTGGAAAGAGCAATAAGTTGAGCAAGCCTCATTTACTCGGCACATACGGTCATGGGTTCATCCACCTTCAGATTTTCCAACTACTCGGTCATTATTTCGAGGCGACAACCTAGCACCCACAAAAAAGGAGGACGTCATTGGATGGACAATCATTCGGCAGACTGATGCCTTAGAGATTCGGGACCACAGTGCTGGGAAAGTAACCTATGTCACACAACCTCCAGTTTATCTGTATCTATGCCTTCGAGACGGGACAATACCTAGGGAAAAGCCAGATAAGAGTGGCAATGAGCCCAAGCAAGGAAGTTATATCGCTCATATAAAATATCGCGCGAAGCGAGTGGGAAAACCTCTCCAGAGGATCAGTTTCAGGCTGTTCAGGAATTACCTCTTCGACCCCATCCTGCCCTTTCGGTTGGAGGACCTGCGAGAAGGTAACCTGAGTTTAACAGGAACATGTTTGGAGACCGATCTATCCTTCAAGATGTTGACTATGTCACATACAAAAACGTAGATGAAGAGCAGTGGGGAGAAAAACGAAAAATTGACAATCCGGTACTGGCTCCTTCATGATAAAAACGACCCGGGAAAAAGACCGTTATCGAACCACTTGGAAAGGGAAAATTCCGCTAATACTGTCATCGTGACGTTGAATGGACAGAGGCAGCTGAACTTTGGAAAAGAGCTTGATCGCAAAAAAAGGCCCGCCTTCCAAGGGTATCCGAGTCGCTTGTCCAGGTCGTATGGATGACCTCCCACGAAGTGAAAGGGTAGACTGTTCACATCCGGTAGGATGGAGCTAGTTCGAGAAGGAGACGACATAGAGCACATTGAGAATCGGTTGATCCAATGCCTCGGTGAGGAAGACCGGGAATTGAGGAACTGGGAGAACAAGCTGAATGAAATACGCAGAGGACGAGGAGAGCATCAAAGAAGTAAGAAATATGCTAGATAGCCTGCTCACCATAGGGATTGACCTCGGCGCGGGCAAGGTCGAAGAGGGTTCTGAGGTAACGGAATCAGGCAGGAAAATCAACATGTCCCGCAAGACCCTCCCACTGCCTTCGATTTAAAGTCGAAAGAAGATCCTATCGAGTTGAGGAAGTGTGAGAACAGGGCATTACGATTATCGTTAAACGGCCCAGATGATCTCTTCACCCGTAGAAAAAACAAGGGCAAGATCACAGTTAGCGGGATTGACGGGACGGGTATCGAGGTTGTCGTCCAGATCTCCAAATTCAAAAGATGGCGTGTTGCCCGTATCATTCTTCGCAAACGAGCAAGCTGAGGAGTTCGTGCCGGAGCATCAAATTCCGCCTCGAATGCGAGAACCTCCTTGAATCCAAGGAGGTGGAACGTTTCTTCATGGTCACCCCGCCACCGCAATACGTCCCCGTAGAGCCACCCACAAAATTGTTCTTCGAGTAAGGGATATCCACCTGAAAAAGGGACAGAACAGCTCCATTGCCATCGGATTCGATGGAGCGAACGACATCCTCGACCGAAGTGAAAATCGTGGGGAGTTTAATGCCCAGTTCTCATGCAATGGCGTAACCCAAGTTCGCAGGATGGGGCCATACAATGGAACGATCAGAGTGACCCTCCATGTCGCTGAGGAAGTCAAGGTGAATCAGGAATTTGACATCATAATATCGCTCGCCTTTCCCGGCAGTACGAAACTATCGGACAAGAGGAAATGCATTGTCATTAAGGAAAAAGAAGGCGAAGAAGAGCCAGAAAAGGGAAAAGAAAGCCCCAGCGCTAAACCCAACTATCATCTCGAACGGATATATACGGGTCGGTGGGGGGAATTTGGCTGGAACGAGCTGAAGGTCGGGCAGTTTAGTGTGACGCAGGATGCGAACGGCACGGACTTGCTCCTGCTACGGGTTAACATGGATTCCGCGCTTATGGAGGGCGAGAGGAAACGGATGCAGAGATTCAGTCGCAGCGAGAAATATGTTCAAAGGGTCGAATAAATATGTCGCATATAGCCCTACCATCTCTTCCAGCAATACGACCGGGACAAGGCTGCGTACAGCCGTGAAGTTCGAACAGAAACTGAACCGGCTGTAGAGATGTCGCAGAGTATGACCCCAGAGCAGCAGGATGAAGAGATGCAGAGAGTCGCGAAGACACTCATATTGTCCTTTAGGTCTTTACAGGTCGGAGAAGACTAATTGCGCGGGGGTTTACGGACAACAAGGACGCGGTCGATCTTGGTGGCATCACCGCGCCTCTCGCCCCATATCTTCGAGACCTTCGTGGAATCCTCTCTCTATAGCGTCAACAGGATAGGCTCGACTAAGTCGTATCCAAGCGGCTTTGCGCACTCATCCCACACGAATTGCGCGAGGTTAATTATCACCCCAGACTCTTTTTTCCTGACGTCGCCGATGACGTATACGGCAATGCCACCATCAACCAGCACCCGATAGTTCTCCTTGAGGACAGTCAACATGAAATCTCGGTATAACGGCAACGATTGAGTGCATAGGAGTCCAAGCATCCACTTTTTGCATCTTTGTCGAGGAACCAAAGCCTAATCCAATTAAACGCGCCATATCTGATCACAGAGGTATATGGCGGGAGGTCAAGACCAGCTTAACCGATGAGGTTCTCACCTTGTCGAGATTCCTCGCATCCATCTGGTACGCTTTACCTTTGGCCGGGACTTTTTGATAACACCTATCCAGCTTCTTGTGTAAGAGGGCGAAGACATCCCGCTTATTCTTTTCGAGTTCATTGTCTTTGATGAATTTCTTGACGTAGTGCGGCGACATCGAAAATGTGTTCGGCATCTGTATCGATAGATACCCTCAGAATTGCCATGCAAGATGCCGAGAAGCATTGCTGTTATGAACGCGTCAACGTTGTTCGTCTTCCACCTGAGTCTTTCTTCAGGAAGAGGAGCTGTTTAAGGGTGTAGCTGCTGAAGAGCATCTTAACCTGCCAGGGTTCCTTCACCTTGATATCTGGTGTTTCCTTTGTAATCTGCCCATAGCTTGTTTATCCGATCGATAATCTGTTCCTGGCCGGAACATCCACCTTCGCATATGTGAGAACAAAGGCTAGGAGGGTTTTTGTCCGAACCGATAGCAACTCGATTCAGCATCGATGCCTCCAATGGCGTGGTTCCTCTTCCAGAGAATGGGTCGAGGACAATGTTCCCCTCGCGTGAATACTTTTTATAAAGTAGTTCGGGATGGACGGAGGGAACATGGCCATATAACTGCAGATGGTATGGAGGCGATTGCCCATATTGCTCGGGCTATGCTTCCATGGCAGATCCGAAGTCATTATGCATCCCTCCTGAACCATTCTAACAATGCTTCTTCGATGGCATTTCTAATTGAGCCTTTTCTTAAACCGAATTTGGCCGCTGCTTTTTTTCTGAGTTTATCTTCTATGTCATCAGAAATGATTATAGTCAGTTTGCCCATACATACGCATATACGTATGTATGTTTATATGGCTATCGACTTCTTTAGAATTTCGTTTTTTTTATCTAGAGTAGATATAAAATATCTTACATAAATATCTCACAATTAACCTCCAAAACTTGATGATTTCATGATTAAAATTTATGTAGACACGAATGTCTATCTTGACTATCTAGCAAGATCGGTGCAATAAACTTGGTAAACCGTTAGAGGACGATGCTGAGAGTATCGGATGGGTGGTAGCGGGAGAATTTTCTTTGGTTGTATCATCCTTCGTTTTAGAAGAGTTATACTGTCAAATTGAACCGACTGAAACTGCGATGCTATTAGAAACTATGAAAAAAAATATTCAATATGTCAAATATGATATCGAAGAAAAAGAGAAAGCAAAATCACTGAGTGTTCATTGGCAAGATGCCTTACATGCTATAATCGCTCATAGAGAAAAGGTGGATTATCTCGTAACCCAAAATATCACTGATTTCAAAGGATATTCATCCCCGGTCAATCCCGTACGTCCTAAAGAGCCTCTGAACTACCCATCTCTTTAAGCTTTTTCTCGTTTCTTCTTTTTCCTCAGGTGAAATCTCCTTAGCAGAACCTCTGAGCGCTTTAAGCTTACGTGTCTGTTCATTATCAGGAATGATTATTTTAGGTTCAATCGTTCAAGAGATTCCAGAGCTTCTAAAGACAACTCTTCCTTGTCTAAGATATCGTTAGACATATAATAATCAAGTAGCTCAGCATCATAATATTTTTTCATAGATTCGTGGTATTCGCAAGTGGCCATAAGTTCCCATACACGATTAAAAATCTGCTTCAATAATCGTGTTGGTTTTTTCTAAGTGCCTCATATCCGCATTTCTAATTATCGAAAGTAGTGAAGCAGTAAATGATTCTGCTATCGCTTTCGTTTTTTTCATTATCGTCAATGTTTTCTACGTAAGCTGCAGCAAATTCATTACGGTTTGAAAAAGTGCTAAATCTCTAGTAAACGATCCAGAAAGTAACGTTGCAAGCTTTTCTTTTACTATATATAATTTCTTTTTCACGTTCATACTGATACATTCGTATCTCGTGTGTATTGTTAAAAGGTGTATTCGTCAAAACTTCCCTTATCCTAGCAATCTCTTCAGCTTGATCAAATGGCCCTTCGCCTCCAGTATCTGGTGCTAATGGTAAGCTCTCCGTATAGATGCCATACCACCCACGAGGTATCTGTGGATAATATTTTTCAACAACGTCTACTGCGACTTTTTGAAGTCGCGTTTTATATATCTGAGATTTGTGAGTTTCACTCAGAGTAAGCGAATAGTTGAGCATATACAAGCCATATAACCCGGTTATTCTGGTTTAATGGAATTCGGAACAGAGTGTCTTTTTCGTCTTGTCCAACTTTTCTATATAGTATTTTTTTATCCGATTCTTTCAGCTCTATTATTATATTTAATTTGTAGAACATATCAAGGTATCTCTTAGTTGTTTCCCAATTTATGCCTGACTTTGTTGAAATCTCCTGAATCGAAAGGCCACCCTTTGTTTCAGGTTGATTTGAAAGCACAGTGCAAGCAGTTTTTCTGCTACTTCACCTGTTCCTCTTCTAGCCATAATAACACAGCCAATTCAACAAGAACAAAGTACCTCCGAGTACTTTACACATAATTTTTAATATGAGCGCAAAATTAATAAATATGCGCGTCAAACTCGAATTTTCTCGAGTATATAATGAATTAATAATCAATAATTAATTATATAATGAAACCTTTATAAATATTTCAGTTAAATATATCTCCTAATTCAAATTTAAGCGGTGAGGTGAAAAGCATGGCATCGGAAGGCGGGCCATCGGAAGAGCATCAGGCAATGTTTGCGGGACTTTTGGAAATATTGGAAAGAGAGGTATCAACCCGGAAAGCAGCGACACTGCCAGGTTATGAACAACCAAAGGAGAGGAATGGGTATATTCCGGATGCAGAAGGATACGGATTTTCAAGAGTCCATTTCGCTGAAGTAAAAACGGCAGATGATATCGACAATGACCATGCTCATGCCCAATATCGCGCTTTTACAGGATGGACTATGCCAGAAACGAAACTGCCAGTCCCATTTTTACCTAATCGTTCCTCGTGGATACAAAAACGCGGGTATCTCGCATTACGTAACGCGGGAGTTTATCATGAACAAAATACAATAGTAATGGGAATACTAGGAGTTGATTTTATGGGAGATGGATTTAGTATCTCTGGCGGAATTGATTTGGTTTTAGGTATCTTTGGCGGCGGTTTGCTGGTATGGGGATTATTTGCAGGCGGAGGCTGGTTGGCAACAGTCGTTGCGTACTCCTAATTGCAATCGGCGTATGGGTCGCAGTTAATAAAAGGTAAAAGGTGGTTAAATAGGGAGATGGAAAAGAAACTCAGGAAAGATCGGCTGCTAGTGGCGGAAATAAACCGGAACCAGAATTGCACTTTATGCCTTAGCGGCAAGCGTCCATCCTCTGGCCCCTCCAGCACTTTCGATAACCGGCACCTTATTCCAAGTTGATCTTCCGATTAATTTTGACCAGTGTGTTAAGCACTGCCAGCAAATTACAAGTTTAAACCAACTGGATAGGTTCATTCGCGGCTTTGGATAAGCTTATTCATACTTTCGTCGTTCCCCTTAGCCGACTCAGGCCTAGCCTTAAATAGAACCTACCTCAGAGCAACTCTCATCGGAAGGTCAGCTGGCTTTCTTGGTTCAGACCTCAGATATGCCCTGTACATTCGGCGGGAGCATTTTATCGTTATCTGTGTTCTCCATCCCAAACTGCGAGATTCTCGGTCCCGGGATTAAGACCTCAGATAACCTCTCTGCATCCGGCAGGAGCATTTCTAATTCTCAATCTTCTCACACCTCTGGCATATCCGGATCTGAAAGGACTGTGCTTACACTATCTACAACATGTCACTGATATATAAATATTATATCCCTCCATTAGTGAAAGAAATATCACATGGTGTTGAAATGGAAACAAAGGAGATGTTGATAACGGCGAGTCTAGGACTTATAATCCTGGGAGCATTAGGCCTTTTTGGCAGCTCCCTCCTGCACGGGCAGTCGGCGAACGTGCCCATCACGGGCCAGCTGAGCAATACGCCCCCGGTGATAACCCAGATGACCGCGACGAAGCCCACCCTCGTGGCGGGCTCGAACGCCGGCACCGCGACAGTGGTGCTGACCGTGGTGTCGAACAACGGGTTTGTGGACAACATCCAGACGGCCAAGAATGTGACATACATCTTCTACTCCGGTCCTGTCGGCGCTGTGGCGAACGACAACCCGGCGAACCATTACAGCGGGACGGCGATAACCACCCAGGCGGTAACTTTCACTCCTGACCCCAATGACCCGACGATAGGGACGGTCACGATAACCATACAGCAGAACGTACAGCAGAACACGCCCGGCATCTCTTACTATGCCGTGCCCACCCTGCAAGCTGCAGGCCCGCAGGGGCAGCCGCCATGCGATTCATGGTACTGGCAGGTGACAGTCGTCGATAAATCCGGCGCATCCGCCACCAAGACCGTTCCGATCTCAATGCCGACGCTATTGGCAGGCAGGGTCAACGGCGCAGGATCCATAGACCTTGGGACCCTTGCCCCGGGCCAGATGGGATGCGAGCACAACGTCCACTTCTCCGATACGCAGCTGGAGAACGTCGGCAATGTGAAGCTGGACCACATGGCGAGCGCAACGGACCTGAACGGCCCGGTCGTGATGCCGGCTGACACGGTGCACCAGAGCATCGACACCGGCTACTCCTTCGCAAGCTGCAACGGCGAGGTCCCGCTCAGCTTGGCGACCCAGCTTTTCTCGGATGCATCGAGCCTCAGCGTCTATCCTGGCAGCGCGGTCTCAACTGTGACCCGCGAAGTCTATACTGACTGGCATCCGCCGGTCGGTTTCCCTGCTGGAGCCTACCAGAGCGTGGAGACGGTCGAGTTTGTGAATGCACAACCGCCTTCGAAATGCATACTACCGTGATTGCCATGAAAAACATTTTTTTCTTATTCGCGATATTGCTATTGAGCGTGCCGGCGTTCGCCCGGACCGACATCGGAGTCTCGCCGCCCACAGTCCTGCTGGACCATGTCCTGAAAGGGGGGTATGCCGAGGGATCGTTCGATGTCAGCGGGGGGACGGATAAGTCGGAGTCATTGCTGGTCAGCCTTAAGGCCAGCGGCCCCCAGCAAAGCTGGTTGAACCTCTCGGAGAGCCAGTTCGTCCTGAAGAGCGGGACGGCGCATCCGGTCCGGTTCACAGTGATGCCGCCAGGCAATGCGGCGAACGGACTCTACAATATATCCATCCTCGTGAGCGCCGATTCGTCTTCTTCATCGTCGAGCTCATCGGTCTCCCTCGTCCCGCAGGTCGCTGAGACGATAATCGTCAATGTCACAGGAGAGCAGACCGTCGGCCTTGAGGTGCAGAACGTCTCGCTGGGCAACATCGAACGGGGAGGGGACCTCCAGGTCGTCGTCTTCGGGACGAACACCGGAAATGTGAGGATCACCCCGTCGGTCGAGCTCCAGGTGCTCCAGGGGAATAATGTGGTGCTGAACTCGAGGAAGGACGGCTCGGAACTGCTGCCGACCTCTTCGCGGGGCTTCTCGGTATCGTTCCCGGTGCAGAACCTCTCGGTGGGGGACTATAATGCCACGCTGCTGGTCTTCGCCGGCGCGAACGACACTCCGGTCTTTGAGGCCACGAAGCCGTTCCGCATCGTTGAGACGGGCCAGCTGGGCCTTTCCGGGGAAATGAGATCCTTGGTTGCCACTGCCGGCAGCACCGAAGAGCAGATGAAGATCCAGGCAGTCTTCGTGAATACAGGGAATGGCAGCGTGGTCGCGCAGCTCAAAGGCGACCTGAGCAGGAACGGAAGCATCGCCGCGACGATCCAGGGCGATGAGGTGCAGGTGCCGAAGGGCGGCAACGCCACCCTTGTGGCATATTATGCCCCCAAACAGGCCGGCGCCTACAATATCACGGCATACGTCCGCTATTCGAACCTGCAGACCGAGGCGAAGAATGCTGTCGTGATCGTTTCAGAGAAGCCGGCTCCGCCTGCCCCAGGCGCGAACACGGTCCTGACGCCGCCGTCATCCGGGAAATCGGATAACACGATGGTTTTTGCCTTCGTCATCCTGGTCTTGGCTGTCGCGGCTCTCGTGATATACTGGCAGCACCACCTGGGCGAGAAAGCGCCGGCAGAGCCTAAGGGGAAAAAGGCCAAGAAATAATCTTTTCTATCTTTTCTTCCTTCTTTTCCATATCAGATACACTACGATGGCCGCTATCAGCAGGGCGATGAATATAAGCGGTCTGGCGGTCTCGACGAATCCGGGCTTCCCTTCTTCCGCAGACGGCACCTGGTTCCCTTCGCCTGGCCGGGGGACGCTCGGCCCGGGCGCAATCGCCTGGATCGCGGCCCTCTTCACTTCGACGCCCCCGACGATCAGGGACAGGGTATATGTCCCAGGAAGGTCCAGCCTCAGGACAGCGGTCCCGTTTTCATCGCTGATCAGTGTGTATCGTCTGTTGTCGGGGGACGTGACGTAGATGGTGGCGTTCGAGAACGGCCCGGAATCCCTCTTGGCGGAGATGTTTGTTTCCGTGCCTGTCCCGGCGGTAGGTGCGGCGGCCAGCTCATATGAGCTCTTCCCGCATGCGTTATCGACGCATCTGCTCGCCGGGCCGCATTCGGTGTCCGAACAGCATTCGTACCCCACCCACGAGTGACCCTCGGCGTGCCCGCATTCCCCGGTGACCGCCAGGCATTTTCCGGAAGAGCAGCGTTTATTGTCCGAGCAATCGCTGTCATCGAGGCATTCCGGCACGACCGGATTGGGCCTCGGGCATACAGAAAGATAGACGCTCTCTTCTACGGAGAGGTATCCGTCCTTGTGGAATATGAGGACATACGTGTCGTTCGCCGGGATCGAGAAATACGCCATCCCGTTTTCGTCGCTGTATCCTTCGCCCACCATGTTCTGCCCCCTGAAGAGATACCCCCGCACATCGTCAATGGGCCGGCTCTCTTCGTCCATGACCGCGGCTTTGAGGAGATCGCCGGGGCATTCGAACGTCTCCTCCAGCCTCATCCGCTCCTTTATCTCCCTTCCCGACGGCTGGGAGACCGAATCATGGAGTATGGTGACCTTCGCCGCTGAAGAGCCCGTATGGTCCGAAACGGTGATCGTCGCGGTGTATGCGCCATGGGGGTCTATGCCCGGGTCGAACGCCTTCTCGGTAGAGAAGTCGCAGGATATGTTCCTGCAATTGTAGAATAGGATAGGCGTGGTGTCGTTGTGCTTGCTCATCCTCCAGACGCATGATGAGGCATTCTCGAGGAGATCGGAGAAACCGTTGAGGTCGGTTATCGTGCCGTTGATCCTGACTATCACTTTGGGCGGCGTGAAGATCTGTGCGGATGGATAGACCGATACCCCGTGGATCTCTGGTCTGGAATTGGTGAGGACGCCCGAGATGTTCTCCTCTGTCGGATACGCCAGGGAGCAACAGAGCATGATGAGAAGTGCATACTTCATAGCGGGGGCCTCCTGTAGGTAGGGAATCCCGGCCCGCTCTTATAATACTTGACATCGTCGGGCGGAAGCCAGGCTCGTAATGCATGCGGCTTGCTTAGGCCCCTGCTACCTCCGTCTGGATTTTTTCTCCGGCTTCCTCAGGTTCTCGATGGAGAACAGGACCTTCTCGCTGCAATTCTGGCAGACCGTATCCAGATCCTCCACCACGTTCTGCGGGTCGCCCTCCCGCTCGACCAGAATGGAATTGCGCTTCCCTTTGATCTCTTTCTGGCATAGCTCGCACACGATTTTTTTCGCCATATCAAATCCCCGGACGCCCAAGGCGCCGGAACAGGAACCCAGCGGTTCTTTTAATCCCTTATGGATTCATCCAGGCGAAATCTGCGCTGAGCCCTAAGGCCGAAAGCCGCTCCAGGAACATCTCCTTCCCCATCTCCCTGACGCGGAACTGCCCGCCCTTGTCCGGATTGAGCCTGACATTCACGAAATGCCCCCCGGGCTTGACCTCCCCGCAATTATACGTGAAGGCATCACCGGGAAGGAGCATCCTGAAGTTCATCTGCGGGTCCTCCCGCGTCTGGAGCCATCTCCCCACGCCGGGCTCGGCGATCTTGTACGCCATCAGGGCGATCTCGTAAGCGAAATCGTCGACATCGTTCGGTGAGCGGACATTCCTGCATCCGGTCGGCTTGATCCTGGGCGTCCCGAAGACGAACGGCTTCATGCCATATTCATCCATCAGGTATCTGGCCTTCGCGATCTGCATAAGGACGTCGTACCGGTAATCGGACAACCCGAAGAGTATCCCTGTTGCGACGCGGAGGCCTGCCATCGTAGCCCGGTCGTGGGCGTCCATCCGTTCCATGAAAAGCCCTTTGCGGGGGCTGCCGTTGTGCCACTGCCTGAACCGCACCTCATCGAGCGTCTCGTCCCATTGGACCATCCCGGATAAGCCGGCCGACCTCAGTTCCTTGTAACCTTCGAGCGTGAGATGATCCGAGCATAGCAGGACACCGCTTCCAGGCCCCTCAAGAATCCGGGCGGTCTTCCGGACGTAATCCGAGAGGACTCCGGGCGTGAACTCCGGGTCTGTCGCGAGCGTGAATTCTATGACGCGGTTCCCCCCGGACATGATGTAGCCGACTTCCTGGTCCAGCTGCTCCAGGCCCAACCGTGTCCTTTCGGTCTCTTTGCGTTTGGCCGAGAAACTGCAGTATCCGCAGGTATCCACGCAATGGCTCGAGAGGTAGGACGGCGATATGATCCGGACCGGGCCTCCCTTATCCAGGAAACTCCCCATCATGTGCCCGCGGAGGATTCCGGACTGCTCTGATGCCTCCTCGTGCCTGCCGATCTCAAGGAGCTCCGCAGTCTCGGCGAGGGACAGCGTCTCGCTCAGGCTCTTCTTCAGGATATCGGCCACTCTCCGGGCTGATGGCAAAGAGACGGAATCGACTGTCTTTCGCACCTGCTGATTCACCGAAGGATAGATCCTGCTGAACATGTACTCCCTTATCGCGGCCTGATGCCCGCCGCCTTGTTATAATCCTGGTTTCTGCGTGTAAGCTTTTATTCATTCGCGCTCCTTGGCGGGCGTCCCAACGGAAAGATCAGAGCGTCACGCTCTCCCCGAGCCGCGGGATGTGCGTCCGGTACCCCTTGCCCCGGAGAGTCCTTCCGAGCCCTTCGGCCGAGCTGCGTTCGCCGTGGACTATGAACACCTTCTTCGGCCTCCTCTTGAAGCCGTCCAGCCATCGTTCGAGGTCCTGCGAATCCGCATGCGACGAGAATCCGTCTATCTTCTCGACGTGCGCCCGCACCACGACCTCCATCCCCATCATCTTGACCCTCTGTGCCCCTTCCTCTATTATCCTGCCCAGGGTCCCCTCCGCCTGGTAGCCGACGAAACATATGGTGGTCTCTTTCTTCCACAGGTTGTGCTTCAGGTGGTGCCTGATCCTCCCGGAAGTGCACATGCCGTTCCCGGCGATGATGATGCTGGGCCTGCGGTAGTTGTTCATCGTCATCGACTCTTCGGGTGTCTTGAGGCATTTCAGCTGGCTGAACAGGAAAGGCTCCTTGAACTCGTCCTTCAGGCTCTGCCTGCAGTATCTCCTGTTCTTATGGAAGAGCGCGGTCGCCTTGATGGACAGGGGGCTGTCGAGGAAAACCTCCTCCTTCGGGAATTTCTTGTGGGCGATGAGCCGGTGGATGTAATATAGCAGCTCCTGGGTCCGCTCGACGGAGAACGATGGTATCAGCAGCTTCCCTCCGCGGGAGAATGCGGATCTGACCACGCGGGAGAGCTCAGACTCGCGTGTCCCGGGGTCCTGGTGCTCCCGGTCGCCGTATGTGGATTCGATGAGGACGTAATCAGCGCTGTCTATCATGGTCGGATCGTCGACTATCGGGGTGTTCCCCTGCCCGAGATCGCCTGAGAACACGATCTTCACGTTCCTGCCCTGCTCGTTGACGAAGACCTCGATTATGGCAGAGCCGAGGATGTGGCCCGCATCCCTGTAGCAGACCTTGATGCCGGAAGAGAGGTGCCTCTCACGGTTGTATTCGATCGGGGTGAAGAGCCGGAGGGCCCTCTTCACATCCTCCATCTTATAGATGGGCTCGCGGGGCTCCAGGCCTTCCCTCATGCGCCGCCGGTTCTCCTCCCGCGTGTCCTCGGCGTTCACTTCGGCGCAGTCTTCGAGCATTATCCGGGCAAGGTCCAGAGTGGGCGGCGTGGCCAGCACCCTGCCCCCGAAACCTTCCTTCGCGAGTTTCGGTATCAGCCCGCAATGGTCGATGTGGGTGTGCGTGAGCAGGACGAAATCGATCTCGCGGGGGTCGAACCTGAAAGGCTCGTAATTCAGCCGGACTATCTCCTTGGGCCCCTGGAACATCCCGCAGTCGACCAGGATCTTCTTTCCGGCGGCCTCGAGCAGATAGCACGAACCGGTGACCATCCCCGCAGCTCCGTTGAACGTCAGTCTCATGACCAGACTGGGAGGGGATTGTTTAAATAGCTCACCAGATGCGCAGGCCGCCGCTTGTGACGATGATTATCAGCAGATATAGGGGTGCGCAGCAGATGAGGCCGGCGTAATCGAGGATTCCGAACCCTCTCGCGCACACGTCGCCGACATAGCCCGTCGCAGTGCCCGCGCCGCAGCTGAAGTGGATTATGGCGAGGGCGAGCACGATGCACAGGATCCAGCTCAGGCTCCCGCCGAGGTCTATCACCGTCTTGTTATCGTTGTAGACTGTTGGGCCCTTGTTGTCCATGAGGGTAGACACACCGCTAAGGTTATTCAATATTGCAGATTAGCTGCTCGATCGCGTGCCGCATCTCCGCCGCGGACTGGAATCTCCTCTCCGGGGACCATTCCGTGGCCTTCGATATCACTCTGGCGTCCTCAGGAGCGATCCTGCCGTTTCGGACCTCGCTGCGGAGACGCAGGGCGAGGAGGCGGAGATCATAGAGCTTGAGCGACTCGATGATCGGGACCGGGAATCTCCTGGAGAGCATCTCATAGAGTAATACCCCAGCTGAGAATACGTCGGCCCGCGGGTCGCCTTTCCCGTTCGTCTTTTCAGGCGGGCTGTAGACCGGATTGCCGAAACGCTTCCGGGATAGCATAGTCAGGTCGAATCTCCCGGCGACGTGGGCGAAACCGAAATCGATCAGCCGGACGCTCCTCTGGGCGTCTATCATGATGTTCTTCGGTTTTATGTCACGGTGGACCACTCCCCTGCTATGGAGCTCGTCCAGGGCGCCGCAGATCTCGATCGATATGCGCAGGACGGAATCCCGGTCCATCCTGCCTTCTGCCATAAGGCCCCTCAGCGTAGGCCCGGGGACATATTCCATGGTGATGAACGGCCCGTTCTCGGTCTGCCCGGCCTCGACAAGGCCGACGACGTTCCGCGATGCGGACCTCATCAGGGCTTCGGCTTCCTGGTCGAATACCCGCCTGCTGAATTCCATATTGGATCCTAGGAGCGGCATCTTCAGCGCCACCGGCCTCTGCTCGGACATGTCGAACGCGAGGAACACGTTAGCGCATCTGCCCCTGCCTATCCTCTCCAGCCTCAGGTACCGGTCTTTCACCGGCTTCCTCTCCTTGAACTCTTTCCGCTCGAACATCATCTCGCCTCTCCGCAGCAACGGAACCCTGTCGAATAATCATGATAGCCTCTCGCATGCACCGCGGCATAATACCTGCACCCGAGCTGGTTGTCGCTGTAGCAGCTGCTCGCGAAGGTGCCCATGCCGCTCGGCGCGACATCGGATACCCATTCATGCAGGTTGCCCTCCAGGTCGAATATCCCGTTCTCGCTCACGCAGTCGTAGTGCGATCCGCTCTTTGCGAGGTATCCCGGGGTCGCATTCACTATCGGGCTGTTGAATTCGCCCTCCGCCCAGTATTTCCCCTTCGTGTTCCCGCCGAAATATAAGCTCATGACATGCGGCCCGCGGCTGTTGCTGCAGGCCCCGGCCATGAGCGAATCGCCGTATGGGTGCCTGCTTTTCCGCGAGCCCATGCAGGCGCGGAGCCACTCGGCCCGCGTGCACAGCCTTTTGCCGGAATTGCGGCAGGCGCTTTCGGATTCTATCTGGCTCAAATAGCCTTGTGGGAACCTGTCCGGCTCGGACATCGCCTTGAATCCGGCGATGCTGCGGGGCCTGACATAATGAGGATGCGGTTTCCCGCCGTCCATCTCCACGAGATGCGCTTCGAAACGGTCCATGCAGAACCTCTCCACCCGCGCCATGCCTTGCGGGCAGCCATGGAACAGGCCCCCGGCCGGACGGCTCTCTGCCTTTGCGGCCGGGACGGCTGCCATCTTCGGCCTCATGGCGCCGGCCTCTTCATGGTCCGGCTCTGATCTCGCCTCGCAATGTATCGTGAGCAGGACGGCGAAAGCCGCGAAGCTGGCCCTGATCCTTTCTGCCCTCCGGAGGCTCAGCTGGCTGTGCATGTCATCACATATGCTTAGAAGTGTTTAAAAATGGTAATTAATAGTGTCTTTCCACCGGCTTGAACCTCGATATGTCCACAGGCCGATAGCTCAGGGCCGGGCCGCCCTCCGCCTTGACGCAGATTATGTGCTTCAGCCAGTTCCGGTCATCCCTCTCCGGGAAATCCGTCCTGGAATGGGCCCCCCTGCTCTCTTTCCGTTCCGCGGCGCTGATGACCGTGCATTCGGCAAGGTCGAGCATGAACCGCAGCTCGAAGGCGGCCTGGAGCTCGGCATTGAAGACTTGGCTGTGCTCGCTGACGCTTATCCGCTCGGCCTTGAGCCTCCGTATCTTCCGGAGGCCCTCCTCCAGCATCGTTCCGTCGCGGAACGGGCCCGCATGCCCATCCATGGCCGCGCCCATCTCCATCCTCATCAGGCGGGTGATCCTCCCGGAGTTCTTCATCCATGACCGTGCGCGCTCCTCCTCTCTCCGTACCTGGTCGTCCCTGGTCCCGGCGTGATCCTTCCCTGAGATATAACTGAGGGCGCTGATTCCGGCGCGCCTTCCGAAGACGAGCGTCTCCATCAGGGAATTCCCGCCGAGCCGGTTCGCTCCGTGAACGCTCACGCAGGCGCATTCTCCGGCGGCGAACAGGCCGCTGATCCCGGTCCTGCAGTCTATATCCGTCGCGATGCCGGCCATGGTGTAATGCTGGCCGGGCTGGACCGGCACAGGATCCTTCGTGATGTCGATCCCGGCGAGCTCCAGGGCGTTCTTCCAGATGTCAGGGACCCTGCTCATGATCCTCTCGCGGTCGAGGTGGCGGAAATCGAGGAGCACGGAATCCCCGGAAACCCCGCGCCCTTCCATGATCTCCGTGGCCTCCGCCCTCGACACCACGTCCCTCGAGGCGAGCTCCATCTTGCCCGGCGCGTATCGCTCCATGAATCTCTCGCCTTCGGAGTTTATCAGGTAGGCCCCCTCGCCCCTCGCGGCTTCGCTCAGGAGCTTGTTAGAGCCGCGCAGGGTGGTGGGGTGGAACTGGACCATCTCCATATCCATTATCCCGGCGCCCGCGTTGTATGCGATCGCGATCCCGTCTCCGGTGTTGTCCGGATTAGTGGTCTTGCCGTACACCCTGCCGGCTCCGCCGGTCGCGAGTATCACCGCTTTGGCGCCGATCGCCTTGAACTGGCCGTCCGACATGTCGATGCCGACGATCCCGCCCACCCGCCCGCCGCTTTGGGCGATGCTCACGGTCTGCCATTCATTGTATATATGGACGCCGAGCTCGATGGCCTTCCTGTAGAGGGCATGGTGCAGGGCGTGCCCTGTGCGGTCGGCTGCGAAGCAGGTCCGGTTGAACCTCTGGGCCCCGAAAGGCCTTTGCGCCGGACGGCCGTCCTCTCCCCTGTTGAAATTCACCCCGTATCCGATAAGCTCCTCGATCACCCTCGGAGCGTCAGAGCACAGTATATCGACGGCGTTCTGGTCGCAGAGGAAATCCCCGCCGTAAACGGTGTCGTACGCATGATCGATCCACCTGTCCTTCTTGTCTATCGCGGCGTTTATCCCCCCCTGGGCGGCCGATGAGTGCGCGCCGTTCGGGTAGCCTTTGCATATGATTGCGCAGTCGCATTTACCGTTGAGCTCTATGGCGGCGCGCAGGCCGGCGAGCCCCCCTCCGACGATCACGATTTCGTGCCTGAGCATGTCAGGGAGATTAATCGCATGTTTTTAAGTTTTAATCACCGAACGGTATCCCATGGAAGAAGACAAGGCTTTGAAGGAAGCGATCGAAGCGTGCTCCAAGATCATCGAGGAGAAGTGCGGCAGGCGACCATATATCGTAGTTATAGCGAAGGCGAATGTCGCGTACAAGGACGAAGAGGACCGGAAGAAAGGCAAGCTCAGCGGGACCACAAGCTATATGTATGTGGCCAAGCCGACCATGAAGAAGGACGGCCTGAGCAAGCTCCTGATCGATGCGTCGAGGATGGCTGTCAATCTGGCAGAGAAGGATGTCATGGACCAGCCCTGAGTCCGCCTTCGGGATGGCGGGAGGGGATCGGAGGCACGGTATGGCGGATCGACCAATGGAGTTCTGGGAATCTTTCGGGGAGCAGCGGTTGGAGGCTGCGATACGATCGATAGCTGGGGCTTCGCCCTCGCTTTCCATCCGCGTCCGGCATGCGGCGGGCGCCGGGAGCCTTATCGGACGGATGCAGCGGTGCGCGCGCGAGCTGCGCGATGTCGCGAGCCAGCTCTTCCTCCCCGGCGAAGAGGAGCTGGAACAGGTGCGGACCGAGCTCAAGGCGGTGCTCGGACCGCATTTCAGCCGGCCCAACGTGACCGGCCTGCTCATGGGCCATGCGACCGGGCTCGCGCAGATGGCAAGCATCGAAGGGATTGGGCAGGCGATATTCCTCCATTACTCAGGGATCTTCGCCCGCCATCTCGCGTCGTTCCTGCGGGAAAACCGCGTCGATGAGGAGACGGCGCGCGAGGCTCTCTCGCTGGTCAGGCGCAAGGTCCAGGAGACCCTCTCGAAAAGCTCTCCCGACGACCGGAATCCGGTGATGGTGATAGCGAGATCAGCCGGTCCGTCCGAGGCCGCGGCTTATGTCGGTGTGCGCCTTAGCGAGCACAGGGGGAAGAAGAGCACGCTCACCCTCGCCGACCAGCTTATCTTCGACTTCTTCTATCCGGTGGGCCCGGACGGTGAGAGGCGCCAGCTCAGCCTGGATGAGCTGGAGCCGGGCTGAAGCGGCAGCGCTGTTCCATCACGTCGATTGCCGACGCTAAAGCCTTATAAATCCATTTTCACAAACTCAACCCCAAGGTGTATCATTGACAAAACAAGACCCTCCCCTGAGAGAGGCCGTGCCCGGGAAACGGCTCGTGCGGGCGTATCTGAAAGGGGGCTCCGACAGAAGCAGCGACACCGGCGGCAGGAAATACTTCGGGAGATCCGTGATCGAGCGGTACCAGCGCATGGGCGAGAGCGGGCAATCCCAGTTCGATCCGGCAGACCTGACGGAATTCCGCCCCAGGTTCGATTCCCCTCCGTATCCGGTCAGCGATATGCTGCTCGTCGAGAGGTCTGCTCTTTCCGGCAGCGGTGAAGCCGATCTCTCTTTCGAGGTAGGGGGGCGCGTTTACTCGTCGCCTGTGATTCCCGGAGAGGCCTCATGGGGGGCCGAGCAGATGCAGGTCCACGACGTCCTCGGGGCGCTCGCCCTCAGGATGAATTTCATCTTCGGGATCGGGGAAGGCGGTGTCGCCCCTCCTTTGAAGGGGAACCCCAACATCATGGTCCAGGTCGCGACCGGCCTTTTCGGCGTCGGCCCGGATATGCTGAGGGACGCATGCATCGTCTCGGTGAAGATGAGCCAGTCCGCGAAGATCGGCATGGGAGGCCACCTGCCCAAAGAGAAGGTCACGCCGCAGATCGCGCAAGCGCGCGGGATGCCCCTCGGAGTCGATATCCTCTCGGATGCGAGCCGCGTCTTCTCGATCGAGGAGATGCGCGCGCTCGTCCAGGCGATAAAGCATGTCACCGGGAAGCCTGTTTTCGTCAAAGTGGGGGCATCGCATTCGATCGCCCATGTGGCCGCCGGAGCGGCCCGGGCCGGAGCCGACGGGATACTGATCGACGGCCTGGGCGGAGGCACCGGGGCCGCGCCGCACGTCCACCGGGACCACATCGGGATGCCGGTGGAGCTCGCCGTCAGGCTGGCGCACCTCCAGATCGAATCCATCGGGATGAGGGACCGCTTCAGGATAATCGCCGGAGGGCGTGTCGACCTCCCGCCGAAGGCGTTCAAGCTCATGCTTCTCGGCGCCGACGGAGTCATGATGGGCACCGGAGCCCTGATCGCGCTCGGCTGCAAGGTCGTGAACAACTGCCATCAGAACTGCCCGGTCGCGCTCACCGCGGTCAAGGCACTGCCGGACGGGAGCAGGCAGAAGGAGCTCGATACGGTCTGGGCCGGCTCCGTGTTCGAGAGATTCTATTCCGCTTTCAATGCCGAGCTCGCGAGCCTGATCGGAGCCTGCGGTTTCGGCGCGCCAAGGGAGGCGCGCGGGCGGATCGACATCCTCCGCGCCCACGGCATGCCAGGATCGTTGGCTAAGCTCCTCGGGGTCCCGGAAAGCAGGAGCATCCACCCGGTCCCCGGTCAGTCGCTATCCAAGTATTATTCCGGCCTTCTCGAGCATCTGGCAGAGACCGGCAGGCCGAAGATCGGCAGCATGGGACGGACCACTGACCTGGATCCTCCGTTCTCGAACCTGGACCTCCTCACCCACGAAGGGCGGACTGTTGTCGGCCCGGCCTATGATTCTCACCGCGAGACCATTGAGACGATGGTCCGTCTGCCGGGCAATGTCAATATCAGCATGCCGGTGATACTCGCTGACGGAGGCCCTCTGACGACGAGGCTGGCGAGGGAGAAGAACACGGTCATCCTAACCGACCCGTCTGTAGGGCCGCCCAGGGACACGAAGAGGAGGATAATCCCGCTCTCGCCCGGCTCGCTCCGCGCCTCCATCTACGCCATGAGGGAGTCCAGCGGAGTGATGCTCGCCCCTATGGACGCCACCGAGATGTTCATCCGGGAGATCAGGACCCTCTCACCCTCGACTGCTGTCTATACCATGATAGATGCGTCCGTGGACATCGGCCGGGATGCGATCGCGCTCGCCAGCGCCGGAGCCGACGCGATAATAATCCGCGGCAGCCTGAGCATGGCGGATCCTGCGCCAATAGACATAGCGATCAGCCAGGCCGACAGCGCGCTCAGCGAAGAGATGCACGGCGGCTCGATACTCCGCAGGAAGACCATGCTGATCGCTTCGGCCGACATCCGCACATCCAGGGACATATACGCGCTCAACTGCCTTGGGGCCGATGCGGTGGTCTGCGACACCGGCAAGCTGATCAGCGATCCGACTTTCGAGAGGCAGCTCAATCTTCTCGGCGGCCTCGGAGCGGAGCTGCGCCAGCTTATGGGCGCTTCCGGGCTCTCTATGATGAGCTCGATCATCGGGAACAGGAATATCCTGCGCGCCGACCACTATCTCGGCAAAGACGCTGCGGATTTCCTCGGGGTTGATTACATTGGCGTTTGAGAGGGTGAGGCGCCTCGCCAAGGAGCAATCCAACTGCGCGATTTTCGGCGCCATCTCGATCAGCGGCAGGACGATCCCGGCCCAGCTCGCCGTGGACGGCATATGCTCGGCAGAAGAGGCGCGGGGAGGCACATACGGGAACGGCATAATGCTCGCTCACGCCGAACGCGGCCAGAGAGGGAAGAACCTCTGCGTATGGGCCCGGTCGGAGTTCTTCGTGGAGAGGCTGAAAGGGATCCTGGAGAGCGAAGGGGTGATCGCCGGGCCGTTCATACGGGCAGGGGAAGGCGGCATCTACCAGTCGAGCACCGAAGCCGAATACCTCCCTCTCCTCACGGCGGTGACGCGCGCCAATTCCGAGGTCTCCCTCGATGACGGGAGGATCATATCCTTCGGCCATGGGATGAGCCTTTTCAAGGGCCTCGAATCCCTCTCGGAGCTCGATCGCTTGTACGGGCTCGGCGATATGCCTGCGACCGCGATGATCGCCCACACCAGATATCCCACAGGCTCACAGCCGAAAGTGGCGCGGGCGCATCCGTTCAGCTACGGCAATGTCGGGATAGTCCACAACGGCGATGTGACAAGCTACCGGGCGAATGTCGCGGCATGCGAGGCGCGCCTCGCCGAGATCTATCATATGTATGCCAAGAACGGCGTGAAGGGGTTCCTCGGGAGGCTGAGGGAAAGCTGGGCCGGCACAGACAGCGAGATCATCGCGGCGATGATGTATACGATGCTCAAGACCGGCCTTATGTCTGAGCCCGGCCTTTCGATGGCAGGGATCCTCTCGGCGCTCGTCCCTCCTTTCGATAACAACCTCACCCGCCTCCTCCGCGGAAGCGCGGAGCGGGAAAGGCTCGACCGCATCGCCATACAGTATAAGGGGTTCGGTCTCGACGGCCCTGTATCGAGCATCGTCCTTGTCACTTATGAGGACGAGGTCCAGCTGATCGCCTTCCGGGACCGGAACACGTTCAGGCCCCTCCAGATAATGATAGATCACGAATCCGGGCGCGTTTTCGTCGCGAGCGAGCTCCGGCAGATACTCTCGGCGACCGGGCTCGACATATTCTCATCCAAGGTCGAATCATACTCGCCCGAGCCGGGGAAATTCCTCTGGGTGTCATCGAAATCCGGCATAGTCTCCACCGGGAGGGCGCGGAGGCCATTCATCGCCGTCCCTGATACGTCAGGGGTGCAGATCAGCGGACATCTTGAAGGCGGACCGCACCAGTTCGCCGGAGAGCGGATCACGGGACGCCGGGTGTACACCGGGACCCTGGGCAGCCATGGCGCGAGCTATACCGACGGCGACGGCGCTATCGAGATAATCGGGTCCATGCAGGACAACTGCTTCGAGGCCTCGTCCGTGCGGGAGGTCGTGTGCCATGCGAACGCCGGCATGATGGCCGGCAACGCTTTCACCGGAGAAATATTCCTGCTGCGGGGCTCGGCCGATTCAAGGGCGTTCCAGCAGCTCCGTCCGAGGGGGGGCAAGGCGCCCGTCGCCATCATCGGGGAGAAGGCCGGGCCCTACCTGGGCAAGATGATGAGCGGCGGGGTGATCCTCGCGCTGAACCTCGATAACCTTGGAAGGGAGGACGTCGATACTCCTATCGTCGGCGATTTCGCCGGCACGGGCATGGTCGGCGGAAGGATATATGCGAGGGGGTATATCCCCGACGACTCGATAAAGAGGCCGCCCCAGCGCCGGGACGTGATAGCCGTCTGCGCCCAGCTCATGGAGGAAGGGCTTATGAGCGAATCCGCGCTGAGGAAGATACGTCATGATGCCCTGGACCAGAGCGCCATCCGGGAGGCTCTTGAATCGAAGAGGCACGAGGCATCTGACCCGGACGCGATGGGCAAGTGCATGTCGAGACTGACGCCGCTCTTCGACCAGTCGCTCCTCGTCGAAAGGCGCACGCTTGATGGTGATGAGACAGCCCGGCTCCGCCCGTATCTGGAGCGGTTCTTCAGCGTTTTTGCGCTCGGCGAAGAAGGGCTGAAGCGGGTGCTCTCCTCGCATTTCACGATTATCGGTGCCAAAGATGCTTCAATATAACCATCTCATCAGGAGGGTGGAGCTCAATTGCCCCCGTTTCATCCCCCACGGCCAGCTCGAGAGCGTGAAGAACGTCGTGACGCACGCGATGATGAAGAACGGGGCGGTTAGGGGGGTGTTCCGCGTACTCACAGATGGGGTGCAGGACTGCAGGCCGTTCTCGCTCGAATCTTCGGTCCAGACTTCTTTCGGGCTCTTCTCTGTCTACGGGCTCAACCTGGCGAAGCGTCCCGAAGACGGGCTGGAGCTCCAGCGAGAGACGAGGTATCTGGCGAAAGTCCTCTGCTCGCAGAAGAGGGCAATACGGAAGGATCATGATATCCGGAGGCTCGGCTACGGCCTTGCGATCGCTGAGTCGCTCTCAGCCCTCTATTCGCGCGTGTATTCTTTCTATCCGGTCCCGTTATCCCCGCCCGCGATCATGGAGGCGCTCCGATCCGCCATACCCTATGCCGTTTTCGATCATGGCGAGCCGGTTTCGGCGCTGCTCGGCTCGATACGGCGATACGGCGAGCTCACGGTCATCGAGTTCACCCTGAGCGCCACAGCGCCTTCCGCACGCGGCGTCGGGATGACCACCGCCCTCGCGTCATGCATCGTTGAGGAAGCCTCAGGCGCATACCCTTCCCCCCTCATCGTGGCGGAGACGATTGCCGCCCCGGTGATGCACTCCTGCCACGATCTCGGCATGCAGGTCCATGGGGTGCTCCCCGGGCATTACCTTATGAAGATCGGCCGGAGAGAGTATTCGAACCTGTTCATGTGGTCCTTATGAGAGTCGCCGTAGTCCAGATGGAGATCGTTCAGGGGGACATTGATGCCAATCTCGCGAAGATGGTACGCTTCATCAAAAGCGCGAAGAGGAAGAGGGCGGACGTGGTCGTCTTCCCCGAATACTGCCTCACAGGCTCTGTCAAAGGGCGGCCTGATCTTATCGACCGGAGCGGAGATTACCGAAAGGTTTTCAGCTTCCTCGCCGCATCGGGCCGGATCGATATCGTCAGCGGCTCTTTCGTGGAGGAGATAAGCGGGAAGCCTTACAACACCTCATGCTATTTCGACCGCTCAGGCAAGATGCTCGGGAGATACCGGAAGATGAACCTATGGCATAGCGAGAGGGGCAGGCTCTCCCGCGGGGCGGCGACGGCGGTATTCGATACCCGTTTCGGCCGGGCCGGGATCGCGATCTGCTGGGACCTCACTTCCTCCGGGCTGTTCCGTTCCCTTGCCCGCAAAGGGGCCAGGGTGGTATACGTGCCGAGCTTCTGGAGCGATGCCGGGATCAGCAACGCTCCTGTGGAATCCAGGAACATCGACAATCTCTGCTTCGTGCGCGCTTTCGAGAACGAGCTCATCGTAGTGTATGCTAACGCCGCCGGCAGCTACCTCCCCGGGGATGACCTGATCGGGCATTCACAGATGACCGCGCCGATCATCGGAGCCGTGAGGCGTATGGCTCACAACCGCGAATCGATGTTCGTCGCGCGGGCGCCGGAGAAGACCCTCGCCCGCGCCGCCAAGGTTTATAAGATACGGGAGGATATGCTGAGCGGGTATATCAGGTGAAACTGAAACGCGAGCTCGGCCTCATCAGCCTTGTGCTTTACGGGATCGGCGTCATAGTCGGGGCAGGGATATATTCGCTGATCGGCATCGGAGCAGGGCTCGCGGGCGATATGCTCTGGCTCGCTTTCCTGATCGCCGGAGCCATCGCGTTTTTCACGGCCATGAGCTACGCCGAGCTCTCTCCCATAATCCCTTACGAGGCGGCGGAGTACCGTATCGTGGAGAGAGCCTCAGGAAGCCGGACCCTCTCTTTTATAATCGGATGGACCACTGCGATCGCCCATATCCTCTTCGCTTCCACGGTCGCCCTCGCATTTGCCGGATATCTTTCGGCGATGAGCGGCATTCCCCCCACGTCTCTCGCCGTCGCGGTCGTCCTATGCATGGGGGGCATGAATTTCCTCGGTCTTCGGCTTTCCTCCCTCTATAACGATATCTGTGCGGTCGTCTCGGTCCTGGGCCTGGTCATCATCGCGGTCCTCGCCCTGGCCTCCCCGGGAGGCTCTAAGGCGGACCTGCTTCTCCCCCCGCAAGGGGGGTTGAGTAGCATCGTCGCAGCGGTGGCGATAATCTTCTTCGCCTTCATCGGCTTCGAGAACGTCGCGAACATCACCGAGGAAGCCAAAGACAGCCGGAGGAGCGTCCCGCTCGCCATGATCCTCTCCCTAGTCGTCTCAACTGCCCTCTACTGCATCGTGTCAGTCGCTGCGCTCTCACTATCAGGCTGGAGGGAGCTTGCCGGTTCCTCAGCTCCTCTTTCGCTCGTGGCAACGAGATCCGTTATCGACCTCTCGCCCCTCCTATCGGTGATCGCGCTGCTCGCCACGTCTAATACGGTCCTTATCGCGCTGATATCATCCTCCCGCATGCTTTTCGGCATCTCAAGGTCCGGGGCCCTTCCCCGCATCTTCTCTAGCCTCGGAGGGAAGGGGACTCCCTGGTTCTCGGCCGCGATCACGACGCTCCTCGCGGTCCTCGCCGTGATGTTCCTGGACATCAGGACCTCGGCTGAGCTGACCAATTCAGGCATATTCATCTCCTATCTGGCAGTGAACCTCTCGCTGGTGATCCTCAGGCCAAAGAAGGCAGGGATCGCCGGGCCAAGGGTGCTCGGATTTCCGGTCCTCGCGTTCCTCGGCGCTCTGAGCTCCCTCGCGATGCTGGTCTACATAGGGATCGAACTATGGCCCTACCAGCTCATAATCATCGCATGCGGTGTCGTGGTCCTCTTCCTGCACCGGGAAAGAGATTCAGAGGAAAAAAATAGGATTCGCCGCTAAGCGGTCTCCGGGCCTGCCTTGTCCATCTTCACGCCATAGTCCGCCGATTCGGCTGCCCACCAGCTGCCGTATTTCTCGCGGACCTTCTCCTCTATGGGCTTGTTCTCCTTTATGGCGATCTCGACGTCTTTCCGGTCTATGAACTCTTTCTTCTCCATCGCCGCCATGTCGCCGGCCATCTTGATTATGCCGCTGAGGTTTCGAAGGCGCAGTGTGAAGCCCTTGGCATTGTCCACCCTCCGGGCAATCGCGCGGGCTTCCTCGACCATCAGGTCCACCGCCTTGCGTTCGGCATGGGGTATCTTGCCGTCCTTGATGATCTCCTGCGCTATGAACTGGACGATCTTCACCTCGTTCTCGGGCGTATCCTCCATGTAGCCGTTCATGAGCACTTCGTAGCCGTCGCCGCGGATGCGTGAGCGGAGGGGCGGGATGATGCTCTTTATGTCGTTTATGTTGCATGCGCCGACGAATATGAACTCGCACGGCACCCCTTCGACGCGGACCGCCGCGCCGCTGCTCATGGGGTTCCTGCCGACGATCGTGAACTGCTTCTCCTGCATGGCGGTGAGGATGTGCCTCTGGATGTTCCCGAGGGTCGAAAGCTCGTCGATGAACAGGACGCCTTCGTGGGCGTCATGGACCGCCCCGGGCACCACCCTGAGGTAGGACGGCGTCCCGAGGTTGGCATGGCCGCCGTAAGGATCGTGCCTTATATCTCCGAGGAGCTCGGTCTCGCTCCCGCCGCTCGCCTGGACGAAAGTGGTCCTCTTGAGGGGGACGATGACCTTCCTCTTGGATTTCTTCGCCATCTCCTCGATCCTCTTTATCTCCTCCTGCCTCAGCATGATTATCCTGCCTTCGGCGCTCCTCTCGTAGATGATGACCTCTTCCTTTCCATCGAGGCTCCTCCTCGTCGTGGCTACCCTCATCTTCTCGTTTTCGGACTGAGGGCTGTTCATCTGCGGCGGCATCCCATACCTGTCGAACACGTTCTTCTGGTTCTTGGCGGCCCCGCACTGCGGGCAGATCGATTCGGTGAACGGGCTGAGGGCCGCGCATCTGCGGCATCGGAATCCGAGCCTCTCCGACACGAATGTCGGGACATCCATGGGCGAGACTTCGACCCCTATCTGCTTCTCCTGCTTCTTGTCTTTCTTGATGGCGTTGTCATCGCGTATCTCGACGATAGGCCTTTCCGGGTTCTCAGGATTGTCGAGTATCGAGACCTCGAATTTCGGTTTCGGCAGGACGCTCGCTATGGCCTGCGCGATCATGCTTTTTCCTGTGCCGGGCGGGCCTACGAGCAGAAGGTGCCTCCTCTGGTACGGGACCATCTTCGCGATCTGGACGGCCTCGGGTTGTCCTATTATCCGCTCGAAAGGATCCTTTGGTATCGACACATCTTTTGTGGTCTGGAAATCTTCGCCCATGATAAGCGTTTCGTAATACTACTATATATGTCCTTGCCTTTTTTCCGACGTTCAGCGCATGCTGGCGAGCGCCCTTTCCGATGCGGCCCTGACCGGCTGGCTTCCACCGGACAAGGCTCTCCTCAAGGCGTCTCCGGCTTCGGCACCGCCAAGCGAACCGAGGGAAAGAGCGGCGGCGGCTCGCAACGCCTCGAACCGGTCTCCCTCGAGGATACGGATGAGCGGGCCGATGGCGCTCCGGTCCCCCAGCGAGCCGAGGGCGCGGATGGCGCCCATCCTAACGATCTCGCTCGGGTCATCGAGCGCTCCGATCAACGGCCCTATCGCTCTGGCGTCGTGCAGCCTCCCGAGGGCTTCGGCAGCCGCGCCTCTTGCGCGGTCGCCGACCTCGCCCATGAGCGGACCGCCGAGGAAGACGATTATCGCAGGCACAGCCCGTGTATCCCCGATCCTCCCCAGGGCTTCGGCCGCGGCCATCCTGGCATACAAATCGCTGTCGGATCCCGCCATGCCGATCAGGTCGGGCACCGCCCTTACATCTCCGATCCGCCCAAGCGCCTTCGCTGCATTCATGCGTATATTCTCATCAGGGGACCTGAGCGCGTCCATGAGAGCCCCTACCACCGACAGATCCCGCTGGGCGAGCCGTACGAGCGCTTCCACAGCCTCGTTCCGGACCCCGTAGGCACCTGGAGGCGTGGCCCTCCTTTGGTCAGGGTCCGTCCTGCTGCTTGCCCCCCCTCCATACCCCAGGCTCTCGATCAGGGCCGGGACGGCGCTCCTGTCCCCCCAGGCCCCGAGCCCATGGGCGGCTGGGATCCGCGATTCTTCGCGGCCCCTCTGCAATTCGCGCACGAGCATCCGGGTGAAGGCCGGGACCCCGCCGCTCTCCGGACCGCATGACCCTATAGCCCAAAGCAGGGCCGACCGCGTTCCATGGTCGCGTTCGATGGCAAGCCTCGCGGCGATAGCCTCAGACGCCCTATGGTCCCCGATAGCGCTGAGCGCGAACGCGGCCGCTTCCCGGACGCGGGCATCACGGTCGTCCAGGCGCTCGATGAGAGGCTGGACCGCCTGCTGGTCGCCGATCATGCCGAGCCTTCCGGCAGCGATCCGGCGCTCCTGCGCGCTGGGGCTTGTGAGCATCCTTATGTAGTCTGAGATCCCCTGCTGGGGGATCCCCTGGCGTCTCCTCTCTGCCTCGGCAGGGGGGAGGGGCGTCTCCACTCTCCGGGGGACGATCTCCTGCTTTTCTTCCTCCTTCCGGCGTCTTAAGGGGCTTGCCATGAAGGTTATTCGGAAATAGGTTTTTTATCCCCTCGCCGGAGGGGGTTCTCTGAGATGAGTATTAGGGCCTACGGCCCTGGTGAGCCGATAGGTAGCCTTTTGTTGGGAGGATAACAAGTCGTGGACAGAAACTGTCCACGATCGGAAGGCAGAGCCTTCCGAGCGAGAAACGGGCCAAAAATTGAGAGAGGCGGGAGGTATGGCCCGTTCTCAGCCTTGCCATCAATGTTTTTTTCTGAAATCGCCTATTTGGCGATCCGTTGGACGGAAGAGGTTTTCTTCCGGTGAATATTGCTAGGGTCCTTGCGGAGCCTCTAGCGAGTGGGAGGATAACAAGTCGTGGACAGAAACTGTCCACGATCGGAAGGCAGAGCCTTCCGAGCGAGAAACGGGCCAAAAATTGAGAGAGGCGGGAGGTATGGCCCGTTCTCAGCCTTGCCATCAATATGTTTTTTCTAACTGAAACCGCCTTTGGGGCGGTTTGTTGAAACGAAAGGGGAAACACCCCTTCCGGTGAAGATTACCTATGGCCCTGGTCAGAGCCGATAGGTCGCCTTTTGTTGGGAGGATAACAAGTTGAGAACGGGCTAAAATTGAGAGAGGCGGGAGGTTAGCCCGTTCTCAGCCTTGCCATCAATGTCATGGAGGGAACCTGCATTTGGAGGCCCCCTCCGGTTTCTTCTGTTTTCATACGGGAAAGAAGTAAACCTTCTTCCCCACCTGCTGTTTCTTCAGCAGGCCCATGTCGCACAGGCGGTTGAGCCTGGCCGACGCCGCGTTCTTGCCTTTGTAGTTGAACTTCGCTCGCACTTCCTCCGCCGTTGCCTTACCCGTCTCCTTTAGGAACCTCATCATCTCCTCGTCCACTTCCGGAAGGAGGGGTTCCCGCAAAGCTGCGGCGATCGCGGGAGCCACGGGAGCCGTCGCGGACGGGCCCATCTTGGCTTCGATCGCCTCCAGCTTCTGGATGACGGTCTTGAGCAGGCGGTTCGTGTTCTCTCGTTCTTCAAGGAGCCGGAATACCATCTCACCCAGCACCACCGGATCCCTGAACTTGTCAATGTTTTGCTCGAGGTCGCTTCGTATCTCTTTGGTGAACGCGTTGTCAATAGGTTTAAATTCCTTGTCGGAGTTGTCCCTCATTGGAATCACCATCGCGTTGCGATGAAGTCACGCAACAATCATGATATTATCATGATAGGTTTTATAAACCTTTCGCTTTTTTCTATACTCAGGTGAACATTTGAAACCACTGTCTCCGGTAGTGTCTGGCATCCTTTCCATGTTCCGGAAGAGGAACCAGAGGAAGCTCCGGAAATTGAACGACGAGATACTCAAGAGCGCAGCCCTGGACTTCAACCGCGCGACATTCAACCTGGCAGTGTTCTCTTATATATTGTCGAAGATCGTTTCCAAGCCCCGCTACCTCGAGAAAGAATGCGAGGGCTGCCTGAAGACCATCGAAGACGCCCTTGAAGACCTTTCCGAGAAGATCGATGTCAGCGACGAGGCGAAGGTCATGGAGATGTTCACCGTGCTGGAGCATGGCATCGCCTGCCTGGAGCGGAAGGATCCGCGGTTCGTGATCGACCTCATAACCAAGGGGAAGCTCAAGACCGCGGCGACATTCTACGCCCAGGGGATCAGCCTCGGCGTGGCGGCCGAACTCACAGGCCTCGACAAACAGGAGATCCTCGATTATGCAGGCGAGACGATGATGTTCGACCGGCTCAAGGACGAGAAGACCATCGCCGAGCGGATGAAAGAGGCACGCAAGATGCTGAGCGGTTCCTGAACTGTTACCCCCGAGGGGGATGTCCATCTATAATAAAAGGTCGTAATTACTAGTTATCCATGTCGGTCAATCACAACAAGCAGCGATTCAAGTCCCTTGTCGCGGTCAACCTGGTCGCATGGTGCGCCGGCGGCGTTTTCCTCTACAAGAACTGCCGGCCGATTGAAGAGCCGCCTCGGGCCGGGATTATCGGAGTTCCGCAGAGCGATCCGGCCGGGACAAGCTCCTGCTCGCCTGGCAAGTGCGTTTTCCGTCTGAAGGACAACCCGGTGCCAAGGGAAGTGAGGATGTTCTGGCTAGCCCAGCTTGGCACCAGGTTCGCATCAGCCCGCGAAAGGCTCGACATGCTCGAGAGGAGCGGAGCGCCGCCTTTGCTGACGTTCAATGATCCAGAGATGGCCGGCCTGATGCGCGCGATCGCGAGGGTGGACGACGATTCCGTCACAAGATACGGGTATGAGCCGATTCCCTTATCCGGACCGGATGCGCGCGAGCGGTTCCGCTCCCTGAACATCTGGCTTGGGCGCGAGCCGGACGCCCCGATGAATGAGCGGGCCCTTGGCGGGCTGGACCTCAAAATTGTCGAGGCAGTGATGCAATAGATTATATAACCGCTGCACGTAATCCAGCCATGGCGCGCGATATCCTCTGCGACTCCGGGGTACTGATATCTCTGACGGCTGGATGCCTCGACAACCTCCTGTATTTCTTCGCCGAGAAACATGACATGCGTTTCGTGATCCCGCCTTCGGTCGAATACGAATCTGTGACCCGCCCCCTCCAGAGCGACCTCCGGAAGCATCTCTTCTCCGCGATCCGGATAAAGGACGCGATCGATGACGGGGTCGTGGTCGTCGTCGATGCCAAGGTCGGCGAGCAGGCCCGAAGGCTGATGAACTCGGCGAACAACATGTTCTATGTCAAGGGCAAGCCGATCCGCCTCATCCATGAAGGGGAATCGGAGATGCTCGCCCTCGCATTGGAGCTCGGGATAAAGAACATACTAATCGACGAGCGGACCACCAGGATGCTGATCGAGGCCCCGTTCAAGCTCAAGGAGCACCTCGAGCACGAGTTCAACGTGAATGTCATGGTCAACAAGAAGAACTTCGGAGAGCTCTCGGCGCAGATATCTGGTTTGAAGGCCATGCGCAGCAGCGAGCTCGTCATGCTGGCCTACGAGAACGGCTACTTCAAGAGCTTCAATAACCTCCAGCGGGAAGCGCTGGAAGCCGCGCTCTACAAGATGAAATTCTCCGGCTGCTCGATAAGCTTCGATGAGATACACAGCTATATGACGACGGTGAAATGAAAGGGGCTCCGCCCCTTTCGAACCATTTTTTTGGGCTCAGCCCCTTTCGAACACCTTTTTATGGTTCGGGACAGATGGTGTAACAAATGCAGCAATTCCTTGATCCCCCCGAAACCAGCCGTATCCTGATCGCCATCGACCACCGCGAAGACGCGGTTTTCGACGAGATCCTCAAAAGGCTGGGCGCAGATATCGACCGCCGTGTCCTTGATGTCGGGGACTTTTTATGCTCATCCAGGCTCGCAGTCGAAAGGAAGACGCGCGCGGATTTCGAAGCCTCGGTGATTGACGGCCGCCTCTTCAACCAGCTCCCGAACCTCGTCTCGAACTATGAGCGGGTCGTAATCATCGTTGAGGGCCTGAGCGATGATGAGCGCCTCTCGCGGAGCTCGCTCCTAGGCGCATACTCCACCGTCATGGCTGATTTCGGCGCGTCCCTGATCTTCACCCGCGACAAGGAGGCCACGGCAGAGCTCGTATTCAACCTGGCCAAGCACGAGCAGGTGGCGAAGAAGCAGCCGATGAGGATATACGCGAAGAAAAGGACTTTCACACCGTCGCAGACCTCCCGCTCGATCGTTGAGATGCTGCCTATGGTCGGCCCGAAGCTCGCCAAGGCCCTTCTCCACCATTTCGGGAGCGTCGAAGCGCTGGCTCACGCGAGCGAAAGGGATATAGCAGAAGTCGAAGGCGTAGGGAAGAAGCGCGCCAAGATCATAAAAGAGATCCTCTGCTACCGCTACAACGAGGAAGAGGACAAGTCGGTGTATTGATTTTTTATTCATTGCCGGTCCATCCCTTGCTATGAAACTATTCGCAGCCTTATGCATGCTGGCGCTTTTCGGATGCCTCCTCCAGACGACTCCGGTCGGAAAGATCACCGCCGTGCCTGAGAGCTATTCCGGCCAGCAGGTAGCCGTGAAAGGGACCATCGAGGATTCGGTGAAGATAGGCAGGCTCTCGGGGTTCAGCCTCTCTGACGGTACGGGAACGATCAATGTCAAGAGCGACACCCTCCCACCTGTCGGGACCGAGGCGACTGTCAAAGGGACCGTCGTGAAGGATTCTCTCTTCGGCTATTACATCCTCGCTTCCGAAGTCGACTGGAAGAAATGATTTTATTCTTTCTTTGATTTGTCCTAAGCATGCGCGCTCCATGCAGGGGTATCCACATCGGCCTCGACAGCCCGGAAGGGGACATCTCTTTCCTCTCCCACGCCCACTCGGACCACACCAACGGGCTCAAGCGCATGGAGAGGCTGATAGCGAGCGAGGCCACGATCGATCTCGCAGAGATCGATGCGCAGGCGGCCGTCCACCCCGGGACGGAGATGCTCGACGCCGGGCATATCCTCGGGGCGCGCCAGCTCCTCATCGACGATGACGGACGGAGGACCGCTTACACAGGCGACTTCTCTCTCAAGCCCGGCATCTTCGGGTTCAAGGCGAGGATACCGGAGTGCGACCGGCTCATCATGGAAGCGACATACGGCGACCCTGCGTATGTGTTCCCGCCCCTGGAGGATGTCCACCGGATGATATCCTCATGGGTTTCCGGGAATGAAGGCAGCAACCTGATAATCGGCTGCTACGAGCTCGGAAAGGCGCAGGAGGTCATAAAGATCCTTAACGAGTCAGGAGTAGCGCCGGTCGTCACGCAGAAGACCGAGCGCTTCTGCGCTGTCTACCAGGAGCACGGGTATCCCCTCGACCGCATCGTGATCGGGAGCGACGAGGCCGAGGAGGCGATGTCCCGGCGCTTCGTCGCCATAGTGCCCATGTCCAGGGCCAAGCGTTATTTCGCCCACCGCCTGTCGGAGGCGTTCGAGCGCCCGACGCTCTGCGCTGTTGCGACCGGCTGGGTGCTCCATTACCGCTTCAACACCGACACGGCTTTCCCGCTCAGCGACCATGCGGATTTCAAGGACCTCGTGCATTTCGTGGAGCAGAGCGGGGCGAAAGAGGTCGAGTTCTTCTGCGGCGATGGGGGCGAAGTCCTCAGGGCGGCCCGCAAAGGAGCGGTTTTAAATAGCTGAACCTGTATCCGAATGCATGTCGGTGAAAAAAAGGAATCCCCTGTTCGTGATAGCGGCGAGTTTTGTGACTTTCTTCATCTACGCCCTATACTGGTTCTACAGCACCCGCGATGAGCTGAACGAGATCACCAAAGGGACGACCAGCCCTCTCCTCTGGACCATCGGGCTTTTCGTGCCGCTGGTGAACCTCTACGTCATATGGAGATACTGCGAGGACGTGGAGTCTGCGTCGAACAAAGCGCGCGACAAGGTCGTGCTTTTCCTCTCATGGCTCGTCTTCCTGCCGCTCGCGCAGTATCTTGTCCAGGAAGAACTGAACAAGCTAGCCAAGTGATGCGGTTTTAAATCCTTTTTACCATTTTTTCGAAATAGCCACACTATTTATGATGAGTTTTGGTCCCGCGTTTTCCAAAAGCGGGGATGGCCATGATGGCGTAATGGTAGCGTGAGAGGCTGTGGCCCTCTAGGCCCGTGTTCGATTCACGGTCATGGCCCTATTTTTCCTTTTTCGGGTCCCGGTCATGGCCCTTTCCACCTTTTAGGAAAAGGTGGAGCCAAAACTGTCGGTAAAAAGAACCAAAGACTTGTTGTTTCGCTCGCGGACTTTTGCTCACCTGCCCCTGTTTTTCCAAAACCCGGCAGCCAAGGGGATGAGGAACGTGAGCGCATAGTAGATATAGACGTCCGGCTTGTAGTATCCGTCAGCCGGATCGAGCAGTTTGACGATGAAGAGGTAATCCAGGGCGATCGCCATAGTTGTCCACACGATCGCTATCCGGGCATAATACCATGGGTCCCCATCCACTTTTTTCAGTGAGACGAACAGGGTGATAACGACGCCGATGGGCATGATGACCCAACCCAGGATCGAAGGCGGGAGCACGAAGAACAGGACGATGCCCAGCATATATCCGACCAGCCAGAGAACGAATCCCCAGCCGAGGCTATCCATCAATTTCTTGTTCATGTCATGATCACCCGGATATCGCTATCAGATTTGATTCCAAGGGTCTGTTCATTAAGATAATTGAAAAGGGCATCTCTATATGGAAACGGCTTCTTCCGGGCCGTCGGCAAGGATATGGTGATGCCCGACCTGGACCTCGACGGCCTCGTTGAGCGAGGCCTCGTTCCATTCTCCTTTCGATCCGGAGATGATCACGCCTTCCCGGGCGGGAGTCTGGCATGAACAGCGATAATCTTATTAAACACCAATCCATTCTGCATTAGCGGTGATCATATGGCTGAAGTGTCTATAGGCAGAGCAGACCTGAAACCGGGCGCATCGAAATGCCTTTCCGCGGCCGGCAAAGCCCTATCGCTCGCGAATATCAACGGCAAATACTTCTGCATCGACAACGCATGCACGCACGCCGACGGCCCCATGTGCGAAGGTGAGATAGGCATGAGCGACGATTATTCTGTCACATGCCCCTGGCATGGCTCGGTCTTCGATTATCGGGACGGCAAGGTGATGGCCGGCCCGGCGACGAAACCCATCAGGACGTACAAGGTCAAAGAGCGGGATGGCGAGCTGTTCATCGAGCTCTGATCCGCGATCGTCCCCTCCAAGGCGCTTCAATCGAATCTCCCGCCTGCGGACCATCCATGGAAGAATCCTAGGGACAGAAGAGGAGAAAGCCTTGTTCGGGCAGGGGAAGAAGATCGAGGAGACCCTCAGGCGCATCTGCTGATACCGGATAGCAGCACGATCAGTATGCTGCATGCCGGGAGCATCCATCGTTTCGCCAGCATCCTCAAGAGTGCACGGAAATCCTCCTGCGTGAACACGATCCTCATTTCATCACCGTAGTATCTATCCATGACGGAGGCTAGAGCGTTGGCGTGGTGAGAGGGTTTCCGCGACCGGTGGAACCCCCAAAAAACCCGGTTCTAGCTCCGCTCGCGCAGATCGAGGTCTATCCCGCCGCCGACTCCGAGTATGATATTGTATACGACGGCAGTGATGAATCCGAAGATGGACATGGCGATCGCGAAGACAATGAGTCCCGCGAATCCGGGCGCCAGGCTTATGACTACGCCGATGACTGTAGCCATGGCATCTGTCCCTGCCGCGATGCCGATCAGCCCTAGTATTATCGATACAAGGCCCCAGACCAGGAGCATCAGCACAAAGACCAGACTGCGAGAAGCCGGCCGAGGGAGACAGCCCCGATATGGCTCAAAGTCACTTTCACCTGTACAACGACGCTATCCTGCTGAGGGATTCGCCGAACTTGCGGACATCCTCAACGCTGTTATAGATATACCCGCTTGCCCGGACAGCCCCATCCTTGGCTCCGATCCTCTCCATGGCGGGCTGGGCGCAGAAGAAACCGCTCCGCACCGCTATATTGTCCCGGTCGAGCATCAGTGCGACATCGTGCGGCTTGGCCCCCCTGAAATTGAATGCATACAGCGCTCCGTGGCCGGTCGCTCCATCCGGTCCGTATATCTCCGCTCCGGCCCCTCCGAGCGCTTTGCGGAGCTCCGCAGCGAGCTCCTTCTCATGGGCCTCTATCTTATCCATCCCCATCCTCTTCAGGTAATCGCAGGCTGCAGCGAAGCCGATCATCCCGCTGTAATGCTGGACGCCTGCTTCGAAGCGCGACTGGTCGTTCATCTCGACGATCTTGTCCAGGCTGACAGTCTTGACCGTCCCCCCTCCGCTCATGAGCGGGCGTAGCGCCGAGAGCCTTTCTTTCCTCGCGACCAGCGCGCCGATCCCGCTCGGGCCCATCATCTTGTGGCCGGAGAAGCACAGGAAATCCGCATCCTTCGCGTCGGTCCGGTGATGCGGGACGCCCTGGGCCCCGTCCACGCATAAAAGGGCCCCGTTGTCGTGGGCGAGCTTCGAGAGGGATCTGACATCGTGTCCGCTCCCGGTCGTGTTGTTCCAGCTGTGCGTCACGACCAGGGCGGTCTTCCGGTCGATCGCTTTTTCCCATTCATCCGCTCCGGTCTCTCCGGCTCCGTCGCAGCCGACGATCTCCAGATCGATGACCCCCCGATCGCGCAGCCGCATGAACGGGAGGAGGACTGAATGGTGCTCCATCACGCTCACGACCACCTTCCTCCGTGCCGAATAATCCAGGCCGTCCGCCACGATGTTCAGGGATTCGGTGGTGTTGCGGGTCCAGACCAGCATATCGGGCCTTGCTCCGACGAAACCGGCCACGGTCTCGCGGGCCGCTTCGGCCCGCTCGCTCGTGAGCCTTCCCAGCCTGTGCGAGCTGCGGCCTCCGCATGCCCCGAGCTCGGTGTAATACGAGGACTCCGCTTCGATGACCTGCCGCGGCTTGAGGGCGGTGCATGCGCTGTCGAGATAGACCAGGCCGGGGTTGGACCGCAGGACCGGGAAGTCCTCTTTCGGGGCATTCATCTTTTCGCCTCATCGATTATCTTCCTGAATTCCTCGATAGGTTTGGGGCCGACCACTGGTTTGCCGTTCACGAAGAATGTCGGAGTGGCGTAGATGTGCGCATCCTTGCCCTGCTGGACGTATGCGGCGAGCTCTGCTCCGGTCTCGTTTCCGTCGAAACACCTGTCGAATTCCTTCATGTCCAGCCCTGAATCGTTGGCCAGCTGCTTGATCGCGATAGCGCCGTCCGCCGAGCAGACCTCCTGCTGGGCGAAGATCTCCGAGCGGAGCTCAGCCTGCTTCCCCTGCCGGTTGGCGCAGAGGACCGCGCGCGCGGCCTCGAAGCTGAAATGGTGGTTGGGAAGCGGGAACGGTTTGAACACGTAATAGACCGTGCCGTTGTATTCCTTGAGGACCTCCTGCATCGTGGTCTCGGCTTTTTTCGTGTAGGGGCAGGTGAAACAGCCGAACTCGATTATCCGGACGCTCGCATTCGGATCCCCGGCAGTGATCCCGTCGAGCGCGACCGGAGGCACCAGGTCGGCCGGTTCGCTGAACCTGCCGTAGTCTCCGGTGATGTCGTTGAGGATGCAGGCGCTCGTGGCCCCGGGGCCCTCGCAGTTCCCGTATGCGTAGAAATTATACAGCCCGAAGACAGCGTAGGCCATGCTCCCGATTGTGAGCAGGACGAATATCCAGGAGAAGAGGGTGAAATGCCGATTCAGGATCCTGGCAGCCCCCGGGGAGAGCTTCATCAGCCCGCTGACGAGGTCGGCCTTGATCTGCTCGTCGAGCCCGGTGTCGCAGGGCCGCATCGTCACGGTCCGGAATACGCACTCGAAGCCTTTCCGCGCGAGCGGCCTGTATTTGGCCGAGAATATCGACATCACTGCGAAGACTATGAACGCGATTATGCACAATACCATTCCATCACTTGCATCCTTTGCAGGGCTGCCGCCCGCTGCCCGCGGCCCACCTGAACTGCCTCTCCCTCAGCCCGTCGCAGGTCTTTCGGAGCGAGCATGCCGGGCAGACGACCTTCGACATGAGCATGAAGAGGTGGGGGACGATCTCCTCGTTGGCCGAATATATCCTGGTGCTTCCGGATTTCCTGTGCTGCACGAGGTCGGCTTTCGACAGGAGGGCCAGGTTGTGGGAGAGGAGGGACCTTTCCATCCCGATCCTCTCGGAGAGCGTGTTCACGTTCAGCGGGGACTCGAGGAGCTCCTGGAGGATGCGTATCCGCATGGGGTTCGCTAGCGCGGAGAAGAACACCGTGCAGTGCCCGTCGGGTCTTGCCATCATGGTTGCCTCTTCCTCTGTTGTCTCTTCTCGATAAGGAGCCCGGTCTTCTTGAGCTGGTCGGCGATAGGCTCGCCCTTCTGCGCTTCCGGGTGCGTCAGCGGCGCGGGCGGTTTCACCTCGCCTTTCCTCCCCAGCGATGCCCGTATCACTTTCAGCTCGTCCAGCATCTGCCTCATCACATCCAAGACGTTCTGCGGGGTCTCGGCGGCGCCGCGCTCTTCGGATTTCGCCGCCCTCGACCGCTCGATCAGCTCGTTCACGAGATTATCCTCGTTCGAGATGCCGGGGAGGAGGATATCGTTGTCGACGATGACATGCGCAGCGGTCTCGACATGGAGCGTGCCGAGCCCGAGAGCGATGTCCACGATGTCCCTCGATACCGTTACATTCTGGATCTTCTCATAGGGGATGACGTACCTTATCTTCTCGACCAGGCCTTTCTGGATCAGGAAATCCTTCTCGCGCAGGGCGTACACGAATTTGCGGTATCTCATCTCCACTATCGCATATATGCCGGCGAGGCTGATAGCCACAACGAAAACGAATGCCGGCGTCAATGAGCCGAGCCCGTCATGCTCGTTGAGGGCGAGCAGGTAGAATAGCATGTATGTCAGCCCGAAGAGAGGCAGGGCTACGAGGAGCTTCTCCGCATACCACCGGATCTTGATCCTCGGGCTCATCTTCCGTGCCCCGGGTACGTTCTCGCGTATGAGCATATGTGAACAAGTCTTCACGTCTATATTTATATGTTCCTGTTTTGTCCGGTCTATGCGAGCATAGCCAGGCCGGCGATGATGCTCAGGATCCCCACCGCGATATTCATCGCTTTACCTATCATCAGGCTCCTGCCGGCGAGGATCGGCGCGCTGAAGACGAGCCCGAACGCGATCATCCCGATGAATACGCCTGCCGAGAAGACGGCCACCCCGAAAATCATGTCGGCAATGTCCGAAAGGCCGAGGAAGACGGTCAGGAGCAGCAGCAATTCGTCATTGCTCGCAAGGCCCTGCAGGATGCCGACCCCCATGATGTGCCTGTGCGAATGGTCTTTGGCCGCGCCCTGGAGATGAATGTGCGCATGGGCGTGGCTCTCCTTTCTATGTGTATGCTGGTGGCTGTGCACGAAAACCCCCTGGCAGAGCCCGAGGGCCCCGAATACTATCAGCATGGCCCCGACGACCAGGTCCATGCGTCCTGCTATCGCAGTCAGGATCGAACCGCGGAAAAGGAACAATGCCACGGTCACTAGGCCTGCCCCGGCCATATGCCCGATTGTCCAGTTAATCGCCAGCTTCAGGGTGTTCCTAGGCGACCTGGATCCGATGAGGAAGTTCGATACCGCGAGCAGATGGTCGGCATCGAAGCTGTGCTTGATGCCGAGGGCCAGCGCCGGAAGGAGGTGCCCGATCATGGACGGACTACATATGCAAACTTTATAACCGCCCTATGCGAGGATCTAACATGGCGCTCAAGGTCCTGGTCTTCGGCAATCCGCTCGTGCGGAAGGACTCGGCGGCCCTGAGGGTCCTCCCGCGCCTGCGCAAGGAGTTCCCGTCCGTGGAGTTCAAGGAGTTCGATGCCGCGGAGAACCTCGAGGACGAAGGGCGCGACCTGGTCATCCTCGATGCCGCCGAAGGCCTGGACGAGCCGGCCCTGATCGAAGACCTGGATGCCCTCGCGAAAGGCAAGATCTACTCAATGCACGATTTCGACCTGGCGCTCACCCTGAAGCTCCTGAAAAAGGTTGGCGCCATAGACTCGGTACGGATCATCGCGATCCCTTGCGCGATGCCGGTCTCGAAGGCTTTCCGGCCGCTCTGCCGGATCCTTTCCAGTTTACTTTGAGGAAATGCGTCGCGCAGCTCATGCAGGGGTCGTATGCCCGGATCAGCCTCTCGATCTCGAGCGGGATCGTGTCCTTCTCCCTTCCCGAATCCAGCCGGTCCTGGACAAGCGCGCCAATGTCCTTGTCCATCTTGATCTGGTTCTGGGACGTGGGTATGACGAGGTCCGCTGATTCGATCTTGCCCGCGTCGTCGATCCTCATATTGTAGTATAGCGTCCCGCGTGGGGCTTCCAGAACGCCTGTGCCTTCCGACCTGAACGGCTTGATGATCCTTTTCGGCTCCTCTTTCAGCTCCATGCCCTCGAGTATCTCGAGGGATGAGTCAATGCAGTGGACGATCTCGATGGCCTGGGCCAGGTTGTTATGGAATATATTGGCCGAAGGGAATTTCGAGAGATGCGCTGACAGGTCCCTGCGCGTCTCCTTGTGGAGGGTATCGCGGTTGATGTTCAGCCTGGCGAGGGCGCCTACCACGTAAGGCTTCCCCTCGAAATGGAACCCCGGGGCCTGCGAGTAAGGGATCACCGATTTCTGCAGATGGTCGCGGAAATGCTCGCGCCCGATGCAGAGGCCGTCGGAGGTCATGAGATCCCCTCCCTGGTAGCTGAACCTGTCGTTGCGCAGCGCGATGTACGTGGTGTCGGTGTCGAAGACGGCGTCCCTCTCCGCGAAGATATCGACGAACTCAACCGCAGCCGCCCGTACGCTCCTCAGCGTATCCGCAGCCTTCTTCGCGTCCTCCTTCTTCGGGATCTTCATGAACTGGCCCACCTGGGGGAAAGGCGAATGGACCGCCCTGCCGCCGCTCATCACGCAAAGGTCGTTCCCTGCCCCCTTCACGTCGAAGGCTTTGTGAACCAGGTCGTGCTCATAGCCTTCATCGGCGAAATCCAGCACCGAGTCCTTGCCGAATATGTCGGGCAGGCAGAACAGGTATAGGTGCATCGCGTGGTCGCGGATATTGAGGCCGTAGAGCAGGAGGTCACGGAGCTGTTCGGTCTGGACGCTGGGCTCGACCTTGAGCGCGTTCTCGACGCAGTTTATGCAGCACATCAGGTGGGCGATCGAGCATGTCCCGCAGATGCGCGAGACGATCTGGTGTACGGCGAGGGCGGGCTTGCCGACCGCCGCGTCGGTGAAGAACCGCTTGTTCTCGCTAATCTTCAGCTTCGCGTCGGTCACCTTTCCTTCCTTGACTGTGACGTCGAGGTCCGTGTGCCCTTCGATCTTGCTCAGGTTCTTAATCGTGATATCGAAGCTCTGCTTGTGCATCCTAACGCTTCTCCGCGGCCGCGCCGCTCAGATGATCATCCCCGGGTTCCGGGATCCCGAACTCCTTGAGGTATTTGTCGAGGACCTTGAGGAAAATGGCTTCGAACATAGGGCAGCCGTCCACCCGCTCATCCACCTTCACCACTTCGTCAAGGCGCATGACGTTCTTGTAGAGGTCCCACTTCGCCAGGAAGGGCTCGATCTTTATCTTGATGTGCTCCGGGAAATCGTTCCTCTGGGCCGACGGGTAGCCTGTGCATGCGCATGAGCCGATCGCGACGAGGTATCTGGATCTTGCCCGGATCTCGGTGACCTTCCCCTTCTCCCGGTCGTTCGATATAGCGCCCTCCACGAACGCCACATCGAACTCGTCGAAATCGTTCTTCGATTTCAGCATCTTGCAGTGGCGGAATTCGATCTGCTCCTTCCATTTGAAATAGTTCTTGTTCATCATCTCCAGGAAGATTATAGAGCTGTCTTCGCAGCACGTGAAAGTGAACCAACCTATGCGGAGCTTCCTGGCCATCATAACCGCTTCCTGCATCATACTTTATAATCTGTTTTCCGAAATCCGCTCATGCCTGGTAATGATGGGAAAGGTTTATTGCTTGCGTTCGTCGCCGCTCTCATCAGCGGCGTATCGGTCTTCGTCAACGGGGCGGCCGTCAAGCTGTCCGACCCGGTCATATATACCACCCTCAAGAACACCGGGGCCCTCGTCTTCCTGGCGGCGATAGTGTTCGCGTTCAGCGAACTCCGTTATTTCAGGGGCCTGACGCGCAAGCAGTGGGCGATGCTGGTCCTCGTCGGCATCATCGGGGGCAGCGTCCCCTTCATGATGTTCTTCTGGGGGCTCAAGCTCGGAGGCGCGGCCGTGAGCTCGTTCCTATACCGGTCTTTGTTCATCTTCGCCGGGGCGGCAGGCTTCCTGCTCCTGCGGGAGAAGCCTTCGGTGCGGGATCTCGCCGCAGGGCTGGTCATGCTGGCCGGGAATGCACTCCTGGTCTCCGGAGCCCTGGTGTTCGGCGCGGGCCAGCTACTTGTCCTCGGGGCGACGGCCCTCTGGGCTACGGAATACACGTTATCCCGGAAGCTGATGGCGGACATCCATCCCCGCGTGGTGATGGTGAGCCGCATGCTCTTCGGCTCCCTGGTCCTCTTCGCGTCCTTAGGCATGAATGGATCGGCAGGCAGCATCGTCACCGTCGATGCCGGGATGCTCCTGTGGCTGTTCGTCACTTCCTCCCTGCTCTGCGGTTTCATCATGAGCTGGTACTCCAGCCTCAAGCATCTCCCGGTCTTCACGGCCTCTTCCATCCTTGCCCTGGGAGGCATCGTGACGGCGGTCCTGGATTCGGCGTTCCTCGGCAAGGCCTTCTCACTGGCGGACGCTTTCGGCCTGCTCCTCATCCTTATAGGGGTGGCGGCCATGGTCGGGATATCACGGCTTGTCGCATCATTCTCAAAGGCCAAAGAGGCGCTCCCCGGTCTGGTTAGATGAACGGGGTCGAGCTTGCTGCCAGGTATGCGTTCCCACCGAACCGGCACGGGTACTGCGGCACACCGTCGTTCCGCAAAGCGCTCGCAGCGGACCTGGCCGGAGCCGGTGATACCGCTGTCCTGAAAGAGGAGCTGAAGCTGTTCCGTGTCCACTACGCGTATCTCGATCTCATCGCGAGGGAGAACGGAAAGGATCCGTTCGACCTGGAAGTCGTCCGCGCTTTCTGGATAGGGAACAGCCTGCTGGAACGCGTGCGGCACGAGTCCCTCCGGGAATTCATAGTGGACGATCTTTTCGAGGAGAAAGACCGGGCCAGGGCCGAGTCGTTGGCAGAGGATCTCCCAGAGGGGGCGCTCCCGCACCACAGCTTCAATCCGCTCTACGTCAATTTCGTCAGCGGTAGGGTCAGGAGATCGATAAGGAGCTTCGATTCGTGCTGCATCACTTTCGGCACCCTCTCATCGGTCGCGGGGAAGACCGCAATGATGGACCGCTCCTGCGTCTGCTGGGACCGGGGCTTCGCCCTCAGATCCAGGAAAGACACCGTTTATCTCGAGAGCCATGGGGTCCGGCTGGCCGGAGCGCTCAAGGCCGGAGATGCCGTATCGGTCCACTGGGGGATGGTCGTGCAGAAGCTCTGCCCAGGCGACCTGTCGGCCCTTGAAAGATACACGAAGCTGAACATGGACAGGCTGAACCTGAAGAGGGGTAGGTATGTCTGAGGAATACGGTCTGGCCCGGGCCCGGACCTCGCAGGAAGGCCGGCCCCCCGTGGAAAACAGGGGAGGGATGCTGTTCTTCGGGGGCGTCAGCGCTTCGGAGCTCCTCGAAAAATACGGGAGCCCGCTCTACGTGTATGATGAGCGGAGGATAAGGGACAACTACTCGCGGATCCTGAATGCGTTCCGCAGGCACGAGCCGGACTTCGGCCTCCATTACGCGATCAAGGCGAACAACAATCTCGCCATAATGAGGATCCTCGAACGCGAAGGCTCGTCGGTCGATGCATCGAGCCCGGCTGAGATCTACCTCGCGAGGAAGGCCGGGTTCGGCGACGACCGCATCCTTTATTCCGGCAATTATCACACCGATGACGAGCTGAGGCTGGCCTGCGAAAGCGGCATCAGGCTCAACCTGGACAGCACCGAGCAGATGGAGAGGATCATCGCAATGGATCTTCGGCCGAAGACGGTGTCGTTCAGGATAAACCCGCTCATCGGCTCCGGCGGCCATGAGAGGCTAATATTCGCAGGCCCGGAGGTCAAATTCGGCATCAGGGAGCAGGAGGCCGGACAGGCTTATCTCCTCGCCCGGAAGCACGGCGTGGAGGGATTCGGGATCCACATGATGACCGGCTCGAACATCCTCGACCATGGCTATTTCGGGTTGATCACCGATAGGCTGATGGGGATAGCAAAGGGCATATCGGAGAAAGCCGGGGTCGCGTTCAGCTTCATCGATATCGGCGGCGGGCTCGGCGTGCCTTACCGGCCGGAGGATCAGCTCCTGGACATTGATGCGGCCGCGGAAGCTGTGTCGGCGGCCTTCAGGAAGGGATGCGCCGCATCCGGCCTCAGGGATGCTAAGCTCCTCATGGAGCCTGGACGGTACATAGTCTGCGATTCCGGGGTCCTCCTTGCCCGGGTGCATTCGATCAAGCGGTCGGACAAGCTGTTTGTCGGGACCGATGCCGGCATGAACACCCTCCTCCGCCCGGCCCTCTATGGCGCCTACCACCCGGTGCTGGTGGCGAACCGGCTGGATGAGACGGATGCCGAGGAGGCGACCATTGTCGGCCAGATCTGCGAGAACACCGATCATCTTGCCAAAGACAGGATGCTCCCCAAGGTCGCCCGCGGGGACATCATCGCCCTGATGAACGCCGGGGCATACGGGTTCGCCATGTCCTCCCAGTACAATACCCGGCCCCGGGCGGCCGAAGTCCTGGTTTCGGGCGGCAGGCACGAGCTGATCCGGCGGCGGGAGTCGTTAGGCGATATCGACCGGGATATGGTCGTCCCGCAGAGGCTTAAATAAACTATCCAACAATGTCGATGCGTATGCTTTCACGAATCTCCGAGAACTATCTGCGCGTGATCTCCGAGATCAGCGAGAAGAAAGGCTACGCCCGTCCGAAGGACATAGCGAACACGCTCGGCGTGTCTTCGGCGAGCGTGACAGAGATGATGCAGAAGCTCTCCAGGGAGGACCTTGTCAACTATGAGAAGCGTGGGGCGATCACTCTTTCCGAGAGCGGGAAGCTCCGGGCATCCGCTATCCGGATGCGCTACCAGGTCTTCCTCAAGCTCTTCGAGATGGCCGGGGTGTCGTCCCAGACAGCTTACATGGATGCATGCTACATCGAGCATTATCTGAGCGAGGAGACGGTCTCCAAGCTCGTCCATTTCGTCGAGAAGCTTGAGAAGCAGCCGAAGCAGGGCGCAGGAGCGGCTGAGATCTAGGTTCCCCCTAATTTTCCTAAAACAATTCGGTCAGTATATATATTCGTCTAACTCCCATCCTATCCTGCATGGCATTCCTCGATCTCCTCCTGCTCGGCGCGGTGGCGGGCTTCACGATCTACCTCGGCCTTCCCATGGCCCTGCTCAACGTCTCACCGAAGGCGAAGGGGATGCTCAATGCGATGGCCATCGGCGTGCTTCTTTTCCTGCTCGTGGACATCATGCACGATGCGATGGAGGATGCGGAGAAAGGGCTGATGGAGGCGGTCGGCAGGTCATCCGTCGCAGAAGGGATGCTCTTCCCGCTCACACTCCTCCTCGGCATAGCGATAGGACTCCTCGGCCTGGTATGGTTCGAGGGCCGCTACCTCAAGGGTGGCGCGGGCGGCAAGCCAGACGCCGAGCAGGCAAAAAGGCTCGCGCTCATGATAGCGATCGGCATCGGCCTACATAATTTCTCGGAAGGCCTCGCGATCGGGCAGAGCTATTCCGCCGGGGCGGTCTCGCTCGCCCTGACCCTGGTCGTGGGGTTCGGCCTCCACAACATGACCGAAGGGTTCGGGATAGCCGCGCCGCTCGCGAACCACCGCCCGTCAAGGGGTTATGTCGCTCTCCTAGGCCTGATCGGAGGCGGTCCGACGTTCATAGGCGCGCTCATCGGGAGCGTATATGTGTCGGATCTGGTCAGCGTCCTCTTCCTCTCGCTCGCAGGCGGGGCTGTCATCTATGTCGTGAAAGAGCTCCTCTACCATGGCAAGATAAGCGGGGAGGGGTTCGCCACCATGTCCTCCCTCGTGGCCGGATTCTTCCTGGGCTTCGCCACATTGGTCATGGTCCACCTGTCCCTGGGCGCATGAAAGGGGCGTCCGGGAAAGGAAGCTGCAAACCATTATAATATTAGCGCACTCATTCCTCCCTGGTGGGATATTGTCTTTATCGCCTCGCAACCTTTTCGTGATCGGGATAGCGGTCTTTCTTTTCGTCGCCGGATGCACGGCGCTCCAGGCTCCGCCTTCTAATAAAGGCGCGGTCTGCGGCAACAGCGTGGTCGAAGGATCAGAGCAGTGCGAGAAGGGAGTCTCCTGCAAGGACGCCAGCCTCGTATGCAGCGGCTGCCGCTGTATCAATCCGGCGGGAATTCCAAAGCAGAACATCAGCTGCGCGGCGAACGCCAGGAACGTCTCATCAGGGATGCTGAATCTTTTCGACAACTCCTCGATGCTGTGCAAGGACGACTGCAGAGCGATAGATCCGAAATCCGTCTGCGATCCGGTCTCATGCACCTGCGCATCTAGCTGCGCCATAAACGCCTTCGGAGCCCTCGCAGGAGGGAAGAATGTCACGAATCTCACCAGCAATTTCAGCTCGAGCGGCCTCATCTGCAAGGATGACTGCAAGAACATCAGCCCAGCCGCGATCTGCGATGCTAAAAACTGCGTGTGCAGGCTGCCCCCGCCCCCGATCCCGCTCAGCTGCAGCGGGAACAGCATGATCGCATCGTTCACAGGCATCAATGTCTTCAACCCTGCCACCATGGTCTGCAGGGACGACTGCGCCGCCACAGACCCGAACCTCAGATGCGATGCGACATGCATCTGCGTCCCCAAGAAGACGAACGTGTTCTGCGCCGCCAACACCAACACGGTCAATGCCGGCAAACCGAACGGCTTCAACGCCGCCGCCAACATCTGCAAGGACGACTGCAAGAACGTCGATCCGCTCATGAAGTGCGATGCCGCCACATGCACCTGCAAGAAGCCGGGGCCTGTCAGCTGCATCGGCAACAGCTTCGTTTTCGCCCTCACAGGTGGCAGCGATTACAACCCTTTCGGCGGCCTCGCATGCAAGGACGACTGCAAGGCATTCGACAAGGACCTGGTCTGCGATCCGCTGAGCTGCATATGCGACTACCCGCCGAACAAGACGGTCGACACGCTGCCGTGCGCCACCAACACGCTCTTCGACATGTACGCCGAGAACGGTAGCATCTATGACCCGGCCAAATACCGGTGCGAGGACAACTGCAAGGAGATCGATCCGAGCCTGTACTGCGATGCGAAATCCTGCCTCTGCTATAAGCCTACTGTGGAAGGCGGCCTGAGCTGCGCCCAGAACACCAGGCCCACCACGGGCCACACTTACGAGAAAGCCCCCCCTGGGACCCAGTGCAGGGACGACTGCGCTTCAGCCTTCGGTTCTGCATATGAATGCAATCCGATCGCATGCCAGTGCATCCCGACCGGCACGCCTCCGCGCGAGGTGAGCTGCTCGGCCCACACCACCCCGCAGTCGTTCTTCGATGTCTTCTACGACATCACCGACCCGACGACTTTCGTCGCCGGCAGGTCGATATGCAAGGACGACTGCTCTTCCCGCGGCGAAGGCTACCAATGCGATCCGACCTCATGCGTATGCAAACCTCCGGTGAGAGAGGCCAGCTGCGTCGATCGCAGCTATGATTCCATCGGGAACGGCAGCATCAAGCCCATCCAGAGCGGGCAGATGTGCAAGGACGACTGCAAGGAGCTGGACCCCAACCTCGTCTGCGACGCGCAGAGCTGCGTCTGCAAGGTGAAAGTCGAGAACGGCACCAGCTGCTCCGGCAACAGCCTTGAAGGGGACTATGGGAATACGGTCAAATACACTCCAGGGACGATGTGCAAGGACGACTGCGATTACTTCTACGGCTCCGACTACAAATGCGACGGCTCGTCATGCACATGCAAACCGAAGACCGTGAACGAGAGCCTTAGCTGCGCGGACAACACCCACGGCGGGACGACTGTGGAGAAGCTGCCGTCAGGCCTCCAGTGCAAGGACGACTGCGAGCGACTCGGCTCGGGATACGGGTGCGAAGCAACATCCTGCACCTGCGTGAAGAGATACGAGAGCCAGAGCTGCGCTGCGAACTCGATTTTCCAGGAGAGCACGGGCGAAGGGTTCATCCCATCAGGCGGGATCTGCAAAGACGACTGCAAGGTGCTCGATCCGGCGCTCACGTGCGATGCGAAGTCCTGCACGTGCAGGGCATCCGTCGTGCCGGGTGAGCCTGTCAGCTGCGCTGTCAACCGCCTCGTCGGGGATAACAACCCCCTCGCTTACGATCCGAAATCCATGCAATGCAAGGACGACTGCGAGAAGAACTGGGCGCCAGGGTCGAAATGCGATGCTCAGACCTGCAAGTGCGAAGACCCGCCGACGATCCCTACCGAGGTCAACTGCGCCGGGAACAGCATAGTCAGCGATTTCGTTGGCAAGAGCGGGTTCGATCCGTCTAAGCAGATATGCAAGGACAACTGCAAGGAGCTCAATCCATCGTTCGTCTGCGACAAGCAGTCATGCACCTGCACTCCGCGCATCGTGCCGAAGGAGCTTTACTGCGCTGATAACAGCCTTTACTCGAGCCCGTTCATCGGAGGGACAAACGAGTTCGATCCTAAAGCCACCTCGTGCAAGGATAACTGCCAGGAGCTGGAGAAGCTCGCCGGCACAGACCTCGAATGCGATGCAAAGACCTGCACCTGCAAAAAGGCTGACACCCTAAGCTGCTTCCAGAACTCTTTCCTCTATGGTTTCACCGGAGGATATCTCGGAAGCCCGGCCGCCCAGAGCGGTTTCGCGCAGGGGATGCAATGCAAGGACGACTGCAAGCGCGGGAATCCAGAATCATCATGCGACCCGGTGAAATGCGTCTGCGTTGTGCCGGAGAGGTCGGTCAGCTGCGCCGACCGGACCGGAAGCGTGCTGCCTGATCTCGGCATCTCTTCGGCCGTCCCGTCAGGATACTCCTGCAAGGACGACTGCTCCAGGCTGGGGACCGGCTATGTCTGCGACGCGCAGGACTGCCGCTGTTCCAAGGTGAATGAGACGACCGGAGTGAGCTGCGCATCCCGCAGATACGGGACCACCATGGAGAAGCTGCCTGCTGGCGCCTTGTGCAAGGACGACTGCCAGTCGCTCGGCTCAGGCTACACCTGCGATGCCGCCTCCTGCAGCTGCAAAGGCCCGCAGACCGCGGGCGTCTGCGGAGACGGTGTGATCCTCTCCCCGGAGCAGTGCGACCTCGGAAGCTATGCCACGAACAAATGCCCTCAGGGGACCTATTGCAAGGACTGCGCGTGCAAGAAGATCGAGACCACGCCGGTATGCGGGGACGGGAAGATCTCGTCTCCGGGCGAGGACTGCGATAACGGGGATGTGAAGACGAACCTCTGCCAGCCGGGCTACTCATGCAAGCTCTGCAAATGCGTCCCATCGACGTCCATCGCCCAGTGCGGCGATGGCATCGTGACTCCGCCTGAGGAGTGCGACCACGGGAACACATTCACCGCCGAATGCCCGAACGGGAACCTCTGCAGCAGCTGCAGATGCAGGACGCCTACTGGTGTCGTAACGCACAACGTCTGCGACGACGTCCATGGCGCGTGCGTCTCTGTTAACGGATCCGGGACCAACGAATGCAGCTCGGATTCGGACTGCGTCCAGCCGTCGACCCAGGTCTGCGGGAACGGCGTCCGGGAAGGCACGGAGCAGTGCGACGGCAGCAGCGCCGGCTGTTCCTCGGGCCAGTCATGCACCAGCCAGTGCAGATGCGCCACCCCTACTGGGACACCATACCACTATGAGTGCGACTTCGCCCACGGCGCCTGCACGAAGGTTGATGGCGCCGGGACCACGAACTGCGCGAAGGACTCGGACTGCGTTCCTCCTGTGGTGAACTGCCCGTCCTACTGCTCTGGCCAGGGATTCAGCCAGAGCCTCGGTAGCAGCTACACGAGCGGGGCGCAGTGCCAGAGCGCTGCCCAGGAATCCGCTTCGCAATGCACGACGAAATGCGTCTACAGCAAGTTCTATTCGACATCGAACCAGGCCGGGACCACCACCTGCTGCTGCAAGCAGGTGAAGACCTTCGCATGCAGCGACTGCCCGGGCGAGCACCCGGTGTGCCCGGACCCGAATGTGATCTGCCCGGCCAACCAGCCTTAATCTTTTTTAACCCTTTTTCTATATCTTTTGAACACTGGAATGGAGATAGCCTGGCTGATTTCCCATATCTGAGCGCATATTCCAGTGAAAAACGATAGAATTAAGAATTTTTCGTGTCTTATATACTATCCTCTTCCGTTTTGGAAGAGATCAAGGACAATTCGGTTGCCTTGGAAAAAGGTATGTGCAGAAACCTCCGTTTGGCATCGGCCATCAATACGGTGACTGGACTTCGCACGTTTCTATCCGGAAGGAAGGATGGGAGGGTGGGTCAAATCTCGCCGTACGAAACTCGTGCCATCTGCGTAGTTCTGTAGCATTGAAAGATTAATCCGGGATTTGCGATGGGTTAAGATCGAATCGCGTGTTACCTGGTCTTTCAACCGGGTCCAGTTTAAAAGGGACCAAGTTCCCTTTTCAACCTCCTTCTTGCGAGGTTCCCTTTCTAACCTTCCTTTTGTTTCATCTTCCTTTTCTTTGATTTTGAACCTTCCACTCTGTTTATCGGCCAAGCCCGATTATTTATAATCTGTTTTATGCCCACTGATTCTCATGCCTAAGAAGATCAGATCCAAGGATTCCTGCTGTTCGGATAAGGGCGAGAAGGAGTGCGGCGGCCATGCGTGCGGGTGCTGCTCCGGCCACGCCGAGATCGATGTCTCCACCCTCGGTCCTGAAGCTGTCGAGCTCGCGAAGAAATTCGAGATGGTCAACGACAACCTTGTGAGCGCGCTTAAGGCCAGGAAAGATATCCTCGAGATGGTGCACACTGCGAAATCGCCGGAGATCAAGGAGAAGCTCGACAAGGTCCTCACATCAAGGCACCCTGTCCTCATCCAGTTCGTATTCGGTCAATAATACTGATTCTGCCGCGGAAATGCGGTGTCCTTCTTTTTCTTTATAAACAACCCCAGCCCAAGCCATTCTACTTGAGTCGGGGACGTTTCCCCGGTTGAACATGGGTGGGGGCCCGCAAGGGTCTCATCATATTCACGCAGAAATGAGGTGTATGGGATGGAGATCGAAGAAAGGATCCAACAGAAGATAGATGCGCTTATGCAGTACCGCAGCTCGCTCGATGACGGCGAAAGAGAGCTCTTCGATATCCTCATCGGATATGCGAACGAGGTCGCGATGACCATCGACGCCTCGGGCAAGAGCGCGGTGTTCTGATGTCACCTTCTGCGGTTGGGGGCAGATCAGCCGGCGCACTGGACTTTCTCTGCACTGTCTGGGCGGGAAGTGCGTCGGCTCTATTTCTTTCTGATCAAGGCGAGGCGGCAAGGGAAGGCTGAGGCGCCTCCCTCCCCTCCCACTCTCAAAGCTTCCCTTTTTGAAAGTGAAAGGGATTTAAGGAGTGGCTGGGATTGAAGGACGATGGCTATTTTCGTAGAAGTGGGGGTTTTGATATTCGCGGTGGCTGTCCTCTATCTCATCTATCATTTCCTCAAGAACCCTCTCCTGATAATCGGCAATTCCATCCTCGGCCTGGTGGTCTTCGCCGCTCTGAATATGATATTCCATCTGGGGATCCCGATAAATTTCTGGTCCATCTCGGCAGTGGCTCTCGGTGGGTTCGTCGGGCTGATATTCGTTTTGGTGATGCATTTTCTCGGACTAGGGTTCTAAGGTGTGTTTATGGGAATTACCGATGATGTGAAAAGCCCGCTAGGCGCGAAGAAAAGCGCCGGCGATAAGATTGTCGATGATGCCAAGAGCAGCGTATCCAGGATGGCTGACAATGCCAAAGGCGCCCTCGGGCTGAAGCCCAAAGAGGACAAGAACCTCGGCTATGGCCTCCTTGTCCTCCGCATCGCGCTCGCCATGATGGTCTTCCACGGTTTCACCAAATTGACGAATCTGGACGGCACCGGAGCCTTCTTCGGGAAGCTCGGCATACCTATCCCCGGCGTCATGGCTTTGCTGATCGGCCTCCTTGAATTCGCCGGAGGCCTCTGCATCCTGGCAGGGATCGGCACACGCATATTCGGGGCCCTTTTCGCGATCGACCTCGCGACAGCGATACTTCTCACAAACCCATTGAAAGGCGTCCAGCCGCATGAGCTCGAGCTCTGGTTCATGCTCGCCGGCATCGCGATCGCCCTCATGGGCCCCGGGACGCTCTCCCTCTCGGAGATCCTTTCGAAAGGCGACAAGGACAGCATCTTCGCGAAGATCTGAGCATCCGGTGCGCCAGATGAAGGTGCTCGTAGTCTATGCACATCCCTCCAGGGAGGGAAGCCATAATTCATCAGTGCTTGAGGAAGTGCTCGCTTTTCTGGATGAAAAAGCCGTCGATTACCGGCTTATCGACCTTTATGGCGAAAGCTTCCGTCCGGAGCTCAGCAGGAAGGAGTGGGAGGACCATAAGTTCGCTGAGGAGAAGATAGTCGAATATCAGCGTGCGGTCCGGGATTCGTCCTCCCTCATCTTCATCTATCCGGTCTGGTGGTACACCTGCCCGGCGATCCTCAAGGGGTTTTTCGACCGCGTCTTCACCTCCGGGTTCGCCTACAATTTCAGGAAAGAGCCCTTATGGATGAAGGCGGCCGCCTCCCTCTTCGGCCCCCTCCTCTCGATACGCCTCCTCTACCCCATCTACTCGCGCCTCCTTCCGGTCGACCAGCATCTGTCCGGGAAGAAAGCGCTTATGATAAACACTTTCGGCGGCGATGCGGCCGGCCTGAGGCTCTATGGCGACGCGCCGAGATACAGCGTCGACCGGGCGATCCTCGAGTTCTGCGGCGTCAGGCCGGTCTACCGCGTCCACTGGTTCAATGCCCGGCATAAGGACGATCTTGAAATCCCTTCCGGAGTGAAAAAGCGGATCCACGCCGCTCTTGCCAGGCTCGTATGAGAAGATTTATATCCAGCGGCCCCCATCTATGGAATCCAACATGAGGTGATCGCATGGCCGATGCCAAGAAATGCGAAGTCTGCGGGACTACGAACTCCAAGAAATGGATAGAGAAAGAGAATATAGCCGGCCAGAAGGCATTCTTCTGCTCCCCGGCGCATTACGCCGATTACAAGAAGAAAGGCGAAGAGAGCGGAGTCTGCGAATTCTGCTGATCAGCCCCCGAGGTGGCTGATGAGTGCCCATATAACTACAATCCCCATCATCATCGCCGCGAGCTGGATCACCGACTTCGACCTCTCCTCCTCCTTATGGAGCTCAGGGAGGAGGTCGGTGCCTGCTATGTATAGGAACGCGCCTGCCGTGAACGCGAGGCCGTAATACTGGACGTTCGCCACATACCCGGAAAGGTAATAGAACCCGAGAGCACCCAAAACCGCAGTCAGGGCGCTTATCAGGTTGAAGGCGAGGGCTTTTTTCGTCGAAAAGCCCGCATACGTTAGAAGGGTGAAATCGCTCAGCTCCTGCGGGATCTCATGCGCGATGATCGCGAAAGTCGTCGTGATCCCCAGCTCCATGGAGGTCATGAAGCTCGCGGCTATGGCAACCCCGTCGAAGAAGTTGTGTATCCCGTCGCCGACCAGCACCAGGTACGCCACAGGCTTCTCATGCTCTTTGTGGTCATGGTGTTCGTGGTGCCAGTGGACCATCCTCTCCAGGATGAAGAACGTTATGAGGCCGAACAATGCCGTCGTGAAGACCGCCTTGCTTTCCAGGCCCCCGATCGCCTCCGGGAAAAGATCGAAGAAGGCCGCGGCGAAAAGGGACCCTGTCGCGAAGCTGAGGATTATGAAGACGACGGCCTCCAGGGTCTTCTTATTAAGGCTCAGGAGCACTATCCCGACAAGCGATATCAGGCTCACGATCACGGTCGCAGCTATTATCTCGAAAAGCATAGAGCCTGTTGGAACGGCATGATTAATAAATTGTTTGCATTAATTTAATAAGTATCGGCCTTCCAGGCGTGGAATTTATTAACAGGGAGAAAATGAAAAAGGAGAACCTAGTTAACAAGGGCAACGAGAGCATCGCTATCGGCGCCATGTGGGGCGTCGGAGCGGTCGCGCATCCGTGCCCCCTCTGCGTATTGACCAGCGCGGCATTCATAGTGAACGGCATAAGGGAAAAAGTCAGCGACAGGTAGATATATTGGAAATAATCAGCATCTCTCTCGACAAGGATACCCTGGGCGAGCTCGACCGCATCCAGGAGAGCCTCGGTTTCAAGAGCCGGTCCAGGCTCCTGCGGGCGACGATCAGCTCGCTCCTCAACGAATACAAGATCATGGAATCCCTCAAAGGGCATGTCGACAGCGTGTTCGTCGTGACCTATAAGGAGTCGGAGAAGCACAATATCTCGGACCTGCTCCATGATTATGAGGACTCCATAAAGACCGTCGTCCACCAGCACCATGTCGGCATCTGCCTCGAAGTGCTCATAATCTGCGCCGATGCCGAGCGGATACGGGAGCTGTTCGGAATGCTTAAGAAGGAGAAAGGGGTACGTTCAGTCAGCTGCTCGGTGCTTTGAGCTTGGCGATACGATGAGAGCTTCCGAACTGATGGTGAAATGCCTCCTCAACGAGGGCGTGGAGTACATCTTCGGCCTGCCGGGCGAGGAGAACATAGAATTCCTCGATTCGCTTTCTTCATCCGATGTCAGCTTCGTTACGGTGAGGCACGAGCAGGGCGCCTCTTTCATGGCCGATGTCTATGGGAGGATAAAGCACAAGCCGGGCGTGTGCCTCTCGACGCTCGGGCCCGGGGCGATGAACCTGGCCACGGGCATCGCGAACGCCAACCTCGACCACTCCCCTGTGGTCGCTCTCACCGGCCAGGCGGACCTGGGCGAAAGCCATCTCAAGCACCATCAGATCCTGGACATCATCAAGGCGTTCGATCCTATAACGAAATGGAACGCGCGGATATCCACCCCTGATGCCGTCCCCGAGCTCGTGCGCAAGGCATTCCGGATCGCCATGATGGAGAAGCAGGGGGCGACCCACCTGGAGATCCCTAACGATGTGGCGGGCGAAGATGTCCGCGGCAAGCCCCTCCCCCTCCTTCCGCACCCGAGGACTGTCCCGGACGACCAGGACCTCGGAAGGGCCATCGCCATGATCGACAGGTCGAAATACCCCATCATCCTCGCCGGGAACGGCCTGTTCCGGACCTGCTCGTCGCCTTCGCTCGTCAGGTTCGCCGAAGACACAGGGATCCCCGTGGCGAAGACATTCATGTCGAAAGGTAGCATTTCCTCGCGGCATCCTATGTCGATAGGGATCGTCGGGCTCCAGTCGCGCGACCTGATCGCATCCGAGTTCGACAAGGCGGATCTGGTCATAACCGTAGGCTATGATGTCGAGGAGTATTCGCCGAAATCATGGAACCGTTCCTGCGACAAGAAGATCATCTCGGTGGATGCGGTCCCTGAACCGTATATCGACCGCTATTACGATATCGCGATAGAGCTTGTGGGGGACATATCTTACACCCTCTCGGCCCTTTCCAGGTGCCGGAGGTTCGCCCACTGGGACCGGTCTACGCAGGAGAAGCTCATGGCGGTGAAGAAGCAGTTCTCCAGGTCATTCCCGATACAGCCGCGGCATTTCCTCTCCGAGCTGCGCGCCGCCATGGGCGACTCGGACATCCTCGTGTCAGATGTGGGGATGCACAAGCTATGGATCTCGCGCCTTTTCGAGACGTACGAGCCGAACACGGTCGTAATATCCAACGGCCTTGCGAGCATGGGCATCGCCCTCCCAGGGGCGATAGGAGCCAAGCTTGCCAGGCCGGAAGTGAATGTCGTATCGATCTCGGGCGACGGAGGCTTCCTCATGAACGCCCAGGAGCTCGAGACGGCGAAAAGGCTCGGCGTGGCCGGGGTCCATGTCATCTGGGCAGACAAGAGCTACGGCCTAATCGAGTGGAAGCAGCAGAAGGACGGAAAGAAGCCCTTCGGCGTCCGCTTCGACAACCCGGATTTCATGAAGCTCGCCTCCAGCTTCGGGATCAAAGGCTACCGCATCGAGCGGGCCGGCGAGCTCGGCGAGACGATCAGGCAGGCCATCAGGTCAGGCGAGCTCTGCATCGTGGAAGTCCCTATCGATTACAGCGGCAACGACAAGATATCATCCGACGATACCGCAGGAGCGTGATGGTGATGGAAATGATGAAGATGATAGCGATAACGATGATCGTTTTGATCGCCCTATACGGCTGCGCATCCCAGAAGTCCGGCAGCCCGGGGAAGACGGCATACGGGCCGGGCGCCGCGCAGAACAACTCGACGACGAGCGGAAGCCAGCCCGCCGGGAATGCGACCAACAAGACGTTAGGCACCGGAGGCTCCGGACCGGTGAAAAGCGGCAACGGCAGCCAGATCGTGGATGTGGGCGGCAGCATCGGGATCGGGCGCTGAACGACCCCAACTGAAAACCTTTTAAATACGTCGAACTTACTATCTTTTACCGATTTTTAGTCTCTATACCGATGAGAGAAATCGAGGTGTAAATATGGGATACATAGATTTGCAGATACCAGCGGAATTAGTGCCTCAGATCGTCGAGATGCTCTCAGTAGCCAAAGACGGGGGCAAGGTCAAGAAGGGCGTCAACGAGACGACCAAGTCGATCGAGCGCAAATCGGCGCAGTTCGTCGTCATAGCGGGCGATGTCTCCCCTGAGGAGGTCGTCATGCACATACCGATGCTGTGCAAGGAGCACAGCGTCCCGTACGCATTCCTCCCGACGAAGAAAGAGCTCGGGACCGCGATCGGGATCGAGGTCGGGACATCCGCGGTCTCCGTGGAGAACGCGGGCGGCGCATCGGAGAAGCTCCAGGACATACTCAAGAAGCTCCCGAAACCGGAGAAGAAGTGATTTGAATGTCTGACGGATTTCCAGCGGAGATTGTAGAGATTCGCGCGAAGACAGGCGTCTACGGCGAAATCTACCAGGTCCTCTGCAAGGTTTTGGAAGGGCCGGACGCCGGCAGGGTCATACTAAGGAACATCAAGGGCCCTGTGAAGAAGGGCATGGTCATCGTCCTGCTCGAGACTGACCGCGAAGCCAAGGAGATCAAGGCAAGGTGAAGGATATGCCACGATGCTCATTTTCAGGCAGGGAGATCCCGAAAGGCCAGGGCCTGATGTACGTCAAGAAGGACGGCACGATCCTTTACTTCTATGGGAGCAAGGAGAAGAAGAACTACCTGAGCCTTGGACGCGAGGGAAGGAGGCAGAAATGGACTCCTTCGGCCCGCGAGTTCAAGGAAAGGCAGAACGTCAAGGCGGCCGCACCGAAGGAAGGGGCGGAGAAGAAGGCCAAGAAGTGATCCTATGAAGGAAAGGACATTGCTTCTGCTCAAGCCTGACGCCCTTCACCGCGGCCTCATCGGCGAGATCATCGCCAGATTCGAGAGGAAAGGATTCAAGATCGCGGGCATGAAGATGCTCCGGGTCACGAAGGAAATGGCCAAAGAGCACTATGCGCATCTTGTCAGCAAGCCGTTCTATCCTGACCTGGAGAAGTTCATCACGGCCGATCCGGTCGTGGCAGTCGTGATCGAGGGGAAAGAGGCGGTAGAGGTCACGCGGCTGATCGTCGGCCCCACGAACGCCTCGAAAGCGCCGGGCGGATCCATCCGGGGCGACTTCTCGAACAGCACCTCCAGGAACATCATCCACGCGTCGGATTCCAAAGAGACTGCGGAGAAAGAGGTCCACCGTTTCTTCAGGAAAGAGGAGCTCTTCGACTACAGGCTCAACAACGAGCACTATCTCTACGCTCCTGACGAGTGATCTATCTCTCTTCTATCTTTTCAACCTCTTCTCTTGCGTATAACGGCCTCTCGGTCTTCTTCCGGACGGCATACGGGTCGACCAGGACGATGCCGCCCTCGTATCTCCCGATCTGATGCTCCGCCTTGTCCACGAACTCATAGCCCAGGCCGGCCACAGCATACCCGAACTCCTCCACATCGCTCCCCGTAGCTTCCATCGCGACACGGGGCTGGACGAAGAAGTTCACCCTCCGTACGAAAAGGCCCTTCCTTCCAAGCTCTATGGTCCCACGCTCGAGTATCGGGGCATCGAAAGGCCTGCTGCCGAATTCATCCCTGAGCTCGAACCAGGTTATCTTCATCACCGTGTCCGGGGCTTTTTGGAGCACGAATGACTCGTGGCCTGAGCAGAGGAACCTCTGCGCCCTCATCGTGCTCCCTTCGAATGCCGAGATGTAATCCTGCACCGGATGCATACCGTACCTGCCTACGGGTATCCTCCTGAGGATGTCGGAGATCGGCTCGGCCAGGGGTTCGTCCCGGAAAGCCCCCGCTGCATCAACACTTCTGGGGGGCCTGAAAACCGATCGCATGCATGGATATTGCTCGAAATGGTTTAAAAAAAGGAAGAGACTACGGATAGCATCTTGTTATGGTCCTCGGGAAAGGTATCGCGTCCCTGATGTGGTCGAGGTTGAGCATCCATTTGACGAAACGCTCCACCCCGAGGCCGTATCCTGAGTGGGGCACGCTCCCGTACCTGCGCAGATCGACATACCACTGGTAGTCCTTCATATCGAGCTTCTGCTCTTTCATGCGGGCTTCCAGCTCGTCGAGCTGCCAGATGCGCTCGCTCCCCCCGATGATCTCGCCGTGCCCGGCAGGGGCGAGCATGTCCGCGTTGAGGACGGTGCCCGGCTTCGCAGGGTCCTCCCTCATGTAGAATGCCTTGATGTCCTTGGGGAAGTTATGGACGAACATAGGCTTCACCGATGATTTCGTGAGGATGGCCTCCTCGTCCGCCCCGAAATCCTGCCCGTGCTCCATCCTTCCGCCGAGCTCGTTGACCCGGTCGACGGCTTTAGCGTAATCGAGCCTCTCGAAGGGTATCCTCACTTTCTCGAGGTCGAGTGGATCCCTTCCGCAGGCCTTGAGCAGGTCCGGGTGGTGCTTGAGCATGTTATCGACGGCATACTGGACCATGCTCTCCTGGAGCTCCATGTTCATCTTCTGGTCATAGAAGGCCATCTCAGGCTCCAGGTGCCAGTATTCTGCGAGATGCCTGATGGTCCGGGATTTCTCCGCGCGGAACGAAGGCGCGAGCACGTAGACCTTCCCGTGCGAGAATACGAACACCTCGGCATACATCTGCGAGCTCTGCGTCAGGTACGCTTTCTCGCCGAAATAGTCCATCTCGAAAAGCGTGCTCCCCCCCTCGCACCCGGAGCGGGTGATTATCGGCGGGGCGATCTCGTAGAAACCCTCCTTCTCGAAGAACCCGCGCAGGTAATTGACGATGTGGTGGCGCGCTTTCATTATCGAGGTCATCTTCTGCGACCGCATCCACAGGTGCCGTATGTCGAGCAGGTACTCCTCGCTGAGGTCCTTGGCCACAGGGAACGGCTCCCCGCGCGATATGAGCTGGAATCCGGTCGCCTGTATCTCGAAGCCCCCCGGGGCGCGGTCGTCCTTCTTGACGATGCCCTTTATCGTGAGGGAGCTCTCGACGTAAGCATCGTTAGCGTCCTTCCAGTCCCTGTCCCCTACCTTGTCCTTCTTGACGGCCGCCTGTATGATCCCGGTGTGGTCCCTGATGACCGCGAAAACCATATTCCCGCCGGAGCGTACCCGATAGATCCAGCCTCTGAGGCTGACCTCTTTCCCTTCGGGTTTGTCAGCAAAAATAGTGCCGATGTCGCTAATCATGGAAATTCTTTCTCGCAAAAGTAATTTAAAGAAATGTTACTGCGGGCCCATCCTGCGCGCCGCTTCGCTCCGGAGACCGATCTCGCGGAGGATCTGCCTGCGCCCTGTCTCATCGCATCGCCCGGCCATCTCCCTTGCGTCGTTGATGAAATCCCTGCCGAGCCTGGCATATATCAAGCCCGCCTGGAGGTATCTCCCGGCCGAGCTGTGCTCCCTCGCTGTGTTGGCCATTCCTGTCCGCTCGGCGTCGTTATAGCACTCGCCGGTCGTCCTGTAGCTGTCCGGGCAGCTCCTGTACCTTGAGACTATCTGCTGGACTTCCCTGGTGCGGTCTTCCCGGAGGTCGCCTTCCTTCCATTTCCCGTATCCGATGATGGATGCGGCGGCGAGCGTGAGCGCCAGGTTCGCTGCCAGGAACTTGTTGTGCTTTTTCATGGCTACCGTTATAGTATGTAGTAAGAAGTGTTTATAAATGCAGCTAAACATTGATTCCGCAGAATCTCTCATCGAGATCGTCACCGCTCTCAGGGAATTCGAGAAATGATTTTTATAAAATTAGACGCTTAAAAAAATCGGGGTTCAAAGAAAAAGGAAGGTCAAAACAAGGGAGATTCAAAAAGACCGTTCAAAAATAAAAGGAAGGTCAAAAAAAGGGAAGTTCAAAAGAAACCGCAGGTTTCTTTTATTACATCGCTTTCGGCTTGACATCGAGCACTACGCCGGCCGCCACCGTCTGGCCCATGTCGCGGAGAGCGAACCTGCCAAGGGGTGCGAAGTCTGAGAACTTCTCGATGACTATCGGCTTCAGCGGCTTGATCTTGACCACTGCGACATCGCCGGTCTTGATGAAATCCGGCTTGCCCATGGAAGCTCCTGTCTTCGGGTCCTTCTTCTCGACGAGCTCGATTATCTGGCCCGCGAACTGCGCCGTGTGGATGTGGAAGACAGGCGTGTATCCGACCGCGATAGCCGTCGGGTGGTTGAGCACGACGACCTGCGCCGTGAACTCATCGGCCACCTTCGGCGGGTTCGATGCCGGCCCGATGACGTCTCCCCTCTTGATGTCCTTCTTGTCGACACCCTTGAGGTTGAATCCCACATTGTCGCCCGGGTTCGCCTCTGTGAGCTCCTGGTGGTGCATCTCGATCTTCTTGCATTCACCCTTCACTCCCGAGGGCATGACGACAAGCGCATCGCCCGCCTTCATCTTCCCGGTCTCGACCCTGCCTACAGGGACGGTGCCGTGCCCGGTGATGGTGAAAACGTCCTGGACCGGTAGCCGGAGGGCCTTGTCGACCGGCTTCGGCGGGACCTTGAACGTATCAACGACCTCGAGCAATGTCGGGCCGGTGTACCAGGGCATGTTAGATGATTTCTTGGTCAGGTTGTCGCCTGCGTATGAAGAGCAGGGGACGAACGGGACGGTGTCGGTCTTGTAGCCGATGCCCTGGAGGAGCTTGACGGCCTCTGCCTTGACCTTCTCGAACTCCTCCTTCTTGTAGCCGACGGCGTCCATCTTGTTGCAGTTGAGCGCGATCTGGCTGATGCCGAGCACCTTCGCGAGGAACGCGTGCTCCTTGGTCTGCGGCTGGATGCCGTCCTTGACGGAGACGACCAGCACGGCGGCGTCTGCCTGCGAGGCACCGGTGATCATGTTCTTGACGAAGTCACGGTGGCCGGGGGCATCGATGATAGTGCAGTAGTATTTCGGGGTCTCGAATTCCCTGTGGGCGATGTCGATGGTGACACCGCGCTCCCTCTCTTCCTTGAGGGCGTCCATGACGAACGCGAACTCGAAGGTGGCCTTGCCGACTTTGGCTGCCTCTTCCTTCAGCTTGTTCAGCGTCTGCTCCGAGACGGCTCCGGTCTCGTAGAGGATCCTACCGACCGTGGTCGACTTCCCTGCGTCGACATGTCCAATAAACACTAAGTTCAGGTGTTCCTTCTTTGCCATATCCATAACCTCCAGAAACTTTCATTCTGTCATTCGCCGGTTAAAGTTTCATCAAACTTCCTGTCCGATGAATCTAGCCGGTTTTAACGTTAATATCTCTGTCACGTAAGCCAACCTTTGAGAAAAAGGTAAAGTTCATTTAGGCCGAGATATTTTTAAAGGTTTCTTTGAGGGCGGCCCAGATGGCACTGTTGGGAAGCGGCCCTGAGGGCGGTTTGTCGGCTTTCCAGCCCAGAACCGGCGGAAAAAATCCTCATGAAGGTTGTCAACTTTACCATAAGAAAATGAGTAGGGAAGTTGAAGTTAAATAGAGAGGGAATGGTACACCCGAGGGCTCCATTCCACCCTCCCACTCTGCTCATTTGAGCACAAGGCTTAGAGCGTGTAAATTTAAATAGCTGAATTTTCTCCTCTGGCTCGCAGTTACACAAAAAACCGCTTTGCGCCTCCTTTCCCGCATCGAGTGTTATATAAATTTTGTCTTCCTCAATTGGGCATGGCGCAGGACAGACCTTATCGTTACAGCAGCGGCAAAGAGGAGAGCAGGGGCACGATAGTCACGATCGCGGTCCTCCTGGTCCTCATACTGGCCGTGGGCGGCGGGCTCCTTTACATAATAGGGCAGGGCCAGAAAGGCAGCGGGGAGCCGGTCAAGCCTAACCAGACGAACGTCACGAAACCCATTCCGAACGTATCGAACAACACGACCGTTGCGCCGGTCTGCGACGACCAGTGCCTCCTCGGCAAGGCTTCCGACATTTCCGGCTGCGCCGTCATCAACTCCACTGCGGTGAAAGAAACCTGCTATGAAAAACTCTCAGGGCAGTCCCTCGACGCGTGCAAGGCCGTGGCCGACAAGGCTAAGAAATCCGCCTGCATAACGCATTTCGCCGTGAGCGGCAAGGACCCCTCTATCTGCGACAGCCTGGCTGAAGGGCGCGACGCCTGCAGGCACGCTGTGGACCCGTGCATCGATTCGGCCGACAAGAAGCTCTGCGCTGCGGTCGCCGGCTCCAAGCCGGCCCTCTGCGGGCCCGATACGTCGTGCCTGCTGAATTACAGCTTCCAGAAGAACGATTCCGGATCATGCTCCCTGATCCAGAACGCAGCCCTTGCGAGCGCCTGCGTCTCCAAGATCAAGAACACCGACCGGTGCTCGGACCTCCCGCGCCTCGCGGAGAGGGACCTGTGCTATGAGATGTTCGCGATCTATTCGGGCGATTATCTCACATGCACCCAGATCACCGACGACACGACATATGCCATCGACTGCTTCTCGGTCTTCGCAGCCAGCATGCACGACCTTTCGATCTGCGACACGTTCGCTCTCGATCCGAAATGGGCATGCTACACCAATTATTCGCTCATCAGCGGTGACCTCAGCGGCTGCACCGCTATCAATCCTCTCGCCTCGACCAACCGCTTCAAGTGCAGTTTCGAATTCGCGAAGAAATACGGCAACCCCGGCGCCTGCGAGGCGATAATCGACTCGCCGTCGCAGAAGAAGACCTGCTACGAGGGCACGATCATCTACTCGAACTCGAACCTCGACTACCGGTACTGCAAGGACGTGACGAACTTCCAGTGGAAGAACTCGTGCTACACCGAAGCCGCGAAACTCGCCGGCGACAAATCCATCTGCAGCTACATAACCGAGGATTTCGCCAAGCAGAGCTGCATCTCTTCGGTGGCCCTGAACCAGACCAAATGAAAGAAATAGGATAATAAAAAAATTATTCTGCCTTCTTCTCCTCGGCAGGAGCTTCTTCCTTAGGCGGCTCGGCCGGCTTCTCTTCCGCCGCAGGCTCGGCCGGGGCGGCAGGCTGCTCCGCCTCCGGTTTCTTCTCTTCCTCCACTATGAGCTGCTCGAAGAAGCTTATGTCGAAGGTGAACTCGTCGTATCCCTTGATCTTGCCCTGGGCCATCATGACCTCGCGCGAGAGGATGTAGAATATGAGCGCGAGCGATCTTTTGCCCTTGTTGTTGATCGGGACGACCAGGTCGACGAACTTGGTCTCGTTGTCCGTGTCGCAGAGGGCGATCACGGGCACTCCGTTCTTCGCCGCCTCGACGAGCGCTTCATGCTCGCCCTTGGGGTCGCAGACCAGGAGGAGCTTCGGCTCCATGAACCCCTGGACGTTCATGTTGGTCATGAGGCCCGGCACGAACCTTCCCCGGACGATGCCGACTCCGGTCAGCTCGGCGAACCTGCTCGCCGGGTTGCTCGAGTACACACGCGATGCGACGACGCAGACCTCCTCCGGCTTGAACTTGGCTATGATCTTGGCCGCATCCATGAGCCTCTCGGAGCTCTTCCTGAGGTCGAGGATGTATAGTCCGTCGTCCCTTCTCTTGAAGATATAGTCCCTCATATCGTTGGTCCTTATCTTCGTGCCGATATGCACGCCGGCTTCCAAAAACACGTCCTGTTTGACAGGCATTCCGCTTTTCTCGGTCATCTTCTCAATCCTCCTGTCCGCCTTTTAGGAAAAGGCGGCCCAAAACGAGCTGTCCAAACCCCGCAGGGTTTTGCGACGAACTGTTTTCGGGCGCGTTTTTCCAAACGGCAGGGAATTTCCCTGCGCCCATTGTCCGGGTTCCGGACGATCGGGAAGCGGAAAAATGGGGCCGCTGAGATAAATTCCCCTCGACCGCAGGTGTTTGTAGTCGAAGAGTTGAACTCAGATAACAAGCATCTAAGCCAGTTGGGTTTGAGCAAACACAATGGTCCCCAAGCTTGCAGGATACCAGGTTACCTCACGGCCCCTTTTCATGACCGGCTTTCGCCGGCCCTGAATTTGAGATGAATGTATAATGTAAGGTTTTAATAGCATTTGTTCCCCGCGGCTTCTTTCTGCAGCCCGGCCGGGCTGTCCGTTCTCCTGAAAAGCTAAGGTATTTAAAGGAGAAAATACATAAAAAGTATATCGAATTGTAACAAAACACACAAAGTGAGGGTTAGTTGGGGAATGTTTTGTTACAAAACTACAGAGCGGGTGTACATATGAAAAACAAAGTAGATACGGTGGATCTAATGATACTGAGGGAGCTTCGCAATGACTGCAAGCGTCCAATGAGGGAACTCGCGCAGAAGCTCCGGATGCACCCGAACACGCTTCTCCAGCGCATCAAGAGGCTGGAGAAATCGAAGATGGTCCGCCGCTATCACGCCGATATAGATTACAAGGAGCTCGGCTATGACATGCATTCCATAGTCATGATCAAGATAAAGAAAAGCGGCCTCGAGAACGAGAAGCTCCTCAAGGAGGTCTCCGAGCTCCCCGAGGTCGAGTCCCTCTATGCCGTCACAGGCGGCGCGGACTGCATCGCCACGATAAAGGCCAAGAACCGCGATGACCTGGTGAGGATCCTCAAGGTCATCCAGACGCAGGCGATGGTCCTGCGGACCACGAGCTACCTTGTCCTAGTCACCTACAAGGAGAGTTTCCAGTTCAACCCCCTCTCGACGATAGTTTCCGAGAAGGAGTGACTTTTTTTCAGTATTTCTTCCTGAACATGTATCCGTACATGCCGCTGTCGTAGCCAGGCACAATGGGCTGCCTGAGCGCGCCTTCGAAGATCAGCCTCTGGTGGAATTCCTCCACGACGCTGTCCCTGAGCTTGCTCTTCTCGATCCTGTTGGTGGAGTCGGAAGGGGCCGCCCACTCGTCTATTATGAGAAGTGACCCGCCTCTCCTGAGCTTGTCTATCGAGCCCTCTATGAGTTCGAGCCTCTCGAAATCGCTGAGGTTGTGGAGCTTCTGCGCTATAAGGACGGCCTGGCTCTCGGGAGGCAGTTCATCGCCGGTCCCGGCCTCCTCCATCCTCGAGCTGCTCAGGGGCAGGAAATCCGCCCAGTAGTTCCTCTCTCCGTTGATCGGCCTGTAGTATTCGACGAAATGGTCATCCACGCTCTGGAACCGCTTCACGACCGTCTTGACCGCCGCGAGCCTCGCCTTGACGGTGTCCTCGAGCGTCATGCCGGCCCGCCTGGCCTCTTCTTCGGTTGCAGGGAGGTGGATGCCCCGGTTGTAGGCTTTGTCCTTGTCCTTCCTGTAGATGAATATGTACATCGAGTGCTCGCGATCGATCCGGGCTTTCAGCTCGGCGACGAACCTCGCCCCGGGCACGTTCCTCATCACCTTGTCCCGGAAAGTCGTCCTCTCCCGGATCGGCCTGAAGTTCTCCTCGAACTGCTCCTCGATCGCCGTGTCGAGGCTGGTCTTGTTGTTCTTCGTGATCTTCATCGGCCACTCGTCGACCACGATGAAGTACCCGCCCCACCTGAGGATATCGAAGGCTCTCTTGATCGCGGCGGTCTTGACGTGGCGGTGCTCGCCTTTCTCGCCCTGCTCCTGGTTCTCGCGCATGAGCTCCATGGGGTCGGTGAGGAACGGTAGCGTCTGAGAGAGGACCAGGGTATCGAAGCTTTCGCGATCGAAAGGGAGCTCTCGTATGTCGTGGTTGGTGAACGTGATGTTCGTCTTGATCCCTGCCAGCTTGCATCTGGCTATCGCCTGCATCTGCTCCGAGAGGTCGTTAGCCACGATGTCCATCCCCGCCAGCTCCTCTGCCGGGAGATACTTGGAGAGGAAGCTGATGAGCGTCCCGGTGCCGCAGCTCATCTCCAGCACCCTCCTGCCGAATATCGGCGTATCGTGGTATTGTTTCTGGAGCTCGGCAGCCTGCTTGATGAGGTTCTCCACCGCAGGGTCGTGCCCTGTTGCGAACATATGGTCGTCGTAGGTCGCTGCCCAGTCGTCGAAAAGGCCTTTGATGCCGCTCCTGGCCTTGGCCCTAGCCACAATCGCCGGGTCATGGCCTTTCGCGATCTCCATCTCCTTTCTCCTCAGGGCCGTCGCAGCTATCTTCCTCGCTTCGGAGAACTGGATCTCGAGCTGGGCTATCTCTTCGACCGGGCTTATGACCCGTTTGCCGTTCTTCCTCCTGTTCTCGCGCTTCCCGGGGTTGCGCTCAGGCTTTGTCTCCTTCCCCCCGGTCGCTACAAGCCCTTCCAGTTCGGGCTCTAAGGATCCGCCTCGTCTCTGCGCAACCCTGCGGGTAGCATAACCCCGCCTATCAGAGGAGCTGGGGCCGTCATCATCTCCTCGCTTTGGTGATCTCTGTCTAATCGCCACCCCTCCACCACTCATCGATATCCCTGACCTTGCCGGTCATATGAACCCTTCTGTCTGAAGTTCGCAGATTAAGCATTAAAACTGTATTATCACTGGATGGAAATGTTTTAAAAAGGTTGTTTCAGTTGATGGACGTTTAACGTTAAATAACGTAAAAAAGGGGAAAATCATACCCTCGGGTACCGCAGGACGTTCTGCACTATATCGACATGCGATATGAACATCCTCCTGCAGCAGTATCTGTCCACTCCAAGCTCGTCGAGGACGACCTCCGCTTTCTTGTCCTTCGGGGCCGCCTTATACTGCTCGTAAAGGTGCCCTATCACAGAGCCGCATGTGAAGCATCTTACCGGAAACTCCATGGAAACTTTCCTCCGTTTTTTTTCTCGATTTGCCCCTTCGGGGCAAATCAACGAGAACTATCTCATCATCCTTCAGCCGGTCTGACTCCGGCGCTCGATGAAACCTTCCGATCAGTCTAAGATAATGAAAGAAATGTAAAAATCACCTGTACGATTTCTGGAACCTGGCTCTTGCCTTCGGGCCGCGGAACTTCTTCGTTTCGACGCGCCTCGTATCCTCGATGACGAGCGTCCTGTCGATCTCTATGAACTTCGGCCTCAGGTTCATTGTGTCGAAATACTTGACGAGCGCGTTCGCGATGGCGGTCCTCGCCGCCTGCGCCTGGCCCATCATCCCGCCGCCGTTGACGACTACGGATATATCGACGCTGTTGGCCTCAGGGCCCACATACCGCAGCGGTTCCCTGATTATCTCCCTTATGAACGGGTTGTTGATGGACTCTACGTTCTGCCTGTTGACCCTGAGCACGCCTTTGCCCTGCGTTATCGTGGCCCTCGCGATGCTCTCCTTCCTCTTCCCCCTGGTGACGAACACCTTGCCGGCTGGTTTCTTGGAAGACGATGCCTTCCTCCTCTTCTTAGGCTCGGCCTTCGGGGCTTCGGCTTTAGGCGCCGCTTCGGCTTTGGGCGTATCCGCCTTTGGCTCCTCTTCCTTCACTGCCTTCGGAGCCTTGGGCTTCGCTTTCTTTTTCTTCTCCTCTTCAACCATGATATCAACCTGAGTATCCGATGCTCTTGCAGAGCTCGTGTATCGTTATGCGCTTCGAGATCCCGTCATATGACGCGCCTTCCATCTTCGCCGCTCCCTCGAGCTTCTTCGGGTTGCCCGAATACACCCGGAGCCTTTTGAGGGCGAGCTTGCCGCGAGAGCTTTCCCGCGGGAGCATCCCCCTGATCATCCTCTTCACGAGGAGGTGGGGCACCTTGGACCATACAGGCGAGCGTTCCGGGGTGCCCTTGTTCCGCAGGCCCCTCTTGGTCAGGTATCTCTGGCTGATCTGCTTCGGGTTGCCCACGATGACCAGCTTCTCGGCGTTTATGAGATGGACCTCTTCGCCCCTCATCAGCTTCTTGGCGATCTGGCTTGCCAGCCTTCCGAAAATCATGTCTGTGCCGTCGACTATCATGAAAATCATCTCACTTAAGGATCATCACGCCCTTCGCATCCGGGTTGGACTTGTGGAGGCTCTCGATGGTCATGGTCTTGCCGCCGGCCGCGCTGATGATCTGCCGCGCCTTGTCGCTGAACGAGAAGGCCGCGACGGTGACTTTCTTGCTCACCGCTCCGGCTCCGAGCACCTTGCCCGGGACCAGGATCGTGGTGCCGTCTCCGGCGTACTCCTCCAGCTTGCTGAGGTTGACCTCGGTGCGCTGCCTCCTGGGCTTGGAGAGCTCATGGGCGACTTTCTTCCAAATCGGTTTCTTCTCCTTCATCAGGTTCTCTATCAGAGAAACGAGAATCTGGTTGTCTTTCTTCATATCCATCTTCGCCACCTTTGGCTCGCTCCCTTTTGGGGGGAACTGCGGTAAATAAGCGTAGAATAATACGTTTAGCTAGGTTTTAAAGTCTATCATAAAAAGAAAAAGGGAAAAGATCAGTCCTTGGCCAGGTTCCTGATCGCCTTGATCGCGTTCACGAACGCGGCCGGAGCGATGAACACGGCTATCGCCGAGAGGAACGCGTTCAGCGACATCGATATCGCCGTTCCGCCAGGAAGGGTCGCAAGGAGAGCCACGATCGGCTGGAGGCCGTTCGGGATCGACATGAGCGCTATCGTAGCCACAAGGAAAGCGACGACCTCCTTGTCTGTGATGTTGAGCAATCCTACCACGAGGCCCAGCACACCGAGCACGCCGAATATTATCGGCAACATGCCGGAAGGCACAGCCCCGAGCGCGGCTAGAAGGCCAAGCAACACTGCTATGGCAACTCCGCCCAGGAATGCCCATTCGCCATAAGATTTCGGTTTATCTGCCATTTAGATTACACCTCTATGCATTTGGGATATCCAATGAAAAAAATGGCTAGCCTTTAAAAGCTGACTGCAGTGCCTTCGACAATCGTCCCTGGTTTTATATCGCCGCCATCAGGATGCCCATCATGCCGGCGGCGAAAACCGCGAGGCTGGCATTCCTGGCGAACCTGTAGTCCTTTTTTGTCAATATCATATAGCAGATCGCCAGAATACCGGCGTCTGCGGCTGCGACCAGGGCCCACGGGATGACCCCGGACTTCAACCCCAGGAGGAACGGGGCGCCGCTCAAGGGTATGAACAGGAGATAGAGCGCCAGGGCGGTCGCGGTCGCAGGGCCTTTGCCTATAACGACCGGAAGCGTCCTGGACCCGCGCGCCTTCACGTCCCCCTCGACATCCTGGACGGATTTGATTATCTCCCGCGCGAGCCCGGCCACGAATCCAAGCGCCGCGAGCACGATCGCCATGAGCGAGAGAGTGCCGGAGACCACGAAATCCCCGAATATGAACGGGATCGCCATCGTGAGGGCGATGTACATGTTGCCGATCAGGGGCAGGTCCTTGAGCTTCCAGTTGTAAGCTACCGCAAGGAGATTGAACAGCAAAGCTATCGAGAACGCAGGGATATTTATCAGGCTGGCGAGGCCGCTTGATAGGGCAAGGCAGCAGATCGAGAAATAGAGCGCGAATCCCGGAGAGATCGTGCCCTTGACCAGAGGGCGGTCGGATTTTTTGTTCAGCCTGTCGGTCTCGATATCGAAATAATCGTTCAGGGCGAAAGAGCCCATCTCGCTGAGGACCGGGACCAGGAGGGACAGGATGATCGGGATGGTCGCAGGAGGGCTCCTGCCGAGGGTGACCGTCTCGGCGATGAATACCGCGAGCGCGAGCATGGCCGCATGCTCGAAGCGCGTGAGACGGTAGAGATCTTTGATGAACATACCGGGTGAATCCCATTCCGTATTTAAAATCCTGATATGGTGAAGTCCTCATGGTCTGGATAAAGAACGTCTCGATGAAGGCGGCCTACATCTGCGGGGAATGCGGCCTCGGCTTCGCCGACGCTAGGACCGCCCTCTCCTGCGAAGGGTATTGCAGGGCCCACAGGGCATGTTCGCCGGAGATCGCACGGAAAGCTATCTACCGGCCATGAAAATGTGGCTATCCACATTTTTTTCCCAAAAATATATTTATATCCCGCCTGATTGTCCTTCCGCATGGAACTCGACAACATAGACAGGAAGATCCTCGCAGCGCTGATCGAAAACTCCAAGATAATGTCCAAGGAGCTCTCCCGCAAGCTCCGTATCCATCCGAACACCCTCCTCCAGAGGCTGAAGAAGCTTGAGAAGGAGAAAGTGATAATGAAATACCAGGCGGTCGTGGATTTCCCGAAAGTCGACAGGCAGATGCAGGTCCTGATGTTCATCAAGGTCAATATGGAGAAGGCCTGGGAGGAGGCCCTGCGTCCGGCCTCCCGCTTCCCGGAGATCGTATCGTTCATCCTCGTGACCGGAGAATACGATGTGGTCGCGATCGCGAGGGTGAAGGACGAGCGGCATCTGGCCGAGCTGATGCGCAGGATCCAGGCCACGAAAGTCGTGAACAAGACCACGACCCACCTCATCGTGGACTACTACCGCATGCCCTTCGAGTACAATCCCCTGAAGTTCGAGCTGATGTGACTATTCGAGGCCCCAGCCGCCGCGGGAGCTCACCTTCGCCCTGAACATCTCGATGAGCCTGATCCTCACCCTCTCGAGCAACTCCCCGAATCCGCTGAATCCCTGGTCGGCCATAGGATCCTTCGAAAGCATGTCGTGCAGCTCGAAAAGCTCCCTCGGGTTCTCGGTCTCGATGAGCTTCTTGCAGAGCCTGACCGCTTTTTCGTAGCTCGCAGAGGCCCTGAGCGTGGGGACCATCTTCCTCACTGTCTCGTACTCCTGGCTCCAGGGCCCGTCGCTGACGATATGGTTTTCGATTTCCCGTTCTCCGGCTGCGATGATGTGCATCCTCAGCTCGGATATCCTCGATACAGTCTCTGCCAGAGGCGCCCTATCTCTTTGATGCGGTGCAGCGCCAAAGCAGATCCCTTTCCTTTTGTTTCAAAGCTACACCTCTTGGACAGAAATGGTTTCAGGGATTCTTAAATGGATGTAACTTTCTGGAAGAGGTGGAGATGCATCGAATGATCGGAATCGATGGGAGAGACGGCAGTTTCTCCATTATGTTCAAATCCTAGCGATTCAAATTTTCCGATAATCATATCTGGTTTTATCGGTCTCACAATCGCCCTCAGGAAAAGGCTCACCGCCTCGATAGGCGGCGTCTGCGATATCCTGAACGGATCCTCCTCGACGACCACCGCCGTCCCCCCGGGCGCAAGCGCCCTGTGGATCGACCGCACCAGCCTCACCTTGTCGCTATCAGGGATGAGGTGGAATGTCTGGGCGCAAAGGACGGTGCTGAACCTCCTGCGAATTTTTTCGGCAGCCCATAAGCGTCATGCGACGAAAATCCTGCCGCTCCCAAGCTTCCTCCGTGCTTTGCCGAGCATCCTTGGGGAGATCTCGTTCGCGAACGCCTCGCGCTTCACCGGTCCCTCGAACTCGTGCGATGCGATCGCCCGCTCTATCATCTCGAGGGCATATGTGAGCGGCTCCCCTGTCCCTGCAGTTATGTCGAGGATCGGGAACTTCAGGTATGGCGTGGCATACCCGAGCACTCGCCTGATGGCCTGGTAGTGCCTCGTCTCGACGCCCATGTGCTCGTCGTACCTCTCGGCGAACCTGTCATAGAGCATGGAGAAGAAGCAGACCCGTTCCTGCTGCGTGAACCCGGCATAGACCTTCTGGATTTGCCTCTGCTGCCGCTCAAGCCGTGCCCGCTCCCTGCTTTTCTCGAACGCGAAATCATCGACCGTCTCGAAAAGCCTGATGGCCTTGCCGGGCCTGATCGGCTCTTCCAGAGGCTCAGCCCGGGCATCCCTCGATCCCCGGGCTTCCGTGCCTCCCTCCTCGTTCTCATGAGATGATTTTGATGAAAAAAGCTTAAAGCGGGATATGCTCTATTAAACCTATCCGGGCATTTTCCTCTTCATGGCGAAATACGACGTCGAGATCATCTCCCAGGCCGAGAAGGAGAAGCTCATGGGGAAGATGCTGTCCCCGGATCTCATCGAGCGGAAGGCCGTCATCCACGGGACCTGCGTCAAGTTCTTCACCGACAGCCACGATTTCAAGGACATGTGGGAGGACAACTTCGAGCCGATGTTCGACTGGATCCGGCCGCATGCCCGCCTCTTCGCGATAAAGGGCGGCAAGCTCCGCGTCCGCTACGAGCCGGTCTCCAAGACCGTCATCATCGAAGGCTGCGATTATTACGGGTGGGTGAAAAGCATCGCCCTCGCCCTTGTCGCCGATTTCCTCGAGGATTTCACATCCGAGCACAGGAGGTACTCGGTCCACGGCTCGTTCATAGATATGCGGGGCAGGGGGATCGCTCTCATCGGCCCTTCAGGGAGCGGGAAGACCACGCTCACCTACGGCCTCCTGCTGGACAAGCGCAGCAACTTCCTCACCGACGACTGGTTCTTCGTCCGGCTGGCGAACAGCGACACGCTCGTATATTCATCCGAGAAGAATTCCTACATCCGCGGGGATCTCTCCAGCACCTGGCCCCAGTACGATCTCGGAGGCATCAGGAAAGACACCCAGGACCGGGCGGTGGTCGATGTCCGGAGGCTCCTCGGAGGCGACCGGATCCGCACGGAATCCATCCTCAGCGCGACCGTCCTCCTGACACGGGACAGATCCCTCCCGCCGCTCTCCGTCCTCGGGCCGAAGGAAGCGCTTTCATTCATGGTGGAGAACGACTTCTGCAACCCCCACCAGCTCGTCCGGAGCAGGCAGAAGGCCGAGAAGCGGAAAGCGTTCTTCTCAGAGCTGTTCACCCGCGCCCCTGTCTATCTCCTCAACACGATCGAGACGCCTGCGGAGAGCCTGCAGAGGTTGAAAACCATCTCCAAAGAGGTATGATGATGAAAACCAAGGTCGCCCTCATCCAGATGAGCATGGGCCCGGATCCGCGCAAGAACGTCGAGAAAGCGGTGGCGCTCGTGGGAAAGGCTGCGAAGCAGGGCGCCAATATCGTCTGCCTTCCGGAGGTTTTCACTTCCCCGTATTTCCCGCAGGAGGAGAAAGCGGAAGCGGAGTTGTTCGCCGAGGCGATCCCTGGCCCGGCCACGGAGGCCCTCTCCAGGGCCGCGAAGGAGAACCGGGTGGTCCTCATCGGGGGCTCTCTTTTCGAGAAGGACGGGAAGAAGTTCTACAACACCGCAGTCGTCTTCGACGATGACGGCAGGCTCCTCGGCAAATACCGGAAGATGCACATTCCCCACGATCCATGCTTCTTCGAGCAGAACTATTTCGAGAAAGGGAACCTCGGCTACAAGGTCTTCCCGACGAAATTCGGGAAGATCGGGGTGCTGATATGCTTCGACCAGTGGTTCCCTGAGGCGGCGAGGACGCTTGCGCTCATGGGCGCGGACATGATCTTCTATCCGACGGCGATCGGATGGGTGGAAGGCGTGGACCAGGCCGAGGGCGACTGGAAGGAAGCGTGGGAGGCAGTCCAGCGGGGGCACTCCATCGCGAACGCGACAGCGGTCTGCGGCGTCAACCGCGTCGGCCGCGAGGGCAGGATGACATTCTGGGGCGGCTCGTTCATCAGCACGCAGTTCGGGACGATCCTGGCAAGAGGCGGGTCTGAGGAATCGATCGTCATGGCCGAGATCGACCTTGATCTCGCGAAGAAGGTCAAGGAGGGCTGGCGGTTCTTCTATAACAGGCGTCCGGAGACCTACGGCAAGCTGGTCGAAAGATGAACAGGCTCGGATTTTTCAATTTTGGCTGAGAGTGGGGGCTATGGTAAAATTCCGCATGCCAGCTGAATGGGAGCCGCATGAGGCTACTTGGCTGACCTGGCCTAAGGATCCGGTCACATTCCCGGGGAAAGTGCTCGCGAAAGTCGAGGAGACCTACATCGAGATGATCCTCGGCCTGACCCCGGGGAGAAAGTCCACCTTCTCGTGGATGATGAAAAAACGCGGGGGCGGGTCCTTAAGAAGATCGAGGAAAAGGGCTCCAGCAAGAATCTGACGATCCACCTCATCAAGACCGTCGATGTCTGGATGCGCGACTACGGCCCGATCTTCGTGAAGGGCGATAAGGTGAAGATGACCAAGTGGATCTTCAACGCCTGGGGCGGCAAATACGAGGAGCTGATGAAGGATAATTCCGTCGTCGATTCCATGGCCCCCTATCTCGGGATGGATGTGGAACGCCCCGGCATCATACTCGAAGGAGGATCGATCGACGTCAACGGCAGGGGGACCCTGCTCACGACGGAGCAGTGCCTCCTCAACAAGAACCGCAACAAGGAACTCTCGAAGGCCCAGATAGAAAAGCACCTTTCGGACAATCTCGGCGTTTCGCGTTTCGTATGGCTCAAGGAAGGGATAGCAGGGGACGACACCGACGGCCATATCGACGACATAGCGAGATTCGTGGATAAGAGGACGATCCTCTGCGCCTACGAGACTGACCGGAATGACAAGAATTATGCGATCCTGAGGAGGAATTTCCTGGACCTGGAAGACGCGCGCGACCAGGATGGCGAGCCGTTCGAGGTCAAGCCTCTCCGGATGCCAGGCCCCATCCTCCATAAGGGCGCCAGGCTGCCGGCCAGCTACGCGAACTTCTACATAGGCAACAAAGCCGTCCTCCTCCCTATCTACGGGCACAAGAACGATTCGGCTGCGGTCTCCCTGCTCACCGAGCATTTCGGGGGACGGAAGATCATCCCGATAGACTGCGGGCCGCTGGTCCATGGCCTCGGGGCGATCCATTGCGTCACGCAGCAGCAGCCGCTTTAATAAGAATCAGCGGAATAACCCGAAAATTTATTAACCTTGCCATATCAGTTACGACGAGGTGACTATCGTATGGCAGGTGAAAAGAAGATGGAATCGGGTATGTGCGGAAGCTGTTTCATGATGGACAAGATGTGCAGCGTGATCAGCGGCCTGCTCGTTGTGGTCAGCGGCGCATCGATGATACTGGCCGCCATGGGCTCTCTCCCGGCGACGACGGCCATGCTGGTTGGCGGCGCGGCGCTCGCTCTCTTCGGCGTGGGTTTCCTCGTGCACGGGCTCAAGATGTGCCCGATGTGCAAGTGAATCCTTAATCTCTTTTTATTACTTCTTTCCCATTCTAGCCTCATGTTCAATCCCTTCCAGAAGCTGGTCCTCGTCTATATACTCTGGAACGCGAGCAGCCTGATCAGCGGGGGGATGTTCGAGGTCTATTTCTTCGGTCTTGGCATGTCGCAGAGCCAGATCTACCTCGCGGACACGATCTGGTTCCTGCCGTCCTTGCTCGCGATACCGCTCTTCGCTTCTTTCAGCTCGAAAAAGTTCATGGCAGGCGGTATCATGCTCGCCCTGATCGCGACTCTCGCGATGGCGTTCTCGCCCGGGCCAGCGGGCGCGTTCACCTTCAGGATCCTCCTCGGACTGACCAATTTCCTCTTCTGGGTGCCTTTCAACGTCCTGTACTATGAATACAGCCGGGACAACAACGCTTCGCTCGGGGCGCTGTATTACTCTCTCGGGCCCCTGCTCTCGCTTTTCCTCCCTGCGTCCGCCGGAATCCTGGCCCAGGCGGTGGGATTCCAGCCGTTGTTCATCCTCGCAGCCATCTCTTTCGCCTTGACCCTCGTCGCCTCGATCCTCCTTGTCGAGGATAAGGTTTTCAAGTACACCGCGAAGGGCGCTCTTGACAGCCTAAGCGGCCTCAAGACGCTGGTCTTCCTCGAGGGTTTTTCCGGCATGTCCATACTGTCCGTCACTCTCCCGGTCATGCTGCTCACATTCGCGCAGCGCCCGCTCGATTTCGGCCTGTTCCTTTCGGCATCCACGGTCTTCTCGGTCGGGGCGAGCCTCGTCACAGCCAGATATTCGGACAAGCTGAAGTCGCGCAGGGTCTTCATCCTGCCCGCGGTCATCGCGTTCGCAGCTGCGGCTATCCTCGCGGCGGTATCCCAGGATATCGGCACCTTCTTCATCGCCTTCGGCCTTGTCAATTTCCTGAGCCGGATCTTCTTCCCGCTCTCTCTCGCTCTTGTAGTGGACAACAGCAAAAGCCTCGCCGACTCGATCACAGGCCGCGAGATATTCCTGAATGCCGGCCGGCTGCTGGGATGCCTTGCCGGCTTCGCGCTCGCAGCCGCGGCCGGTCTGGGATATTCGCTCCTGTTCCAGGGCGCGGCGATGCTCCTTTACGCCGTGGTCTTCGAGGCGAAAAAACACAAGCTCTCCAGCCATTAGGGTTTTATTCCATCCGACGGATTACAAATCATGGAGATCCATTTCCTCGGGACGAATGGCTGGCATGACAGCGAAACAGGAGAGACGCCGTGCGTCCTCATCGATGCGGAAGAGGCTTACGTCGTGCTCGATGCCGGGAACGCCCTCCGCAAGATCGACAGGCATATCACAGATCCGGAGAAGCCTATCTTCCTCTTCCTCAGCCATTTCCATCTCGACCATGTGATCGGCCTCCATGCCCTCTACAAATTCGATTTCAGGCAGGGGCTGCGGATCTACGGCCAGCCCGGGACTGTCGCGGCTCTCGACCGCCTGCTGGCGAAACCTTTCGGGGCCCCCCTCCGGCTCATATCAGAGAAATATCCGGTCTCGGCGGCCGATCTCCCGGAAGGCAGGAATTCTGTCGGCAGGATCCCGGTCGAGACCCGTTATCTCGTCCACGCAGACCCCTGCTTCGGCTATTCGCTGACGCTCGAGGGCAAGAAGATAACCTACTGCACCGACACCGGGAGCTGCCCGTCCATGGTGGAGCTTGCCAAAGGGGCGGATCTGCTGATAACCGAGTGCGCCTGGAAGAAGAGGAACCAATACCCGGGCTGGCCGCACCTTGCGCCCGAGGATGCTGCCGACGCCGCGAAAGCATCAGGTGCGAAGCGGCTCGTACTGATGCACTTCGATGCGGTGAACTTCACCACGCATGCTGAGCGCGAGGAAGCCCGCAAAAGGGCCGCGTCGATCTATACACCCGTGACTGCAGCGGAAGACGACATGGTCCTCTCGCTCTGATCAGCTTTCCCTCGGGACCCGTACCGGCACCGAGATCGAGCACATCGTCCCATCCTCCGGAGGCCTCACGTTCAGCCCGCTGAAATCAACTCCGGTGATCCGCTGGATCTCCTCGCGGTTCAGATCGCTTTCAGGCGTCGTCCAGGCATCCATCAGATGGAAATTCCCGCTCCGGTCCACCGCCAGGGAGAAATTGACGAATATATTCCCGCTCCCGCTCCGCACATGGCGCTTTATCTCCGCCGAGTGGTCAAGGACCTCGGTCATCAGCCTGCCCTCCAGCTTCGACTGGACCTCGGACATCTCGCAGCCCTGGGCCTTGACGTCCATGGTCGCCGCGGCGACCTCAGGCATCGAGACCCTCATGGAATTATGGCTACGGTGCCCCAGCCCGCCGGCGAGCATCAGCCCCCCCACCATCAGGGCAGCCCCGGCATAGAAAGCCCTGCGGACGAACCTGTTGTTCCCCCCATCGATCTCGGAATGCTTAAGCTTCACATTCCCACCCCCTCATGTCCAAAATCTCAATATATATTTATAAATCTGTGCCATATCCCTTAATTACCACAATTAACTGTCTGTTTTTACCTATAATCAAATAATTACTGTATAATTTATCCTATCAGCAAGTCCAAAACAGGAATAAAAACCCAGCGAGGGAATCACTTTCATGAAGGCTCTGATATTCTCCGAGGGCAACGGCTATGGACACGCCGCCCGCGACCGCATAATCTCCGAGCATTTCGATTTCCCGCTGATGACATACGGCAAGGGGGCCGAGTTCTGCCAGAACAATTCGATCGATTTCATCGAGATACCTTCGCCCTATGTCATCCAGAGCGGAAGGAAGGTCCAGATAGTGTCCGAGCCCACGGACCTCATAGGGTTCATGAAGCCCGATGTGCTGGCCACGATAGTGAACCATTTCCGGAAAGTCGATCTTGTGATAGTCGACGGGACGCCCCTCGGGCTCGCGGTCGCCATGTTCGCCCGGAAGAAGACCGTGTATATCACCAACGACACGGCGGCCCTCGTAGGCGTGCATGGCGTCCTCGAGAAGAAGGTGGCTAACTCCTTCCTGAAAGCCCTCCTCCGCTCCACGAGCGCGATCGTGGTCCCGGATTTCGCCCCTCCCTTATCCATCACCCTCCCGAACCTTAACACATCTTTCCCGCTGGTCTTCGCAGGGCCTTTCGTGACGAAGTCGGAGCAGATCAGTCATGGCAAGGAATTCCTGGTGCCGGGAAACCTGGCCGGCGAGCTGAGGCCGATCCTCGGGGACCGGGCAGTCTATGGGGACCAGACGGATTTCTCCTCATGCTACGAGGATGCGGACATCGTGTTCTCCCACGGTGGGCATACAACGATAATGGAGGCGCTCAGCTTCGGCAGACCGGTCGTTTCGATTGTCGAGAAAGCGTACTCCGAGAGGTACAACAATTCGCTCATGCTGGAGCGCCGGGATGTCGGCGTCGCCCTCGAGCGCAGCCTGCTCTCCGAAGAGAGCCTGCTCTGCTCCATCGAATATGCCAAGACGCTCGACAAGGACCGGCTCCAGCTCTACAAAAGGATGTCGCAGATGATGGATCCGGTCGACAGCCTGAGGAGGATCATCTCTTCGCTATAGCATGTATGGAGAACAGGTTTTTCCCGCTGGCCTTCTTTATCTCGAAACCGGCCTTCCGGAGATCGTTTTCCATCTCTTCCCTGGTGAAGCTCCCGTCGAAATGCTCCATCGCCTGCAAAACAGGCCAGAAGAAATACCTCCCGATGTCGAGGAGATAGAAGCTCCCGCCTTTTTTCAGGACTCTGCGGCATTCGGCTATCGCTTCTTTGTAATCCTCTATATGGTGGAAGGCGTTCATCTCGATCACGCAGTCGAAGGAATTGTCCTTGAATGGGAGCTTCCTCGCATCAGCCTGGAGAATCTCCGCCGAATCCCCTAATCTCTTCCTGGCGATCTCCAGCTCTTTTTCGTCGATATCTATGCTGGTCAGTTTTATCCTGAACCTTCTCTTCAGCTCGGCTGTCGTGTAGCCCGGTCCGCACCCTATCTCAAGGCAGTCTCCTTTCAGTTCGCATTTGTCGAGGAACCATCTGAGGAAAGTTTTCCGGTAGAGATAATTGTAGAGAGGATTGTTGACCAGCAGCTTCTCCAGGAAATTCATCTCTGCCATAAATAACCCTTACCGCATGAAGTTTGATGAAACTTTACCCTGGGTTCCTCCAAGGAAAGTTTCATTTCAGCAGGTGCTTTATCTTCTCCATGTCGATAATATGGCAGGAGAAGCCGTTCTTCTCGTCGTATTTCTGGTGGTACTCCTCGGCGTTGTAGAATTTCGACGCCGGGACTATCTCGGTCACTATGGGCCGGTCGTACTCTTTCTGGAACCTTTCCTTCGCCTTCTCGGCGAGTTTTTTCTGCTCCGCGTTGTGATAGAAGATCGCCGACCGGTACTGGTTCCCTTCATCAGGCCCCTGCCTGTCCAGGGTGGTGGGGTCGTGCGAGTTGAAGAAGACCTCGAGGAGTTTTTCGTAGGTTATCACTTTAGGGTCGAACTTGAGCTGGACGGCTTCCGCATGGCCTGTCAGGTCGGTGCAGACGTCCTTGTATGTGGGGTTCTCCGTTTTCCCGCCGGTGTAGCCTGCCATCGACTCCTTGACGCCTTTGATGCGGTCGAAGAGGTCCTGCACCCCCCAGAAGCAGCCTTCTGCGAAGGTTGCGGTTTCTAGTTTTTGTTCACTGCGCTCGCCCTCGGCTCGCGGTGTTTTTTCCGTTTTTGGAGTTTTTTTGACTGCCATGTTTTGGAATGTAAAGACGAAGAATAAAAAGGAGAGCCAGAATCTTTTTTGTTAAAAGGGCTCGCAAAGCTCGCCATTGAAAATTAACCTCAACTCCCACAAGCTTGATCTTATGCTACCGCCTTTCGTTGTTGACGACAGCGTATCACTCTCTAGTAGCTTTATAATCATTAAGAGATTCAAAGAATTATGCCGACCTGCCCTAAATGCGGACATAAACAAGGTCACGGCAAGTTTTGTATAAAATGTGGAGCACATTTAGGTAAAACAACAAAACCTGATAGCGGATCTTTCCATATTCGTATTATCTGGTTTTTCCTTCCAGTGTTCATCCTAGCCCTCTTCGGCATTTTGGGGGTTCTAATGTTGATTGGATTTCAATCTGCTTCTCATGTTTCAATTAATGTTGACCAGTTTCACCTAGTTTGCGGGGGCACTTTAAACTACTCTGTTGAACTAAAAGATACCGCCGGAAAAGGTGTAGCAAATAAGGTAATCTCTACGTATGTCAATGACGTTCTATTTGAGGAGTCTTTGACTAACTTGAATGGCACTGCTTCCTTCTCAAAGCCAATCACGTCAGAATTGTGCGGCAAAAAAATTCGTTTAATAGCTAATTTTTCTGGAGACTTCTTTGTCAAAAATAATTCCAATTATTCCTCGTTTTTAATCAAAATCCCAACTTCTATTCTAATAGCAGCTCCTAATAGTACGATAAATAACTCAGCGACAAACATTAGTTTTCTTCTCATTAACACAGTGAGTAACAAGCCACTATCGAGCAAAAAACTGAGTATCTCAGATGGATCTTCACAAGAAATTGTAACGAATAATGATGGTTCAGCGTTTGCACTAGTGAAGTTCAACGAAACGGGAACAAAAAAAGTAAACGGTGAGTTTAATGGCGATGAGATCTATCTGCCATCAAACAATTCTAGCCAGGATATACTTGTTATTCCAGAAACTTGCCCGGACGGTACATCCTTAGGGGAATGCTCCTCAAAACAGGTTGGTTATTATTGCAATGAGACGAACAAGATCCTTTCATCCGATTGTTCGCGTTGTGGCTGCTCATCAGGTTTTGAATGTTTTAATTCGATGTGTGTTACTTCAGAGATAAGAACTGCATTACTCATTTCAACGTTGCAAAGAAGCGTGGTATTTGTTCGGCAACCTACTGGAACTGGTTCAGGAATCATCGTTGACCAGAGTGGCGGTCAAACAATTATTCTAACTAACAGACACGTTGTTGAATATGCTGAAAACCCAGACTCTTTCGTAGATACATCTTCCGTTACCATAACAACTAACGATCAAAAAAATGCCACAGCTACAGAGATTCGCCTTGCTCCTTCTGATATGGATTTAGCAGTAATCTATGTTCCAGGAATTTTAGGAGAACCAGCTAACATGAGTAACTTGTTGCCTCCATTACAGGGTGAAGATGTTTTTGCATTGGGGTCACCTCTTGGAATTCAGGGAAGCGTTTCAAAAGGGATAATCTCAAATTTTGTTTACGATTATACCTCAAGCCACTACAGGTACGATCTTATTCAAACAGATGCCGCAATTAATCCAGGTAATAGCGGAGGTGGGTTATTCCTAAAAAGTTCTGGAGCTTTAATTGGTGTAAATCGCTTTATTTTAACACATAGCGGCGGGTCAGAAGGGTTGAATTTCGCAATTGATATTAGAGAACTTCAAAAACTCCCCCATTACGATAAATGGGACGAAATTCCTGCCAATACGCCCAAATGCTATGATTTTACTCCACATAATTCATGCTCGGCTATTCATCCAGGACTATATTGTACTGATTCTGGAGATCTAGACCCGAAATGCGGCCAATGCGGCTGCCCAAGCGACAAACCCATTTGCTCATCAAGCGGGCTTTGTTTTTCTTGTCCAAGCGGTTATACGCCCTATAACGATGCCGGCGGGCAAGGGTTTTGTTGTCCCCCAGGAATGGTAGGGTATTCGGACAGGACCTGTCAATAGTTACCCCAAGTGCGCCTCGAAATAATCCTTCACGTGCAGCTGGAATTCCTTGTTGGTCGGAAAACCGAACTTCTCGTTAAGCTGCAGCATGTAGGGATGCGGCGAGAAATGAGGCACAGTGATCGCATACCCCTCCATGTCCATCGAGCCGGATTTTATCGTCGTCCCGCCCGCATACTTCCCATAGACGCCCTTGAACCGTGCCGAAGCCGCCGCCTGCTCCTTCGAGACTATCCTGTTCTCCACCGACTGGTGGATGAAGGAGAAGGCTATCCTCTTCTTCTCGGCCTTCCCTGAGAATAAATTCATCATCGGCTTCTCGGCCATGACCGTTATCTTCAGCTCCCCGGTTATCCTCTCCACCTTGTATTCGCTCTTGTCAAGGTGAAGGAGCAGGAAAGACGTGAAGAACTCCCCCGCGTCCCTGAAGCTCACGGTCTTGGAGAAAACGACAAGCCGCTCGCCTACGAAGAAAAGCGACCGCATCGCGCCGTGGGCGAACGAGTTGCCGATCCGCTCGTCGTCGATGGTGATGTTCTGGAAGTAGTTGTTGGGGACAGCATAGGCGGTCCGGGCCTCGAACATCGGATACAACAGCTTCACCGGCCAGTTCATGGAGGAATACATCCCCCTCTTGATCGGGGAGAGGCTCTCGGCCATCTTCTTGGAGTACTCGAGCCTGGCCACATCCTGCTCCATCATCTTCGATAGGAACGCGCCGTATTCGGGTATGCTCTTCGCTTTCATGCAGAGATCGCACATGATTACCAACCACCTTCCTGATTTTTAATTTTAACCGAATGAATACTTTCCGTAATCCTATGGACAAGAAACAGATTGCCGGGGTCGTAGTGGTAATAGTGTCGCTCCTTTTCATCACCGAGCAGTTCTACTTCGGCCAGGGGACGACGCGGAGCAATCCGATAACCCCGGGGACCAATGTGAGCGGGACGACGGTCTTCAACGGGACCATACGCACTTACGATCCTCTCCTGGTCGTCGGCGTCAACACCTCGCAGGCCGACCTGGACATGATAAAGAGCATCGATGCAGTGAAAGGCGTCCGCACGAATCCTCAGGGATATATAATCGATGTCGAGACGAGGGATGACGTCTATCCCATTGCCCTGAAGCTGCGGGAGAAGAACATAACCGCTTACGCCGTCGCCAACATCGCCCTGACCGACACGGTGAAGGTAGACACCCCGCAGGGCCTTGTCAACGCTTCCGCGATCGGCGGCGTGGTCCGTGTGATCACAGAGCCGCTCCTCGATGTGGACAGCCCGGTCACGGTCTCGATGATCGCGGTTGTGAACAACGGCATCCTGATAGACTACCGCTCGGCCGAGATCCTGCTCCAGAGCCTGGATCTCCAGCTGGATGCCATAGTCGAGAGGCTGGACGCCAAGGTCTATTCCTACAGCATCCCGTGGCAGAACCGCACGGACGTAGGCAACCTCAGCGATCTTGGTGAAGTGGATTACAAGGGGATCGACTCCATAGTCTTCAAGACGCCGCTCAACACCAGCCAGATCCTGGTCAAGAAGAAGTTCCCTTACATATCATACATAGACGCATCGAGCGCGCAGGTGTCGCCAGGTTTCAACAACATCTCCCTGATAGCTGAGAACTTCGCGGATACGCCCTTCACCCTCCCCCCCTCCAGGCTAACGATAACGACGAACAAGACGCTTTCCCTGCCTTTCAACGGGACGGTGCTCTACAACTACGTCCTCGCACTGAACCAGAGTTCGACGAGATATATCTTCCCGAGCGGATCCTTCTTCATCCAGTCCGAGAAAGAGCTCAGGGAGAACAGCACGATAAGGATGAACGTCAGCGCGGTCGGGATAGGGGATCGGATTATCTCGGTTAAACGTGTCTCCCTCCCATCCTGATTATCTTCTTCATCCTGCCTTCGGCATCCATCGACGCGAGCATCTCGACGGCCTGCTTCGGCACATGCTTGGTCCAGCTCCGGTCGCTGTCCGCCATGAGCTTCCTTATGTTGGAGCCCTCTTTCGGCCCGCGGTCGTAGAAATCGATGGTCTTGACCAGGATCCCGTGCTTCGAGAACAGCATCTTGACTAGCTGGTTGTTCGAATAGACCTCCTCGATGTGCGGGATGTGCATGAACACGTGGTCCACCCAGATGCGGTTGTCGTTCACATCAGGCACCGGTATGAGGACGATCCGGGCCATGTCGGATTTATTGAAGCACGCCCGTATCATCTCGATGCGCTCCCCGCACGTGAACGGGTTCTCGGTGGTGTAGGCATCCTCTGAGCTCCCGATCACGACGATCACCTCGCCGTATTTCTTCAGCAGCTTCTTGATGGCATAATAGTGGCCGTGATGGAACGGCTGGAATCTCCCAACGAAAAGCGCTCTCTTCATATGTTTCATGATGTCACCAACTGTTTGAGTTTTATGCCGACGAGCTTCGACATGCCGTCGGCCTTCGTGACTCCGATGACCGAATCCGAGTTCGACATCACCGTGTCATTGTGCGAGACTACTATGAACTGGCTGTCGTTGCTCATCCTCTGGACGAGGTCGGCCAGGTTCTTGCTGTTGGCCTTGTCCAGGGCCGCATCGACCTCGTCGAGGATATAGAACGGCGCGGGCTTGAAAAGCTGCAGGGCGAAGATGAACATCAGCGCGACGAGCGTCTTCTCCCCTCCGGAGAGGGCGTCGAGCGAATGCTCCTGGTTGTTCCTCCTCAGCTTTATGAACAGCCCGCTCTCGAACGGGTTGGCCGGGTCGCTCAGGTAGAGATGGCCCTGGCCGACGTTGACGTACTTGAACATGTTCCCGAAGTTCTCGCTGATCGCGTTGAATGCTCCGAAGAAGGCGTCCTTCTTGTGCTCGTCGATCTCGCTTATCATGGACAGGATGGCTTCGCGCTCATGGTCCAGCTTGCCGATCTTCGTCTCGACCTCGTCTATCTCCGCTTTCCTCTTGTCGAACATCTCGATAGCGGCCATGTTGACGTTCCCGAGCGTGGCCAATGCCGTCTCGGCGCTGGCCACCATCTTGGCCAGTTCATCCCTCGGAAGGTCCAGGAACTCGGCGTTCGGGTATGCGGCGAGCTCTGCCCTGATGTCCTCGAGCCTTGTCCCGGTAGTCGCTTTCTTAATCCCGAGCTGGTTCAGGTCCCGGGTGAACTTGTCGAGCTCGATCCTGATCGTCCCTCTCCTCTTGCCCAGGTCCTGGAGCCGGTCTTCGTAGGCCTTCATCTGCTCGAAGAGCTTCTCGATCTCCTTGCTCGCGGAGCTGATGCGTTCCTCGACCTGCTTCAGCTCGACCTCGTCGTCTCCGGCCTGCTTCCTGGCCTCGTTGATCCGATCGAGGGCCTCCTTCTCGTCCTTCGAGAGCTTCCTGAGGCGCTCGTCCTTGGTGGAGCACTCGTTCCTGCGCAGGTCGAGCTCGCTGAGCCTGCCTTCTATCGTCGCCCTTATCGACGACACGGCCGCGCTGAGCTCAGCCCGTTTCGCGCTGGTTTTTTCGCTCATCCTGCGGTATTCCTCTTCCGCAGCCCGCAGCCTCCCGCGGATCTGCGCCACCCTCCCCTCGCTCTCCCTGGCGTCGTCCGACAGGCGCTCGGCTTCGGCCGACCGCTCTTCGACGGACCGCTCCAGGGCAGAGATCTCGGAAGAGAGCTGCTCCTTCCTCTTGAGCAATGCATCGATCTCGCTGCGCCTCTCCTGATCCATCCTCTCCTTCATCTCTATGGTCTTGATCCTGATCTCTATCTGGGATTTCTCCGCCCGCATCCTGGACTCTTCCTCCCGGATAGAATAGAGCTCGGCCACAAGCGAATCCTTCGTGGCCTTCATCTCGTTGAGCTCGCTCTCGATCTTCCGTAGCTGGTTGTTGTTGAGCATGCTTCCCTGGGACCGGCCACCGCTCACTATCCCGGAGCGCTCGAAGATCTCCCCCTCCAGGGTGACCATCCTCCCCGAGCCTATCCCGAGCTTCCTCGCCTCGGCCACCGTGTCCACGAGGAGGGTGTCCGCGAAGACGTATTCGACCGCCCTCCGGACCTCGTCCTTGGACTGCACGATATTCATGACCGAGGAATACGCCCCGGCCTTGGCCTGTGGCGGCGTCCGGATCGTGTCCAGGGGTATGAAAGTCGCGCGGCCTGCCTTCGCTGCCTTGAGCTTGCCGATCACGCCTGTGGCCGTATCCATGCTGTCGACGACAACATAGAGAAGCCTGGCGCCGCCCGCCGCCTCGACCGCGTTCCCGTGCCTTGAATCGAAAGTGATCAGGTCGGCCACTGTGCCGTAGATCCCGCTGTCCCTCTCCTTCATCAGCTCGGCCACGAAGCTGAGTGCCGGGTTCGCGAGCTGGGGGGAGCTCCTGACCTTGAAGATCGAGGCTTTCTCTTTCGTCTCGAGCATCTGCCGGTCGAGCTCTCCCATCTGGGCGTTTATGTCCTTGGTCTTGGAGAACGAGCGGTCTATGTCTTTCCCTATCCTCTCGGCTTCCCGCTTCAGGGCGTTCATATCTTCCTTCTCGTCCTCCTCGAGGCCCTTCGGGGCGATCGCCCTTTCCTCCTCCCGCTTGGCCTCTATGAGCCCTCTCTTCGCTTCGATCTCCGACCTGGCGAAGGCGAGCTTCTCCTTGTAGCCTGCGAGCTCTTTCTCGGTGCCTTCGAGGGCCTTCCTCACGGCCGTGATGGCGTCATCCTCGGCCATCCCGCCGGCAGATTCGAGCGCCTCCGTGGCCTTCCGGAGCTCTCCTCGCATCGTGGCGATCTCCTTCTCGATGTTGTCTATGGCCGCCCGGTCCTTCTCAGCCTCTCCCCGCAGGGCGAGCAGGTCGTTCCGTACGTCCTTGATGAACGCTTCCTTGTCCTCGATCAGCTGCTTCTTCGAACCGCAGGAGGCTTTAAGCTCCTCGAGCCTCCTGATGAGCGCGTTCGTCTTCTGCTTGGCCTGCATCTCCTCGCTCGCCTTCGATCTCTGGTTGTCAACCTTGGAGATCTCCTCCTCGATCACAGCCATGTCTGCGTCCCTGCCCTTCTTCCCGGCGAGGATCCGCTCCTCGGATGCATTCGACTCCGCGAGGTCCTTCTCGAGCCTCTCCACCTCCCCCCTTAGGAGGGTGCCCTTCGCGTTTGTGAGCGTCTTCTTCGATTCGATGTACTTCAGGGCGACCTCCTTCTCGCGCTCCAGCTCGTCGAGGAACGCTTTCCTCTCCCCGAGGACGAGCCTGCCCTCCTTGATCCTCTCCTCGACGGTGGCGAGTTCGCCCAGCGCCTCCTTCTTCTTCTCCTCGAAATCCGCTATCCCGGCGACGCTGTCTATGATGCCGCGCCTCTCCTTGCCGTTCATGCCGATGACGCGCTGGACCTCTCCCTGGGCTATCGTGTTCCGGCCGCTCTCGTCGAGGTTGTGCCTCTTAAGCGATTCCAGGATGGCGCCCCTGGTCGTCTTCTTCTCGTCCAGCCGGTAGCGTATCTTGCCGTCCTCGCGGATGGCCCTCCTTATCTCATATCTCGGCCCGCCGTTCTCGCTCTCGAAGACGAGGGTGACCTCGGCGCTGCGGGCGCCGCTGTGGATCAGGTCGCGCACCGTCTTCGCCCTTAGCGAGCGCAGGCTTTTTTCGCCCATTGCGAAGCGGATGGCATCGCAGAGATTGGACTTGCCGCTGCCGTTCGGTCCGGCGAAGCAGATGAATGTCTTGGGAAGGGTTATGTCGGCTGCCTTGAAAGATTTGAAATTCCGCAGTTTAAGCCGTGAGATGAAGACCATTTTCAACCTTTTGCCTATCTCAGGACAGCTTAAAAAGCGTTTCTGGCCAAAAACGGCCCTAAAGTCCGTCATAGATTCAGGAAAAACCGCGAAATCCTACAAAATCAGAATTCCTTGACCGCGAGGGTGATCTGTCCGACCGCTTCCAGCAGGTCGGATCGCTCCAGACCAGCGAATGTGGCATCCAGGAGTCTCCTCCTCCACAAGGCCGCATACAACACAGGATCCGTCCTCTTCAGTACCAACCTGTTGCTAACCATTTTCTCTTCAATGACACTTCTTGGCAAACAAACCGGCTCCCCGACATTCAGATCTGCCCAGGCTCGACCTGTTTTGGTTACTCCGATGCATTCACTCATAAGTTCCTTCGTTGACGTGGGCTTTTCGGAAATCGAAGGTCTGGCTGCCTCAGAATCGCCATGTTTGACAATGAAAAATTGTCGTGAAAGTAATTTAAATTGTTCTAATTTCTGTTTGTTTATGTATTAACCCTTCAAAACCGGAAAAACGCGCTTTTTAATTGATGTAATCTCTATCCAATGCATGCCTTCCGAAGATGCCTACCCGGGCCTGACCGAGCAGGAGGCGATCCAGCGCCAGAAACAGTACGGTAGGAACGAGCTCCGCAAGCCTGACGGGAAGGTCATCAAGCTCCTCATCTCGAACATCATCAACCCGCTCACGGTCGTCCTCATCGTCGTCAGCGTCATCCTTTTCTTCCTCGAGGACCAGACGAGCGCCTACATAGTCCTCGGGCTCATCCTCCTGAACGGCCTCCTCGGATTCTACCAGGAGTTCAAGTCCGAGAGAGCGAGCGAGAAGCTCAGGAAGCAGATAGCCGTGCTCTGCAAGGTCAGGAGGGACGGGATATGGAGGACCATGCCGACGGCCGATCTCGTTCCCGGCGATCTGGTCCGCATCGAGCCCGGCGACATGGTGCCGGCAGACCTGAAGCTCATCTACGCGAACCAGCTCACGATAGACCAGTCCAGCCTTACCGGAGAGTCCGAAGCGGTCGGCAAGGCCGAGGCTTCAGGGAAACAGGCAGATGAGAAAAGCACCGCATTCATGGGCTCCCTGGTCTCGGAAGGGAGCGGGGAAGGGATGGTTGTCCAGATCGGAGACAAGACCCAGTTCGGGAAGACCGCCGCCCTTCTCGGCATGGCTGAGGAGGAGAGCACTTTCGAGAAGAACATCTCCGGGATCACGAAGACGCTCATCAAGATAATAATCGCGAGCGCAGTCCTGATCTTCCTCGTGAACGCTCTCACGGGCAAGGACCTGATAGAGTCGTTCCTCTTCGCCGTCGCCCTCGCCGTAGGCCTGGTGCCGGAGGCGATGCCCATCATCATAACGATAACCCTCTCGAACGGCGCCCTCGCGCTGAGCAGGCACGGAGTCATCGCGAAGCGTCTTTCGGCGATAGAGAGCCTGGGGAACGTGGACATCCTCTGCACGGACAAGACAGGGACGCTCACAGAGAACAAGATGACAGTGAGCAAGGTGCTCGGGCCTCATGGCGGTGAAGACTCTTCTATCATGGGCCTGGCCGCTCTCTGCGTCAGCGGGATCGGCAGATTGAACCCCTACGGCGTCCACAAGCACCAGATAGCCAGCAATCCCATCGACGAGGCGATCACGAGCCATGCCAAGAACGGGAAGGGCGACCTGCAAAAGCGCCTTTCCGCGGCAAGGATCCTCTCGGTGATCGAATTCAACTACAAGCTGCGCAGGATGAGCGTGCTGGTCCAGGACGGGAAGGAGAGGCTGATAATAACGAAAGGCTCCCCGGAATCGATCCTGGCCGTCTGCGCACTGGATAAGAGAGCTAGGGAAAGCGCCGTAGCTTTTTACAAAAAACTCGGGGAGAGCGGCTACCGCTCGATCGCTGTCGCGGTGAGGGGAACTGACAAGAAGGCGATAGCGGACGATGATATCAAGGACATGGAGTTCCGCGGGCTGATCACATTCTACGATCCGCCCAAGAAGACGGTCAAGGAGGTCCTCGATATCGCGAAGCAGCTGGGGGTCGGCATCAAGATCATCAGCGGCGACAACCTGAACATCGCGAAATACACCGCCCGGAGCGTCGGGTTCGTCTTCGAGGAGGACCAGGCGATAAACTGCTCGGACATAGACGACATCCTCAAGTCGGATATGCCCGAGGCCGAGAAAGAGGCCCTCCTCCGGAAAAAGCTCGAGCGGACCACGATCTTCGCGCGCACCAATCCCTCGGAGAAGCACTTCATAGTGAAGAAGCTCAAGAGCTACGGCCATTCGGTCGCTTTCATGGGCGACGGCGTCAACGATGCGCCAGCTATCAAGGAGGCGGATGTAGGCATATCAGTCAACAATGCCTCCGATGTCACTAAAGAGGCGGCGGACATAATCCTGCTCCGCAAGAGCCTCCGGGCCGTGATCCAGGGCATCAGCGGCGGGCGGAAGGTGTTCACCAATGTGGTGAAATACATCCTGAACACCCTCTCGGGCAATTTCGGCGATCTTTACACCATCGGCTTCGCGTCGGCTTTCATCCCGTTCATCCCGCTCACGCCGGTCCAGATACTCCTCTCGAACTTCCTCTCAGATGCTCCCATGGTCTCGATCTCGACCGACAACGTGGAGGACTCGGATATCCTGAAACCCAGCAAGTGGGACATCGTAGGGCTGGTCCGCGTGGCCGCCATATTCGGGCTCATCAGCACGGTCTTCGACCTGCTCGTCATCATCTACTTCATACACAGCGCGCAGGAGGTCTTCCGGACCGCGCTCTTCCTGGAAGTCATACTCTCCGAGATATCGGTCATCCTCGTCCTGCGCAGCACCAAGCCTATTTTCCGCGCAGAGCCGCTGAGTCTGCCCCTGATCCTCGGCATCGTCGCGAGCATCGTCATCGGGGTATCCCTGGTCTATCTGCCGGTCGGAGGGCTGTTCGGATTCGTGCCGATCCCTCCGGATCAGGTCGGAGTGCTGGTAGCGATAATCGTCCTCTACACGATAGCGACCGAGATCGTGAAGGGCGTCTACTACCGCATGTTCCGGACCGAGGTCGTGGATGAGAGCGTCCTCCGCGCGCTGCGGCGCAGGGTATCGCCGGACCTTCATTGACAGTCATTTTTAAACACTTCTTATTACAATATATGATCGCCAGTATCCATCGGGAGGCTCGTGATGCTCAAGTGCAGGACACCAGTCAGCATGAAAGCCAGTGCGGCGATGCTAGCCCTGCCGATGGCCGCCGGCCTGATGCTCTCTTGCAGGGAAGCCGAGACATCCCCGTCGAGTTATGATATGGCCTCATCTGATGTGTCTGTCGCAAGGAAAATGCCCCGCCCTCCGCGCCCCGCTCCGGCTCCGGCATCCACCCGGTTCACGAACGGATATACAGCCGGGTGCCCGCAATGGATGGTCCGGGCCTCCACTTCGGGATACGACTACTGCATCGACCGGTTCGAGGCTTACCTGACCGTGAAGAAAGGCGGGAAGGAAGTCTTGCACCCCCACGCCCAGATCCCGCCGAAGGAAGGCATCACGGCGCGGGTGTCGCCGGACGAATATCCCCAGTCGTCGATAAGCCAGGTCCAGGCGACCCTTGCATGCGAGAACGCCGGCAAGAGGCTCTGCACCCTCCTTGAATGGAAGCAGGCTTGCATGGGGGTGGAGCAGTTCACTTACCCGTACGGGAATGCCGAGAAAACCAACAAATGCAACAACAACAAGATCCACCTGCTCTCGATATTGCACGGCAACGACAACACAAAGTGGGACAAGAGCGACATGAACGACCCGCTCCTGAACATGATGGAGGGGTTCCTGGAGAAGCCGGGGAAATACTCCGAGTGCGTGAGCAGTTTCGGCACTTATGACATGGTCGGCAACCTCCACGAATGGGTGAGCGACCTGGTGACGAAAGAGATGGTCGGCAGCATGCCGCGCCTTGACAAGAAGGCCGGCGAGAAAGGGGTCCTCTTCGCAGCTCCCGGGAACGGGATATTCATGGGCGGGTTCGTCGGGAGCGCCAACCAGAACGGCAAAGGGTGCAACTACGCCACGATCGCGCATGGGATCTACCACTACGATTATTCGACAGGGTTCCGCTGCTGCAGCGAGGTGGGTTCCAAATGATGGGCAGAAGGCATCTCCGGCTCGTGCATTCTTCCGAGGCCCGTATCCCGTTCAGCGAGAGATCACGCCATCTCCGCGCGGTCCCTGATTCGCAGGCGGAGATAGTCAAGATCGTCGAGGTATATTCCGATTTCCTGCTAGAGGATCACGAGAGCGAAGGCCGCAGGATGGCCGGAAGACGGCGGTTCGACGTGAAAGAGGTCGAGAGCTCCGTCTTCTGCCTCTCCCCGTTGAGGGCAAGGCTGCTATCGGCGGAGCTCCAGGTGATCGCTGAGATGAGCCTGAACAGCGACCTGCGGCGCGCAGCCCTCCTCAAGCTGGCCGAAGGCGAGATGACGCGCTGATCCTTCCCGTCCATTTTTCCCTGAGTCGGACTAAGGCCTGCAACTGCCATAAAAAGGGAAAATGGACTCGGGGGGACTCGCACCCCCGGCCCCCCGCATTTTGTAAACTTTTCAGGACGTTTTTGATGAAACTTTTTCCTAAAAAGTTTCCGCCAAGCGGGTGCTCTGCTACTGAGCTACGAGCCCAAACTTTCCTTAGAAAAACTCCGGTTAAAGTTTGATCAAACTTCATCCGGCTTGACTAAGGATTAGCAACTCACAAATTTTAAGATGGCGATATGTACGTGACCGAGTCGCCGCGGAGCAGTATCGTCCCGACGCCTCTCTTCACTTCGCTGTTCACCATCATCTCTGCCTTCTCGAGCACTATGTTCATGTGCACATCGTAAGCCACCATCACGCCGCGGAACTCGTATCCGCCCTTCATCCCGATGATGACTGTGTTGTTCAGCGCGCCGTTCAATACGTCAAAAGGTCTTCTCTCTGGCATCAATTCACCTCAAAAAATAAAGTTCACTTATGTAACATCGTAGGATTTTTAAAACACGCTACTCCGAGTTCACGACCGTCTCGAAATTCCCCGGCCCCTTGTATATTATTATCCGGTCCGCGGTGTTCCTCAGCGCGGCGCTGAAAGCGACATCGGTCGCGATGATCATGGTCTTCTTGCCCCGGGCCTTGGCTTTCACGAGGACCGGCCGGTAATCGATATCCCGTGTCATGAGCGCGATCACATCAACGTTCGGGTCGAGCACGAACTCCATCGCCTCTATCGCCATGGTGACATCCACATCGCCGGTCGTCGTCTCGGTCTCGAAGCCCTGGTTCACCATCGCCTCGATCAGCTTGTCCGAAGCGTACTGGTCGAGGTATATCTTGGCGAAGCGGATGTTGCCGTACTTGTTTATCTCCTTCCGGATCTCCACGAGGTCGATATTGAACTGCTTGCGGAGTATGTTCGGTCCGTCAACGAGCAGCGCTATCTCGGGTTTCCCCTTCCCAAAAAGCTTCTTCAATATGCTCATATGATGACCTAGACCCTGAAACCGAAGAAGCGCATCGCGTTCTCCGTGGTCGTTTCGGCGACCTTCTCCACTGGAAGGCCCTTGACCTCCGCAATATAAGCGGCGGCCTCCCTGACTGTTTCCGGCGTCCTGCCGACGAACGGCGAATCGCTCTCTATGAGCAGTCTATCAAGGGGAACGCTATTAATAACTTTCCTCCTCTCCTTCGAGCGTAGGTGCATGATCGAGATATATCCCCCGCCCTCCACTATCCTCAGGGCCTGCTCTTCGCTCCCCGAATAGAAATGCATCAGGATCCGTTTCCCCTTCGTCATCGCGATGATGTCCTCTATCGCGTCTTTGGGGAGGTCGTTGTCGTTGGGATTGTTCCGCGAATGTATCACGAGCGGCAGGCCCATCGACTCTGCGAGCTCGATCATCCTGCGGAAGGCGGTCTTCTCGCCTTCGACGTGCTCCTTCGTCTCGGCCCATTTGTAGTCCAGGCCGACCTCTCCTATGGCGTTCGGCTTCTTCGAACGGATGAACCCGATCCATTCATCCAGCTTCCCTATCCCCTCCTTGACGGTGGTCTGCGGGGCGATCCCGAGGGCATACGGGTATCCATGCTTCTCCGCGAGCTCCGCGGCCTTCATGTTGGCATGGTGCGAATAGCCCACCACGACCGGATAGATGTCTGGAGGGAGGGCGAAGTCCTTCTTCAGATCGAACAGATGGGCGTGCGTGTCAACGAGCATAATCCAGATTTAAAAACCCTAGCATTTTATAACTTATAGCTCTATTCGACTTATCCAATCAGGTGTAATAATGGTAGAGAAAGTTTTTGCAGTAGCTAAGGAACTAAGAGTAGGAGGATACGTCCTTATCGAGGACATCCCGTGCAAGATTGTGGACATAGAAAGCTCCAAGCCGGGAAAGCACGGCGCAGCCAAGATGAGGATAACTGCGATAGGTATCTTCGAAGGCAACAAGAAGACCCTTCTCACCCCCGGTGACGCCGATGTCGAATCCCCGATCATCGACAGGAAGAACGTCACGATACTTTCGGTCTCAGGAAGCAGCGTCCAGGTGATGGACCAGAACAGCAACGAAGTCTACGACCTCGACCTCCCGTCCGAGCTCGCGGCTGCGGCTGCGCCCGGCAAGGAAGCCGAGGTCCTGGAAGCCATGGGAAGGAAGAAGATGGAGAGGATCCGATGAACGTCAATTTGATCTCGAATACTGAAAACAAGATGCTCGAGCGCAAGGAGATCCAGGCTGAGGTCAGCTTCGATGGCGCGACCCCGAAGAGGGCGGAGCTCAAGGAAGCCGTGAGCCACAAGGTCGGGGCAAACCCCGAGCTCGTCGTCCTCCGCAAGGTGAGCAGCAGCTTCGGAAGGAAGAGCGTCAAGGTCCTCGCCCACGCTTACTCGAAGAAAGAGGCTCTCATGAGCACCGAGCCGGTCTACATAAAGGTCCGCGAGGGGCTCATGGCGAAGCCGGAGAAGAAGAAGAAGGCCGCGGCCCCGGCGAGGAAGAAGAAAGAGTGATGACTATGGCTGACGACAAGAAGAAACCCTCTGCTCCGGCTCCGAAGAAGAAAGAAGCGAAGAAGCCCAGGGCGTACAAGCCCGCCAAATTCTGCCCCAAGTGCGGCGCAGGCGTCAGGCTTGCAGAGCACAAGGACCGGCGCTCGTGCGGAAAATGCGGCTACTTCGAGAAGAAATGAGAGCCGTCTTTTTGGCTCTCGCCGTCCTTTCCATTCTAGCTTTCGCAGCCGTGCTCGGCTGCTCTTTCCTCAGGTCATGCGGGGATATCGTCATCCTCGGATCCGCCTCCATCCATCTCGCCCTCATCTCGTCGGCTCTTTTCATGCTGTGGAAGAAGGACCTCCGCTCCACCCTGGATTCAATAGGGTTCCCCGGCTCGCTGAAATCGTCTCTCGTCTACACGGCGATCGGCCTGTGCGCCATCTTCTCCATGCTCCTGATCGTCGGGATGCTCTCCATCGTCCTGGGGTTCAACGACCAGCAGAAGGTCACCGACAAGGTCGCAGGCCTCCCGCCCGTCCTGCTGGTGCTCGCGGTGGCGTTCGCTCCGCTCAGCGAAGAGCTGTTCTTCAGGGCGTTCCTCAGCCCCCGCGCGGGCATCGTGGCATCCTCGCTCCTCTTCTCGGTCGTCCACTTCACGTACGGGTCGGTGATAGAGGTCGTGGGCGTGTTCTTCGTGGGCCTCCTGCTCGCATCGGTCTACCGGATGTCGCGGAGCATAACCCCGTGCGTCCTCACCCACATGGCATACAATCTCCTCTCAATAAGCGTCATGCTGCTTCTCGGGGGCAGGGTATGAGGATACTCGGCATCGAATGCACTGCGCATACCCTTTCCATCGGCATATCCGAGGACGGCCGGATCCTCTCCAACGTGATCGACACGTATTCAGGAGGGAGCGAAGGCCTGATCCCCCGCAAGATGGCCGACCATCATTCAACGGTGTTCCAGCCGGTCCTCTCCAAGGCGCTCGGCGCCGCCGGGCTCGGCATTCATGACATCGGCCTCATCGCGTTCTCCCAGGGCCCCGGGATCGGCGCGCCCCTCTCGGTCGGCATCGCAGGGGCGAAATACCTGGCCCAGAGGCACGGGAAGGAGATCATCGGAGTCAACCACGGCTACGCCCATGCGAAGATAAGCGAGCACCTCACCGGGCTGCGCGATCCCCTCGTCCTCTATGTGTCCGGGGGCAACAGCCAGATCCTCATCGAGGAGGACGGGTATTACCATGTCCTTGGCGAGACGCTCGACATCGGGATCGGGAATCTATTCGACAGCTTCGCCCGGGCGATAAAGATGGAGCATGCCCACGGCTCGGCCCTCGCCGCACTCGCCGAAGGAGGCAAGTATGTCCCGCTCCCCTACTCGGTCAAGGGCATGAACCTGGTCTTCTCCGGGCTCCTCACGGCTGCGGAGAAGGCGGCCGCGCATCACAAGCACAAGGACGTCTCCTTTTCGCTGATGGAGACCGCTTTCTCGATGAGCTGCGAAGTCGCCGAACGCGCCCTCTTCCTCAGCCGCAAGAAGAAGCTCCTGGTCTGCGGAGGCGTCGCCCAGAACCGGAGGCTCCAGCAGATGCTGAAGGCCATGTGCGGCGAAGACGGGGTCGAGTTCGGGGTGGCTCCGGACGAATTCAACAGGGACAACGGCGCGATGATCGCTTACGCCGGTGGGCTCCTCTACAAGAGATACGGCGCCATGCCGATAGGGCGATGCGTCCCGGTCACGAACTACAGGATCGACCGGATGAAGGAAGTCCTGGGCTGACCGCATCCTTTTTATTCTCCGGATGAGGGAATAACCCATGAACCGTCAAATCTCCATAGTGGTCCTGCTGCTGCTTTTCGCGTCTGTCTTCGCGAACGCCGGGGTGACATACACCCAGAAGCCGGCCGGCTCCGACAACGGCCCGAACATCCCACCCAGGGTGGATATGAGGATGTCGGTGACCGAGAACTGCAGCGGCATCCACGTCCTCCTGGTATCAAGCGGCTCCCTCGGCAACGGAAGCGGAGTCCCGGATGCCGGCATCGAAGTCTTCGCCCTGCCCCGCGACCCGCTTTTCATGGTCTCATCCGGGATGACTGGCCCTGACGGTTATTTCGTCTTCAACTCATCGAAGGACAACATTACCATCACCGCCACGAAAGACGGATATGTCACGGCGCATCAGGACTACTCGCTCATCCATCCGGTTTGCAAGCCCCCGCCCAAGCTCGAGATCATACCGAAGCAGGACTGCGACACGAGGACGGTGAAGGTGCTCGTCCTCGCCGACTCGGTGCCGGCAGGCCGCGCGAAATTCTATATCAACGGGGAAGGCCCCTCGTACACGAGCAAGATCGGCCATCTGGAGTTCCCCCTCGCGGGGCAGATGAACATGTCCGCTTCCTTCGAAGGTGCGGATGCCTCGGTCCAGTTCAATCCTGAGCGGTGTCCGGCGAAAGATAATAACACCAATGCGACCGCTCCGCCTGTAGTGCCTCCTGCGCAGCCCCCCCCTGCGGAGCCGGCGAAGCCGTCCCCGCCCCCGATGGATCTCCCGCTTATCATAGGCCTCGCGCTCGTCCTCCTGATCGGCCTCTTCGTCATCGGGAAGATGTTCGGCAAGTCCCAGATCGGCCCAGGTCCGATGAAGGGGAAATCCCAGATAGGCCCGGGACCGATGAAGCCGGCCGGGAAGAGCCAGATCGGGCCAGGGCCCATGAAGCCCAAGGAGATCGGCCCCGGCCCGATGTGAATCAGAGGGATTCGGAGAGGGCCAGGAACGCGGTGCGGCGGCCCTCGTTCCCCATCTTCCCGTATATCATCGAAAGGAGCGCATAGAGGTCCTTCTTGAAGTACCTCATCTGTATCCGGTTCCTGTCTATGACGTGGTCCGCGAGCAGGCAGCTCTCCTCGGCGAGCTTGTAGCGGCCGAGGTTGTAATATGATTCCCCTATGGTCCCCAGGCTCTGGACGAGTATGTGATGGATGGAGAACTGCTCCGCATAATACTTGGCCCGGTTGAGGTATACGAGGGCAACATCCGGCCTTCCGTCCTTGTTGTGGCATTCTGCCGTTGTGAAATACAGAGTCGATAGCGCGTATCCGAAATCATGGTCTATGTCGCCGCGCTTCCTTATCTCCTCGACGACCGCTCTCTCGGCTTCCTCGAGTATCACCAGGGCTTCCTTCGGCCTCCCGGCCCGATAGCTGAGCGCGTAAGCGTAGATCGAGGAGATGTTGCCGAACGCAGGCAGGTCGCCGTTCTCCCATGCCATGAGCCGCGCCTGCTCCAGTATCTCGAACCCTTCGTCGTATCTCTTCATCCAGCACAGCGCCCGCCCTTTCTCCAGCAGGGCTTTGTACTCATATGGCTCGCCGCGGCTGATCCCGGCCGCTTCCTCGGAGATCCGGTGGTATTCCTCGTAATCCTCCATCCTGGTCGCATTCACATGCTTGAACTTGCACATCCCGAGCAGGGCGTCGACGAGCATCCTCCTCTCCTCCGGATCATTCCGGTCGGCGAGCGCGATTATCCTCTCGAAGCGGTCCACCCTGACTACGGAAAGGTCCCCGAGCCCTTTGAGGTACAAGTCCAGATAGCGCACGGCCCTCGCCCTGATCTCGGGTTTCGTGGTGTCTGCGCTCGAGAAATAATGGCTCAGGCTCAGGTTGTCGCCCTGGAAGATGTCTTCGGTCACGATCGCGATCCGGGTGTAATACTCCCTGCGGTCGGGTCCAGGGATCTGGTCTGCAACGACTTTCCGGAGAAGGTCGTTGCTGAACTCATACCCGTCGCTGAGCACACCGGCCTTGATCAGGCGTTCGGTCTCATCCCCCATGCCGAACCGCCGGATGATCCGCTCATCCACGCCGTACATCAGCGAATACAGCTTGAGGGTGAGGCGCAGCTCCAGCGGGAGCTTCGTGACGTTGGTCAGGAGCAGCTGCTCGAGCTTCTCAGGGATCTCGGCGTCGAAATACAGCCCCTCATCGGACTTCCTCGCGGATTTCACTAGCTCCGCGATGAAAAGCGGGTTCCCTTTGGATTTGACGATCAGCTGGTGGGCCGTGTCGGAGCGGAATCTCCTCGTGCCATGGATGCTCTCGGCGAGGTGGGATGCGAATTCGAGGGCATCGTCCATCCCGAGGTCCGAGAGCTCCATCATCCTGCCTCCATGGATCAGCTTCTCCGATGATGAGACCACGAGGATCGCTCCGCTTTGCCGGATCCTCTCCTGCATCCTTCCGATCAGGGCGATGCTTTCGCGGTCAATGTTGTCGCCGTTGCTGATGATCATGACACTCCTGCATCCGAGTATCAGGCGCTCGATGCCTTCCATCGTGGGGGGATCCCCGATCTTCCCCCCGCAAGAGGCGAGGAGATCTTCGTCGCTGTCGAACCCTCCGGCCTTCTTCGCGAGCTCGATGGCGGTCCGATAAGGGTCGGTCTTGTGCAGCGGGGTGGGCCTGAAATCGAACGAATCCATCCCTGCCGGACCCAGGGCGGCGTGGAGCCTGCTGAGGAGCTTGTCCTTCCCGCTCCCTACCCCCCCGACCACAGCGATGGTCTCTCCGGCTTCCCCGCGAAGCCCCCTGATCTGGCCGAGCAGGCTCTCAAGCTCCTTCTTCCTGAGCACGAAGCTCTCCTCTCCCTGCCTCCCGAAAGATGAGAACGAATACACCCTCACCTTCTCATCCTTCCCTTTGAACGAAAGCAGGCCGAGGTCCGTGCATTCCGGGTGCGGGAGCTCGTCCTTCACAGCCCCCGAGATCAGTATCTCCCCGTCTCCAGCCTCCTTGATCCTCGCCGCCGTGTTTATGCCGTCGCCCATCACGGTATAACGCCCGCAGACCTCGCCCGAGTAGACGACCCCCTTGTTCAGCCCGATCCTGCCCCTCTCCCCGCTGAGGCCGTATTTTTTCGCTATGCGGTCTGCAGACCTCCGCAGCTCGGAGACGGATTCCAGCGCCCTCCGCGTATCATCCACATGCACCACCGGGGCGCCGAAGAGGAAGAGGGAATTGTAGCCTTTGAATTTGTCTATGGTCCCTCCGTCCGAGCGCTCGATTATCCGGTAAGCGTCCATGAAGAGCTCGTTGATCGCGTCGCGCGATCGTGAGAGGGAGCCGGTGCCGATCAGGCTGCTGATCAGGTCGAGGTCGCAGAAAGCCGCGGTGACGGGCAGGAATTCGTTGAAGCTCCCTCCCCGGACCTGGTGGGGTGCGAATGAAAGCGAGTATTCGTCCTCTTTGAGGGCCGTCCGCGGGCTCTCGATGGGCTCGATCCGGCCGAACCCGAGCCTGTAGCCGACGATCCCGTCCTTCTCCACCCGTTCAGCTTCTATGTAAGGTGCATCGGCGATGATGTCGCAGTCGGACAGCTTCTCGATGGCGTACGCCTTGTCGATTGCTTCCCCGGCGACGACATAAGCCCTGCGGGAATCGTCGCCTACGACGACCTCGTAGATGAGGCCGCTCCCGATGCCTATGTCCAGGGAGACGTCGAAGGAGCCTATCTTCGTCCCGATCCTCCTCCTCGCGAACTCCCTGCTCGCCGCGCAGTAGCTGAACAGGTCCTTCTTGCTCTCGAACGATACGAGGAGTGCGTCGCCTTCGACCGCGATTATGTTGCCTCCGTGGATCACGGCCGCCCTCGCTATCGGCAGGATAAGCTCGTCGATCTTGTTCGCTATGACCGCGGCGCCTTCCTTCCCGAGGACCTTGAGGCCTTCTGTCAGCGATGTGAATCCCTTGAAATCCGAGAATGCGACATAGCCGTGGCTCACCCTGCCCCCTTCCAGCTCATCGCGGTGGGCTATGACGTTCCGCGGCAGTGCGAGCGCTAGGTCTCTCATCAGATAATTGTGTGTGTAGAAGTATTTATATGGGTTATGAAACGGGCCCGTTCAGGCGAATTCCTCGAGCTTCTTCCCCAGCCCCTGGGCGTTCTCCCAGTTGATGCCGAATGTCTTCTCGTTCTCCTTGAAAAGCGAAAGGGGGATGAAGTACCATGGCTTGCGGTTCCTCCTCCATCCGATGAAGCAGTTTATCCCGCTGATATCCTCCCATCTCCTGAGGTTCTCGAACTGCGCCCGGTCTATGCTGAGGTTCTCCTTCTCCCAGGCCTTCGCTTCTATGCCGAACTGCATCCCCCGCTTGAAAACGAGTATGTCCGGGCTGAGCGAGTTCACCCCGCTCCCTGCCGCGCGTATCACGCAGAACCCTCTGGAGGAGAAGAACTCTATGAGCTCCCTTTCTGCGCGCGAGCCTTTGCGGTAACTGAGCATGGGACTCTATCCGGCCCCCAATTAATAATCATTCGCCGAGGGCTTCGCTGATCGCCTGGTTGAGCTTGTCCAGGTCGATCGGCTTCCACAGGACGGCGAAAGCGCCTGCGTCTTTGAGCGCTTTCCTCTCGCCATCATCCGCCCCTCCGCTTATCATGATGACCTTGGCCTTGGGGTTCCCGCTTATCATCGATACCAGCATCTCACGCCCGTCCATTATCGGCATGTGGAGGTCGCTTATCACGAGATCGAATCCCCCTCCGGAATAAGTGCCGAGCGCATCGAGGCCGTTCTCGGCGGTCTCGTAGGTATGCCCGGCCATCTGCAGGACCATCCCGAGGGCATCCCGGTTGTCAGGATCATCGTCTACGATCAGCACCCTGGCAGGTTTGCGCGAGCGCTCGCCCATCCTCTCCTCGTTCTTCGGATCCACGGCCTCGAAGCCCGGCTTTTTCTGTCTGATTGCGTCTGATACGTTCCGCTTCAGCACGTCGAAATCGACTGGTTTGTCCATGATGCATAACGCCCCCGCTCTGAGGAATTCCTCTCTCTCCCTTTCGCTCATCCCGCCGCTCAGGACTATCACCCTCGCACCGGGATCATACTTCTTGACCTCGCAAAGAAGCTCCAGGCCGCCCATATTGGGCATCTGCCTGTCCGTTATTATCAGGTCCGCTGACTCCCTCTTGTATGAAGCCAGCGCCTCTGCTCCGTCGTTCGCCGTGCGGACGCTGAAATCGTCTTCTTTGAGCGCCCTCGCCACAGCTTTCAATATGGGCGGCGTATCATCCACGACGAGGATGGATTTGCGGAAACTCCCGCCGAACTCCTTTCCGTTCTCTGGCTCTGCCACAGCGCCGGGGATGCTCCTGTTGCTTTCTGGTGCAGCCCTTAGCATAGGCTTATACGTTTTAGGACCCATGAGAATGCTTTTCTACCACAAATTTTTTAAATATACGACAATCAGTGCGGCCGGATGTTCATGTCTGGTCGGAATAGTCGCCGAGCCCATTGACCTTCTTTATCGCCGATATCGCGGCATTGCATCCCTCTCCCGCGCTTTTGGCTATCTGCTGGTTCCCGCCGGTGCATCCGCCTGCGGCATAGCAGCCGTCGATGGCGGTCCTGCAGTCCCGGTCAATCACGAGGAACCCGTCCGGGGTGGTGTCCAGCGCGAGCTTCTGGGCGAAGACCAGAGAGGTCACCCCGCCGAGGGCTATGAAGACGCCGTCGTACTTGAGCGATCTTCCGTCTTTGAGGATAAGCGAATCCAGCCATTTGCCGCCGGCGAACTCGGCCACGCGGTCCTTGGTGAACCTGACCCCTCCCCTGGCGCATGCATCCATCAGCTCTTTCGAGATCTCGAACTCCCTTCCGTTCGAGATGACCGTGATGTCCTTCGTCAGGGCCATGAGCTCGATCGCTTCCTCCGCCGCATGGTTCGTGCTCCCTATCACGGCGACTTTCTTCCCTTTGTACGAGAACCCGTCGCAGGCGACGCAGCTGTGGACGCCTTTCCCGAGGAGGTTCTGGTCGTTCTTGATCCCGGGCAGCCGTGCCGCCATGCCGCTCGCGATGATCAGCGTAGAGGATGTGTATTCCCTGCCGTCCGAGGTCTTGACGGTGAATTCCGCCCTTTTCGACGCGTGGACGACCTCCTTCTCGATCACCTCGGCCCCGTATCTTTTTATCTGCTCGAGGCCCCTCCGGAGGATCTCCGGCCCTGACAAGCCGTCGGTCCCGATATAGTTCCCGACCGAGGCCGCATAATGGAGCTGGCTCTTCTCCGTCATGCCGATGACGAGAGTCCTGAGTTTCGCCCTCGCGGTGAATGCGGCCGCGGTCAGGCCTGCCGCGCCGGCTCCGATGATGATCACGTCATAGTCTGCCATCTCCTCAACTCCGTCTATGTTTTCCTGATCAATATTCAGATCTCCGGGGCCTCCATCATCGCCCGGACGAGGCTCCTGCACGCTTCCAGGAGGTTCGGCACGCCGCCCTTGAGCATCCATCCCCGCCGCATCGCGATCGCGGACAGGACATCCTCGGAATCCTTAGCCCCTGCGAGCGAGACATCGTACCTCTTCTCGAGCCATCCCCGCAGGACCTTGTTCCCGAGCGCCCTCAGGGCGAACGCATGCGCGTGCTTCTCCTCCTCCCCCTGGACGTTCAGCGCGCCTTTGCGGACAAGCGCCTCCTCGGTCTCCCGGCCCGGGAAAAGCCCGCGATAGTCGCTCAGCATCAGGTCGGGCGTGATGTTCACCCACTGTATGTTCTTGGTCGTGCCGGCGACGGCCGAGACCCTCGCCGCTTTCCTCCGCGCGAGCATGTTGATGAGCGAGCTCTTGCCGACATTGGGGTAGCCGACGAGGATCGCCCTCACCGGCCGCGAGGACGTCCTTGCCATTATGGCATGGATCAGGTCCCATCTCTCGTTCTCCCCGGCCGTCTTCGCGCTGAAGTGCATCCCCTTGTTCCAGAGCTTCGGGGGTCCGGCCCCTTCAGGGAGCAGGTCGATCTTGTTGGCCACGACCATCAGCCTTTTCGAGCCTGCCCATTTCTCGGCTATCGGCAGCCTGGTCCCGGGGATGTCGCGCGCGTCGAGCACTTCGATTATCACGTCGGCTCCGTGTATCATGTCTTTCAGGAACGACCATTTGTTCATCTGCCCGCGGTCGCGGCGCCTTGCAGTCCGCATCAGATCTCCCCGCTGATCGCCTTGAGGAGTTTTATGTCGTTCTCCACGTCATCAACGTGCGCGACCGCGACAGTGGAATGGATATACCGCGTGGGTATGCAGATCCCTATCGAAGGGACGCCGCCCCTGATGTTATGGACAGACGCCGCGTCCGTGGCCCCGCCGTCGATCACTTCGAGCTGAACATCTATCTTCGCCTTTTTGGCTATGGAAAGGACTTTCTGAGCGAGGTTCTTCTCTGCCACATTCCCGCGCGCCCCGGCCTCGACGAGCACGATCGAGGGGCCCTTGCCGAGATGGACCGGAGCTTCGTCCGGCTTGAGCTCCGGGTGGTCTCCGGCCACCGCCGTGTCGACCGCTATGAAGGCGCGCGGTTCGAGCTTCCAGCTTGCCGTCATCGCCCCCTTGCCGAAGGTCGATACCTCCTCCTGGGAGGTCCCCATGAGTATGACATTCTCCCCGATCCCCTTCGCGAGCTCAAGCAGCACGTAGCATCCGAGGCGGTTGTCTAGGGCTTTGCCTGACATCATCTTCGGGCCCATCTTCCTGAACCGGGTGGAGAACGTGACTGTGTTCCCTATCTCGAGGCCCATCTTCCGGGCTTCCTCGCCGCTCGTCGCCCCGATGTCTATGAACAGGCTCTTGTAGTCTATCGTGGTCTTCCTCTCCTCGTCCCGCATTATGTGCGGCGGCTTGCTTCCGATCACGCCCGGGACCAGGCCTTTCCCGGTCCGCACCAGGACCTGCTGGTTCACGAGCGTCCGGTCGTCTATCCCGCCGATCTTGATGAACCTCAGGAACCCTTTCTCGTCTATGTGCTTGACCATGAGCCCTATCTCGTCCATGTGGGCGCCGAGTATCAGCGGGTTCTTCCCCACTGAGCGGTAGGCGAGGACATTGCCGAAATTATCCACCTCGGCCTTGAGGCCGTGCCTGCGGAACTCCGCCACCATGATCGCCGCCACCTCGCCTTCCTGCGAGCTGACACCGTCTGCCTCTGAGAGCTTCTTCATCAAGTCGAAATCCATGACCCTGCTTTCGCCGCTCAGTTTAATAATTATTTTTAGTATGTGTTAAGCATGCTCGAGAACACGTTCATCCATCTTCCTGATTACGGCCCGCGGCGCGAACGCAGGCTCTGGGGAAGCGGGATAACGACGTGGGAGGAGTTCATCGAGCGTTTCGGCTCCTCCCAGTATCACAAATCGCTGTGCTCCCGCATCGCCGGTTCCATCTACGCCCTCCGGAACAGGGACCCCGGGTTCTTCGCCGCCTCCCTCCCTTCAGGCGAGACTTGGCGCTCGTTCCCGCACTTCGAGCGGATCGCCTACCTGGATATCGAGACCACGGGCCTCGCGCCCCAGACCGACCATGTCACTGTGATCGGTGTATATGACGGGAAGAAAGTCCACAGCTACGTACATGGCCAGAACCTGGACGATTTCGTGAAAGACATAGCCCGCTACGAGATGGTCGTCACGTTCAACGGATCGATGTTCGACCTGCCCTTCCTGCGCAAGAGCTTCCGGGGGGCGAAGATGCCCCTCCTGCATGTCGACCTCCGTTTCCTGCTCCAGTCGCTCGACGTGCGCGGGGGCCTGAAGAAGATCGAGGAGAGGTTCGGGTTCGAGAGGGAGGACGATCTGCGCGGCATGAACGGCTATGGCGCCGTCCTCGCCTGGCAGGCATATGTGAAACGGCGCGACCTGGACGCCCTCGACAAGCTCGTCCGCTACAATGCCGCGGATATAAGCAACCTCAAGAAGCTCATGGAATGGTCGTACCGCGAGAGGCGGATCCGGACCGGCCTGGACGAGATCCTCTCCGGGAGAAGCCCCGGGAACTGAATTTTGCGCAGATTTAAGAAATCTACAATCCAACCTTATCCACATGAGAGGCATCCTGTTATTGCTATTCGGAATGCTGCTCGTTGCCGGATGCGCCGGTCCGCAGCAGGTGAAGAACGAGACCAACCAGACGCCCGTGCCGCAATGCAAGGGCCCTGTCTGCGGTTCGGATGGCCAGACCTACCAGACCGACTGCGAAGCCGCGCTGAGCAATGTCACCGTCGCGGCCCAGGGCGCATGCGTTCCTGAACCGGACTGCGTCGACAGCAATGCGACCGTCACGAAGGGCAATGAGACCAAAACCGATTCATGCTCTGATGCGGATACGATCATGGACTACCGGTGCGTCGACAACGTGGTCACCGGCATACCTGTCCTCTGCGGAGCGGGTAAGGAGTGCAAGGACGGGAGATGCGTGGACAAGCCCGCGCCTCCGGTCGTGGTGAATGAGACGAACGTCTCGAACGCCACGAACATGACCGGGTGCGTCGGCCCGCTCGCGGCCGACGTCTCTAAGGCCGAGACCGTCATGTTCAACGGCAAGGCCTACCCGGACACCTGCGTGGAATACCGGGTGGTGAAGGACTTCTTCTGCAGGGACAACAAGCTGGATTCGATCAGCAATGAATGCCCGTCAGGGACAGGCTGCCTCGGCGGTGCCTGCGTGGAGCAGAAGATGGTGTGCACCGACGATGACGGAGGCAACGATACGTCGAAGACCGGCCGCACCATCGTGACCAAGGGCATCTTCAAGGTGTACGACCAGCTCGATAAGTGCGTCGACGACGGGAAGATAACCGAGAACTACTGCCTCGAGAACGGATCGGCCGGGAGCCAGGAGCTTCTCTGCCCCTCCGGGACGAAGTGCTACGCCGGCAAATGCGTGCACAGCACCTGCAGCGAGACCGACGCAGGCTTGGACATCTACAAGGGCGGGGTGACCACGGCCAAAGACAAGGTCGATCACCGCGATATCTGCAACGACGACTACAACGTGCTCGAGTATTACTGCTATGGTGATACGGTTTCGAGCGAGATCAAGCACTGCCCCTCCGGCTACATCTGCAATATCGACACCTCCTCGTGTGTGATCGGCTCGAAGAGCTGACTCCGGATAGGTGTTTTTCCCTTTTTTCCGTTTTTTCCTGTTTCTTTTTCACGTCGAAGCCTTTTTCTCCGGTTGATTTTGCACTGTTTTTTGCCGACGAGCGATACAAAGCTTTATAAATCCCATTTGCATTGGAATTAACCCCATGCCAAGAATGAAAGATTCTTGACCGAAGTGGAGCGTTCTCCACGATAGAGCGAGCTGATAAGGTGACCAATATGTTCGGGTGGATACTGAAGACGAAGTGGGATATCGGGAAAGTGATGAAGATATACGCCAGGAAAGGCGTCCAGCCAGGATTCAGGGATGCGTGCAAGCGCACCTGATGTTTATTTTAATCATCCCTTCCCTTTTTTTCCGATGAACCGAAAACTTCTCCTGAATCTTCCAGCCGCCCTTGAGAAGATGCGCTCCCTCTCTTCTGGCGCCCCTGTCCATGAAGCCGAGCGGAGGACCCGCGGGGATCCGTTCAAGATACTCGTCTTCACGATGCTCTCCGCCCGGAGCCGCGACGCCTCGACGATCAAGGCGGTCGAGAGGCTTTTCACCGTCGCGGATTCGCCGCAAAGGATAGCCGCCCTCGGGCAGAAGAAGCTGGAGGGACTCCTCTATGGCATCGGATTCTTCAGGGCCAAGTCGAAGCACCTCATAGCCATGTGCAGGATACTCTCGGAGAGAGGCGGGGTGCCGGACACCCTGGACGGTCTTCTCGCGCTCCCTGGCGTCGGCAGGAAGACGGCGAATATCGTCCTCGCCCGAGCATTCGGCGAAAGCGCGATTGGCGTCGATGTGCATGTCCACCGCATAAGCAACCGGCTCGGCCTTGTCGAGACCAGGAAGCCGCAGGAGACCGAGAAGGAGCTCGTCCGCATCATCCCCGGGCCCCTGCTCCGGACGCTCAACCGTGATATAGTGGCGTTCGGCCAGACCGTATGCACCCCGCGGAGGCCCAAGTGCGGGATCTGCCCTCTCAACCGGTCATGCTTCCGCTCCGGGGTGAAGGAGCGGTGCCCGGGCTGCCGGTACGGCGTACGTTGAGGATTAGGGTTTTAACACTTTTTTTGCGGAAAATAGTAAGAACCAACAGTCTTTTTAAGTTTTCCTGTTAAATATATCCGAGAGGGGTGGTGAGGATGGTGAGTCTAGCATATCCTATCCTTCGGGAGAAGATTATCCCGCTGGGTCGGCAGGCTGACTACATTACGGCGAGGAAGCTCGTGGCGGAGAGGGGGCTGAAGCTTCCATCGAATGTCCTGCACGATGATTATCTGGCATCCGAGGGATGGAAGTCTTTCGGTTCCCTTTATCCGGCATGGGCAAGGGAGCTCCTTGTGTATCCCGAGGCCGGGGGGCACTTCAGGCTGGGGCTCGATGTGGAGGATGCCGAGAGCAGGTGGGTCCTGCCATCGGAATATGTCCCGGCGAAAGCCCTCAGCAAACCGGGCGTAGGGCTCCTTGTGGATCCGGGCGAGATCGTCCATGAATCCGGCATGATCGTGGTTCATCCCGTATCGGTCACTCTCATCGAGCCGTTCATCCAGGTGAACGGCGGAAGCGGCAGGATGGATCCGGCAACCGGCATCCCGCTAGCCATCGAGACCGCTTCGATAGTGAAAAAAAGGTATCTCTGCCGCGGGAAAGGTTCCGGAGTCGTTCCGATCGCCCGCTTCACATACGGGCACCGTGTGAGCGAATCGCACATATTCGCGCACAGCATCCCCAATGAGGAGCTCGGAGTCGCCGCGGCTTCGTACTGAGCTCATCTTTTCTCTATCCTGGTCGGGAACGAGGGGAAGCCTTCTTTCTCAAGCGCTTTCCCTATCTTCTCGGCATCCGCCCGGTCTTTCGCGAGGGCAATGCAGCAGCCGCCTCCCCCGCCGCCGGTCACTTTGGCGCCGAGGGCCCCGTTCTTCAGGGCGATCTGGATTATCCGGTCATTCTTCTCGTCGGACACCCCGAGTTCGGAGAGGAGCTCCTGGTTGGAGTTCATCAGCTGCCCGATGATGTCTATCTTCCCTTTCTCTATGGATTTCCTCCCTTCCATATGGATCGACATATACTCGTCCGAGAGCTGGGCGAATTCGGTCTCGTCCTCAGCCTTGTATTTCGCGACCCGCTCGACCATCTTCGGCGTCGGGCTGTATTTCCCGCTGAACGATACGACTATGTCGAGGGGTTTCTTGAGGTCGATGAACTCGAACCTGCTCTCAGCCATCGTCTTGCCGCGCCGGAATTCGACCACTCCGCCGTGCGTCGCCATGGTGTTGTCCACCCCGCTCGGGTTGCCGTGGAAGGCCATTTCGCCGGCATAGGCGTGGCTGTTGACCTGGTCGTTGGTCAGGTGGATCCCCTTCTCCTTGCAGAGCGCCCGAACCAGGCCCACGCAGAAAGCGGCCGAAGAGCCGAGGCCTCCGTATGTCGGCAAATCGCCATCGAGGTGCACGGAATACCTCTCCTTTATGCCCATGCTTTTGAGGACCGCTTCTATCCCAGCGAGGCTCAGTTCTTCCACAACGGTCTGTTTGGTGATTATCCGGTTCCTGTCCGATCTCTCGACGCGCACGACCGCGGAGTTGGCGATGCCGCAAGCTATCGCCGGGGCTCCGTACACCACGAAATGCTCGCCGAAAAGGATTATCTTCCCGTTCCCTATGCCTTCAGAAATCATATCTTCACCCCTTAGGTTTTCTTCCCCTGACTTTCGGAGGCTTTATGTCAGGATAGGCCTCCGTGAGCATCTCCGGGCTGGCATACGGCTTGTATCCGAGCGATTCCACCACCTTGCATACCGTGTATGCGTTCGCGGGCCTCTGCTCCAGATCCCTCAGGCAGGCGGCCAGATTGCCGAATGTCCGCCTCTTCCCTTTCACGACGGATTCCACAAGGGCGTCGTTTTTCTCGATCCCGGACAGATCGAAGGCCTTGTTCACGACCGTATGGTTCACTCCGGCGAGTATCCCGGAGACCTCGTAATCCTTCACGTTCTCGAGGCCGAGCTTCTTTATCGCTATCCAATTGCCGTATTTGCCTATGAAGCCTATGAACCCTCCCCCTTCCTCCGCCGCGCCGTTCGGCGATTGATGCACCGGGACCTTGTACTCCACACCTGCCTTCTCCAGCACCCTGGAGAGGTAAAGCGATTCGGCCGCAGGCAGGAGCTTTTGCACCGGGCAGGCCTTCGCGAGGCTTTCCCGAAGGGCGCTCGGGCCCGTGCTCTCTATCGCTCCGGCTGCTGCCGTGAGCCCCTTTCCGGAGACCGCGGCGATCGAATCGATCATCTTCATGTCGAGCCCTGCGAACCTGTAGGAATGGGGCTCGATGCTCATGCTCAGGAAGCTGAGGATCGTCGCGACATCCTTCGGCTCTTTGCCGCTGAGGTCGAACCTCACGTTCAGCTTGAAATCCTTGTATTCTCCGGTGAATATGATCTCGTCGTTCCCGCTCATATGATCGCCCCCTGGCCAATCTAGGATTTAGAGGGCATCAATAAAAACCCAATCGGTCAATATTTGCTGATTCCCAAAGAGCCACTATTTTTTGGGTATCGGTTGTCCAATTGCCCCTGTAGCGCAGTCCGCCTTTTGGAAAAAGGCGGCCCAAAACTTTTAACAAGTTTTTTGGGCCCTTTTTTTCTAAAAAAGGGCAGGCGCAACGGTAGCGCGCGTCCTTGGTAAGGACGAGGTCCCGAGTTCAAATCTCGGCGGGGGCTTTCTGCTCTTCAGGAGTTGGTCGGTCTGCGGTCATTTATAATCAAGAAAGCGGCATCCCTGTTCTTCGCAGGGCTGGCCATCATCCTCTTCTATTCATCATGGGTATCTTACAGCGAATCCTACTCCTATCTGGTATTAGTCCTCATAGCATCGGCATTCGTCTCTCTGGCCGCAGCGGCGTTCCTCTATAAATCGAAGGATTAGGTTTTCGCTATCCCGAGCGCCTTGAGCTTCTCCGCCGCAGCGGATGCCGGGTCCCTTGACTCAAGTATATCCTGGCCTATTATCATCAGCCTCTGCCGCAGGCCGATACCGATCGTGAAGATGGTCCCCCTGGATCCTTCTATCTCGTTCTCGATCCGGGCCTCGGCAAGGCCGTTCATCATGAGCGCCCGCTCAAGAATCTCCCTGCTACGCGATGACGGAATTTCTATGCTTTCGATAAGAAGGCCTAAGCCGGCGAATCCTTTCTTGGATGCGCCATCAGGCTCCGGGGGCCTTGACGAGAGCCTTCTCGGCCTGTTCATTCAGTCCGCCTTGCCGGATCGGCCGTGACAGCTTCGATGACGGCCTTCCTGATGTGGAACATCATCCTGAAATGGTTCTTGCCGAGCGTTTCAAGATCCGCCTTAGCGAGATTCGAGCCGGGGAAAAGCAGCTCGTAAGCCTGGGCGATGTTGCGGAGCCCTATTTCCGAGAGCGGGCTCGATCTGGGTTCATGGAGCTCGAGCTGGCTCGTGAGCAGCTCCACGTCCTTCTCTGTGAGCGTCCCGTCGTTTCCGACTATCTCCCGGTGCATGCTCCTGACGAGGATGTGCGCCGGGTGGTCTGCTTCTGCCATCGCGAGCCTGAAAGCTGCCGCCTCCTCCGCACTCAGGATGCCGTTGGACCTGAGAGTGGAGTAATCCGAGACCTGGGGCGATGCCCTGAGCTTCGCGACCGCATCCTTGTACTCGGGAGGCACCAGGTGCATCTCTATCTCGCTTCCGAAGACGAGGATGTCGAGGACTTTGGCCACCGCCTTGATGTTTCCCTGCGCGATGGACTCTATCCACGGCGTCGATTTCGTGCTGGTGCTGATCTCTTCCAGCACGCTCGCCGGGAACGGGGTATTGAACTGGATGTGGAGCCCGAAGATCTTGCGGTCGAGCTCGGCGAGCAGGCTCCTGCCCGTCCTGTCCGGGGCGACCCCGACAGTGCTCTCTGTCCCTTCTCCGAGGTATGTGAAGAAATGGAGGCCGCTCTTCTGCTCGATTCCGTCGTAGGTTGCATTCCTCCGGTCGAGGTCGGCCTGCTCTATGCCGAGGCTCGCCACAGGCTGCGACGGCGGGCGGGATGCCCTTCTCCTCTCGAGCTTCTTCTGCCTCTCCTCATCCCTTGTGGCGATGCCCTGCTTCCTGACATAATCCATGGCGAAGGCCACAGGGTCAGGGTTCTCCATGACTTTGACCGGGAGCATGATCTTGCATGTCTCGTCGTTGATGGTCAGTACGAAAATATTGAACTGCCCGCTCGGGGTTATCTTCTTTTCCCTCACAGAAGCTTTGAGCCCGATCATCTCGATGGCGCTCTTGAGGGCTTCCTCGTCGTTCGCAGGCTTGGATACGGTCAAAGCATCCACTGAGACTCCCGAGGATGCTCTCTTGCTGCAGATAGCTCCTGCCTGCTCGACGAGCTGCGCTTCATACCCGCAGGTCACCTCGCGGGCTTTGGTTATGACCATCACGGTCTCGAGGACGACCCTGCTTGAGATTATCTCTCTCGCTGCCTTCTCGCTCTGGGGCGCGTCCATCAATTCGATTAACCCTGATCTTCCTGCAAACCCTTTCTTCGCCGGCTGGCCTTCCGGCTGAAGGGCGGTTGCCCTTAAATCTTTTTTGATCATTTTTCCACGTTTTGGGGGGATCGCCGCTTCGGCAATTTCTATATTATTGTGGCATTTGTTCTATATAAATGTTCTGTTTGCAGAGATGCGGCTCCTCGTGGATTCCCGGGCCGGGAAACCTCAGGATATGGTATGGAAATTCCCTTCCCGGTCCCTCGTGTATCTGTGGGCGGGGTTGACTTTGCATACATACTGGTCGGAGTCGTTCTTGCTCAGCGGGGACCAAAGCCCCTTGAAGATATGGCAGTCCGGGCACGAAGCCATGGTTACACCTCTAATATACTGGTCAGGATAGGATTGGCTAGCTATATTTTAAAATATTCTCACCGCCATCCATGCAGGGTGGTTCATTGAAAGGTCATCTAGGCGCAAGGGAAATGATCGTCATAGCCCTGCTCATCGTCGGTGTCGCAGCCGCTGTCTTCCTGCTGATGGGAGGCTCGGAGAAGCCTCTCCAGAACCTGAGCAAGGAGAACGTCAGTCCGGCGGACGCCACCGCTCCTGAACCGCCCGCGCCGGTCGCGGCCCCGCCTCCGGAGCCCCAGGCCCAGCCGGAGCCCGCCCGGAACATGACCAACTCCAGCGTCGGCGAGCTCCTCGCAGCCGCTTCCGGCAGGCTCGACACGGCTTACTATAAGGAGCCGCGTCCGCCGTCAGGCGAGCTCAAGACCGAATCATTCAGGTGGTCGCTCTCACGGCTGAACGAGACGCCGGAGAGCATACCGCTGAAAGAGAACGACATCCGCGTATCGTATATCAGGTTCGACGGCAGATATATAGACGGCCTGAGGGGCTTCGAGATAAAGACCTACGAGACCGTCCGCGCAGTCGCCCCGGTGAGGGTCTTCGCCAGCGCTGTTTTCATTACGCCCGCGACGCCGATCGACGATCATCTGGATGATTCTGCCCTTTCCATAAGATACGATCCGCATCCCGAAGGGTCGCAGATCCTGGAGAACTGCTCGGTCATCGGTGTCTATCCGCTCCAGACGGCTTCAGGAGCTGACCTACGCATTTATGATTTCTCCTGCAAGATAATGTACGGTGCAAATCCATGAACCCCAGGAACATCCTCGTGCTATTCGGATTGATGCTTCTAATCGCCGGCTGTGCCGGTCCGGCTGCGCAGGCCCCTAAACCAGGGCCCGCTCCGGTCCCGGCTCCCGCCGTGAATTCCACGTCCCCCCCTGTCCCTGCATGCAGCGAATACTGCCTCTCGCAGCCCCGCCCCGAATGCAGCGGGGAGTGGAAGATCTCAGGGACATACCCGAATTGCGTATGCACCTATGAATGCGCCCGCAACCAGACGAACCAGACGGTCAACGCCACGGTCCCGCCGGCCCAGCCGGAGCCGCCCGCCACGCCCACCAACAAGACCCCTTCCGAGATACTCTCGGATGGCCTTGAGAAGGCCCGGAGCGCCTTCTACCGGACCCACGACGGGAAATACACCGAGAACACATACACCTGGGAGCGCGAGCCTGCCACGGGCGGGGGGATAGCGTTCGATCAGGCCCCTTACACTGATGTGGAGTTCGACAAGCAGAGCATCAGCAGCCTCTGGGCGATAGGTTTCGTCGTGTTCACCAAGGACGACTCGAGCTCCGCACAAGGGACCGCGGTGTTCAAGGCCAAAAGGACCATCCTCGACAACTATACCGGGAGCGACGCCTTCGGGATATATTTCTATCCGAAGCCGATAGACAAGAAGCTCGGCGACTGCTGGGTCGGAACGAAGGATTACAGCTTGAATGGCGCCGGAGACTGGATCCTGACGTACCAGTTCAGCTGCGAGAAAGTGATGGCCAAATAGAAATCATAAAAATTTTTTATTAAAAAAATAGCCGTGCCGTTCAGAGGGATCTGAGGAATCCGTCGTTGCCCAATGTGAACTTGTGCATCGGATTGGTGGAGCACCTGAACTCGTTCTCGGCTCTCGCCACAGGGGAGTTCATCCCGCACATTCCACACGATGGGCAACCCATCATTATCTCATTCGTCATGGGTATCTACTCCGCCGATTTTCCATCGGCAAGCTGGTACTGGTCGTGATTCCTAACGGCGATAACCTATATAAAGGTATGCAACATCCCCACCTCTGGGATGCATGAAAGATTGTTCACCCCTTTTCATCAGGAATAAAAAGATTCCCTGCGGTTCCACCCGTATGAAATCTCTTTGGGCGCTTTTCGCGGTCATCCTTTTATCGGGCGCATCGTTCGCGGTCAATGTCACGACCTGCGCGAATATCACCTCTTCGGGCGTCTATACTCTGAACACGAGCGTCAGCGGCGCCCCGAACGACGCCTCGTTGGAGATCGGCTTCCCCTCTTTATACTGCATCAAGATCTCGGCCTCCAACGTGCTGCTTACCTGCAACGGCTTCAGCGTGAACGGCCCGGCCGGACCGAACACGACGGCCGGCATTCTCATCAATGGGTCCGCATCATCGAACGTGACCGTGAGGGACTGCCCGAACATCAACAATTACACCTATGGCGTGATGGTCAAGTCCCCAGGGGCCACGCTCATCAACAACACCGCCATCAACAACACCAATTACGGATTCCTCATCTTCCTAAGCTCCGGCACGAACCTGTCCAACAACACAGCGACGAGAAACGCGTATGGGTTTCTCATAGATTCGAGCAACAGCTCGACGCTGAACGGCAACCTGGCATACAACAACAGCCTCCGCGGGTTCGACCTTCTCTCGAGCAGGGCCTCCAACCTTACCAATAATACGGCTTACAGCAACCCACGGGGGTTCTTCGTGGAGCAGAGCTCGAACTCCAACAACCTCACGGCGAACACCGCCATGAACAATTCCATCGTAGGGATATCTGTGGACAGCGGTTCCGGCAACCGGCTCAGCGGGAATCGCGCATTCGGGAATGCCCAGTTCGGTATCGTCCTGAACCGGACGTTCAGCGCGATCGCCACCGGTAATGACGCATACGGGAACGACGGGGGCGCCAACTTCTACGTATTCCAGAGCAACGGCTCGGTGCTGGATTCGAACACAGGGAACGACAGCCTCAAGTACGGGTTCCTTATCAACCAGAGCTCGCTTGTCCAGCTTACCGGGAACGACGCCTACAACAACGGCCTGGACGGATTCTTCCTTTTTTCAGGCTCCGGCGAGAACCTCAGCGGCAACATCGCATCGCTGAACCTGCGCGACGGCTACAGCTATGATGGGATCAACGGCTCTAACTCCTCCTTCAACGGAGCATCGAGCAACGGCCGGCACGGGTTCCACCTGGAGTCCTCGGGGGTCGGATTCTACGGCGATCTGGCTAATCTGAACATCATGGACGGATTCTATATCCACAGCTCGGGCTTGATAACCATGAACCTGACCGAATCCAGGTTGAGCGGAGGGAACGGATTCCATTTCAACAACAGCGGGAATTATTTCATAGACCAGTGCCTGGCCAACAGCTCGGTATCCAACGGTTTCCTCGCGAATTCGAGCCCCGGAGGGATCATACAGCACTGCACATTCTCATACAGCGGGATGGACGGTGCGGCATTCTACAACAGCCCCGGCGGGATCCCCTGGAACAATTCGATCGTCAGCAATGTCGGGAACGGGATGTCGTTCTTCACAAGCGGCGGCAAGATCCCCGAATACAACAACATCTCCATGAATGGGGGTGACGGCTACCATTCGGTTATGAGCGGTGGCAGCATACCCACACTCAACAACATTTCGTCGAACGTTGGAAGCGGCATGGCCATGATCAATGAATCAGGCAGCATCCCCTCGACCAATAATATTAGCTTTAACGGCGGCGATGGGATCACGGTAGATGGCGTAAACGGGTCGATCTACGAGATGAACAACATAACTGGAAACGTCGGCCATGGGATGAACATCACCCGCTCGTTCGGCTCGATTTTCATCTGGAACAATGTATCCGGTCATGCGATCGCGGGCGTGTACGTGTTCGATTCCAACGGCACGCAGATCATAGGGGACCGTTACTACGGCAACGCGCCGGACCTCCTCATCGAATCCGCTTTCGGCAATCCGTTCACAATCTTCCTGGACGGCGTGATATTCGACAGCCCGTCCGGGGGCCTTACCAACTACACCAATGTTTCGGTGAACGACAGCGTGGAGCTGGATTCCTCCTACCTCATGAGTTGGAACGCCCAGCCCGCGCCGATGCCAGGGCCTGCGGTCGTATCCTTCGCAGGGAAATTCCTGAACATCTCCAAGGCATTCGGCAGCCCTGTCGTGGATTCGATCGCTTTCAACTGGCTCGACTCTGAGATCGGCTCGAGCGCGGAGGCCAATTTCAAGCTCTGGAAATACAACGGCACCAACTGGAGCACCCTCAATTCCACTCCGAACACCGCTGAGAACACCCTCTCGCAGTTCAACATCTCCTCGTTCAGCACCTATGCCATCCTCGAGGACATAATCATCCCGTCCGGCGGCGGGGGAGGCGGAGCCGGCGGCTCGACGCCTTCCCTTTCGGTCTCGTTCAACCAGTCCACCGGCGTAGCCACGGTCACAAGCGGCGGCTCGCCTGTCCCGGGCGCAGTTGTCAAGGACAACGGCTCTGACATAGGGACAACCGACGGGAGCGGCCAGATCACGATCCCCGGCTGCAACGCGACAGCGAACCTGGACGCGACGAAGCCAGGCTATCATGCCGCTTCAGGCAGCTTCGCCCTCAGATCATGCGCTCCGGTGCCTGCATGCGTGCTCGACTCGGACTGCGCGGCCGACCAGAAATGCGAGAGCGGCATGTGCGTGCCGCTCGTCTGCCCCGGGGCTATCGTGGACCACGCTTGCGCGCAGAACCAGACGACTCCGGTCAAGCCCGAATGTTTCGCCGATTCCGACTGCCCGGCTGACAAATATTGCCAGCTGGACGGGGATATCCCGGGCGGCAGATGCCAGCCGGTCCAGCCTGGAGCCTGCGGCCAGGTCACCGGCCACAAGTTCGTGCCCTTTGGCTACGAATGCGGGAACGAATCAGGATGTCCGCAGTGCCCGCAGGGACGGAGCTGCATCAGCCACAAATGCGTCGGCCAGGGCGGCGAGCTGAGCTGCCCATCGACGGGGATCGTCGGCGAGCAGAAAAAATGCACGGCATCGGAAGACGGCAAGCCCTGCCCTTCCTGCGATTATCGTATCACCGACCCTTCAGGGAATTCGTTCTCCGGCAAGACTGATGGCGCAGGCGGCTTCGAGCTGCCGCTCAGAAGCAGGGGGACCTACAAAGTGGCTCTCATCAGGGACGGCTCGGTCGTCAAAGCCATAGAAGTGGCTTCCCTGCCCCAGAGCGGCGGAGAGGAAGGGGGCAAGCCTTCCCAGGGCGGCTCGGACGCTGCGCCGCTGATAGGCCTGCTTGTCCTGATATTGATACTCGCGGCGGCCTTCCTCTACTGGAGGGGCAGGGGCCAGAAGAGGGCCTGATTTTTTTCTTATTCTTTTCTATTCGGCAAACGGGAATCCGGGCACCCAAACGTATATTAATCATATCACCGATTCCAATCCATGAAGCATCTGCCGTTTCTAGTAGCTCTGTTGCTGATAGCGGGATTGTCTTTTTCAGTGAACGTCTCATCATGCCAGGTGATAACCGCCGCAGGCACCTACACGCTCAACCAGAGCGTGAGCGGAGCCCCCAACGACGCGTCAGAGGTCCTGGCAGCATCCAAAGCGTGCATAAAGATCGCTTCGTCCGGAGTGACATTCGACTGCAAGGGTTTCAGCATCTCGAACAACGGGACGCTCGGGACGACTTACGGCATACTCCTCAACGGCTCGGCATCCGGCGTCACGGTCCAGAACTGCCCCAAGATAAACAACAGCTACGTATTCGGCGTGTACCTGTTCAATTCCGACAGCAACACGATCATCAACAATACCGCCACGAACGACTCGAACGGCTTCAAGTTCGATAGTTCGGAGAACAACACGGTCACGAACAACAACGCGGCCGCGAATGCCGGAAGAGGCTTCGATGCCGAGTCAGGCTCCAGCGACAACACGTTCAGCGGGAACAACGCAACGGGCAACGGGCAGGAGGGGTTCATCGCCGGCTCAGGATCCGATGACAACATCTTCCTGAACAACATAGCCTCGTTCAGCAAGACCCAGGGCGGATTCACGATCGGGGGCATCAGCGGCGGCTCGAGCGGCAATACTTTCACAAACAATGTCGCCCAGCACAACACCGGCACTGGATTCTCCATCGTCTCGACTTCGGGCAACAACACCCTCACCAACAACACTGTCTACAATAACACCCTGGACGGCTTCTTCCTCCAGGGGAGCAGCGGCAATGTTTTCATCATGAACAACGTGACCGGGAACGGCCAGTCGGGTTTCACGGTGCAGATCGGCTCCGACCAGAATCTCTTCGTCACGAACACCATGACCGGCAACGGGGGGGAGGGCCTCAGGGTCGTCGCTTCGGCCAACAACACCCTTGTCTCCAACAACGCGAGCGGCAACGGAAGGGGATTCGTCCTCCAGACCGGCTCGCTGACCAACACGCTGGTATCCAACACCGCCTACGGCAACACCTACGACGGCTTCAGGCTCGCGGATTCAGCCAACAACAGCCTCATATCGAACACCGCATTCAACCAGCTCGTGCCGTCCCAGGGGACCGGTTTCTTCTTCTTCCCGGACTCGGACGGCAATTCGATCATAGCGAACAACGCTTACAACAACAGCCTCTACGGCTTCTCCATGAGCGTAGGCTGCGCGGGCAACCAGTTCATCGCGAACAACGGGAACAACAACACCGAGCACGGTTTCTTCCTTTCGTTCAGCTCGGACAACAACACCATGATCGCGAACAACGCCCTCGGCAACGGCCTGGAAGGGTTCATCCTCAGCGACACGAGCGTCGGCAACAACCTCACGGCCAACACGGCGGCCGGAAACGGGCAGACCGGGTTCACGGTGATCAACAGCCCTGGCAACATGCTGCTCTCCAACAACGCGAGCGGCAACAGCATCGAAGGGATCGTGGTATCATCCTCGGCCGACTCCGTCCTTTTAGGGGACACGGCGTCCGGCAACGGGGGCAGCGGCATCAAGGTTTCGAACTCGAACCGGACCACGCTGACCAGGGAGCACCTTTTCAACAATACCCCGGATTTCACCGCTCAAGGCGGAGCGAGCCCGTTCATCCTGAACATGACCGAAGTCATATTCGACAGCCCTGCCGGCAACTACACCAACTACACGAACCTGTCGGTAAATGACAGCGTCGAAGCCTCATCGTCCTACACGATGAGATGGAGCCCGCCTATCGCCCTTCCCGGGCCTGCGGTCGTATCCTTCGCAGGGAAATTCCTCAACATCACTGCGGTCTCGGGAGCGCCCGTCATCGACTCGGCGGCATGGACGTGGCTGGATTCTGAGCTGGGGACATCCAACGAGTCGCGCTTCAAGCTGTGGAAATACAACGGCACATGGAACGTCCCGAACACCACGCCTGACACGGTCCAGGACACGCTTTCGCTCTCGAACATGTCCTCGTTCAGCACATTCGCAATCCTGGAGGATATCCTGCTGCCGCCCGGCGGGGGAGGAGCCCCGGGAGGAGAAGTGACTCCTACCCTTTCGGTCTCGTTCAACCAGTCCACAGGCGTAGCCACGGTCACAAGCGGCGGCTCTCCTGTGGCAGGAGCGACTGTCAAATCTGACGGTGTCACGGTCGGCCTGACCGATGCGGCTGGCCAGATCACGATTCCCGGCTGCAATGATACAGCGAACCTGGACGCGACCAAGACAGGCTATCACGCGGCTTCGGGCAGCTTCGCCCTCAAATCATGCGGGCCGACGCCGGGATGCGTGAGCGACTCGGACTGCGCTGCTGACCAGAAGTGCCAGGGCGGCATGTGCGCACTTGTGCAATGCGGCTGCGGGTTCATCGAGAACCACCAGTGCACCGCTTATGCCTGCTGCTCGGATTCAGACTGCGGGGTTGGCCAGTTATGCGCCGACCACTCCTGCAAGCCGAAGCCGCAGTGCACCTCAGATGCCCAGTGCGCCGGAACGCAGGTCTGCGACATCCCGCCGGGATCCGCCGGAGGGGCATGCAAGGACCTCACGGGGAAGTGCGGGCAGGCGAAAGACCACAAGTTCGTCCCCTACGGCTATGAGTGCGGCGCGGAGCCCGGCTGTCCATCATGCCCTGAGGGCAAGCAGTGCGCGGACCACAAATGCGTCGGGAACGACCTCACCTGCCCATCGAGCGGTGTGGTAGGGGGGACGACGACCTGCAGGGCGACGGAAGGCACGCAATCCTGCCAGCTCTGCGACTACCGGGTCACGGATCCCTTAGGGAAGACTTTCGGCGGGAAGACCGACGATTCGGGCAACATGGAACTGCCGCTCAACCTGGAGGGGACATACAAGGTCGCCCTTCTCAAGGATGGCAAGGTCATTAAGGAGATATTCGTCCAGGCCCTGCCGAAAGCCGGAGGCGGTGAGGGGACCAAGCCCACGTCCACCGGACCGGATTCGTTCACGCTCCTCTGGCTGCTGATACTGGTAATCGGCGTCATAGCCGCGATCTTCTACTGGAGGAGCAGGGGCCAGAAGAGGGCCTGATTTTTTCCTTATTTTTCCTTTTACCCGTTTTCAGGATATCAATAATCAGCCCTCAGGAAGTTTGGGCGCTTTACCATAAGAAGGGCAGTAGGAAAGCGAAGGAACCGCCAGATGCAGTTCCTCAGGAAGTTTGGGCGCTTTACCATAAGAAGGGCAGTAGGAAAGCGCACTCAGGAAGTTTGCCAACTTTACCCTCAGTCAGACCTGAGGAAAGCTGAAGTTAAAAAAACGCCCCGACCGCGAATTCCAGTTTGAAACCTTTTTATAATAGACATCTCACTTCTGTGAAAAAGGTTTCATCCAAAAACCGGCTTAACCAGCTGGTTTTTGGTGCACCTTTTTCCAAAAAGGTGCACGTTTGAACGCGGACATCAACCTGTCTGTTGCGCTGCAATCGCAGGGTTGCGTCCTATCCAGGTTAGACTATCGGGGCTTGACTGGCCGACCATTGACGGGTCCGCAGTCGGATTTAACTCTCAACAACATGTTTAAATATCTATGGCTTTTAATTTACTCTGCAGCCGTCTACGGGTGGCATAATTCTCAGTTTTCACTGAACTCAGGTGGTATATTGAAGAGATGCATAACTTGCGGAAAGAATACCAAGGATTTCGCGGAATTCCCCTCGCCACAAAGCGACTTCAAGGTGATCCGCTGCAAATACTGCAGGGAGAACCGGAACAGGTATGCCTGCCCCGACGGTTTCGTCGGCCCATAGGTGCAATGGATGGAAGAATTCAACGTCGCAGCCCAAGTCAAGATTTACATTGATGACCCGGCCTCCATGGCCCACGTCAAGAAAGACATAGAGAAGCTCGCCAAGATCCAGAAGCTCTGGGAAGAGGACGTCGGTTTCGGCATAAAGGTCCTCAAGGCGAACCTCCTCCTCACCGATGCGGAAGGCGGGATGGAGAAGCTCGAGACGGCTATACGGAAGCTGAAGGGCGTGAGCGAGCTCGAAGTCGAGACAGTCACAAGGGTGTAATGATGGTTAAAGAACAGAAGGAACAGCAGAAGAAACCTGCCAAAGCCCCGGCTCCGGTCGTGGCGAAGAAGCCGGTCAAGGAAGAGAAGGAGAGCTTCCGCGGTATCGTCCGCATCGCCGGAAAAGACGTGAAGGGCCATGTGAAGCTGAAGCGGGCTCTCACAGCGGTCAGGGGCATCAGCCACACATTGTCCGTAGCCGCATCGGCGGTCATCGAGAGGGAGCTCTCAATCGACCCGGCATCGCGCGTCGGCGATCTCACCGAAGAGCAGATCGAGAAAGTGGACAAGGTCCTCTACAGCCTGCACGAGCATGGCGTCCCGAGATTCCTATTCAACCGCGCCTCGGACTTTTCCACCGGGAAAGACAGGCACATCATCATGAACGATCTCCTCTTCGAGTCAGGGCAGGACCTCGACCGGGCGAAGAAATCCTACAGCTGGATCGGTTATCGGCACACTTACGGCCAGAAAGTCCGCGGCCAGAAGACGAGGAACACAGGAAGGACCGGAATGGCGGTCGGTGTCCTGCGGAAGGCTATCGTAGCGGCCCAGGGCGGCGCCCCGGCCGGAGGAGCGAAACCGGGTGCTGCGGCGGCGCCTGCGGCTCCTGCGGCAGGAGCGAAGGCTCCGGCTGCTGCGGCGGCGAAGCCGGCGGCGAAACCAGCAGAGAAGAAGTGATTTGATGGGCGATCCTAGAAAGCTTCGGAACAAGACTGAGCGTCCCAAGAAATTGTGGGATGTGGATAGGTTGGCTCACGACAAGGCCCTCAAGACCGAGTACGGCCTGAAGAACATGCGTGAGCTGTGGAGAGCGACAGCAGAGCTCAAGAAATACCGCAGGGAAGCCCGTCGGCTCCTTTCTCTGACCGAAGCGGACCGCCGTGACGATGCGACGAAGATCCTCCGGAAGATGGCCCGGCTGGGGATCCTTAAGGAAGGCTCTGTCCTCGATGACGTGCTTTCGCTCGAAGTCCGGGTTGTGCTCGAACGCAGGCTCCAGACGATAGTCCTGCGCAAGGGGCTCGCCCAGTCGACAAGGCAGTCAAGGCAGCTGATAACGCATGGTTTTGTGGCTATCGGCGGGAAGACTGTTTCCCGCCCGGGTTATCTGGTGGAGGTCGAGGAGGAGCCCAAAGTCGCTCATTCGAAACCGATCGACCTGAGCGTGAGGGAGCCGAAGGCGGAAGAGAAGCCTGCCGAGGCGAAAGAGGCCCCGCCTAAGGAAGGCGCGGCATAAAGGTGTGCTTATGGTTGATCCCAAAGTCGAAGAACCGAAGAAAGAGGAAGCGAAGCCCGCAGAGGCGAAGCCCGTAGAGGAAGTGCGGAAGCCGAAGAAGATCAGGCTCGCCGTAGTCCACGTCTATTCATCCAAGAACGACACCATCATAACCGCGACCGACCTGAGCGGAGCCGAGACTCTCGCATGGGCGAGCGGAGGCATGATGGTCAAGTCGCACCGAGAGGAGGGACGCCCCTATGCCGCGATGCAGGCTGCCATCAAGGTGGTCAACAGCCTCAAGGAGAAGGGAATCACCCACGTACATGTCAGGATCAGGGCTCCGGGCGGAGTCGGCATGAAGACCCCTGGCGCAGGGGCCCAGGCCGTGGTCAGGACCATAGCGAGGACGGGTGTCAGGATCGGCAGGATCGAAGACGTCACCCCGCTTCCGACCGACTCGATGAAGAGGAAGGGCGGACGAAGAGGAAGAAGAGTATGAAACTAGTACTCGACAAGAAGCACGGGAACCGGATCGAGTTCATAGCGAAACCGCTCGAAGCCAGCTTCGCCAACATGCTAAGAAGGTACAGCATGTCCCGCGTGCCGGTTCTCGCGATAGACGAGGTCGTCTTCTACGACAACTCGAGCGCTTTCTGGGATGAATACATCGGCCACAGGCTCGGCCTGATACCTCTGACGACCCCGGACAACACTCCGGCGAGCGCAGAGGTGCTCTTCTCGCTCGATGCCGAAGGCCCGAAGACGGTCTACGCGTCGGACATGGTCAGCGCCGACAAGGATATCGCCGTGACCAAAGGCAATATAGTCGTGGTGACCCTCGGCCCGAACCAGCACCTCCGTTTCGAGGCGAAAGCCGTACTCGGGACCGGAAGGAGCCATGCGAAATTCCAGGCCGGCCTCGTCAGCTACGGAGTCGACGGATCCGACGTCAGGTTCATGGTCGAGAGCTTCTATCAGATGGAGCCATCCGAAGTGCTTCTCCGCGGCTGCGATGTGATCGAGCGTGATATCGAGCTCGTCGAGGAAGCCCTCGGGAAGAAGTCCGAGAAGAAGAAGAAAGCGGCCAAGAAGAAGGAAGAGGAAGCAGAAGAGAAAAAGGCGTCGAAGAAGAAGGCCAAGGATTCCGAGGAGAAGTCCGAGGAAAAGGCCGAAGAAGCCGAGGAAAAGAAAGAGTAGTCCATGATCGTCTTTCGGTCATTTTCAATATTTCATGAGTCGATGCTCATGAAGTTTGATGAAACTTTATCATAAGAATCACTGAAGATCACGCAGGGGTGGCAGAGCGGCCAAATGCGCCAGCTTGAGGGGCTGGTGGGTTAGTCCCTTCGAGAGTTCGAATCTCTTCCCCTGCATTCGATCTGGTCAGAGGTCGCACCCTGATGCGGCCTTTGAACCTTTTATTTACTGGCCTAATTCGGTTTCGTCATTAACCTAGCATCTACTTCCAGTCCACATATTTTCATTGTTCATTCCGGTTATCGCATATATAAAGAAACACTATGAAAAGCACAATGGCCCAGCCATGCTTCACGTCTTGGTTAGCACAATGGAAAAGGCCATTTAACCCCCCGAGATGAGGAAGTGAGAATTAATTCAAAATGAGGGCAAGAATTAGCATTTGGATCATCTTTGAAAGTAGTATTCGGACACCGTTGGATAGTCAGATCACTAAGCTGCTCCGTGCGCCTTTCCCCAGCTTTATTAATCATAAAAAAAAGCATACTGATAAATATCTCCTTCCGGACTTCCTATCATGGACTTCAAGAACGCCAAAATGAGCGAAGTCCTCTCGCAACTGGCCTGCACAAATGAAGGCCTTACCGGAAAGGAAGCCGGAGCACGCCTAAATAGGGACGGCCCCAATTCCATTCCCGAGAAGCGCACTGCCTTCTGGCTCAGGATAATAGGCCATTTTATTGCACCGATCCCGATTGTCATTCTCGCTGCCGCTATCCTTTCATACGCCATAGGCCATTTGGAGGACGCGGCCATCATCTTCTTCTTATATCTCCTGAACTCCGTTATCGGCGTATATATTGAATGGAAGGCAGACGGAGCGCTGGCGCAGCTCAGCAGTGAAATCAGCGTCATGGCAAGGGTCCGGAGGGACGGAATATGGGGACGCATCCAGGCGCAGGATATTGTCGCCGGAGACCTTGTGGAATTGAATTCCGGGGACGTGGTACCAGCCGATTTGAAGGTGCTTGAAGGCGAAGTCGAGCTCGACCAGTCCTCGCTGACAGGAGAAAGCCTCCCTGTGGCCTGCGGGCCAGAGACCCTTGCATACGCCTCCGCGCTCGTGCAGCGGGGCCATGCCACCGGCATCGCAGTCCTTACAGGGGCGCGCACGACTTTCGGCAAAACTGCGCAGCTTGCCCAGACTCAGAGGCCCGAAGGGCATTTGGACAAGTCGATTATCAGGATAAGCCAGTACCTCGTGGCAATCACGCTGCTCATGGCCGTATTTGTCGTGGGAGTCGGTGTCGCAAGACAATATTCCCTTGCCGAGACAGCAATCCTCGGGCTTACCCTTCTCGTTGCCTCCGTGCCGGCTGCGCTGCCCGCGGTCCTTGCCACCATCATGGCTTATGGCGCCATGAAGCTTGCCAAATCCGGCGTCGTGGTGCGCCAGCTGAGCGCCCTTGAGGAGCTTTCCGGGGTGACCGTGATATGCTCGGACAAAACCGGCACCCTGACAGAGAACAAATTATCAGTTGGCAAAACCTGGACAAGAGATATTCCTGAGGAAACGCTTCTCGGAGCCGCACTTACATGCATGCCGCCAGATTCCAGCGATGCGATAGACTCGGCTATAGCCGCCTACGCCAGGGCTTCAGGAATCAAATCCCTCGACCAGAAATTCCAGAGATATATCCCCTCGGACGGCCAGAGGAAAAGGGCTACGGCCGTGATTCATGATGAAATGGCGAATTCGTACAGCATGACAATCAAGGGAGCGCCTCAAGTAGTGTTTCCCCTATGCCGACTAGACAAGGCTACTGCGAAAGAAGCAATGTTTCAGGTCGAAAAGTATGCTGACAACGGATTCCGGGCGATTGCAGTCGCTATGAAGTCATTGAGTGCAAAAGAAGCGGACGGACCAAATATGCAGCTAAAGGAACTGGACGAGAGCGGCTCCGGCTTTTTGGGCATCATTTTCCTGTCGGACAAAGCAAGGGAGGACGCTGCAAATACGATAGAAAAAGCCACTTCCATGGGCGTTTCGGTCCGGATGGTGAGCGGAGACCACGCCGCCGCGGCGCGCTATATCGCGTCCGGCATAGGCCTAAAAGGGAACGGGATGACCTCCGCGGAACTGGAAAGACTTGAAGGCGTGCAAAGGACCAAAGCCATCCGTTCGACGATAATCTTCAGCGAGGTTCTTCCGGAAGAGAAATACGAGATAGTGAAGACGCTCCAGGAAGGGGGCGAGACAGTCGCGGTCACCGGTGACGGCGTCAATGACGCGCCTGCGCTAAAGCGCGCATCTGTCGGGATTGCTGTAATCGGGGCAACGGAAGTAGCACGCTCAGCTGCCGACCTCGTGCTGACAAAGCCCGGCCTGTCCGTCATAGTCGAGGGCATAGCCGAGGGAAGGGCGATATACAAGAGGATGTACCATTACATAACTTACCGGCTCGCCGAGACATTCAGGGTCTTATTCCTTGTCCCATTCTCCGTCCTCATTTTCGGCCTGTTTCCACTCACTCCGATTCAGCTGGTGCTTCTTTCTGTACTTAACGACATCCCTATCCTAGCCATGGCAACGGACAATGTGGCTGACGCGCCTGTGCCAGAGCGCTGGCGGGTGAAACGCCTTCTAGGGGTATCCTCAAGCCTGGGGCTAGTGGGTCTGCTCAACAGCGGGCTGCTCCTTTGCTTCTTCTTCTTCTTTCAGCTGCCTGTGCCGGTCATTCAGACACTCTTCTTCCTCAAGCTTTCGGTTTCCGGCCATCTTATGGTATTTCATGCGCGGAACAAGGGCTGGGTGCTTGGAGGGACCCCCCCATCCATGACCCTGCTCGCTGCGGTGATCTTCACCCAGATTATCGCAACTCTCATGGCCCTTTTCGGGATATTCGTCACTCCAATAAGCCTGTGGATGGTGCTCGTCATGTGGTTATGGGTGTTCTTGTTCTTCTTCATCACGGAATTCTTCAAGCACCATGCCTACCGGATAGCGGACGAGCTCAAATGGTGAGCCGCCTTGTCCGGAAATAGGACTTTTCGTTCCTGAAAATGGCTTAGCGCCTTCGAGGATTTGAATCTCTGTGGGTGATTTCAAACTGGTGAAATCTCCTGATTCGGTTTAATGAAATGTCCGAGAATGGGCGGAACCGCAAACGTGGTTATCAGAGCAATGGCCGATATCACGGAATACTCGCCGGCAGTGAGTATGTCCCATGGGAAAAAAATCCAGATTGCCGCGCTTACCATGCCGAATAAGATGGCGATACTGAATGATGACAAAAGCATATTGAGCATTACGGTAATCTCAGGCGTCGAATTGGATGAGATAAGCTGAATGGCTATGACCGCTGCTATAATGCAAAGGGCATCAGTTATCGTTGATTCAACTGTCAGGAGTGAACGGGTTTCCTTGGTGATTCTTGCCCGTTCGACCATGGCTATGAGTATGGCGGAACTCGTGCCTCCAACCACCGAGCCGAGGAGAACACCGTGTAATCGCGGCTATCCAAGCAGCAGAAAGCTGAAACCCGTGACCAGGAGGACGCAGATGGCGAAAACAAGGAAGGTGAATAACGTGCTGCGTGGGATTGCATTAGCGACAGAAAAGATATCGATCATCAACCCCGCATCGAAAAGAAGCACGATAAGGGCGAGAGTCGCGAGGAAGGGCAGCAGGGAGACGAGACAGAATCCGGAGAAACGTCTACAACGTGAAGAAGAGCGGGACCCAAAACAATGCCGAAAAGCATCAGGATAATGACATGCGAAATCCTCGTCCTTTCGAATATCAGGGTTGCCAGGAATCCGATGAAAATGGCGAAGGACATTATCAAGAAAGGCTCGAACAAGGCGGCGTATTTCAGTAAAACTATATTTATTGCTTGTATCCCATTCACGAGGATAGGCGCCATTATTCGTACAGTTATCGCTCCGCAATAAGCTTAGGCAAGTGCATCCGGAAGATTTGGAAGAGCTTAACAGTAATGGAAATGACTCTAGGCTGGCTTTTTATTCTCTGCACCTCATCAGCCCAGTCAACGGTTGCGGTTTGACTGTTCTTTGAAATCTGCTGATTTCAATACAGGCAAATTCATGGAATTTGCCTCTGCTCTCAGAACGGTTCTGGGGTATCTTCCCCTGCAAGAATTTTTTCTAATTCCAGACGACGGTCAAAAATTCAGTAAACATCCTGTCCGTATCGACTTCACCCTGCAATTTTAACCTCCCAGATCCTTCTTCATCTCATCATACTGCTTCCTGGTTATCTCGCCCCTGGCATACCTCTGCTTCAGTATCTCAGAAGCGGATTGCCCTCCGCCCCTGATATTGCGATAGAGCCAGTAGACGAGAAGCACCAGGGCGATGAAGACGAGCGCCCAGAAGAGAAGGCCGAAGACCCACCACCAGCCTCCATAACCAATCGTATTCCCGTAATTCATCATGCCGCCTCCATAGCCTGCATAGGGCCCATAGCCGCCCAGGATCGGCATCATTCCCATCATCCCGCCGTAGGTCGCCGTTATGTTGGTCTCGCGGCAATAGATCACCAAAGCCATCTGGATGTGCGCCTGCTTCAGGCTCGGAGAGCCTTCGCCCCCCATCATCCTTTCCATCGCCTCGTGCGCCTGGCCCGGGTGCATCCGCTCCATGTAATAATCGCCGATCAGCTCGAGCTGGCTTTCGTTCAGCTTGTCGCAGCTGATATTGGAATCGATCAGCTGTTTCGCAGCAGTTGTCTCCTCGGTGCTCATCGTCGCGAATGCGAGCGCCATGATCGAAATCACTATCAGAAACCGCTTCATCCTTTCACCCCAGGTGGTTCATCCATTTCATGCACCCCTATTAATCTTTCACACCGGACGGTTCTGGGGCATCTTCCCAGCGCCCTCCGGGCTCGCACCTCCATCAATCGATAAGGCATAAAAGATTTGCCCGCTTTTCCCATCCGGTGATCGCATGGGGCTCATGTATGCGAGCATAAGGGTCAAGGACATGAAGAAGTCGGTCGGATTCTACACGAAGTCCATGGGGCTGAAAGTCATCGGGAGAAGGAGCCCGATCCCCCACGAGGAGATCGTGATGCTCGAGGATCGGAAGACCGGCCAGCGGCTGAACCTCATGTGGTACGGCAAGAAATGCAGGTGGTACGCGCCTTACAAGATGGACGGCGTGGAACTCGACCATCTGATGTTCGAAGTCGATGATGCCAGGAAAGCATTCGCGAAGCTGGTGAAGAAAGGCGCTCCGGTCGCTTTTGACCTTATGGAGCGGGAAGGCCGGGCGTTTGCAATGGTGAAGGATCCAAACGGCATCTGGATAGGGCTCATGAGCGAGAACAAATGATCCGTCGCATCCAACACGGGCGGTCCCTATGGAAGTGCCCTCAGCAGTATCCGATCTCGCCGAGATGGAGCGATTCGTCCATAGCATCCCCAAAATCGCTTTGTTTCATGTAGGAGATCACTCTCTTCATGGAGATGACGACCGAATCGAGATCCGGGTAAAATGATGGATCCGCCTTTCGCGCTCTCTCGGCCTTCGCGATCCATTCGTCAAGCGTCTCTTCGCCGTCCTTCTCCGCATCCTTCGCCATCTCCGTCTCGTTGAACTTCAGGAATATGCCGACATGCGAGAGCGAATCTGCCGGGCACACCCACCTGCCCTCCTTGGCTATCCAGTATATGCTGTTCAGCGTGTGGGAGACGTGGGTCGTGTAATTATGATCGATCATCCACAAAGCTTCTTCGACCTCCGGGCGCAGCTTCGGATCGTTTTCCGTCACAGCCTGCAGGGGGGCCAGGTCGTCCGCTGTGAGGTTCCGGCCGGCCGAGATGATCTGGAGGCGGGTGACCTCAGCTTCGACTGAGCCATTCGTGCCGTTCTCCTTCGGAGGAGGGAAGGCCGTGGCGACGGCCAAGAAAACCACAACCCCCACGGCTGCGAGGGTGATCACCACGATAGCTATCAGTTCCATCCGCATCTGCATTCCCTCATGATATCCCCACGATGAGCTTCACCACCTGATTTCTGTGGATTTGGCCATTTTTATATAATTTTTCTATTATAAAATACATCTTTTTATACACTCCAGTTCAAATCCTACCATTATGGAAAGGAAGCAGTTCCGGCCGCTCTCGACCAGGCCTCCATCGTCTCGGACATCGGGTTTCCTGAGCATGAAGCCTCAGAGCCAGACATCCCAGGTGGAAGAGGCCGAGATGCTCGAGATAGCCCGGACGATATACGAAGGTTCGGCCGAAGGGGTCTTCGTCTGCGATTTCAACGGGAGATTCCTCAATGCCAACCCTCTCGTCCTCTCCATGCTCGGCATCAGCCTCGAGGAACTGAGGATGCGTTCTTTCACCGATGTGATCCCGCCCGCGCAATATCCCCTCGCCATCTCATCCCTGCGCGAGATAATCGAGAGCGGCATCCAGAGCGGCATACGCCGCTTCAGCCTGATCTCGAGCACAGGCGAGGAATCCATAGTCGCGGCGCAGGCCAGCCTGCTCCGCCGGGGCGATCAGCCATATGCGATACTCGGCATCGTCAGGGACGTGACCGAATACATCCACATGCAGGACGAGCTGCGCCGGGCGACGGCCCTAGCCACCGCAGGGACGGTGGCGAGGAAAGCGGGCCACGACCTGCGCAACTTCCTCACCATCCCGCGATCGCTCGTGAGCTATCTCAATGAGATAGACCCGGACCGGCTCACCCCGGACCGGATAACGGTCCTGAAGCGGATCGCGTCTTCGGTGAGCGACTCGCTCGACAAGGTGGACAAGCTGATCGAAGAGATGATGCTCATCTCTTCGCCTGGCCTGAAGAACGTGGATTCCGTCGATGTCAATCCGATACTGAACGTCCTCGCCGACAGCATCAGGAGGAAGCTCTCCGGGAGCCCTCTCGCATATATCGTGGAGACCGAGCTGGGCTCGGGCCTCTGGAATGTGCGGGCCGACCGGATGTCCATCGAGCGGGCCTTCCTGAACATGCTCATCAACGCGATCGACGCCATGCAGGACGGGGGCATCATTTCTGTTAGGACCGAGAACTGCGAGGACTCGGACGGGAGGTTCGTGAAGGTTACTATCGCCGATACCGGCGCCGGGATGCCTCCTGAGGTCCTGGCGAAGATATTCAATCCTGATTTCACCACGAAAGGCGAGCGCGGGAGCGGGCTCGGGCTCGCGATCGCTTCGAAATCCGTCTCGGACCACCAGGGGTGGATCGAGGTGTCCAGCGTGCCGGGGCACGGATCGTCATTCGTGATATACCTCCCGGCGCTCTAAAGCAGACGGGTTGCGGCCTCCGTCGAGGGAGCTGCCTCCTGGCATCTCAGCGAGGCCTGTAAAATTATAAATTATCGCCCGCTATCCTCTGCATGGACCTGCTGATCGTTCCCGGTATCCCGGATCGCGCATCGATATGTATGCTGCTGGCCGGGGCATCGAAGGGAACCATGCCAGATGATCATGAAGGGATGAAGCAGGTGCCCGGATGAAAGTCTCAAGCGCAGCGTTCATGGAAGGCGCAAGGATCCCGGCGGACTTCACATGCGAAGGGAAGGGCCGGAGCCCTCCGCTTTCGATCTCAGGCATACCTGATGGCGCAAGATCCCTGGCGATCATAATGGACGACCCTGACGCCCCGATGGGCACATGGGTGCACTGGGTGGTCTGGGATATCCCTCCCGTAGCTGAGATCGTCGAAGGCGCGCAAGGGATCGGAAAAGAAGGTGTCACGAGCGCTAGGAGGGCCGGCTACCACGGCCCGTGCCCTCCGCCGGGCAAGCCCCACCGCTATTTCTTCAAGGTCTATGCCCTCGACAAGGAGCTGTCGCTCAAGCCCGGTTCGATGAAACCGGACCTGGAGCGCGCCATGGAAGGGCATATCCTTGCCCATGCCGAGCTCATGGGCACCTACCAGAGATGATCCATCATGGCACGGATAGCGGTTTTCGAGGCGGATGATGCGGCCGAGATCAGGCGGCTGAAAAGATCGCTCCGGGGGCACACCCTCTCGTTCTTCCCACACCCCCTCACGCATGAGAACGCCTCCGAGGCTTCAGCCTGCGACGGGATCATCATCTTCATATATTCAAGGATCGACGCCCGTCTCCTCTCGAAGCTCAGAAAGCTCCGCATGATAGCCACGATGTCGACCGGGACTGACCATATAGACATGAAAGCCTGCGCCCGCCGCGGCATCGCAATCTCCAGCGTCCCGGCCTACGGCGAGCATACGGTCGCCGAGCACACGTTCGCCCTGATGCTGGCAATATCCAGGAAGCTCCTCCCGTCGGTCCAGCGCGCCAAGACCGGGGATTTCTCGCTTGACGGCCTGGCAGGGTTCGACCTCGAAGGCAAGACGCTCGGCATAATCGGGACAGGCAGGATCGGCTCGCATGTCGTCAGGCTCGCACACGCGTTCTTCATGAAGCCGATCGCGTTCGCTCGCCATCCGAACCCCGAGCTCGTCCGTCTCTATGGGCTGGAATATGTCAAGAGCGTCGGCGAGATCCTGCGGAGGTCCGACATAGTCACCCTCCATGCTCCCCTATCGAAAGAGACCTATCACCTGATAAACCGGAAGAACATCAGGAAGATGAAGAAGGGGGCGATCATCATCAACACGGCACGGGGAGGGCTCGTGGAGACCGAAGCGCTCCTGGACGGGATCAAGAGCGGCATCATCGCTTACGCCGGCCTCGATGTCCTCGAGGAGGAAGGCTTCATACGGGAGGAGAGGGAGCTCCTCTCGAGCAGCTTCCGCAAGCGCTCAGACCTGCGGACCGTCCTCGGCAGCCACATGCTCTTCAAGCTGGACAATGTGGTGATCACCCCTCACAACGCGTTCAACTCGGCGGAGGCCCTGATGAAGATCGTCGATGTCACAGCTTCGAGCGTGAACGGCTTTTTCAAGAAGGGAGCTTGATCGCTTCAAATCCCGTAATGGCTCAGCAGGATCCTGAGCCCGATGACTATGAGCAGGCATCCGCCGAAAATGCCTATCCTGGCCCCGAGGTTCCTGCCGCCGTATCTGCCGGCATAGACTCCGGCGAAAGATAACGCTGCGGTCACCGCAGCGACGATGATGATCGTCTGGACGATCGAGTTGTCGGCGAAAGCTAGGCCTGCGCCTGCTGCGAGCGCATCGATGCTGGTCGCTAGCGCGAGGACGACGACCCCTGCCATCCCCGAGGGTGCCGGAGCTCCCTTCCCCGTGCCCCTGAGGGAGGTTATGATCATCCTCGCGCCTACGAAGCCGAGGAGCCCGAAAGCGATCCAGTGGTCGATGGATTCGATGCTCGCCTTCAACGCTTCCCCTCCCAGGCCCCCGATCGCCAGCAAAAGCGCCTGCACCGCTCCGAAACACAGCCCGGCGCTCACGGCCGGCTCGAAGGTTTTCCTGCTTGCCGAGCCCCACACTATCGCCACCGCGGCCGAATCCATGGAAAGCCCTATTCCGATAAGCAAGTCAGTGAGGGTATCCATCGGCATCTATCTCAGAGGTAGCCCCACATCGCGAGCCGGTCGCTGTCCTCGGACCATCTGAGCCCGATATCGTTCCGGTAGAACATGTTGGGTATTATTATGTTCTTTATCCTGTTGTAGGCTATCCTCCTGGTCTCTTCCATCGTCGTTCCGGAAGCCGTCACGACCAGGGCGTATCCGCTGTTCCCGGCGAGCCTCCAGTCGTTCTCCACGAATTTGACATCCCCGAGGTGGATGCCTTCGTAGGTCTGCTTCTTGAAGATTATCGAGGCGTCCTCCGAATACCTCTTGAATGAATCTGGGTCGTGGAACGGGAACGGCGGGACCGCGACGACGATCCCGATCTGGAACGCCCGCTTTGTCCTCATCTCCGGTTTCTCGCCTTTCGCTATATCATGGAGGAACGTTCCCCACTCGCTGAGGACCCCTTCCATGGCGATGCTTATGTGCGGGTATCCGAACCTGCTCGTGAATTCGAGCGGATAGATCCCCCGCGAGTTCGCTATGCAGTTGATGTCGATGTAGCCGACATATCCGGAGAGCGCGAGCTTCTCCTTCATCTTGGCCAGCGTCGCGTCGAATATCGGGCTCCGGTTGGTGAAGAACATGGTCGTGCCCATCTCCCCTGTGGACGGGCCGAGGTCTCCCGGGAACATCTTCTTGTGCTCGAAATTGACGTTGACCGGGAAGAGGAACTCCTTGCCGTTGAAGAACGCCCCCACGGCGACCTCCACCCCGGAGATGAACTTCTGGATCTGGAACTCCTTTATCTTCTTGCCCCAGTTCTTCTTGTACCGCTCGAGCATCTCGAGGATATCCATGCCGTCTTCCTCGAGGCCCACGAAAAGGAGCTCCTTCTCGTTCTGCGCGATCCCGCTCGGCTTGATGACATAGCGGTCCGGGTTCTTGGTGATGAACGCGATAGCTTCGTCGAAGTTCGTGAAATTCCACCTGGGGATGATATTGATGCCCGATGATTTCATCTCGGCCTGGCCGAACTCGCGGTCCATCTCCAGCTTGTCGGTGTATGCGCTCCCGCCGACCACGAGCTTGCCTGCCTTGCGGAGCCTCTCGGCGTCCTCGCCGAACCCGAAATCGTCGAAGACCACGATGTCTGCCCATTCGACCGAATCCTTCCAGTTCTCGGTCTTCTCCAGGAATCCTTCGCAGACGTCCTTCTGGTCTTTGGCCGCGATCGAGTATCTGACCTCGTGGCCTTCCTTCTTCACCGCCCAGGCGAGGTCGCCGATGAGCGCGTCGATCGAAACGAAAAGGAACTTGAACCTCGGCTTCTGCTCGCCGTTTGCGGTTGCTGACATGCTTGGATATATTGATGAAGGTTTATTTTAGTATTCATGTCTCCGCTCTCTCTGGAAAGCGCGCGGGCGGGGCATCGGCGCGGGCGGATCCACAATTTGTGTCACTTGATGGTTGATTTAGGTCAAAGGAATAGGTTTTTATTTGTCTCCCCCTCCAATAAAGGAGACGTGAAATGGGCAGGGATACGATGGTAGGCGGAATAGAAGGGATCGCGAGGAGGCCGTTCAACGGCGATACCAGGGAGGGCCCCAGGCATTCCTACATCCTCTCAGAGCTCCGCAGGAGGGGCTGCGACCCGAAGGTCGACCGCTACGGGAACATCTGGGTCGAGAAAGGCTCGGGCCCGCGCACCATCCTCTTCTCATCGCATCTCGATGTCGACCCCCGGATCGGGAAGGTCGTGTTCCGGAAAGCCCGGAGCGGCAAGCGCGTCATCGTCAGGGGGATCCTGGACAACGCCATCGGCTGCTACCTGAACCTGCTCCTCGCCGAGAAGGGCCCGAAGAGCGGGCGGGCGATCTATGTCTTCACAGCTTCCGAGGAAGTGGACGGGGTCCATGGGCGCAGGTGGGCCCGGAGCGCGCGGGAGGTCCTCCGGGAGCTCCGGAGGCGCAGGATAAAGCCGGATTTCTGCGTCGCGATCGACGTCACTTACCCGAGGCTCCTCCATCCCCAGCACAAGCTCGACTGGAAGATGGACTACCCGGATCTTTTCGATGTCAAGGACAAGATGCACTGCTATCTCGACGGATTCTCAAGGGAGGAGTCGAGGAAGCTCGGCGCCGCTTTCGTCACGAGGCTGCGCGACCCGAAAGTCGGCATCCGCCGTTTCCACGGCCATGACGAGGCATGCATATACGACCGGATGGCTCCGTCGTTCGCCTTCGGCCCTGTGGTCTTCGGGCATTTCGACCGGCCGGACCAGCATATGCCTCTCGCCCACGCCAAGACAGCCCTGAGGTTCCTGAGGAGGTTCTGAGCGGCGACCTGTGGATGATTATGAATCTCTCTTCAAAAAATTATTAACTTTGGCGTTTTCACATGCAAAGGTTTATTAACTAGGTTCGTTCCTAAACAGGCAGGTAGTCTAGTTCTCAGAACGAAGCTATCGAAAAAGCGATATCGAATTGGTCGATATCGGAAAAAAATAGGTGAAAGAATGGCATATGAAGGCAGCGACAGGCCGATGTACGACGCAACTTGTTCAAAGTGCGGTCAGCCCTGTCAGGTTCCTTTCAAACCGACCGAAGGAAGGCCGGTTTACTGCAGGAACTGCTACAAACCGAAATCGAGATTCTGAAATTCACATAGTTGATTTTAGGAGATCCATATTTTTGATTCTTTACGGGTTTTCCCCCGTCCTCTTCCTCCTCCATCCGGACTGCAATATTTATTAGGCATCATGCCGATTCGCTTCCATGGAAAAAAGCCATATCGCGGAATTCATCGGCACTTTCGCCCTGGTCTTCATCGGGGCAGGAGCGGTCCTCGTCAACGGCCTCACCGGAGGCGCGGTCGGCCTGGTCGGCATCGCGTTCGCCCACGGCCTTGTTCTCCTCGCCATGATCTACACCTTCGCCTCGCTCAGCGGCTCCCACTTCAATCCTGCCGTGACGCTCGCTTTGCTCGCAGGGAAAAGGATCGGTCCCGCCAAGGCGGCAGGTTATATCGCATGCCAGCTCCTCGGGGCCGCGGCCGCCTCGTTCCTTCTAATGGCCATGTATCCGGAAGCCACTCCCGCCCAGCTCTATGGGCTGCCCACCGGCATATCGATGGGCCTAGGGATCGCTATCGAAGCCGTCCTGACCTTCTTCCTCGTGCTCACCGTCTACGGCGTCGCCGTCGACAGGAAAGCTCCGGCAGGGGTCTTCGGCTGGGCGATAGGAGGGGTGATAGTCTGCGACATCCTGATGGGAGGCACCCAGACCGGTGCCACGATGAACCCTGCGCGTGCGTTCGGTCCGGCGCTCGCGAGCGGCATGCTCGGCAACCAGCCCATCTACTGGCTCGGCCCCATCATCGGCGCGATAATCGCAGGCTTCGTCTCGGAATACCTCCAGAAAGAGGAGGCTCCGAAGAAAGAGGTCCCTAAAAAGAAATGATCCGGCTTCAGGCCACAGCCCATCTTCCGAGATCCATGAGCTCAGCGACGCTCTTGGATCTGCAGATGCGGTTCCTTACCGCGGACGCGCCAGGGACGCCGTTCATGAAGCTCGCTGCCTTCAGCCTCAGGTCGCGGACCTCCGGCTCGCCCAGATACTTCCTATGCAATGAGATGTAATCTTCGATCAGGCGGACCCTCTCCTCAAGGTTCCCGGGGCTTTTCCCGCTGAAGAACAGGGGATTCGCCATGACCGCCCGGCCGACCATGTAGGAGTCGCAATACCCCTTCGCGACCAGCTCCACGCCCTCCCTTGCCGATGCGATGTCCCCGTTGCCGATCACCGGGACCGAAAGCCTCTCTTTCAGGGCCTTGATCAGTTCCCAGTCCGCTCTGCCTGAATACCCCTGCTTCGCCGTCCTCCCGTGGATGATTATCGAGTGTGCCCCGGCTTCCTCGAGCATCCTGCATAACCCGGCCGTGGCTTCAAGGTCATCCTTGATCCTGATCTTGACCGAAACCGGCTTGTCTGTGCTCTTCCTGATCTCCGCGACCGAGCGGGCGATCTTCTCGGGGTGGGCAAGCATCGCGCTCCCGCCCCCGCTCTCCATCGTCCTCACAGAGGGGCAGCCGCAGTTTATATTGAACCATGATATGAACGGCCTTGCCTCATCGATCATCCTCACGCTGAGGCCGAGCTCCTCAGGCATGTTGCCTACCACCTGGACGCCTATGTTCCTCTCATCCGGATGCGCATCCACGTAGTCTATCTTCTTCGGGTTCCGGATGATCGCGGCGGAATTCACCAGAGGCACGCAGGCCGCATCCGCTCCATGCTTCTGGCAGAGCAGGCGGAAGGGCAGGTTCGAGAAGCCGTCGATCGGGGACAGGTAGTTCCGGTATATCATCGGCTATCATCCCCGCTGATATTTCTTATTGGTTCTCAGGGAGGTGGGTAGGGGCGTTACCCTCTGCTTTCTCCTCTTTCAGCGGGCCGTCGAGCGTCGAGCGGGACCGTTTCTCGAAATTGCGCACTATCTCCCTGCTCTTTCCCCGTATCTCCGGATTCGGGTGGTCCGAGGCCCCCCTGATCAGAGGGAGTACCGGCTCTATCGGGAGCCCCCTCATCTCGGCTTCCATTATGGCACGCGCCGAGGCAGGGCCGACAAGCTCGGCCTCGTCGTCCAGTGCGTGGCCGAGCGATTCCAGGGCGGCAGAGACATTCAGCCCTCTCTCGGCGGCGCTCAGGAGCGCGAGCGCCGAGTTCGACCGGACGGTCTCCGCCCGGTCATGCAGTGTCTTGCCGAGGTTGGTTATCAGAGGGGATATGTTGATCCCGTTCTCGGCGGCCAGAAGCGCCGCCCATGCGGCGGTTTCCCGGGCCCTCTCCCGGTGATCGAACAGGGCGTGGCTGATCGCAGAGAGCGCTGCCTCCCGGGTCTTCTCGTTCGAAGCCGCGCTGACGAGCGTCCGGGCAGCGTTTATCCTGATCTTGGAGTCCGGCCTCTCAAGAGCGTTTCCAAGCGCAGGCACGGCTGCGAGCACGTTTATCCCTTTGTCCGCAGCTGCCTGGAGCGCCCAGCACGAACTCGACTGGACCCTTTTCGACCGGTCAGCCAGGGCTTTCCCGAGTTCGTGGATAGCGAGCGATATGTCCATCCCCTTGGATGCGGCATTGCCAAGGGCCCAGGCTGATTCAGCCCTGACCCTCTCGTTCTGGTCCGTCAATGATTTGCCCAGCGCCGGAAGCGCCTCCTCTATCGATATCGATTCGGAAGCGGTCTTCGCCAAAACCATCGCGCTGTTTTGCCTCGCCTTCTTCTCGCCGGCATTCAAGAGATTGCCGAGAAGGGAGACCGCCATCTCACGCGTGCTCGCGTACTGGCATGCATGGAGGAGCGCATCCGCCGCGGAGGCGCAGACGTCGTCTTTCTTATCCCCCAGCGCGTTGCCGAGCGCCGGGACGGCGGATGAGATATCTATCTGCTTCCCGCCGGCTATGGTGAGCGCTTTGGCCGCGTTCGTCCTCACTTCCGCGTCCCTGTGGCTGAGCGCGTTCCCGAGGACGGATATGGCCATGTCCCTCGTCTTCTCGGTGACGACGGCGTTCCACAGCGCCCTGCTCGCATGCTGGCGGGCATGCCTGTTCTTGTCGGACAGCGTGTTCCGCAGCACCGATGCCGCGATCTCGCTAGTCCTCTCATTGACGACCGCGTGCCCGAGCGCCCTCTCGGAATTCGATCTTACCCTCTCGCTGGCATCGGCCAGCGAATTGCCAAGGGCCGGGATCGCCGAAGCGATGTGCCACCCGTTCGCGGCCGCATGCATGAGCGCGAAGGATGCGTTGAACCTGATCTCGTCTTTCTTGTCGTATAGCGCGTTGCCGAGCGCCGGTATCGCCAACGATATATCGGTCCCTTTCTCCGCCGACTGGGCGAGCGTCCCTGCCGCATGTATCTTCACCCCCTCCAGCTTGCTGGAGAGGCTGTCCCGGAGGACCGCGACGGCCCCTTCGGAGGAAGAGGGCTTCAGTGTTGCGTAGAGCAGTGCGCTGGCCGCGTTGTCGCAGATCTCCTTGTTTTTCGATGATAATGCGTTTCCGAGCTGCTCCAGCGCAGGCGATATGTCGATGTGGTTCTGTGCGATCTCAGACAATGTGGCTGAGGCAAGGACCTTGACGGCCTCCTCCTTCCCCAGGGCGCTTCCCAGGATCGAGACGGCATACTCCCTCGCCCTCTCGTCCGAAGATGCGTTCAGCAGTGCCCGGGCGGAATTGGCCCGGACGTTCTCGTTATGGTCGGCGAGCGATTCGCCGAGCGATGGGAGCGTCGAGAGTATGTCCCCTCCGTTCCCGGCTTCCTCTGCGAGGAAAAGAGTGGCTGAGCTGCGTATGAGCGAGCTGCGGTGGCGGAGGAGGTTGTCCATGAGCCGGCTGTCGTTCTTGTCCTTCGAGTAGGCGGCCAGCCATTTCGCGGCATCCCGGCCGACCAGTTCGTCGTTCAGCAGCTGCTCGATGATCATCACGTCATCGCCATCCGACCTGACCCTGGCCTCGACCTTGTCGAATTCCTTCCGCACGAAAAGCTCCTTGTATTCCCTCAGCTTCCCGACCGATTCGCTATCCAACAGAGGCTGGCCTCTCCCGTTCTGCGCCTTTCCTTCACTCTGTCCCATTCCGAACAATGTCTTGAATATGCTCATCTCAACGTCCCTCTTTTCCCGCATCTGAATGATGGTCGATCCCCTGCTCACCGTGGAACCTGGCCAGCTCGCCTGCGACCGTGAGGCCTGCCGCGGCAGCGATCAATCCTGCTGCGATTATGGCTATCCTCAGTCGCTTCCTGCTCCGTTCCCTCCTGATGAGCTCGTTGTACCCGAGGCCCGCCCTGCTCCCGATCGTTATCCCCTTCGTCAGCGGGATGGGCTTCCTCTCCTCCTGCGTCGCTTCCAGGGCTTCGATCGCGGTCTCCATCTCCTTCATCGTGGCGAACCGGTCGTCCCGCTTCTTGGCGAGGGCCTTCATTATCACCGCCTCCAACCCGGCGGGTATCTTCAGGTCCGGTCTCCGCGCAGAAGGCGGCTGCGGAGCCGTGAACTTCTGCATATGAAGTATCTTGAGCGCATCTGCCATCGGGCTCTCCTTCTCCTCGACCTCGAAAGGCACCTTTCCGCACGCGATCTCATACACCATAGTGCCCACGGCGTAGATATCCACCCGGTGGTCGACATCCTCCCCGGATGCCTGCTCCGGCGCCATATACTCCGGAGTGCCCATTATCGATCCGGCCTGGGTGATCCGCCCTGGCCGCTCCTCGCCGCCTGAGGGCGCTTCCGATGGCTCATCCTGCGCCTGCTCCAGGAGCTTGGCGATGCCGAAATCGACCAGCTTTACGAAAACCCTCTTGTCGCTCCTCTCGACGAGGAAGACGTTCTCCGGCTTCATGTCGCGGTGCACTATCCCCTTGTCATGGGCCGCCGAAAGCGCCCTGCATATCTGGAGGAGGAGATCCTTGGACCACACGTTCCATCCGCGGACCTCTCCCTTGCTCATCGCCGAGCCGAGGTCGGACCCTTTCAGGTATTCCATCACGAAGAAAGGCACCCCTTTGGGGGTCTTCCCGAGATCGGTCACGTCTATGATGTTCTCATGCTCGATCCTCGGCGCCACCTTGGCCTCCTGTATGAACCTCTCGGCTATCTGGCCGGTCTTGCCGAGGTATTCCGGGAGCACCTTGACCGCGACCTTCTTTCCGATCCGAGTGTCTTCTGCGAGATAGACCTTGCCCATCCCGCCTTCGCCGATCTTCTCCAGTATCTTGTATCTTGAAGAAAGCGTCTTCCCGATCAGCTGGTCTGCTTCCCTGCCGTGGAACTTTTCGAAATCCTCTTTCTGCCGGTCCCGCACCAGCGTCGGATCTACCTTGCTCTTAGGGGGACCTTTGGGGTCCTGCATGTCGTAATCAATGAACAAAAGTCTTTTTAAGGCGTTGTTGTGAGCGTTTTTCTGTGGTTTTTACTTTCTCGTGTAATTCCTCGCTATGGCGAAGAATCCGATGAGCATCAATAACGCCCCGATCAGGATGAGCATCCCGGCCGGAGGCTCTTCTTTCGGCGCCGGCTCAGGGGCTTCGGTCTTCGGGGGCGGGGCTTCGGCCATTCCGGTGGTGTTGAAAACGGCCGTGGTCTCCGCGCACAGGTATTCGCATGCCTTTATCCTGATGGAGTATCCCCTGCCGGGCTTCAGCCCGCTGATATTGGCCGACTGCGCCATCTGCGGGACCGGCAGCGTCGCTGCGGCCGATGTGGCGTTCCCGTCGGTGAGATAGACCGTGGCGTTCGACTTCTTGTCGGTGGTCCAGGAGATCTCCACGTATCTGTCGTGGGGGGTCGCGTTCACAGAGCCTATCTCCGGCGGAGCCGGTGCGGTGTAATCCTGCGAGCCCACCCGTGTCTTCGCGAATGTGCCATCCGCGTCCGTTCCTGCGTTCACGAGGCGCACGAACAGGATCCTCCTCGCGATGCCCGGCACATCGGTGAGGGTGATGTTCCTCTCTTCCCCCGGGGCGAGCGTCATCCGTCCCAGATCCTTCCCTTCATAGGATATGGAATATGTGGCGTTGTCCAGGGAGACCGAACCGTTCTGGAGCGCGTGCGAGCCGACCGAGGAAAGGATGACCGTGAATCCTGTGAACGACTGGATGTATTCCCCCGGATGAAGCTTCTCTGTGCCATCGCCCCCGAGGTTCGCCGGGAACGCTATGGCTGCGAGCAGTATGAGCGCGATGAAAAACCTCATGGATTCCTCTCCATCGCTTTATTTATAATTCTCACCGCTCCGGCTTCAGGAGGGACTCCAGATACTCGATAACCACGCTCCGCGCCGAGTCTATCTCATGGCCGGGCGTCTCCCTCCCGTCCAGTTGCCTGACTATCACGCCGAGGCGGTGTATCTCGAGCTCGATCCTCCCGATCTCCACCTTCTCCTTCTTGAGGAGAGCGAGCAGGTCGGCGGTATCCTTCGCGAGCGTCGAGGGATCCTTCACTTCCTTGAGTTTCCTGATCATGTCCAGGAGCCTGACTTTCCAGCGCGAGGAGGCATCCCCCACATCCGCGGCGAACACCCTCACGATGTCCCCATGCGCGGAGTATGACGCTCCGCGCCGGAACACCTTGCCTTCAGCCTCTACGGTGTCTATCGCGTACCTTTCTTCCCCGCTCCGGAGCCGCTCCACCGGGATCCCCTTCAGCATCGGGTGATCGGGCTTGATGGAAGGGAACAACCTTCGTGCCGCCTCGTTCCGCGACGTCACTGCGTTTATCGATGGAGAGAACTCGAAGACCGCGAAGGGGTTGGCCAGGGATGCGACCGCCTGCTCCTTCGGCTTTCTCGCTTCGCTGAATTCGAGATACATGAGCCTGTTCGTGGGGTCGTATGTGGCTTTCCGCTCGAATGCGGCCATCCCGAAATTCATCTCGCCCGTCACAGCGCCCCTCCTTCCGCCCTTGAAATCGTCGGCGATCGCCGCCCATCCTTTGAGGCATGGATGCTCCGTGCCTGCGGTCCGCAGCTGGGGGAATCTCGCGATCGCCTGCTGGTTCGCGTATTCGACCGCCCCGGTGCCCACGTTGATCGCTATGATGGGTTCTGCGTGCGTCTCTATGTAAGAGATGAGCCTGAGGAGCCTTGTGAAGCCCTCGGCCTGGGCGGTGTCCACGGTCTCGCCGAATATCCTCTCCGGCTCTATCTTGAGCCTCCGTAATTCCAATCCGAGATTGATCGCGGCTACCGGTATCTGCTTCATCGAAGGCCGCGAGTTCTTTTCATTCCCCATCTTGTTCCCACCTTGCTCAACTTTATTGTTGCGGAAGGGTTAAAAAGATGGTTTTGTGCCCGTCATCCGAGATGCTCAGCCGGGCCGCCCGCACGCTTTGCCGTCGCATTCCCAGGGTTCATAGCAGAAGGCCAGATCGCCATCCTCGCAGCATGGCGCGCCCTTATAGCCGCACGATACCCTCTCTATGAAGACCTCTGTCACTATGACGAAATCGTTCACTTCCGCCGCCCCGATCCCGGCCTCGTCGAAATCCGGGCTGAGGATATTCGCGCGGTGCCCCGGGCTGTCCATCCATCCCTGCACTATGCTTTTCTCCAGCCTCTCCTGAGTGAGATATTCCACGTACGTCCAGTTCACGCGCTCGGCAACTTTCACCGCCGCGGTCCTCTCCAGCAGGTCCTTTTCCGCCATGCCGGCCGGGTCAGGCCCGGGGTATTCCTCCACTATCTTCAGGCCCTCCTCGGGGCAATGGATGGCGCCCTCCCCGGCGGTCTCCTTGTAGTCCCACGCCGAAGTGATGAATATGTTCTCCCCAGACGCGGAGAAATAATAGATGCTTCTGTTGAGCAGCCTGCCGTCCTGGTAGAGGCCGGTGTCGAAACCTTCGTGGTGTATGAAAGGCCTCTGGCACAGGAGGTCCGGCTCCGTTAGCGGCCGGTTCTCCAGGGCCAGGCTGAGGCTGTGGTCTCTCGCCGCTCCTGCCACCCCATCGTTCCACCTGAGAGGCTTCAGCCCGCGCGAAGCCCTCTCGGAATTGACCAGCGCGTGTATGTTCTTCTCCAGGTCGGGCAGTGAATAGTCAGGCTCTTCCGTGATATTCGGTCGTCCAGGCCCGGCCGTGGCGTTTCCGGGGATGGCAGCGACACCCCCCGGAACGTTTTTCACAGGCGGCGCCGAGGCGTTTTTTTCCGGCGTCGCCTTGACTGCGGCCGGCTTCGTCATGAGCGCCGGCAGTAAGAACACGGACGCCAGCAGGATCAGCATCATGAAAGCGTAAGCCGCGAGCCTCCTCATGGATTCCATTCTCCGGGCCAGGATTAAAACCCATCGAGGCCGATCACTAGCTCGTCCATCGCCTGGCCGAGGAGCCTGATGTACATCTTATGATCCGGTGTCTTGCCCGTGGCGAGCTCCACCGGCTTCGGCCCGTCCGTGGTGAACACGAAAGTCACCTGCCCGCCCTTCTCCGCCGACTGCTCGTACGCTATGGCATGCGCCTGCCGCGTCGCATACTTCTGCCTCCGGATGGATTTCGTGATCGCGAGCTTCTCCAGCGGTATCTTCTGCCCGGCGAGAAGGCATTCGTACTCGCGGACCAGCTCCCTCGCGCTCTTCTGGCCGCGGTCCCCCAGCAGCATCCTTATCGCCCTCTCCTGGAACTCCCTGATGAAGGCCGGGGCGTCGGAGTGGCGCATCCCGATCCCGCGCGCCTCTATCTTCCCGTCGTGCGTGATGCCGTAATACTTGTTCGCTGCCCCAGAGCCGTCGGCCGCCGAGGGGAAGGCTATCTTCCGGAAGACGCAGTCCAGCTCGAGCTCGAAGCCCATCTCCCTGCTCACCCGCCCGGCGAACCGCCGGTAGCTCTCCATGGTCCCGCCCCGGACGAACACCGAGTCCACGATGCCGTACACCACCTCGAGCCCTTCCTCCTCGGCTATCGCTTTGGTCCGCTCCAGCACATGCCTGCCATAGAGCATCACGCACTCCTTGCACTCGACGTTCGAGAAGATGAAGTTGCTGTAGCCCAGGTAGCCGAAGCATGTCACGAGGATGTTCTTCAGCGCCCTCTGGCGTATGCTGTAGATATGCCTTCTGCCCGGGTCGGTCTCGGCCCTCATCAGCCTTTTCAGCTCCAGCCTCCGCTCCAGCACCTTCTCCAGCCCCTGCGGTATCAGCCCCTTCCTCCTGCAGATCCTCCATCCGGCCTCGGGCACTATGCGGTCGTCCCCGCACTCGCAGTGCATCCTCTCAGGGCTGATGTTATACCTGATTATGATATTCGGATACATGCTGGCGAAATCGCACTTGGCCACATCCCCGTATATGCCCGGCCTGGGGTAGAATATGGTGCCGCCCTTGTCCATGATCCGCAGCAGCCTGATGCTCTTCGGCCTCTCCACCCATTTCCTCCGGTCCGGGATCAGTATGCCGTTCTCCATGGCGGCCGCCATGTGCAGGTAGGTGTTGAGCTTCCCTGGCGTGACACGCGCTATCAGGTCGGGCTTCGTCATGGTCATCGCCGAGAGCTCCATTATCCTTATCAGCCTCTCCCGGCCACGGGCGAGGATATCCCCTGCGGAGGGCTCGTCGTATATGTCATGGGCCATGTCGCTCTGCACGTCTATGTGGACGGCCTCCCTCATGAAGCAGCCGAGCGGGCCGGCCAGCATCCCGCTCATGCCACGGAGGGACCGGTCGCCGCCATAGGAGAAGACGACATCGAGCGATCCGGCCGGCGCTGCGTTCCCGTCCGCGTCGGTCATGCCCTGCTCCGTGATCACGCCGAGCCTCAGCACCTTCATCGCCTCATCCATGTCCGGCTCGCCAGCCGGCCTGAGCAGGGCCGGGTCCGCCGTCTCAGCATAATCAGCGAAATACCGGAGGCCCCGAAGGTTCCCGTACCTGAAGTGATGCGGGACCGTGGTCTCGAAGAGCTCCGTTACCCCGCCCACCTCCCTGATATCCCCGGCGACGCGCCGGAAATCCTTCATCTCCGTCGCTATCCTCACGGCGCCGTTTTCGACCGTGGCGCCGATGATGAGCGGGTGCTGGGAGAAGAGGTATCTCTTCTCCTCCAGGTCATCGCACGAGGCATAGAAATAGGGATGGTAGCTGTCCGTGACGGTGGTCTTCCTGCGCCCGTCTGTGAAGACCGTCTTCGCGCGCCCTCCTTCGAAATACAGGTTCAGCAGGATCATAGCCACCGCTCCAGCTTGTACTGGCTGTTCCTCGGGACCGAGAGGCACTCGTCCGCCATGCACGGGTGCTTGCGCAGCATCAGGCGGATCTCGTCCCGCTCCACGGCGAAGTCGAGGATCACCGAGGATATGTGGCCCAGGTACGGGTGTATGGAGCGCGAGCGGTCCAGTATGATGCCGGTGCAGCCGTTCTTTATGCACAGCTGGGCGAACTTGCCGATCGAGTATGTCGCCGGGAGGCTGCCCTCTTTCCTCTCTTCGTAGAGCTCGGAGATGGAATCCAGGATGATCAGGTCGAAGCGGGCGAAAGCCGACAGCTTCCTCCAGTTCTCCTCGACCTCGTTGTTGTCGCGCGAGAAGGCCCGCATGAAATAGACCTCAGAGAGGTCCTTGCCCTCCTTCCGCGCCAGCTTCATTATGTGGTCGTAGTCGATGGTCCAGAACCTCTTGTGGTAGTCGGCCCAGTGCAGGTACAGCGTCCGCCCCTCGTGGTTCTTCACGAGGAGGCCGGCCGCGAGCTCGAAGAGCCAGGCAGCGTTGTCGCACCTCAGGGTGATTATGTTCCCCCTGAGCATGGGCTCAAGGCCCGGCAATCCTGCCTTGAGGGTCCTCACGGCTATCCGGTCCGCGCTCATCATCGCTCCCGCCTCCTGAGGCTTTCAGGTGTATCGCTATCGCGAGCAGCATCGCTATCTCTATGCACTCGTCCGCCGCGTCTATCGCGGTCCTCCGGTCCCTCACCACGGTGATCAGCTTCCGGAACGCCCTGCGGTCGGCAGGGGGGAGCAGGTCCCCGAAACGCTCCCACTCCCGGAGCTTCTCGTCTATGCGGTATGTTATCGAAGGTATGTTCCTTCCCATCCTATCGCCTCCGGTCTGGAGCACGGAGGCTTCATATAAAGGGGAAGGGGCGGAGGCCGCGTTTCCGCGTGATTATTAATATCAGATCCCAATCCAGTTCATGGCAGAATATCCGTTGAGCTACTCCCTTGATGGCAGGGGCGGGGAAGGGAAAGCCTCGGTCAGCGGCGAGGCATTGTCCGTCTCGCCCTCATCAGGCGAGCCGATATATCTCTCTCTGAGGGACATCCTCGGGATCTCCCCGGCCGATTACAAGGTCTCGCTCGCGCTCCCATCGGGCACGCTCGTGCTCTCGGGCCTGGGATACCGGTACGAGGACTTCGTGCGCGAGCTTAGCAAAAAAAGAAACGAGCTGACCCTCAAGGACATGCTGATGGCGGACACGCTGAAGATGGGCGGTGTCACGACGTCATACAGCTATACCCCCCTCGGGGGGAAGGAATCCAAAGGGACATGCGAGGCCCGTGTCTATGAGACCTCGCTGGTCATCCTGCCCGACTCCGGCGAGCTCGTCCGTCTCCCTTTCTGCGAGCTCGCGGAGATGAAGCAGGACGGTTTCGCCATCATCCTCACCAATGCATACGGCGATTCGCTCACGCTCTCTGCCATGGGCCGCCTCCTCGACCCGTTCAGGAAGGCCCTCTCGGATGCTGACAACGCGCTTTCGCTGAAAGCCCAGGCGCTCCTGAAGGATGCAGCGCCGGATGTCGCGCCGCCCCTCATAGCTAAAGCCGCGCGCCTGATGAAGGACGGGAAAGCCGCGAGCAGGAAAGACCTCGACGCCATCTCGCCCTCGCTCTGGGCCGGCCTGCAGAAAAAGATCGAGGCCGCGGGCCTGAAGGACGAATACGCGTCGCTCGAGAGGATGGCGCAGAAGGATGCGATGTGCATCGGCATCAAGCGCAGCCTGATGGGCGATATGGAAGGAGAATACGTCTGGTTCCTCGCCCCGATAAGAAGCCGGAACGCGGTGGCGATGGAAGCGACCTCGGCTGAAGGGAGCGGGAAAGCCACTTACATCTTCAGGGTCATGGACCGGGCAGCATTCCAGAGAAAGCCGGATTCCATCGGTGAAGGGCTGCCCGCTTTCCTCGCCAAGGTGAACCGCTGCATGATCGGGATAAACTTCAGGAGGGAGCCTATCTACGTCAGCGATGATCAGCTCGGGGATCCGAAATACTCGGGATACCGCTTCTCGATAGCGAGGCTGGACGCCCTGCGCGATCTCCGTTCGCTCTTCATAGGGCGGGTCATCCACAACGAGAGCTGGCAGAAGAATCTCGATGCGCTCCTCTCCTTCAGCGAGAAAAGCGGCGGGCGGTGGAAAGGGGAAGAGAGCGAATAGCTTATATTTATTGTCGGAGGAACGCTCACCATGCCCGGATACAAGCATCCCTGCAGATACTGCAGCGGACTGATAGACAACGATTCGAATTACTGCCCGCTCTGCGGCAAGAGCTACCCTTTCGGAGGAAGATGCCCTGCCTGCATGAACAAGGTCGAGGACGGCTGGAAACGGTGCGGCAGCTGCGGCCTCTCTCTCGAGGCGGCATGCCCGAAATGCGGGAAGATGACATTCATCGTCGGCGAGTGCAAGAGCTGCGGGGCGGGCCTGACGGTGGAGTGCGGGAAATGCAAGAATATCGAGCCTTTGGGCGTGCGGGAATGCTCGAAGTGCGGGAACAAGATGTGAAGACTATGGCATTACAGCCTTTTACGAGCAATTTCGAGGACAACAGCACTGAGGCGGGGTTCCAGTTCACTTTCTTCTGCGACCTCTGCAGGGAAGGCTACAAGACCGGCTTCAAGGAATCGAGCACCTACAAGAAGGCCGGCCTCCTGCGCGGCCTGGGCCAGGCGATCTCCATAGGCGCGAGCCTGACCGGCCACAGCAACCTCGGCTACAGCGCCGAACGTGGGACCAACGTCCTCGGCGAGCGGTTCCAGGGGATGACTCCGGAATGGCACAAGGAGCATGAGAAGGCCTTCGAGATGGCCCAGAACGAGGCCAAAGGCCATTTCCAGCGCTGCCCCAAATGCAAGAAATACGTCTGCGAGAACGACTGGAACGAGGAGGAGGGCCTCTGCGTGGACGACGCCCCGCGCGTCGCCGTCGAGGTCGCTGCCGCGAAAGGAAAGAAGATGGTCCAGGACATCGAGGAGAAAGCCTCGGGCACCAAGGTCTTCTCGGGCGAGATAGAGAGCAAGCAGACAATCTGCCCGACGTGCGGCAAGCCTGCCGGCGACGGGAAGTTCTGCAACAACTGCGGCGGCGCGCTCGGGATGACGAAATGCGCGAAATGCGGCGCGGGCAACGCGGCAGGGGTCAAGTTCTGCGGCGAGTGCGGCAACCGGCTCAAGTGACATTCATTCATCACTGACCGGAAGATGGGCTACGGCTCGCAGGACTGGCGCCTGGATTCGATGGACCTTTAGGCCTTCGAGACGTAGAGGACCGCGAAGAGGTGCCCTTCGAAAGCGACCGGGACATGGATCACCCTGGTCTTCACCTTCTTTCCGTTCTTCTTCTTGATCGTGACATCCATCACAGATGCGCTCAGCTTCTCGGAGAAAACCGTGTGATAGTTCCTGACGACCTTGTCCTGGCTCTTCTCGTCTATGAAAGCTTCGACGAAATTGACGTCCGTGTCGTTGAACGCTTTCGGGGATTTGTAGCCCATCAGGTCCGCGAACCTCTTGTTGCATGCCTTGTGCCGGTCGTCGAGATAGATCAGGACCGGCTGGGCCGAGTTCTCGAGTATCGGCTTCATCTGCTCGCTTATCCCCTTCACAAGTTTCTCATGGTGTTTGTGCTCATCCATAGTTTCACCTTGGTGGAACATGCGAAAAAGGCTTAAATCCCTTATGGACCGCGCTTTCGTCGTAATGCGCACATCTATATACAAGGTCTGTCACAATAGTATGAATGAAAAAACTCTATCCGACTTTCGCAGACGCATCCAATTACCGGGGCAGGACCCAGAACACGCACCGCCTGAGCGGCAGGGAGACCGAGGCCCTGCGGAAAGAGGTCCTCGAAAGGGACGGGCACACATGCTCATACTGCGACTTCCACGCAGAGGAATGGCAGACGATAAACTTCATAGACGGCGACTCGAACAACACAAGGAAGAGCAACCTGACCACCGCCTGCCCGATGTGCAATCTCGTGCTGAACACGCCCCTGGGCTGCCAGATCGAGGCGATCGTGGAGCTTTACGAGGCGTCCAACTTCAGCCAGAACAAGATAGTCCAGATAACCAGGAAGATGAGGACCGAGGGCAAGACCGATGCCGAGATAATACGGTACCTCGGCCTGAAAGCCAAGGTGCCCTTCAAGATGAACAAGGAATACCTGAAAGGCCTCTATGCTTTCGTGACCTCATGGAAGGGCTCCTGGGGCGAAGTAGAAGAAGCGCTGGCCTACGGCTATGGCCACTGATTTTCTAGTTATAGAAAATGTCCGAAAGAGTTAAATACGCTGCATGACATTGTGATATGCATGAAGCGCCAGCCGGATTTCTCATTCTCCATCGAGGAGCCCGTCACGAAGAAGCCCTATGGTGCTTTCGCGAAGGCCGCTGCTTTCGCCAGGGGTCTTTTGCGGCAGGGCCCGCTCGTGGAGGTGGCGCTCGGCTCTTTCGGCCTCGATGTGGCGCCGCGCGACGCCGTGGCTTACGAAAACCGGCTGGAGAGGCTGGACGACCGGAGGCTGCTGGATGCGCTTCGGCGGGAGCTTGGGCAGGAGGCGAGGGATACCCTGGAGAGGGTGATCGTGTCGCGCTATTTCAGGCCCGTGAGGCCCGGGATGGTGGAGCCATGGGTGCTAAGGGGCATCCCGGAGAACGAGAACCTCGCAGGGGACGGCTGGATATTATTCCCGAAAGCGATGGTGTCGCGGCTGACTGAGATGCAACGGGTGCGTGGTCTGCTCATGGAGATACAGGATGGCGGCCGGGCAGGCCAGGGCATCCGGGCGGCATTGCTCTCCATAACGTGTTTCGGGCCCGTCGCCGAGAAGGCGTGGCGGGCCCATTATTATGACGAATCGTACGGCCAGGGGCTTTATGAGGCGATAGCGGGAGAGAATAAGAATTTTCGCAGCAGATAGCGGTCCATGAAATTCGTCAAGGCTTCCGCGGAGATCATGAAGCTGTTCGATTCATTGCTGCCGGATGATCCGCGGGTGGAACGGAGGAAGATGTTCGGCTACCCCTGCGCATTCGTAAATAAGAACATGTTCTGCGGGGTCTTCGGGGATGCCATCATGGCCCGGCTTCCGGAAGGACGGCGGGAGGTCCTCCTGGGAAAAGGATGGAAACAGTTCGAGCCGATGCCGGGCCGCGCGATGAAGGAATACCTGGTCATCCCCGGAAAGGTCCTGGGGCACAGGAAGGAAGCGCAGGCCGTCCTGGAAGAGGCTTTCGCATACGCATCCTCGCTGAAAAAGGAATGATTAAATTGCAGGGAACCTAAGTCTTCCCATGGCTTTCAGTCTCTCCCCGTCCACGCTCTCGCTCTACCATGAATGCCCCAGGTGCTTCTGGCTCCACTTCAACGGCGTGAAACGGCCCGTGACGATCTTCCCGTCCCTGCCATCCGGGATGGACCGGATACTGAAGGCCCACTTCGCCCGTTACATGAAGAAGAAGGAGCTGCCGCCCGAGCTGAGGATGCTGGGCAGCCACGTATCGCTGTTCGACGACGAGCACCTTCTTTCAGAATGGACGAACAACCGCAAGGGCCTTCACTACGAGGATGAGCACGGGAACATGCTGAGGGGGGCGGTCGATGCCATCCTGGTCAAAGGGAAGAAGCTCGTAGTCCTAGACTTCAAGACGCGCGGGTTCCCGCTGAAGGACGACACGGCGCAGCATTACCAGAACCAGCTGGACATCTATAACTTCTTATTGAGGAAAACCGGATTCGGGACCGAGGATTATTCCTACCTGCTGTTCTACCATCCGCATGAAGTGACGAAAAACGGGAAGATCGACTTCGTGACAGACCTGGTGAAGATGGGCATCTATCCCAAGAACGCGCAGAACCTGTTCTCCGAGGCATTGACTGTCCTGGAAGGGAAGAAGCCGAAGGCGGATCCGGGCTGCGGGTTCTGCAAGTGGGGCAAGGAGTGGAGATAGCATTAAAATACTCATTCGACCATCAATTCTTCCATGGAACCGAGGATGAAGACCACGAACCTTCTTTTCTACCGTCGCGCCGAGGCTTCGGTCACCCTCGGGCATAACACCCTCACTATCCGCGGCACCAAGAAAGTCTTCTCTGAGCCTCTATACGAGGTTCTGGTGGATGACGGCTCGGTCGAAAAGACCGTGAAGGCAAGGGGCTCGTTCATGGACGCGATGGGCGTCCTGAGCAGGAACCCGAAGACCTGGAAGGCCGCAGGGCGAGCCCTCGGGAAGGTCGCCGAGGCGCTGGACGACGAGTCGAGGGATTTACGGAAAAGCTTCACGATGGCGGAGCTGGTGGTGCTCGCAGGGCTCGATACGGGCAAGGATGCCGGAGACCTGCCGAAACAGGTGCGCCTGGATGCCTCCAAGGTCAACGATGCGCTTGTGCGCCTCCAGAAGAGAGGGCTCATCAAGGTGATGGACTTTGCCGCGGTCTCCCTCACCCCCTTCGGCGAAAGCGTCTTCAGGCAGCTCAGCGAGGATCCGGTATTCTCGAGGATCGTCTCCGCGCTCCGGAAGCCGCCGGAATCAAAAAGACCTCCCCGCTGACCGAAACATTTATATATAAGAAATGTGGCAGTAAACCGACTCCCATGAAAAGATTGGCATTCGTGAAGGGAAGCGAAGCTTCCCCCACCGAGCGCAAGCCGACACATTCGAGCGGCACCTTCAGAAGCACTGAGGACCGCGTCCACTCTTGGGAGTATTCCGCCGCGATAGACCGGATCACCTCGAAGATGGACTGCACGGACATGCGCGAGCTCCTGCGCCTCGTCCCGGAGTGCTTCAAGGGCGTCCTCCGGGTCGAGATCGAGCTCGGGAGCGACAAAGTCATAGCCGCTTACGTGGAAGAGAGCAAGGTGGTGTTCACAGCTCCTGCCGACGACGACCGTTTCGTCAAGACGGCTGTCCCTCTCATCATCAAGCATTCGGGCCGGGTGAAGCAGATCGGCGAGATGCGCATCGGCAGCTTCTATCCTCTCCAGCTCGGGAAGGACAACCCCAACGACAAGGAGGAGACGCGGAAGGTCCTCGACATACTCGGTTCCCTGGTCGCGCGGACAATCGATGCCAAGATGGACGGCCTGACGGCGCTCCCGGTCAGGAAATATTTCGAGCACAGCCTGGCAGAACATGTCTCTTATCACCTTTGCGAGGGGCGGAATTTCTCGCTGATAACGATAGATATCGACCATTTCAAGGACATCAACGACACTTTCGGCCATTCCACCGGCGATACCGTCCTCGCGGGCATAGCGAGGGTCCTCCACAACGGCGTCCGCGCGCGCTCGGAATGCACCGACGCCGTGTTCAGGATCGGCGGCGAGGAGTTCGCCATACTGCTCCTTGACGTCCCGCGCGAAGAGGCGGCACGGATCGCCGAAAGGCTCAGGATGTCGATAAGAGAGCACGATTTCGGGATAGGCCGCCCGGTCACATGCAGCTTCGGTGTGGCTGATGTCAAGGAGGTCGCCCCTTCCATCTCATCGGGTGATGACCTCTTCGATCTCGCGGACGACAGGCTCTACCGGGCCAAGGAGAGCGGCAGGGACTCCGTCGTTACATCCCCTATCCTGATGATAAGCGGCAAGTGAATCAGGAAGCCCTTGTCCTGCGGTGATAGACCGGTGGTTGTGGATCTGCCACGGGCGGCGGATCCGGTGCAATAACCGGGGTTGGCGGCGTTACCGGTGCGGGAGCAACGGCCGGAGCAGGATCCGCTGTCACATTCGGGGCAGGTGGTGCGGACTGTGGCTGTGCGCTTGGCTGGGTCTGGTTTCCAGGGATTACGCTCGGCGATGCCAGAAAGTCGCGTTTTATCTGGCCCACGTCCATGGCCGGGCCGCTGATTTCGGCAGGAGCCTGGTTTATCGTGGTCCCATGGACCGGCTGGGCTAGGCCTACCGCGATGATCGTTGCGACGCTCAGGAGGAATACCACCAAAGCGCAACCTACCGCAAGCCTGATGCTCATTTGAACTCGAACTCCTCTGTATGTATGAATCGCTTCTGGACGCCTTTCCTTACTAGATTATCTATTAAACTCTTTTTAAAACTGCTTGGACCACACAAAAAGAACTCCTTGCCTCCGACATCCCCGAGGGCCTCCACCTTCAGGTGGCCCTGCGTCTTCGTCACCCACGGGATCACCCTTAGGTTCTTCATCTTCGAGGCGATCTCTTTCAGCTCGTCGAGGCCCACGAAATCATCCTTCTCCCTGACCGAGTAGTAGAGCTCCACATCGATATCGCTGAAATGCCCCTCCTTCATGTCCTCGGCCATGCCGAGGAAAGGCGTGATGCCAATACCGCCGGCGAGCCAGACCTGGTGTCGCTCGTTCTTCCGATGGAAATTGAACCGCCCGAACGGCCCTTCGACGGATACCTTGTCGCCGGCCTTCAGGTGGACCATCTTGCTCGTGTAATCGCCGAGGGCTTTCACCACTATCTTTATGGAGTTGGCATCGGATTTCGAAGCTATGGAGAACGGGTGCGCTTCACTGCTCAGTTTCTCGTTGTAGAATCGGACAAAAATGAACTGGCCGGATTTATAGCTGATGGGCTTGTGGTCCGGGACTATCGTCAACAAGAAAGTGCCAGGGCCCTTCTGCTCGATGGACTCCACATGGTAAGCCGCGGCCTTCGCGAGCCTGTTCTTCAGGACGAGGCTGTAGGCGAACGCCCCCAACCCTATCGCAGATACGGCGATGGCATAAACGTAATATCCTGAAAAGACATCGTCAGCCGTGGCATCCGTGGGCACAAGGAATATGTGGAGCACGGCGAAGAAGAAGACCAGGCCGAGGAATTCGTGGGTGAATTTCCAGTGCTGGTATTTCAGCGTCCTCACGAAAAGGGTGATGGAGATGAGCAGTATGAAGCCGATCATGGCTATTATCCCGAAATTGACCGACCAGAAAGCGCTCGGGAGCAGGTAGATCGCGGCCTGCCTCATGTCGTCCGGGACGAACTTCAGGACCAGGAAGACCGGGTGGACGAAGATGAGCATCAGGGCCATGCTGCCGAGGATTCCATGGGCGATATAGACCTTGTCCATGCCCCCGAAATAGTCCTCTATGGCCGAAATCCGCGTTGAGAGGACGAACGTGAGCGCGAACATGGTCATGGCGACCAGGCCGGCCAGCTCGCCTATCGCGTGGGTCACCGAGCCGTAATCGGTGAATGATTCCGGGCCGGGCCCGAGGAAATACCATAAGAAAATAGGGATGACCGATATCGCGGCTATGATAATCCACCCTGAATATCTCAAGCTAAGCACCCTTGGAATCCGTTGAAGCATTCAATACCTGAATCTTTTTTCACGCACATCGCTTTTATATCCGTCCCTGAGAGGAGTTTTTCTATATCCTCTTTTGATGAGACGAAGATGGCGGTCGCATACACGTCGGCTTCCATCAACGTTTTCGCGATAACGGTCACCGAGATCCACCTGCTGTTCAGGATGTGCGGGTTTCGGGGGGTGAGCTGGCTGTAATCGCCTGACGTAGCGACTCCCCCGTCCTTCAGCTTGATGGAACAGAGCGCTTTGTCTTCCCTCGGATGCTGGACCTCGATTATCTTTTCCTCTCCGAAAGAGCGGATGTCGCCTCTCGCATCGATCAGGCCTGAGAGGACGCCCTGCCCCTTCAGGGAATCCGCCATCTCGTCGGCGATATAGCCTTTCGCGATGCTCCCAAGGTCGACAAGGACGTCCGGGTGGGTGAGTCTTATTTCGTTATCCAGAATCTTGATGTCCTTGTAGGAGCATCCGCTCGTCTGGACCGCCCTTCCGCTCTTTCTGGCCAAGAACTGCTTCCCCAAAGAGATGTCATACCTTCCTTCCGTCTTCTGGCAGATCTCCAAAGCCTTCCTCATCACTATGAGGAGCTCTTCAGGCGCTTTCAGCCTCCTTTTTTCGTTCAATCTGGAGAGGACGCTGTCCTTGTCGTAGAGATTGAAGGTCTTTTCGAGCTCCCTCCCTCTCTCGTAAGCGTCCTCCAGCACGCTTTTGGCTAAGCTATCGTCTATCCCCCAGACGACGATCTCTACCTCTTTCCCGAAAAGGGGCTTCCTGAGGCTGGATACCTGCATACCCTATTTTCGGATTTCCTAGATATTTAAGCCCTCCTGATTTTTTGGGAACCGGGGATAGGGTAAAAAGCATCATCTTACCTTCAGCACGACCTTCCCCCTCGGGTGCCCGGTCTGCTGGTATGCCATCGCTTCGCCTGCCTTATCGAGGGGGAATACCTTGTCTATCTGAGGCTTCAGGATCTTTTTCTCGACAAGCTCAGCGAGCTTCGCCAGCCTTTCGGTGTTTATCTGCGTCCCCTGCGCTATCGCTTTGACGCCGAACCTCTCAAGCTCCGGTCTCATCTGCTCGAGCATGGAAACGATGATGCCGCCCCTTTTCACGACCTTGAACGATCGGACATACGTGTCTCCGCCCACGGTGTCGTAAGCGGCATCGTAATCCTTCAGCATCTCGTCGAACCTCTGGTTCTTGTAGTCTATGACGACATCGGCGCCGAGCGCCTTCACGAACTCCAGATCGCGTTCGCCCGCGGTCGCCGCGACGTAGGCTCCGAGATATTTCGCTATCTGGACTGCAGCGGTGCCGATGCCTCCGGCCGCCCCGTGGATGAGTATTTTCTGCCCTTTTTTGATTCCCATATGGTCGACCAGCGCCTGACAGGCGCTCACCCCGGTCAGGACCAGCGCCGCGGAGCCCTCATGACCGATATTTTCGGGTTTTTTCGAGACGTGCGCCGGGTCTGCGACAGCGAATTCAGCGAACGAGCCCGAGCCGCCGCTGAAGACGAGCGCAGAGCCGTAGACGGCATCGCCCTTCTTGTAAGGGGCGCCTGCTCCTGCTTCGGATACTATGAAATCCGCCTATGGTCGTCGGGAACTTCAAAGGCATCCATCTTCTGCATATATCCTGCGATTATCTTCCGGATCGAACGGGTTGAGCGCGGCTGCGTACGCTCCCACGACTATCTTTCCAGGAGAGGCTGTCGGTTTAGGAATGTCCTTGACGACGATGACCCTGCTATCCCCGTATCCGTTGATCTGCGCTGCTTTCATGGACAGGATAACCATCGGTCGTTTAAAAGATGGGGGTTGGAGGGGATGGAAAATTTGCTCTGCCAAAACCGGCACATTCAAGATTTTGATCGAAGTGAAGGACTTTTTGTTTGATTTGATATCTTCACTTCCCTGACTAGTCTTCTCTCTTTATCAGTAAGCTTCGAATCGAGCTTGTGGGCTTCAAGCATGGAATCGACTTTCTTTTCCAGGCGTTTCAAGTCTTTAGCCGAGGCATGCACGCATTTCCCACTTTATCCATATCTCTCATCCCTCACTTATAAATTTTTACACTCGGGGGTCAAAATCCGAGATGTAAACTGTTTTGCCATCGATGACGAAAACGATCCGGTACTTCCCCGATCGCCCGCACGGTAGGTACCGGTTTCGCCTCGATTTTCACCGTATCCAGGCTGAAAGGCTCCGAGAGAAGGTCGAACGTCACACCCAATCAGGCTTTAAGATCCGGATCAAGCAGTTTTCAATTTCTTCTTGGCCTTTTGTGGATAAGCACCTCGCAACCCATGCATCCCAGAGGCTTGGCCAAGCAGATAAATCTTCCGCGCTTCGGGATGTGGGGAAGCACTGCGGAAACGAGCCTGGGAAACAGTTTAATCCTTTTTAGCATGACCAAAACGGTGATTTATTGCCGAACATGGCGTATTCGGTGAAGTGGACGATATCAAAGAGGGCGAAGAAGTTCTACGAGGACGTTCTTGGCTGGAAGATCGTCAAGCCGGAGATGGAAGAGGTGCCTGATTACCGGGGATAATCTGGGGAAGCAAGAAGGACACCCTGAATGGCGGCGGGATTGTACAAGAAGATGAGGTGCACTCCTGGGATGACGATGATGCAAGCATGCTGAAGTCGATGACATCGACAAGGTCCTTGCCGCCGCCCAGAAGAGCGGCGGGAAGATCGTCATGCCGAAAATGCGCATCAAGGATGTCCCGGCCAAGGTCGCAGGTATTGGATACCGAAGGCAACAGGATCGGCGTCTGGCAGATGGAGAAGAAATAGAATTTTTTTCTTTTATCCTTGCTCTTAGGCAGTTACCGGACTTCTGTAAAGAGGAATGAGCAGGTTCGCTGATTCGTTCTTCTGGGTGGATTTGAACTGAATGAGATACTCGTTTTTCGGCTCCTGTTTTATCTCGCATAGCAATCCTGCGATCTCTTCTTTCGAAACAGCCCGGTTGAATATCTTGGAGATCTCTACGCTTGCGCTCAATATCTCAAGGCCGACGAATCTCCAATCATTGGTGATGTCGATAAGCAGGTTCTCGGTCAGTTCAATGGTGATGTCTGGCTTTTGGGCGCCTATGGTTACGGTGATGGAATCGGTTTCGGGATCGTAATCATACTTGGATTTCAGGCTATCAACCTCGTTTTTTTCCAAAATATCCCCGCCACATCTTTCGTTTCCGTCCAGCCATAACCCCATCGTTCTATCTAAACAATGTTGACCCCGGCCAGACCCGCGAAATCAGAATCGCAGGTCAGAAGCACCAACCCATGCATGGCAGCAGATGTGTAAATCACCGAGTCTATCAGCGATATTTTACCGTTATTCTTTCTTTGGTCGAAATGGATTTTACCGCTAAGGATAAGAATCTCTTCATCCAGATCGAGGGATTTGGAAAACTCCTTGATTTTCCTGATGAAGGGCTCTGGGTCCTTCTCTTCCCTATTAGCCCAGGAAGATATCTCAGCGAATGTCAGCGGGCAGACGTATATCGGCGAATCGGTCTTGAGCACCTCAGCAATCTTTCTGCCTTTTTCAGTATCGAGGAAATCTCCACCCAAGCAGATGTATCTAGAAGCATCAATATCTGTCCCTCTTGTCGCGCTCGAATGGCTTCATTCCTTTTGCCATGCCAAGGCCTTCTTCTATGGACTTGAGATTTCTGTGCCTAAGCATTGCGATCTCGACCTCGTCCCCTTCTGCGACCGCCATAGCTGTAAGCTGTTCCCTGGGGATGATGATCCCGAAAGAGCTTCCTATCCTCCTTACCTTCGCACGGAATAGATCACTCATATTTCACACCATTATAATAAATTATAATGGATATTATAATACATTATAATTATAAACATTTAGATTATACTCCGAATTCTTTTTCATTTACCCATTCCGCTTTTATGAGAGCCCACCAATCCAAAGCTAGACCGTTGAGGAGATAGTCGTAAGGCAGGTATCCATAGCCGTTGTCTCCCCATTCCGTTCCCCAGGAGTTCCTGATGATGAACGCTCCTTTTGAGGGGCCAATGACCATAGAATCGTCGAAACCGACCGCAACGACGGCATGCCCACCCAAAACAGACTCGTTTTTCGTTGGGTAGGTTATTTTGCCCCCGATCGCGTTACGGATCGAGCTATAGACCGTAAAACCGAACATCGCAGGGATTTTTTGAGAGATGGTTCCTTTGATCGACAGAAGGATCTCTTCCTCGGATTTGCCCTGTTCGTCCAGGCGGAAGTATTTGAGAGCTTGATAATTTTGAGCGAACGAGTAACAGAATGATTGTGGTTCCATATCGATTTTTCTGTATTGCGCTTTTGTCATGCTGGATGGAGCTCCAAACCCGGCGTGCGCCATAGTTAATTAAATATGTAAGCCCCAGTATCCCCCGTAGTCTTCATGAGGTTCCTGGTGGCTTTGTAGATGAAGAGCCGGGATACGGGCGAGTTTGTTCCATACATCTTTTTACAAAAAAATTCGAGTATTCCGGAGGCGGCGTTCGCGGTGCATGAGCCGAGGTTTTTTTGATCAGTTATTGGCGAACAATATTGACGTAGGTCGATTTTCCTGGTAAGTTATTTGGTTTTTTTAGCATTCCTGCTATGCGGGAATCATCAGCCAAAAAATCCCTTGAATCAGGTAAAAAATCTGGAAGCCAGCCGTACATTTTGAACTGACTAAGCTTTTGTTGGTGTTGGGTTTTGCTAAAAAGTCATCAGGTGAATACAGGGCTTTCAGCGCCGCCAAGCCGCGGCGCGCGTTATTCATTGAAGCACTGGTCCTGAGGCCATCTTCCGCAGGCTCTCCACGGCGCCTCGCGGACCTGAGTACTTTTCCCATAAAATAAGCGAGGTCCTGCAGGCGGTGTCCATCAGATAACCTGGAAACCGCAGAATCGGTTACGCGCCACTGGCGGCAAGGAAATTACCAGACGCGAAATCCCGGCCTTTCGGCTCAGCAAGGCGACGCTTTGCGCAAGTATTATCCTTTCGTCACCAGAGTTCTCCCGGATGCTCATATCGTGGACGAATGCTCGCGGCTATGAAGAAGGTCTTGTTAGGGTGCGAGGCCAGATCGAGCAGGAGAGGCAGTGCCTGGCCGCTTCGATGACCTGGAATGCGGCCTGCTTCGCGTCCGGGCCCAGGATTGAGTCTGCGGAAAGCCACATCAGGGGCCAAAGGAACTCGACCTCAGGCGTTTTCTTTGTTTCGTTGATAGTCACTTGCGGGCCCGTCTCGAGCGGCGGTTTTTTGGAAAATCGACAAAAGTGACATTGCCATGACGTATCCTGGACCAGATCATGAATAGTATTTGTTTGAGAAGATATTAAAATGTGAAGATGAAATGAAAAGGGAGTCTAATGGGCGTGATTCGTCTCATCAAATGGGGTTTGATAAGTGTGATGAAAACAAGAACATGGCTAACCACACCAAAATGCAAAAATTTAAATGAAATCTATGGTTAGATGGATTAAATCTTTGAGACAGACGAGTGAATAAGGGTAGACGGTCGTATAATGGTAAACGAGGACATAATATTGTATAAAGAATTGTTGGGGTTCTGTAGAGATATTAAAGAAAAACAGAAGTTTAAGTTTGATGGAAATCTTGAGTTTAACGAATTTAATGAGAAGTGTTTTACTGAGATGTATTTGAAAATTCGTAATTCAGATAATCCACCAAAACCATCAGTTTTCAAAGAAAAAATCCCTGGGCTTAAAGAAGTATATGGTAAGGCCGCAAAGTTCTATGCAAATAAAAGAAATGAGATGGTCAAGGGATACGATATCCAGTATGGGCATTGGTTTGAAAAGGCGTTTATGGATTTTTTGCTTTCAAAGGGGATAGGGACGATTAAAAAGGGGTTTCCTTATCCGGATATAGAAGTAGTTAAGGATGGCAAAACTGTTGCATATTTTGAAATGAAGTATATTCGGGCCCCTTTCATTTATGCCAACAAGTTTGTTGACAAGAATAGGTGGGATTACGAGTGTTCTTTGACATTAGATGTAGGGGAAAAGCTTACAAAACAAAGAGAAAAAATCGAATCTGAGATTTTACCTAAAGGAGTTCCAGTGTATTATGTCTGGTGGTATGATGCACCGCACATCAAAGGTATTTTTTTTATGGCTTCAAATGAGGTATTTTCTTATTGGGACATGGTCGGGGCATCTTCTCATAGTAGAAAAGAACGAGAGGGGGATTTAGAAGCAAAGCAGGAGAAGGGCAAGATTTACCCACCACTTTTAAAAATGGGGAGCTTGTCTGATTTCTTAAATGAACTTATGAGGCTAACCAAATGAATGTCACTACAAAACATGGAGAGATTGAAACCCCAAATTTTTTTCCAATTATTGGATGGCCTGCTGGGAGGGGGGAGTATGATCGACTTTTTTTGAGCTTGGAATATTTCCAGGATAAGATTTCACATAAACATTTTTTGTTCAATTTTTCATCGTTTGCGTTTGGTTTTAAGATTCCGGCTTCTGAGTTTGATAAAAGTTTTATGTCTTATGTAAAAAAAGACCTAAGAAAGTCATTAGTAAAAAAAACTGGTATTAGCAAAAAAGCAGCTGATTCGCTCATCATTTTGCTTGATGTCGGGGGGAACCGAATTTTCAATAAGATCGTGTTAGATAATAAAGATGTTTCGAATAGAGAATCGTATAAACCATATATTGATGTGTATTTTGATTTCGTTAAAGAAGCAAATGTCGATATTTATGTTAGTTTTGATATTGGTCCTTCTTATTCTACCAGAGATGAAATTTCAAAAAAAGGAGTAAGAATATGGAACGAATTACCACCTGCAGCAAAATTAGAGCTTAATCGCGAGTTGTTGGATGATTCCATTAAACGGAAGGTAGATGGATCGCTTATAATGGTCCCAGTAAACGGATCGAATATAGCGTCATTTGAACAGCATTTAAAAGAGGTTTTCAGTAAGCACCAAAAATCGGTTGATTACCTAGCAGTTGGGGGGATCGCCAATAAAGGAGTTAAAGAGACGGAGTTAGTTTTGAAGACTTTAAGAGAAACGCTGGATAAGTTCCAATGGAAAGTAAAGGTCCACGGCCTGGGGTTGGGGGGATGGAGAAACATTCCACTTTTGATAAAATATAATATCGATTCGTGCGATGTGGCTACACCTTGGCGAAGAGCATGCACTGATGCGGTCTCAAAGGCGTATATCCCACTCTTTGATTCGGAATTAGGGGTTACCCAGTATGAGGACGCATTCAAGTGCTACGAGATTTATGATGAAATTTGGGATAATGTGGAATGTGGTTGCCCGTTCTGCAAGGATGTTCCCATAAAGAAAATTCGAGAGCTTTATAAAAAAGCCGATAAAGACAAAAGCGGGAAGACAAGGCACGGGAATGAATATTATGAAATGCGAGTAAGAGTTTTTTATCATAATGTATTTCAGCACATTGCATTTTTGAAAAAATTGCACATTTATAAAACAAAATTCGGGGATAGGTTCTTGAGTAAATTTTGTGAAAGCGTTAAAAGTAAGAGGATAAAGCGATACTTTGATGCTTATTCTAATGTACTTTGAGACGCTTCAGATAGCAGTCGGTGGTTGATTAGTGGTTCAAAACGATTGTCAAGTTCAAAACCAACACTGTTTCGGCCTAATTTTTTTGCAGCAACTAATGTTGTACCAGAACCTAGGAACGGGTCCAAAACCCAATCGTTTTTATTGGTAGACATTTTTACTATTCTTTCGATCATAGGCACTGGGTATATGCAGGGGTGTGCTTCTAGCCCCATTTTCAATTTTGTCATGTTATTAACTCTATCAAAATACCAAACATCAGTTGGATTGCGACCTGCATTAGCGTCGAATCGCTTATCATTCTTTGTAATGCAGGGAATTTTAACGTCTTTAAGATTGAAAACGTAGTTATCGATATCCTTTACTAACCACAGAATGGTTTCCCATCTCCCGCTTAATCGATTTGTACAATTCTGCATATTGTTAAAGTGCCAAATAATTTTATTTCTGAGGAAGAATCCGTTTTTCTTTCCAATTTCCCAAGCAATGCAATCGAGTGGGATAATTTCTTTTGTTTTTTTATCTGGTATCGGGCTTACATTGAGGAAAAAACTTCCGTCGGGGGTTAAAACTCTATGAATCTCTTTTGAAATTGATGAAATAAGATCTTTCCATTCCTCAATATGAACATCGTCCGAATAGGTCCCGTATTTTTTGCTTAAATTGTAGGGCGGGGAGGTTACAGCCATTCGGATGGAATTATTATCGATGGATTTGATCAAATCCCTACAATCCCCAAACTCATAACGCGCGGTTACCATGTCATCTCCCATTTCGTTTGACGTACTCGGAGAGTTCAGTATTATCCATATACCAGTATAGGGACCGAATATCCTTTGAATCCTTTTTTTTCCTTGCTGGTGGTTGTTTTAGTCTCTCTTCGCACATTTTTACATACTCAGGAACGACTTCATAGCCGACGTATTTTCTGTTTAAATCCTTAGCTACTCGTGCGGTAGTCCCAGAACCCATAAATGGGTCCAATATCAAGTCATTTTCATTAGATCCAACTTTTACAATTCTTTCGATTAATTCTTCTGGATATTGCGCGGGGTGTCCTGTTCTTTCCGGGTAGTTTCCGCTGACCATTTGGATGTACCATACATCAGAAGGATTTTTCATTTGGCTCTTAAAGCGGTCGGGACGATAGTTTAAAGCGGGGACTTTAATTGAGTCTAGGTTGAAGATATAATCATCGACACGCTTAGTTAGCCAAAAAACGTATTCATAGCGTGGGCTAAATCTCCGCTCAGTTGACCCCCCCCAGTCAAAATTCCAGATTATGATATTTTTTAGGTACATGTTTTGAAAATAGTCTAATACCCAAAATGGCGGTGTAACAACGCCCTCAGAGTAGCGGTTCTTTATATTTAGCCAGATTGAACCGTTGGGTTTCAATACACGTTTGCATTCGTTAAAACAAAGCTCTAGCAGCCTACGATATTCTTTTTCTGGAAGATCATCCTTGTATTTTACACCTTTGCTGAGGACCGCTTTTCCGTCTTTGTGGATATTTCCATAGTTTATATCAATGTTGTACGGTGGCGAGGTGATAATTTGCGTGACTGTCCCAGTATCGATTTCTTGCATCGACTCAGAGCTTTTACAATAAACTTTATTGACTTCCATGGTAAACCTTCTTAGGTATTTTTCTATAATAAATGTTCTTACTTAGTTAAGATGTTCAAACACATTGAGGCGCTAAACAGTTTGTAACGATTACTGCATAAAATCAGTAATCGATCGGCTAGCTAGATTCTTCTTTCTTTAGGTTATTTACAAGAGTAGACATGCGGCGAACGATTTTTTTGATTTTTTTATCATATTGATAGTGTTCTTTGAATTTTCCTTTGAAGACGTTTGCCGGAGGCTCTGAAATCCTATGGACCATACTTTCGATGTCCTTTAGGTAATTACCTCGACGGATTATGAACACACTAAAATGATCCCACTTATTTTTGTGTTTGTCTCTTGTGTGGGTTATCAGCCTGGGAAATAGGTCGTTAGCTAAACCCACATAATAGAGATCAGTTTTCTTATAAAGCGCGTAAATGCCAGAATTTCCTCGTAAAAATTGCCGAACTCCACTTCGGAAAAAGTCTAATTCAAGAAAATCACGGGAAATGGGAGGGACATACCCCTTAACCAGATACCCCTTTGTTGAATGTTTTTTCTTTGTCACGTTTATCGTACTATTATGAGGTTTAAATATGTTAGCTTCCCCGTCTTACAGTTATGAGAGAGGGATTGTAGTTAGGTATAGACGCGTGCTCAACCGCCGTCACCTTTAAAAACCCTTCGTAACTCTATCAATAAGCTACTTGTCTAGCTGGTCTTAACGGCCGCTTATACGACATGGCAATGCGTCTCCTGGCGTCTGCCGGGAATCCGACGAGGTTGCTCAATTTCGGTCAGTTAGTTGTCTCGAACTCTAGAGATGGCCATCTGGCTCGAGGAACCTTATCTCGCTTGTTAGCTATTTTCGCGTTGCGAGCCCCAAAGGCGAGCGAACGAAAAAAGCAAAACAAAAAATGCGTGTGAAATGACGACAAGTTTATTTTGTCGTGTGAAATTTTCCCTCACGGGAAGACTAGCATGACAAAAAGGAGATAATCTCTGAGAGATTGTTAACATTTGCCCGAAAGGGCAAATCAGTTAACAGAACATGTGTTTGCTACACGCCACTTAGTGGATGGCTTGGCTTGTGCCCGCAAACCCACGCGGCAAGCGGCGAAATGCTACGGGTAGACGCACGCAGTCTGTGATCCGTAGGTCTGGGTGAGCGCAGTAATGCGCAGCAACCCCTCGAAATGAAGCATCTTAGTAGAGGGTGGAAAAGAAATCAACGAGATCCGGTTAGTAACAGCGAGTGAAAGCCGGTCAGATCAAACCGAATTCCGCATTGGTAACAGTGCGGCAGATGTGGTGGGGAGCATCCTTTCTCTGAGCCGAAGTCCGATGGAATGCGGTACCATAGCGAGTAACAGTCTCGTAGGCGAAGGAGTGGGGAGCGATCCGAGAAGAGTAGTGTCCTCTGGATAGTGGACATGAATATGGGAGTATCAACTTCCAAATCTAAATATGAGGCGCAAGACCGATAGCGAATCAGTAACGCGAGTGAACGCTGAAAAGCACTGCGGGAGCAGTGTGAAAAGTACCTGAAGTTAAGTGGTTACAGAATGACATTGGCATGGAAGCGCAGGTCCATGGAAGCGAGTCTGGGTAACCGGATGAGCGACATGGATTAAGCAGTGTTATGTCTTTCTTCTCGAAGCAAGAGTCAGGGAGTTATTGGGTGTGGCGAGATGAGAGTCGAAGCGAAAGCGAGAGTGCGCAGCCCGCAAGGGTAAGGCACGACGTGGTAATTCGCGTTCAGTCACCCTCAGTAGACCCGAAGCCATAGTGATCTACGCCCGAACAGGATGAAGTCAATCTGACGATTGATGGAGGTCCGCAACTAGTGGTGGTATATTCCCCTTAGGTGATTTGGGTGTAGGGGTGATAGTCCTGTCGAACATGGCGATAGCGGGTTCCCTCTGAAATGTCCCTCAGGACAGCGTCTCTGGAGTAAGATACAGAGGTAGAGCACTGATTAACCGGATTGGTTCCGAAAGGGATCGCCGGGTTCTCAAACTCCGAATTCTGTATCTACGTAGAAGGAGGCAGTCGGGGCGCCGGAGTAAGTCTGACGTCCCTTAAGGGAACGACCTTACGTGAGGCTAAGGGCCCTAAATGCTGGCTAAGTGTTAATCTGAAAGGAGTCTCTATTCGAAAACAACCGGGAGGTAGGCTTAGAAGCAGCCATCCTCTAAACAACGCGTAATAGCGGACCGGTCTATGAGTGCAGATTCTGAAAATTCACGGGGCTAAGCCAGCTTCCGATACCTCACCAGCGCCAAAAGCGCATGAGTAAGGGGGCGAACGGGTTGCCTAGAAGCATGGCGGTGACGTCATGTGGAGCGGCCTGTTACGAATATCCTGATGTAAGTAGCAGCATAGCTGGACGAGAATTCCAGCCACCTTATCGAGCAAGGATTCCTCAGCCACGTTCTTCAGCTGAGGGTTAGGCGATCCTAAGGATGATGGTAAATCCTGAAATCCGAAATTAGGGAAACCGGTTAATATTCCGGTCCTATGAAGGTAGGTGCCGCAAGGCGAGCTATATTTCCGACGCTTTTGGATAAGTCGAGCGGCTTCGGCCGTCTGAAGGTGGTAAATCCGCGGAGTCTCATTGTGAGGAGAAGCGGACTAAGACCGTAGGGGTAATTCGATTGAATCCAGGGGCCCATGAAAAGGAATATGGAACGATCCTTCATAATCGTACCCAGAACTAGTACAGGTGCTCTAGCTGAAAAGGCTAAGGTGTGATAGGACAACCTAGGTAAGGGAACTCGGCAAGTTAGCCCTGTAACTTAGGAAGAAGGGGTGCCATAGCATGAGCAATGCTGTGGTCTCAGTAACAAGGGGAGTGCGACTGTTTACCAAAAACACAGATCACCGCAGACCGGAAACGGTGCGTATGGTGGTTGACGTCTGCTCACTGCTAGTACCTGAACGCCGGGTTCAACCGGAAAAAGGGCTGGTAAAGAGCGGGGGTAACTCTGACCCTCTTAAGGTAGCGTAATACCTCGCCGCTTAATTGGCGGCTTGCATGAATGACGTAACGTCACTCCCACTGTCCCTACTTAGGACCTAGTGAAATCACTCGCCGGTGAAGATGCCGGCATCTCCCAGAGGGAAACGAAGACTCCATGGAGCTTTACTATAGCCTGATGTTGTAGTACGAAGTTTGCTACCAAGCGTAGATGGGAGCCGTCACGCCATGCCTCCCGGGGTATGGATAGGCGAAAGTGTTACACCATCTAGTAGATTTTGTATTGCTTACTCGTAAGAGAACAGCGTCAGGTGGATAGTTTGGCTGGGGCGGTACGCCCTCGATAAGGAAACAAGGGCGCCCAATGCTCAGCTCATTCCGGTCAGAAATCGGAAGTAGAGGGTTAATAACAAATGCTGGGCTGACTGTATTCTTAAAAGCGTAGAATGCAGAGACGAAAGTCGGGTATAACGAACCTTGAAATCCCTTTGATGAGGATTCAAGCTGTCAGACAAGCTACCCTGGAGGTAACAGGCTCGTCGCGGGTGAGAGTACACTGCGATGTAGTTCTGTCGTTTCAATATAGAACTACTCGCGTACATATCGACCCCGCGGTTTGGTACATCGCTGTCGGCTTGGGACATCCTGGCCGTGTAGGAGCGGCCAAGGGTTGGGTTGTTCATCCATTAAAGTCCCACATGAGCTGGGTTCAGTACGTCGCGAGACAGTACGGTAGTATCTCCTGGGAGTGTTGCCTCTTGAGAGAAAGGATCCTTGAGTACGAGAGGAACGGGGATTCGGCGCCTCTAGTGGACCAGTTGTGAATTGCAATGCTGGGCAGCCACGCGCCACATCGATAAGACCTGAAAGCATCTAAGGTCGAAGCGATTCTTAAAACGAGGAGGCAAATTCCGCGGATAGCAGATCCGTTTGATAGGACCATGGTGTAAGAAGCTAGGGAAACCGAGCTTTTCAGCCAGTGGTTACTAAAGGACTAATCCTCATATTCTCTTCGGAGAGTATGAGATAAACACATGTGCGCTCCAGAGATTATTCTCTGTGCTTGCCAAATTTTGCGCAAGCAAAATTTTAGCAAGCACGACTTGTCGTCATTTTTCCACACGCAGATGCATTTTTTTCAAAAATCCAGCGGAAGCCATTTTTTACACTTTTAACAACATTTAAATAAACTACTCCGCATCAATCAGTCATGAGAGAGCTGTTTTTCAAGGCCGCGAACAGCAACGGCAGGGAAGTCCGGAGACCTATATTGTTCATACATATCGCGACGGCAGGCGCCGAGCCGACGGAAAGGGAAACCGAGATCGCGGAAAGGATGTTTTTCCCGTGCTTCGGTGTGAAGGAAGAGGATATCATCAACGAGCCTCTGATGGAAGAGGCCGCGAGGAAACGTCTGTACCGGAGAGTCGCCGTCAGGGATGAAGGGAGGTATGACGGGTGCGCAGACAAGACCATCAGGAATTGGGCGAAGAGGTATTTCAATGGACGGGGGGATCCAACCACCAGCTGGAAAAGGACACTGATGGATACGCTGGAATCCGCGAGCGGTTGCGACATCCTCAGATCGCGGGGGGATCTCGAGATAATCAGGCATAACACGCAGGATCCCCAGATCCTGAGGTTGGTGGAGAAGCGGCTGGGGCTCAATCAGAAGCCAGATTAATTTTGCCATATAAGACTGCTCATGATATATCTCGTCCAGCATGGGGAGACAGACGACAGCGATCCTGCAAGGCCTCTTTCGGCGAAAGGGAAAGAGGAAGCCGAGAGGGTGGCCAAAGCCCTCGGGACTGTCGGGCTGAGAGCGAAGACCATCATGCATTCGGGCAAGCTGAGGGCGCGGCAGACCGCTGAGATCTTCTCGGCGAGCTTCGGGCAATCAGCGGTCATGGAGATGCCAGGCCTCGCTCCGAACGACGAGCCTGGGATAGCGAAGGCATTCATAGAAAAAGCCGAGGAGCCGCTGATGCTGGTCGGGCACATGCCGCACCTTTCAAAGCTCGCATCGCTCCTCGTGACCGGGAAACAGGATCAGGAGATCATCCGCTTCCGAATGGGCGGGGTGGTATGCCTGTCCAGGGACAATGGCTGGAAGATATTATGGGCGCTCACGCCTGAGATAACCCCGTTCCGGGTGGAAAAGCTGTTCCCGCGGAGCAAGAAGGATTCACTTTGATTTCTTTTTGGGGACCGTTTTTTCCGCTGCGGCCTGTTCCCTGTCCTTCTCGGTCGGCACTTCGGACTCTTCCTCGATCTTCACTTCGACGGCCTTCTTCTCGTCCTCGGTCGCCTTGAAATATTCCTTGTCCTTGAATCCGAGGATCCCAGCGAAGACCATGTCAGGGATCGAGTGGATCTTGGTATTGAAGAGGAGCACAGAGTCGTTGTAGAACTCCCTCCGGTCGGCGATCTGGTTCTCGATGGATGATAGCTGTTTCTGCAATTCCAAGAAGTTCTCGCTCGCCTTCAGGTCCGGGTAGCCCTCGGCGACAGCGAAGATGGTCTTCAGCGACGCGCTTATCGCGTCGTTCGCCTTCGCCTTCTCTGCAGGGCCCTGCGCGCCCATCATGGACGTGCGGAGCCGCGTTATCTCCTCGAGGAGGCCCTTCTCATATTTCTTGTAGCCCTTCACGGTCTCGACGAGGTTCGGTATGAGGTCGGACCTCTGCTTAAGGAGGACATCGATGTTGGCCCATGCCTTGTCGATGTTGTTCCTGAGGTTGATGAGCCCGTTGTATATCGACACGACGTAGAAAAGCGCTAGAAGGGCGAAAATAACAAGGAAAAAACCGCAGCAGAAAGCGAATGCGAGCTCAGCCATCCAATCACACTCCGAAACTCGTCAAAAGCACATATAAGCCTATCGCGGAGAGCACGAGGCCTATACCGAGGATCCAGAAAACCGAGTTCCTGACCTTCTCAGCGGCTTTCCTCTCGCCGCTGTCGCTGATATACATGATGCCGTCCTTGCCTTTCTGGACTATCAGCTCAGCCTCCTTCCAGCTAACCGCGGTCCCTAGGACATAGAGCGGGTCGTCCGTGGCGATGAAGGATTCCGTGACCTTCTGGTCGTAGCCCGAGTGGCTGTTGAACGCCGCCTTGGCCGCCGGATCGCGTTCGAGGAAGGCGAACACCTTCTGGTCCAGCGTCTTCCTCTGCATCAGCCCCAGGATCCCTCCCGGGCTCAGGTAACCCTGGGACGTGTAATCCGGGGGGATGTCTATCTCCGCCCCGTCAGGCTCGATCAGCATCTTGCCTGTCTCGTCCTCCAGGAAGAACTTGCTCGACGAATGGGAATTATACATGTCCCTCCAGCCGCCGTGCTTCCCCGGGACGTAATACTCGCACTTCAGCCTCCAGTAGGCGCATCTCACTCCAGACACCGGGCTCTGCATATCCTCCCTGCATTCGGCTTTCCCGAACAGCTCGACAAGTCCGATGGCCGCGGCCCGCACCTTCGATGTAGGCGTGTTGTTTATCTTCTGGTAGAGCAGGAACCTGCGCGTGCCCTCATAGATCATCGCAAGCCCTATGATGAAGAATATCGGTCCTATGCAGCATTCGTTAGCCATGTCATCTCCTCGCCTGCACTCCGCGGTTGAACACGTGATGCCCGACCGTGTAACGGACATTGGACACGCGCCCCTCGTCGTCGAACTCGAACCCGTCGATCCTGCCTGGCACGGTCGGGGCGAACAGCCTGGCGCCGAGGACGCGCGATATCATCGCGCCGATGCTCCCCTGGTCCCTTCCTGTCGAGCATGATTGCAGGATAACGGTCGGGTCCGGGCCGAGGGCGGTGCGGAACCTCGCAAGCCCCGCCTCGTCCGTGAGGTCCAGCATCCCGGCATCGGTGGCCTCGCCGAGCCGTATCGAGTCCGGGCTCCCGTGGCCTCCTATCAGCACGGTCGAGCTCCGTCCATATCTCCTGCCGAACTCCTCTGCCGCCCGGAACGCGCCTTCTTCGTCCCCTCTTTCATAGACTATGACGTTGAAATGCCTGCGGAGCTGGTCGAGCTGCTCCCTGCTGTCGTAGAACGCCCCGTTGAAGTCGCTGTGAGGGTAGATCACTAGGAGCATCGGCCTCTCCCGGGCCCGGGCCGGGTCGCGGTTCTCATACATCTCATTGAGCATCGCTGTCGAATACCTGGCGAAATACCGTATCCCGTATGACCGGTAGAGCTCCCTGGTCCTCTCCTCGCCGATCCTTTCGATGGCGTCGGCGAAATTCAGGTAGACCATCGGGCTGATGTACGGGGCCCGGACCATGCTCTGCGCGAGCGCTCTCCCTCTCTCGTATCGTTCCGGGTGGTCGAGGAGTATGTCGGCGAGGTCAGGGGAGACCGCTATCCCTGCGAACATCTCGGCGACGGCCTCCTGCGCCTCGGTCATCCGCTCAGGCGGGAAGCGTGAAAGATACCGGGCTGCCCATCTCCCCGCCGTCTCCGAGGCCTCGGGCGTGAGGACCCCGCTCATCAGCGATGGAAGGAAAGACCGCATGGTTATCGATGCATGCTCTCCCGACCCGCGGACGAAAGCCTGGATCGAGGCGATCAGCTCGTCCGACTGCGACGAGAGATGGATCACCGAGGTGTACGAGCTCCGGAATATCCCGCAGAGGGCGTCGTGGGTGTACTCCCTGCCGGTGCCGGCGTGCGACTGGACCTCGTTCGCTATCCTCACGAGAAGCTCGAGTATATCGTTCGAGAGGAGGCGCGAGAGGTCAGCATTAGGATCCTCTGTCATGGCTGCGATATAGCGGAAGACGTAAGGGGCAGATGCCCCCGAGATCTGGTAGAGGAACCGGAGCCTCTCCATCATCGCAGGAGTGAACCTCCGGTCGCCGATGATCGTCGCTGCGGCCGCGACCGCCTGCCGCGTCGAGTCGTCGTTGCCCGTGTTCATGTGGATCGCCACCCTCCCGAGATCGCGGCCGAAATCCTCGGAGGTGAGCGATCCGGCGAGGGAGGGATTAGACATCGCCGACATGAAAAGGCCCAGGCCCTGCCACGAGCGTGTCCCGCAGGTCCTGATGACGCTCATCAACGCAGGGAGGTATTCATCCCGGAAATCCGTCCGGTTCAGCAGGCCGCCTAAAGCCGCCAATGCCTGCGGCTCTGCCCGCGCCGTGGTCAGGACCGCGCGGAACGCCCGCTCGATACCGGGAAGCATATGCCAGGAGCCGATGATGCCTTCTGCGGCCTCCAGCGCTCCTTCCAGCCGGTCGCTCTGGACGCCCAGCGTGAATGGGACGATGCCGCTGTCATGGTCGATCATCTCAGGGCGGAAGCCATCGCTCGCTAGGATCATCGCGAGCGACCGCCGCGCCGCTCCGGATATGGCCGAAGCCTGCTCTGAGAGCCGCGTCAGGTCTGCGAAGAACCGCTCGCCGTAAGCAGCCCCGCGCCGGCTCAAAGCGTGCCCTGCCAGATATATGCCCACCCCGGCCCTCGGGCCCAGCGCCGCGCTCATGGCCAGGATCCGTCCGAAGGTCTCAGGGCCGGCCTCGCTTGTCGCGATGAGCCACAGTGCGCCGAGCACCGGCGGGTTCCGCAGGGATGCCGGCGCCCCCATCACCATCCCGGTGAACTGGTTCCTCCCCCCTTCAGGCTCGGTCTCTCCCGCCCGCAGTATCCCGGTTATCCACGGGATGAATTCTGGGCGGTCGACGGCCGATGAGAGGCCTGGATTGGCGAGGAACGAGTCTATGAGCTGATAAGCCGCGAGGGGGGAGAGCCCCTGCCCGATGAGAGCCTGGGCCGCCGGGATCGCGTTCGGGTGATGATGGGAGTGGTGGAGGAATGAACGGAAATCGGTTGTGGCCTGCCCTATCCCGATGCCTTCGTGGCCTATCAGCCTGCTGAATTCGCCGTCAGGCCCGATCATGCCGAGCGAAAAATCCCTGTCGCCGAGGATGAGGTTGAGCGCCCGGAGCGTGCCTGCGACCGTGTATTGCGGTTCCGCGGTTTCAGCGTCGCTGATGACCGACCGGGCGGCTCCTTCAGGCGCTATCATGTTTGTGGTGTTTGCGACCGCCCTGCCGTACCTGGCCAGGGAGTTCAGGTCCTCGATTATCCTGGCGACAAGAGCGGCGATGGTGCGGGCAGTCTCCTCGGAGACCGATTGAGGGCGGATCGAGCCGTTGCCGAGAAGCGAGCCGAGCGCCTCGAGGCCGTCCATAGCCGTCGAGCGGTTGGCCTCGATGACAGCTCGGACCAATGCCCCGAAATTCCGGGCGGCCCTCGCGTTGAGGTCAGCAGGCGCGAAGTGCTCGTTGCAGAAAAGGCTCCCGAGGGCGCGGAGCGCGTGGAAAGAATGGTCCCCGCCGGCGCTGCGCGCCGAATCGATGAACGCGAGGAACCGATCCGGAAGGGCCGCATTCAGCGAGCGCTCGGAGAAATTCGGGTTCGAGACGAGGAACCGCAGCGCCCGCAGGCCCTCTGCGCTGTCCTCCCCGCTCCGTACGACGGTGAGCCGGGCCGTCTGGTCGACATGGACATTGAACCGTTCGCTGGATGCGAGGTGGGCGTACTCGCTGAGCGCAGGGAGGGCGTGCGTGCCGGCCCTCTCGATAATCAGCCTCACGGTGCCGAAATACGCAGGGCGGAAGTTCTCGCCCGATGATATGGACTGGAGGTGCAGCAGCCCGTCCCGCGCGTTCGGGCCGAAATGCGACAGGATCGACTGGATGGTCCTTATCGCTTCAGGCCTCGCCGCCGCCGGGACGCTGCCGATGATGCGCGAGGCGATCTCACGCTGGTTTTCCGGAATGGTCTGGAGGAACGACTGCGCGGTTTCTGCCCTTGCCATCGTTCAAGAATGAGCCGGCACTTGTTTATATTGGTTTATATCCTGACGAGGGTTTTGGTGTTGACGATCCCCGGGATGTTCTGGATCCGCTCGGTTATCTGCTTGCCGAGGTCCTCGGTATCCTTCGCCCTGACCATGAGGAGGAGATCGGATTCGCCTGTCACCATGTCTGCCTCGAAGACGAACGGGAGCCTCGCTAGCTCGTTCAGGACTTCGGTCTGCGGTTTCCTGAGTTCGCGGAGCTTGGTCGTGTCCACATACACGAGGATATACGCCTTTATGTTGTATCCTAGGCGTTTCCAGTCGAGGTCCACAGTGTAGTTCCTGATGATCTTCGCTTCCTCCAGCTTCTTTATCCGCTGGTAGAGAGTCGAGAGCGGGACGCCGAATTTCCTCGCCATCTGCTTGAGGCTTGCCTTCGCGTCCTTGCGGAGCTCGGCGAGTATGTCTTCGTCTATGTCGTCCATGCCTCCCATATATAGAATATTTCCTGAACATTTTATAAATATGCCCAAGTTTTTTCAGAATTGGCCAGCTTTATATAGATATCTCCAAGGAAGCGACCGGGCGGGTTCCGTCCGCCGCGGTTCTCTCGTGGATCGGGGTCTGCCGGTCCGCCCGATATGGAAACTTTCCAATTCCATCGCGACGGCAGCGGTTTTTTTTGAAATAATCCCACGATTCCCGGAAGCGGGTTTATATGGCACGGTTCCGGGTGATAGCCATGAGAGAGGGAAAAATACTGACCAGTATCCAAAAAACCGGCAGATGTCTCTCCCCAAACCCCAAGAATACCCAGCTCTGCCGGTTTTCTATTCAGACGTTGAAGATGAACAGGAGCAGGAAAAGGCAGGCCCCTGAGACGGCCGCTCCGCCGAGCACCTGCCAGAGGACCGAATTGCGCAGATCGCCTATGAATTTGTTCTCCTGGGTGTCGCGGATGTACATCACATCGCTTCCCTTCGACACCGAGACGTTCTCGTACCCGATGCTGCTGGTCCCTCCTTCGATCGGTTTGACCGTGCCGAGGACGTAGAGCGGATCTCCGTCGGCAATGTAATACTCCGAGACCCGCACATTGCTCTTGCTGTAGCTGTTGAATCTGGCCTGCCCGGCCTGGTCCAGGCTTCCGACGAACTTCATCACATCCGGATCGATCTGCTGGTGGGGCATGCCGAACATCCCCTTGCCGGAGAGGTATCCTTCGAACCTTCTGTCGATCGGTATGTCGACATCGGCGCCCTCGGGGTCGATCCTCATCCTGCCTGTCTCGTCCTCGAGGAAGAAAACCCGGCCCGAATCGCTCTTGAAGAACTGCCGCCAGCCGCCGTGCTTGCCGGACCGGTAATATTCGGCGATGATCCTCCAGTATCCGCATCTCACGCCGGAAATCGGGCTTCTCATGTCCCCGTCGCATCTTGTCGTGCCGGAGAGCTCGGCGAGGCCGACCGCCGCGGCCTCGACCTTGGAGGTGGGCGTGTTCCTGATCTTCTGGTAAAGCAGGTATCTCTTCGCGCCGGAGATGATCGCGCCCAGCCCCAAGAAGAATCCGATGATTAGATAGACGACCGCCTTTCCGCCGGAGCCTGCCATCGTGATGATATTTGCCGCCCAAAGCTTTTAGGCCTTTGCACATCTTTTAAACCGATGCCGCCATTTTTCCATCATGGCACAAGTCATGGCAAGGCGGGAAGACCGCAGGAGCGAGATGCTCCCGTTCGCCCAGTATCTGGAGAAATACCTGATCCAGAACACCCTCCAGAGCCCTGCCATGCTCTGGAATTCCCTCCTCGCGGCCATCGTGCCGTCCATCCGCGTATCCTCGGTGAGCGGGCTCCAGCAGTTCCTCCGTGCGAATGACGTGAACGATTTTCAGGGCGCCGAAATACAAGTCACAGGAACACTCGACCGGAGCACGGTCTGCGGATTGTTCACTTTCCTGGAGGAGAGGGAATTCCAGGAAAGCATGCGCGGCTCCTCGGAAACCGCATCAGGGGTCCTTCGTCGTCTTCGGGCCGCGGTCTATCCATACCTGAGGATCAATCAGGCGGACGCGAGATTCCTCGAAGCCGTCGCTGCGATCCACCATTCGATCCAGCTCGGGAGCACGAGCGAGCTCCAGCAGCGCATGCTCGCTGCGGACCACGTGGACTACCGGGGCGACCCCGTGACGGTCGGCAGCCCGTTCGACCAGAAGACGCTTTTCGCGCTTTTCTCATACATGACCGGAGATGACGCGCCCCAGCCGGCCGCTGCCCCGAGGCCAGTCCTCAGGGCGCTTCCAAGGCGAGTGGACGGGAGCGAGTCCACCCTGCCTATGGAGAAGGTCCTTTTCCCGGTCCCGGGAGCCGATCGCCTGGTCGAGAACCCGGATTCCATCTATATCACCCAGGGAGGAAAGCGGACCGCCCTCGGCTACTACCGCAGCAACTACGGCGAGATGAGGCATGGGCTCGCTCATGAAGGCCTCGATATCCATGCCCCGCTCGGTTCGCCGATCCTCAGCCCCGCGGACGGCCGGATCACCGTGCTCGAAGTGACCGAAAAGGGCGGCAACACGGTGACGATCCGCAGTTCCGACAATACATATTTCCGTATGGTCCATATGAACACCATCGAAGTGAGGGAGGGCCAGAGGATAGCGAGGGGCCAGCGGATCGGGACTGTCGGCATGAGCGGGACGATAACCCCGCATCTCCACATCGCTGTCTATCGCATCGATAATGGCAAGGTCACCACTTACAACCCGATCGACCTTTTCGAGCATTGAAGGGCGTCTAGTTTTATAAACGATATATGCGATTCTAGCTCAGTCCTATTCGGCGGTGTTTTATTATGAAGAACGTGATGTGGTTCAAGGAGCTTAGCAAGAAGAACCTGGCTGAGGCAGGAGGCAAGGGCGCGAACCTGGGCGAGATGCTCCAGAATGGTTTCCCGATACCAAACGGGTTCGTGGTGACGGCGGACGCATACTACAACCACCTCGAAGCGAACGGCCTTCTTGAGCCGGTCAACCGCATACTCGGCAGCCTCGACGTCAACGACAACGATGCGCTCGAGAAGGCGTCCGAGCAGATAAAAGAGATGATCCTGAAAGGCACAGTCCCCCCGCAGACGCACAACGACATCGTCAATTCCTACAAGCAGCTCTGCGAGATGGTAGGCAGGCAGGTGTTCGTCGCGGTGAGGAGCAGCGCGACGGCTGAGGACCTTCCGACAGCGAGCTTCGCAGGCCAGCAGTCCACTTTTCTCAACATCCAGGGAGCAGAAGAGGTCGTCACGGCCGTCAAGGAATGCTGGGCATCCCTCTTCGAGCCGCGGGCGATATACTACCGCGTGGAGAACAAGTTCGAGCACATGAAGGTCAAGCTCGCCGCGGTCGTCCAGATGATGGTGCAGAGCGAGAAGGCCGGCGTGGTCTTCACAGTCGATCCTCTCTACCAGGATCCGGACATCATCTCCATCGAGACCGCGTACGGCCTCGGCGAAGTCGTGGTGAGCGGGCAGATCACTCCGGATACATACAGGGTGAGCAAGAAGGATCTCTCGATCATGGACAAGAGCGTGGTCAAGCAGCCATGGATGCTGGTCAAGCTCGACGGCAAGAACAAGCGGGTGGAGATCCGCGACGACGCGCAGGGCAGGCAGAAGCTCTCGGACTCCGAGATCAAGGACCTGGCGAAGACATGCAAGAGGATCGAGGAGCACTACCAGTACCCCCAGGACATCGAATACGCATTCGAGAAGGACAACCTCTATATCGTCCAGTCGAGGCCGATCACTACCCTCGCTGACAAGAAAGGCCTGGAGAAAGGGACCGGCGGAGAGCTGGTTGGCCAGGGCGAGCCGAAGGCGGCCCGCGAGATGCCGAAGATGCCTGGAGCGACCGGAGCAGGGAAGATACTCGTCCGCGGCCTCGGATCCTCGCCGGGCATGGGGATGGGGAAAGTCAAGATAATCCGCAGCTCGAAGGAGATAAAGAACATCGAGCGCGGCGATGTCCTTGTGACCGAGATGACGACGCCGGACTTCGTCCCGGGGATGAAGAAAGCGTCCGCGATCGTGACCGATACCGGCGGGATGACCTCGCACGCAGCGATAGTGAGCCGCGAGCTCGGCGTCCCGTGTGTCGTAGGCACCGGTAACGCGACGACGGTCCTCAAGGACGGCATGGACATCAGCGTCGACGGAAGCCACGGCATCATCTATGAGGGTTTCATCTCAGCCCCCGAAGCCGCCGCGAAGCCTGGAGCAGCCTCCGCGGTCACCCAGGTGGCCGCACAGGCCCCGATCACAGGCACCAGGGTCTATGTGAACCTGGCCGATGTCGACCAGGCCGAGAAGGTGTCCAAGCTTCCGGCAGACGGGATCGGGCTGCTTCGTGCCGAATTCATGATCGCGGGCATAGGAGAGCACCCGCGGAAGATGCTCGAGGAGGGCAGGCAGAAGGAGTTCATCGAGCGCCTCGCGACAGACCTCCAGAAATTCGCCGCGGCTTTCTACCCTCGGCCTGTCGTCTACCGGGCCACGGATTTCAAGACCAACGAATACCGGAACCTGCCCGGCGGGGAGAAATACGAGCCGCACGAGGAGAACCCCATGATGGGCTACCGGGGGGCGTCACGGTATATCCAGGAGCCCGAGCTGTTCAAGATGGAGCTCGAGGCGATAAAGAAGGTCAGGACCGAATTCCACCTCACCAACCTCTGGCTTATGATACCTTTCGTCCGCAGGATCGGCGAGCTCCGCGCTATCAAGGACATCATGGAGGACGTCGAGCTCTACCGGACCCGGGATTTCAAGCTCTGGATCATGGTCGAGGTGCCTAGCACGGTCATCCTCATCGACCAGTTCTGCAAGGAAGGCATCGACGGCATCTCGATAGGGACCAACGACCTCACCCAGCTCACGCTGGGGATCGACCGCGACAACGCCACGATGGCGAAAGGTTTCGACGAGAGGAACGAGGCCGTCCTGCGCTCCCTGAAGCGCGTCATCACGACATGCAACAAGTTCGGGGTCACATCGTCGCTCTGCGGCCAGGCGCCGTCGGTCTATCCCGAGTTCGCCGAGAAGCTGGTCGAATTCGGGATCACGAGCATGTCGGTGAATCCCGATGCCGTGGAGCGGACAAGGAGGATAGTGGCTAGCGCAGAGCAGAAGACGATCCTGCGCAGGCTCGCGAAACTCCAGCAGGCAGAGAAAGACGACGATGTCGGCTCCTTCGGAGACGACTGACTTTTTTATTTTCTATCCCTTTTTTCTCACGAAATCAGGATCAGGGTTATAAAACTCACTTTACTATCGGTTCCGGGTTCATCTTGAAATGAGACTCCCGGTATCTCCGCGCGAATCCGACCGCTGATATCGAATCCTGGCCGGCTTCCCGGAATTTCTTGTATTTGTCGTATACCATCCTGCTCATGATATCCCTTCCTTTTCCTTCCTTTATATATCTTATGAAAATGATATATATACTGATATATTCAGTATATATCTAATCCTGCACTTTCCCTTTCAGCCCCTCGGAAACGGGCTTGAACTTATTCTCCCGGTATCTGCGGGCGATGCCTAACGCCGAGCTCGAGTCGTGCCCTTCCTCTTTCAATCTCTTGTACGGGTCATGCCTTATCTTGTCCATATCATGCACCTGGACAGAGGACTCCACGTCGCTTTATATACTTTGCCGATTTACTATATATATCAAGAATATTAGTATATACCAATTGAGGTTGAGCGTATGATCGTACCGAGGAGGATACAGGTTACCGGAAGGAACACGTTCATAGTCTCGCTTCCCCAGGGATGGATAGCGAAGAACGATCTCAAGAAAGGGGGCCAGGTCTACCCAGTCGAGCAGAGCGATGGCACCCTCCTGCTCTCGGTGAAAGAGACCTCGAAGGGGCAGAAGACGGTCACGATAGAGGTCATGGGGACGCATGAATCGTCCATGAGGAACGTCGTCTCGGCCTATGTCGGCGGCGCGCATACGATAATACTCACCGGGAACGGCGTGAGCACCGTCGCGGAAGAGACGCGGAGGATACTCTCCGGCGTCGAGATCAGCGATGAGGATGCCGGGCGCATCGTCCTCAAGGTCTTGTCTATGGAGGAGCTGGACGTCGACAAGCTCCTCAACCGGGCCTACAAGGTCACGTTGAACATGTTCTCCCTCGCCGGGGATCTGTTCGGACGGGGGGCGGTTGTGCACACCGAGATCGCGCGGAAGGAGGACGAGGTCGACCGCCTCCATCTGGTCCTCCTCAGGAGCCTTTCGGAAGGGGGCGTCCCTTCCAGCGAGGCCGTCTTCCGGGCGATGGTGGCCAAAAGCATGGAGAAGGTGAGCGACCATCTCGAGGACCTCTGCGGCAGCGCCGGAGAAACCCGGAACCCCCCCATCGCGGCCCTGATCGGGAAGGCGTCGGCGGCGTATTCCATCGCCTTCCTTTCATTCGCCGGGACAAAGCCCGACCACGATGAATTCTCCAGGGCCAAGAGCGCATTCCAGGCGGACCTCGCGGCGATTGATGCGAAGATCGCCAAGGAGAAGAATCCGGCGGCTGCTCTCGCGATGCGCAGCCTCTCTGAGAAATGCGTGAAGATCGTCCGATACGCAGAAGACATAATGGAGACCGCGACCGATGTGTTCTTCGTGAGGATGCCCTGATTGTGTCAGATGAGGGTATATAAAGTTTGTTTGGCATATCCTTTGTCATGAAGATGCTCCTCCAGAAGCCGCCATTCATCCGTCCCCCACCCCGGAAAAAGTTCTTCGACAAGTGCAAGCATGAGGCCGAAGCCGCGAAGCTCCTCAAGAACCATTGCGACGGCCTGCTGAAGAAACCCGGCAGGATATGCCCCGGGCCGCAATGAATGGTATTAATAAATCCTATACGCAATAATTGACTAATAAACACACCAGCGCCATCGCTGGGCGGGATTACATGCAGAAAGAACAGAAGATCGAGGATCTGGCCGGAAGGATACGGAGGAGCGAAGCGGTGAGGGATACCCTCGCGAAGAATTACGGGCTGCTCAGCCGCGAAGAGCAGCTCGTCGTGATAGCTGCCGTGGTGAAAAGCGGCATCTCGGACGATCCGCTCGTCCGGACGATACGCGGGACCGCCGGTTTCTCCGCCCTCAAGGCGGAATCCGAAGGACCGATGGGCGGGCCGGGCCTCGAGAACCTGATACGCGGCTGCAGGGAAGATTAATAAGCCGGTTTCCGGGTAATCATTCATGAGATCCGCAGCGAGGAAGGGCGAACCGAAGCAAGAGACGGAATCGGCCGAGACCGTTTCGTATTTCGACCTCAACCAGCTCGAGCTCGCGTTCATCAACCGGGCGCTGAACGGCAGCATGGAGAAGCCCCCCGGGATCGTCGACATAGCGGCGAAGGAGCGGATCCTGCGGATCCAGAAAGGCAACCTCGAGAAGCTCTGCAAGAAGCGCGGCAAGGAATGCCGCCCCCTTGCCCTCGAGCACGAGCTGAAGAAGATACTCTCGGGCGCGAAGATATTCTCCCTGTTCGGGAAATGACGGTGCTTTATTGAAGATACTTTTGCAGTTCCCGGAAGGCCTCAAGAGGAAAGGCCTTGAGCTTGCGAAGAAGTACGAGGACGAAGGCCATGAGGTCTTCCTCTCGGCCTCCCCGTGCTACGGCGCATGCGACATCGCCCTCGATGAGGCCCGCTGGCTCTCGGTGGACAAGATAGTCCACGTCGGCCACAACAAGTTCGTCAAGACCGATCTCCCGGTGCCGGTCGAATATATAGAATACAATATCGACATCGACATCGGAGCGCTGAAAGCGGTCCTCCCGCACATCGAGGGATACGCGAGCATCGGGCTCGCCACGACCGTCCAGCACATCCACCAGTTCGAGGAGATGAAGGCATTCTTCGAGAAGAACGGAAAAAAGGTCTTCGCCCGGTCCGGCTATTATGCCACCAAACCGGGCCAGGTGCTCGGCTGCGACGCCATCGGAATACAGAAGGTGGAGAAGGACGCCGATGCCATAGTCTTCGTAGGGAACGGGATGTTCCACCCGCTCGCCATCGATGTCAAGAAGCCCGTGCTCGTCTTCAATACCTACGACGGCAAGGTGACCAGGGTCAACGATGAGATCGAGAGGCTGAAGAAGAGGAGGAAGGGGGCGATAGCGAAGGCGCTCTCGGCCAAGGTCTTCGGCATAATGGTGAGCACGAAGGTCGGGCAGTTCAATCTCGTCCATGCTGTCTGGGCCCGCAAAGAGCTCCAGAAGCGGGGATTCCGCTGCGCCATCCTCGCCGCGAACGAGCTCGAGCCCATCACGCTCAACAACTTCATGGTGTTCGACTGCTTCGTCAACACCGCATGCCCGCGGATGGTGGACGACCAGGAGGAGTTCAGGAAGCCGATCCTGAATATAGACATGCTACGCGAATTATTCTCGATAATGGACGCGAACGATCATCCCCTGTAGCATCTTATCAGGAACTGGTCGGCGTTCCCGGTGCGGACGGCCGAATCGAAGATCTCATCGGCATCTTTCTGCATCCCTGCCATCAGGTATGTCCTCATCATCGACGTGTAGGTCCTGGAGTCGGCCATGCCCTTGCGCACAGCCTCATCGAAGAGGACCCGCGCTCTGCCCGGGAGGCCGCACTTCCCGCATGCGCTTATGATCGCGGTGTAGACGTGCTTGTCGGCGAGAGGCCGTATCTCGCTGAATAAGCCGAGCGCCTTCACCCCGTCACCGGATTCGCCGTAAGCCTGGATCATCGATGTCAGCACGAACAGATCGGCCTGGTTCCTCCTCCTTGCATTGCCGAAGACATGCTCCGCCATCTCTATGATCCCGGCTTTCCTGCAGACATCGAGGGCCGTGCTGTAGAGGACCTCGTCGGTCAGGCCCTTCTCCTCGGCGAGCTCGACTATCTCCAGCGCGCTCCCGGCTTCGCCTGCATACCCGTACGCCTTGATCATGGCGGTGCAGATATGCGCGTCCAGGATCCCTTCATCCTCGGCGTCCTGGAAGACGTCGGTGGCGAGATCGACCTCTCCGGTCCGGGAGAACAGCCCTATCAGGGCCGAGACGGCTTTCTTGTCCCTGGGATTCTCGTCAAGGAGGTCGTGGAGTATCTCCTCGGCCTCGTCGTACCTTCGGAAATCGATGCACCTCATCGCCGAACAGAGGAGCCGGGCCGGGCTCGTGGGCTCAGGTTTGGAATCCTGGAACCTCTCCGTTCTCCTCTCTCCTGCGGCGCCCTGGGGCGGCTTCATATCCTGTTTCATATCGCCATCAACGTATCATTATTATCACAATAATTATTTAAACCGCCCCGCAGTACGGATTATAGACATCAGTTCCAGGTGAACCTATGGACACGTTGAAAGAGACCGCTCTCGGTCTGCCGTTGCTCAGGAAAGGGAAAGTCAGGGATACATACATCCTCGGAGACAAGCTCCTCATGGTCGCGACGGACCGGCTGAGCGCCTTCGACGTGGTCTTCGACCAGCCGATCCCCAAGAAAGGCGAGGTCCTGAACCGCCTCTCGGCGTTCTGGTTCGAGAAGTCGAAGGGCGTCATGCCGAACCATTTCGTGAGCCTCTCCCTCCCGGCCGGACTGCCTGCATATCTGAATGGGAGGAGCATGGTCGTAGAGAGGTGCAAGCCTCTCCCGCTCGAATGCGTGGTCCGCGGCCACATCACAGGAAGCGCGTGGAAGGAATACCAGAAGAAAGGATCCGTGTGCGGCATCCCTCTGCCTGCAGGCCTCCATGACGGGAGCGAACTGCCGAACCCCATCTTCACCCCCTCCACCAAGGCCGAGATAGGCCACGACGAGAACATCACCGAAGAACAGGCCAGGTCGGTCGTGGGCAAGGACATTTACGAGACGATCAAGCAGAAATCCATCGAGCTCTACGATTTCGCCGAAAGCCATGCGCGCGGGCACGGGCTCGTCCTCGCAGACACGAAATTCGAGTTCGGCATCGACCGGAATGGCAGGATGATCCTCATCGACGAGGCTTTCACGCCCGATTCGTCGAGGTACTGGCTCGAGGAGAAATACGATGCCGGGATCCTGGAGAGCCTTGACAAGCAGTATGTCCGTAACTATCTGGAGACGACCGGCTGGGACAAGAGCCCGCCGCCACCGCCGCTCCCGGAAGAGGTCATCTCGAAGACAACCGAGCGCTATATCCTCGCGTACAGGATGCTCACCGGCAGGAGCATATGAACCGTTTTTCTCATTTTTCCCGGATTTATATAATTTTTCTATAAAAAACTGTGTTTTATAACATTTTCCTACCAACAGAACCATGGGTCCGTTGGTATCGATATGATTGAAAAGAACTTGCGTCTCTTGGCGTTTCCAAGAGCCTCGATTAGCCAGGCCACCCCGACGACCAAGCCTCCTGCTAGCGGTATGAGGAGCTTCCCTCCCGAAGTGGAGAGCGTTCTGAGAGAGGAGGCCCATAGAATCCTGGACACGCTGCCGGAATCGGTCTTCGAGTTCGACAGGTTCGGCAGGATAAGCTTCGCGAATACGGCGTCGATGGCTCTGCTAGGATACAGGCTGGAGGATGTCCTTGGTCAGGGTGTCCTTTCGCTTGTCTCGGACACGGACCGGGCCAGGGCATTCACTGATCTCTCGAGGGTGCTCGGAGGAGAGATGATAGGCGCTGTTGAATATTCGATACTTGATAGCGAGGGGAAATCCAGGCTCATGAGGATCAATACAATGCCTTTGATATCGGAGGGGGAAGTGATCGGGGCGCGCGGCGTCGCGATAGACCTCTCAGAACAGAGGGAAGTGGAGCTTCGCTATCGCGAGTCCCAGGCAGAGCTCGCGGCTGCGAACGCTATGAGGATGGCAGGCGAATGCGCGGCCAGGGCCGGCCACGACCTGAACAACTTGCTCGGCATCGTCTGCGCAAACATCGGTTTCATCCGCGAAATCGATCTTAGGGGGCTCCCAAATGATGAACGCGGGGCGCTCGAATCATCCCTGGCAGATATCACGGTCGCGCTTGAGAGAAGTTGTAGGCTTGTCAAGGAGATGATGCAGCTCTCTTCTCCGATATCCATGGGCAAGGACACTATCCAGCTTGAAGCCATCATCCGTTCCGTCGTCGGAGGCGTAAGGAATCTCTGCGCGAGGAACAATATCCGGATGGTGCTGGACCTGCAGGAGAATGTTGGAGGGATACTAGGGAACAAGGACAAGCTCTGCCGCGCCTTCCACAACCTTGTTACGAACGCGATAGACGCCATGCCCCATGGCGGGACCCTCACGATCTCGTCGGCAAGGCATACCACTGACACAGGAATGCTGGCGATCCTCTCTATCACCGACACCGGATACGGCATGAGCGATTCTGTCCGATCCAAGATCTTCCAGCCCTTCTTCACCACTAAAGGCGAGAACGGCACTGGCCTCGGCCTCCCTATCACGCTCAATTTCATCCGCGCCCACGGGGGGTCGATCTCGGTTGAAAGCGCGGAGGGGCTGGGCAGCACTTTCGAGGTTGTCCTGCCAGTGTGCGAAACCTGGACCTCATCCTAGGAGGGCGAGGAACCCGGGCGTGATCCTCGAATAGCCGGCGGCATTCGGGTGCGAATCATCAGGGGAGCTGGCATACCTTGGATCCAGGCTTCCCGAGCTGTCGGAGAGCATGCCGTATAAGTCGAGCACCTTGATGTCCTTGTGCGACTTGGCGAATCCGTCCAGCCATCTGTTGTATTCGCGGTGGCTGGAGACCAGGGTCTGGTCCGTCGATGAAGCGACCGACGGCAGCGCATTGCCTACGATCATCTTCTTATGCCTCTTCACGACTATCTCGTCGTACGCGGCCTGGATGTATCCCTCATCCCTCCGCAGGTTCTCCCCGCTCGGGTCTGATTCGAAATCCACGAAGCAGAGCTTGAAGAAGACGGTGTCGGCACGATCGCCGAACCTTTCGAGCCGGTCCGCAGCGGATCCCACTATGTCCGGCGGCGGGTCCAGCTCGGAGTATATGAAGGTCCTTCCGCTGTAGTTCGCGACATAAGCCGCGTTGCCGCATCCTTCGTCGAAGCATGTGTATTCGCCGCCCATGTAGTCGATCCAGCCGCGGGCGACGGACCTCCCGAGGATGAGGACGGAACCTCCGCTCTTTTCCGCGCCCGGAGGCGCCGAGGCATTGCCGGCAGTTGCCGGTCCGGCATCAGGCTCGGCCGTCCCGGTGCTGTTGGCCGGAGTCGGATTGGGCGGCCTTTCAGGCGGAGTCGGGGGAGGCTCCCTCACAGCCGTTCCTGATTTGGGAAACGATAAGCATCCAGCCGCTAAAAGAGAGAGCATCAGGGCGATCGCGAGGAGCCTGTCCATGCATGGCTATCCCATTTCGCCTATTTAAAACGTGCTCAAAGGTAGTGCTGGAGCATCTTCAATGCCATCTTCGCCTGCCCCCGGTTGAGGCCGAAGAGGAGCGCGATGCTCTCCAGCTCGCCCGGCCTCCTTATCTGCGACGGGCTCTCTGCGAAAGATGCGAAAGTGTAATACGCCCCATGCTTGACGCACAGCCTCAGGAAATTCCTCAATTTCGAGATCGCGATCGCCCGCGGCACCCCCCGGGTGCGGACGAGCCGGCCTATATCCAAGATGAAACAGACGCTCTTCTTCTCCGCGATGACCTTTATGGCGCCCTCGTCGAACGCGAAATCGCGCAATGAGACCAGGACCTTCCTGTTCTTGTGCGCTAGGGCCCCTTCGAGGTTCTCGGCCGTGGCTATCTTCCCCTTCGCTTCGTCCAAGGAGTAGAATCTGGAGAAACCGAAATCAGAAGGTTCGGCCGTGCACGCGATTATGTCGAACATGCCTGCTCACTTGTGAGCGGGTTTGTGTTCAACATGCTTCTCTCCATGATGGGCCGCCTCGTGCTTCTCGGGATGATGAGTAGCCTCAGGCTTGTGCTGGGGGGCCCGCTCGTGGTGAGCCTCGTGTTTGACAGCCGGTTTGTGCTCTTTCGCAGGAGCCGGTTTCGCCACCTTCAGTTCCGCATGCTTCGGAGCGGCCTCTGGCTTCGCGCTCTTCACATAAGGTTCGTAGTGGTATGCCTTCCTGCTGAGCAGCTTCCTGCGGAGCTTCTTGTTCGGCGTCTTCTTCTTGCTCGGCGTCCTGGAGTTCCCGGCCGACGTGAGCCCCCTGAAGGCCTTGCCCTGCCTTATCGCGCTGCTGATGTTGACGCTCGGCTTGGCCGGATCCGCGAGGATCACCTCGAAGAACTTGTAGTTCCCGTCCTCGCCGACCCAATAGGAATTGAGGACCTCCATGTTGCGGTATACGCGGTTCACCCGCTGCTCAGCGATGGCCTGATGGGACATCTGGGGCTGAACGAAGAGATAGTAGTTCTTGTGCTTCCTGCCGCCGTTGGATCTCCTCCTGGTCCTCCTTCCCTTGTCCACGCGGGTGCGGACGACGACATAGCCCTGCTTGGCCTTGTACCCGAGGATCCTGGCCCTCGCGATATTGCTCGGCTGTTCGCACCGTACCATGGCCGGGCCCGCTCTCCAGGCCACGATCTTGCTCCGGTAATCAGCGTTCCTTTCCTTGTACTGCTTCTGCAGCGTCTGAGTTATATACTTGTAAGCTCCCATTTGCATCACTCTAATTCGGAAATTCTCCGTCTTCCCGTTTAAGCCTTCGCTGCGCAGAAGACGACAGAGGAAATTCATTCGATTAAATTTATAAATATTGCCTTTTTAATTAAGGTCAACTTGTTTTGGTGTCATTATGCATCAAGCTTCTGAACAGCCAGAGTTCATGAAAACGGTAAAGGAGATAAGGGAGGCTGAGGAGGCCTACGACCGTCTAATTGTTTCGGCCAAGGAGAAAGCCGAAAAGATCGTGCGCGAAGCCAAGGAGAGATCCCAGGAAGAGCGCGCCAAAGGGGACGAGGAGGTCGTGGCTTACAAGAACGAGCGCCTCCGCAAGGGAAGCAAGGACATCGAGAGCGAAGTCGAGAGGATCGTCGCCGAAGCCAAAGAGGGCTCGGAGAAGGCGGGCAAGAAGAAAGCCGACGCCCAGACCGTCTCGAAGCTCGTCAAGGATTTCCTGGGCAGCCTCTGAGGAATGACGATGTTGCGGCCGAAAAGAATGAAGAAGGTCAGAGTGATCGTGCTCAAATCCCAGGTGGAAGACCTTATCAGGGAGCTGCATGAGGCCGGCCTCGTCGATATCCGCAAGAGCGTCCACAAAGGGCTCGATGAAGGGAGGCCGCTCGCATCGTTCGACGGTATATCCGCCGCCCTGCTCTCGCTCCGCTCGATGCTCGCCATGATGGAGCCGGCGCTCGGCAAGGGCGCCCGGCACGAGGAGCCGAAGATCATCGACGGCAGTTCCGCCCTCGCGGCCGCGGGGAAGCTCGACGCGCACGACCGCATCAAAGCGATCAACACCCGCATCTCCGATCTCACCGACCGTATCAAGTCCCTGGAGGGGGCCGAAGCATCGCTCGCCAAAGTGGCGCACCTCCGCGATGTCGATTTCAGCCGGCTCGGCACAAGGACGGTCGCCTATAGGATAGGCGAGATCTCCGGGGCGAAGATACCGAAGCTGTCCGCTGAGCTCGGGAAGATCCACGGGGAGATATCCAGCGTCCCGGGCAGGAACGTCGCCCTTGCGGTCTTCGAAAGGAAGAACGAGGCGAAAGCCGATTCGCTCCTCTCAGAAGCCGGGTTCACGGAGATCGATCTGCCGGAAGGGACGACCACCCCTTCGGCCACGGCGGCGAAAATTTCAGGCGAGCTCAGGTCTGCGAGAGCCGGGCTGGCAGCGGCGCAGAAAGAGCTCGTCGCATTCTCGCATGAGAACATCTCCAGGGTCCGGAGCCTCATAGCCTCCCTGGAGGTCGAAGCCCAGAGGTCCGAGATCTCATCGCGGTTCTCAGAGTCCAAATGCGTATATGTGATAGAAGGCTGGATCCTCGCGGAAAGCTTGGGGAGCCTCGAGCCCATCGTCTCGAGGCAGAAAGCGGTCCTCGAGGATGTCGGTTTCGGGCATGACCACGATGAGATCCCGCCGACAGTGCTGGAAAACCCGCCCCTCGCGAAGCCCTTCGAGTTCATCACCCGCAACTACTCATTCCCCCGCTACAACGAGCTCGATCCTACGGTCCCGTATTTCATCGGCCTCAGCATCCTCTACGGCATGATCGTGGGCGACGTCCTCTATGGCGTCATGTCCCTGCTCCTCGCGTATTTCATAACAAAGAGATTCTCGAAAAGCCAGATGATGTCCAGCATAGGGATGATCTGGCTCATCTCGGCGATCCCGACCATAGCGTTCGGACTCGTGTTCGATGAATGGATGGGCCTTTCCCACTTCCACCTCGCCGAATATGTCGGCTCATGGACCGGGATGCACCTGCTTTCGGCCCCGATCTACACCGGTTTCCACCGTGTCGAAGGGCTTAACATGCTTCTCCTCGCCACCCTGTTCGTAGGCATGATACACATGGGCCTGGGGCTGATCCTCGGCGTGGCCGGAGAATGGAACCACAGCAAGAAGCATGCCATGGCGAAACTCGCATGGCTGGCATTCGAGGCCGGCATCGCGATGGCCCTGCTGTCACAGCTCGGCTACATAGACAAACCGTTCACGACCAGCGGGCTCATATTGATAGGCATAGGCGTCGTCGGCGTTGTGATGACCGAGGGCGCGGTAGGCGCGGTCGAGATCCCGGGTTTCGCCGGCAATGTCCTCTCCTACCTGAGGGTGGCGGTCATCGGCGTCGTAGGTGTCATACTCGCTGAGATACTGAACGAGTTCCTCCGCCCGAACCCCTCCATGGGAGTGCTCGCCATCGTCCTCTTCCCGATTTACATCCTGCTCCACCTGGCCAACTGCGTCATCGCAATGTTCGAGGCGCTTGTGCAGGGCGGCCGTCTGAACATCTTCGAGTTCAAGACGAAATTCCTCCAGGGGGGCGGGACGGCGTTCAGCCCGTTCGCATCATACTCAAGAAAATTATGAGAAAAAGGTGAAAATATGGCAGATCCAGTAAGTGCAACAGGGAACTTCCTGACATCCGAAGGCGCTATCGCGATCGGTGCGGGAATCGCTATGGGATTGAGTGCAGTGGCAGCGGCCTGGTCGCAGGGCAGCATCGGCGCCGCGGCGATGGGCGCGGCGGCGGAGAGACCGGAATTGGAATCGAAGATGATCCTTTATCTCGCGCTCCCTGAGCTTCTTGCACTGCTCGGTTTCGTGGTGGCGTTCTTCCTGATCCAGGCGCTCGGCAAGGCAGCTTAAGGTGCTTTGCATGGGAATAGAGAAGCTTAAGGGCTCTCTACTCTCCGAGGCCGAAGAAGACGCCCGGAAGATTGTCGCGGAAGCCCAGGCCAGCGCCAAAAGCATGCTTGACGCGGAGCGCTCGAGGAGAGCCGCCCTGAAGAAAGAGGCTGAGGCAGAGGTCGAGAGGCTGCTCACCGAGCAGCGCAACGAGCGCCTCGCCTGGGCGCGGCTGGAGTCCAGACGCATCAGCGCCGAAGCGAGGGAGGATGCCATAAAGAACGTCCTCGAGGATTTCTTCGAAGCGCTCGGCGCAATCCGCAAGAGCCCTGAATACAAGAGGTTCCTGAATGAGTCGGTCGCGGCGGCTTCAGCCGAGCTCGGCCCGGGCTCGTCTGTCCGTCTCGTGAAGGGGGACAAGCCCCTCCTCGCGGCCCCGAAGGGTGTGAAGATCGCGGAGGATCTCGATTCCCTCGGAGGGGCGATCGTCGAGAGCCAGGACGGGAAGATAAGGATCGACATCACGCTGGAGACGCTCTTCGAGTCACGGAGGGACGAGATCCGCAAGCAGGTGCATGAGAAGATATTCGGAGGCAGATGATGCTAAACTGGCTGCCACGGCTCGAGAGCAGGTCGCTCAAATACGGTTACTCCAATGCCAGGGTCAAGGCCATGAAGGGATCCCTCATCAAGAGCGGATACCTCGAGGAGATGGTCAAGGTGGGCAGCGTCGAGGCCATGGTGGAGCTCCTCCAGAGGAGCGGCTACAAGAACGACCTCTCCGGAGCCTCGGTGCAATACGGGGGCTCGGCGCTCATCGAGGCTGCGGCCTCGAAGAACTTCTCCCGGACGGTGCGCAAGCTGATCAAGATATCGCCGAAAAGCGACCGCTCGGCCCTCGAGGCCCTGCTGATACGCTACGACCTGATGAACCTGAAGACGCTCATGCACGCGCGCAGGGTGAAGAAAGGCTTCGAGGACGTCAGGCCCAACCTCATCGAGGTAGGCGGGATGAGCGAGGACGATTTCAAGCGTATCCTCAAGGCGGATGACCGGGACGTGGTCCGCGAGGTCAGGAAGACCGGATTCGGCAGGACGCTTCTCTCGTCCGGGACCGAAGAGGTGCGGCAGAGCATGGCAAAAGCCCTCTCGAGCATCGATATGTTCACGAAGATGGAGAGCGGCATCGACTCATATATCTATCTGCTCATGGACCACGTGCTCGCAAAGGTGCCGGCCAAGGAGGCGTCATATATCCGCGGCATCCTCAGGAACGAGATCGATGCGAGGAACATCCTGATAATCGAGCGGCTCAAGAAGCACAATTCAGGGAAGGAGAAGATCCGCTCATCCCTGATAAAGGGCGGCACGATAAAGGACCAGATGGTGGAGAGGATGATCGAGGCCAAGGATATCGCCGCTGTCCTCCAGCTCTCAAGGTCCAGGTTCCACCACCTCGACCTCAAGGAGATAAAATCGCTGAGCGAGCTGGAGATCAACCTGGAGAAATCCATAGCTGCCGAGAAGGCGTTCGCGTTCAGCAGGGCGGTCCTCTCTGCGGGCGTGATCATCGGGTTCCTCCTGCTCAAGGAAGAGGAGGTCAACAACCTGAGGAAGATAGCGAAAGGGAAGGAGTTCGGCCTGAGCGAGGCTGAGATACGGGCGATGCTCGTCGTCGTCTGAACGGTGAAAGAGATGAAATCCAAGATAATCGTGATCGGTGATGCGCCCCTTGTGATGGGCTTCCAGCTGGCCGGCCTTGAGAACACGGTGGCCGTGAGCGAAGCGACCATCCAGGGGGAGATCGAGAGGGCTCTCGGGAACGCCGATTACGGGATCATAATAACGAACGAAAGGCTGCTCAGCAAGATAGACTGGAGGCTAAAGAAGAGGCTCGACAGCGTAGCTTATCCGGTGGTCATACCGATGCCGGATTATTCAGGAGAATCGGTCGAAGGCGATGAGATCCGGAACCTGATCAAGCGGGCTCTCGGCTTCGATCTGGGCAAGAAATAGTTCCATGGAGGAAGATTGATATGGCTAAGGATGAAGGTCGCATTGAAAGGATCAGCGGACCTGTCGTCGAGGCGTTCCTGCCCGATGCCAGGCTTTACGATGTAGTCAGGGTCGGGGAAGGGAAGCTCCTCGGAGAGATAATCAAGATCACCGGCACGACCTCGGTCATCCAGGTCTATGAGGACACCTCCGGACTCAAGCCCGGGGAGCCGGTCGTCTCGACCGGCCAGCCGCTTTCGGTCGAGCTCGGCCCGGGCATCCTCACGAGCATTTACGACGGGATCCAGAGGCCCCTCAAGGTCATCGAGGAGATGGCCGGCGGGGTGTACATCACGCGCGGGATAGAAGCCCCGGCCCTCGACCGCAAGAAGAAATGGGATTTCAAGGCGGCGGTGAAGAAAGGGGACAAGGTCAAGGTCGGAGACATCATCGGGACAGTACAGGAGACCGACCTGATCGAGCACAGGATCATGACCCCATACGAAGGGAGGGTGGAGTCGGTCTCATCAGGAAAATTCACCGTCGAAGAGGATGTCGCCGTCGTATCTTTCGAGGGCAAGAAGCACGCGATCCAGATGATGCAGCGGTGTTTCGTCCGCAAGTCCAGGGCGGTCATCGAGAAGTTCCCGCCCACGATACCCCTCGTGACCGGCCAGAGGATCATAGACACCTTCTTCCCGATAGCGAAAGGGGGCACCGCATGCATCCCGGGCCCTTTCGGGTCCGGGAAGACGGTCACCCAGCAGAGCCTCGCGAAATACTCCGACACCCAGATAGTGGTCTATATCGGGTGCGGTGAGCGAGGGAACGAGATGACCGACGTGCTCACCGAGTTCCCCCACCTCAAGGATCCCAAATCAGGCAAGCCGCTGATGATGAGGACGGTGCTCATCGCGAACACGTCCAACATGCCTGTGGCCGCCCGCGAGGCGAGCATATACACCGGGGTCACGATCGCCGAATATTTCAGGGACATGGGCTATGACGTCGCGCTCATGGCCGACTCCACATCGCGGTGGGCCGAAGCGATGCGCGAGATCGGAGGCAGGCTCGAGGAGATGCCCGGCGAGGAAGGCTATCCGGCTTACCTCGCGAGAAGGCTGGCTGAATTCTATGAGAGGGCCGGACGGGTCCGCTGCCTCGCCACCGAAGAGAGGTATGGCTCGATCTCCATAGTCGGCGCGGTCTCGCCCCCGGGCGGAGACATCTCGGAGCCGGTCTCCCAGAACACGCTCCGTGTCACCAAGGTCTTCCTTGCCCTCGACGCTTCGCTCGCCTACAAGAGGCACTTCCCGGCCATCAACTGGCTCAAGAGCTACACACTCTACAGCGACGGCCTGGAGGAATGGTTCGCCGAGAACATCTCCTCGGACTTCACAAGGATGGCCAAAGCCGCGATGATAATGCTCCAGAAAGAGGCGGAGCTGCAGGAAGTGGTCCAGCTCGTGGGCCCTGACGCCCTTCCGGAGAAGGAGCAGGCGGTCCTCATGGTCACCAAGATGCTCAGGGAGGACTACCTCCAGCAGAACGCCTACAGCGACATAGACGCCCGCTGCGAGGTGAAGAAGCAGTACCAGATGCTCAAGACGATCATGAAGTTCGGCGAAAGGACGAACAACGCTATCGACCTCGGCGTCCAGCTCAAGAAGATACAGGAGCTAACGGTGAGGGGGACGATAGGGCGCATGAAAGAGATCGCCGACATGAAGGAGTTCGACAGGCTGCACAAGGAGATCGATGCAGGGTTTGACGGGCTCTCGAGGAAATAAGGGTGAATCATATGAAGGAATACAAGACAATCACAGAGATCGCGGGTCCGCTTGTCGTCGTTTCAGACGTCAGCGGGGTCGGCTACAATGAGATCGTCGAGATCATGCTTCCGAACGGCGAGCGCCGCAAGGGCCAGGTCCTCGATGTCAGCGCGGAGATGGCAGTCGTCCAGGTCTTCGGCCCCACGGCGGGGATCAGCACCACCCAGACGACCGTGAAGTTCCTCGGCGAGACCATGAGGCTCGGCCTTTCGACCGAGATGCTCGGCCGCGTGTTCACCGGACTCGGCGAGCCCAGGGACAAGGGCCCGAGGCTGATCCCGAAGGAGAAGGTCGACATCTCAGGCCTTCCGATAAACCCGTTCTCGCGCGAGATGCCGAACGAGTTCATCCAGACCGGCATCTCCACGATCGACTGCATGAACACGCTCGTCCGCGGGCAGAAGCTCCCGATATTCTCCGGAGCCGGCCTTCCGCACAACCAGCTCACAGTCCAGATCGCCCGGCAGGCCAAAGTCAGGGGGAGCGGAGAGAAGTTCGCGGTCGTGTTCGCGGCCGTCGGCATCACCCATGAAGAGGCGTCATTCTTCATGAGGGATTTCGAGAAGACGGGAGCACTCGAGAACGCGGTGCTCTTCCTCAACCTCGCCGACGACCCGTCGGTCGAGCGCATCATCACCCCGAGGCTCGCCCTCACCACGGCCGAATACCTCGCTTATGAGCAGGGGATGCACGTCCTCGTCCTCATCACGGACATGACCAACTACTGCGAGGCTCTCCGCGAGATCTCCTCGGCAAGGCAGGAAGTGCCGGGGCGCCGTGGTTACCCGGGGTACATGTACACCGACCTTTCCACGATATACGAAAGGGCAGGCAAGGTGAGGGGAAGCACGGGATCGGTCACGCAGATCCCCGTCCTCACCATGCCCGGAGACGACAAGACGCACCCTATCCCTGACCTCACCGGCTACATCACCGAAGGGCAGATACTCCTGAGCAGGGACCTCCACCGCAAGAACATCTATCCGCCGGTGGACCCGCTCCCGTCCCTTTCCCGCCTCATGAACTCCGGCATCGGCGACAAGAAGACCCGCGAAGACCACAAAGGGGTCTCGGACCAGCTCTACGCCGGATACGCGAACGGGAGGGACCTCCGGAGCCTCAGCGCGGTCGTCGGAGAGGAAGCGTTGTCGGCATCCGACCGGCGCTTCCTCAAGATGGCCGATGAGTTCGAGAAACGCTTCATACAGCAGGGCCCGTATGAGAACCGCGACATAGAGGCCACACTTGATCTCGGATGGGAGCTGTTCTCGATACTCCCAGAAGACGAGCTCAAGAGGGTCAAGAAAGACCACATCGCGAAATACATGAAGAAGAAGGAGGGTCCAAGGGGCGCAGCCCTTTGAGGTGAACAAAAATGGCAGCGACCGATGTGAATCCGACGAGGATGGAGCTCATACAGACCAAGGATCGCATCAAGCTGGCCCAGAAGGGCCACAAGCTCCTCAAGCAGAAGCGCGATGCCCTCATCCTCGAGTTCTTCAAGATACTCAAGAAGGCCCAGGACCTCCGCGGCCAGCTCGCGGTCAGGATGGCTTCCGGATACCGGTCCCTTGCCCTCGCCGAGACGTACCACAACAACCAGGAGCTCTCCAAGGTATCCCTCGACCTCCGCAAGGAGATCGACATAGACATAGAGGTCCGCAACGTGATGGGCGTCAAGATCCCGAACATAACGACGAAGATGGAGAGCGTCCATTTCCTCGCCCTGCCCACATACTCGGTGGCGGCGACGAGCGCCAAGATCGATGCCGCGGTCGAGGATTTCAACGACATCCTCACGATGGTGATCCGCCTCGCCGAGACCGAGACCGCCATGAAGAGGCTCATCATCGAGATCGAGAAGACCAAGAGGCGTGTCAACGCCCTGGAGTTCGTCCTCATGCCGCGCCTCGAGGAGCAGAAGAAGATGATCTCGTTCCGGCTCGAGGAGATGGAACGGGACTCGTTCGTCAGCCTAAAGACCATCAAGAGGAAGCTCGAGAAAGAGAAGAAAGCCAAAGCGGCATGACCGCCCCTCCCATCCTCTCCGGAAGAAGATTGGCCGATTTATAAACCGTTCACTCCAAATATGCTCCGAGGGTAGGCCTTTGAGGCATACGCGAAGGAGACTCGGTTTGACCGATCCGGACCGGCCAGCCCCGACTGATTTTCCAAGGCACAGCATACTTGTGGAGAAACCCCGCAGCATCTCCCCCGGAGCGGAGCGTCTCCGCATGATGCTCCTCCGTGACGAGACCCCCGAGCTCCTGAACGTTTTGCGCAATCACCAGGAGGCGCTCGCCGGCCTCCTGAACGACGATTACGTCGGCATAGGTCCGCTCGCAGCTGACTTGTTCAGGGCGGCCGCGGACCAGCGCTTGGATATCGGGCCTTCGGTGCCAGGGCTCAAGGCCGCGCTGGACGACATCTATGTGAAGAGGAACGCCGCCGCGGCGCTCGCCATCCACTTCATGAACACGCACGATGATGCATCCCTGGACGGGCTCCTCGCCCATCCTGATGCCGATGTCGTCCGTTCCGTCCAGCTGGTCCTCATGAGGGATGCCGTCCACGCCTGATCTGTCGGTCTCGGCCGAACTAAAAAGGCAATCGTTTAAATATCGCTTTCCTATCCTTATCCATGAGATACGCTTTCCTCGCGATGGCTTTGCTATTGGCTCTCCAGGGCTGCGCAGGCTCGCGCCCGGCTGACAACCAGACCGGGGCCGGACCGTCAGAGGAGTCTTGCTTGGCTTCGGGAGGGAGCTGGAACACAGAGGGCACCTGCTGCAGGGATCTGCCTCCTGGCCAGGTGTGCAACAAGTTCTGCGTGGCGGTGTGCCAGTGCGGCGGCATAGCCGGATTCCGGTGCCCTGCGGGCTACGCATGCACGGACTATTATCCTGATGATAAGACCCCTGATGCGATGGGCGTCTGTAAGAAAATTTCAAGGTGATGAAATGGGAAAAGATGATGAAATGATGATGGCTCACCAAGGCAAAGGGATGATGCTTGTTATCGCAGCTCTCCTTCTCGCCGTAGGGATGCTCGGGAGCGCCTACCTGCTCTCCAAGGGCGATTATGCGCCGAAAGTGAATGTCACGGGCGGGCCGAGCAGCCCGAATGTCTATGTGTCGAGCACGCCTACCGACCATGTGATCTCGGTGTCGGCCACAGCGACAAAGAAAGCCGCGCCGGACCTGCTCAACCTGGCCCTGCGCGTCCAGACGGATTCCGGCACAGCCAAGAAAGCCCAGCAGGATAATGCGGCTGTGAGCGCGGATCTGCGCTCGAGGCTGAAAGCGCTCGGCATCGCCGACTCGGACATCCAGACGGTGTCCTATAGCGTCGACCCGGTCTATGACAGCCAGTACATCTGCGACAAGGGCGGCATGAACTGCCACTACACGTCGAAGGTGACCGGCTACCGGACCACGCACAGCCTCAATGTGAGGCTGACCGACCTGACAAAGGGAGGGGATGTGATCGATGCGGCCGCAAGCGCCGGGACGAACCAGACGTTCGTCGATTACGTCCAGTTCACGCTGAAGGACGAGACCAAAGCCGCTATCGAGAAATCGCTCCTCCAGGACGCATCCGCGATGGCGAAATCCAAAGCGCAGTCCATAGCGGCCGGCGTCGGTGTCTCCCTCGGCAAGATCCTCTCGGCGAGCGAATCGTTCAGCTACCCGGTGCCGTATTACACCAAGAACTACATGATGGCCGCGGCGGACTCCGCACCAGTCCCCCCGACCCAGCTCTCGCCGGGCCAGGTGGATGTCAGCGCAGTGGTATCGGCCAGCTTCGAGATAGGAAGCTGAATCGGCCTGTTTTTATTTTTTCTTCCTCTTCTTTATCCATGCGATGGCGTGCCCATCTTCTTGTCGGAGCGGTCCTTGTCTTCTGCGTCTCCTACCTAGCGGGCGGCAGGGATCCGCTTTCCCTGGCGCTCCTCTCAGCCTTCGGGGCGCTCTGCGCGCTGGCTCCGGACCTCGACCACGAATCAAGCAAAGGGAGGAAGCTGCTCGATGCCGCGGTCATAGCCTTCGCTTTCCTCTCAGCCTATATCTGGAGCTGCGGAGGGGCTGCGTGTCTCCCGTCGATAGCGAAGCTCCTCCCGGCGCTCATCATCTTCCTCGCCGTCCTCGGCTGCTACCTCATCATTTTCCGCCTTTTCAAGCCGAAGCACAGAGGGATAACGCATACGATCGCGGCCAACATCGTCTTCGCCGCAGCCCTCTATGTGGTTTTCGGGGAGGCTATAGCCGCCGCAGGGGCGGTCGGCTACTTCTCCCACCTGCTCGCTGACCAGCACATAAGGCTTGTCTGAAAATACTCAGGATCAGAGCGTGGCTTCCTTCTTCAGTTCGCACCTGATATTGGTCGGTTTCTCGACCCTTCCGTCAATCACGCCGTCCTTGTTGAAGACGTAGAGCGTTATCCCGCACTTGTACATCTGGGGGTTGGTGAAACTGTTGCTGTAGACCCTCACGGACTTCTCGAGGAACTCGCTCTTGCCGATGATACCGACCCTCACCCTCCCTTTTCGGAGGGAATTGTTCGGGCTCAGCGAAAGCCTCTCAGGGACCGATATGTCGGCCTCCCCCCAGATCGCATGATCCCCTGGGTTCTCGACGCGGAGGATGACTTCGATGTAATTGCTCGAGAAGCCGAATAGAACGTCAGGGTGATGGCGTATCGTCAGGTTGACCAAGGGTTCACCTGTGCTTAAATGCACCCGTATCATTATAACCTTTCTCATGGAAATCGTCACATGATCCCTGAATCCAGGCTGATACGATCAGAGTTGGTGATTAGGGACATGGCTCTTCCGGAAGACGTCCTGCTGGCCCGGAAGTCGCTGATACGGTGGATCGCGCTCTCGCTGGGGATGATCCTGCCGAACGAGAGCCGGAGGCTGTTGCTCGATATCCTCGAGACTCTCTTCGAGTTCCATGTCCGGGACCAGGCCCCGACGACGAAGGACATCCTCTCCCGCCTCGAGGAGACTACCAAAGCGCCCCAGAACCCGAAAGCCGTCTATTATCATCTCCTCAGGCTGAAAGAGGTCGGCATCCTGAGCAGGAAGAAGGGGAGGTATTATTTCGGCGATGGAGAGTCGAGGAACCTTAAGGAGATATTCCGCGGCTTCTACATGAAGAAGGCCGATGCGGCGTTCGAGAACATCGGCTCGGCGCTGGAGAAACTGGAGAACGGTTATCGTTGAAATATGGAGGAGGATTCGGAGTTCATCTAATGAAGTTTGATGACAACAAGAACGGGAATCCGTTCTTGTGTCCATGGAACGTCGCATCGTTCCATCGGAAACTTTAACCGAGGTTATGCAGGAGGAAAGTTTCAAAGGAGGAAAGTTTCAAGTCGAACCGGCTGAAGTTTGATGAAACTTTAACCGAGGTTATGCAGGAGGAAAGTTTCAATGGAGGATTTCTCAGGATTCTACAAGCTCACGCCGGAAGAACGCCTCGCAAAGGTCAAGAAGTCGGCCGGCCTGACGGACGAGGAGGCGCTGGTCCTAGCGGACAGCGGCGCCCTGAAGATGGACAAGGCCGACAAGATGGTCGAGAACGTCATTGGGGCCATCCATATCCCTCTCGGCCTCGGCCTCAACTTCGTGATAAACGGCAGGCACACGATCATACCGATGGCCGTGGAGGAGGCATCCGTCATCGCTGCGGCCTGCAGGGCCGCCAAGCAGACCCTTCCGGAGGGCTTCAAGGCCGACGCGGATGAGCCGATAATGATCGGTCAGATCCAGCTGACATCCATCAAGGACGTCACCGAGGCCCTGAAGAACCTCTCGCTGAACAAGCGCCAGATCCTCGGCATAGCATCCAGCCACATGAAGGGCCTCGAGAAATACGGGTGCGGCGTGCGGGATTTCGAGGCCAGGGTGATCGAGACCGACCGGGGCCGGATGGTCATAGTGGATTTCTTCGTCGCCGTCGGCGAAGCGCAGGGGGCGAACATGGTCAACACGTTGCTCGAGAGCATCGCCCCGACACTCTCCCAGATCAGCGAGGGCCATGCCCGGCTGAGGATCGTCAGCAATCTGGCCACGAGGAGGAAAGCCCGGGCCAGCGCGGTCTGGAGGAGATCCGTGATCGGCGAAGATGCCGTGAACGGGGTGCTCGACGCATACGAATTCGCGAAGCACGATATCTACCGGTGCGCGACCCACAACAAGGGCATCATGAACGGGGTGGACGCCGTCGCGCTCGCCACCGGCAACGACTGGAGATCGGTCGAGGCCGGAGCGCACGCGTTCGCTTCGATCGGCTCGTACAAGCCCCTCACGCAGTTCCGGAAGAATGAGAATGGCGATCTGTTGGGCTCGATCGAGCTGCCGCTCGCCCTCGCCACCGTCGGGCCTGCGGTGAACAGCAGCCCGACAGCACGTATCGCCCTCAAGATCTCAGGTGTGAAGAGCTCCCGCGAGCTCGCCATGGCCATGGCTTCTGTGGGCCTTGCCAATAATTTCGCCGCCCTCTCGGCGCTCAGCACTGTTGGGATCCAGCAGGGCCATATGAAGCTCCATGCAAGGAACATAGCCATCTTCGCCGGGGCGACCGCCGAAGAGGCCGAGAAGGTCGCGGAGATCCTGGCGAGGGAGAAGAATTTCAGCGTCGAATACGCGAAGACGATAGTGGAGCAGGTGCGGAGATGATCGAGTACTATCTCGCCTGCGGGATCCTCTCTTTCGCCGCGGCGTTCCTGCTGACCAAGATGATAATCCCCCGCCTTGTACGGGCGGGCATCACGGGGGGCGATGAGAACAAGTCCGGGGGCCCGCAGGTGGCCGAGATGGGCGGTTTCGGCATAGTCGCAGGGTTCAGCGCCGGCCTCCTCCTCGCGATCTTCTTCAATTCGTTCTTCTCTCTCCAGCTCAACCTTGTCTATGTGCTTGCCGCCGTGATCACGATCCACACGATCGCTTTCATAGGAATAGTGGACGATCTCCTGAGCATCCCGCAGTGGCTGAAGGCCATCCTCCCGCTGTTCGCCGCCGTGCCGCTGGTCGCTGTGAAGGCCGCGGGGAGCACCGCGCTTTTCATCCCTTTCATAGGCTCGGTGGATTTCGGGATCGTCTATATCCTCCTCCTTGTCCCGCTCGCGATCGCCGTCTGCTCCAATCTCACGAACATGCTCGCGGGGTTCAACGGGCTCGAAGCCGGGATGGGGGCTGTCATGTTCGGAGCCCTCGCCCTCGTAGCCCTCAGCCGGGGCTCGGTCGAGATGGCGGTCTTCGCGATATCGATGCTCGGCGCCCTGCTGGCCTTCCTCGCCTTCAACATCTATCCGGCGAAGGTGTTCCCCGGCGATGTCGGGACCCTCACGATCGGATGCGTGCTAGCGAGCTGCGTCATAATCGGCAATCTCGAGAGCGCAGGGGTGATCCTGATGGTCCCTTACATCATGGATTTCTTCGTGAAAGCGCTGAACCGTTTCCCGCACACCCATCAGGATCTCCGGGGAGGGAAGCTCCTGCCGAAAGACGGCAAGGTGAAAGGCCTCGTGCACCTGGTGATGAAATTATCTGGGGGCATCAGCGAGCGGAACCTGGTCCTATTCTTCGTCGCCGTCGAGGGCGTCTTCGCCCTGGTCGTGCTCGCACTATACCTTAAGATATGATTATGGGAAAAAAGCGGTATATGTCATTTTGTATTCGCGAGCTTGACGACATTGAACGTGTCGACGAAGCGCTCATAGTCGTTGACGCGGCCGATGTCATACCAGACGCCTTCGAACACGTACCCGTTTATTTTTTTCCCGGCTGAAAGCATCCTGGGGAATACGTCTTTGGCGAAATCCTCCTTCTCCCTGATATAGTCGAATATCTCGGGCTCGAAGATGTAGATGGCGGTGTTGAAATAATGCTCCAGGAGCGGCTTTTCCTTGAAACCCACGACGCTGCCGCCTTTCAGCTCGGCCACGCCGTACTCGAGCTGCTGCTTTTTGTGATAGAGCGCGATCGTCGCCACAGCCCCGCTTTTCCTGTGGCTTTTCACCATCTCGGCCATGTCGATGTCCGTGAGGTGGTCGCCCATCACGACCGCGAAAGTGTCCCTCACCTTCCCCTTATACCCTAGGATGGACCCTGCAGTGTTCATCCTCTCTTTCTCGATCGAATAGTCCAGCTTCAGCCCGAACCTGGAGCCGTCGCCGAAATAGGCTGATATCTGCTCGTGCTTGTAACCTGCCGTTATGGTTATCTCCTTTATCCCGGCCTGTTCCAGGTTCTCGAGCACGTAGAGCAATATCGGCTTGCCCCCGAGGATGAGCATCGGTTTCGGGACGCTGTAGGTGTATGGACGCAGCCTTGTGCCTTCTCCGCCGGCTAATACGAACGCTTTCATGGAATCCACTCTCCTCATGCGATTATTAAATATCCTATCAGCGCCCCAACGATGGAGCAGATGAAATTCGTCGTCCCCTTGGTCCCGATCCCCCGCTCCTCGAACACGCCGAACAATGTGTCCGCGACGGAGCCTGCGAGCCCCGCGAGCCCTGCGAGGAGCGCCTGGGTCGGGCTTATGCCGAAGACCGCCATCGCGAAGAACCCTATCGCGCACGAGCCTGCGAGGGAGCCGACCGTGCCGAGGAGGCTTATGCCTCCGCTCGTGCCGGGCTTGACCGGCTTGAGGCTCATTATGGAGACCGGGTCGTGCGGGTCCAGGACGCCGATCTCCGAACCGAACTTGTCGGCCGTGACGGCGGCCAGGCAGGAGATGAACGGGATCGGGCCGATCGCCGGGCTCATGACCGCGAGGATGGACGGGAGCAGGCCGTTGGAGAGGACGTTCTCCCAGCCTCTCTCGTGCTCATACAGCCCCATATCCCGCTTTATCTCATACTCGTATTTCGTGACGGCTATTGCGAGCAGGAAAAAGATGAGCATGAGGGCGAGGTAGCCGGGCCCCCCGTAGGCGGCGAGAACAGCGCCGAAAAACAGGGCAAGCAGGATGCCCTTCGTATCCAGGACTCCTTTCATATGCTACCATTATTTCTGGATTTTTATCTCGATCGAGGATACCTTGTTCTTCGAGCCGTCCTCGGATGTCAGCTCCTCGGTGGCGATCGCGATGTCTTCCACCTTGGCGCTAGGCATGAACCTGTGCCTGACGATCTCCACGACATCCACTGCCCTTGAGATCAGTTTGCCCCGTGCCTTGACCGTGACTTCGCTCGCGCCGTTGTTGAACTGGGTGACGACCGCGAGGACATATCCCATGGTGCCTTTCTTGCCTACATAGACCGTGTTGTCGTCTCTCCTGCGTTCCATAGACTGTGCCGGTGCCATCTCTTCTGTCTCTTGTTCTTCCATCGTGTCCACCTCTGGAATGTCTCACTTACAATCCTCTCAAACAATTAAAACCTTTCTAATACGAGGCAGGGGATAATACGTCATTTGCAGAATTTTTTCCTTCCTGACACAAATGTTTTTTAAAGATTATCACTGAGTGTGAGGGTTCATGAACATCTTGAGAGCAGGCAGCAACGGCACCACTGGCCCGGAGAGGAGATCCGATATCCGGGGTAAAGACCCTTTCTTCGACATGCTCGCCCGCAACGGATGCAGCATCCTCACCAATCCGCACAACATCGAATCCCGCGAGCAGTCGCTCAAGGACACCTGGTTCGGCTTCTACAAGATCTACTGCTGCAAGAACGGGCAGATCCATGACGGCCGCCCCCTCCGCGACCAGAGCTCGGGCAATTTCCCGAAATACTTCCCCGGCGTCTCGCTCGCCCGGGTGCGCGAGCCGATGAAGGATGCGGTCGGCCGCTCGAGGACCGGCGCATATATGGCGGGGGTGGCCGAAGCGAGGGAAGCCGTCGCCCAATACTACAGCGTCCCGCCCACCCACCTTTTCTTCTCGGCAGGCATCAGCGACGGCATCGAGATGATCCATAAGGTATTCCTCAACAACACGAAGGCCAAGGTCCTGCTCCCTAATGAGAGCTACCCGACGCACTTCTCTACGGCTGTGATGTTCGGCGGGAGGGACCTGGTCGTCACTGTGCCCCGGGACCATGAGACCGGCTATCCGGACTTCGGGGATGTGTCCGGAGGGCATAACCCGTTCTCGCAGGTCGGCTTCTCGAGCTTCATCCCCTATGGCAATCCGAACCCAGTCGTCTATCCTGAAAGCTTCTTCAGGAACGACCGCGGCACCGGGGCATTCGACCTGAACGAGGCGGCGACCATGAACGACCCGCCCGGAAGCCGCATCCTGCGGCCCGTCGTCCTGGACATGATCTACGAATCGTTCTCCTGGCCGGAGCGCCATATGCGCGTGCGGAGGCTGATCGAGCTCTCGGACGAGAAGAACATCCTCATCTTCGTCAACAGCCTCTCGAAGGTTTTCCTCGAGCCGAACAAGAAGGCCGGCGTGGTCGCCGTCTATATCCCGGACCGTCTCCGGAAGTACGCAGAAGGGAGCATCGTGCGCGACCTGGAGTCGGACTTCCAGAGGAGGCTCGGGGTGATCCCGAACTGCTCCATGGAAGCCCTTGTGGCAGCCCACAGGATCCTCGCATCGGATATCCTGGACCCGGACCCTGAGCTCGAGATGATCCGCCGGGAAGGGAGGAGGAGGTTCATCGGGGAGGACGGAAAAGGCGGGAACCAGGCGGTCATGCGTTCCCTTCCGCACATCAAGCCCCTCCATCCTGCCGTCAAGATCGAGAGCAGCGGCTACAACCTCTTCTTCATCGACCACCCCGATGTGCCCTGGAAGAAGACCGAATACAAGGCCGTCGTGATGGAGAAGCTGAAGCAGGTCATCCTCCAGATCCCTGATGAGGACCGGCGCCTGGAGGCCATGAGCGCATTCGATTATTACATGAGGAGCATCTCGGTCGCGGAGCTTGCCCCCTCGGATATCTTCTGCCTCGACCTCGTGATGGAGACCGGGGTGGCGTTCGCTCCGGTCGAGCGGTTCTACAAGCTCGGGACCGCTCCCAGCGTGGTCGCGTTCCGCCCGGTGATGGTCGCTGAGAACGATCAGTTCGCAGCCGACGCCAGGCTGGTCTCTGAATTCCTGGTCTCGAAGCTGGGCGGCTAGAAGTTGGCGGCGAACCAGCCGCTCACACTCTCCTTCACCATCGCGAGATGCTCTTCCTTCCTGAAGAGATGGTCCACCCCGTCGAGCATCTCGAGGGTCTTAGGCTCTGATGCCCACTGGTATATCTGCCGGGCATGGTAGGGGGGGATGATCTCGTCGGCCGCCCCGTGGATGATGAGCATGGGGCGCTTGAGCGTAGCGACGGCATGGCCGATATTGTACCTCTCGACATCGAGCAGGAACTCTTTCCTCAGCCTTATCGTGCGCCCGTAGACGAAAGCTTCGGATTCCCCCTCGCTTTCCGCCCTGTCCAGGGCCTCTTTCGGGAAAACCTCCCTCACCCGGGCCGCCTGCGAGCTTCCGGCGATGAACGCGACTGCCTTCAGCCTCCGGTCCTCATGCGCGGATAACGCGCTGAGCATCGCGCCCATGCTGTGGCCTGCGACCGCCACCTTTTTGAACCCTTCCCGTCCGAGCAGATCGACGGCCGACCTCACCTCGCCGATCATCTTGGTGTATGTGGCCTCCTCGATCCTGCCTTCGCTCTCGCCGTTCCCGGAGAAATCGAACCTGAGGACCGAATATCCCTTCCCGCTCAGGCTCTCGGAGATGCCCCTCATTATTCGGTGGTGCTTGGTGCATGTGAAGCAGTGGAGCAGGACGATCGCCTTCCCGTTCGGTCTGGACGGCTCGCTCAGGATGCCCGCGATGAATTCGCCGGCGGTGTTCTTGAACCGGATATCCATGCTGAGTGTGATTCCGGGAGTTCTTTTATACTTTGTGATGATAGCTGAATCATGAAGCTCAGTGTGTTCCTGCTGGCCCCGTTCATCCTCCTCTGCGGTTGCACCGACTATTTCGAGAAAAGCGACATGCAGCACTTCAGCACGTGCGACCCTTCGGCAAGGGTCACCCTGGTCAAAGGCATCGCCCCGGGCGTCCCTATCGGCTATGTCAAGGAGGATTTCGGGTTCAGCGGATGGCAGAACGGGACCTGCCGTCTGAGCGGCATCCTGAACAGCTGCGAATACACCGAGGAAGAATTCCGGACGGTGCCTTACCAGGGATTCAGGGACATGATGGAAAAAAGATGCCTCCCCTGACGATGCTATGTTTTTTCCCCATGCCGCTTTCTCTCCTTCCAGCCTTCCGTCGTTCTCTGGCTGTTGTTTTCTTAACAAATTCGTGTATTATAAGTTTTTTTCACAATAATCTTAAATGAATTGTGGAACTTTTCACCGTTTTTTTTAGAAAACATATATATAATACCCAAACGTAAGCTAATCAGGGGGAGGGGATGGTCATGGGAGGAATGGGATCCGTGAGGATGGTGCCCCGTGTATCCGGGGTCTTGGGTGAATTGCGGAGGGTGGGGGAATGGGAGAGGAAAGAGGAGATCTCATCAATGTCGAGATCCTCTCGGTCGGACCGCTTTTCAGGGAGCTGGATAACAGACATCTGAATGTCTATCTCCAGAGGGCGCCTTTTTTCAGGCACCTCCCCTTCTATTCGGCCCTGATGAGCTAGCTATTTATTCGTTCTTTTTGATGTGTAGGCATGCGCAGGATCATAGCCGTTTGGATCATCATGGTGATCCTCTCGGCTTTCTCTCTTTATCATGACGAGCCGGCCGTCGATCTCCGCATAGGGTCTATCAAGGCCGTCGACACCATCCATCCTTTCGTGGCGGAGGACCTGGGTTATTTCAGCGATGAAGGCCTCTCGGTGAGGATCCTCTCGTTCGGCACTTCGCCGGCCCTCGCCGAAGCCATGGCCTCAGGCGAGATAGATGCGGCTTATATGAGCATCATCCCCACTGCCGTCTGGAAGGAGAGGGGATCGGATATACTCATAATCTCCGGGGCGAGCCGGGGCGGGGATGTCGTCTGCGCGAGCGGCGATGAGCCACGGAGGATCGCGGTTTCAGGGAAGGGGACGATGACGGAGACCTTGTTCCGGGGCTATGTGGGCAGGAAACTGGACATCAAGCCTATATACGGGATCGAGCCGGCCGATATGCCGACCGCCATGCTGGTGACGAAGGACGTGGATGCGGCCCTCACGTGGCAGCCGTTCGCGGATGCGATATCCGGAGGCGGCGGGGACTGCTTCATGGATGTCGGGGAGGAATGGAAGAGGGATTACGGTTCGAGATACCAGCGCAATGTGCTCGTCGTCAGCAGGAGGATCGCTGAGGATCCGGGCCTGATGGGGAAGCTGCTCCGCGTCCATAAAAGGGCTGTTGGGTTCCTCAATTCCCCCCCGTCGGGGGCCGAGATCTCGAAAGTCATGAAGGTCGCGCCGATGAAGAGGATGTACGCAGAATACAACGATTCTCTCGACTGGCCCAGCATGGAGCGGCTATGGGGCATGGCGGTCGACAGCGGGTATTTGAAAGCTGCGCCCCGCAAAGATACGATATATCACGGTGGATGAATGTGTTGAGAAGGACGGAGAAATATGCGGTCTGGGCGATATCCATCCTCTCAGTCCTGATCCTCTGGGAATACCTCTCGTCAAGCGGGGCGGTGAGCGAGCTCGTCCTGCCGAGCCCCCTCAGGATAGCCGCCACATTCGAGCGCATGATATCGAGCGGGCAGATGTTCGTCGATATCTGGACCAGCACAGCGAGGATCTTCATAGGCTTCACGATCGCGTTCCTCGCAGCCCTCCCTCTCGGGCTCGCATCCGGGAGCAACCAGGTCATCCGCAACCTGATGAAGCCCTGGGTGGAGCTCACCCAGCCGATCCCCGGCATCGCCTGGGTCCCTTTCGCATTCCTGCTGTTCGGCCTCAGCAACAACGCCGCCATCTTCGTGATATCCATCGCGTGCTTCTTCCCTCTTTTCATAAGCACGATGAACGCTGTCCAGAGGTTCGACCGCGACCTGATCAACGCCGCGAAGACGCTCGGAGCGAACGACGTCCAGCTGTTCCTGATGGTCCTCCTCCCCGGGATCTCGCCGGAGATCGTGACCGGCTCGCGCGTGGCGACAGGCTTCGCCTGGAGGACCGTGGTCGCGGCTGAGATAATCGGCCTTCCGAGCGGAGTGGGCTCCCTCCTCATCGCGGCGAAGAACACGGCGCAGACCGATGTAGTGATCGTCAGCATGATCACGCTCGGCGTCCTCATGATAGTCTTCGAGAAAGTCATCTTCGAAGGTCTCGAGAGGCAGATCGCCCGCTGGAAGGGCACGGAGAGGGAATCATGACGGGGAAGAAGGATGCGGTCCTGCGTCTCGAGAACGTCACCCTGAGGAGGACCGATTCCGAGAACGTGCTCGAGGACATATCGCTGGAGGTCTACGAAGGCGAGATCCTCTCCGTCATCGGGGGTTCCGGGGCGGGCAAGAGCACGCTCCTCCACGCCCTCGCGGGCCTTCTCGCTCCGGTATCGGGCAGGATAACATTCCGCGGGAAACCGCTCAGCGGACCGACCGCGGCGCTCGGTCTCGTCTACCAGGGCTATGCCCTTTTCCCATGGCGCACGGCGATCGAGAATGTGGAGTTCGGGCTCGAGCTGAAGAACATCCCCCGAGCCGCAAGGAAGCAGCTCGGCGAGGAGGCCCTTGATCTCCTCGGGATGCTCGAGCACCGCGACAAATACCCTATCGAGCTCTCAGGTGGGATGCAGCAGAGGGTGGCGATAGCGCGGGTGATAGTGAACCGGCCCGATGTCCTGATGCTCGACGAGGGATTCTCGGCCCTCGATGTCCAGACAAGGCGCTCCATAGAGAAGCAGATCATCCGGATCCAGGAGGAGCTGGGCATCACGATCATCCTCGTCACCCACCTTGTCGAGCAGGCCCTCGCGATCTCCGACCGGGCGGTGGTCATCGACAGGGGCAAGGTGGGTGGGATCATCGAGCTCGACGGGAAAAGGCCCCGGGACATCGATGATCCGGAATTCCGCGAGCTGCTCAGGAGGACGGAGACGATGATCAGGCCTGTGCAGAAGATGGACCGTTTCGTCAAGGACCTCAAGTCGATCAAGTGATGATCAGTTTATCACGACGCTCTTCATATTGACGAATTCGAGTATCCCGTGGCGGCCGAGCTCCCTGCCGATGCCGCTCTTCTTCACCCCTCCGAACGGGAGCCTGGGGTCGCTCCGTGCCATGCCGTTGACGCTGACCATGCCTGCATCTATCCTCCGGGCGAACGCTTCGCCTTTCTCAGCGTCAGCCGTCCAGATCGATGACGAGAGGCCGTACCCGGATGAATCGGCTATCCTCAGCAGGTCCTCATCGTCTTCGCCGATGATGATGCTGGCCAGAGGCCCGAAAGTCTCCTCTTTCGCCACGGTGGCTGATCCCTTCCCGGCTTCGATCACAGTGGGCTCGAAGAAGAAACCCTTCCCGGCGCGTCTCCTGCCCCCGCAGAGGATCTTCCCCTTCTCCTTCAGCGCGAGATCGAGCTGGCGTTCGATGTTCTCGCGGAGATCGGCCCGGGCGAGCGGACCGAGACCGGTCCTCTCGTCCAGCGGGTCGCCCATCACCAGATCCTGCGCTCCTGCCACGAACGCCGCCTTGAATGCTTCAGCCGAATCCCGGTGCACGATGAACCTCTTCGCTGCGATGCAGCTCTGGCCGGCGTTCTGGAACCTCGCGCTCACGGCCGTCTCCGCCGCTTTCGCAGCGTCAGCGTCCTTCATGATGATGAAAGGGTCGTTGCCGCCGAGCTCCAGCACGGTCTTCTTCAGGTGCCTGCCCCCGAGCTCCCCTATCCTGGCGCCTGCCTCGGTGCTTCCAGTGAGCGAGATCCCGTCCACGAGGTCCTTCTCCACCAGCAGCCTGACAGCATCGCTTCCGATCATGAGGTTCTTGTAGACCGATTCCGGGAAACCGGCCTCCCTGAAGACCTCCTCGACCATCATGCCGCATTGGGGGACATTGCTCGAATGCTTCACGACGACAGTGTTCCCGGCCGCGAGCGTGGCGCTCGCGAACCTGAAAACCTGCCAGAACGGGAAATTCCATGGCATGATCCCGAGGATCGTCCCAAGGGGCTGGAAAGCGACGAACGATTTTACTGCTTCTGTGCGGACGATCTCGTCTGCAAGGAACCTGGGCGCGCTCTCGGCATAGTATTCGCATGCGGTGGCGCACTTCTCGACCTCGGAGACTGACTGCCTGATCGGCTTGCCCATCTCCAGGCTGATCATCTCCCCGTATCTCCGGGAGTTCCTGCGGAGGACGCGGGCCGCTTTCTGGAGGAGGGCGCACCGCTCGAAGACGCCGGACGCCCGCCAGGCTGCCGAAGCTGCCCTGGACCTCCGTGTCTCATCGATGGCCGACTTGTCCGAGATATACTCGAATCTCGCCATCACCTCTTCTGTAGCCGGATTGATTGAAAGGACCGCCATGGAGCGCCTACTCACTCAGCTTTAATAAAATCTCATCCTCACTGCTCTTTCCATCCCTTCTCGATCTTCCGCCAGATCCCGAACATGGGATACCAGAAGAAGAGGTATAGCGCCGGGATGAGGGCGAGCCCCTGGAGGACGCCGTAGTCATAATCGAACGAGTGGTAGGTGTTCGTGAGCGGGACCACGCTCACGTTCTTGAGCGTTTCATTCCTTCCGATCAGGAAATACAGCCTGCCGGTCCATGCGTACCTGAACTTCTGGTTGAACTCTATGGGGGTGCAGTTCACGGAGTTCTGGGGGATCGTGACATTCCGCCCGTTGAAATCCACGTCCCAGGTGATCGCGGCCGGGAGTTTCGTGCCGTTGGTGTACGTCACATAGCTCCCGTTGTCCTCGAAGCAGATGTACGGGTCGTCCACCGAGACGAGGGGCCAGAACGAGAAATATTTCGCGAGCGGGAATATGCTGTTTATCCCGTCCGGGATCGACACCTGGCCCTCTGTCGCCTTGAAGGTCAGCCCGCTGTTGTTTCCGATGAGCGACGGGGATGCGAGGTTATCGCTCACCGCCTGGACATGGGGCAGGCTGAAGCCATAGAGGAAAGGCAGGATGACGAACACGATCACTTTGAGCAGCCTGCTCTCGAGCAGGGCCGCCGCGCGACGGATCATGGATGTATTCCATCGGCAGGATTAATATTTGCCCCGGATGCTGCATCGTCCGTCCCCGGCCCGAAAAGCTTAATAAGTGGTAATGCATATGAAAATAAGAAATTGCCAGTTCTATCCATGCAAGAGGAGATGACGATCCATGCAAGTCAAAAAAGAAATCCACGAGCCCGAACCTTTCGCGAGGACCAGGGCGTTCTTCAAGGGCCTTGTGTCGGGCAGGCCACTACACGAGGTCTCGCTCGCCGTGCTCCGCGATATCGGGCTCCCGCAGGAGAAACAGCACGAGCATGTCAGGAAGCTCTCGGCCGGCCTGACCCCGGAAGACGCTTACGAGGCGCTCCGCTACGGCATGATCGAGTGCCCGAAAGCCGAGGAGGCCCTCAGCGAAGCGGCGGTCCGCTCATCTCAGCCGGACCTCATGGCCGGGCTCCTGGTCAGCGGCCGCATCCGGTCGCACCGGTCTCAGGAGATGCTGGCCGGGAGGCTGCTGCAGCTGAGCAGGAGCGGGGACCGGGACGCATGCGGATTCAGCGCCTACCTCATCCTCATGGTGGGCAGGGTGGGCTCCCCGGCGGCCGAAGAGTCCCTCGCGAGGATCATACTCGAAAACGGCCTCGGCGGCCGCGCCTGCGAGCTCCTCACCAGCCGGAACGAGTATTCGGTCGGAGCCCAGCATATCTTGGCCGAAGCGATACCCGGCGACCTGGCCTTGATGCACAGGATAATCCTGCGCGGGAGGATCGCGTCCGAGATCGCGCGGAAGCTGTGCGTCTCGATGCCGCGCATATGCGTCCCGATCGGCGAAGACGCCGGGGGATGAGATTCTAGCCCTTCCTTCTCTCGGTGACGACTATCGTCGTGTCATCGCAGTGGAGCCACTCTGCCTGGTTGCGGAGCACCGTGCGGAGGAGGATCTCCGCTATGAACACCGGGTCATCGGTGAGGCTGACGATCCTCTGGGCCCGCTCCAGGAAGCCCGGGATATAGTTCGTCACCCCGTCTGTCGTGAAGATGAGCATCCCCCCGTTCTCATGGAACCTCTCGACATCGTCCTCTTCGAGCGGATACGACTGGCCTATCAGCGCCCTGATCCCGGTGACCTGAGAGATCATCTCGATAGCGGGCCCTTGCGGCCCTTCGATGACGCGGAACGGCAGGCTGTCCCCGACCTTGAACACGTCTGAAGACCTGCTCCCTAGGACGCCGACAGCCATCGTCGTGCTCCCGGCAATGGCGCCCTCGCTCAACGAGTATAGGTCCTGGTCGTTGATTATGCATGCTATCTCATCGCTTATCGCGCAGATCTCTCTCCTTCCCAGGCCGCTCTTCGCCATCTGCGCCGCTCTCTTCAGGCTCAGGTGGCTCGCGATGGCGGAGAACCTGAGGGATCCGATGCCGTCAGCCACGCCGGCCGCGCCCGCCTCCTGGTCCAGCAGGAAAGAATCCTGGTTATGCGCTTCCCTTTTCCGGACGCTCACCGCGTATCCAAACCCAGGCTCATGCATCCGCAGGGCCCCCATGAACCGGGACTGGTCTATCGCATCATTGTCGGCCCTGATGCGGATCTGGCTGATGCTTTCGGAGCATCGGTCGGGGATGGTCTTCCTGAGCTCCTCTTCCATCCCATGCTCCCGGTGATATATGCCATGGGCCTTCGCCCCGGCGAGCTCATAGCCGATCCTGCCGGCTTCCAGCCATGCTTTCAGCTCGGCGCTTCCGCCGAGCGATTCATAGACCGCCTGCAGGACGGCAGACCTGAGCAATTCGAACCTTGCGCACCGATCCACGTCGGTGTCGGCAACCCCTGCGGTCCTCTCGTACTGCTCGGCCAGGACCTCCTTGCCCTTCGCTATCGGGTCCCTTGACTCCCTGACCATCTGAGAATATCGCTGGAGCTTCCACTGCATCTCCGTCCGGTCGAATGCCACGCAGATATGTCGGCTTATCTACTTTAAATACGTTTCTTTACCACTTTTCACGGTGCTCCGGCCTGCTCGAACGGACCAGGCGGATTTCGGTAGTGGCCGGCTGCTCCGTGCATGATTGGTAGAGCAGGTCGAAAAACCGGTTGGTGTATCCGGCCTCGTTGTGGAGCCTCTCCGATTTGGCGTCCCGGAACGCGGTCATGTGCATGAATCCATCTTCCCCTTCCGCGAACCCCTCGCAGACCGTGTACGGCTCATGCCCGCGCACCGAGTCGACGTAGTCGGCTAAAGCCTTCTTCACTGCCTCGACCTTATCCTTCCGTGCCTTATATCTCATGATGACATGTTTCATCCCATCCACCTTCATTTCCCCTTGAACATCGCTTTCATCGGTTTCCAGTAATACTCTTCCCATCCGTCGCGTATGTCCTCATAGGCCTTGTCCGGGACCCTGCTCTGCGTGAATCTGAGGAGCGTTCCGCCTGCGGACTTCTCGAGGACGAACTCCACCCTGGAGAGATGCCCTTCCGGCCACCCTTCGGTCTCGCAATGCCAGTCCTGCACGATCCTCCTGTCCGGGACCAGCTCGATATTCCTTCCGTGTATCCCGCCTCCATAGGCCGAGAAATTCCCGCCTATATTCCGGCTGATCCTGGCAGGCGACCCGGTGAACTCCGAATGCTTCTTCTGGTCCATCAGCGCCTCATATACTTCATGGGGGCTGGCCCTGAAATCTACCGTCTGCTTTATCACCTTCATCTCTTTCACCCTGGTCGCTAGGATGATTGATGGGCGCAATGAATTAATCCTTTCTCCGGCCGCTGCGGATGATATAAAAATGCTATGGCAATAAGTATCGAAACATGGTCGTAGTTCCTGCGTTCAAGAGAGCGATCCAGTCTGCAGCCGAGCTGCGCCTGGAGAGGACCGCGGAGAGTCTCGAGGCCCTCCGTCTCTACCTCGGCAGGTTCAAGGAACTGCCCGAAGGGTCGAGGACGCCCGGGGCCGGCTTCCTCCTGGACCGGATCGAGAAAGTCGAGGAGGCTTTCGAGGCAGAAGCTTCGAGGTCGGTCGCGGAGTACATCCGCTCGGATATGGAGCGCACCGGGAAGGGCTGCAGGATCGCGGTCTTCGGAAGCTTCGTCGCGTTCGCCGGATCCATCCTCACATCAGGAAAAGACGGCTTCGCCCAGGTGGCGTGCTCGGGGGCTATGACGGTCCTCGTCCTTTTCGCAGGGTTCATCGCAATCCCTGCCCTCACTCTGGCCAGGCTAAGGTCCAGGGCCTCCTCATGCATAGGATCGATCGAAGAGGCGATCTCAGAGTCCCGGTCCATCGCTAGCCGTACCATTGGCCGAGCTGCTCGAACGTCACATTCTGCGACCCGAAATTCGTGACCACCCGGCAGTTGCGGCTCACAAGGCTGCAATCGATGTCGGCGAAATACCTGGTCGTGGGGTCCGCGGTGTCGATATCGCATTTATACGATTTGGTCTCCGGCGTTATGGTCTCCTTGCAGGTGCAGGCGTTCACCCCCCATGCCTGCGAGCCGGCCTGTTCGCGCGCCTTCTGGAGGCATGCCGACTCGACATTGTCTTTCCTGATCAGCAGCCACAGGCTGAAATCCTGCTCGCTTATCGTGCTGCCGTTCCCGCTCTGGTTGGAGGAGTTGAACGACGTGTTCGTATGATTCTGCTGCGGGGACGGAGGAGCCGGCTGTGAAGAGAAGAAAAGGAATGCGAGGAGGCCGCATGCTGCGATCGCGAGGATTATGGCGGCGCCGGCCACGAAAAAGACGACGTAATCTACTTTGACCATCCGCGGAACCTCATGGCGTCCATGACGCGTTCCTTCGCAATCTCGAGCGCCGCTTTCCTCGTATCATGGTCCTTGGCCCGCTCGAGCATCATCCTCGTGTTGTTCTTGAGCTTTCCCTCCACGACCTTGAACATCGCCTCTTCGTTCCATCCCATGGTCTCGCACCAGCTGGAGATGACGCCGCCTGCGTTGGCGACGAAATCCGGTAGGACGACGACGCCTTTCTTCATCAGGATCTGCTCGATCTCATACTTCGCAGGGAGGTTCGCGGCTTCGGCCACGATCTTAGCCTTCACATTGCCGACATTGTCCTTGTTGATCACATCGGGCCTTGCGCCCGGCACCAGTATATCCACCGGAAGCTCGAACAGCTTGGCAGCGTCGAGCTTCTCGCCCTTGCCGGCTGTCACCGTGCCGTGCTGGGCCTTGATCCTCATCAGGTCCTCGTAGTTGAGGCCTTCCTTGCTGTAGATGGTCCCTTTGGAATCCGAGACCGCGACCACTTTCGCCCCCCATTCGGTGAGGAACTTCATCGTGAAGGTGCCCACGTTGCCGAAGCCTTCGATCGCCACGCTCATGCCGTTCAGGTCCTTGCCCATGTGGGCGACCGCGACCCTGGTCGCCGTCGCGACACCGAATCCGGTGGAGCCGAGCTCGTGGGGGAGGCCGCCGACGCTCGCAGGCTTCCCCGTGCATGCCTTCGGCGTCCCGATCTCGTCGGCGAACTGCGCCATCTCCCTCTCGGTCGTGTTCATATCAGGGCCGGCGATGTAAAGGCCCGGGATCATCTCCTTGATCTTCCGCGCGAAAGCCCTCATCTGCGCTTCCTTCTGCTCGGCTGTCAGCTTCCTCGGGTCGGCCCTGATGCCGCTCTTGGCCCCTCCGAAGGGCAGGTCGGCCATGGCGTTCTTCCAGGTCATCGCCCGTGCGAGCCCCATGACCTCCTCGGTCGTGAGGTCCGGGACCATCCTGATCCCGCCTTTACCCGGGCCGCGCGCTGTGTTGTGGATTACGCACACTCCCTGCATCCCGGTCTTCTGGTCATATACTTCAAACACTCTCTCGAATCCGAATTCGTCTTCCCTGCGCATAGCGATCACTAGTTGGTTTTTTAGTCGATTTATCGCTCAGGTATTAAAAATATTCTGAAAGGTTGTTCCAGAGGGTGTCCCGCGGTTCTCATCTCGGTCTATGGGCAGGGATCGGGCTCGAATGCACCTTCTCGAGCCGGACCAGGCCGGCCTCCTCTGCCGCCCGGAAAAGCTTCAGTGCCCGGTCGCCTGCGGCCTCGGGCATCAGGGGCGGGATCTCCCGCCCTCCGAGCGACTTGAGCGCGAAAGCGTGCAGCTCCTCTTCGCCGACGCCGTCGTTCAGCGTCGCTTTGTATGTCGAGAATTCGGCGCCTTCGATGACATGGATCCTCCCGGATATGAACTGCCGGAGCCTCCAGCGCCCGTTCTCCTCTTCGAATCTCCGGGAAAAGCCGGGATCCGGAGCATCAGTCCGGCCCGGCCTCCGCAATCTCTCCAAACCCACCAGCTCAGTATCCGTACGAATAGTTCGCGGGGTGCTCCTTATATCCGCGCTTATCCAGTTCGCCATCCAGGTACGCCCGGCACTCGGCCACCGCTTCGCGGAGGTTGGTTATCCTGCCGATCTCGAACGGGTCCCCCCTGCATCGCAGATGGACGCGGTCGGATGGGATCCCGCAAAGGCTCGGGGCATCGCTGTCCATCTCGATCTCACGCAGGCCTCTGTACGCAGCGAGGAGGTCGTTCGCGCTCGCCGGCTTTCCTGCCGCGTTATATACGGTCTCGACAAGCGCATTCGCTCTCTCGGCGAGCGCCCGCGCCAGGCCTTTCTCGCCTGCTCTCTGGAGTATCCCGCTTCCGCCGCATCCGGCATCCATCCTGGGCTCTACCGCGATAGGTTTCGTCATAATCCCACCTCAGGAGGAAGCCTGGACCGCTCTCCAGATGCTCATCCTCGACACGCCGTAGATCCTCGCGAGCTCGCGCAGGGACAATGGCCTGCTGTAATAGAGTTCCAACATCTCTTCCAGCCGCTCGCCTTCGAGGGCGCACGGCCTTCCTTGCTTTGCATAATTAGCGCTTTCACTGGCCCTCGAAAAGTAAACCCCTTCCGTTCTTGTACACTCACATACACCTCCTGTTTATATTGCATGGTCGATTGTGTGATATCTGGGACTGAAAGTCTTTATAAATCGGTGTCACGAATCACCTGAAGCCCCCGCCCCCCGACGAGCCGCTGCTGAACCCCCCGCCGCCGCCCGAACTCCAGCCGCCGGAAGATCCTGATGAGCTGCCGGTGTATCCCGAGCGGTTCCCGCTCGATGCGAGGTTGTTCGCGGCGACGCTCGAAGCGTAGAAGACGTATGACGACCTGCGTACGGCATCCATGCTCTCTATCCTCCTTAGGCTGAAGCTGTCGAGCTCAGAGAGGTGGTTCCGCACCTTGTCCGCCATGCCGAGCACGGTCGCATAGACGAGTATCCTCCCCCAGATCGCCACAGAAGCCGGAGGGTATTCCTTCAGCCTGCTGGAGCCGACCGCCCTCGAGAAAGCGTCCCATCTCTCGAACTCCTCTTCCCGTCCCTTGAGGGGCTTGGGCGTGGCATACGAATACGCTAAGGCGAGATATGCGAGCCCGCCCACCGGTATGGAGCCGATTATGGCCCAAAGCATCCAGAGCTGGCCGTAATACGCGTAATTGTCGTATTCGCTGATGGACCAGACGAACGAGAATATCCCGATGAAAAAAGCGAACATCGCGAAGAACACCGCGAGGCCGGCCCTGTTGCCGGCCGGATCGTCAAGCCACCCTCCCTTCGCTGTGGCCTTGGCCTTCGCGCCGAGCAGGAACGATTCCATGTTCTTTGACACCGAGGTCTTCTGGGCTTCGCTCTGCGAGCCGATCGCGTCCAGCTTCTTCGCCCGCTCGTCCAGCTCGACCTCCTTCTGTCCGTCGAAGATCATGTCTATCAGGGCCTTCTCGTGAGGCTTTATGCCCGTGGTCTTCCTCAGCATCAGGATGGTCCTCTGCCTCTGGACGGTCGCCGAGTCCTCGCCCTTCTTCTCGAGCTCCACTATGTCCATCACCCCCCGGTTGATCAGGTCGAGGATCGTGGCCGCGGCCACGTCTTTCTCAGGGAAATCGTTCCTCACGATCGCTGCGACGACCGCAGGATCTTCCTCGGAAGGGGGTAGGATGTTCTCCGGCATCCTCTTCCTTCCATGCCCCTGCGTCAGTGCGGCGGCCGCGGCGATCATGAGCAGAGCGGTCCCAGGGATGCAGCAGAAGAAGAACGGGGTAGGCAGTTCCGGAGTCAATATGGAAGCGGATCCATAAGCTTTCCTCTCGTCCTGGAGGATGTCCAGGGCCGAGCCGTCCATCCTTTTCGTGGAATTGACGGCGTCTTTCGGGAAGAGATAGCACCCTCCCACGAAGTTCCCCGGAGGGACGTCGTCGATGGATACGTGAACGGAAAGATTATCCAGCTCCGCGGTCCCTTTCTTCTCAGAATAGATCTCGAAATGCACGGTCCTCCCGAGACTCTCCTGAGGAAGGTCCATCCTTGAGCGGAATGCCGCCGCCGGAACGGGCCAGTTCGCGCCGAAATGCTCATAGCACACCCGCCCGTAGTCGTCCCACACTTCTGCTCGGTCCTTGAGGATGTAATCGAGCTCGACCTCGTTCACCCCCTCGTGGGTGTCTTTCCAGACTATCTCCGCGTCATCGCCGTTCATCTGGGTGAAGCTCTCCGATGCCTTCCCGTCCACCTTGACTCCGGTCAGCACTATGTCTGAGAGATCGTCGAAGTCGGCCGGCCGGATCGATCGGAAACCTTCGTTATACTGCTTCTCCAGGGTGAAATTGATGTCCTCATGGACCCTGACGGATCCGTCGGGCATGATCTCGGCATGGTTGTAATAGGAGTCGATGGAGAAGGGGAATACGACCGCGGCGCAGAGCAGGAGGAAGATGGCGATCCGTTTCATGGACTACTGATTCGGGGATTCCTTTTATAGAGCCTTCATCGTCTTGTGCATCAGCTCTTTCCGGACGGTCTGGTCCTCCACGCGCCCGATCGCAGACTCAAGGAACCCCTCGATGATGAGCTTCCTGGAATCGGCTTCGCTGAGCCCCCTTGATTCCAGGTAGAATATCTTGTCTGAATCGATCTGCGACACCGAAGCAGCATGCCTTGAGGAGACGTCGTTGTTCTCGATCTCGAGCTCCGGGTTCGCGCTCGCATGCGCGCCGGGGTTCAGGAGCATGACATGCTGGCTCAGGAACGATTCGGCCCCTCCCCCCCCTTTCTCGATCTTGATCATGCCGTCGACTTTGGCCCGGGCCCTGTCCCTGACGATCCCCTTGACGAGTATGTTCCCTTTGGTGCCTCTCCCGGCATGGCGCAGGATCGAATTCAGGTGCAGGGTCCTCTCCCCGGCGCCTACGAAGACCTGGACGTCGTAGGCTTCCGCCCCGGGCCCTTCCAGGGAATTCGTGATCTCCCCTCCGCCTCCGCGGAGCCACAGGCTGTAGGTCTTCACTACCGATCCCTCGCCGATATGATTGGTCTGGATGACCTTGGCATCTTCCTCCTGTATCATGTACGTGTTGATCCTGCAGCCCTTCCCCACGTTCAGGACGATCCTGGCGTCCGGGCCGGGTTTCATGACTATGGATGCGTCCATGCCGTCCGCCGCTTCGAGCGTGGTGTCACCGCCTATGGAGAGACGCATGTCTTTTTCTACGGTTATCGTGTGCATCTATGATCAGCCTGAATCTGTTCTCAGTCCTTCCTTTAATACTATCGACGTTCTAGTGTGTAAAGACGGAAGAAAAGGATTAAATAGCCCCGGTGCCAATAACAGTGCATGTCTGATAATCACCGGAGGCAGCCTGACCCGAAGCTATTCAAGAGGGCCGATCCTGAAGCCACGATCGGTTTCCGGCTCCCGGAGCCTGCCGCAGAAGGCATGGCGATACTCCCGAAATCCTCCGACAAGGTTTTCCACGCCCTCAAGGACGCCATCTCGAGGCTTGAGGTCACATCGCCCGGCTCGGGCATCCTCGTGACCGAACCTGACGGGACCGGGAGGCGGTTCTACAGCAACCTCGCAGACAACCTGCGGTCCGCCGCGGTGCTCAAGGTCGATTTCGGCGCTATCAGCCAGGCTTCGGGCACGGGTTCGGAGGTCGTCTTCACGATCGGCAAGACACGCTCGACCTATTTCGCTATCTACGACGTTCCGACCGAGCATCTTTACGAGAATCCAAGCATGATGAGCGTCAACCTCTACAAGAAGGATTTCTTAAAGACGGAGAAAGGGAAGGTTAAATACCTCTCTGTCCTCGCAAGGGAGGATCTCCTCCATCTTATCGCCCTCGCAGCCAAATCCGCCCCGACACGCTCCGAGGCGCCCGCGGGAAGGAAGGACTCGCTTGTCCCGGACCCCCACTCCGAGATGGAAATCTCTTTGTTCAGGAAGAGGCTCGCGACCGTCTCCGTCTTCACGAGCTCGGATCCTGCGTTCGACATGGCTTCCTTCGCCTCATCGGTCAAGTTCAAGAAGGTGTTCGAGGAATCCTCCGGAGCGCTCTACTATATCGTGGCCGGGGAATCCGAGACAGATTTCTGGCTCCATGTCGACTGCCCGAGCACCGCCCCTTCCGGATGCACCGCTGTCGTGATGTTCCAGTACAACGGGGAGAATTGCGTCCTCTACCGGGGTGTCTGAATGGCTTCCAAGAAAGAAGGGCCGAAGATCCTGCCGGTCGGCCGCGACCGGATGTCCACGCTCGATTTCCCGGTCAGCGACCCTCAGATCGACCGGTTCGATTTCGTGTCCGCCCGCCTGCGGCTCTTCACCCTCAAGCGTTACTTCTCGGCGTTCACCCTGGTCAGCAGCAGCGATCCCAACGGCTTCAGGTTCGAGTCGTTCATCAGGAACTCCAGCGGCCTGAAGACGCTCACCCTCAACGGGACGGATTTCGATTTCGTCCGAACCGGGAGCGGGATCTACCTCGTCCTCGCCGATCCGACCGCGGCGTCGGCGCTCGGATCCGTGACCGGCATCGACATGTCCAAGAAATCCGAGGTCTCGAACGGCAAGGAGAGCCTGATCATCTGCAGGATCTCATCGTCCGAGATGGCACGGATCGAATCGATCTCATGCTCTCCCCGCCCCACCAATGTGGGCATAGCGCCTGCCGACATGCGCTCGGCCGTGGATCTGCCGGATTTCAGGGCGAAGATCGCCGGATGCAGGGCGATCAAGAGCGAAGAAGGGTTCGACCCATCGGCATTCTCAGCGACCGTGGTCGAAGCCGGGATATTCAACGACGTCCAGCACCGGCTCCATTATGCGATAGCGACCGCGGATGGCACGAGCTACACCCTGTATGTCAATTCCAACCCTAACGAGCACCGGGAGAACCCTCTCGTCTTCGTCGGTAGATACGGCCTTGACGTCTGCTACCTCTATCGGGTCGAAGTGGTCGGCTAGTTCAGTTCACCGATCTGCCTTGCGGGCGATTGCTTACCCTACGGCTCCTTCGAGCTGCATCTCTATCAGCCTGTTCAGCTCGACCGCGTATTCCATCGGGAGCTCTCGGGTGAACGATTCTATGAACCCGAGCACGATCATCGCGAGCGCTTCCTTCTCAGGCATCCCGCGGCTCATCAGGTAGAATAATTTATCGTCGGCGATCTTCCCGACCTTGGCCTCATGGCCTATGGTTGTTGTGTCCTCGTCGATCTGTATGGCCGGGTACGTGTCCGAACGGGATTTCCCGTCCAGCAGATAGGCGTCGCACTGCACGAACGCCTTGCAGTCTTTCGCCCCCTTTAGCACCTTGAGGAGGCCGCGGTACGAGCTCCGCCCCCCTCCCTGCGAGATGCTTTTCGAGATTATCCTCGATGTGGTCTCTGGCGCCTGATGGATGATCTTGGCACCGGCATCCTGGCTCTGGCCCTTGCCGGCGAAAGCCACTGAGAGGACTTCGCCGCGCGCCCCCCTGCCTTTCAGGATTATGCAGGGGTATTTCATCGTTATCTTCGAGCCGATGTTCCCGTCGAGCCATTCGACGACGGAATCCTCATGCGCGACCGCCCTCTTCGTCACCAGGTTGTAGACGTTGTTCGACCAGTTCTGGATAGTGGTGTACCTCACGTAGGCGTCCTTCTTCGCGAGCACTTCCACGACCGCGGAGTGGAGCGCTCCCGCCGAATATATCGGCGCGCTGCAGCCCTCGATGTAATGCACCGAGGCCCCCTCCTCGGCTATTATGAGCGTCCTCTCGAACTGCCCGGCATTCTTCGTGTTTATCCTGAAATACGCCTGGAGCGGGATCTTGACCTTCACCCCCTTGGGGACATAAACGAAGCTGCCTCCGGACCATACAGCGGTATTGAGCGCGGCGAACTTGTTGTCGGTGGTGGGGATGATCGTCCCGAAATGCTGCTTCACGATCTCCGGATATTCGCGGAGGCCGCTGTCCATGTCGAGGAAGACGACGCCCTGCTCCTCCCATTCCTTCTTCAGGTTGTGGTAGACCACTTCGGAATCGTACTGCGCGCTCGCCCCGCCGAGGAACTTCCTCTCCGCCTCCGGTATCCCGATCCTGTCGAAAGTCTTCTTTATGTCGTCAGGGACCATGTCCCAGGCATCCGCTTTCGCGTCTGTCGGGCTCGCGTAGTAATGTATGTCGTCGAAATTGATCGCCTTGAGGTCGGCTCCCCAGCCCGGCATAGGTTTTTCCCGGAAAACCCGGAGCGCCTTGAGCCGCGCGTCCAGCATCCACTGCGGCTCGTCCTTTATCTCGGATATTGTCCGGACTACCTTCTCGTCCAGCCCCTTCGCGGTGAGGTGCTTGTACTTGATGTCATCCTTGAAGTCGTACTTCTGGTAGCTGAAATTGATCTGTTCTGCCGTCATGCCGATCACAGGATTATCGAGAGCTTAATGGCCGGGGATATATTTAAATATTTAGGTCACCCTAAATCAACCACGGGGTCCGGCGTGAGTTCCTTGTGCGGATCCCGGGGAAGACACGCGCAGTGATACCTATGTTCGAGATAAAGGACCTCCACGTCTCAATCGGGGACCGCGAGATCATCAAAGGCATCAGCCTCAGCCTGAAGCCCGGCGAGATCCACGCTGTCATGGGCCCGAACGGGGCGGGGAAAAGCTCGCTCGCAGAAGCCCTGATGGGGCACCCTTCCTTCAAGGTCTCAGGGAGCATAAGGATCGGTCCTGACGAGCTCGCCGGAGTCCCTCCGAACGAGCGCGCGGGCAAGGGGCTGTTCCTCGCTTTCCAGAGCCCTGAAGAGGTGGAAGGGGTCAAGGTCAGCAATTTCATCCGCAAGGTGATGGCTTCCCGCAGCCCGGGGAAAGAGCAGGATCTGGACGCCATGGTGAAAGCCCATGAGGAGCTCGTGCGCATCAGCGAAAGGCTCGGCATGGACAAGTCTTTCATCAGCCGCGAGCTGAACGTCGGCTTCTCAGGAGGGGAGAAGAAGCGGCTCGAGGTCCTCCAGATGCTCGCGCTGAAGCCGAAAGTGGTCATCCTGGACGAGGTCGATTCCGGCCTCGATGTCGATGGCATCAAGCTTATCTCCGAGGCCATATCAGAGCTGGACGACGGCACCCGCTGCTTCCTCATCATCACGCATTACCCGCGGATCCTCAAGTACGTCAAGCCTGACCATGTGCACATCCTCGCGCAGGGGAGGATCGTTCTCTCAGGTGAGGAAAAGCTGGCGCACACGATCGAGGAGCATGGCTACTCCTCTTACCTGAAGGGGAAGAATGTTTGACGCGGAGCGGGCACGGGCGGATTTTCCGATTTTCTCGGGCAGCGAGATGGTCTATCTCGACTCGGCTGCGACATCCCAGAAGCCCCGGCAGGTCATAGATGCCATCTCAGGGTTCTATTCCAAGCGGAATTCGAACATCTCCAGGGGGCTCTACACCCTCGCCGAAGAGGCCACGATGGAATACGAATCCGTCCGGTCCAAGACCAAGGGCTTCATCAATGCCGCGGCTGAGACCGAGGTCATATTCACCAAGAGCGCCACAGAGAGCCTGAACCTGGTCATGCGCGGCTGGGGGGAGAGGTTCATAGGCAAAGGCGACAGGATAGTGACGACCGCGCTGGAGCACCACAGCAATTTCGTCCCGTGGCAGGCCCTCGCGGCCAAGAAGAAAGCGGGATTCGAGGTGGCGGGCATAGACGGCGAAGGGAAGCTCGACCTCACGGACCTGGAGAAGAAGCTCGCTGGAGCGAAGCTCCTCGCGGTCTCCGCGGCATCGAATGTTACGGGCGCTGTGAGCGACATCCGCCGGATCTGCGCCATGGCCCATGACGAGGGGGCGGTCTGCGTGGTCGACGGCGCCCAGAGCGTCCCGTCTTACCCGACAGATGTCCGGAAGCTCGGATGCGATTTCCTTGCCTTCTCAGGGCACAAGATGCTCGCGCCTTTCGGCGTCGGCGTCCTGTACGGGAAAGAGGAGCTGCTCGAGTCCATGGATCCGTTCCTCTACGGGAGCGAGATGATCCGGTCGGTGAGCGAGAGATCCTCGGAATGGAACACCCTCCCCTACCGCTTCGAGCCCGGGACCCCGGATGTGGCGGCTGTGATCGGCCTCGGGCCGGCGATCGATTATCTGGTTGCCTCAGGCCTGGACAATATTCGTGCCCATGAAGAGAGGCTGGTCCGCCATATGCTCGATTCACTGCCGCGCGTCGAAGGGCTCACGGTCATCGGTCCTGAGGATGCGAGGGGACGGGGGCCGCTCGTGGCTTTCACCATGGACAAGGCGCATCCGCATGATGTGGCTGCGATGCTCGCCGAGGACGGGATATGCGTCCGCAGCGGGCACCACTGCGCCATGCCGGTGCATGAAAGGCTCGGCATACAGGCGAGCACGAGGGCGAGCGTATATCTATACAACAAAAAGGACGAGATAGACGCACTCGTTGATTCCCTCGGGCGCATAGAAAAGATATTCAGCTGATCGGATGGAAGACCTCTACCAGGAATTCATAATCGAGCTCTACAAGCACCCGCTCAATTTCAGGAAGATCCCGGATCCGGACTACCATGCCGAGATCCAGAACACTACCTGCGGCGACATGGTCGAGCTTTTCATCAAGGAGAAGGACGGGATCGTGGCCGAGGCGAGCTTCATTGGCAAAGGGTGCGCGATCAGCCAGGCGAGCGCATCCCTCTTCACGGGGTTCCTCAAGGGGAAACGGATGGATTCGGTGACCAGGGACCAGGCGCTTGCGCTCCTGAAGATCAACCTGGAGAAGAATCCATCGAGGATGCGTTGCGCCCTCCTGCCTTTCGAAGCGATGAAGAAGGCTATCAGATCCCGATCAGTTCCTTGATGGCGCCCCAGATGCCGCCCCCTCCCGACCCTGCTCCCGGGGAATAGTCGGCCTCGTTGTGCCGCCTGAGCGCCGCTTCAGGTTTCTGGGGCTCGGCTTTCTTCTCAGGTTCAGGCTTCTTCGCTTCTTTCGCCGGGGCGGGCTCCGGTTTAACGGCCGGCCTGGAAGCTTCCCTGCCATCGAGCTGGATTATCTTGGCTTCCGCGAGCTCCCGGTTCTTCGAGTCCCGCGCATAAGCGATGACCAGCCTCAATGCCTCGGGGTCCTCGAGCTGGTTCACCATGGACGCGAGGCGGTGGGCCGCGCCGATCCTGCTGTCCTCGAAGACGGAGTATTTCACCACATGCTTGAGCGTCTGGACGTTGTCGAGCCGGGCCACGGCTTTGGAACGTTTCTCGCTGTCGCTGGACATCGACGCGACGAGGGCAAGGCACTGGGGCTCGGTCCTGCTGCCCATCGCGGAAGCGATTGAGTCTATAGCCATCTCGGCCGTGTCCTCATACTCCGAGTGCTGGGCGATCTCGGCGAGCATCATGCTGTCGCCGGACATGCCCTTCACCGCGATCTCCCGGGCCTTCTTGTGCCGCGACGATGTGGCGATGCTCCTGATCGTCCCGTAATACGAAGCCACGTTGTCGCGTATGATGTCTATGAACTCGTTGCTCTTCTCTGTGCGCGAGAGGTTATCGAGGTAACGCACGTTCTCCAGGAGTATCTCCATGTCCTCCACTATCTGCCCCTCCTCAAGCGAGCTCTTCACGAGCTGGTCCGCGATGACCGAGAGCGTGTCGTCATGCCGCAGATCCTCGCGGTCGATATCCACCCTCATGTCCTTCAGGCGCTCTATCGCCTGCCATCTGGTGTCCTCGAAGCGCGAGCTGTAAGCGAGCTCGAGAAGCCATTTCACGTCGGTGATGGAAGCGAGGGCCTTCATCCTGGTCTTGCGGTCGCGGTGGTTGCAGGCGAGCGTGCAGAAAGACCTCTGGTCCTTCAGCTCCTCCATCATGGAAGCGAGCTGGTCGAGTGCTTCTGAAGAAGAATCCCGGAAAAGGGATTCGAAGAAGATGATGTTGAGCAGCGAAGGTTTGCCTTTGACCTTGTTCATGGCCGCTTTCCGGGCCTCCTGGTTCTTCGAGAATATCGCCACGCAGGATATCCGGTTGTCGTCCGAGATCTGGTCGAGCGCGCCGATGGCTTTGGCTTTCGTCCGGGTGTCCCCGCTCTCAAGCATCCCGAGGATCCTGTCGAATTCCGCGAGCGAGCCCGACTGGCTTATGCTTTCAGGGATCGACTCGTATCCGCGCCTCTTGATCGATTTTCGCATCTCCTCTGCCGGGGGCTGCTTGACGGGCGTCTGCCCGAGCGCCGGTTCCCGGTCGTAGAACAGCTCAGAGAACGCCGAACTCAGAAAATCTGATATCGCAGACATCAACCTACCTCCCGCGATCCAAAGTCCCAGGCAAGGTTAATAAGACTTTTCCAGCCTGTCGATCTTCGCAGCCACGATGAAATCATTCTGGTGCAGCCCCCTTATCGCATGAGTGTACAGCTCGATGCGGACTTTGTTCCATCCCTCTATGTGCATGTCCGGATGATGCCCTTCTGATTCGGCTATCTCCGCCACCTTGTTGACGAATTCCATTGCTTTGCCGAAATCCCTGAACTTGAAGATGCGGACGATCCTGATGCCGTCGAGCGACCATCCCCGGTCCACCTCGTTCAGATAGACCTTGATCTCATCAGGGGCGAGAGGCTTCTCCCCTCCCTGGCACGCCACGCATTTTTTCGCCGTGAGATCCATGGCTCTCATTCGGAGCGCCGGAATATAAACTTTTCAACATGTTTTTAAATGTTTTACAACATTATATCATGAGAATGTCATGAGAAAAGGCGGTTGGATATGGCAGGATTCCCTCAATTCAAGATCAGGAAAGTCAGCGGGATCACGGAGATCAGGATGGCCGACGACCCTGCCCTGCGGCAGGAGATGGCGAAGCTTTGGGCCAAGTACGCGCCCCTCCTCTCGGAGCAGCAATCCATCCCTTCTTTCGAGGACCTGAAGAGCACCCGCGAGGTCGCAGAATACATCACGACCCAGGGGTCGGCCGGGAAGAGCTTCACTTTCACCCTGGAGGTCCATGGCAGCGGCGATCGGATAATCGGGAAGAAAGCGTTGCTGGTGGACCTCAGCGGGAAAGTGTGCGCGGTATCGGCCTGGACTCCGGAGTCAGGGACCGTTTTTTCCGTCACGAACTGATTTTTTTGGAAGGCATGGCAAGTTTTATATCATTTGTCTGGTTTTCTTTCCCATGGTTGGCAAGAAAATCGATTGGTACGAGGAGTTCATAGACTTCGGCTACAAGCCCGCGAAAGACGATCTCGTCTGCCTGTTCTATTTCGAGCCTGACGCCGGCATAAGCAAGAAAGAGGCCGCCGGCAGGATCGCCTCGGAGAGCTCCACCGGCACATGGACCACGCTGTTCAAGATGCCGCCCAGGATGAAGAAACTCCAGGCGACTGCATATCATATCGACGGCAACCTCGTCAAGGTCGCCTACCCGCTCGGCCTGTGGGAGGAAGGGAACGCCCCCCAGCTCCTGAGCGGGATCGCAGGGAACATCTTCGGCATGAAGGCCCTGCGGAACCTCCGGCTCATAGACGTCTCCTTCCCGCAGAGCTATCTCAGGCACTTCAAAGGCCCGCACCACGGCATGGACGGGATCAGGAAGATGATGAAGGTCCCGAAAAGGCCTCTTACAGGAGCTGTCCCTAAACCGAAGATAGGCTTCAGCGCGAAAGAGCATGCCGACATCGGTTTCGAGACCTGGATGGGCGGTTTTGACTTTGTCAAGGACGACGAGAACCTGACCTCCACATCGTTCAACCGCTTCGCGGAGAGGGTCAACTACATGACCCCGCTGCGGGACAAGGCCGAGAAGCTCACCGGCGAGCGCAAGGACGCCTATATCAACATCACCGCCGAGACGGATGAGATGAAGAGGCGGGCAAAGATGCTCGCGGACAACGGCTGGAGATATGCGATGATCGACGTCGTCGTCGCAGGGACCTCGGCGGTCATGACCATGAGGGACTACTGCTCCGACCTCGGCCTCGCCATCCATGCGCACCGTGCCATGCACGCGACTTTCGACCGGAACCCCAAGCACGGGCTCTCGATGCAGTTCCTGGCCAAGATGATGCGCCTCATCGGCGTGACGCAGATCCATTCAGGCACGGCGGTCGGGAAGCTTGTCGGGAGCAAGAGGGAAGTGACCGCGGTCGCGGACACTCTCCGCGACAGGCGCGTGAAACCGCTCCACGGGATGCTCCTCGATCAGGACTGGGGCCACATCAAGAGCGCGTTCCCCGTGTCTTCCGGAGGGCTCCATCCGGGGCTTGTGCCGGACGTCTTGGATATCTACGGTACGGACCTTGTCCTCCTGGTGAGCGGCGGGATCCACGGGCACCCGAAAGGCACCCGAGCCGGAGCGAAGGCGGCGATGGCGGCCATCGAAGCATCCATGGACGGCGTTACGCTCGAAGAGAAAGCGAAGCAGAGCCCGGAGCTTCGGATGGCGCTCGAGAAATGGGGCCGCATGAAGCCGGAATGACCGTATGAAAGACGTCACGTGCTGCCCCCGATGCAAGCGCCTCATCGAGGCAAAGGACTACATGAACCCGCTTCTCCTCGGGATGCTCGATTCGATCCTTCCCAAGGTCAGCTGCAGGTGCGGGTACAACGGCCTGCCGATCGTATTATCCAGGGAAGACTACGGCAGGTGGATAGATCAGTAATCGGAAAAGGGATGCCCGAATCCCTTCCGGTAGGCATACGTGAGCACGACATTGTATCCTGCGGCAGCTGTATCCTCAGGCCTCGAGTCCGCGAACACAGCGGCTAGCGAGCCGTCCGGGCCTCGGATGAACCGTGCGCCGTTCTCGACATGCATCCTCATGACCGGGTCCATCATCTTCCTGCCGCTGAACACGCAGAAATCCTCGACCGTCGGCGTCCGCCCGAGGATGTCCGCGATTATCAGCCCGTCTGTGGATGCGAACCTGCCGAAAGCTGTCTCGGCCACAGCCATGTCGAGCCTGTCCTCGCCCATCTCCCGGTAATGATAGAAAATCGGGCTGATCGGGGCCTTGATCGCGCCTTCCGGGGATCTCTTGGTCCGGAAAGCGGCTCGCACCCGGGCCAGCCTGTTCATCCGGTCTATCCGGTCGAGGTGGGCCTCATAATCGAGGGCGGAAGGGACCGTCATGTGGAGGTAAGTGTGGATGTCCAGTTGCGGATTCATCGCTCTAGCCGTGCCGAAACCCCTCGGCGCGCTGTAGGGCGCGGCTATGAGGCCGTTGTTCTCAGCGAAACCTATCGCGAAATTGAGCGTCTCATGGGCGAATCCGTTCCGCGCATGCTCCTTCGAGACGGCTATGGACACGCAAAGCGCGACCGGCAGCATCTCCTCGTCAGCGAGCATGCCGGCGAAGAGCGAGTCGGTGCTTGCATGGGTCGAGAATGTCCTGTTCCCGGTCACCTTGTCATATCCGCCCGTGAATCCCTGGTCCGGCGTGAACCCGGTGAGCATGATGTTTATCATCGACTTGGGCACGCCGTTCTCGCAGCCGACTATCTGGCCCTCAGGGAAATTCCTGATCTTCGCCTCTATCTGTTCCCGGCTGATCGCGTTCTCCGGCCCCCACGAGGAGTCGTACAATGCCTTCAGCTCGGCCGATTCCTCGGCTTTAGCCCGCCTGAATTCAAGCTTGCCCTCCCATTTGGGAACCTCGATTATCGGGAAGCTCGAGCCCTTCGGCTCCGGGCGTTCCCTGGACAGTTTCTGCGACATGGTTGAAAGATGCCAGCATAAGAATAAAAATCATCACTTTAGTATATGTTGCACGACAAGTGTTGCCGGCGGAATTGTTTTTTAAATTGTAATACGTGTAATACCCTATGGATGAAAAATGACATATACGATCAGGAACGTGACTGAAGCCACCAAGGAGCGGCTGAACCGGTTCGCCGATGAGCATAATCTGACGATCGCGGAGGCCTTGCACCAGCTTGTGGAGTCAGGAGCCGAATATCACGAACAGACCAGGAAGAACCCGAAGAGATACAAGAATGCGCAGGAAGCGATGAAGGACCTTCCGGAGTGGATGGAGTGATCGCGACAAGCTTCGAGTTCTGGAGGGCGTTCTTCGATCCCGGGGACCCTCACCATGCCAAAGCGCGCGCGGATATCCGGGTATATGACCGGGAGAAGATAATCCTGAGCCCGTTTATCGTCGCGGAAGTCGCTTCCTGGCTGATAGAGAAGGGCAAGATACGGCAGAAGAACTGGTTCCTCGATTTTGCCCGCAACACGGCTAACGCCAGGGTGTTCATCTTCGGGAAGGAGGAGTTCGAGATGATCATGAAAATCGCCCTTGAAGAGAACATGTCGCTCGAGAAGGCAAGCCTCGAGTACCTGAGAAGGTCGCTCAACTGCGATATCACAGACTATTGATAATCTTCCTTCTCCTCTTCTCCGGGATGTCGTTCCGGATCTTCTTCTTGTCGGCCTCGTAATAACCCAGCCCGACGACATAATCCTTGTAGCGGACTATCACGAACCGGCTTTTCTGCCCGAGGTCCATCTTCCCTATCCCCCGCCCGACCGCGAACTCCTTCGCCCTCGGTTCGTCCAGGTTGATGACGTTCTTCGTGGCCAGGTGCCCGAAATTCTGGACGAATGAGTTCGTGGGATTGAATCCGGCATCGCATGCCGCATATCCAAGGTCGCCATGGATGACGCTTTTCATCAGGGACTTGTTCCCGATCCGGACCCCGTCCGCATAGAAGATTTCCAGATCATCCGGAAGCGTGATGCCGAAGTGGTTATCAAGATACTTGCTGAAGTTCTTTTCCCGTTTCGAGATGAAAGCCATATCAATCGCCTTTCCGGATCTTCGCGATGAAGAACCCTTCGCTCTGCAGATGGTGCGGATAGATCCTCCAGCACTTCCTGAATTCGTCCCCATAATCCGGCAACCCGCTGTCATGGGGGATGTCCAGTGCAATATCCTCCAGCTTAGCGGTCGGGACGTTCTGGAGGAGGTTCGACACCGCCCCCTCGTTCTCCTCCCTGGCATAGGTGCAGGTCGAGTAGACCATCGTCCCTCCCGGCCGCAGGGCATCAAATGCGCTGAAGAGCATCCTTGTCTGCAGGTTCGATATCCTCCTCGAGTTCTCCGGTTCCCACCGCTCTGACGCGCCCATGCCGCTGCCGAGGGCGGTGCAGGGGGCGTCAAGGAGGACCTTCGAGAAACGGCTCCTCCAGTCGAGCTTGCTCCCGTCCCTCATCGTCACGATGCTGTTGAGGATGTTCATCCTGTTTATCGTGGAATAGAGGGCCGAGATCTTCTCTCCCTTGATGTCATTGCCCACCAAAACCCCTTTGTTCTGCATGAGCATGGCCATATGGGAGAATTTCGACCCTGGCGAAGCCGCCACGTCGAGGACCGTGTCCTTGCCGTCAGGGGCCAGGACGAGGGAAACGAGGATGGACGGGAGCGTCTGCGGATAGATCAGGCCGAGGAAATACTCCCACGTCTTGCCCATCTGGAAGCCCTTCCTCTCCCCGGATTCGAAAGCCGCCCCGTAATACGGTGATCTTTCGCACCTGAGTCTTGTCCTTGCTAGGAAATCATCGACGCTGATTTTCAGGGTGTTGACGCGGAAGAACTCCTTCTGGCTCCTGAAAGCCGAGAGGCACTTGTCGGCATCGGTGTAGCTTCCGAGCCAGTCCCTGAAGGATTTTTCGTCCATGCGTAACGAATCCCAAAGAAGGTTTATATCATCGGCCGGTCGGTGACTGGCCCGTCCAGGTTATAGATTATGGAGATCAGAGCTTGCGTAGCATGGCCCGGAGCGGATGCCGTCCCCAGCCGCTGGTTTTATTAAGAATGCCGGGGAAAAAAAGATAATGAAACCAGAACGGGTTTTGTTCGGCATCGGATTGATCGCTTGCGGTTACCTTTTCATAATGCCGTTGAACTACCTCGGCTTCCTGCTAGGCATGATGATCGCGGGGTTCGGCATGGTCCCCCAGGCGAGCGAATTCCCTGAGGATCGGGCGGAGTATGACCCGAAGCACAGGTATGAGAGCGTAGGCTCGCAGAAGACCGCGGTCGAGAGACCGGCTGCCGCGAAAAAAGCGTCCAAGAGGAAGAAGTCCTCATCGTGAACAGATGCAGACCTATTTAGCGCCCATACTCGTGCTAGGCATCCTGCTGTCGGCCTGCGGAGTGACATCTCCCGCGGCCTCAGTGCAGGATTGCGGAGTGCTCGCCGCTGACGGCGAATCCTGCTTCTACCAGGCCATGGATACTTGCTCCCCGGCCACAGTGATGATCTTCGAAAAGGTCCCCCCTCTCAGCGCCAGGATCGAAGGAGGGGACGGCTCGGTCTGCAGGATGAGCCTGCGCGGGATAGGCAAGGCTGAGATCGACAAGACCATGCTCGAGAACAGCGCATCGCAGTGGGAAGTCGACGACCTGAACGCGAGGATAGACGGCATGGCCGGTTTCCAGGGCCTCGCCGGCAAGACGGCGTCCTGCTCGGTGGAGAGATCCGAGCTGCCGCGTTTCGTTAACGGGACGTTCATGGACCGATGCTCCGGGCCTCTGATCGACGAGATCCGGAAACTCGCATTGGTGCGTTGATCATCATTTTCCTTTGCAGCCTGGTCGCATCGTATGCCGCGGCATTTAATAATCTCTACGCTCCTCATCTTCCTAAGGTGATACTTTTGAGGGCTTTGTTCGTGATGATCTCGGTCATTCTGCTCATCGCTGCCGGCTGCGCGCAGCAGACGCCTGCGGCGAATAACACTACTGCCTGCACGCAAGAGGCGAAGATATGCCCGGACGGCAGCGCGGTCGGACGGACAGGACCGAACTGCGAATTCGCCCCATGTCCGGAGGCCAAAGGAAACGGGACCGATCCCAAAGGCTGCACGACCGGGAACTCCTGGTGCGACCTGAGGCAGCAGTGCACCCCGCCTTCAGAATGCAAGATCTCGCTCGAAGAGGCCCTCAGCATCGCCTGGAGCGGCAAGTGCGCCGAGGCGGGCATGGTGACCGGGGTCAACGCCTCATACAACGACAATTCAAGGACCTGGTGGCTCGATATTCAGGCCAACCGGACCGGATGCAGCCCTGCCTGCGTGGTCTACGAGAACCGGTCCTCTGAAGTGAACTGGAGATGCACAGGTGCCATCCCGCCTTATACCGTCAAGGTGGCCAACGCCACAGGATTGGGCGAGATCCTCACGGATGGCAACGGCTACACCCTCTACGTCTTCACCGCCGATTCTGCCGGGAAAAGCTCCTGCTTCGGCACTTGCGAGAAGAACTGGCCTCCGCTGGTAGTGACCGGGGACATCGTGGTCCCGAAGCTTCCGGGGAATATGGGTGCGTTCGCAAGAGACAACAAGACCATCCAGGCCAGCTACAACGGCATGCCACTTTACTATTATGCCGGGGACAGCAAGCCTGGGGATACGAACGGACAGGGCATCGGCGGGAAGTGGTTCGCCGCGAAACCCGGTATGGAGACGTTCCCGAACTGATGGTGGGCAAATGAACCCTGTCAATTGGTTCGAGATCCCGGTCGAGGACGTTGACCGGGCGAAGGCGTTCTACGAGGCTGTATTCGGGGTCACACTGTCCAGGCAGGACCTGGGAGAGCTCCAGATGGTATGGTTCCCGATGGTGCAGGGCGCCCAGGGTTCATCAGGCTCGCTGGTGAAGGGCAAGTCCTACAAGCCATCCCACTCAGGCAGCCTCGTCTACTTCTCCGTCAAGGACATCGACGCGACGCTGGAGAAGGTGAAGGCCAATGGCGGCAAGGTCATCCGGGGGAAGATGGATATAGGCCAATATGGGTATGTGGGCCATTTCGAGGATACGGAAGGTAACAGGGTTGCGCTCCACCAGAACAAGTGAGGGCCCCTTTCAACTTTAAATTCTTCATGGCGAATACCCCACATGGCAGAAATGGAAAGGCCCAAGGATACCGGAGTCGACCGCAGGACCATATTCATGATACTTATAGCATTCATCCTCGGGGCGCTAGCCCTCTTCGCCATAGACAACCGCGACTCTTTCTTCGCGAGCAGGACGCCTGATGACGCCTGGGACAGGATAAACTCCAGGATCGTCGAGCAGAACTGCCTCGACCAGGCGAAAAAAGTGGCTGTCTCCGAAGGCTATAGCGACGCTTTCGTCCTCAGCTGCAGCTGCCTTTACGTTGAATCCCGGATAATGAAGACCTTCGATTGCGATGTCAACACGATCGACGTTACCCATCCGGCAAGGAAAGTGCTCGTGCACTGCTATCGCTCGAGCAGCCAGTGCACGATAGCCTCAGACAAGGGCCTCCAGACGTACAACCTGAGCGATATCGCGCAATATATCGTGAAGTGAGGATGCCGGCGGCTAAAACCGGCTCAGAGCGGTATATTTAAAAGTATGCCAACGATATCTGGTCATTAATTGAAATGGTGTAATTATGGGATATGGAGATCAAGACAGGGAAATGTTCGACGCTACGTGCGCTAAATGCGGGCAGCCATGCCAGGTTCCTTTCAAACCGACCGAAGGGAGACCGGTGTACTGCAAGAACTGCTACAAACCGAAATCTCGATTCTGAGATCATAGGAACCGATTTTTTATTCAATTTTTCTCTTTCTAAAATCATAACACCGATGAGCGTGAGCCATCGATCAGTATTTATAGGTTCGATTTGTTAGTCGGGATATGGCAATGGTCATGTCGATCCTGGAAGGGGATCTGCCGCCGGACAAGGCGGCCAAGCTCGAAGCGAATTTCGAAGAGGGGATAAAGACGCCCGAACCAGGGATAGTCCAGACATTCCTCATCCGGAACGGGAGCAAATGCAAGATAATCACCCTCTGGGAGAGCAAGGAGGCGCTGTTCGCGATGAAGAGCAAGGGAACGCCGAAAGGGGTCCTGATGTTCAGATACGCAGGCGTGGAGCCGTCGTTGCTGGCTTATGATGTCGTTAATTCAAAAACGAGATGAGGTGTGGATATGGGAAACATAGCGTATTTCGAGATACCGTCTGACGATGTGGAAAGGGCTAAGAGATTCTATGCCAAAGTCTTCGGCTGGGAGATAAAGAAGACGCCGATGCCGAACATGCCTGATTATGCGTCGGTGACTACAGGAAAGGCATTTATGGACAAGGGGATGAGCTATCTCAACATGGGCGGGGTGTCGAAAAGGATGTTCCCGGGCCAGCCGATAACGAACTACGTCCAGGTGGACTCCGTTGATAAAACGCTGGAGCTCGTCAAGAAGAGCGGCGGCAAGCAGATGGGGGAGAAGATCCCGGTCCCGACCGTAGGGATGCTCGCGTTCATTTCAGACAGCGAAGGCAATATGTTGGGGCTTTGGGAGGCCGAGAAGAAGAAATGAACCGGATGAAAAACGATTAGTATCACACGATATAAGAGTGATCGATATGACCAAGGAAGAGATAGACAAGGCCGTCGCGGCGGTAGACAAGATGGAGGATGAGGAGGCCGAGAAACGGGAGAAGGCTGCGGAGAAGTACGAAGAGAAAGAAGAGGATAACGTCATAATCTGCCCGAAATGCAAGCTACTCGTCGATGAGGCTGACTTCAAGGACGACGAGCTGTCAGAGATGGCTGACACCTCCATTATGAGCAAAATCAACTGCACGAATTGCGGATACGTCGGTATGCCCGTAGAGGTTTCGCGGGCGGAATACCTGAAGTATGGGAAAAAACCTAAAGAATGATGGAGAGAACTGAAGCATAATCCTCTCTGCGTAGTATCACGGGGTGGTTTGATGAGAAATCTGGTTACGATTTTGGTGGTGGCTGTTTTGCTGGCAGGCTGTGCCTCCAAGGCTCCTTCAGGCGGATCCCCTTCAGGTGTGGATGCAGATCTGAACTCCTGCCTGGCGCACTGCCCGGATCCGAATGTCAACCTGGAGATCGGCTGCGAGCAGGTATGCTATTCCAATGCCGCCGAGGCGACGATGGACGTGAGCTACTGCGATAAGATGCTGCCAAGGCTGAGGGAGAACGTCACCGACCTTTATGACGGCTGCGTCTGGGATGTGGCCAAAGGGAAGAACGATGCTCCGTTATGCGACAAGATGAAGGTCTCGTCCAACAGGGACTACTGCATCCTGGATGTGGCTAAGAATACAAAGAACCCTGCGGCCTGCGACAGCATCAAAGATCCGAGCACGAAGAATGCCTGCATCAGCAACGCCTCTTGATTTGTTCCTTAATAAAAAATGGGGTATTCATATGGCAGTGAAAAAAGCGATAATCCTGACCGCGGACAAGTTCGAGGACATGGAGCTGTTCTTCCCTTATTTCAGGTTGCTCGAGGAAGGCGTCGAGGTGCATGTCGCCGGGCCGGCGAAAGGCCAGATCAGCGGGGAATACGGATATGGATTCGAGATAGGATTGACTTTCGACCAGGTCGATCCGGCGAAATACGACCTGCTTATCCTGCCCGGAGGGTCGCCTGACGGTGCTCCGACGACAGTGAGGAAAAATCCTGATGCGCAGAGGATAGCCAAAGCATTCGCCGCAACCGGAAAGCCCATCGCAGCGATCTGCCATGGGCCTTATACGCTCATCTCGGCCGGCCTGGTCAAAGGGAAGAAGATGACCTCGTTCTGGGGCGACGGGGTCCCTGAAGAATTGAAGAAAGCAGGCGCCAGTTACGTCGATGCCGAAGTGGTGGTGGATGGGAACTGGGTGACCTCGAGATACCCCGGTGATCTGCCGGCGTTTATGCGTGAAGTCATGAAGCTCGTCCGGGGAAAGCCCGTTGCGAAGAAGAAAAAAGCTTGAGGCTATTGGCAGACGCTTTTCTCCCTCGGATCGCTGAGGCCATCGCAGTCGGACGGGTTCTTGGTGGCATAGTACACATTCATGATGCATGCATCCCTTCTCGGACCTACCGGAAGCCTGCCGCAGACCGTGACGTCCTTTTTATCCTCTGCGACATCGCCAACGCACCCGTTGAACCAGAAGGACGTATCCTCTCCCATCATGCTGACGTTCCCGAGAGAGTTTATCGCGTCGCATTGGGCGGCATCGCCTGTCGCTCTTGCCTCATGATCGTAGCAGAGAGCCTTGCACGAGCCAAGGCCGGCCAGGCCTTTTTGTCCTACCGAATTTCTCTCGCAATCCGCAAGGCATGAGTTCAAGTTTTCGCCCTTAGCGCCGCCTGTGCCGCCGGTGATATTGCAGCAGCCCGACAGGAGAATCGCCATCCCGACCAAAAAGAGGATCTTGCTCATGATTCCGGTTTCTGGCTAAAAATCTAAATATCTTCTGTCAAGCACACTTAGAGATTGAATTTCTATCTAATCTTCCCCCCGGAGGATGGACAGCACCTCGATCCCGAGTTCTATCGCTCCCGCTTTAGGGGAGTCCATTATCGCATTTATCACGCCATCTTCGTGGAGCTTGGTCAGCCCCTTGAAGAGGGGCGAGTTCGAGGCATCGACCACCACGGCCGATTTCGGGTTGGCTCTCCTGAAAGCTTCCAACGACTTCCTGAACCGCTCCATGTTCTCCTCATCCCAAAGGAGCTGGATGTCGGCGAAAACAAGGATATCCGCTTCCTTGCCGGGGTTCGCGAAGAACGAGTGATAGCCGATCCTAGCGCTGCCGATGCCGGCGCCGGTGAGCGCAAGGAAATCCACGGCATGTCCTTCCTTGGTCACGAACACGACGATCTTTCCGCTCAAAGAAGGGAGTGGAGGCTCGGTCTGCGGCTCAGGCATCCGCCGGACGGCTGGCACCAGGGCTGTCCCTTTCTTATACCTGAAATCCATTTTTACCTGCAAAAATATATCAATAAGTGTTCAAAAATGTATGTAAGCAGGCATTCAATCTAGCCGGTCTTCACTTTACCTCCCCTTTTGTATGTGGCTAAGGTTACACCACTTGGGGTCACTTTGCTGTAAATGAGCTTGAATGCCGCGGGGATTTTCCCTTCGGCGAACAGCTTCTTTCCCTGGCCCAGGGTAATGGGGTAGATATTGAGGCGCAACTCGTCCACAAAATCGTTTTTCAGCAAGGTTTGGACGAAGTTTCCACTGCCGTTTACCTGGAGCTCCGGTCCATCCACAGGGTGCTTGCTTTATTAGCCTCGCCGGAAAAAGAAGGTCATGAAGTGGAAGCTTTTAATCGCCGCGGTCCTTATCTGCGAGCTCGCGGGAGTCATCGGCTCGGTTTTCACATTCTCATCCATCCCGACATGGTATGCTACTCTCGTAAAACCCGATTTCGCGCCCCCGAACTGGCTTTTCGGCCCGGTATGGATCACCCTGTATGCGATGATGGGGGTTTCGGCTTATTTGGTGTATGAGACAGGGAAAAGAGAGTCTCTGAAAATCTTCGGCCTCCAGCTCGCCCTGAATGCCTCCTGGTCCATCGTCTTTTTCGGCCTCCGCTCGATTTCAGGCGGCCTTCTGGTCATATTACTGCTATGGCTTGCAATCGCCTGGACCATCTTGTCATTCCTGAAAGTCTCGAAGACTGCCGCCTACCTGCTCATTCCATACATATCATGGGTGAGCTTCGCAAGCGTATTGAATTATTTCATTTTCATGCTGAACTGAGATGAGCCGATGAGGATATGGGACATTCCGCCGTCGAAACTGTGCCGGCAGCACCTGCTCGGCGAGCACAGGGAGCTCCACGCCATCTGGAGCGTCCTCGTCAATAACAAGAAGGGTTATTCCAGGCATCCGGAGACGCTCAGGTGGAAGGGCAAGCTCGCAGCGCTCTATCTCAGGCATGGGAAGCTGGTCCTGGAAATGGAAAGGAGGGGCTACTCCCATAACAGCCCTCTGGACAGGCGCCTCGCCACAGGCAGGAGGGTTCAGTCCGACTTCGTGGACCCAAAAGGAAGGCAGATATCCCTCCTGAAGATGAAGAATTGCGGATGCGGTAAGCGGTTTGAGGCCCGGAAAGCATCCGGATAAAAGGATTCGAGGGGGGATTGATCCATGGTTAACGTATGCCCTAAATGAGCTTATTGCAACATACAAACTGTGGCTACAGACTGCAGGAAGTGCGGCCATATGTGGTGATGTCAGTTGGTTAGTCCTTCACACCCTAGGGCGGCCCAACAACGAGATTTAAGTTCGCCTAGCCGAAGGAGCCGGTCTTCACTTCGCCTTCTCTTTTGTACGTGGCTATTAAGACTCCGCTCGGGGTCACTTTGCTGTAAATGAGCTTGAATGCTGCGGGGATAGTCCCTTCGGCGAACAGCTTCTTCCCTTTGCCCAAAGTTATGGGGTAGATCTTGAGGCGCAACTCATCCACGAGGTCGTTCTTCAATAACGTCTGGACGAAATTTCCGCTGCCATACACCTGGAGCTCCGGGCCGTTGCCTTCTTTCAGCTTTTTTACCTCCTTGACGGCATCTTTCAGGAGGACGGAGTTCTTCCAGTCCAGTTTCTTGAGAGTCTTTGAAGCGACATATTTTGTGCATTTGTTGAATTTTTTCGCTATTTCTATATCCGATTTGGCAGTCGGCCAGTAAGCGGCGAAAATATCGTAGGTTTTCCTGCCCAAAAGGAGGTCAAACGGCTCGGCCATCTGCTTGCCCATCTCCTCTCCGACGGCATCGTCCCCGTGGCCGAAGCTCCATCCTCCGTACTTGAACCCTCCGCTAGTATCCTCTTTCGGTCCTCCGGGCGCCTGAATGACGCCATCGAGCGTCATGAACTCCAAAACGACAAGTTTTCTCATTATATCCCTCCGCAGCTTATTCGACTGGCGGATTTATTTATTTTTAGCATCAGTGGACGGTTGAGTTGGATACGATTAAGAAGAAGCTTGCAGAAAACACAGACCTGGATGTTGTCATAATTGGAAAAGACAAAAGAGATTGGGAATTTTGGGTGTTGAAATGTACGCTGCGGAAGAAAAAGTCGAGGAGTTCCTTAAAGGATTAGGGATCAAATGTGAATACGAGAGGCCAGTTTTTCTCAAGGATGGGGGTAGACCGAGGGTATGGACTCCGGATTTTTACTTGCCCGAATTAGGGATATACGTTGAAGTTTGGGGGAGCAATAGGGAGATTGAACCGGTCAAGAAAAATTGGGAGTATAGAAAAAGGGTATACGAAGAAAATGAGATTCCGATAGCTCTAATCGATGCTTATCGATATTTTATATCCGAATTGATAAAGTTCATCGAGACGCCGTCGGATTTTATTATCAAAGAATGGAGAAACCAAAGCGATTGGAACTTATTGAACGGAACACAAAAAAGCGGAGTTTACGCATCATTGCATGGAGTTTCACGTTCTTTCTTGTTTAAACTTGGAAAAACATCGCCAGCGTTTTGAGACCGTGATTCCGCAAAGAATTGACATTGTTCGAAGCAAACGGAAAAATCAAAACGATATCGACCTTTTCCGCTTCCTCGCGTAAAAAACCAAAGGTGCTGATCAAAATTCTGACCATTATCACGGTCGTATTTTGCGAGCAGCACTAGGTGCGTTTGTCACTTCAATCATAACGTGCCGTCCAAGATTGTCTGTGAATTGCGGAGGAAGCATCGCCGTCAAAAGCACGGGATGACGCCCGGGAGTTCCTATAAGGGTATGGGGATTAAATAGTAAGGTTAAAAAGATATTCGAAAAGATAAAAGAGATTGAAAAGACAGTAAAACGGCTGGATTTTACGTTAACTGTACATCGCTTCGCGAATCGTGGTTTTGGGAATCAAGATTTTCTTTGTAAGCTAATGGAAGAAGACCTAATTATCACCAGAACTAATTCCATTTTTTCATTTTCAAGTTTTATCCGCATCCAGGACAATTCTGGAGCTACTAATAAGATTTCAACAGCACATTAGAGAGGACGTAAAGCTCGATCCAATTGGACCTAGATTTAACGAAGTTCCATGGGAAAATAAAACCCGCGACCAAGCTAGAAGACTTTATGATAAATTATCTTTGGCGACACATGGAAGACATGGTAAATTATACCAAGAAACATTAGCCAAACGTTTAGAGCGAAATGATTTGTCTGCTGAAGAACAGAACCGTCTCGATTCTTTAAGAAAAGACTTAGGAGATGAAAATGGGGAAAGAATATTCTCACATTATAACGGACCACTCCTAGACAAGTTTTGCCTTGAGATAATTATAGAAATCCATCAAATCGTAGTTGCCGTTATGGAGCAAAACCATTTTAGCAGTAAACCAACTTCAAATATACCTCAAAATAGTAAACCAAAATAGTAGCAAAAGGTGTATTTTCCATTCTTTTGCCCACTTTTATAGCTGGAAGCCGTATTGCGCGGTCAGGATCTTCCAATCAATATTGATATAGTGAACCATGGAGAAAAAAAGGTGTTTGCGCTCTAAAAGAAGGTTTACTTATATGGTTTAGAAAAAGAAAATAGGTTCACTATTATGATAGTAAACTATTTTTTATGGCCCTCGTCTTTATGTTCATCGCTTAAGCCGGTTTCCTTAGAGGATTCCCCTTCTTTACGGATTTTATCCAGCCTATTTTGTACTCGCTGAACTCTAATTAAAGATTCAACCCGGGATTTTATGAGCCATACCGGCGGGAGATATGAAATCGAACCGACATCGCCAGAATCCCGTTCCTTGAATTTATCGGTTGAACTTGTATCGCCTTTGGAAAGATCCGTCCGACCAATTTCGGAAATCACCCCATCCCCGCAATAGCCGCAGGAGTCTGGATCAAATCTGGGAGAAAGCGGATCCGGTTTTAATGGTGGGTACCATTGACCATCTTTAAAATGCACGTCGACATTTTTCCAAAAGGTTTCAAGACCTTTTTCTGAGATTGATTCAGGAACTTTAAACTTTATCATCTTGTCGTTTTTTCTGTTGAGACCTTCACCACTGAAAAGAGTTTTTTGCATTAACCATCACCAGACTTATTACTCATAACACATATATAAAGTTTTCTATGAAAATCCATTTATCAACACAATATAAACAATAAACTGGGAGCCTCTAGGTATGCGTCCCAAACCAAAACTGCCCTGAAAAATGAATTTAATCCATAAACTAAAAGACTATTAGAAATTCTAAATATCTCCAATAGTTCTAAAATTTCATTTCTTTTTCGAGTATCCCCTCTGATACTTGACCAGAAGTATGCGTGCCCCTATCGGAGCATCAAGAGGATCAACTACATCCCCTTGCGGATTGACGATCCCGTATTTGCCGGTCCAGAACCTGACGATCTTCCACTCGCCGGAAATCTCCTGGACCTTGGTGAGCAGTTCGTACAAGACCATATGTTTCCCCGGTTTTGATTGCCCTTTTCAGATATAAGAATGTTGCGTTACCAACGCGGCAATTTGAATATTATAATCCGGACAGGATTTCCCTTGCCTTGTCTCTCACGCTTTGGTGGGGGCTCACATCAGAAAGGGCATACAATATGTCAAGGACTTCCTTGTCGCCGATCATCATTTTCGCTTTATCGAGGTTCTGCAGAAGGACGCTCTCGGCGATCGGGCTTTTGCCTTTCTTCAGTTGCTCTAGATGAAGCCGAAGGAGCTCCTTGGGAAACGAGGCTGGACCGTAGCGCATGCATACCAATGGATCAGGCCAGTGCGGATTGATTACGGCGTGAAAAAATGCACGGCCTTTGAAGTTTTTATATGGATTCATATCTTGTCTCTAATCTATTTTCGGATGGATGACGAAACGGTCGTCGGTCTCTTTGACCGTGAACGCTTTCTTTGACAAGGCGAACATGGCCAGGCCCTGCTTTCCTGGCGGGATCGATACGTACCAGGGCTTTGACACCGAAAGGAGATCGCTGGGGAGCAGGTGTTTCAGGTCTTCAGTCCGCAATGGCATTTCGAAAGGGACACTGACCACATCGGTCAGCGGCTGCACTGTACGTGGAGGAACCGGTTTTCTGGCTTCATCAGGTGATATTTTTTTGAGGACCATAACTAGTCATACCCATTTATCTTATTTAAACCTTTTCAACAACAAGCATATCCACTAACTAGGATACTATTAGAAATTCAAATAGATTAAAAGAATCAGTCAAGTTCCTGGAGCTCGTTCACCAGATAGGTGTGATAGAGGTTATCCATCCTGACATTGGTGGCGAGCGCCTCGAGGCCTTTTTTCGAGATCGTATCAGGCACTTTGAAGGAGATCTTCTTGCCGGTCTTCAGGTTAACTCCAGTTCCGACGAACAGGATATTCGGTATGCCTGATTGTGGGTCCATCTCCGTGAGGCGGATCCTCGGTCCGTCGTCTCTCTTTCGTTCCAATCCGGATAATTTTTTTTGCATAGGAATCACTCAACCCCATCTGGGGGCAAGTTTCTTTCTTTCATATCAATATCTAATTGATTGCGCGGTCCATATATTTAAAGCTACCTTTGTTTCCTCTTTCTATAACAATCTAACTATCCTCTTTCTTTCTGCCGAAGAGGTTTTCAGAGATTATGGCGAAATCTGCTCTTTCTTTCGCCTTGAGCCGGTCTATCTCCTCGCTCGAGACCTGATCCAATGACTTTGCCGGCATCTTGCGCGAGTATATTGCCTTTGCTATCAAATTCGCAGCCTCGAAAAGGGTGCGGCGGCCAAAACCTTCAAAATTCGGATCGGTGCTTGCGCATGACGTGCGCGATGAGATCCGCCATGCGGATTTCCTCGACCTCGCGGTCCTTGAACCTGGCCAGCTCTGGCGGGCCGATGAGTGTGACGTTTCTGAATGTTGGCATGAGGATACCTTTATCGGCCAGCAAGCCGTTTTGCCATCTTCTCAGCTTCTTCGCCGACGATATCGGCCAAGGTCGCTCCGGTCTGGCCGGCATCCTTGAATCTACGCAGGGTGGCGAGGACCACCTGCCTCTTAGATTCCCCGTCGGGAAGGCGCTTGTCCCTGGAGACCAGGTGTTCCAGGAAGGCGCGGAGCTCCCGGTCGATTCTTGGAAATGCTGGGTTGGCCATCTCACTCGCCTTTTTTCGGCGGGGCTGGAAAAAGGCCCTGCCATGCTTTCGCGAAATCCCCGGCTTCCTTCCTCTTCAGCTTATCGATCTCCTCATCGGCTACGGTATCCAGGGATTTCGGATGGGGTTCCCCTTTCCTTTCCAGGACCCGACTAGCGATGAGTTCGGCAGTGTCGAACAAAACCTCCTTGTCAAGGCTGTTGAAGTGCAAATCCTTCTCGATTTTGCGGAGGACGTGGTTCATTATCACCGCGAGAAGGATCTCTTCAGGGGTGGCCTTGAATCTGTCCAGGGCCGGGTGGCGCAGGACCAACAGGTCGCCGGGTTTCTTGTGTATCGGCATAAGGATCACTTGCAGGGGTCATTCGCTTTCGTTTTCTCGGGAGCGGTGAATGAAGGGACGGGGAAACCCAGGGATTGCGCTATGACCTCGCCGATGACCTTGCGCCCGGCATCATTGGTGTGCTGGACATCCACACCTCGGTATCCCCGGGCGAGGGTATCTTTTTCGCTTTCGCATCCCGGGTCCTTGGTCACTAGGGCCGAATAGGTGTCTGCAAGGTAAACGCCGGGGCGTCGCGCTTGCTCTTTCATCCAGGAATTGAGCTTCTCGCTGTTCTCCTGGCCGACCGCGTTCCAGTGCGGCTGCCCTTTCCAGGGTGTGACTGTGACGAGGACGATGACTTTCCGGTTGTCGATCGCTTTCTGGACCATGTCGCCGAATCTCTTGATGAGCTTGTCGAATGCCTCGTCCCGGGTAGCGGTGTGGCCGGTCTTGCCGTACCATCCGATGTCGTTCACTCCCCCCTGGAGGACGATGATATTATTGTCCGGGTCGGTCACATATCTGTCGAATTGCGATCCGATCCAGCCGTTTATCAGCTGGCCACCTTTGGTCACGCCTTTGACGCTGACGGCGCCGGCATCGGACGAAATGACTTCCTGGACCCGCCTCGAAACCAGCTCATCGCTGTAATGCATGATCGAGTCGCCGAGGACCACGATCCGGGGCGACTGGAGCGCAACCGTTGCATAGCCTTCAGGGGCCGGTGGAGCCGCCATCACTGTAGGGGCTGCGGACCTGCTGGATGGAAGGACGAGCGAGGTATTATTGTCTGGCTCGGGCTTGGAGCAGGAGAATACGGCCAAAGCGCATATGGCAGCTGTCCTCCTGGCATGAGGATATTTCAACATTACCATATAGTGTTGGATAGGTTATTTAATCGTTTATGACCATCTTAGACAACTCAATTGAGTTCCCCGAGATCGATCGTCTTTTTTCTTGGCACCGCCTGGCGGGCGGGCCTCGGCGCAGCCCTTGCCTGGGGGGCCGGCTGATAGATCCGGCTGATGTCCATCGTTATCGGGCTGAAAAGCTGGTACATCTTGTTGTACGGCGCATTTCCGCTCCCGCTGAGGATGGTTGCCATGCTTATCGTCTCGGTCCTCTGGCTCCCGTCCGGTTCAGTTATGGTCACCGAAACATTGGAGTCGATCAGGCGCACTCCATGGCTGTAATCCTGGTAGGTGTTCTCATGTGTCACATAGTTGAGGCCCTGGATCCCATCGTGGTATATAGCCACGTTGTGCCTGGCCTCGGCCTCGGGGTGATAGACAACATCCTTTTTATGCCCGGAGAGCACACCGTTCGGGTCAGCGAGCTTGGACCTACTCTCGTCCACCATCACGCTCTGTTCGGCGAAGAAGTCTATCGTCCTCATCCATGTGCCTTCGTAATAGCCGTATTTCTGAGTGTTCCAGCGGGCCGAGACTGGTTTTCCTGAATCCGGGTCCGTCACCCTCCTTGCTATCGAAGGGGCGGCGTGGAACGGGAGGTAGCTGCCGGTCCTTTTGGATTCGGCATCTATGAGGTCCACGATCCTTGCCGTCGGGAGCACGCATCCGAGGTGGGCCGCGATCCGTTGCGCAGTGAGGGGGTTGAGCGGGACCCGGACATAGTCTCCGTTCGTGCCGATGGCGATATAATCGGAAGCGACACGGAAAGTCGCCTGTATCCTCCGCCCTCCGGTCTGCATCTCCACTGTAATGGGCCTGAAGAAATTCCTGCGCATGAAATCAGGGATGTTGCCGGCGACCACCTGCTGGTATACCCTCGTCTCGATCTGGGCAGGGGACAACCCCCGGATGCTTTGAAGGAAAGCGGTCCCTGTGACAGGCTCCTCTGTCTTCTGCTGCTGAGCTGGCTGTGCCATGCATAGGACTAGGCCGGGATGGCTTTAAATTGCTAACGAGCGACAGCCTTCTGAGGTGCGGCGTTAGGGTCTCTCCGATACATCTGGTCGATGTTCATCTGTGAAGCGCTGAAGAGCTGATAGAGCGTCTTGTCCTGGAGGATCGATGATAGGGTCATCGGGCGCGTGACCCGGCTCCCGTTCGTTTCGATCGTCGTGACCTGGATGTCCGGGCTGATGAACCTTATGCCGTGGCTGTAGTCCATATAAAGATCATGGTGGATCGTGCTCGAGGGCTGGATGCCGCGGTGGTAGATAGCGACGCGCGGGTCGTTCGGATGGTTCGGCAGGTCCTGGTGGTATATCACATCCTTCTTATGGCCTGAACGGATAGGGGCCGAAACTCCGCTCTGGCTGTCGGTCATCTGGCTCTGCTGCTGGGCGAAGATGGGGGATTCCATCCATCGGGCCTCATACCTGCCGTACACCTTGTAGTTCCATCGTGCGCTGACCTTCTGGCCGCTATCCGGGTCAACCACTCGCGAGGCGATCTCGGGGGCTCCGACGAACGTGAGATACCCGCCTGCCTTCTTCGCGGCCTCGTCTATGACATCGACGAGGCGGTCAGTCGGGAGAGCGAGGCCGTACCTCGTAGCGAGCCTCTGGGCCATGAGCGGGCTGATGGGGACGCGGATGAAGTCGGTATTGCTGCCGATAGCGAGATAATCCGGAGCCACCCTCACCCTCGCCTCGACCGTCCTCCCTCCGATAGTCGCGCTCACGGTCACTTCCCGGAAGTTCTCCGGACGGACGAAATCAGGGACATTGCCTCTGGCGATCTCCTGGTATACCCTCTGCTCGAACTGGTCCCAGGTAAGCGCTTTTATGCCGCTCATGAACGAGCTTCCGGTCGGGACGCTTCCGTCAGTGGGCCTTGGCGGGATGAGTTCTGTCATGAGCCGGATACCCGTTCAAAGTTTAAATTCGCTCGCTTCATCTGCCGTGGATCGTGAAATCGCCTGAAGAGCTGGCATAGCCTTCGGATGCGAACACCGCACGGACCTTGATCGGCATAGGGTTGCTCCCGACCACGCCTGAGGAGTCGCATGTGAACACATGCTGGCAATCCGGGATCGGGGTCCACACGCTCCCGCCTTTGAGATAGAAGAAATCCGAATTGGCGTCTTCGAGGTCCCTCATGCCGCCGTCCTGCGGCACGCTCACATACGCCATAAGCGTCCTCCCTGTGAAAAGGACGGTCATCTTCGTGGGGATCAGCCTGGCCGCGGGTTTCGCAGGGGCCGGGACCTCCGGAACCGTCATTTGGTCATGCGCACGGGGGATCTCGACGATAGGCGGATTCTGCTTCGGGCTTATGCATCCCGGCAGAGCGATCAGCATCGACGCTTTGACTATGGAGGATCTGTGGAACAGGGTCTTCATTTGGTCACCAGAGATAATGTGGCAGGAACTTTTTATAAAGTTATAGTTTTTTGTTTAATGTGTAGTAATAGGTCATCCCCTAAGCCTTTTCAGGCGCACAAGGCCGGCATCCTCGGCATCCTGCAATGCGGAGACTATCCGGTCCGCATGCGCCTCATTCAGGGGGGCCGAGATGTTCTTCTGGACGTACGAGAGCAGATCGGCCCGTGAGAACCTTCCGGCCAGGACCACGGCGTACCGAACAGTCTCGGACGGGCGGTCTCCGCCAACAGAGTCACGGGAATAATACCGTTCGAACGACACCCCGGATTCCAGGATCCTGCTCAACGCCTCCTGGTCAGGGGAGATATTGTCGGGCTCTGGTTTGGCCACTATCAGACGGAGCGTGACGGCTTTCGGTGCCGCGCCGTTTTTCATTCTCATACGATCAGATCTTCCCGGCTATCCGGACCGCTTCTTCACGGACCTTTTGGTTCCCGCTCGATTCGGCTGCGGCATAGAGCATGTCGCGGAGGGTCGGCCCACGGCCGAAAACCCGCTCATCCGCGTCCTTCGGCGAGCGGTTCCTCAATATGCCGACAAGATCATCATCGGACACCATATTCCTGCCGAACCGGCAATAGCGGTCTATCTCGATCAGGTCCGAATGGAGCTCGAGTCTCTTGCGTTCAGCAGTGGTGGGCCGCATCCCCGGTCCGCCTCTCCGTGCATCTGCATGCTTGAGGATCATGGAGAGGATATCTACGTTGGGATATTTAAACTTTTTTCCACTTTCATCAACAATAAAAACAGTCAGCCGCTCTGCGCGTCGATCATCTTCTTGACTTCCTCGTTCACGATGTCCCTGATGGACTTGGTCTTGCTCTCGACTTCAGGCAGGCGCCTCCGTGCAGCCACGAGTATCCTGCTCACCATCGCGAAATCGGTGAGCCGGACATCCTCCATAACGGTGTTATAGAGCTTTTTGGCGAGCTCATCCTGCTTGTTCGTTTTCGGGAGAGGAGCCCTTCTTGCCGGGGGAGGCTCGGACTTAGGCGGGGAAGGTTTAGGCTGGAGCGTCGGAACAGGTTTTTCCGGCTCTTTCGGAGCCGGGGATTTCTTCTCTTCTGCCGGTTTTTTCCGCTCGGGTTCGGCCCTTTTCGCCTCCGGCTTCGGCGCCTCAGCTTTCGCCGGGGCTTGGCTCTTCTCTGCCGGCCCTTTTTTCTTCGCCGCGGCTTCTTTGAGCTTGGCTAGTTTGCTGCTTGCAGGAGGCATACGTTCATCTCTTCCTGGACCTGGAGGGTTTCTTCGTGACGCGTACGGCCTTGGCCTTCTTCTTAGCCGAGGTCTTCTTCTTCGTCGTCATCTCGACCGGCGCATCGGCCGCGGCCTGCACGCGCGTCTTCTGAGAATGTGAATGGAATCTCTGGTCGAGCTCGGACGCGGTCTTCTCATAATTGTCGGCATCGACATGGATGGTCGTCCTGTTCCCGCATCTTGAGCATACGAATGTCCCGACCGAATGGTCGATGGCGCGTGGCATTTTCCCACAACCGGAACATATCTCGATTGTGTCTTCCATGGCACTGATTCTAGCGCATAGTATAAAAAAGTAACGGAAGGGGATCAGCGGACGCCGAGGAAGTCGGTGCCGAGGACCTGCATGTTCACGATCCCGATGGATTCGTGCAGGATCCTGCCTTCAGACGTGATATATGTCCCCATGTATCTGCCGTCCGTCCCGAATATCTGGGACTGGAATGTCGGCGCCTGGCGGTTCTGGCCGTAGAAACGCATCGCCTGGTCGAATGTCCCGGGCGGTGTCTCGTAGGTGTTCCCGTAATCGAGAAGGACCGTCCCGTTCGGAGGCATGGCTATAGGCACCATATGGGGCCCGTGGCGGGTGTTGACCGAGGCGACTATCGTCGGGATCCCGTTCGCGTTCAGGAACGCTGCCTGGACGTACCCTATCCCTCCGCACATCGCGATCCCGCTCGCCAGCTCTGGAGGCAACGGAGTGCCAGGGCTGTGTGTATTATAGAAATCCACCATCCTCCTCATGAACTGGTAGATCGTCTCCGGGCTCTGGCTGGCGATCCTCCTGACCTCGGAATCGAAGAACTGTGTGCTGTTCAGTGAGTTCCAGGCGTTGTTCGCATAAGCTGCCTGCTGGGCGAAAGCCCCCATGAAACGGGCGGTCATTATCAGGTCGTTCTGCGACGCGCCGCCATAAGATGTCGAGAAGCCGTTCAGGCTGTCGCTTGAGAGGAACCGGTCTTTGGCCCGGTTGACCTGGGCATCCACATCCGCGCTGCCCGACCTGCCGAATCCGTAAGGCCCGGGGCTCGCATTGGTCGGCAGCTCGGTCCTTGCGAACCTCACCCCTCCGGCCTGCAGGTGCTCGTATCTGATCGTGCTGGTGGAGTTCATCACCCTGCCTCCAAGGACGACGTTGATGCCAGCGAACACGACCGGGTCCCAGCGTCCTCCGAGGGGCTCGATCCAGTGCGTGGCCCCGAGGCCCCCCCAGACATCGAGCGAAACATCGTCGCTCAGGTTGAAGCTTCTGGTCAGCCGCCCGCCGAACCTCTGGTAGAGGGTCGAGATGTCGCCGAAAAGCCTTCCTGTGTACATATCGTCCAGGAAGCGCAGCTGGGCGCCGAATTCTATGTTCTGGAACTGCGGGGTGTAATAGCCCACATATGCGACCTTTATCGGGTCAGGCGCTGCGAAATAGAAGTTCGGCATCGCATAGACCAGGAAGTCCTTGTATTGGAACGAAGCGCCGGTCGCAAGCTGGAAATATATGTCGTCCCAGGCAGGGTAGGAAAGCGCCCCGCCTCCGACCACTCCGATCCTCAGCCTGGCGTTATCGCCTATCGGCTGCGAATAGCCGAAACCGACAGAATGCGAGGTATAGATGGTCGATGGCATGTTGCCCACCGTCGCCAGGCTTCCGTAGTAAGCCAGCTTGAAGTTCCAGAATTCGACCGAAGGCCGGACGAACAGGCGCGCGAACGGAGCCATCTGCTCGCCGAACCACATGTTGCCCCCGGATAGACGGAGGTCGAGAGGGGTCGAAGTCTGCTCTCCCCGCAGGGAGAACCTCACCGTCGCCCATACCGAGGATCCTGCTTCATTGGCATAGACATTGCCGCCGATGTCCCAGTTGTGGTTGAGCGTGATGTCTCTTGCCCTGCCGGACATGTTCACCCGGTCCGCGAACGGGTGCAGCGCCATGTCCCTGGTATCGATGGCGATCCTTGGCCTTGCAGGCCTGTCCGATGCCACCCTGGGCCCGACGCTGGCCGGCCCGTAAGGCGCTTCTTCGGCTGAAAGCTCGCCCTGCTGGACAGACCTGGCGGCGGTCGGCGTATCGGAATAATTGAAGCTCACGGTCGCTTTGCCCCCTTCGGCGGCCTGCGCGCGGAAGTCTGTGAGGCCGAGATTCTGGAGCACCGTCGCGTTCCCGCTGCGCGTCCCGTCGAAATTCACCCTGAAGCTCGATGAGAGGGGATTGCTCCCCGGGGAGCTGCTTATCAATGTCACGGAAAGCTCTATGCCGGTCTGGTCGATGGCTGACACCCGCAATTCAGCTATCGTGCGGGGGGAGACCTGCTGTTCCATGACCCTCTCGCTGTTGATGAGCGAGAGCACTGTGTAATTAGGAGTGACGATGCCTTCGAAAGTGCGGGCTTGCGCAGGTGCGTCCCGCCTTTCGGATGTGCCCTGCGGGTTGTCCTGCGCGAAAGCAGGCGTTTCCAGCAACGGGGAGAGGTTTATCAGGATAGATGCGGCGACCGCCGCGGCTCTCGCCATATAATTTGGTCTTGCCTGATGCTCAGAAGTGACTTGATTTTTCATTAATTTCATATTCCCACCACACAATAATGTCTGGCAAGGTTATTTAAAGTTGCAGTTTATCGGGAATAATGAGGTATTTCAGTGTTTCCGCTGCCTTTTCCCCGGGACAGCGGTGGTTTTCCCAGCGGCCGGTGACTTGAGGATGGTATTTATCCTGCAGGAGAAATCGAGGTAATCCCCGAGGAAGCCGGCCATGTCGGCGAGCTTCTCCTCCTTCTCTTTCTGGCCTCTGAGGGGATGCTTGTCGAAAAAGAGGCGGACTGCGATCTCCAACCTGCCCCCGGATTTGACGATCCGGCTGATATGGTAGCTACGGTCGAAGGCCGACACGTCTCCGGCGATCCGGCCGAAGGCATCGCGATCGCCCTCCACGGAGAACCCATCGCCGGAATTCAGCGCTATGAACGCCGGACCGCTCCGGTTCTCCAGGGAAAGGGAATAATCGACGGTGATCAGGTCTCCGTCCTGGCCGGCAGAACTGGAGTACAGGATGGGTTCACCACGGAATCTAAGCCTGAGCACTCCCTCTGAAAGGAAAACGGATTCCCATGAAAGATCCTTGATCCGCCCTACCGCACGCCCGAATTCGCCTGCGTGAACCTCGTATGTCTTGAAGAAGAGGAGGAAAATACCTGCCGACAGGATCAGGAGGAGGTAGTTCCATATTGCCGGGAATGCGATTGCGAGCGGTATTGCGAGCATTGCCAATAGGAAGAGCAACGCGTTCGGGATGAAGTATGGGAATGCCTTCATCCCATCACTCCTTGGCTGCTCCCGACTCCACCATCTGCTTGAACATCTTGATCGGGATCACCACTGAGACGTTCGATCCGCACTCGCTGCAGAGGAAGTCTTCCGCGTGCTCTTTGGATATCTTGCCGCAGTTCGCGCATATCTCGACGGTGTTCTTCAGGCATTCACCTGAGGAAGGACTGGGCGATATAGATTTAAATATCATATCGGGGAGGGAGAATGCAGGTGATTGGATATGGGTATCGTCTCCGAGTTCAAGGATTTCCTGAGCGAATATAAGGTGGTCGGGATGGCTGTGGCGTTCATTATGGGTGCCGCGGTCACGTCGCTTGTCACATCGCTCGTCAATAACATGATAATGCCCGTTGTCGGGGTCGCGCTGCCGCAGGGGGACTGGCAGGCCTCCGTGGTCGAGCTCGGCCCGGTGAAGCTCGCAGTCGGGGCGTTCCTCGCGTCTTTCATAAACTTCATCATCATAGCGTTGGTGATCTTCCTCATCGCGAAGTTCGTGTTCAAAGAGGAGAAAGTCGCGAAGAAATGATCAGCTGATGCTCTTCCCGCAATGGATGAAGTCGCATATCGGACCCGTATGCGCGAACCCTTTTTTTGCGCAGGCCCTGATGCTCTCCTGGAGTATCCCGAGAGCGAGGTCAGCGTCCTCTTTCTCTATCACGTAGGGCGGGATGAGCCTGATGCTCTTGTGCCCGCAGCCGAGCACGAGCAGGCCGTTCCTGGCGCATTCCGTGATCACGTTGTCGCGCATGGCGGCTGTCGCGAGATCGAAAGCCAGCATGAGGCCGAGGCCCCTCTGCCCGCTGATCCCGCTCATGTCTTTCAGCGCTGAGAGGATGTATCTGCCCATGCGGGCGTTCTTTTCGAGCAGCTTCTCTTTCTTTATTATCTCGATCGTCTTCATCCCCATCGCGAGGTCTATGATATGCCCGCCGCCCCAGGTGCTCGAAATCGCGCCCGGATCCTGCGGGAACATGGCCTTGCTCGACACGACCGCCCCAACCTGGAGCGCCTTCGCGCAGCTGAATGCATCCGGCTCTATCCCGTAATGCTCGAACGCCCACCATCTACCGGTCCTTCCCATCCCTGCCTGAACCTCGTCGGAGAGGTAAGGTATGCCATGCTCCGCCGTTATCCTCCGCAGATCGGCCACCATCTTTTTCGGGGCCACGTTGTATCCGCCTTCGCCCTGGACATGCTCCAGTATCACGAAACCTATCTCCTCCGGCGGCGCTTCGGCATGCAGTATGCGCTCGAGCTTCTCTCCGGCGCTTTCATTGAACGGGAGCCGCATCATGGGGAGCCGCATATACCCTTTCTTGTGCACCAGATTCGAGTTCGTGAGCGAAAGAGCGCCTAGAGTCCTTCCGTGCCAGCCGCTCTGCATGGAGATCCCGAATTTCGTCCCCGGCCTTTTCCTCATGCATATCTTGATGGCGTTCTCGACAGCCTCGGCGCCTGAGTTTATCAGGAATGCCGTGTCCAGCCCTTTGGGCGAGATGCCGGTCAGGTCCTCGATGAGGCCGAGATGCTCTGATACCGCGAAATCCTGCCCTGCGAACTTGACCGGGAAACGCCAGGCGTATTCCTTCACGACCTCGACCATCTGCGGGTGGTTGTAGCCGAGGGGATTGGACGCTATCTGGCAGGCCATGTCTAGGAACCTGTTGCCGTCCAGGTCTTCGCAGTAAGGCCCGCTCCCCCTTCCTGAGAAGACCAGGGGGTATGAGATCGACCATCCGCCGTTCTTGGCCTTCAGGCCTCTGAGAATTCGGAAGGATTTCGGGCCCGGGACCGGTGTCTTGAGCTTGATCATATGGTAAAGGCTCTCGGAAAATTTATATAGATTGGGAAGGGAGATGATGGCATGGCAAAGGAGGGAGACACGGCGCAGGATTTTACGCTGCCAGACGGCGATGGCAGGAAGGTGACGCTCCGTTCGTTTCGGGGAAAGAAGGCGGTCGTCTATTTCTATCCGAAGGATGACACGCCCGGATGCACCACCGAAGCGATAGGATTCACGAAGCTGGCAGGAGAGTTTGAAAAAGCGGGCGCGGTCGTCCTGGGGATTAGCAAGGACAGCTGCGCATCGCATGCGAGGTTCTCCAAGAAATACGGACTCACGGTCATCCTTCTTTCTGACGAGGATGCTTCGGTGCAGAAGATGTACGGGGTGTGGAGGCCGAAGGTTTTCATGGGCAAGGAGTTCCTGGGCACAGCGAGGGTGACTTTCCTGCTCGATGAGTCAGGGATCATCATGAAGGTCTGGGACCCGGTGAAGCCGGAAGGCCATGCCGAAGCGGTCCTGGAAGAGATAAAGAAAATGAAATAAGCGGGAGGATGAAAAAAGCGGGAGGTTGGAAAGGAACCGAAGCGGTTCCTTTCAATCGAACATCTTGCTGAACTCGTGCTTCTTCCTCGTCTTCCAGTTCCCTTTGTGGTAGGCGTAGCTCGCTAGGAGCGGCAGGACCGAAGTGGCCTCGGCATACACCATCTGCTCGTAGGTGGTGTCCACCTTGCCCCAGGAGCTCGCCTCCTTGAGAGTGGAGCTCGAGCAGGCCCCGTCGCGGACGTCGGCCACGGTTATCTGGATTGCATACTTGTGCATCGGCACTTCCTTACCGAGGATCTCCGCGCATACGACCGTATCCTGCGCGAAATTCTTCGGGACCCCGCCCCCGATCATGAGCAGGCCGCTCGTCGGCGCGTTCATCTTGATGCGGGTGAGCTCGTAGAAATCCTTGACCGAGTCTATCGACACGTGATTTTCCGGATGATTGTGCTGGTGCAGGACGAGGCCGAATCCGGCGCTGGAGTCCGAGAACGCCGGGCAGAAGATGGGGACGTTGTTCTCGAAGGCGGCCTGGACGAGCGAGTCTTTCTTCTTCGCATGCTTGGTGAGGTATCTCCCCATCTCCTTGATGAATTCCCTCGAGGAATACGGGCGCGGCTCGAGCGAGTCGGCGATTTTCGTTATGGTCTTGTCGCAGGACTGGAGCTGCTCCTCGTCGATGAACGTGTCGTAGATCCGGTCGATGTAGTTCTCCCGGAGGACGTTGTCATCGACGAACGGCGTCCCGTGGTAGTGCTTGAAGCCGAGCGCTTCGAAGAAATCCATGTCCACTATGCTCGCGCCGGTGGCGACTATCGCATCAACCATGTTGTTCTTGACGAGATCGGTGTACAGGTTCATGCATCCGCCCGCGCTCGTGCTCCCGGCGAGGGTGAGGATTATCGCGCAGTCCTTCTCCCTGATCATCATGTCGTATATCTCAGACGCCCGCCCGAGGTCGCGCGATGTGAACGACATCCTCTTCATCGCTTCCACGATCTCCACCGAATTGATCTTCTTTATGTCGATATGCTCGACCGTGCTTTTCAGATAGTCTTCCTTGCCCAATCGTATCACCTGTGAATCGTAATCATGAAATAAGATTTAAAGATGAGCCCTGATTTTTTCCGAGACGCCCTCCAGCTCGGCCGGCTGCGCTTTCCGTGCCCGGGCGAAGCTCAGGTCCCCCCCACTTTTCAAAGGGACGAGATGCACATGCGCATGTGGGACGAGGAACCCCTCGATTATCACGCCGATCCGGTCGGCCCCAAGAGCGGCCTTCAGGGGTTTCGAGAGCATTTTCGCCGCCATGAAGAGCCCCGCGTATGCTTCATCCTCGATGTCGAAGACATTATCGGCGTGCGCTTTCGGGATCAGCAGGGTGTGGCCCTGGCTGATCGGATTGATATCGAGGAACGCGAGGAACCGCTCGTCTTCCCATATTTTGACGGCAGGGATCCTGCCTTCGGAGATCTTGCAGAAAATGCAGTCCATGGAAGAGATAAGGTTGGCGGATTTTTAATTGTGCGCTGGGTTCAGAGTATCTTTATCTCGAGGCGCTTGGCCTTCGGGAGCATCGTCTTTATGAACCTGCCCTGGAGCTGCCCGCACCCGAGCGGATAGCCTGCATGCCGCAGGAGCACATACCCGGCTGGGCAGGAGTCTGCCTGCTCGGGGCGGAGGGCAAGGTCCTCGCCCCTCGCGAAGGAGATCGTCTGCTCCCGCGTCAGCTCTATGATGCTCTTCGTGACTTTCCGGCCGAAGAGCTGGAGTATGTTGGTCGTGGGTTTCACCGAATTGCCCACCCGGGCGGCGAGGAGCCCCAGGGTGACGATCTTAGGCTTGTCTATCGCGGATTTCGGGCCCAGATAGACGCGCCCCTTCGAGGATAGGTAGAGCGAGTGCCCGGAGAAGACGTCCGGGGACAGGCCGAACCTCTCCTCGAAGTATCCGCTCACCATGGCGAGGACCTTCTTGGGAGGGAGCTGGTCTATGTCTTTGCCCTTCATTTCGTCACCTTCGCGAGGAAGAACCCCCCGCTGTCATTGTGATGCGGCCAGATCCTCGCGCTGTCGCGGACACGGGTGTCGAATTCCGTGCCGGACCATGCCTCGAGCGCCGGCGAGGTCCGGAAGCCGTCGATGCTGATCCGTTCCGTCTCCGCAGGCCGGTTCCGGAGAAGGTGGTCGACCACCGCTTCGTTCTCCTCAGGAGCGAACGTGCAGGTGGAATACACCATCGAGCCCCCCGGGGCGAGGAGATCGAAGGCCTTCTCGATGAGCTGCTTCTGGATCCTGGAATGCTTCTCTATCTCACGCTCGGACCAGACCGAGAACAGCTCCGCATTCTTCCGCATGGTCCCTTCAGCCGAGCATGGTGCATCGAGGATGATGGCATCGAACTGCATCTGGGGGAACGATCGGAGGTCACGGTTGGTGATCACTGCGTTCAGGGTCCCGGTCTTCTCGATGTTGAATTTGAGCGCTCGGATCCTGGAATAGTCGATGTCATTGGCTACGATCGTCCCCCGGTTGCCCATAAGGGCGGCGAGCTGGGTCGTCTTCGATCCGGGCGCGGCGCATCCGTCAAGCACGAAGCGGGCTGCCGCGAGCTCCTTCCGGAGCAGGAGCGGAGGCAGCATGGACACGAATTCCTGCATGTAGATGCTCCCGGTGAAATGCTCGATTGTGGAGCCGGCATCCAGGCTCTCGCTCAGGAACGCGTCCTCATACCATGGCATCTGCCTCACGGCAATTCCGTAACCCCGGAACCGCGAGGCGATATCAGCGCTGGATGCTTTCAGGGTGTTGACGCGGAAGGTCTTCGGGAGGTAGCGGAGGAGCGAGGAGAGGAAGGATTCCGGATCATCGACGAGAGGGACGTACCTCTCTTTGAAACGTTCCGGTATCTGGAGGTCCATGTTGAAGACTCGTTCGGTTCAGGATTTAAGCGCTCTGTTCAGGAGGCCCTCGCGGCCTTCCTGCCCTTTCGGACGGGATTCGCAGTCAATTCCACGCCGGGAAGGGGCCTCTTCGGCGGCTCGGGGCTGCGGACGGCTAGCGTCTTCTGCATATGCTCGTAGACCTTCATGAGCTTCTCGGATTTTTTACTGGGCCCGCTCCATGAGAGCGAGAAAACCGAACTTCCGTTGAAGAACATCACGCCCCCTCCGAAGAACTTGCGGCCGCCCGATGCGTATTCATAATCCCGGATATACGCAGGCATGCCGTTGAAACTGCCCTTTTTCACGGGCGTGTATATGCCGGAGCTGGGACTCTCGAGCTCAGCTTTGGCGTACCTGCCGAAATCGAACGGCATGGCGAGCTGGGCATCCACGGAGACGGTGAATTCGCTCAGGCCGTCAGGGGATTCGAAGGTGATCGCGTATTTCCCGTCCATTACCGCGATGTCCTCATCGAATCTCCAGCCGCGCGGGTAGAATATCTCGAAATTCCCGAGCCCGTCGCGGAAAAGCTCGAAGCGGACCGGCTTCTCCTCCATACCGAGTAGCCGGATCACACGCCTGAACAGATCATCAAAGGGCAAACGAAGCGCCTCCATGCATGGAGCGGTAATATCAGCGCAAAATAAATAATCTTTCTCGGAGGAATCCATCCGTGTATCTGCATATCGACATGGACTACTTCTATGCCCAGGCCGAGGAGCTCAGGAGGCCGATGGCCAAGGGGAAGATAATCGTCGTCTGCGTCTTCAGCGGGAGGACGGCTGACTCCGGAGTGGTCAGTACGGTGAATTATCCAGGGAGGGAAGCGGGGATCCGCTCCGGCATGCCCATAGCGTTCGCGAGGAAGAGGGCCCCCCCGGCCGATTCTCTTTTCATACCCGTGGACAGGGAGTATTACGAGGAGCTCTCCCTCAGGATCGATTCGATAGTGAGGAGCGTTTTCGCCAAAGTCGTGCAGGCGAGCATCGACGAATGGAACGTCGAGGATGATGAGGCGGCGGCGAAAGCCGCGATGCTTAAGAGGGAGATACTCGCCGGGACATCCCTCGCCTGCAGCATAGGCGTCGCGCCTTCCCTCCTCGGAGCGAAGATGGCAGCATCGAAATCGAAGCCTGACGGCCTTCTGATCATCGATGAGGATGCGCAGGAGAGCCTCATAGGCGGCTCAGATGTCGAGAAGGTGCCGGGGATAGGGGGCAAGACGGCATCCGCCCTCCGCGCGATCGGAGTCCAGAAGGTCCGCGACCTGAAGAAGGTCGACGCGATGGTACTGGTCGATGCGTTCGGCAGGAAATCCGGCGCGTGGCTCCATGATCTCGGCCAGGGACGGTACGACAGCGGGCTTGGCACGGAGAAGCCGCAGGAGGAAGTGAGCCGCATAGGCACGCTGAAGGAGAAGACCAGGGACCCGTACATGATAATGGGGAAACTCGACGAGCTCGAGAAAGAGGCCAAAGAATGGCTCATGGAGATGAAGAAATCCTACAAGACGGTGAGCGTCATCTTCATCACCGAGGACCTCAAGACGCACACCAAATCTTTGTCGTTCCGGAACCCGAAGGCCTGGAGCGAAGGGATAGCTAAGGAGAAGGAGGCCCTCGTCAATGAGTTCCTCGGCGAGCAGAAAATGGATGTCAGGAGGATCGGGATACGGTTCGGCAACCTGTTCGACATGGGCGGCCAGACGACGCTGTTTTAAATGTGTAAATAAGTGTAAGAAAAGGGTTATAAACTGTTCCTGAGCTATTATCCCATGCACAAGGGAAAAACTAATTTCGGCACTCATCTTGAGCAGAGAGGGGATTATCGGAGGGCGCTGGGCGCGTATTCTTCCCAGGGCAGCGAAGAGGACGTGAAAAGGGTCAGGAGCAAGATAACAGCCCTGGAATCAGCCAAGAGACTGGAGGACGAAGGGTATCTGATCAGGAGCGTGGATATGCTTCTGGAGAACGGGCTCGTGAACGAAGCCGGCGAGCTGGTCGGGAGAACGGAGAAAGCGGAGACGGCGGAATCCTGTTATGCGAAGCTTAGGGTGCTCGCGCTGAGGGGCGATGTGCAGGGGATGGAAAGACCTTACAAAAAACTCGCCAGGCTCGGTGCGCACGGGATTTACCTTTTCGGGATGGCGCTCGCCGACTCGATGCCGCAGGTCGCACGAAGGGCGGCAGACGAGCTCAGCGGCAGAAAGCTGGTTGAGGTTATCGCCGAACAGGAGAAGGAGCCGGGGATCAGGCTGTTCATAGCCGGAAAGGACCCGGGCGAGATAGCCGATCATATGCTCGCGATGACATTCTGGGGCATGCAGGAACCGGATGAGATGGTGTACTTCGCGTTGAGGATCTACCAGAAGCTGCAGATGGACCCGGATGCCGAAAGGTGCCGCTCGATGCTCGAGAACGACGGAGGCAGGTACCGCTTATATGATTTGCTCAGGGAAGGAGGATGGAGGGCGGTCAGCGAAAGCGGGATCCGGCTCGATAATTTACGTCGTTACGTCTGCGCCATAGCGGAAGGGAAGACCGACCTCGTCATAAGGGCGATAGAGGGAGGATCGCCGGCCTCTGATGAGGAAAGATACAAGATTTCTTTGGACCTTCTCCATGAGATCGACAGATACGCTCCGGAATTGCTGGATACCGGTGCACTCGAAAGCCTGATTTCATATTCCAAGGCCAAGAGGGAAGAGTTGGGAAAGCGGGAAAGCGATAAGCTTGAGGAGTTCGACAGGCTTGTGGAGTCGGGAGAGATGACAGAGCTGAAGGCAGCCAAAGAGCTGCTTGGAAAAGTGAGCATCCAGTATCTCGACGTTAATTATTGGGACCAAATGGCCAGATGCGCAGACGCAGCGGTCAGTATCGGCAGTGAGGAGGCCCTTGCGTTCGCTGGGGAGATTTACCATAGAACGGACATGGGCAAGGCGCTGATGTGCGCGGACGCGCTTTTGGAGATTGGATGCCTCAAGGCTGCGCGGGAGATTTATTCTGCGGTCGGCACAAGCGTCTCTTACAGTCGCTACAGCGACAGGCGTGAGAAAGCCGAGAATCCGGTAAATGAGATGCTCGGGCAGCGGCTTATGGAGAAAGCATACCAGATCGAGGGCAGGCACCCGGCGGTCAGCCTGGGCATCTACAAGGAGCTTCGGGACGAGGACGGAGTCAAAAGGACCGCCCGCGCGGTGCTGGAAAAAGGCTCATTCGAAGAGATAGGGATGGCTGCCTGGGCAGTCAGCACTTTCGAGAAAGATGGCCTGCTGATGAGGGATGCGATCCTCAGATTGGAGGAATTCGGCGACGAAGGCAGGAAGACAGCGAGGGGGATCTGCCTTGAGATGAGGGTCCCCAAGGTGTTCGTGGCCAAATGATCATTGCCTGATCTGCTCTCCTCCGTGGAATACCTGTCCTCCGTGGAACCCCCCTATGCTTTCGTATGAGCCGTTCAGGATCACGACTCCGCCGCTCATCTTCGCTGCGACCATCTTACCTGCATCGCCGTTCAGGGTCAGGACCCCCCCGTTCATCTCGAACGCCAGGGTGTCGCCCGCATCGCCGTTGATAGTCACGCGTCTGGTGTTGTAGTATCCGAGCGAATTGATCAAAGCCCCGGCTGGCCCGATATCAAGGATATAGTCGTCTTCCCGTCCATGGGAGATGAGGGCGTTCAGGACGCGCTGCGCCCGGTAGCCGAAATCTGCCTCGTGCCGGAATCTCCCGAGCTGGCGGCTGAATTCCCTCACATCGTCCCTTGAATAGTTCATCTCCTTTATCCTGCCGAGCCCCCATTCGAAGAATAGGTTGCTGCCGCTGGCATATACTCCTGATTCGTATCCTCTATGGAACACAGAGAGTATCTCCCGGACCGTCTGAGGCGGCTCGGAAACAGGCTGCTGGTTCTCGAAAGCCCTAACGCGGCGCAGCGCCCCTTCAGGAACGGTCTTTGTCTGTCTCATGCTTCCATCATTGGATGGAAGGGAAAAAAAGCATGCCGCCTGCCTTCGACAGGACAAAACATAGCTTTAAATTCATTTGTAACCATAATTAATAACATTAAACAAATCCATTTAGAGGTGGGATTGAATGATAGCGACTATAAACAGCTTCGTGAGCAAAGTGGTCGGCACCGTCAGCGGTCCGTTGACCGGTTGGGGTCCGAAAGCGCCGAAGAAGGCGAAAAGGCCGCCCGTCAAGACAAAGAAGGCTAAATGCTCCCACAAGAGCAGGTGCAAGTGCAGCTAAAGCCTTCCTTTATCTTTGATCAGTGACTCAAGGAACTCCTCTTCGACCGGGTGTAGCCTGGCTGGCACGATGATGCAGAAAGGAGGCCTGCCCAGGTCGGTGCCGCGCAGCGTGGCCGGGGTCCCGCAGGATATCCTCTCGTCTTCATGCCCTACCCTGGAGAGGACTATCGCCTTCTCGAATCCGGAGAGCATGCCGAGGGCCTCCGAGGCTTCCATGGGGGATGGTTCTGTATCGAGAAGCACAAGCGTATGGAGATCCCTTTCGAGGTTCTCCTTTATGATGTCCAGGGAGGATGTCGGCTTGTAATTCGGCCTGGGATTGACCAGCGACGCCGTCTTGCCGAACCGGTAGACCTGGAGCCCTGCCCTTGCAGGGGCTATCGAATGGATCGAGGAGTTGTGGATCACCCTGATCGGCACCCCCTTCTGCTTCGCCTCCAGGACGAGCGTGATGTGAGTGGTGGCTGTGAGGGGATCCCCGGATGCCAACAGGCAGATAGTGCCTGATCGGGCCTTATCGACCAGGTATGGCCCTTCCAGACGGTCTCTTCCGAGCTTCATGATACTCTTCCCTGCCGCCTTTTCGAGCCCTGCGATATCCGCATCTCCCATAGGGTTGGTATAGGTCTCGATGAACGCTTCATCGCACGACCGGACGGCCTCCAGCCCGGCGAGAGTCAGGTCGAATGATACGCCTGTGCCGACCAGTATGAGTGTCATGAGTTAGATGATTGACGTAACATTTAAAAACAGTAGACGCTATAGTATACTTTGCGACACAATATCAAACAGAATGATCCAAAAGACGATCCTTTCTTTACGGAAAGGATACGCTTTGGGGCAATATAACCATCCCCCTGCCCCCTAGCGTTTCCTTATCCCGCCCGGATCGAGCTTTGATTCCCCTTTTTCTATTCCGTGGCGTTTTGAGAAGCCCGCATTGACCTCTAAAACATACATAGATGGCTTTGAAGGTCTGTAGATAGGGCAGTTCGTTATATTGAGCCCGCACGGCTCCATCTCGATGATATCGACTACGGTCCCGTTTTCGGAGAAATGTATCGCTTCGAGCGGGATCGTCGTGTTCAGCATCCAGAATCCAGGGATGGAAGGCGCATCGAAGACGAAGAGCATGCCCTCCCCTTCAGGAAGCGCCGTCCTGCCCATCAGGCCTTTTGCCCTAATGACGCTGGAGTTCGCGATCTCCACGTCGACAACCGTCTGCGCTCCGCCTGGATTCGAGATCGATATCTTTTTCCTCTCTCCCTTCGCGGTCGCGAAATAGAAGATGAGGATCAAGAGGAGGGCAGCGATCAGCAGGACCGCAGCTTCGCTTGTCTTCATATCTTGGAGAACCTGCTCTTGAATTTCTCCTGGAGCTTGGGGAGGTTGGTGTATTCCATGTCCTCTTCAGGAAGGCGGTGTGGCTCGAACGGGCCGTGCCGCCTCATGTATTCAGCGACCTTGTTCGCTTTCGCCCTCGTGTAATCGTATGACGGGTCCTTGAATATGTCCACCGGGCCGACGAGCGTCCCGTTCGCGAGCTGGAAACCCAGCGCGACCACCCTGGGGGGGCCGTCGAGACGGGTCGGGGTGGCCTGCTCCATGCAGCAGGGCATCAGCGGCCCCTGGTGGGAGCCCCTCATCCAGCCTGAGACCAGGTGCGGGAAGCTGAACGGTTCGAGGGCCTCTCCGACCGAAGGAAGCCCCGCCTGGCATCTCACGATCCCTACCGGGTCGTCCTTGCCGACATACGTCCCCGCGACCTGGGATAGCTTGTCCGTGGAGACGCTGCATATCGCTTCAGACTCCGGAACCTTGTTCCCCGGGCCCGGGAACACGCGCTTGATCACATACCGCGATCTGGAGCCGATGAAAGCCAGCATGGAGTATGTCTCTTCGGGCGTCTTGAATGTGATCTTCCTGCCTTCGAGCGTATCATAGACCTCGAAATGGAAGCCGCCCTGCATGTTGGGATCGATCACTAGGCCGGGGGTGTTGAACGGATCTGCGAACATGCGGTATACCGGGAGGTTGAATGCCCCGGGGTCTGTCTTGTCCATCATGAACACGAGTACAGGCTCGCTCCCCCTCTCGACGAACTCGAGCTCGGCCACCCCGGGCCCCATGCCTTTTATGTTCCCGGAGAACGCGTCCTTGAGCAGGTCCTGGCCGGCGCCATAGAGCTTGAGCTTCTTCGCGACCGCTGTCCCTGCAGTGAATGCGTCCCACGCGAGGCCGTGTATCTCCTTGCTGTCGACGCCCTTCGTGTGCGACATGATGAGGTTGATGTCGTCGCCGCACCACCCTACGAAGAAATCGATGAGCGTGCCCTTCTTCTTCGCATCCGCGAGATGATCCTTCACGGTCTTGACGACATCCGGATGGACCGTCTGATGGCCTGGGTAGCCTCCTATGTCTGCCTTGATAACGCTTAGAGTCACTTTCATGATTCGACACCTGTGAAATAGATTTAGCAGTGTTAAATCTTAGACAGCAAATAAAAAGATTGCGATGGGGTTCATCGGTTGGCGCTGATACGACGATTGCACGACATTCCGATAGACTTCCGACAACATTTTAAAAGGGCGCCCGCCATCAACGTCCTATGGAAGAGAGCGACGATTTCGAAGTGGGGAAGCAGGTGGAACCGATGGGCGGGGTTCCTGTCCGTACGAGGATCCTGGACCGTGACGGGAGGATCTGGGACGGGCCGGCATTCCCGATGGACACCCAGGCCCGATACGCATATTACAGCAGGATGGGCGGATTCGTGCCTGTCGAAGTGGCCCTGGACACCATATTCTCCAATCCGACCCATTATGGGGCAGGCGGTTTCGAGGGCATCCGCCTCCTCCGAACTCCGTATGGCGATGGCTTCATAGAATTGCCGCATAATATCGGGAGGTTCATATATTCGTCGCTCGCGTTCAACCTCTCGCTGGTCCGGCAGACGATGGATCTCCTCAATGACGCTAATGTCGAGCATCTCGAGCACCTCATGCGCACCCCGCAGGAATTCTTCGCCGATTCCATGAGGAGGCTGCAGAACGACGAGAAGATCCAGATGGGCGTGGACATATTCTACAAGGACGGCAGGAAGCTTTCCGTCACGGTTCCTTTCGAGCTCCGGGTGAAATTCGACGGCACCGACAGGAAGTTCACCATGCGCGAGATGGAGGCCGCGCTGTGCTCCCTCGCTTTCCTGAACCGGCTCGTGCGCGGCGGGACGTTCCCAGCCGAAAGCCTTGAGCTGATCCCGGGCGGATATTTCAGGCCCGTCTTCTGGGTGTCCGGCGAGGAGGGGCTCAAGGTCCCTACTGTCGTGAAAAAGCAGGATGGCACCCTTTCCGACAAGCCGCTGTACTTCGGCATCGGAACGCTCCCCTGGGGGAGATACCTGGACGAGAAAGGTTATCTCGCCGGCCTTGACCTGCTCCTCGCCCCTTTGCGCAGGATAGATGAAGCGATGCCTGTGCGCCAGAAGATCTCGGGCAATTATGTCAACTCCACAAGGAACATCAATATGGCGATGATCCTCGGTTTCGGGGAGATCCTCGCCCTGAACCACAAGGACCAGATCGTCGAAGGGTCTGCGGAGAACATCATAATCCTGATGACCGAGAAGAGCACAGGGAAGATGAGGGCTTATTTCCCTCCTCTCTCTTCGAACATCCTAGCAGGGACCACGCGGAACCGGGCCCTCCGGCTCCTCGAGGAAGGGGTGGCTGTGGGGGGCAAGGATGTCGACCTCGTGCTGGAGGCTCCTTCATGGGACTTCGTCAGGAAGAGCCTCATGGGGCACACGGGCTGGGATGTCTCGGCGATCCTCCTCATGGGAACCGGCGTGGGTTTCATCCACGGGAGGTCGCTCACCGAGAATCCGTTCCTCGCCGACTGGATGGAGGTCAATGAGCTCCGGTCGGAGGAGGCACACCCTGATCCGCTGGTCCTGAAGAGGATCAAGGAGACCGAGAGGAATTACCCCATCAACGGGGGCAAGAGGCATCCTTTCGTGGAAGAGCTCCAGAAGGCCTACGACCGGATGATCCTTGCGGACCCCCAGCGTATGATCACGCCGCCGTATGCCATGGATTACGATGCCGCGGAGAGGGTCTTCGGCGTCGGGCTCAGCGAGGCGGCGGACAGGGAGCTCGTGTCAAAATGCCGGGGTGGCTATTTCAGCGAGAGGGTGAACGGCATCACCCAGCCGGATGAATTGAGATCGAGGTCCAGGGAAGCCTCGGCGCTGATCCGGAGGATGAACGAGCTTTCCATAGAGAGAAGGGTAGCCGGGAAGATACAGAATAAATGAATAAAAAAAATCAGTTCGTCTTGGCCGTCTGGATCATGACGACCTTGTCTTCCTCGACGCCTTTGGTCTTGACGCTCTTTCCCACGTGCAGCACCTGCTCGTGCCTGGAGCTGTCGCGGTAGATCGTTATGCCCTTGCACCCGGTCTTCCACGCGAGCATATAGACGCTCTCCACATCCTCGACCGTAGCCTCGGCGGGCATGTTGATGGTCTTGCTTACCGCGAGATCGACATTCTTCTGGTAAGCCGCCTGCATCAGGACGTGCGCCTCCGGGGCCATGTCATGCGAGACCCGGAAGACGTTCTTCACGTCGGCCGGGATCTCATCCATATGCTGGATGGATCCCTCCTCCATGACCTTCTGCATCAGTTCCTGGCTGTAGAGCCCGCGGACCTTCAGCACCTGCTCGAAGATCTCGTCGCAGTAATAATACTGTCCGGCGCGGACGGTCTTGAGGAACGAAAGCGCGAAGACCGGCTCTATGCCGCTGCTCGAATCCGCGATCATCGATATCGTGCCGGTGGGCGCGATCGAGGTGCATGTCGCGTTCCTCATCGCATCGTATTTCTCCGATAGGGGGCTGTCCTTGAACGAAGGGAAAGAGCCCCGGGCGCGTCCAAGCTCGTGGCTCATCTTCCGCGACTCGTCCTCGATGAACTTCATCACAGCTTCCCCGACCTCGTATCCCTGCTCGGAGTCGTATCTGATGCCCATCTTGAAGAGCATCCTGGAGAAGCCCATGACGCCGAGGCCTATCCTCCGGTTCTTCAGCGTCTGCTCGCGGATCTGCGGGATCGGGTACCGGTTCATGTCGATGACGTTATCCAGGAACTGGAACGCCGTCCGGACGACATGCCGCAGGCGGGACCAGTTCACCTTCTTCTTCCAGTCGCTCTTGCTCCAGTCCAATTCGACGAACTTGACCAGGTTGATGCTGCCGAGGTTGCATGACTCGTAATCCGGCATCGGGACCTCGCCGCACGGGTTCGTGGCATGTATCGGATCGGTCGGAGTGGGATTCTTCCGGTTGATCTCGTCGATGAACAGCATGCCCGGCTCGGCGGACTTCCAGGCGCTGTACGCGATCATCTTGAAAAGGGTGCGGGCGTTGATCTTCCTCATCTGTGCGCCTGTCCTGGGGTTCAGGAGGTCGTATTCGCTGTTGGTCCCCACGGCCTGCATGAACTTGTCGTCGACCATCACGCTGACGTTGAAGTTCTCCATGACGCCCGGCGTCTGCTTCATCGTTATGAACTCCTCTATGTCGGGATGCCAAACGTGCATCGTGGCCATGTTCGCCCCGCGCCTTTTGCCACCCTGCTTGATCACGTTCGTCGCATTGTCGAATGCGCTCATGAACGATATGGGCCCGGATGCGATCCCTGCCGTGCTTTTTACGAAGTCGCCCTTCGGCCTGAGGTAAGAGAAGCAGAATCCAGTGCCGCCGCCGGTCTTGTGGATGATCGCCTGGTGCTTGACGGATTCGAATATCTGCTCGATATCGTCCTTGACAGGCAGTATGAAGCACGCAGCGAGCTGGCCGAGCTCCGCCCCGGCGTTCATCAGCGTCGGCGAGTTCGGGAGGAACTCGAAATTCGTCATGACCTCGAAGAACGCGTTCTCGTAATGCTTGACCATCCTCTCATCCGCGCCGTAGTTGTATTCGTTCGATGCGAGGTGCCTCGCTACCCTGCGGAAAAGCTGGCTCGGGGTCTCGATGGTCTTTCCGGTCTCGTCTTTCAGGAGGTATCTCTTCTCAAGGACCTGGATGGAGTTGAGCGGGAGCTTGAGGTCGTCTTCGACGCCCATGGCCTTCTTCATCTCGCGCTCGATGTTCTTCCTGTGCCTGTATAGTATGTATGATTTGGCCGTCGTCGCGTGGCCTGTCTCGATCAGAGCCTTCTCGACGAGGTCTTGGATCTCTTCGACGGTCGGGATGTACGATTCGGCGAACTTCTCGCCGATGTACTGCACGACCTTGTCCGCGACTCGCTCGGCTTCGGCGCGATCGCTCCCGCCTACCGACTGGGCCGCCTTGAAGACCGCGCTTGTGATCTTTTCCTTATCAAAATCAGCGACTGTTCCATCCCTTTTTCTGATCTTTTTAACCGACATATAGTCACCACACTTGACCCGCCAGATGGTGGGGCCCGGCAAACCCGCCTAAAGATTCCGAGCACGACATATTCTTGCGCAAGGAATTTAAACATGTCCTCCACGTCGTAGAAATCGATCGCGTAAATATTTCACGACGTTGAGGACTGGAGGGTAAAGTATGCCTGGCCAGGCAAAAAAGCTGGAAAATTTTTTGAAAGCAGAGCGCGTGGATGGAGTTTCTATCCATCAGGCCGATTCGGATTTCCTCAGGGCGAACAGCGCCCCGAAGCCGCCGATCACGAAGTTTATCATCGTTCCGAGGATGATTATGCCGATCCCGCACACTGCTGAGAGCCCGATGCCGCTGAGGCCGACGGCGCTGCCGAAGACCGATGCGGTGACCGCGGCTTCCGCTGAGCCGAATCCTGAGCCGACGACGCCCCTGCTCACCACCACCACCGAGAGGATGATGTCGAGGAAGAGCTGAATGAATGCTGTGACAAGGTAGGACAGGGCAGCGACAGTGGCGGCGCCGACAGCGTCGAAATTGTATCTTTTCGCCGCGCGGATCCCTGCCCAGAGGTATAAGAGGAAGAACAGCGGGATGGACAGCACGGAGAAGACGGTCAGGACGGTCTCCACGATAGCGCCGTTGCCGTCCTTCACCACGATCGAGAGGAGCTGGAGTATCATGCCGATTATCACGAGGACGACCCCTATCCCGATGACAAGGACAGAGGCAAGCAAAGTTCTCCTTATATCAAGACCTGATCTAACCATTCGGCCACCTCAAAAGGGGGACGCCCTTCTGCTGAAGTCTGATAAACAAGGAAAATTTATAAAGCAGAGCAGGCTCAGCAGGAGAAAATGAAGGTCAGGGGGTCCTTGCGGTCGAGCCTGCAGAAACCGAAACGCTCGAACTGCACGATCGCGCCGGGCGGATGGAGTGAAGCCGGCCCTTCGCAGAAGCCTTTCACATGGACCAGGCTGCCCGGATCGTACTCCCCTTTGCCGTCCAGCAGGTCTTTCGGGATGAGGACCGTGCATTCCTGCCGGTCCGAGCCCACCCACTGTATCTTGCGCTCGACCATCGAATCCTCGGCGACAGTGCCTGCGAGCGTCCCGCCTTTCCGGACAAGCAGCACATTGCAGAGATCCTTGAGCCTGAATATATCCCCTTCCTTCAGGCCTGCAGCATCGGATCCGGAGATGAACACCCTTTCCCCCACCTGGATCGACCGGATGCCCATGTCCTTTTTCGGATGCGCCTTGAGCTCGATAGTCCGATCGCCGAGACCGGACAATTCAAGCTCCACAGGGTCCGAGATGAAGAAATGATGCGGCGAAACCGGATCCAGCAGTTTCCGGTTCTCGGCGAGGAGCGCTTCCCAGTCTGGTTCGCTCTCGACCTTTGAGAGCCCGAATGAGAGGACGAACGTCTTGATGGCCTCGGGGAGAATCCCCCTCCTCTTGAGGCCGGCGAGCGTAGGGAGCCTGGGGTCGTCCCAGCCCATCACTTTCTTCTCATCGACCAGAGGCACGAGCAGCCTTTTGCTCACAGGGGCGCCTTTGATCGCGAGGCGGGAGAACCCGATCAGCCGGGGCGGAGCCCACCCCAGGGAAGAATACAATGCCGCGGACAGCTCGTCGCGGAGCTCGTATTCCTTCGACCGCATCGAGTGCGTGATCCCTTCGAGGTGATCCATTACGACGACAGCGAGATCGTATGAAGGCCAGACCCGGTATTTCTCCAGCTGTCGGAAATGCTTCGCTTCGAGGATCCTCGCCAGCGTCGGGTCCCGCATCACGGTGTTGTCGGCGGACAGGTCGCCTTTGAAGCGGAGGACGATCTGGCCTGGATTGAAAGCCCCCTCGAGCATCGATTCCCATTTGCCCAGGTTCTCTGATACCGGCGATCCCCTGCACCCGCACGCGACGCTGTCCGTCCTGCCCTTGCTCATCTCCTCCTGCGAGCATGTGCATGCGTACGCTTTGCCCGCCGAGATCAGTTTTGCCGCGGCATCGTATATGTGAGGCATGTTGTCCGAAGTGAAGCTCTCTTCCCCGGCCCACTTGACGCCGAGCCAATCGAGGCCGGATTTTATGGCTTCGACATATTGGTAGGATTCCTTCTCCGGATTCGTGTCATCGAACCTAAGAAGCATCTTTCCGCCATAGGCGTTCGCCGCCTCGAAATCGAGCCATGCCGCTTTGGCATGGCCGATGTGAGGGTAGCCTGAGGGCTCGGGCGGAAACCTGGTGACGACCCTGCCCTGGACCGCATCCGGCAGCTCGAGCGATTTTTTCTCCTCTTTCCTCTCCGAATACTTGAAAGCGGACATCTCGGTCTCGATCGTCGCCTTGTCCAGCCCGGAAACGCGGGCGATCTCCTTTGCGATCATGCCCATTGTGGCCTTCATGTCGTCTTTGGCGCCGGGGGATTCACCGATCACCTTCCCGGCGACCGAGCCTGGGCTCGCTTTGCCGTAATCGAAGGCGTTCTTGAGCACATGCTTGCGGATTACCGTCTGGAGATCAGCCATGTGGTTCACCAGTGGTCGAAGACAGGCATCCCGCGGCCGAGGCGCGACCTGACGTTCGTGGCGAGCTTCACGTCAGGGGGCGGGGTCTCGCTCTTGCCCAGCCTCCAGGAGAGCGTCTCGTATATGTCATGCATGCATATCCGGTCGTCATCGGTCTTGACGATTGACCTCAGCTCCGGGTGCGCTCTGAGTATCTCGACATGCGAACCCTTGAAAAGCGAATGCCGGACGAGGCCGTAGAGAAGGCCGGCTTCCGCGTCCGAGAGCGACGAAAGCGTGTTCGAGAAAGCGGGGAGGCTGAGGTTCCAGCTCGACCGGACCCTGAGCCATATCTTCCGCAGCTCTGGGGTGACCGCGACCTTCTCGATCTTCGTGGTTTCAGTTTTCTTGGCTGGGATTACCGGCAAATGAACACCTTTCTGATGTCTCTTTTGGAGATATTATAATACTATTTCTCCCGTCATCGGCCTTTATGATACAAACATTTATAAATAAGTTACGCAGCGTATAGGCGTTATCAAAAAGAAATCGAAAAGGAGGTGTAGCTGAATGAAAGGAATGGAATATTACGGCAACAAGATGTCCATGTCTAATTGTAAGCAGCACTTGAGCTACACCTTCGTCATTAGGTGGCGCGAAGATCTGTAGGAGGAAAGGGACCCGAAAGGGGCGTGACGCCCGAAACTCCTGCGCCCGGAAGATGCGTGAAGAGTGTGAACTCTGATCGCGTCATTGGGGATGAAGTGATTTCGCCAGATGATCCGGCCTCCCATTCGGTTTGGGTTCCCGGAGATTGCCCGTAGTGCGGGTATGCTGGCAAGCCACAACAGGTTCGATATGAGGGGTAAGATTACCCCTCTAAATTGTAGTCAAGATTGGTGATATAAGTGGTTGATCTAGAGCCTAGCGCTCCCGCGCCGGAGTTCCCGGACGAGAGGCTAGACCGCCGCGACAGACTCGTCGTGGGCAGAGGTGATGTGGAAGCGGTAGTCCCCCTGAAACGGGGGAGGCCTAGGAGGTCATACAATCATGAGCAGCTGACCCAGGTGCTGAGGTTGTATTTTATCGAGAAGATGTCCATGAGGAAGGTGGCCGATGTGATCGGAGTCTCCCACATGAGCGTGTATCGGATGCTCAGCGATCCGACGCTAGAGGTCCTGATATGAGGTTTTAGCGGATTCGGCATCTTGGGTTTTCTTTTTTTCATTTTTCTTAAATTTAAGCGACGCTGATCCGCGCTTCAAGAGCAGATAGGGATTATTCGAAGGAGAGCGCTCCGGATCTGACGTTATCTATCAACTTGTGGATCCCGGGCACATCGCTCTGGGCGAATCGGCGGTTGAGGATCACACCGGGAGAACGGTATTCACCGGAACGGGAGATTTCCGCGCAGACATTTTCCGCCATGGCGACAAAAACCTCGTTGGGTTTTTGACCGATGTTCCTGCAAAAAACGGAAAGGACGATAGACGGGGCGCTGCCGAAAGGGCTCCCGGCCAGAAGCGCTTCCAGGAGCTTGGCGAAATTTTTTTCCTGGAGGCGTTCCTGCTCGTCATGGAACGAACCGATATCGCCGGGGAGATGCATCGAGGCGAAATCCGCCCTTAGAACCGGGGAAGAACGAAGGGCCGTCCTGACATGGCCCGGAACAATAGAGATTGGTCTAGTCATAATTCAATTGTGATATAAAGTGTTTTAATAAGTATCGAAAATCAGGAATGGGGCTCGCGCTAGATCTTAGTTTACCAAAATTTCGCGCAGCGAAATTTTTAGCATGACAAATACCAAAAAGAGAAAGACTCACGCTTCAATATAAGCATCTGGCAATTTTCACGTACACATGCACACTGCTTCCATATTTTACCGAATGTGACTTCAGTAAATTTGGAGGTGATCTATCCGCAGGTTCCCCTACGGATACCTTGTTACGACTTAGCCCCCCTCACGCCCTCTCGGTTCGAGCCCAGCATGAACCAGGACCTCACCGAGAAAACATTTGGGTGACTTGACGGGCGGTGTGTGCAAGGAGCGGGGACACATTCACCGCGCGATAGTGACACGCGATTACTAGCCATTCCATCTTCACGAGGGTGAGTTGCAACCCTCGATCCGAACCACGGATGGATTTAGAGGATTGGCTTCTCCTTTCGAAGTCGCAGCCCATTGTTCCATCCACTGTATGCCGCGTGTAGCCCAGAAGTTTCGGACCATACTGACCTACCGTCGCCCACTCCTTCCTCCCATTTAGCACGGGCAGTCCGTTTAGAGTACACCTCCCCCGGAGGGAAAGTTAGTAACTAAACGCATGGGTCTCGCTCGTTGCCTGACTTAACAGGACAGTTCACACCACGAGCTGACGATGGCCATGCAATACCTCTCGGCTCGTCAGGCAAGATCTTTAGTCTGGCCTTCATACTGCCGTCGCTTCTGGTGAGATTTCCGGCGTTGTATCCAATTAAACCGTAGCATCCACGGCTTGTGGTGCTCCCCCGCCAATTCCTTTAAGTTTAAATCTTGCGATCGTACTCCCCAGGCGGCAGACTTAACACCTACGCTACAGCACTACGCATGATTACTCATGCGTAACACCACAGTCTGCATCATTTACAGCTGGGACTACCGGGGTATCTAATCCCGTTCGCTCCCCCAGCTTTCGTCCCTCACCGTCGGACACGTTTTGGATCGGCGCCTTCGCCACTGGTGGTCCTTCCAGGCTCAACGGATTTTACCCCTACCCTGGAAGTACCCCGACCCTCCCCCGTTCCCAAGACCAACAGTATCCACTGCACGCGTTAGGGTTGAGCCCCAACATTTCACAGCGGACTTAGAGGTCCAGCTACGGACGCTTTAGGCCCAATATTCGTGGGTACCACTCGAGGCGCTGGTGTTACCGCGGCGGCTGCCACCAGTCATAGGCCAATTCCTAGGACTGTCAAAAACACCCTAAGGATGTGATTGCCCACACCCTTATTCTCCAAGCTGTTTACACTTGGCAAAAGACGGAAACTAAGTTTCCGCCACTCAGACTTCCCCTGTCACGCTTTCGCGCATTGCAGAGGTTTCGCGCCTGCTGCATCCCGTAGGACTAGGGTCCTTGTCTCAGTACCCTTCTGGGGGCCACCACTCCCATGGCCCCTACGGATTATCGGCTTGGTGAGCCATTACCCCACCAACTACCATGATCCGGCGCAGTCTCATCCTAAGGCGGACTGGCTCCAATTCACCAGCCATTTAAACGCCCAAGCTTTCCAGCATAGGGCATCTACCGGGAGTTAGCCTCAGTTTCCCGAGGTTATTCCCGTCCTTAGGGCAGATTGACCACGTGTTACTCAGCCGTTTGCCGCCCACCCAGGTGGGTGAGCCGACTTGCATGGCTTAGTCGAAGTCTGATAGCAGTACCCTCCAGCAGGATCAACTGGAGTTAAATTCAGTTGATCGTGCATTCTTACACGAATTTTGGTACGATCAATTCCTTAACTGGAATTGACTAATTGCACAGATTATTGCTCTTGAAGCGTGAGTCAAATCTATCAGTAATAGATTTCCACAAAAAGCTCAGCATCATCGCCCCGAAGGGCTAAGCGTGAGATTACACAGCCTGACGCAACGAATACGCCAGGACGCGCGAAGAGTATATGTGAATATACGTATTTATAAAGGTTACGGCGATGCACGCCACCACGACGTGATCTTTTGCGGGATGCCCATCGCAGGCAGTTTCGCCCATGACCGAAAGATTCGCGAACCTATTTATAAACGGCTCCGCAAATCCAAATCCATGGAAGAGGAGAAGATAGTCCTCGACCGCAAGAGCTTCGAGGCGCTCGCGGTCGATTCGCGTGTCAGGATACTCAAATCGCTGAAAGAGCGCAGGAAGACGCTCTCCGAGATATCGAAAGAGCAGGATATGTCGGTGTCAGGGACGAAGGAGCATCTCGAGACCCTCGAGAAGGTCGGCCTGATAGAGAAGATCGATGACGGCCACAAATGGAAATATTACAAGCTCACCCGGAAGGGCCATGACATCGTCGCCCCCCGCGAGCTGCGCGTCTGGATACTCCTCTCCATCTCCATGATCGCCCTCGCGGCGTCCATGATGGCGTTCCTGGCCCCGCCTTCTCCTTTAGCGGACGACGCATTAGCGATGAAGGCAGCGGTCCCGGAGAACGCACCGGCCCCTTCTGAACCTGGAGGGGAAAGGATGTTCGCGGCATCCGCTATCGCCGGCAATGAGACCACGGATGCCCAGGCGAGCACAGCGCCGGATACAACCATACCCCTGGTCGTGGCAGGGATAAGCACGATCACGGTGCTCGCATGCGTCGGGATCCTCGCGAGGAACAGGATGAAGCCTACTTCCCTCTGAATGCGATCCCGGTCACGCTGAGGAAGATGAGAATCAGGAGGCCGGGGATGCCCCCTATGAGCAGAATGAGGATGCTCCAGATGCCGATCTCGATCTTTATCCCGAGCCACCCCACCAGCTTCAGCGCGACGAGGGCGATTATGGTGTTTATCAGCAGGGCGATAGGGCCCCACGAGCTCCATACCGCTAAGAACACGAGAAGGGCCGCTATCAATAAGACCGCGTTCAGAATCTTGCCGACCATAAGGATAGTCTTTGGAAGAACGTTTATATGATTATCCGCTCCCCAATAACTGCATTGGTGATGAGAAAATGTTCCAGCCGAGAGTCAGAGCCCCGGAGTTCGTTGGCATCAAGTCTTGGATCAATACCAAGCCCCTGAAGATCGAGGACCTCAAAGGCAAGGTCGTGCTGATCGATTTCTGGACATACAGCTGCATCAACTGCATCAGGACGCTGCCGTTCCTCAAGAGATGGCATGACAAGTATTCGGAGAAGGGCCTGGTGATAGTCGGCGTCCACACCCCCGAGTTCGGATTCGAGAAGGATGCCGCGAACGTGAAGGAGGCCGTGAAGAAGGCCGGCATAACGTATCCGGTCGCGCTCGACAGCGACATGAAGACATGGACATCGTACCAGAACCATTACTGGCCAGCTAAATATCTCGTCGACCGGGACGGGTTCGTCATCTATGTGCATTTCGGCGAGGGGAACTACACCCAGACCGAGATGGCCATCCAGATGGCGCTCGGGATAAAGAAAAGCTTCGAGAAGGACCAGTATCCGGGTTATATGTTCGACCAGAGCCCTGAGACATATGCGGGTTTCGGGAAGAATTACGGCCTCGGATCCGGGCTCGTCTGCGACAAGAGCGGATGCAATGTGTATGTGGATCCGGGCGATCATGTCCAGAACACTATCTACCCGCACGGGCAGTGGGTCCAGGAGAAGGAGTACCTGGAGCTCAGGAAATCCCCGGGGCAGATCTCGTACCGGTTCAACGGGCGGGAAGCGAATGTCGTTATGGAGCCGGTCGATAAAGACGTCGAAGCGGAGATCTTCATAGGCGAGAAGAAGGCCGGGAAGGTCACGGTGGATTCGGCACGGATGTACAACGTCTTCAGGGACAAGAAGTATGGGGACCGGGACCTGACGATAGTGTTCAAGGGCAAGGTCAGGGTGTATGCCTACACTTTCGGCTGAGCCATGACGGAATGGAGCCGCTGGATGATAGTGATGGATGAAAGGACAGAGATGGCTGCGAGCGAATACACCAGGTAATCCATCGAAATCGCCATCCCTGCCGCGAGCCCTATTACGATGAGGAGCAGCCTCTCGCTCCGCTCGAACAACCCTCCCATAGAATCAGCCTTCTCCTTCGGCAGGGCTTCCTTGTGGTCGGCATACGCCCTGATGAAAGCCGGCATGCAGGTCCCGAGGAAGATCGCGAGAGCGATCCATATCTTCGGATCGATGATTATGGTCGGGAGGCTGATGAACATCAGCGAGAACAGCAGGGAAGCCTCGACGAAGCGGTCCGCCACTCCATCCAGGAATCCCCCCAGCCTGCTCGCTTCGCCGCGTGCGCGCGCGACCGCGCCGTCGGCGGCGTCGCACAAAGCGGCGAAGATGAACAGGACCATGCCTAAGACAAGGCTTCCGGTCATCGCGACCGCGAGCGCCGCGACCAGCGCGAGCGCGACTGACAAAAAAGTCCACTGGTTCGGGGTGAGCGGGATGACGGCGAGGATTTTCCCGGCCGAGGCCTGGATGCCCCGCAAGCCCTTGTCCTGTTTGAGCATGACATCCTTAGCTGTGGAAGAGCATAAAAAAGAGATAGGAGTGCAGCGGGCCATTGATGAAAAATAAAAAAAATCATTGCTCGAGCTCGTACACTACCACGATCGAGCTGCTGAGCGTGGTCTCGGAAGGGAATATCTCCGATGGTTTCGACCCGGGCGACTCCGGATAGGCCATGCCGCTTCCGGCATATGCCGGGTAAGGCGGGTAGTACTGGTCGGGGTTGATCGACACCACCTTGCCGAGCTTGGCGCCGATGCCGTCGGCTATCCTCTTCGCCTTCGATTTGGCTGCGGCGGCCGCGTCTCCCTGGAGAGCCGATTCGGCATCTATCCTTGTCGACTCCTTGAGCGAGAAATATACATAATCGAATTTCGCCCCGTCCGAGGCGAGCGCCGAGTCCACCAGAGAGCCGCCTTCGCTGGTCTTCTCGCTCTTGATCGTGAGCGAATGGACCGTCTTGTAGCCGATCGGCTCGCAACGGCTGCTGTCGCAGTACGGATAAGGGGGCATCGGGGAGGGATAGACGGCATCTATTGCCTGGCCTTCGACGGCAGGGGTTCCGGATTCGCCATAGTAGGGTATCGGCCGCGGATAGCAGTTGTAGCATGAATTGTTGTAAATCGGGCTCGTGTAGAACGCGCTGGTCTGGATCTCGGATTCTTTCACGCCTTTGGACAGGAGGGCGGCTTTGAGCTTCGAGACCTTCGCTGCGGCGTCCTTCTGGGAATCCGAGACGGTCGTGCCGTTGCCTTCGACCGTGATCCCGATGGTCAGGAGGTCGGGCGCGAAGTTTTTGGACGCCTCGCCCCGCACCGTGATGGTCGGTCTTCCATCCGTCTGGTTGGTCCCGTTCTGGAACGGCCCGGCGGAAGCGCCCGATTTCGCTATGAAATATGTCAGGCCGGCGGTTATCAGCACGATGACGATAACCCCGATGACGAGCAACATCGAATTGTTTTCAGCCATTTGATCACCAAATATGCTTGCTCTCACGGTATTTATATCAGGGCGGAAATCCTTCGGGCAGGAGCGAAGGATCAGGCCAGCGTCTCGATGACGGCGCAGATCGCCTCGAAGGCCTCGCCCTCACCGATGGAAGGCGGGACAGCGATTATACGCACCGATTTGATCGAGCCGATCTTCAATAGTATCCGCAGCGTGAGGAGCATGCCGGACCCTTCAAGGCTTCTCCCGGGGCTCAGGCTGTCCAGATCGTCGATCAGGCTCACCTCTGCGATGCCTTTGACCGTGTCGATCGCGATTATCTCCGGGCCGTCCTCACCGAGTTCCGACGACGGCTCGTGCTTCACGAAACCGATATGGGGGAACCTTTTCCTGAGTCTGGGGAGGAGACGGTTCTCGTTCTCAAGGCCGAAGACGAGGATCTTCATGTGGAAGCGATGTTCGGAAAAGGTTTTATTTACTAACTGAATTACAGAGCGCATGCCTCAAGGACCGAAGCCGAGCTCTCCGTGGTTCGACAGCACCCCGGACCGGATCAGATATCCGACGCTCGAAGGCACTGTCGAGGCGGATGTCGTCGTCGTAGGCGGCGGCATCAGCGGCATCATGTGCGCCTGGCATCTGGCTGGAGCCGGCCTCTCGGTCGTCCTGCTCGAGAAGAACAGGATCGCCTCCGGAGACACGGGATTCACTACCGGTTTCCTCCTCCGGGCCCCGGATACCTCCATCGCGGCGCTTGAGAAGAGGTATGGCGCCGTTTTCGTGAAACAGCTGTTCGAGGCTTCCGCAATGGCCCAGAGGACCGTGAGGGACCTGGTCCGCGGAAGGAGGATCGACTGCGGATTCTCTGACGCCGATGCATATTATAGCTCTTACCAGGCAGGCGATGCAGCCCTGAAAGAGGAATGGAAAGCTATTAGCGCCGCCGAGCCGCGGGCCGCGTTCATATCAGGCAAGGGCCTCCCGGCCCCAGGAGCAGGGATGGCCGAGGCGGTCCGGTTCAGCGGCGAGGCGCAATTCGATCCGAGGAGGTTCATATTCGGCCTTCTCGGCCTTCCCGAAGCCTCGAGGATACGCATTTTCGAAGAATCCGAGGTGATCGCTGTCTCGGTGGAAGGTGTTGTGGAGGCCCGGACCGCCAGAGGGGCAGCGAAGGGGAAGAAGATAGTCGTAGCCTCCGGCCTTCCAATCGAATCGTTCAGCGAACTCCGCCCGATGTTCAGGCCGAAGATCACATACGCCCTCGCCGCGAGATATGAAGGCAAGGCGCCTCTTTCCCCCGACCTGTTCTGGGACACGTTCGATCCATATTTCTACTACCGGAGGCTGGATGACCGGACCATAATCATCGGAGGGTCCGACCGCAGGCCCGGCGATAAGCAGGAGGGGCCTAGGCCGCATGATAAGCTGAGGGCTTTCCTTGATGAGCATATGCCGGGGACATACGCCGTCACCAATGCCTGGTCCGGAATGCTCTACGAATCCCCTGACGGCCTTCCGTTCGCCTCAGAGCATCCACATTACAGGGGGAAGGTGTTCATAGGGAGCGGCGGATTCGGAGGGAACGGGCTGGTGCTCGGCACTTTGGCCGGTTCCGTAATAGCAGACCTTGTCGCAGGGAAGGAGAACCCTTATGCGAAGATGCTCTCGTTCGACAGGGTAGGCGCGGAGATCCAGGGTCCCGGGGCAATGGCAGCGAAACCGCATGGATCGAAGACAAGGGTTTTCATAAAGATGGCTACGGTCGCGGATGTCCCTTCCGGGTCCGCCTACCGCGCAAGCGCTGACGGGAAGAGGGTAGCGATTTTCAAGGCGGACGGCGGGTATTATGCTATAGACGATACGTGCACCCACGCCGGCGGTTCCCTTTCGGATGGCGCGCTTGAGAAAGATGTCGTCACATGCCCGCTCCATGGAGCCAGATTCGATGTGAAGAGCGGAGCGGTCGTGGGCCCGCCGGCGACAAGGCCGGTCACCAGCTACAAGACCAGGGTTGATGGGGATTCAATCGAGGTCGAAGCCGGAGACGCGACGCCTCAGCCGGTGAAGCCGAAGGCGGTTCAACCGGCCCCAAGAGCTGGACCCGGACTCTTCGAAGGCGCATCCAGGAATATCGGCTATGTCCTCGGAGCGAGCGCTCTCGCACTCGTTTTCTGGGCCCTCCAGTTCCTTTATGTGTTCTTCGTTGCCGTTCCGGGAGACCTCGAGCGGTCCATCATACTTGCATCGTCATACAGCGGAGCGACCCTAATAGGGATCGCTCTCATGATCGGCCCGATAGCGGTCCTAATCGGCAGGAATTATATAATGCACAGGAGGGCTTTCGGGGTCTGGGGGTTCACGTTCATATTGTCGCATGTCGCCTGGGTTTTCATCCACTACCATCTGGGGGTCCAGTCTTTCCTCGGCGACCTGGACCCGTACTCGAATGCGATCATCTTCGGCGCCCTCGCTTTCACGCTGTTCATCCCGATATACCTCACATCCACGGACTGGGCGGTGTCGAGGCTCGGGGCTAGGAGATGGAAGGCCGTACACAGGCTCGTGTATCTGGCTTACCTCTTCGCGACGCTGCATTATATCAAGATAAATCCGGCGTTCATCTGGAACCTGCCGAAAGCGCTCTTGATGGCGGTCACGGTCGCCGCCTATGCGCTGGAACTGTCGGCGTACGCGAAATACATGAGCAGGAAGAGGACGATCGGCAACATGCTCTATGGAGGGGCCCTGATCGTGTTCGGCATAATATTATTATTTCTTGCCTTCAAATGATAATCGTCCGGCAAGGATAGCATTATAAAGCGATTCTGCGTATAATGTTTACTAATGTGTATAAATGTGTAAACGTAATCTCTTACTTTTGAGATAACACATGGAGTGAGCTTAATGGAATTTAGGGATTTGGGCCTTGACGCGAAAACCCTTGAGGCCCTTGACAGATTGGGATACAAGGAACCGACAGAGGTCCAGCAGAAAGCCATACCCCAGATAAAGGCAGGGCACAACCTGATCGTGCGGAGCAAGACAGGCACCGGCAAGACAGCGGCCTTCGGCATAGGCATAATAGAGAGCATACATGCCGGGATGCACAAGAAAGCGCTGATACTCACGCCGACCCGCGAACTCGCGGTCCAGGTGTGCAAGGAGCTCCGTGGCATCGGCCAGTCGCACCAGCTCAAGATCCACGTCATATATGGCGGCCAGAGCATAAATGTCCAGATGGATGAGCTCCGGACTGGTGTGGATATACTTATAGCAACACCGGGAAGGCTGCTCGACCTGAGCAGGAGGGGAACGGTCCATATCAGGGAATTCGACATAGCTATTCTCGATGAGGCGGACCAGATGCTCGACATGGGCTTCCTCGATGAAGTGACAGCCATCCTCGACCAGCTCCCGCAGAGAAGGATGACGCTCCTGCTTTCTGCGACGCTTGACGAGAGCATCATAAACATCGCGCATAAGTATGTGCCCCATCCGAAGACCATCGAGATCGGGGAGATCGAAGCCGCGGAGACGATAACACAGGAGCACATCGAGGCGACAGATCTCGAGAAGTTCCCGAAGCTGCTGGATGTCCTCCGGTCGCACGCCGATGTCAAGACGCTGATCTTCAGGGAGACCAAGATGGGCGCCTCCAGGCTGCAGGAGAGGCTCTGGCAGAAGGGCTTCCGGGCCGGGGTCCTCCAGGGCGATATGTCGCAAGCCAGCAGGAACAAGGTCCTCGCCGACTTCAAGGAAGGCGGGATCAAGGTCCTGGTGGCGACCAATGTCGCAGCGAGAGGGCTCCATATCGAGAATCTCGGACTCATCGTGAATTACGACAAGGCCCAGAGCGATGAGGTCCACCTCCACCGCATCGGAAGGACAGGGAGGATGGGCCAGGAAGGCAAAGCGATCAATTTCGTGGTGAGGAAGGAGACTCTCCATGAGAGGATGAACGCGGAGCATCCGGACTTCGCCTGGATGAAGCAGGGCGGGCTCGATTCATACCGCGAGGGCGCGGAAAGAGGCCGCAGGCCGTTCCGGAGCGATTCGAGACATGGCGGCGGGAGGCCGCGCCATGCCGGCGGGCAATCGCATGGGCACCGCCCGGCTCATCATGAAGCCGGCGGGTCGCACCCCCGAAGACGGAGACCGCACTACTGATATGGAGGAGCGGGCATCGGCGCTGGCCATGATGCGGCCGTAAAAATCAGACGTACATCTTCTTGCAGTCTTCGGAGCAGAACATCATGCTCCTTTTCTTGTTATCGTCTGTCTTCTTGTGCTTGGGATGCCCTCCGTTGAAGGCCTTGCCGCAGTGAGCGCAGATCATGGTGGATCACTTGACCTTGAGGATCTCCTTGAGCTTCTTCGCGTCGAAACCGACGATTATCTCTCCGTCGATGTCGATCACAGGGATGCCTGCCTGGCCGCTCTTCTTCATGGACTCCTGCGCGTTCTGGCCCTGCTCCACGTCGCGCGCTTCGAAGTCGATCTTGTTCTCCTTCAGGAAGTCCATCGCGCGGTGGCACCACGGGCACCATTCGGCCATGTAGACGATGACTTTCTTTTTTCCAGCCATAAGCGGGCTTCTCGGAAAAGGATTAAATAGGTGCCCCTGAATCGTTCTAAACGATGGTAACCAGAGTTGCAGTTGTCGACCGGGACATCTGTATCGAGAGGAGATGCGGCTACGTTTGCATAAAGGTCTGCCCCCCTAACCGCATGGGCGAGGAGTGCATAGTGGTCGAAAAAGACGGCATCTATCCTGTGATCTCAGAGCCGCTCTGCATCGGCTGCGGCCTCTGCGTCAAGAAATGCCCGGTCAGCTGCATATCGATCATCAACATAGCCCAGGAGCTCGACAACCCGGTCTATCAGTACGGGATCAACGCATTCAGGATCTACGGCCTCCCGCTTCCTGTCGAAGGGGCGGTTTCGCTTATAGGCAAGAACGGCATAGGTAAGACAAGCACGATAAAGCTGCTCACCAGGCAGATAAGGCCGAATTTCGCGACCTTCGAGCGGGAGCTTCCGGAAGAGCAGATAATGCTCAGGCTCGGCCTCGAGCAGAGGAGATATTTCGCGAAGGCCAAGGAAGGCATGAAGGTGAGCGTCAAGCCGCAGCAGATCGACAAGGTGCGGGATGCTTTCAAGGGCACCGTCGCTGAACTGCTCTCAGGGGTCGTCGGCACGGCAGAAAAGACCGCAGAGACGGCCAGACGCTACCGGATCGAGGAGATCATGGGCCGGAGGATAGAACAGCTATCCGGAGGAGAGCTGCAGAAGGTCTCCATAGCGGCTGCCGCCATGAAAGAGGCGGACATCTATTATTTCGACGAAGTGACCAATTACCTCGATATCGAGGAGAGGCTGCGGATGGCTGTCCTGATCAAGGAGCTGTCGGAGAGCAGGAGCGTGATGATGGCCGAGCACGATCTCACGTTCCTGGATTACGTCAGCAACTATGTCTATGTCCTCTATGGCGACGAGAACGTCTATGGTGTCGTATCGGGCGTCAAGAACGTCCGCGTCGGCATCAACGAGTATATCTCAGGATACCTCAAGGATGAGAACGTCCGGTTCCGCGAATACGAGATAGAGTTCAGCAGGCACAGCGAGGGCGAGATAAAGGCGCCGGCTAAAGTCAGATACGCTCCGCTCCGGAGGAGGTATCCCGGATTCAGTTTCACCAGCGAAGGCGGCGAGATAAAGAAGGGCGAGATCCTGGGCCTTGTCGGAAAGAACGCGCTCGGGAAATCCACGTTCGTCAAGCTCCTCGCCGGCGTAGAGCAGAGCGACGAGGGGGAGCAGATAGGCCTCAAGATATCTTACAAGCCCCAGTATATCAGCGCGGAGGAGGTCCTTGTCTCGGATCTGTTCGCTCAGAGGAAGGTGGGCGGCGCCGTCTTCGAGGATTGCAAGCGGAGGCTCGGGGTAGGGAAGTTCATGGACAAGATGCTGACGGAGCTATCGGGCGGGGAGCTCCAGCGAGTGGCCCTCACCCTGGCCCTCGGGCAGGATGCCGACATATACCTCCTGGACGAGCCGAGCGCGTTCCTAGACATAGAGCAGCGCTTCGAGTTCGCCGGGCTTCTCCGGAAGGTGATCAGCGAGAGCGACCGCAGCGCTTTCGTGGTCGACCATGACATAGTCTTCATAGACGCCATAGCGAACCGGCTCATAGTCTTCGACGGGAAGAGCTCGGTCGAAGGCCATGCCTCAGCGCCCCTGAACAAGAAGGACGGGATGAACGGATTCCTGAAAGTCGCGGGGATCACGATGAGGAGGGACAAGGACAGCGGCAGGCCGCGGATCAACAAGCCCGGCAGCCAGCTCGACACCGAGCAGAGGGCCGCAGGCGAATATTTCTATTACGAGAGCAAGTAGGCTCAGGCCAGCTTGAGCGTCTCCTTTATCTTCTTCGGGTTGAAGCCGATGATTATTGTGCCGTCTATGTCGGTCACCGGGACCGCGAAGCCCCCGCTCTTCTTCATGACCTCGCTCGCGTATTCAGGATTCTCCTGGGCGTTGCGCTCCTCGTATTCGATCTTGTTCTGCTTCAGGAATTCCTTCACCTTGACGCACCAGGGACAGACTGTAGTCGAGTAGACGATCACTTTTGCCATAGACCATTTTGTGCCTGCAAAGATTAAAAAAACATGAGCGGCTTAGTGCAGATATGAAGGCGCTGCGGAAGATATGGATGAACGGCAGGTTCGTGGACTGGAAGAAAGCGAAGGTCCACGTCCTCACCCATGGTCTTCATTACGCCACGGCTATTTTCGAAGGGATGAGGTGCTACAGCACGAAGGACGGGCCGGCGATCTTCAGGATGAAGGACCACTATAGGCGCCTCATCGACGGAACGAAATCATACCAATTCGGCCTGGACTACTCCCTCTCCGAGCTCTGCCGGCTGACCAAGGAGCTCATCCGCAGGAACCGGGTGAGAAGCTGCTACATAAGGCCGATATGCTATGCCGGCTACGGCACGATCGGGATCAACATCAAGGGCGCGCCGTTCGAGCTGGCCATCATACCGGTCGGTTTGGGCAAGTATTTCGGCAAGAAGGCCGGGACCGGGATCTCGTGCGAGATCTCGAGCTGGAAGAGGATAAGCTCGACGATCCTCTCCCCGCATGTGAAAGCGAGCGCCAATTATCTCAACTCGGTCTTAGCCAAGCGGGAAGCCATCAACGGGGGTTACGACGAGGCGATCATGCTCTCCGAGGAGGGCCACGTATCAGAAGGGACTGGCGAGAACATATTCATCATCAAGAACGGGGAGCTCATCACACCCCCCCTGTTCGACGGGGTGCTTGCCGGCGTCACGCGGGAGAGCGTGATCCAGCTCGCCAGAGAGATGGGCGTCATTGTTAAGGAGCGCACGATCCTGAGGGACGAGCTTTACACGGCCGACGAGGTTTTCTTATGCGGGACGGCGGCCGAGATCACGCCCGTCATCAGCATCGACAAAAGGCAGGTGGGCCCGGGACCGGGGAAGCTGACGAAGGAGATAATGGACACGTTCTTCAACGTCGTGAACGGTAAGGATGAGAGATTCATCAGATGGCTTGATTTCGTGGAGGACTGATGTGGTGAGGATGTTGTTCATCGCCCTGCTCGCAGCGGGCCTGTTTTTCGCGGTGGGAGGCGGCGGGGGGACGAACCCGACCATGGCTCTGGAGCAGAAGTTCTCATGCCCTGGGAATATCCTGCTCATAACGGCGAGCAGCATCAATGGCCCGCTCCCGGGGGTTTCGCTCGAGGTTTCCAGGTTCGATCGGAGCGGCGTGCTGAAGAGAGCCGAGACGGACTCTGAGGGCCATGCGTCGTTCAAGCTTGATGAGGATGGCGCGTATAAGATATCCGGGAGCAAGAGCGGGTACAGCAACTCCGACCTGCTTGCGACCTTCAAGGCATGCAAAGTGGAATCCAACGACACGGTTTTCTGCGATGACGGGGCCCTCCGGGACAGGGTCAGGTGCATCATGAATCTGCCGGATGACGATGTCCTCAAGGTCAGGTATATCCCGGAGGAATGCAGGGCCGGAGAAGCGGGGTCAAGGAATCGCTGCATAGCGACATACAGGATGCTCCAGACCTGCCGTATAGGCATAGAAGACGACGGGGCGCGCGAGGCATGTATAAAGCCGAAGCTCAACCTCAGCGCGAACATCTCGGATGACATGGCTAGGTGCGGCAAGGACGCGGAATGCCTGGGAACGGTCAGGGAGGACGTTTTCACGCTTGTGAAATTCCGGATGTACAACCTGGTCTATAAGGCAGAGGAGATGAAGAAGCTCGGCGTCCCTGAAGACCAGGTGATCGAGTTCGTGGCGTTCCTCGAGGATGCGAAGGTCAGGTTCAACAGGGCCCTCAGCATAGCCGATAAGAAGGCGATAGTGATGGAAGTGAAAGCGCGCTGGGACGAGTTCAGGTCCAAGGCGGAGAGCGAGATAGGGGTGGGCATATGAAAGCTTTGATACTGGCATTTGTAATGGCCATGCTGGTCATATCCGGGTGCGCCCAGAAGGGAGAGGCCGTGAAGAACGTTACGCCAAAACCGCCGACCTCTGTAAATACGACTGTCAACTACACCGTCAATAATACGGTGAATAATACGCCGAATCAGACGGTCAATCAGAGCGTCATCTTCAAGGATGACTTGGACAAAGCATTATCAGACCTGGATGCTATCGACCGGTGAGCCTCTCAGCCTGCCTTCGAGAGGGTCAGGGTGGCCACGTATGCTGAGGCGTTCCTTGGTTCATCGGACCTGGGATAAGGTTCCACGCCGGCCAGCTTCACTAGATAAGTCCTGCCGCCGGAATCGCTGAAAGAGGCTGAGTCGTTGCCCTGGCCTTTCGTCAACTGGATGGGAATCAGGAACCCAGGCTCCGGACCGTCGCTGTTCTTTATGACCTTCAGGTCCACAGAGACTCTACCTGCCCATATGCAGACGACATCGGACGGGCATCTCGAATCCTCGGAGACTCCGCCAAACGTGACGCTCAGGCCATCGTCCCCGACGGATGCGGTCTGGTTGATCCTAAGCTTGAATTCCTCCCCATAACCATAATGAGTCCCTTCCTGCGGCTGGACGCATCCGAGGAGGAGGGATGACAGAACGATCAATGCGAGCATCCGTTGCATGTCCCAGACATCTGGGGGAATGTTTATATCCACGAAGGGCATTTTGGAGCGAAGGGGGGAGCGCACGGTCAAAGATCCCTTATCGACGTCTTCGGCGCATATTCCCCGGTAAGCCTCCTCGACCATATGTCCCCGGTCCTCTTCCTCGTCGCTGGATCGGTGAACGTGTATTCATAGGCGAGGGCGCGGACGAATCTGGGGGGCTCGTCCGGGGAGGTCCTGAGCAATCCGCAAACCTCCGGCGAGTTCTGGAGGAGCTTCTCCATGAACCTCAGGAACCAAGGGTTCGACTCGTAGGGGGCGAAAGGCAGGAACCACATCATCCAGTCCAGGCGTGGCATGTGCGGCGCGCTGACCGGCGGTGAGGCTTTTGTGCCCTGTGGCTTCCACCTGAATGCATACTCGTGCCATTTCTCACCGTCCTTGCTCCATTCCATGATGATCTCGTATCTCTTGGTCGTCATGACCGCGAAAAGCCCGTACGGGTTCGATACATCGAACGGCTCTATCAGGTTCAGCAGGCCCCGGCCCGGGGCACCGGGGAACAGCATCCGTATGATATGGACAGAGCTTGCGATAATCAGGAGAACAGCCGCCGCGTCGACCGCTATCGCTGGGATCGCCGGCGGCAGAGGAAGCAGGAAGGATGCGAACGGGGAGAGGATGTTATCATCGAGAAGGGGAATCGCCAGTGCCGTCGAGAACAGGTTGAACGGGCCGAAATTGCCGGTGGCCGCGATGGCGAACTGGAGCGCCGCGAACAGCCAGAAGGCGATCGTCCTCCCATCAGCCGGGCCGAAGATGAGCATAGGGACCGCTATCTCTATGACGAGCATGCCGGCCACGGACAGCTTGTGGAACCAGAGTGGCAGGTTGTGCGCTGCCCAAGAAAGGGGGTTGGGAAGGGGTTGGGTCTGGTAGTGGTATGCCATCGCCTTCAGGCTCCTCCAGTTCTGGTCCTTGCTCACGATCTTCGCCATTCCTGCCATGACCATGAATTTGAATAATATGAACCAGACGAGGAGTAGAGCCGCCATGGATGGGGCGGCGGCGAGCAGTATGGAGGCGAAGCCGACCTCTAGGAGGAGGGCATCCCACTGGAAATTCAGGAAGTCCTCCCCTACCGATTTGAATGAGAGGTATGAGACATACAGGATGATGAGCATGATGAGCGGCGCGATGCCGGCTGCAAGCAGTACGGCCGCGGCCATGCCGGCCAGGCACATGAAGAGAAGGGCCGCATCGCTGCTAGATAGCCAGAAGACCGACGGGATATAATAGAAACGTTTCGGCCCGATCCGTCTGACATAGGCGAGGAAATCGCGGACCGGGAGTATCCCTCTCCTCCCGAGGAGCCCTTTTACCTGGACGATGAGGGATGAGAAGGCGAGGAAATACATAACGCCGAGTATCCGGAGGAACAGGGAAACGGCGATCGTGTGCTGCTCAGGCTGCCACCATCCGATGATCGTGTCGAGGTAATCCACCTAAAGGTCCCTGAAAAAAACTATATAAACCCTACCTTCCCTATCACTCTACGAATCCGGGGTCGTGGGCTAACCTGGTAGACTGGAGCCTTCGGGTGAGCCTTTTGACTTATGCTTTTCTGATGGCAAAAGCCTCGGGAAAAGCCCTGAGGATTAGCGATGTCTCAGGGTTTTTGATGAAACATTTGCCGTAAGAGCAACATAAGCCAAAAGTTTCAGAATAAGGCTTTGATCTGAGTTCAAATCTCAGCGACCCCAATCATTATCTTTTTTTCCTCGCCATCATCAGCCATGGACGGCGCGATAAGGAGGATGGTAGGAAGGACAGCGGACATCGCAGAGGCTGAAAGGATAGCGGAAGGATACCGCCTGCAGGGATTCCAGACCGAGATAGTGAGGAGATCCCAGGGCGGCATCGCGTTCTATGAGGTCTGGGCAGAGAAAGAGCCAGACATCCGTTCCTGATCAGCGGATATATCTCTGCTGGGCGGCCGGAGGCTGCTGGTAGAGGCTTTTCCTCCGATTGAATTCATCCTGGAACTCGGCCCAGATCATGCTGCCTTCGGCAGGCGGGACGATCTTCGTTATGCGCTGCTTGCGGTTCTGGGATCCGTCCGAGGCCGGAGTGTAATCCGCGATCACATAGTCGCCTTTCCTGATCCTCCTGCCGATCTTCTTCTCAGCGCCCAGGATGAGGAGGTTGCCGTCCCACATCCGGATAACGCACTGGACGCTGTCATCCGAGCTGACCACCCCGTTACGGTTCGGGATTATAAGGTATTGGACTATGCCTATATGGTACATGCCTTCCCTAATCGTCTGGATGGATTTATAAGCGGTTCGTGGGAACCGGATTTACCTGAAAATACCGACGTAAATACAGGAAAATGTCCGAAAACGGTAAAAAAACACACGTTTCTTTACAAAAAGAACTCACTTTTCACCACAAAGATGCGATAGATATATAAATACCTCAATTGTAGTATTGACCTGCAAGGGGGAGGTCCTTGGGGGGAAGGGCTTTCATCCACTTTGGGAGGGGTGGGTATGAACAATCTTAATTACGGTGGAAACGGGGGTCCGTCATTCGATGCAACGGCTTTCAGGAGAGAGGCCGGCGCTATTCTCCACGACGGCACGGCTGAGATGTGCCGGAACAGGAGGGACAAGGACGCGCTGGTAGCCGCATACCAGAGGATGGATACTGAATTAGCGAAGCTGGTCGAGCGGTATGCTCCTCCGGCTGAGCTTGTCGAAGAACTCGACTACAAGCTCAAGGAGAGGATGTCCGAGATCGGCCGCACTATCAAAGGCGACGAGGTGGACACTTCAGCCTACTGGGCGAAAGAGAAGAGAGCCGTCGCCATCGCCGTGCTCCGCGCCACCGGGAGGCTGAAGAGCGTCCCAGGGCTCCATCTCGTCCATGAAGAGGCGGTGGGGCTCATCTGCGAGAAGTCCAACCTCGCGAGATCCGGAGCGGAAAGGCTTCTTCGCGAATTCGCGGTGAACGATTGCAGGAAGCTCCGGGACATGCTCGATAACATTGTCGAGAGCCCCAACCACCTCGAGTTCCTGAGATTCCTTGAGCGGGAAGGGACGCCTAAGACGAAGAAGTCCGTATCCGCGCTGATCGCACGCATGGTGCCCGAAGAGAGGAAGATGATGGCGGTGGTCCTGGAGTTCCCGAGGGCAGCGGTCCGCCAGCCCATCAGGCACTTCTAAAAAACATGGCGCAGATAGCCCTCCATGGATGGAAAGGGCATGCGCTTGAGCTTCATAACAGGACAAGGGCGGAAGCTGCCAGACTGGTTCAGGATCAGGCATATCGATAATCCTCTCAGCAGGCAGGTGGGCCGGCTCATGGACACCCATGGCCTGAATTCCGTCTGCCAGAGCGCGCATTGCCCGAATCGGAGCGAATGCTGGGCTGAAGGCACAGCCTCGTTCATGGTCATGGGGGAGCATTGCACCAGAGGATGCAGGTTCTGTGCCATCTCGACGATGGCCAGGCCGCCTCCGTTGGATCCGCAGGAACCGAAAAACCTGGCGGAAGCGATAAACAGCCTTGGCCTGAAGTATGTCGTAATCACCTCTGTCGCGAGGGACGACCTGGAGGACGATGGAGCAGGGCATTTCGCCGAGTGCATCAAGGCTGTGCGGGAGAGATGCCCTGGGCTTGTCATCGAGGTCCTCGTGCCGGATTTCAAGGGGAAGATCCACGCGATCAGGAAGATCGTCGATGCGAAGCCGGACGTGGTCTCCCATAATGTGGAGACGGTCGAGCGGCTCACCAGGAAGATTAGGGATATCCGGGCGGCATACAGGCAATCCCTCGAAGTTCTCCGCCTGTACCGGGAGCTTTCGGGAGGGAGGATAATAACCAAATCAGGCATGATGGTCGGATTCGGCGAGAGCGAGGGCGAGGTCCGGACGACCATGGAGGACCTCATCAGCGTCGGTGTCGAGATACTCACCATCGGCCAATATCTCTCGCCGGGGAGCTATCCGAGGCATCTGCCCGTCGCGGAGTTCGTCCATCCGGACAGGTTCGAGCGATACGAGTCGATGGGCTATTCCCTTGGATTCCGGTATATGGCATGCGGCCCGCTCGTCCGGAGTTCGTACAAGGCCGGAGAGCCGTTCATAAAGAAGCTGATAGAATCCAGGGTCGGATGATTCGCTACCATTAATAAATTTACCTCAGTATTCATGGCGATTTCTATGCCTTTAAGCAAAGCATTCGAGGGCAGCGTGGACTATCTGCAGATCCTGGACAAGGACGGCAAAGTCGACACCGCCCTGGAGCCGGAACTGCCCGGAGAGACGCTTGACCGGATGTACCGGCTGATGGTGCTCGCCCGGGCCTGGGACAGGAAATGCCTCGCCCTGCAGAGGACCGGAAGGATGTACACCTACGCCCCCCTTGAAGGCCAGGAGGCCATAATCATAGGGAGCGGCCTCGCCGCCGCCCAGACGGACTGGGTATTCCCCACTTACAGGGAGACGTTCCTTTATCACATGAGAGGAGCGAGCCTCGGAGAGGTGAATATAGGGTGGATGGGTTCAGAGGACGGCCTCAAACTGGACAAGAGGATGTGCGCTTTTCCCCTTGCTATACCGATAGCGACGCAGTTCGCACATGCGGTCGGCGCCGCTTACAGCCTTCAGCTTCAGCGGATCAAGTCGGCGGTCATATCATACGGGGGCGACGGATCGACGAGCGAAGGTGACTTCCACGACGCGCTCAACTTCGCCGGCGTCTGGAGCTCGCCTTGCGTCTTCATCGTATCCAACAACCAGTGGGCCATATCCACTCCGAGGAAATGGCAGACGAAATCCGAGACGATCGCCCAGAAGGCTCTCGCCTATGGGTTTCGGGGGGTGCAGGTCGACGGGAACGATATCCTGGCGGTTTACAGCGCGGTCAAGGAAGCTGCCGACAATGCCAGGGCCGGCAAGGGACCGGTGCTCATCGAGGCGGTAACCTTCAGGATCGGCCCCCATACGACAGCCGATGACCCCAAGAAATACCGCGATGAGGAGTCTGTCGCCTACTGGAGGGAGAGAGACCCGATAAAGAGGTTCCAGGTTTACCTGAGAAGCAAAGGGATATGGAACGAGGATTACGAGAAGCAGGTCTCAGAGGAAGCATCGGCCAAGGTCGAGGAATCTGTGGCGCAGGCGGAAGCGCACAAGCCGGATAAGACCGAGATATTCAAGCATGTCTATGCGAAGATGACCAGGGACCTGGAAGAGCAGATGAAGGAGTGTTTTGAGCAAGGGTGAACCGATGGCGAAAATCAACATGGTCGAAGCGATCAACGCTGCCCTCCGGCAGGAGATGGAGAGGGACAAGGACATAGTCGTGATGGGGGAGGACGTCGGAGTGGATGGCGGCGTGTTCAGGGTCACAGACGGGCTCTATGCGAAATTCGGGAGAGAGAGGGTCATAGACACCCCCCTTTCCGAATCAGGCATTATTGGGACGGCCGTGGGCATGGCGGCGATGGGATCGCGCCCGGTCCCTGAGATACAGTTCCAGGGATTCGAATACAACGCATACCATCATATCGTCCAGCATGCGGCCCGGCTGAGGAACAGGACCAGAGGCTCTTTCACATGCCCCCTTGTTATAAGGCTCCCGTACAGCGGCGGGATAAGGGCGCTGGAACACCACTCCGAGAGCTTAGAGTCGATTTACATACACATACCGGGGCTCAAGGTGGTCTGCCCGTCTTCACCCTATGAGGCCAAAGGCCTCATGGCCGCCTCGCTCGTGGAAATGGACACTGTCCTCTATTTCGAGCCGAAGAGGCTCTACCGGGCATTCAAGGAGGAGACCCCCGAGGAGAGATACGAGATCGAGATAGGCAAGGCCCACGTGCTCAAGGAAGGCAGCGATGTGACGCTGGTGTCCTGGGGCGCCATGACCTATGTTTCCAAAGACGCGATCTCCGAAGCCGAGAAGCAGGGGGTCTCAGTAGAGCACATCGACCTGCGGACCCTCTCACCGTGCGATTGGGATACGATCATCGCTTCGGTCTCCAAGACCGGCAGATGCGTCGTGGTCCACGAAGCGGTCAAGACGCTGGGATTCGGAGCCGAGATAGCGGCCCGGATAATGGAGAAGGCGTTCCTGAGCCTGGAAGCCCCGGTCAGAAGGGTCACGGCATGGGATATAACTATCCCGTATCCGAAGCTTGAGGATTACTATTTCCCGGACAAAAAAAGGATACTGAAAGGGATAATGGAGACAGCGAGATTCTAACGAGGGGATGGATATAGCTAAGGAATTCATTTTTCCGGATGTCGGCGAAGGGATACACGAAGGCACGATTGTCAGATGGCACTGCAAGGAGGGGGACGAGGTCAAAGCCGACCAGACCATCGTCGAAGTCGAGACGGACAAGGCCGTCGTCGAGCTTCCCGCTCCCGCGAGCGGAACGATCCTGAAGATAAACTACCAGGTCGGGCAGGTCGTCAAAGTCGGCGAGATCCTCGTGGTGATCGGCCAGCCCGGCGAGGCCGTGCCCCTGCCCGCATCCCCGGCGCATGGCCATGCCGAAGTGGAAACGCCTGCTCCGGTCGCTCCAGCGGCGCCTTCAGCAGGCCCAGGCCACGCGATGGCGACGCCCGCCACAAGAAAGCTGGCACGCGAGCTCGGCGTGGATATTGCGGTGGTCCACGGGACCGGGCCCGGGGGAAGGATAAGCGAGGATGATGTGAAGAAGGCAGCATCGGGAGGCATGCCGGAGATGAAAGGTCCATCGCCAGGGACAGTCCGGCAGGCGATGTCCGTCCCATCATCTGGGATCTCCGGTCCGAGGGTCATTTTGGAGGAGGGGGACCAGAGAGTGCCGCTCACCCACATGCGCAAGGTGATCGCAGAAAGGATGCTATATTCGAAGACGCATATCCCGCACGCATGCGGGATGGATTATGTGGATGTCACCAAGCTGTCGGAGCTTAGGGAGAAGGAGAAGAAGAACTTCGAGCCAAGGGGGGTCAAGCTGACATACCTTCCGTTCATAGTGAAGGCCTGCGCGATAGCCCTCAAGGAGATGCCGGACTTCAACGCCCATTTCGACAATGAGAAGAGCGAGATAGTACTCAAGAAGGCGCACAACATCGGGATCGCCGTGGATACGCCTGAAGGGCTCATGGTCCCGGTCGTCAAGGACGTCGACCGGAGGTCTATCATCGAGATCGCCCAGGAGATAGAGCACCTGGCTGTGATGGCGAAGGAGAGGAAGCTGAAGCTGGAGGAGATGAGAGGGGGGACATTCACGATCACGAATATCGGGAGCGTAGGCGGGATGTACTCTTCGCCTATCATCAATCCGCCCGAAGTCGCCATAATGGGCGTCCACCGGATCAAGGAAGTCCCGCTTTTCGTCGATGGCAAGATAAAGCCCAGGAAGATCCTCGGCCTTTCAATCTGCTTCGACCACCGGGTGGTGGATGGCGCCGCCGCGACCCTTTTCCTCAATGTGGTCATGAAGCACCTCGAAGACCCTGACCTGATGCTGGTAGATATGATATAATGGGAACTTCGTTCCCTTTGACCCTCCTTCCATTTGAGCGGTCCTATTCGAATCTCCCTTAGCAGGATTGCGCCCCGTGGGATTTTTCCAGAGCATGGTCCGCCCGGGTCTCCTCCGAAAAGATTGGCCTGCGCCTCTCTGGGATGCGGATAATTTAATAACATGAGTGAAGATTTGCATGAGAGAGGTGGATAATGCCCTTGATGAAATTGAAAAATCTCCTTGTGCCGCAGGATGACGTTTTCTTCAGACTGATGGAGAAGCAGGCTGAGACCGCGCATTCGGCATCCGAGGCTCTTTTCGAGCTTTTGAAGGAATACCGCAACATCAGGGTGAAAAGCTCCAAGATAAAGGCATATGAGCACGAGGGAGACCAGCTCATGCGGGATTTATACACGGCCCTGAACAAGACGTTCATTGTCCCGATAGACCATAGCGACATTTCTACCCTTGCGAACGCGCTTGATGACGTCCTCGACCTGATAGACCAGGCGTCTACATTGCTCGTCGTTTACGAGATCAAAGCGCCTTCCCCTGCCATGGTCCAGATGGCCGGATTGCTTGTGGAGCAGACCAAGGAGCTGAAGCACGTCGTCGCGGCGATAAACCATTCACGGACGTACGGCAAGGTCCCGGCGCATTGTACCAGGATCAAGCATCTTGAGAACAAGGCTGATGACATCTATACGGAAGCGCTCGCAGCGTTATTCAAGAAAAAAGAGCCGATAGAGGTCATGAAGCAGAAGGAGATACTGGACTGCCTGGAAGAGGCGACAGACAAGGCGGATAAGGCTTCGCAGCACATCTCAGACATAGTGATGAAACATTCATAGGGTTGGCCATGATTGAACTGCTCGTCTTCACGATCCTCGTGGCATTGTTGTTTGACTTCATCAACGGCTTTCATGACAGCGCCAATGCCATATCCACAGTGGTGGCGACACGCGTCCTGACGCCCATGCAGGCGGTTTCTATGGCCGCGTTCGGCAATCTGATCGGCCCGCTTTTTTTCACGACCGCGATCGCCGCCACCATCGGGAAAGGCATCATAGACACCAAGACCATACAAACCTTGTTGCCGCAAGAGACATTCATCGTGATGATCCTTGCCGCGCTCATAGGAGCCGTCGTATGGGATCTGCTAACATGGTTTTTCGGCATACCGGTTTCCAGCAGCCATGCGCTCATCGGCGGTCTCATCGGAGCCGCCGCGGTCGCGGTAGGTCCGGGGATCCTGCTGGGTGAAGGCATAGAGAAGGTGCTGGTATTCATAGTCGTGTCACCGTTGATGGGATTCTTAGCGGCGTTCCTGATGGCACTGGTCGTGATGCGATTGTCCAGGAAAAAAGCACCGGAGAAGATAAACAAGTGGTTCAGGAAGCTCCAGCTGTTTTCAGCGTTTTTCTACTCCGTGACGCATGGGACCAACGATGCGCAGAAAACGATGGGCATAATCACGATTTTGCTGGTGGTGGGCGGTTTCCTTACCGAATTCACCGTCCCGCTTTGGGTGATCCTGGCCTGCCATGTCTCGATCTGCCTCGGCACTTGGCTTGGGGGCTGGCGGATAGTTAAGACGATGGCACATAAGATCACGAAGCTGAGGCCTTATCAGGGCTTTTGCGCTGAAACAGCGGGGGGGGTGGTGCTTGTTTACATGGCCAACTTGGGGATCCCTGTGAGCACTACGCATGCCATAGCAGGCGCCATAATGGGCGTTGGCTCGACTCAGAACCCGAAAAGCGTCCGCTGGGGGATAGGGAGGAACATCGTGGTCGCCTGGATTCTCACCATCCCATTCAGCGCGGTGGTCGGTGGGGTAGCCTATCTTATCCTCCACATCTTTTTGTAGATTACAGCTGATTTTGAGTAGTTTTCTCGAATTGATACCCCAAAACAGCATTATGGTATTTTTTTAAGGATGAGTGCGATGTAAAAGAATCGTGAACCCTTAGGGATTATCCGAAGAAATGCGGGTGGAAAGTTTATGGTAAGACCGGAGATTAGGATCGAAAACCCGCCTAGGGTTTACGGGAGCGGGGTTTCATGGTGATGGGACAGCTGACGACGAGGGTCGATCTTGCGGTGATCGGCGCAGGCCCGGGCGGGTACACTGCGGCGATAAGGGCAGCGCAGCTTGGGATGGAAGTCGTGCTGATAGAGAAGGACAAGGTCGGCGGCGTGTGCACGAACGTCGGATGCATACCTTCCAAAGCGCTCATACATGCCGCGGACGTGAAGTTCGAGGCGGAATACGAGAATGCCAAGAACATGGGGATCCATGCCGACATTAAAGTCGATTTCGTGAAGACCCAGGAATGGAAGGACGGGGTGGTCCGCGACCTCCGGAACGGGGTCACCACATTATTGAAGCTCCAGGGCGTCGAGCTGATAAAGGGGACCGCATTCTTCACCTCATCCAGCACCATCTCGGTCGAGACCGAGACAGGCATCCGGGCCATAGAATTCAAGAACGCGATAATAGCCACGGGGACGGTGATCAAGGATCTGCCCTCCCTGCCCCCGGACCATAGGAGGATAATCACATCCGATGACGTGTTCTCCCTCAGCGAGATACCGAAAAGGCTGATAGTGGTCGGCGGAGGTTACATCGCGGTGGAGATGGCGAACATGTTCATGAAGTTCGGCTCGAAGGTGACCGTGGTCCACAGGGGGGGACGACTCCTCAAGAGGATGGAGCCTGAGGTCGCCGATATCCTCCTTGCCAAGATGCATGAGATGGGAGGGTCGGTGATGTTCAACAGCGAGATAGAGAATGTCCTTGGCAATGTCGCGACCGTGAAGACGCCGGGAGGGAAGAAGCAGGTGGAATTCGACAAGCTTCTTGTGGCTACAGGAAGGGAACCGGACTTCGCTGGCCTCGGACTTGAGAAGACTTCAGTGAAGCGAGACGAGGGAGGCCTCATCATAGTGGATGAGACCTGCAGGACGACGGACGGGAGGATCTACGCCATAGGCGACATAACCCCCGGCCCCCAGCTCGCGCACAAGGCATTCCGGCAGGGAAAGGTCGCTGCCGAGGTCTGCGCCGGGCTGAAGAGCGCGTTCGATAATATCGCCATACCGATGGTCGTCTTCTCGGATCCGGAGATAGCGATCGTGGGGCTGACAGAGGATGAGGCGAAAGAGCAGGGCTACAAAGTCAAAGTGGGGAAGATGCCTTTCACAGCCTCGGGGAAAGCAAGGGCGATGAACCGCACCGAGGGTTTCGTCAAGGTCGTCGCGGACGAGAACGGAGTGGTCCTCGGTGTCCACATTGTCGGCGCCGGAGCCGGCAATCTGATCGCGGAGGGGACTCTCGCGGTGGAGATGGGCGCCATGCTCGAAGATCTCGCTGCGACCATACACGCCCACCCGACGCTTCCGGAAGCCCTCTCTGAGGCGGCTGAGGATGCATTAGGGACGGTCATCCATCTCTATCGGAAAAGAAGCTGATCCTGACTTTTTCTTATCGAGCAGCATATCCACGTCCAGTTCGGACTGTATTTCACGCGGATGCCCCATCATTTTCACCGATAATCATAGGCTAAGTCGCCAGAGTCGATCTCCGTGGGTATTGAGCCCGGGCGGATATGCGGCACGTCCATCGGGTCCTAAAACATAAACCGCATTTCCGTCAGGTATGCTCGGTTTGGAGCCTTTTTCTGGTCGAATTATACTGACTTCCAGGGCAATCTATATAAATTGTTAAGTTTAAATAGAAAAATTATAGAGGCGGGGAGGTCAACGTGAGGAAACTTCAGCATATCGAAGCTGATTATCTGCTTTTCGAAAGTGTAGCTTCGGACATTTCGTCACAATTCCCTCCCTTAGGATATAGAAAGTATATAAACGGCATAAAAAAAACAGGGAGGAGAGAGCATGGGAGAGGGATACGTACGGGATGTCTTAGAGGCCATGGCGCCGATCAATGCGTCTGAAAATAGTTTTGTTGAGGTCCACGACTGGGTCCAGATATTCATCTGGGAGAGGTTCGCCGCATATCATGCGTTCATCCTCAACGTACTTGAGATAATGATGCCGGAGAGGTCTTTCACGGCTGTTTTCGCCTTGAACGCAGGCCTCCTCATGGGAGGGGCGTTCGACTTCAGTACGGCCCTCCTGGGTTCTCTGGCTTTCGTCTCCACCTATGCCTGCGGCGCAGTATACAACAATATCAGGGATATCGAAGCGGACAAGATAAATTCCGCCTCGAGGCCTCTTGCGAGCGGAGCGCTGAGCGTGGATTTCGCGCAGCAACTGATGGTGGCCCTTGCATCGATCGGCATCGCCCTCGCATACATCGCTTCCCCGGTGCTGGCTGCTGCGTGCCTGCTCGAAGCCTTGCTCGGCGTGGTATATTCCAAGTATACGAAAGCCAAGGGCATCCTCGCTTACCTGACCCTTGTATCGACGCACATGGCTGTGCCGGTCATCGCCGGTTCGCTGGTCGCTGGAGCGTTCGGCATCCATGCTCTCGCTGTCGTGGCTTTCCTTTATGTCACGGAGGTGCTGGCGGTATCGATCAAGGACTACAAGGATATCGAGGGAGATAAGAAGACGGGCCTGCGGACGCTGCCGATAATACTTGGTCCGGAAAAAGCATCGAGATTGACGTTCTTTGGCCTGAGCCTCCCGCTCATACTCGTGTGGCTCCCGTGGCTGATCCTCAGGCTCTCGTTCCCGTTCCTGGGGATGTATCTCGTCATAGGGATGTCGCGCCTGATGACCGGGCTTAAGATCCTCAAGGACCAGTCGCCGAAGAATGCGGGAGAAGCTCTTAATAGCTTCAGGTTGATAACAACGTTAGAAATGCTTGCCTGGTGCCTGTCTTGAATCTGGATCTGATGAAACTGCTCGCAATGAAAGTCGTCAGGTTCGAGGCGGGGGAGATAAGCGTGTACGGCCGGGGGATGGTGCTGGTCCCGGCCGAGACGATCCTGGAGTTCCAGGAATCCCTTGAGAGCGAGCTAGGCAGGCAGGAGGCCGAACGCATAATCCTGAGGATCGGGGAGAACCTCACCGGCAAAAGCACCAAGAGATACATAGACAAGAGGAAGGACCTCCGCCCCATCTTCAAGAAAGTGACCACAGGCGATCCATCGATAGAGATGGGCAGGGAGATCTTCAAGATGTCAGGCCTCGGCGACATACAGATACTCGAAGTGACCAAGGATGCGGATAAGTTCGTCGTCGGAACGAAGAACTCCCCGCTGGCCAAGGAGCACCTACGGACCCGGGGGAAAAGCAGGGCGCCAGTGTGCCACTTCCTGACCGGGATCATCCGGGGAGTGCTGAAGGCATCCAAGGATGCCGAGTATAGCGCCGTTGAGACAAGATGCCTGGCGATGGGCAATTCCGATGAATGCGTCTTCGAGTTCAGGAAAAGGAATCAGTCTGCCTGAATCGAGATCCCCTTGTCGGTGATGCGGAACTCGTGCACCCCCTCAGAATAATCGCTCCTCCTCATCTTCACGAGCGAAAGGGTCCGCGTCACTCCGGCTGCACCAAGGATGTGGTAATCGAGCAGGATTATCCCGTCGCATGCGAATTCGCTTATCGTATCGCGCGAATACCATTTCGAGTTCTTCGAGAGCTCGGATATGAGGATCGACGTGCAGCCGAACCCCCTGATCCGCCTCATGATGGAGTAGAGCATCTGTTTTTTCACGGAATTCGCCATGCTGATCGGGGGCTGGTAATCAGTCTTCTCCAGGAATGCGATCATATCCTCGGGAAGGTTCCGGTAGGATCCGCAGTAGACGAAAAGGATAGAGAGCGAATCCAGGACCAGGCGCTTCGCGCCGAGCCTCTTCACGTGGCGTTCGATCTCGTCGAGAGAGACATAGATGTCATGCGGATCCAGCTCTACGACGTCCATCTTCCCCTGGTCGATGAGGGCCTGGACGTCTATGCCTGAGCTTTTCATCTGGTTGATCAGGTATTCCCTCTCGCTGTCCAGGGTGAAGAAGACTCCGTTCTCGCCGTGTTTTATCCCTTCGTAGATGAACTGCATCGAAAGGATGCTCTTCCCTGAACCAGGCGGGCCTGAGATGAGTATCTGGTCCCCCCGCGGGATCCCTCCTCTTAGTACCGGCTCAAGCGATGGAAAAGGCACAAAAGACATGTCAATCGTACTAACTGTGGAGCGGATATATTTATTTTGATTGCGGTTGTAGAGAATCCGGTGCCGAGGGTCCAGGTACATAGAAAATCTAGGAAGGTTATAAAATGGATGAAATTGACAGAAAAATCATAGAGATATTGAAGGAGGATGCCAGCACCCCGCTATCCAAGATCGCAGACATGATAGGCATCCCAAGGCCGACCGTTTATCTCCGTTTCAACAAGATGAAGGAGGAAGGCATAATCAAGGGATTCAATATAGTCCTCGGCAGGTCATCGGCCGGAGCGAGGAAAGCCGCCATAGTGAAGATAAAGGATTACCTCCTCTCGGACATGGGACCCCGCGCTCTGAGGAACCTCGGTGAGAAGCTGTCGAGGCGGAGCGAGGTCCTGCTTGCGGTGAAGATATCCAGGAACGCGATTTTCATCGTCTGGGAGGGGGACTCGTTCGATCCCAACCACTATGAAGAGGTGGTCGGTGTGGAGAACGTCCATCCTGAGGTCTTCAAGGGGGTCTGAGGGGGCTTCAAGGCTCCAGCACCACCTTCATGCCTTCGCGTCTCATGAGCGTCTGGAACCCGGTCTCGATCTCTTTGAGCTTGAACCGGTGGGTCACAAGCCGCTCGAGCCGGATCCGGGGGAGGAACGCTTTCGCTTTGTACCAGGTATCGAACATCTTCCTGCCGTTGATGCCGCTTATCCTCGCCCCTTTGAATACGATGGCGTTGTTGATATCCAGCTCGATGGGCTTGGAGAACACGCCGAGGATGGATGCCCTTCCTCCAGCCCTCAGTGTCGCAAGGCCGTCGCGGAGCGCTGAGGGGGAACCTGCCATCTCCAAAAAGACATCCGCGCCATGGCCGTCGGTCGCATCCATTATCTCTTTCTGGACATCCAATCCGCCCTCGCCGCTGTTGATCGCGAGATCCGCTCCGAATTCTCTTGCGAACTTCAGCCGGCTCTCATGGTGGTCGAGGGCGATTATCTTCTCGGCCCCGGCGATCCTGCAGAGCCCGACCGCGCAGACGCCGATCGGGCCCATCCCGAAGATCGTGACCGTCTTCCCGGCGATCTCACCGTCGAATACTGTGTGCACCGCGTTGCCGAGCGGCTCCTGGGCTGTCGCGACCCAATGCGGGATCTTCTTGTCGTTGACCCATGCATTGCGGTAAGGGAGGGCGAGGTATTCGGCGAATGACCCGTTCGTGTCCACCCCGAGTATCTTCACGTTCTGGCAGATGTGCTCGTTCCCTGTCTTGCACTGGAAGCAATAGCCGCAGGAGATGTGCGTCTCAGCCGAGACATGATCTCCGACCGAGAGGCCCACCGCATTCTTGCCAAGCTCGACGATCTCGCCGGCCACCTCATGGCCGAAGATGTATGGGATGTTCTTCCCGATGCGGCCCTGCGCCCACTGGTCCCATTTGTAGATATGAAGGTCTGTCCCGCAGATGGATGTGGCCTTAACTTTCACCAGCACCTCATCGTCCTTTATCCTGGGCACCTGAGCCTCCTTCAGCTCGAGCCCTTCGGCGGGTTTCGTTTTCCAGACTGAAAGCATTTTTTCCATGGAACCCCTTAACAAAAAAAGGAATTTAAAATAGCCTAATAGTCATGAGGTATTACGACTATCAACGAATCAGAAGGCCGGAGCAATGCGGTTTTATAATATTCGCAGGAGTTCTAGGTCAGGGAGTTCTATATGAATAAAAAGATCGAGGCCGAGCTTCGGGAAGAGCTGGAGAAGCTCCGGGAACAGAATCTGCTCTGGAATCCAAGGACGCTCGATGGCCCCTCCTGCGCAAGGGCATCCATCGAAGGGAAACAGGTCGTCATGCTCTGCTCCAACAACTATCTCGGGCTCGCGAATGACCGGAGACTGAAGAAAGCGGCCATATCGGCCATCCGGAGCCATGGCGCCGGCAGCGGGTCTGTGCGGCCGATCGCAGGGACGATGGACCTGCATCTGAGGCTCGAGAAGCTCATCGCCGAATTCAAGCGGACCGAGGACGCCCTGTTCTACAATTCAGGATTCACAGCGAACAGCGGGGCCCTCCCTGCACTTTTGCGGGAAGGGGATGTGGTGATATCGGACGAGCTCAACCACGGATCTATAATAGACGGCCTGCGGCTCAGCAAGGCCGACCGCCAGATATACCGGCACAACGACATGGATGACCTGGAAGGGAAGCTCAAGGAGATAAACTCCAGGAAACCCGGGCGCGTGTTGATCGTCACCGATGGGGTGTTCTCCATGGATGGCGATATCGCCCCGCTCGACCGCATCGTGGAGCTCGCGCAGAGATATGATGCCTGCACATATGTCGACGATGCCCATGGCGACGGCGTTCTGGGCGAGAACGGCAGGGGGATCTCGAGCCATTTCCATGTCGAAGGAAAGGTCGATTTCGAGATGGGGACGTTCTCCAAAGCCTTCGGGACTATGGGGGGCTACGTCGCCACCGGGAAAACGGGTAAGGAGTACCTGCTCAATAAGTCGCGGACCTGGCTTCTCACAGGCTCACAGGGGCCCGGGAACGTGGCGGCATCGATAGCCTCGCTCGAGCTGCTCAGCGAGAGCGACAGGCTGGTGAAAAAGCTCTGGCGGAACACGAAATACTACAAGAAGAGGCTGAAGGAGATGGGCTTCGACACCGGGAACAGCGAGACGCCTATAACACCTGTCATGACTTATGATTCTGGCAAAGCGAGGCAGATGAGCCTCAGGCTGTTCGATGAAGGCGTATATGCGCTCCCGATAGTCTTCCCCATGGTGGCCAAGGAAAAGGCCAGGATCAGGACGATGATAAGCGCCGAGCACAGCAGGGAGGATCTGGACTTCGCCCTGGAGAAGATAGGGAAAGTCGGCAGGGAGCTCGGCCTGGTGAAGTGAGCCCTGCCTGATGAGAGAGGATCAAGATGACGACCACAGCAATCGCTCCGACGAACATCGCGATACTGAAATACTGGGGGAAGAACCCCGCCTGGGAAGAGTATCTCATACCTACGAAGAGCAGCCTCTCATTCACTGTGGACGGCCTTGAGACGCGGACGAGCGTCAAGGCGGTCAAATCAGCAGGGACGGCGCCGGGGATAAGTTTCTCCCTGAACGGCAGGGAGATCCATCCGGAGATGAAGGAATACGAGTACGTGGCCGGTTTCCTGGAGAAGGTCGGCCGGTTCTTCCCATTCGTGAGGGCATATGATTACCGGATAGTCAGCGAGAATAATTTCCCCACATCCGCCGGTTTCGCGAGCTCAGCGAGCGGCTTCGCGGCGCTGATCAAAGCGATGGCAGGCGAGATCAGCGAATTCGGACGGCTCAGCGAGGATGAAGCGAAGCTGTCTGCGCTGGCAAGGCTGGGATCCGGGTCAGCCACGCGGAGCATCCCTTCCAAGGGAGGCATCGTCCTATGGGAGCGTGGGATGGATTTCCGCCCGCACCGGAAGGCCCGTGGCGGGAAGGATGAGATAGAGAAGGCGATGTACAGCAGCATCGCCCGGACTGTCTATCCCCCGGAGCACTGGCCTGAGCTTTCGATTATCTATGCCAAGGTCGAGGCGGAGGAGAAGAAGGTCAAGAGCCGGGCAGGCATGAAAGCGAGCATCGAGACGAACCCGCTCTATGATGAATGGGTCGGCTATGAGGAAGGGAGGATGAAGCGGGAGATGATCGAAGCCGCCGGGAAAAAGGATTTCCCGGCCCTGGCCGGGCTGATAATGAGGGCCAGCAACAACCTCCACCAGATATGCCTCGGCACATATCCGCCGATCATCTACCTGAACAGTACGAGCATCGACATCATCGACAGCATCCATCAGCTGAATTCCGGCGGCACGGTGAAGGCGGCATATACTTTCGACGCAGGACCAAATGCCGTGGTGTTCTGCCTCAGGAAAGACGAGGACTCTGTCGCCGGCATGCTGGAAGGGATAGTCGGGAAAGCGGCTGTGACAAGATCCAGGATGGGCCCGGGAGCCCGCTACTCGAAGGACCATCTGTTCTGAGGGAATGGTATGATCGTCACATCTCCTGGAAAGGTGCTTATCCTCGGCGGGTATGCGGTCATCGACGGCTTCCCGGCTTTGAGCATTGCATTGCTGGACCGCCAGATGAGAGGAGCCGACGCTTCTGCCGAAAGAGCGCAGGGATTCAGGATCATCTCTGAAGAATTCGGGATAGACAGGAAGATAGACGGCACGAGGCTCCTCGAAGAGATCAGGATATCGCCAAAGCATGAGAGGATCTCGGTCTGCGCTGTGGCCTCCGCTCTCGCTTACATGGGCTCGGCAGGCCATAGGATCGAGGGTTTCACTTTAAGGCTCGACAACAGCCCCATCTTCGGAGAAAAGGACGAGAAGAGCGGGCTTGGAAGCTCGGCTGCGACGACCGTATCCGCTGTGGGAGCGGTCTTCGAGTCGAACGACCTCCCGATCGAAGAGAACCGGAACACGATCCACAAGGTATCGCAGATATCGCACTCCTTCGCGGCCGGAAGGATCGGAAGCGGATTCGATATCGCGACCTCGGCATTTGGCAGCCTTGACTACAAGAGATACGCGGGTGATTGCGTCGATCTTGGACCGGGGGCCATGGACGAAGCCGGGTTCACCGAGGGCGTCGGCCGGCTGGTGGCGAAGGATTGGAGCGGGATGGAGATCCGGCCGTTCCGCCCTGAAGGATTCGGCATCCTGGTGTTCAATATCCGGGGGGGGAAGACATCCACGGTCTCTTCTGTCCGGGCGATACGCAAACTGATCGAGTATGCCCCCGAGATATACAGGATCCAGATATCGAAGCAGGCCGAAGGCGAGAGGATTGCGCGGCGCGGGCTGGCGCAGAACGATCCGTCCGAAGTGAGGCGGGGTATCCATATCGCGCGCGACGCGCAGGACTGGATGGGGCAGTGGGCTTCGAGGATCGGGATGATGGATTTCGATCCGATCGAGCCTCCGCCGCTGACCAGGGTCATCGATGAGGCGGAGAAGCTCGGTGGCGTTGTCGCAGGGAGATGCCCGGGTTCTGGGGGGTATGACAGCCTGGCGTTCCTCATCCAGGGTGTTCCCGAGGATATCGGGAAGGGGATCCTGGACGCCGGCAGGAAGGCAGGCGTCAGACTAGAGCGGATAGATGCGCAGGTGAGCGGAGAAGGGCTCAGAAAAGTCTGATTTTAGTTGCCGGCAGGGCAGCCTGTCTTCGCGCCGAGTTCCTCGAATGTGAGCACGCCATTCACCCGCGTCCCGTTCTTGAATTCCCAGGTAGGATAGGATTTGATGCCGGCATCTATGCACACCTGCGTCTGGGCGGTCCCGTCGGGTGTCGAGCATTCGACGTAATCCATGTACTTCCAGCTGGAGCCGAACATCTTCTTCTGGTCATTGCAGTGAGGACACCAGGAAGCGCCATACATCTTGGCGCCTTTGCTGCTCAGGCATTTCGCGAAATCGTCGTATTTCCCCGGGGCGTTCGATAAGACCGCTACCGCTATGATCAGGACGAATATGAAAACCCCTGCCAGCAGCATTGTCTGTGATATCTTCACAAGCGGTCTTTGGACCCTGAGATTTAAATAATTTGCTTACCCGGCACTAACTTTCCGGTTAGCGTGAGCTGTTCCATCCGCCTGAAGAATACCTCGAACGGGCGAGCTCGACGGCACGGGTACGCTCCTCGGGGGTGACCTGCCCGTGATCGAACGCCTTGCCGGATGTGAACCCCCTTTCCAGGGCTTCGCACACTTCGGCCCTTGACGCGCCCGAGTGCTCGCTGACGGAAGTCACCCGCTCCTTCGCGCTCGAGATGAGCTTGTCCCGGAACTTCTCGTCAGGCACACGCAATAGCCTGAACATGCGCTCGACATCGACAGCGCAGAGGATGGTCCCGTGCTGGAGGAGGACGCCCCCCCTCCGGGTCTGGGCGTTGCCGGATATCTTCCTGCCCTCCACGATTATATCGTTGATGGGCTTGAATTCCGATCGTATGCCGAGCAGGGAGAGGGAGTCGATCACCCACCCGCATATCAGCCGGTATGAGGCGATTATGTCTTTCGGGAATAATGTTTCGCTCCCAGTGACGCTATAAGTGACTTCTCCGGCCCGGTCATGGAAGACAGCGCCGCCCCCGGTCCGTCTCCGGACCACGTCTATCCCTTCCTTCCTGCAGGCTCCGGTGTCGACCTCTTTCTCCAGGCTCTGGAAATAGCCGATGGAGACCGCGCCGGGATTCCACCCGTAGAACCTTACGGTCGGCGGCCCCCCCGCTGCCACGCTCTCGCTTATGGCTTCGTCGATAGCCATGTTCATGTATGCGTCGTTCTCCGAGTACCTGATGAGCCTCCAGTTCATCCGACCGCCTTCCGGAACATCCTCGAGAGGTCTTCGGGGGTCGCCCCGATGAGCAAGGCGTCCCCGAGGCTTTCCCTTATCCTGAAGGCTATCTCTCCTTCACCCGCAGAGAGAGGGATGCCGACAAGATCGCGCTCTATCCTGCTTATCGCGTCTTCGGGGTGCAAGAAGAAATCACCGGTGATCCTCGCCCTGCTCACCCTGCCTCCGCTCTGCCAAAGCTCGAGGCACACCATCTTCCCCCCAGGGATCTTCTCTTCGCACTTCATCAGGGATGTTTTGCCGGGGAAAGTTAAATCTTTATTGTTTGCCCCTCGCATGCCTTCTCAGTGGCTCGGCGATGAGCATGCTGCCGAATATCACGAGGAGCACAGTCGTGCAGGCGAGGAGGAGGAACAACGGGTAGAACCCCCAGGCCTTTATGACCAGCCCGCCGAGGGACAGGAACAGGAACTCGCAGATCTTCAGCGGGACGTAGAGGACTCCGATGTCTGTGGAGACGTCCTTGCTGCGGTACACCTGGTCCACGAGGATGTATTCTCCGATGATATTGCTGCTCCCTAAGCCTATCGATATGAGCATGATCAGGGGGATGATGTCGTTTCCGGCGAAGGGGAACCAGATAAGCGCAGGGATGGAGACCAGGCTCAGCAGTATGAGCCTTGCCTTCGGGATTTCGAGCCGCATGAGAAGTATCGAGATGCCGCCGGTTGCTAGCGACAGCAGGGCCACAATGCCTCCCGTCTGCTCGTAGCTCATCCCGAGTGACGTGATGAGATAGACCGGGACGAGGAACCCGATGAGCATGTTGAAAGCGAGCCAGACCAGCGTCTGGAGCAGGGCCGCCTCCCAGAAAGTCCTCGGCCTCTTCTTGAAGATCCTCCGGAGCGTGCCTTTGTCCACATGGAGGGTGCCGCGGCCGTCCTTCACATTGATCATAAGGGAGAGGAGGATGATTGAGAGTACGAAGAGGATGATGAATGCGCCGCTGAACGCCAGATAAGCGAGGACCAGCCCGATGAATACCCGTCCGAGCCCGTCGGCGAGCTGCCGCATGTTTGAGAAACGCGCCAGCGTCTTTCCCGGGTCGGCTTTGCCGTTCGCCTTGAATATCTCGGTCCTCGCGATCGCCCAGAACCCGGAAGCGCGGACTCCTTCCGCCACTGTTGCGAGGACGAATCCGGCCGGGGTTACGATCAGGGAATAGAACGCTAGGGATACGAGATTGGCCGCGGTATAGATCAGGGATATCTTTTTCGTTCCGATCTCGTCGGCCATGCTGGCGAAAAGGATCCTGATGACCATGAACGACAGAGGGCCCGCCGAGAGTATGATGCCGATCAGGGAGATATCGACCTTGCTCTTGACGAGGTAAAGAGGCACCAAGACGGCCATGGCCGCTACTATGAATGAATACAGGACGTTCACATAGAGAAGCCTGCGCATCTCTGTCCCGTTCCGGAGACCTGCTCCTGTATCGTTCATCAGACGCCCCTTTTTCGGACTAGCACTAACGGTAGCGATAATCCGTTCAAGGATTAAAAGGTTTTAGATTAGATTGATTCCGTGGAAGTGGAGATTTCGGGGAAAACTTATCCGGTCGTTCATCTGACCAGCGCCAACAAGAACGCCTGGGCCAGATTGAAGGGTGGCTCCATCGTCATCAGCGTTCCCTCGAGATGGCCTTCGGGAGAGAAGGCCAGGATCGCCGGCAGGCTCCTGAAGCGGGCGGTCAGGGCCATAAGCGACGGCAGGTGGTCGGAGAAGGAGAGGAGGAGGGTGGCATTCGCCCACGGCCAGGTGGTGAACGCGCTTGGAAGTGTCATAAGGATCTCACTCGTCCGGGGCAAGCGGTTCGGAAGCCGGCTGCGCGGCGATCTGCTCGAAGTGCGGACGGATGAAAATCATCCGGCGAAGGATGAGAGGGTGAATTCCATAGTGAGGAAAAGGATTGTGCAGCTCGCCATGCCGCGCCTCCAGAAGCGGGTCGAGGAGATCAATGACCGGCATTTCGGCTCCAGGCTCGGGAAGCTGAGCGTCCGTGATACGATCAGCCGGTGGGGGAGCTGTTCGGCCGACGGCTCGATCCGCCTCAGTTTCAGGCTGCTTTTCATGCCGGAAGGGATAGTGGATTACGTCATAGCGCACGAGCTCGCTCATACCAGGTATCGGAGCCACGGGAAACGGTTCTGGGCGCTGGTCGGGAAAGCCGATCCTTGCTATAAGCAGAAAAGGAGATGGCTGAAGATGAACGGATCATCCTGGCCGCAGGATGATTCCGAGCTCCCATTCGAGGAACCGTATTGAGTCACTCGCCGAGTATCTTCACCAGCACCCGCTTCTCCCTCTGGCCGTCGAATTCGAAATAGAATACCTGCTCCCAGCGCCCCAGATCGAGCTTCCCCCGGCTTATCGGCAAGACGGCCTGGTGGCCCATGAGCTGTCTCCAGATATGCGCTGCAGCGTTGTCCTCTCCTGTTTCGTTGTGCCGGTATTCCGAGCCGTAAGGCACAAGCCTCTCCAGCACCCTCAGGTAATCGCCGTGGAGGCCCGGCTCGTCATCGTTGACCACCACCGCGGCCGTGATGTGCATGGGGTTCACCAGGGCGATGCCTTCCTGCACGCCGCTGTCCGCCACGGCCTTCGCGACCATTTCGGTTATCCTCATTATCTGGATCTTATTCTCGGTCTTGAATGTCAGGTATGCGGTCTTTGATTTCATGCGATCAGCCCGGCCTGGGGTAGGCATAGAGCGCGATAGAATCGCGGGCGGCGGCGAACTCGCCCTTCGCCGAGACGAAATCCTCCTTCTCGAGGGCCGATGCTGCCTTCACCAGATGTTCCAGGACCGGCCCCAGATAGGGGTCGGGGGACTTGCCCAGTTCGCTTAATATGAATTCGGGTTTGTTGGCTCTGACGAAGAGTTCGAGGGAATCGATATGCTCCCTGGCCCGCGCCTTGTTGCCCCGAAGGACGTTGCGGTAGACCGCCCTGAGGCGCCCGAGCTGGTAGTCGATGTTCGCGCCGACAAGGGGCTGGATCCCTGATTCGGATAGCGCTATCATTCGCTCGGCCTCACGTCCATCCCTTCTTCCGACCCGGAAATGCTCGGAGTTATCCTTGATGAAAGAAAGGAGCTTCTCGTTGCTTTTCCGGTATCTGAGCAATCTGCGCATCTCCGAGAGGGCGTCGAGTTTCACCTGATCCTTGCGGATATATCCTGCGACGGCCTCCGGGATCTCGGCGAACTTGCTGAACTGCGAGAAGAGCCACCGATCGCGCTCCAAGCGCATGGAGCACTCCTTCTGGAGGTTGTGTTCCACGATGCCTGCCATCTGCCTGTTTCTCCATGAATCCAGGCGGTTCCGGATCGAGACCAGCACGGCGCACGCGCGGGAGACCTCCATGTCCCTTTTCCCGCCCGGAGGCATCGAACCCGCCGATTCTAGCTGCCCTACGGCTTTCTCAATCCTCTTGCGAGCGACGATCCTCTTGAGCGCCACTACCTTCGACGAGAGAGCGCTGTCGGTGGAACGCAGTGTCGAGAGGGCCGCAGCAATGTCACCCTCCGTATAGCCCCTTTTCTTCGCGGCGAGTGCGAGGTTCTCGTTATCGAGCGAGCCGAGCAGAGACACGGTCTGGGATATCTCCTGCTCGTAACTCCGGCGCACGTGCTTCAGCACTCGCACTGCCGTGATGAGATGGGTATCGAACCTACGCAGCTTTCTTGGGATGTCGCCGTCCTTGAGCCGGGCTTCGACCTCCAGCCAGGTTTTGCCTTCGAGCTTCTCGTGGTCCTCCCTCTTGAACCCCATCCGCACGTACCAGCGGTCGACGATGATATGGAACGCTCCTGGTTTCCTGGTCATCTTCTCCCGTCCCTCCTCGTCCCGGCCAAGGACGGATGAACCGCTCCGCCTGGACAACCCTTCATGGAGGGATTTCGCGCGCGAGAACTCGCCCCTTCTCCCTGTTTCCCTTCTCTCGGCAGCCGACTTGAGCTCGGCTGAGATATCCGGCCTGATCATGGGTTGAATCTGACTAAAATTGGTTAAAAATGTATCAGGGAGTCCCTGACCGGAAGGGAAGAGGAGATGCAACGCCGGCATCCTGGAAGTTTCACGGCCATCTTGTTGTATTGCGTCACAAAAGTTTTCAAAAAAAATAGGGCTAACCACACGAATCTGATAAAAAAATATAATAAGCGAACGACCAGACAAATGATGGGGGATGAGATGGGCAAGCTGGGTGGAGAAACTGTTCTGGAGGCGATCGACAGACTATCCCCGCACCTGGAAAAAGCCTCCACCTTGCTCGCCTTTTTTCACCCCTCCAGGCCTAAGGAGATGAGCCCTGAGGATCGCCTGTCGATCTATGCCAGGCTCAGGGAATTGAGGATCAAGGCTTCGAGGGCTGCCAGGCAGGCTGAGTCAGGTGGATCATATGAAGGGACAACTTTCAGCGGAGATGCTGATACTGATAGTAGTAGTATTGGCGATAGTGGGGATCGCCGCTGTCCAGTTGATGGGCACAGCGAAGGAGACGGGAAGGAATATCCAGAACCAGACCGAGCGGATAAACCGCCTGACTAATGATGTCCTGAAGGGCCAGGAGGGCGAAGCCTGCATCTCTGAAGACGATTGCATTGAAGGGTTGTCCTGTGATGGAGAATACAGATGCAGCTGAACAAGGAGATTGATTTTGAAGGATTCGGCGCCTTAACGGGTCCGGGCGAGGCCGAACTCGCTGCCTTTTACGACAGCTTGTCAAAGCCCGACAGCAGCGATCACGTCCCAAGCAAGCGGTGACGGGGCGAGCCCTCAGGGGGAAAAGCCCTCAGTCAGAACCGTTGCAACCGGAAAATGGTTGCCGCCGCACCCGGAAATCCCGGAGGCGCAATAGTATAATGCGTTTTTGTCATTTAAAAACATTATGAAAAAATATTAGACAGGCGTCTAATTGTCAGGGTTTATAATCCTCATTCAGGATTTCAATCCATGATCGTCGAGGTCGCGCTGACACTTATCGGGCTCCTTCTCATCCTCAAGGGCTCGGAATGGGTGACTGACGCTTCGGTCCCCGTGGCGAGGTTCCTCAACACCACGAATGTAGCCGTAGGGCTTGTCCTCGTCTCGGTCCTCCTCAGCCTGCCGGAGCTGATCGTGGCCGTCTCCGCGACAGTCAAGGGGCATTCGGACTTTTCGGTGGGGGCCATAGTGGGTTCGGTGATCGTCAATCTCGGACTGATTATAGGCATATCAGCGCTTATCCATCCGCTGAAGATACCGAGGCATGTGATAACCCGCGATGCGGTATTCATGCTCATAGCGACAATGGTCGTCGCTTTGATAGTGCTCGAGGATCTGAGGGTGACACAGAAGGACGGGATCGTATTTCTCCTGCTGTTCATACCCTACCTCGTGAACCTGTACGAGCAGGAGAAGACGCTAGCAACGAAAGAGAGGAGGAAGGAGTCGGATATGATCGCGAAGACTCTCCAGTTCGTAGGAAAGGTCGGCGGGGCGGAGATCGCGATCCACGACAGCAGGATCATCTTCGTGGCAGGGATAGCGATGCTGGTCTTCGGCGCCGATATGTTCACAAATTCCATGCTCTCCATAGCTTTCACGCTGAAGGTCCCGGACCTCTTGGTCGGCATCACCCTGGGGGCCCTCGGCCCCAGCATAGCCAATCTGGCGGCTGCCATCCAGGCGGTCAGGAGGGGGTATGACGAGCTTGCGGTCTCGGAGACGATAGGATCGAACATATTCACGCTCCTCATAACCCTGGGGGTGGTCGCGATAGCGAGCCCGTTCGCGATCGATCCTGCGACCGCAGCGGTCACTGCCCCGGCTCTCCTCATCGTGACCCTCGTCTTTTTCGCGTTCACGCTCCGGGGAACGATAAGCAGGACGGCCGGCGCGATCCTGGTAGCGCTCTATCTCCTAACAGTGATCGCGGAGGTAGTGGTTAGACTGGGCTTGGGATTCTGATTATATTATTTCCCGGTGGATACCCCGGTATGGCGCAAAGGACGATCCAGAAAGAGGCATGGCCGGCCATCCCGGTTGAGGTCCGCACGCTCACAGAGAGCGCGGCGAACCGGCTGGTCGGGAATTCCATCGATATGCGGGATGGGGAACTGCGGGGGATGACACTTGTCGTGCCATCCCTCAGGTCGAAAGACACATATCTGGTCGCCGTCCTGCCTCAGAAGATCATAGCGGAGCTTTCGCGGAGGATTGCCCGGTTCCCCCCATCGGAGAGGAAGAGATTCCTGACCGGCTGGGTCGATAGGAACCGTTCGGCGATCTATGAGAGCCATATGGCCAATCCGGCTGCGAGGTCTTTCTCATATCAGGTGAGCGAGACCGACCTGCTCCCCCCATCGACGCTTTCTGACAGAGTCCCCAGCAGGACCGCCACGCCAGTCTGGGAGAGGAGACGGGATATCCCGGATGAGGCCCGGATCAGGGCGAACCGGTACTACCTGCCCCTGCTCAATCAGGGCAGGATACTGGTGGGCGACAGGTTCATCGAAGAGATAGGCGGGAGGAGGTATCTTTTCCTGATCGAACCGCATGACGACCCGCCACCTAGGCACCCCGGGGTGTCGGTCCTGAGCGAGAAGAAGTGAAAAGAAAGCCAGGTAGAGGAATTGTCCGTCGGACCTTTTGACATAGAACGTCCTGGGGGCAAAGATTCGCAAAAATATTTGCCGCGAGTCAAACATAAGTCAAAAAGCCTTTGAACCCCTCTACTCCGCTTTATGCTCCTTTCATCGGCACGTGCCTCAGAAAAGCGGACTGCAGGCGGATGCATAGCCGATCTGCCAACCTGGCTTTCACCTTTTATTGGATATTAAGCTTTTTAAAATGCTTATAGTAATTTCCAGTCTAGGGCTCATAGCTCAGTTTTGTCTTGCTAAAAATTTTGCTCCGCAAAATTTTGAACGGACTAAGGGCAACTTGGTAGAGCGTCGGACTTTTATCTTGGGAAACGGCAAACAAGCCAGTTTTGGCTCCACCTTTTCCCAAAAGGTGGAGATCCGCAGGTCGAGGGTTCAAATCCCTCTGAGCCCGTTTCATTTTTGCTGAAAATTTCGCTGCGCGGAATTGTGGCAAAAATTAGCAAAATAAAAAACACGACGTGCCCATTTTTGTTCTCTGCGCGAGCCTATAGGCTCGCGGCGAGCCCGGATGGACCGCTTTTCTGGGCAACGCCCTATTCGAAATAAGGCTCATCTTCGACGATATCCGTGGCACCGGCGATCTCCAGCATCTTCGATATAAGCGGGCCGGTTTTTCCCTCAGGCAGCCTGAGGCTGATCTGGAAGCACCGGGCAGGCCTCTGAGTGAAAGGGGCGTTGCACCAGTCATGGATGCGGACCAGGATCCGGTCGCCTCCCCTCCCTTCGATGTAATCCCCCTCGTTATGGCTTTCGCGCATCATCCACCTCAGATCCGGCAGTGATGAGCTCAGATCCTGGAGGATCTCTTCGATGCTTGACCTGCTGTTGAAAGATCTGGATATCGATTCCATTATTCCCCGGCTCCTGAATGATAGATGGGAGGACTCAGACGTCATGGTACAGGTGGAACTCCCACGGGTGGGGCCTGAGCCGGATCTGGTCCAGCTCCTTGTGCCTCTTGTGGTCGATCCAGGTATCGATCACGTCCTTGGTGAATACCCCGCCCTGGAGGAGGAATTCGTGGTCGGACTCGAGCTCGGCGAGAGCTTCGTCGAGGCTTCCGGGCAGCTTCCTTATCCTTGCCGCCTTCTCCTTGGACATGTGGTAGATGTTCTCGGTGACAGCCTCCCCCGGATCGGTCTTCTTCTTGATGCCGTCGAGGCCGGCCATGAGGAGGGCTGAGAAGGCCACATATGGGTTCGCGCTGGGGTCCGGAGGCCGGTATTCGATCCGTTTGGCCGCAAGGTTCCCTTCTTCGGTCAGCGGGATGCGGACGGCCGCGCTCCTGTTACCGAGGCTGTACGCGAGATTGACAGGAGCCTCGAAGCCTGGCACGAGCCGTTTGTAGGAGTTCGTCGTAGGCGACAGGAAAGCCGCAAGGGCCCGCGAATGGCTGAGCAGTCCCCCGATGTAATACAACGCTTCCTGGCTGAGGCCGCCGACCTTGTCTCCGGCGAACGTGTTCTTCCCGCCTTTCCATACGCTCATGTGGCAGTGCATGCCCGAGCCGTTATCGTTGAAGAGCGGTTTCGGCATGAAAGTCGCGACCTTGTTGTGCTTCCTGGCGACGTTCTTAACGATATACTTGTAGAGCATCATGTTGTCCGCCGAGTTCATCAGCGAATCATACTTGAAGTTTATCTCGCACTGGCCGGCTGTTGCGACTTCGTGGTGGTGCCTCTCGACCTTCAGGCCGCAATTGATCATCGTCCTCACCATGTCGTTGCGGACCTCGTGAACGGCGTCATGCGGAGGGACCGGGAAATAACCTTCCTTGTAGCGGGGCTTGTATGCAAGGCTCGGTTCCCCATTGCCGTCGGTGTTCCAGATCCCTTCTTCTGAATCGACCACATAGAACCCCGAGTTCTCGGTCTGCGAGAAGCGGATGTCATCGAAGATGAAGAACTCGGCCTCCGGCCCGAAATAAGCCTTATCGCCTGCCCCTGAACTCCTGAGATATTCTTCGGCCCTTTTCGCGATCACCCGTGGATCACGGTCGAAATACCTCCTGTGGTGCGGGTCATACACATCGCACACGACGGAAAGCGTCTTCGTAGAGAAAGGATCGGCTATCGCCGTGGAATAATCTATATGGAGATACATGTCGCTCTCGTTAATCTCCTTGAATCCCCGAATCGAGGATCCGTCGAACGGGACCACCTCCTTCTCGGTGAATTTCATATATGAGACGGGCAGGGTCAGGTGCTGCCACTGGCCATAGAGGTCAGAGAACTTCACATCCACAAAATCAAGGCCTTCCTTATCGACTAGCGCTTTTGCTGAATTCGAATCCATGCCATTACCTCCCTTATAGATGAGATAGATATGGAAAAAAGAATAAAAAGGTGCTTATTGAAGGAAAGCCCGAACAAAAATGGCTCTCATTTTTAAGGATTATGGACAATTGTTTGGAATATATGAAAGGAGCCGGTAAAAAACTGGATGAAGTGGACAAGCGACTCCTGCAGGAGCTCCTGCGGGATTCGAGGAGGTCGTACCGCAAGCTGGCCCGGGACGTAGGGATGTCCCCGACGGCGACTATCGACCGCATCCGGTCGCTGGAGAGGAGCGGGTATATCACCGGGTACGGATGCCGCGTCGATTACCAGCTGCTCGGATTCGAATTCATGGCTATCGTCGAGATAAGCATGTCCGGCAAGGACATCCTCGAGGTGGAGAGGAAGATAACGAGGCTGCCCCATGTCTCCGCTGTCTGGGACACGACGGGCGAATACGATGCGATCGCGATAGTGATGTGCAAGAGCAGGGGAGAGCTCAGCGCGACTGTCAAGAAGATCCTCGCGATGGACGGCGTGGAGAAAACGAACACGAACATAGTGCTGAATGTACTCAAGAGGCTCACGGAGTTCGACGAGGTCTGACGCTGGCCGATCAGGATGGCTCAGGCTCCATCGGGCCAGACACCTTGGGCTGGGGTGGGAGGATCGAGGGCCTCCTGGACTGCGGACCGGAGCGGCCGTTCGGTTTCTGCTCCGGCGGATGGATTATGTCGTGATAGGCATCCCGGATCATGTTGACGAAGTCATTGTCCCCGCCCAGGTAGTAGTAGTGGGCTGCGAGGCCGTGCTCGGCGATGTTGTGCCATTCAGGCGTCTTCAGCTGGACCTCGAAGGGAAGGAGGGCGCTCCGTCCCCCGTTCAGAGAGCATATGGCATTATCCCCGCCCCTCACGACCCTGGTGTCGAAGTGGAACCCTCGGTATCCGTTCTTTTTCTCGTAATAGAGGGCATCCGAGGTGTAGTCGCCGACGAACTGGCTGAAGAGCCCACCGAGCGATGTGATCGTATCTGATATCAGTTTCACCGCGAGCTTCAGCTGGGGCACCTTGACTGAGTCCAGAAGCTGGTTGATCTGGCGGATGTCGACACCGCGCTCCCGTCCGTTCTCGGTCCCTCTTTCGACCGATTCCTGCTGGTCCGAGATCAGCTCGTCTATTGATGTCCCGCGGAATCTCTTGAGGATGACGCGTACCGCCACCCAGTCATTGAACCGCTCGAAATCGAAGGAAGGGATGTGAGCAATCGCATATTCCTCGAACGTGTGGATATGGCGGGTTTCGGACCTCTCATAGTCCGATCTGAGATAGTTGAGCATCTTCTTCATCTTCTTGCCGTCGTGCTTCTCTTTCCTGAGCTGCACCTCGGCTTCGAAACCGTATGCCTTGAAAACCGAGCTGAGGACTTTCGCGAGCTCGGAAACCACGAACTGCGTCATGGCCATGCGGTGCCGCATCTCCTTCTCCTCCATGGAGGCCTGCACATGATTGTAGATATCGCGGTGGTTCACCTTGAATGCGTGGAGGAAGATCTCTCCGGCGAGCTCCGGGTAACCGAAAAGCTCTGCGATCGGCGCGTAGATGAACTCGCCGGCCTTGGCATCCATCTTCATGGCGATCCGCGCCTCGCCGACTGAGGAGTACTGGCGCACAAGGCTTGGGGACCCGTTGTAGATGAACCCTTCCAGCTGGTCCTCGGTATCATGCGTGACGGCGTAATCGGCGAGCTTGATGAGGAGCGAGAGCGGCCGTTTTCCGTTGTTGAGCAAGGGCTCGTACTCCGCTTTGGTCGCTCCCGACCTTTCCAGGTCGGTGAGCTTGCCGTATATCTCAAGCTCTTCGAGGAAACGCTCGTCGCGGAGCGCATCCGGGACCCGCTCGTCCGTGGAGGAGAGCTTTGAATGGTCGAGGGAATGCGCAAGAGCGAGCCGCCGCAGGGTGAGATTGGCCTGCCGCCGCCCGGGGTCTTCTCTTTTGTTCCGGACGATATCCTCTTCGATGATATCCACCCGGGCTGCTGTAGAATAGACCTCATGCCCGTGTACGTACTGGTTCGGGGCCCCGACCCTGGAGTAGAAGTGGCGGATGGACTGTATGTCCGACTGCGCTGACGGGAAGGTCCTGGCCTTAACAACCATGATAATACACTGTCTGAAACATTTTTTAAAGCTAGCGAAAGCATATGGATTGACGCCATGCCAGCATTGTGGGAATTGAGTAATGAATCAGGTGTAATTATTATAAAGATTTGTAACCGCAGGGCCGGCTCAGGAGAACACGAGTTTCGCTTTCCTGAGGTCTCCGAAAGTGCGGGAGCCGGTCAGGAATGCGCATATCCTCATCTGCCTCTGGAAGATCTGGACGAATTCGTCGAGGTCCCCCTCGCGGTGCGCCTTGATGAATGGATAGGCCGCCCCGCACATATCCGCGCCTAGGGCGATGGCCTTCGCGCCCTCCACGCCATCCCTGATGCCTCCGCTCGCCACAATCGGGAGGATCCCCCTGCACTGGATGATGGACTGCACCGTGGGTATGCCCCAGTTCTCGAACCCGGGGATCTTCCCGCTCCGGAGGTATTCCACCTTGCTCCACGAGGTGCCCCCGGCACCGGAGACGTCGATATACATGGCTCCGGCATCCTTCAGCAGCTGGGCGACGTCCATGCTGATCCCGGCTCCGGTCTCCTTGACCAGGAGGGGCACGGAAAGCTTGTCGGCTGTCCTGCGGATAGCATCCAGGACTCCGCTGAAATCCGTATCGCCTTCGGGCTGGATGATCTCCTGGAGGGCATTGAGGTGGACAGCGAGCGCATCGGCTTCGATGGATTGGACGAGGGAGTCTATCTGGTCGAACTTGTATTTTTTGAGCTGGAAAGCCCCGATATTCGACAGCAATGGCACATCGGGAGCCACATCGCGGATCCGGTATGTCCTGATCAGCTCGGGCTTCTCGATCATCGCCCTCTGTGAACCGACTCCGAATGCCATTCCGTGTTTCTGGGCTGACTGCGCTAGGGCCCTGTTGATGCCTTCGGCATCGCTATAGCCGCCGGTCATGCCGGTGATGAGGATGGGATACCTGATTTTCCTGCCGAGGAATTCCACGGACAGGTCGACCGAATCGAAGTCGATCTCCGGAAGGGCGTTGTGGACGAACTGTATCCGTTCGAAGCCGGACGGGATCGAATACTGGGCCCCTTTTTTTATCACGAGCTCGACATGGTCCTTCTTGCGCGATTCCGTCTGGCTCCTCCGGGTCTTTCTCGTTGCTGCCATCACACTACCTTGCCAATGGGTATTTCTCCATATACATCTGCGTCTGAAGCACCACAAGGAACGGAAGGATCAGGAGGGAGTTCACGAGGAGTACGAAATAGGTGGAGAAAGGGTTGGAGAAAGCCAGGTCCGCCGCTATCTTGACCAGAGAGACCAGGAACAGGCCGATGAAAGACCAGAGGAGGAACAGATGGGGGTTCCGCAGGGACATCGCCACCGAGCGCCTAATGGCTTTCGGGGTGTTCGAATTGTCAATGACCACGGCCGGAGCGACGAAGAAGAGGAGGAACGATAGGGCGAGGGAGAGGATGGAGTATATCCATGACTGCAGGGGATTCTCGTAGGTGATCAGCTGAAGTATGACCGTGAGGAGGAGAGCCAGCGTGTATATGTAGAAGATGCGGGTCGCGTATGAGCCGACCGCCTGGACCACTTCGTGCTTTATGGTGGTCAGGGTCCTCTTGGACCGGATCACGATGTTTATGTTGACGATCGTGTCCGCGACCATGAACACTGACAGCGCGTAGCCGACCGTGATGATGATGACGTCGAGAAGCGATATGTCGCCGAGGCTGCCCGTGCGCAGGAAGACGCCCCCGATCGCCTGGTATGTGGGGGCTGGCACGAGCACCAGGATCAGTATGGAGAGGATGAACGGGATAGAGAAGATGACGATGAGGCCGAGACGATTGAAATAGAATTCAGCGGCGTACCTGAAGATCCTGGGGATGGAATCGTCCATGATCATGATGGGAGCGTATAATTTAAATATCTACACGGACGGTAAGTATTATTCTGCTCATTAGGGGTGTTTTTCTGCCAATCATCAGGTATAGGATCGCTTCGATCGGGAACCCTGCCAAGGATGTGAGGGTGTATAGGTTCGAGCCCCTTGAGGGGGCGGTGCCCGGATTCGTCCCGGGCCAGGCGGTTTTCCTGCATCTCCTGGACGATGCGGGGCTGACCATGGAGAAACGGCCTTACTCGGTAGCCTCCGCTCCAGGCGCGCCATATATCGAGCTCTGCATCAAGATGGTGCACGGTAAGCTCACCGGCAGGCTGGAGAGCCTCGGACCCGGAGCGATCGTCGGCATCGAAGGGCCCATGGGCCACTTCACGTACAAAGGCGAGAGGAAAGCGGCGTTCATAGGGGGCGGGACCGGGATGGCCCCTTTCATGAGCATGCTGAGGCATATCGCGGATAGCAAAGCTGCAGGGGATTTCGTGCTGTTCTACAGCGCCAAAGATTTGGAAAGCACATTATACCGCGAGGAGATCGAGCGCCTCGAACGCTCCAATCCGGGCATAAAGGTCGTGATAACCCTCACAAAAGAATCCCCTGAGGGCTGGAAGGGAGAGAACGGCAGGATAGACGAAGCGATGATAAGGAGGCATATAAACGACCCTGCGGCGTTCGACTGGTGGATATGCGGCCCGGGAGAGATGGTGAAGGCGATGAAGGCATGCCTCGCCGCTGCCGGGGCCGACATGAAAAGGCTCCACATGGAAGCATGGGGATAATCTTTAAAAAACCAAGCAAATCTAACTGATTAATCCTGATACGATTTATTGCGAGGTATGAGCATGAAGACTATCGAACTTATAGTGGATGGCGGCAAAGCCACTGCCGGAGCCCCTTTGGCGCCGGCTATCGCCCCTCTCGGCGTCAACATCGGCCAGGTGGTGGCGAAGATAAACGAGGCCACGAAGGATTTCGCGGGGATGAAAGTGCCGGTGAAGGTCAATGTCGACCCGAAAACCAAGACGTTCACGGTAGAGGTGGGCAGCCCGAACACGGCCGAGGTCATCAAGAAAGAGGCAGGCATAGAGAAAGGAGCCGGGAACAAGGATGCCGCGGCTGGCAATCTCACGATCGAGAAAGCGGTGAAGATCGCCGTCTCGAAGAGGAATTCGCTCGGCAAGAACACAAAAGAAACGCTTAAAGAGATACTAGGTACATGCGTAAGCATGGGAGTCACTGTTGATGGGAAGAGCGCGAAGATCGCGATCAAGGAAGTCAACGAAGGGAAGCACGACTCCCTCCTCAAGGGAAGTTAATTTCGAAGGATGAACCTATGAAAGCATTCTCCGCGCTATTATTGCTTTTCCTGATTTCATTTTCGTCTGCATCGCTCATATGGCAGTTCAGCACTGACGGGCCTTTGTCCATCAAGCCGGTCGTCTACCAGGGGAATATCGTCGTAGCTTCCGAGGACGGCAACATATATTCGCTGGATCCGGTCGCAGGCTCCAAGAGATGGCAGGCCGCTGTCGGCAAGTCCCCGAACGAGATATTCATTTTCGACAACGCCATCGTGGCATCGATCGGATCGGGCAAAGTGGTCAAGGTGGGAGGGAGCGGAACGGTCCTCTGGACCGTGGACTTCAACACCACCAAGTACAATGTCTCGCACGTATTCGGTGCGAGCGCGAACCAGAATATCATATACGTCACGACCGACAACGGGGTCTATATCATAGAGCGGGACGGGACCGTCCGCCCCAAGCTCGTCTCATACAATGAATCCATAGTGACCCCGCCGTTCGCGGGCCCGGATTATGTCATATTCGGCAGGGAAAAGGAGCTGGTCCGCGTGAGCGAGACCGGCACCACGCAGTGGAAAGCGAAGGTCGCCCTGGGATCCTTCTGGCTTTCGAGGCCTGTCTTGGAGGGCACCGTCGTCTACATTGGCGCGCTCGACAACGGGCTGCACGCGTATCTCCTCAACGGCGGCGCGGAGCTGTGGAACGCCAGGACCAAGAACTGGGTGGTCAGTACCCCCTCGGTCCGCGGAGGGAACATCTATTTCGGGAGCAACGACGGCAAGGTCTACGCAGTCGACAGCAGCACAGGGAATCCGATATGGTCAGCCCAGACGCAGCTAGCGGTCCAGTCCAAGCCCGAGGCCGGCACCATGGGAGGGAAAGAGGTCGTATTCGCCGGCGGGACCGACAAGAGCATCTATGCCATCTCGACCGACACCGGCGAGATAGTCTGGAAAGGCACATCTGCAGGCGCCGTGGGCTCGCCTTTGTTCTATCAGAATTCGATCATCTTCGGAGCCGGAGACGGCAAGGTGTATTCCTACAGCACCGAGAGGGCGTGCTCCATCACGACGCCGCACGAGGCCGACATAGTTGGGCTGAAGGAGCTCGCCGTTAGCGGCAAATTCGTCTCGGAGGCGGGAGGCGCCAGGGTCTCTGTCCAGGTGAACGACGGGGAATGGCAGGAGGCGAACACGAGCGATGTCGACTGGGTGTTCTATCTCAACCCCAAGGCCAGCCTGAACTCCGGGCTCAACACGATATCATGCAAAGTCACGGACGCGAGCGGCGACGAGAGCGGCCCTTCATTCACGACCGTCGCCATAAACCACGACCCCACCATTCCGCTGAGCAACATCGTGGTCACCGTCCCGCCCAATATAGTGGAAGGGAAGCAGTTCTCGGTCTTCATCAATGACGGCGACGACGGATCGCCCCTCGAGCGGTTCAACCTCACTTTCGAGGGAAGAGGGTCATCTGGGAGCAAGAACCTCACCCTGACCGCTCCTTCGGCCGGGAACTACCAGCTCAAGGTTACGAAGATAGGGTTCAATGACGCCCTGATTAACGTCAACGTGAATTCAAGCGGTCTCAACCCGTTCTATGTGGTGGTCGGAGTCCTGCTCATCGTCATAATCATCTGGCAGCTCTGGAGCAAAGTCCTGAGCAAGCGAGTCTCCCCGAAGAAGAAGTGAATTCTCAGAATAGGTGGTGGTCGAAGTCGTGATCCACCGGGAACGTCTTCTGGTCATACCTTCCGAGCGGCTGCGCCCCGAAATCGCATTCATCATGGAGCGCTCTCTGGTAGTCTTCTGTGCTCAACCGGTCAGGAGGCATGACCTCCCTTCCCCGGAAACCTGTTCTGTCCGAATCTGCCCTCTTTGATCCGGCAGCCTTGCTAGTAGTGTGCGAATTCATGTCTTTGTAGGTGGCAGGATGAGATTAAAAGGGTTTCGGAAAGCATCACTCGACCGTGACGCTCTTCGCGAGGTGCCTCGGGCGGTCAGGGTTGACCCCCCGGAGAACGCTCACATGGTAGGCGAGCAGCTGGAGGGGTATGATCAGGGCGAAGGGATAGAGGATCGGATCCAGGCCGCCGGGGAGAGGGATGGAGTGGTCGCTCTCTGATAGGACATCGGGGTCATCGGTCACGCTCACGATGAGCCCGCCCCGGGCTTTCGACTCCTTGATATTCCCGAAAAGCTTGGTTATGGTCTCGTCCTTTGGCGCCAGGCAGATGACTGGCACCCCTTCTTCTATGAGGCTCAACGTGCCGTGCTTCAGCTCCCCTCCCGGATAGGCTTCGGAATGGATGTATGTGATCTCCTTGAACTTCAGCGAAGCTTCGAGGGCGATCGGGACGTTCTTCCCCCGGGCGATGAAGAACGCGTTCTGCCGTCCTGCGAGGGCCTGCGCGATCTCCTTGACATGGTTCTCTGTCTCGAATAATTCCCCGAAGATCCCGGACAGGCCGGAAAGGCGGTCCTTCCCGTAGATCATCTTGTAGATCACAGCGAGCTGCGCCGTGAAGGTTTTGGTCGCGGCGACGCCGACTTCAGGGCCGGCATTCAGGAGGACGGTGCAGTCGACGAGCGTCGTTATGGTCGAGCCCACCGTGTTGGTGAGGGCGACCTTCTTGGATCCCCTGGCCCAGCGGAGGGCCTGGAGCACATCTGCAGTCTCCCCGCTCTGGCTGATAGCGACGATGAGCGTATCCTCTGATGGATGGCCGATGAAGGGATAGTCGCTGGCCACGAACGCCTGCGCCCTTTTCCCGCTTTCGGAAAGGAGGTAGGACATGAGGAGCCCTGCGTGGTATGATGTCCCGGCGGCGATGATGTCTATCTTCTGGTGCCGATCGAGGAGCTCTTTGGCCGGATCGGTGTCCGCGAGGAGGCTTTCGTTGATGAAATGTTTCTGGTCCATGATCTCCTTGAGCATGAAGTGGGGGTAGCCGCCCTTCTGCGCGGCATCGATGCTCCAGTCCACTGTCACCTGTTTCCTCGATGCCTCTTTCCCTTCGGAAGTGTAGATCTTGTAGCCGTGCCGGCTGATCACAGCGAGGTCCCCTTCCTGCAGGATCACGAACGTCCTCGTGTATCTGAGGAGGGCAGGGATATCGGATGCGCAGAACATCTCCCCATGCCCCACGCCGATAACGAGCGGGCTGTTCCTCCGCGCGAGGAAGAGCCGCTCCGATTCGTCAGAAGCGTTCATCGCCACGATGGCATAGGAGCCTTCGAGCGCGCCTATAGCGGCCTGGAACGCCCTCTCCATCGGCATCGTCTTGAGGTTCTCTTCGATGAGGTGCGCCACCGCTTCAGAGTCCGTTTCAGAAGAGAGCTTATGCCCTTTCCCAAGCATCTGGCTTTTGAGCTTCGGGAAGTTCTCGACCACGCCGTTGTGAGCGAGGATGATGGTCTTCGAGCAGTCCGAATGGGGGTGGGAATTCTCCCGGCAGACGGCTCCGTGCGTCGCCCATCTCGTGTGCCCTATCCCGATATTGCCTTCGATGGTCGTGAACCCGAGCCTGGATGATACATCCTCGACCATGCCCTTGTCCTTGCGGACTTCGGCTGCGCCGGATCTCCCTACGGCGATCCCAACCGAATCATAGCCGCGGTATTCCAGCCGCTTGAGGCCTTCGGTGATGATCTGGGAGGCCTTGCCAGGGCCGACATATCCTATGATGCCGCACATACAGGGAAGTATAACGGGGAAAACAAATTAAAGGAAATGTCCGGCAGCCACTGCCTGGGAAAGCTCACTTTAGGAATTCCACTCTTGCGGTGTCGAGATCGAATCTAGCTTCCGTGATGGACATCCCGCCGTTGGTCAGTGTCTTGATATCTTCCGAGCTCGCGAGGAGGAGGGCCTTGACCTGGCGTATGACCTTGGGGTCAGGGTCCAGGATCATCACGTGCCGGTTCCCTTCTGCTTTGCCGACTCCCAAGACGTGCCCTGCATCCAGGAACCCTGCGTACCTGAGCGATCCGATCGCCGAAGTCGAGAGCTGCCGGGCGTTCATGTGGATATCCCGGAAATTCTCGGTGACGCAGAAAAGCTCATTAGGCAGGCTGTCGAAGATGACACGCGGATTGTTGATCCGTCCCAGGCGGAACGGGTCGTAATAGACGATCGTATGGGAATACTGCTTGACCGGGTCGCGGCCCAGCTCCGCTGCGAGGGCCCAGAGTGTCTTGAAATTCTCCCTCATCTGTGTCACAGGTGTGTTTTCGCCGACCTGGGTGGTCGAACACCATTCGACATCCACCGACGGCCAGCGCTCCCAGCTCACCATCACCGGGTGGACCTCGTTGCCCAATCCGCGGGACTGGATGAGGGCTGTCGCGGCGGCCGCCTGGATGCGTGAATTCCACTGGCTCCGAAGGACGGGGTTCTTGATCGTCGCGACGGCCGGGGGTATGGATTCGACGATGCTCCTGATATGAGGGTCTAGATCGGTCACCTTATGCTCGGTATGGCATTTGTGCGCGACGTCCTCGCCCCCGCAGGCGAAATGTGTCTTGACGAAGCCGATCCCGACCATCTTGTCGAGGACGAAGAAAACGCATCCCTTGCGGACCACCGATGCTGCGGTCCTTTCATGGATCCTAGCATGCTCGATCAGGTCCCAGACCACTGCCGTCGCCGCGCGGGCGTCGACGCATTCTTTCTCTGCGATTATGAAGTCTCCGGGCTGTGGGTGCTTGAGCATGCGATTGAATTTCTCCTCGAACGCGCGGACGATCGAGGAGGTCCTCTCGTTCCCGATGCTCAGGAATGCAAGCAGATCGTCGATTGGGGGCGGGGCCCTTTGGGATATGGCGCTCTGCACCTCATCGACCAGACCGGCCCTCGCATGCTTCTTGTAGAAATCGATCCTTTTTTCCGAGTATGCCTTTCTTTCAGCTGAGATATATTCCATTTTAGGGCTTGCCATATTTTCAACCTGGGTGCTTCCTTAGCAAGCCCGATCCCGGTCCGACTGATTCTCTTCGGGCTAGGGTCAGACATGCTAAAGAGTCGCTCACCTGCTAGTAAAGTGTTCAAAAGTGTTTATAATAGTTTGGTAAGCTCAGCCGATGTCCTTGAGCTCGCCGTTTCCCAGGTCGTACCGGAGCCTGCTTATCTTGAGCTCGCCTGAATCGATAAGATCGGCGAGGACTTTCTTTCCGTGCACGCTCATCGCCCGGAGCTGCTCCTCCCATCTGTCGAACATCTGGCCGATCTTCTTCCTGTCCTTCGGCCCCCCCGGAGCTATGAATGGGATGTGGCGCACTCCGAGATGCTCCACCGCATAGAGTATGGACGCCTTGTCCAGATCGTCGAGGCCCCGGTCAGAACCAGTGGTCGAGAAGACTTCGTTCTGCCGTGAGTGGAGGATGGTGGCCAGGCTGAAAGGTAGGTCGCCCGTGCCGACCGCGATCGCATGGGGCTTGTGCTTGGAGAGCCTTTGGGAGAGGCCGCCTTCCTCGAACGCTTCGGTATGACGGTGGTTCCAGTTGTCGACGAGGATCTCCATCAGGGGCGAACTGTTGTCGCTCACGATGCGAATCCCTCCGTTCTCCCAATCATAGACCACTGCGCCGGACGCGCGCTCTCCGAGCTCCAGTTTCTCCCTGGCTTTGGTTATCTGGGCCATCGCATTGTCTTCCGGGGATGTGCCGAACACCTCATGCAGGAGGGAGTCCAGCTCCGGGCTTCCGGTCGGTTTCATGCCGCTCTCCATCCATTTGACCCTTTCTTTGCAGGCGCCGCAGCTGCAGTGGCCTTCGACCACTATGAGCCCATCATTCTTCACGTTCGAGACCGCATCCTTCATCTCTTCGAACGAAGGTGTCCCGGGTTTCGGCACGACATTCCCCGCGATCCGGATCTGCAGGCCGATCAGGGGGCTGTCCTCGGAGTCCAGGCGAGGTATCCGCGCATCAGAGCAGGCAATGACTAGATAATCGGCGTTCCCGGACCGGATGCGCTCGTGGCGCTCCTGCGGAGAGACACCGAGATCGCGGATCTTCTCCGAATGCTCGATATTGCCGAGCATGAGGAGGGACATGGATTCTTCCATCGAGAGCTCTCCGCTGTTATGTTTTTTCCGGAGCTGTTTCATCCTGGCTTCTGAATAGAGCTCCCTGAAGTGCTGCCTTGCCTCATGCTCCTCTTCCTGGGCCTTCAACCGCTTCCTCTCAGTCCCTGCTCGCTGGTCCATATGCAGGTTACTCAGGGCTCAATTAAAAGTTTATTGACTCCGGGGATGCGTGCGGCATCTGCGGTAGCGTTCCCGCTTGCACGGGGGGAGGATGATTTTTTAAATGTTGGAACGGATTCATTTGTTGATTCAAAGGTGACTAGCATGGAAAGCGAAGAAGCCCTGGACAGATTGTTGGAAGGGAACAGGAGATTCGTTAGCGGCATCCTGCAGCCGAAGGATTTCGTATCGAGGAGGGATGAGCTGAAATCAGGACAGCACCCGATGGCTACGATCGTCTGCTGTTCGGATTCCCGGGTAGTGCCTGAGTATATCTTCGATGTCGGCATAGGAGATGTCTTCACTGTTGTGAGCGCAGGGAACGTCGTCGACAAGATCGGCCTGGGATCGGTCGAATACGCCGTCGGCCATCTCCACACGCCCGTCCTGATCGTCATGGGGCATGAGAGATGCGGGGCGGTCAAAGCCGCATACCATGACCACAAGGAATCGAACATAACAGCGATAGTCAAGAAGATCATGCCCTCGGTGAAGAGGGCGAAGAGAGGCGGAGCCGAAGATGAGGAATGCGAGAAAGCCGCGGCGCTGAATGTCAAGGCCGTCATCAGGAAGATCAGGAAGAGCCCCATAGTGAAAGGGGCGCTCGACGCCGGCAAGCTCAGGATCGTGGGACTGAAATACCGGCTCGACGGCTCGCTCGAGACCCTGTCCTGAACCGATCAGGCGCGGGGTTCCCGCGGTATTTCTCTTTTAAAAAACTTCATTGGGAGAAGATAGCATGGAGAAAGTGCTTATTTTGACCGGAAGCAAAAGCGATGACGAGATAGCGAAGCAGGCGATAGACGTGCTCAACGCATTCGGGGTGCCCTACAGGTACGAGGTCGCCTCGGCGCACAGGAACCCTGAGAAAGTTGACCGCCTTGTCAGGGAATCCACCGCTTCGGTGTTCATAGGGATCGCCGGGATGAGCGCGGCACTCCCGGGTGTCATAGCGGCGCGCACGGCCAAACCGGTCATAGGCGTGCCGGTGAATGCGTCTCTCGACGGCCTCGATTCGCTGCTTTCCGTAGCGCAGATGCCCCCGAACGTGCCGGTGGCGTGCGTCGGCGTCGGGATGGGCAAGAACGCCGGCCTGCTCGCGGTGCAGATCCTTGCCCTCTCGGACGGCGCGCTTTCGGTCCGGCTGGCCGAGTTCAAGGAAAAGCTTAAGCAGTAGGGATTGGATGACTGATTCGGAGACGGTGTACAAGCTGAAGAAACAGCTGAGGCAGCTAGAAGCCTACCGCGGGAACGGCACCGAGCTGATCTCGGTCTATATACCGGCAGGCTCGCCAATCCACGAGATGAACAACAAGCTCCGGGAAGAGGCAAGCCAGGCGAGCAACATCAAATCCAAATCGACGAGGACGAACGTCCTCGGCGCCCTCGAGCGGATCATGAATTATCTCAAGCTCTACAAGAAGACGCCCGAGAACGGGATTGCTGTGTTCGCAGGGAACGTTTCTGACAATCCGGCCAAGGTCGATATCGAGCTGTTCTCCCTTGAGCCTCCCGAGAAGCTGAACATCGGGACCTACCGCTGCGACAGCAAGTTCTTCCTCGAACCCCTTCAATCCATCCTCGGTTCGACAGATTCCTATGGCGTGGTCGTCTTGGACGGCCGGGAGGCCACGATCGCGTTGGTGAAGGGGACGAACATAACCGTATTCAAGAAGCTGAATTCGACGGCCCATGCCAAGATCAGGAAGGGAGGTCAGTCAGCCCGGCGTTACGAAAGGCTCATCGAAGAGCAGATCGAGGTGTATTACAAGAGGATAGGCTCGGCGATGGATGACGCCTATCTGAGGGACGAGAAATGCGTCGTCAAGGGCGTCATCGTCGGAGGGCCCGGCCCGGCCAAGGAGAATTTCATGAAGATGAGCCCGTTCAATTACCAGATCAAGGTCCTCGGTGTGGTCGACACAGGATATACCGAGGAATACGGGGTCAGGGAGGTCCTCTCCAAGAGCGAAGCGATACTCTCCCAGCAGGAAGCCGTGAAGGAGAAGGTCCTTATCGACCGGTTCGTCAAGGCCGTCGTCAACGAGGGGTTGGCCGTCTACGGAGAACGGGAGGTCCGGGAGGCGATCGTCAGCCGCCAGGCCGACAAGGTGCTCCTTTCTGAAGGGCTCGTCCATATCAGCGCATCGTACTCATGCCCCTCGTGCAACGCCAACGACAGGAAGATATCGCGCGAAGCCCCTCCTGACACCATGCCGTGCAAGGCATGCAACGGCACGATGAAGATCGCGTCTAAAGAGCTCCTCCTCGACGAGCTGTCCGACCTGGCCAGGCAGAACGAGATAGATGTGGAGATAGTCTCGACCAACACCGTCGAGGGGAACCAGTTCTTCACAGGTTTCGGCGGTATCGGGGCGTTCCTGCGCTATAAGACCCGCTGAACGCGATTAGAACGATTATTAAACACTTAATTACACAATGATTGCATGCACATCGGAAAAAAAGACGCGATTGAACCATCAGGCAATCTCCGGCGGGCGGTTTTCACCGGCATCCTCGCCGCAGGGATCATGGGCTCTCCTCTGTCCTGCGGGACCCAGCTCAATGCAGCCGCACCTCCCGCATTCCAGATAAAGGAGATACTCTCCAGGCCCCCCATGGGGATAGCCGAGGAGACGAATGAGCAGGGCAGTTCATCGCCTCTCCGGGGCTTGTTCGCCTCATGCAGGGGAAAGCCGGTGTGCAGGGTGATCGTCTCCCCGGGAGACCTCGTAATAGTCATGCCGGTCATGCCTGAGGTCGACGGGAACCTTGAGGTCGCCGTTGACAGCCTGACCGGCTCAGGAATAAGGCTGAGGAAACGTGTCACGGCCAAGTTCCAAGACACTTCCGAAGAGTACCAGGAGATAGCATTCGGCTCGGCGGCTGCCCTGTTCAACACCGATCTGCGGGTGCGGGCGGAGAAGGACGAGTTCGGCAGGTTTTTCCTGAACGTCGAATGATCAGAGCGTGCGCTTGATGCCGCAGGTCCCGACCGCGTAGTCCTCGGAGACCGTGACCACCATGCCGTTGCTGTAGTATCTGGTCCCGCTGGTGCCCTGCACTACATATACCGTGATCCCGTCTTTCAGCATCGCGAAGCATTGCTTGTCATCCTTCTTCCCGTCAGGCGCGACGCACCCGTCGTTCCCGAAAGAGATCGGGGTGACGGTCTTGCCCCCCATCCCGCTGCTTGAAGCGAAATCCACACCGCACTGGAGGATGCTGGTGCGCGCTTTATCGCTTGACGCCCCACGGACATCCATGACGATGAAGACCTTGGTCGCATTCGCGAATATCCCCTTGAACGTCTCGGCGTCGACTTCGGAGGACGGGACGAAGCGGCTTTCTGATGAAGTGAGGAAATAATAAGCGAGGGCTATGAACACGATGGCGAGAAGGACGACCGCCGCGGTCTTGATCCCTGATCCGCCAGGGCTTTTCCCGGCCTTCGGCTCTTGTTCGAGGCTGTCAATCGTCTCTTCATGCTCTGCCGCAGGCGGGGCAGTCTCCTCGGGCTTCTTCTTTGGTCTGGCCATGATCATCAGCTGAATAGGGCGACAAGCGGGCAGGACTCGTAATAGTCCTGGTTCGCCTTTATCTCCGCCCGGTTCTGGTATATTATCGAGAACTTGGGGGGGGCGTTGCTGCTCGAATACTTGAGTATGAACGATGAATCCTCCTTCTCGATATCGGTTTTGCACTGCGTGAAGCTCAGGCTGCTGTTCCCCCCGAGCGAGTCGGCCTGCGAACACGTGTTCTGGGTGATCGTGTAGAGGGACCAGCTCTTGTTCTTCTCGCTGAACGAGTCGGCGAGCGTCCCCGCGCACACGCGCATCGCCTGGGCATCAGACAATGAGGCGTTCCGGAGGTCCACCACGATAGAGGTCGAGTTCTTTGAGTTGAAATCGGACAGGAATTCAGGCAGGGTGGCGTCGCTTGATGTCTTGCCCAGGAACAGGTAGAGGAACATGCTGAAGACCAGGAGGAGGATGATGAGGGAGAAGAACGCAGCGCCGAGGATATGAGCGGTCTTCGGGACCTTGAAACGGTTCATTGAGAACACATGCAGGAACGCGAGCATTATCATTGATCCGAAGGAGAGGAAGACCAGCGCCGAGAACGAGACGAGGAGGAGCGGGTTGTCCGGGATGTCGGTCGGCTTCACCACCGAGTTCTTCTCCGCGACGGTCGCTATGCCGGTGTTCACCTTCCTCGCGAAACCGCGGAAGAGGAGGAGAACCCTTGTCGCAGGAGTGTTGCTCTCGGTCTTCAGCAGGGTCTGCGCCGACTCTGTCAGGGCCGAGTAGTTATCCCCCAGGGCGTTCAGCTGTGCCAGTGTCAGGCCGTCCCTGAATCTGGCGTTGAGGTCTTCGGTCTGGTTCTTGAGGAGCTCGAGCGACTTCAGCGAAACGGGGTCCAGGTCTTTGCTTTCCAGGACCAGCAGGAGCGAATTCTCGATGTTTTTCGCGTTCTTGGTCTGGTTGTAGTGGGAAAGCAGGAATGCGGAACCATTCTCCACTTCGGAGCTGAGGTTCTTGTAGCGGGAGATGTCCTCGTCGAGCCCTGTGAAATTCCTTCCCGCGATGTCTTCCGGGATCGTGACGTGCAGGGACTTGAGGCTGTCCAGCTTCTCGGTCAGGCTCTTGTTCTGGACATGGCCGAGCGCATCGTTGCCCATCGAGATTATCCTGTCCCCGCTGTCGTTTAGGGGCTTGAACTCATCCTTGTAGAACGTCGCCATGTCTTCGGTCTTCACATGCTCGAGCCTGGATGTGGTCCGGTTGTACAGGTCAGCGGAATTTGGCTTGTAGTTCTTCAGCGGGGCGAGCTTTGCGAGGAGGGTATCCGCGGTCGATTTTATCCCGTCTGCAGCTGCCTGGTCGAGATCCATCGAGGGGCAGATGGCGAAGCATTTGAGCTGGCATGCCTTGCGGTCGGCCGAATCGTTGAGCCTCGGCGTCCTGAAGATTGTACCCTCGATCTTGAGGGAGAGGTTCTTGAGCTCTCCGGCCGTGCCGCTTATGTAGCTCATCGTATCGGCGATCGTGCTCTCGTCAGTGCTGTTGAGCTTCTGCGTGTAGTTGGCGAGGATGTCGTCCATCCTGAGGCTGGAGGGGGTGAAATCGTACAATGGCTGGATGAGGGTCGTCGGAGACCCCAGGTTGAGCCCTTCGCCGTAAATCGAGAAGAGGAGCATCGCGTTCTTCGTGCATGATTCGTTGTCCCTGCAGATGACAGGCTTCCCTGACACAGTGATCTTGCCGGCCGAGAGGAGGATGTCGTTCCGGCATATGTATTCCTCCTTTCCCTTATAGTCGTAACCGTCGTTCCTGCTGTCATTGAACCTCTTGATCAGGTCCGAGAGGTTCTTCATCTCTCCGGCCGACGGATAGTATGTCTTGAGATAATACGCGTATAAGGTGGATTCGAGCTCGCTCTGCCCGGTGACAGGGTCCCCGTTCTTGAGGAGGAAACTGTCGGTCCCCGCGATCTTCACTATGGAATATGACGTGCCGTTGATGGTGAAGTTGTTGTAGGCGATAGAAGCGTTCTTCTCTTCCGGGAAAAGATAGTCTGAAACATTGAAAGCCGCGAAGAGGCTGATGAATAACATTAGGAACGCTACTGCTTTATGGGAGGTCATTGAGGATATTTTGCAGGGGTTATTTAAAAACTTTTCCATCTCTCGGCTGAGTGCCGGATCAATAGGGGGCACGGCCGGGCCTGTCATTTCTCCCGGGAAACGACGTAATCAGCGAGCAGGATGAGCGACCGTTTGTCGTCGGAAGGCGGCAATGACCCCAGTTCCGATTTCGCAGCAGAGACGAGATCGAGCGCACGCCTCCGTGCATAATCCACCGAACCATGCTTCTTCAGGAGTTCGATCGCCGTTGCAATATCCGCCTTGTCAGCGGTATGCCTCGATAGGATGTCCGTGAGCGCTTTCTTCTCGCCGGCCGGAGCTTTGGAGAGGCAGTGGACCACCATCAGGGTCCGCTTCCCTTCCGTTATGTCCCCGCCGATCTCCTTCTTGTATTTCTCGAAGTCTCCGGTGACATTCAGGACGTCGTCCTGGATCTGGAAGGCCGCCCCTATGCTCTCCCCGTAGCGGCGGAGGGCGGCTGACTGTTTTTTTCCTGCCCCGGCCAGTATCGCCCCGGCCTCGCACGAGAGGCCTATCAGTGCAGAAGTCTTCCCGTTGATCATATCGGTGTATTCCTTCTCGCTGACATCGAACCGACCTGAGCGGATCCATGAGAGCTCGACCCCCTGGCCGTCGACAACCCGCTTGAACGACTCGGTATAGAGCTTCTGAAGCCTGATCAGGCGGGAGGGGGTGAGTCTGAGGCCGACGAGCTTCTTCCATAGGAGCGTGTAGAGGGCGTCTCCTGAATTCAGCGCTATGGGTATGCCGTGGGAGACATGCAGGGTCGGCTCTCCCCTCCGGTAAAGCGAGTTGTCCTCTATATCGTCGTGGATCAGCGTGAAGTTATGGAACAGCTCGATTATGGCGGCCGGCTCGACAGCGCTGCGGCGGTCGCCTCCGCAGGAACCGCACGAGAGGAGGCAGAGGGCCGGCCGGATCCGCTTGCCGCCCCTTCTGATGAACGGCACGAGCATGCCGTAGACCCGCTTGTCTTCAGCCAAGAGATCCCGCTCCATAAGACGCTCGATAGAATCGAGGTGTGGCTGGATTTGAGGGTACACTTCCATTGACTTACCTTTTTGAGTTTGTCGGCAAAAAAATTTTTAAAGCCTCTTGGAATGACCGCATATGCATCTCACGCGGAGGCAGTCGTTCTTCCGGTCATAGGTGGCGGTGACCGTATCTCCCGGGATCCATATCACCAGGCATTTCCTGCAGAAGCTGTTGCGAAGGTCTGCTGGGAGCTTGATCTTGTGCTTTTTCAGCAGGTCGAATGCCATCTCCACGTAGCGGGCGGAGCGTTCCTTCTTGCCCGACAGGTAGGCCTTGCGTGAAGAGTCCAGGAGCCGTTCTACCGACGAACGCACACTGGACTTTATAATGTTTTTGCGCCTACTATCCATGCAGTTGGTTCGATGGAAAACTTTATATACGATTACTTTATCAGCCCGATCTGGGACAAGACCGGGTATAATACCGTAAACACGGTGGTCTATGCGGTCATCGCCATCGCGGCGGTGTACGGCCTCCACCGGATATTGAAGGGCCGGATCCGGATTGACGAGGGATTCATAGCGGCGGCCCTGACGTTCGTCCTGTTCGGCTCCACGCTCAGGGTAGTGACCGATTCCATCGACAGCGGGGTCTTCAAGCCGGTGACGCCGGTCCATAGGCTCGTGCTTGACAGCCACCTCTGGGACTATGGGTATCTCACCGTCACCCCGGGGGTGTATATCCTGACTGCCGCCCTGCTTCTCGCTTCCATGGCGATACTCCACCGGCTCCGAAGGATGGACCTGCTCCCGTATGCGGGGTTGATTCTCTGGCTTCCGCACTTCCTTCTCCTCCTCCCGTTCATGGGATATGCCATATTCGCCCTGCCTGTGCTCCTCCTAGCCGCGATCCCGGCGTATATCGCCCTGATGTATTTCAAGGACAGGGTCCTCGCGGCGATCGTAGCAGGGCAGGCCCTCGACGGTGCTGCGACTTTCTTCGTCATCGATGTGTTCTCATCGGTCTCGGGGATAGGCTATTTCGAGCAGCATGTGTTCTCGAACGCCATAGGCCAGATTGCGGGCTCGTTCTTCGCGTTCTACCTCCTCAAGGCCGGGATAGCTTTCGCGGCCGCATATGTCCTGCGCAAAGAGAAGATGGATGACGAGGACCGCCGGTTCATAGCCCTTGTGCTGATGATCATGGGGTTCGCTCCCGGGATACGGGATATCCTTAGGATGGCTGCCGGCACCTGAGCCGGAAAGGAACCATATAAATACTGAATACGACATAATCAACAACATGAATAAGATTCGGTTGAGGATCCTCACGCTTGATTCGGTCGGGAAAGAGGGGGAAGAAGCCGCTGAGAGGGCCGCCGGATCCTTCAGCAGGTTCGGGGTTTTCTGCGAATCGGCGGGATTCGGCAGAGAGGCCCTCAGGAACGTCCGTTACCGTTCATTCGTGAGGGATATCCTCGCTTCGCCTGAGAGGCATTGCATCAGCGACCTGGCTACGGGCAGGATCCTGGACATACTCGGCGAGGTCTTTTTCACGAAGGGGATCATCGGCATCGGAGTAACTGATAAGAGCATCTATAGCAGGGAAGGGTGCATGAAGAGGGAGCTGATCGGAGCGGGCCTGTTCGGCTCGTGCGCATTCATCTCCACGAAGATTATCGGTTCTTTCCCGCCGGAATCGCGCGGCAGGGCCATCGAAGCGGCGGCGAAACATGAGATCGGCCACACGCTGATCGATATCGACGGCCATTGCCCTGATGGCAGATGCATCATGCAGGCCAACGACGGGAGCATCGAGAGGTTCCTCGAGATCGCGAGGCTGGGGCTGGATTTCTGCGGCCCGTGCACTCTTGCCATCGGAAGAGGGGTCAGGATCCTTGAAGACGGCGCAATAACGAGAGGGAGATCGGATCCCCTCTTCGATTAGAAGAAGAGCGCGAAGTGGAAAAGAAGTTAATCCGTCACGATGGACGGGGATTTCCCCTTGCTGTCGTTCATCCTCTGGTCCAGATTCGCCATGGCTTCCATGACCCGGGGATTCGGCGCCTCATGGAAGTGGCTCCACACCTTGTGGGCGAAACCGAGGCCGCCTATCGGCTCAAGGTTGTCGCGGGCCCTGAGCTTGCCTATCTCGTCGTATAATTCCCTGATGCGGTATTTTCCTCCTAATTTTCGGTCTGAGTTGTTCATTTTTTCACCTTGAAGCGGACCTGTCTGGGACTGGCCGGTCTGTTATTCCTGTTGTAATATGTCAATGGAAGTATATATAAGTATCGGCCCTATCAGCCGAGCCGCATCGCGATCGCTATGAGGAGGAGGATCCCGCCGATGAAGACCAGGGGCAGGGTGATCTTGGCCACCGCGACGATGGAATTCACCGTGGAGATGACTTCTATCGACTGCTTCGCCCCGAGGACGCGGATATCGAACCACCGCCGGTCAGAGAAGTATTTGGCCTCCTGCATGTCGGAGACCGCTTCCCGTACAGCTTCCCGGATCGTCTCGAGGGTGTTCTCCTGCTCTTTCAGCGGGTTGAGGACGCCGCGGACCATGTTTGTCTGATGGGTGTCGGTGGTGAAGACCCCCACTGTGAAATCCCTCTTCATCCCTTTCCCGATCGATTTCACCGAGGATTCTATCTTGTCGCGGAACTCCGGCGTCACGCCGTTGGAGTCGATCAGGACTACGACATATTCCGGATCGGTGGAGATGACGGCGGCCTTGATCCCGGCCTGCCCGATCACGTCCGAGTCCACCTGGCGGATGCTGACCCCGATCCGGAGCGGCTTCGACGGGCTCTTGCGGGAGAGCGCTTCCTTTATCGCGCACATGTAGTTGTAGCCGACCAGGCTCCCGGGTTCGAAGCTCGTGATATCGCCGGTCTCGGCATTGTGCTGGTCGATAATCATCGCTGTGGATGCCTCCTTCTCGGCCTCGAACATGAGCGCGAGGCCGAGGCCGAAATTGATATCCTCGGTCACAAGCGGAGCGCGGCTGAGGCTAATCATAGCCGAATCGTTCACCCGCAGGGCCTCCGCGCGGCACTCCCCGGATTTGCCGACGGAAAGGGATACGCGCGCATCCTTGTAGACTGCGGATTCTATCGCAGAATCGGCGGCGGAGAGGATCTTCGAGATCTCCGATGTGGCGACCGGGTTCAGGTCATGCGTCACCGTCCCGTGGAAGACGAATGAACGGGAGCCGTGCTTCTTGTCCAGCGAATTGGCTATGAGATAGGAGAATTCGCTCCCTCCGAGATTCCCGAATGGGCCGAAATGCACGTACGGCGTCACGAAGTAGATGGTCCCGTCCTTCCTGCGGAAACCGCTGATGCAGAGCACCGTCTTGACGTCTTCCCCGACCTGCTGGAACACCTTCTCCACGTCCTTGTTGTGGTAAAGCCACTGGCTGAAGAGATACGACATGGCGTCGGTGCTGCTCAGGCCGAGGTTCTTCTTCATCGGCGCGTTTATGATGAAGAAGAACACGATCAGGGCGCCGAGGAGGACGAATGCCGAGATGTAGAATTTCGCCGCGACATCGATGAACGGCTCGTCGGTGACATAAAGGACCTGGTTGCTCAGGAGGAAGAGGAGATAGAACATCAGCTGCAGGATGGCGAAGAGGATTGAGCGGTATTTCAGGATGAACACGAACCTGCAAATGACGTATAGGAAAACGAAGACCAGCGATGCCCCCACGAGCAGCACCAGCTGCGCGTATAGCTGGTTCACCCCCCAGAGCAGCATGCTGGTGCCGTATGCGAGAGCATATACAGCCTCTCCGGCGAGCGCCGTCGCCGCGATCCTGCGGTAGGGCATCTTGCGGATCAGGAGCTTTATGGCCAGGGACGAGAGGAGGGAGGGCAGGGCGAGCAGCATCAGGCCGTCGGCGAGCTGGTTCTGGACCGGGTCCGGCCGGCCGATATTGACAGCGAGCCCGAAGATGAGGCCGAGGGCGATTATGGCAGCCACGAGATACGGGGCCGGGGGGAGCGTGATAAAATAAGAGGTCAGGTTCACAGCCTGGTTGATGTTCTTGGTCATTGTTTTTTAATATCGTTCTCAATGGTTTAAAACGATATGTCAGCCCTTGTGTGCCCGAAGTGCGGGAGGAAGAGCGACTCGGTCGAATTCATCGAAGCGTTCTGCATCAACTGCTACCCGGTCAGGATAACCACCCCCGACCGGATAGAGCTGGACCAGTGCGTCCGTTGCGGCAGGATGCGCTTCCGGGGCGACTGGACCGCCTACAACGAGAGGAAGGTCTCGGAGTATATAATCTCCAAATGCCGCGGGGATTTCCAGGACGCGAGCTACAACCACCAGTACCAGACGGCGAGCTTCCTCGTCAAGGAAGGGAGCGCGAGGATCGAGAAGATGATCCCTCTCGATATCAGGAAGACCATTTGCCCGCAGTGCTCCAGGATCAGCGGGGGGTATTTCGAGGCGATAATCCAGCTCCGCGGCGACCGCAAGAAGATGGACAGGCTCGCCGACGCGTTCATCGAGAGGCTCGGGAAGAAGACATTCATATCCAAGACCGAGGAGAAGGACGGCGGCATCGACATATACATCGGGAATTCCAAGGCCGTCGTCGCCATGATGGGCGATCTGGGCCTCAAGGTGCTCATGACGAAGAAGCTGGTCGGGCGCGACCAGGGGAAACGGCTTTACCGCACCACTTTCCTGCTCCGCGTCTGACCGCATCATTTCCCCGGCAGCGCCTTCGGGAGCACTTTCAGCGCCTCTGGGACCGATGGCAGGTGGAGGAGGGTCGTCTTGAAGCGCGTCAGCAGGGCGAATGTCGCCGCCTTCGCCGCCGGCACCCCGAAGAACGAGAACACGAGCGTAGCCCCCCCTTCGCTGAGGCCGAGCCCGGCGATCGTGGGCGACGGCACGAATTCCAGCATGGTGAGCAGCGGCTGGAGGAAGAGGTAGAAGAGGATCTCCGGGAACGGCGTATCCACCGCCACGCCTATGCTCTTCGCGACCAGGTACCAGGACAGCGAGCGGAAGAACCAGCTGACGAATATGAGCGCGATGATGTGGGGCGTCTTCTTCACGACGACATGAGAGCTCTCCTGCATCTTCTCCATCGTGGAGTAGAGGCTCCCGATCACCGGGAGCTTCCCTGCGAAACCGAAAAGCCCGAGGAACCGGGCCGAGAAGAGGAGGAGCATCATCCCCACGACCAGGACGCTGATCACGGCCGCCCCTGCGATCAGGATGAGCCCCTGGCCGGGCCCTATGAAAACGAACATGATATAGAATATCGCGAGGCTCCCGGAGATCACCTTGAACGCGAAGTCGAATATCTGAGGGCCGAAGATCGACAGCAGGGCCTTGTCGGCTGGCACGTCATAATTGTATCTCAGGACCGCTGCCGTAGCGAAATAGCCGGTGCGCGAGGGGGTGAAATCCGCCAGCAGCATACCGACGAAATGTGACCGCAGGATGTCAAGGAACCCCATCCGGACGCCGCTCTCCTCCAGCATGAGCTTGATCCGGTAGGCCATCAGGAGATCCATGACGAACAGCGACGCCATGCCGAGGATGATATAGATCATGCTGACCGACGACAGCTCGGAAGCCACCTCGCCGACGCCGACGATATTGAGGATCGCTGCGACGAGGACGATGGATATGACCGCATTTATGGCCAGGATCAGGCGACGGTCCATCTCACACCTTCCGGAACCTCACGGTGAACTCCAGCTCCAGCGTGTCGGGCGCAAGGCCCGGAGCCGGAGGGATCGTCCTGTTGACCCGGTTGATCACATCGAGCAGGCGGTCTATCCTCTCCTGGGGCAGGTGCCCGGAGAGGCAGTTGAGCAGGCTGGTGATGTTCTCCACCGCGAGGTACGCCGTCGCGGTGAGGTTGTCCTTCATCTCGTCAGGCCTCTTCTCCAGCGTCGTGGTCCCTTCCATGTTGGGGGTGTTGTGGTTGACGCCGAAGATGCTGGAGTGGGATTTCTGGCAGAGGACCCAGTATTGGTTGAAGAACAGCTTCTCGAAAGCCTCTTTGGAGTACAGCTTCTTCATGGTCTTCTGGAAACTGTATTTCCTCCTCAGGTTCTCCAGCTTCCGCTCTTTCGTGTGGGACCATCCCCCGCTCTTTATGAGGCGGAATTTCTCCGCGTCCAGATCGTTCAGCTGCCTGAAATTGGCGTATATCCCGTCATCCGAATGGTAGGCATACAGCCAGATTATCGTCTCGAAGACCGTGCGCATGTTGTTCCCCGCCGGATCCAGCATGCCGTTGCGTATCATATGATAGGTAGCCGACAGGTAGACGCAGTTGCGGTAGAAGAACGCCGCGAGGAACTGCGCGCGCTCGTCCATGCGGTCTTTCCGCAGGCTGAAATAGCATGAGAAAGAGGCTTCCAGGGCGGCCTCGATGCTCCTGCACTCGTTCTCGAAGAGCCTGCCGCTCTGGACATATACGTGTTCATAGCGGCCTCTGAGCTCATCGTAATCCATCTCAGCCATATGGCTATGATTCGGAGAGGTGTTTTTATTATGCATGGGGGCCGCCCGCGCTCATCTGAGGCGGAACGCCCTGGGCTTGAGCATCCCTTCCGCCTCCATCTCCTTCGATTCTATTATCCCTTTCTTCTCGAGGAGGTCGAGGTAGTTCCTTATCTGCCTCTTGGTCTTCGGGATCTTCCTGATGAAGCTGTCGTAGAGGGCCGAGGACTCCAGCTCGCCGCCCTTGAGCAGGTCCACGATGAGCATCTCCTCGGAGGAGAGCTTGAGCTCCGGCAGCTTGAATGAAGGCTCGGACGAGAGGGTATCCTCCACGTCCTGGAGCATGATCCTGTCCCGGCCGGCTTTCTCCGCATGCTTGGCGGCTTTCCAGAGCCTCTCGAGTGCCACGCGGGCCGAGCCGTCTTCGACCGACCGCACGATCTTGAGGAGGAGGCGCTCGTCGAAGCTCCCGGGCGAGAGCGCCCGGCCGGCGCGCACGCGGAGGATGGATAGGAGCTGGTCCTCGGAGTAAGGCTTGAATTCCATCTCGGAGAAGCGGAGAGAGCTGCGCACCCTGGAGTCGAGGCGGGAGAGCAGCTCCTTGTTGTTCGAGACGCCGATGATGCCGAAGGTCAGCCTCTGCTCGTTCGAGCGCGCCACCACGTAGAGGAGCTTGTCGTGGCGCAGCCCGTCCATCTCGTCGAGGACGAGCAGTATCGGCTTCTTGTAGTTCCGGACGTACTGCATGATGCGGTCGAAGATCTCGTCGGTAGCCAGGCCCCGGCGCGGCAGGGGCAGGCGCATCTCCTCGATTATGCGGTTGTAGACCGCCATCTGCGTAGGGTTCTCCCAGCAGTTGACATATACCGGCAGGACCCCGGATGAATGCTCGCCCAGCTGCTTCAGCAGGTATTTTATGCATGTGGTCTTGCCGCTTCCGGATGAGCCGTGGATGAAGAGGTTGTTGGGGGGGCGCTTGCCGAGGAGGGGCTTTATCGAATCCGCGACGGCCTGGAGCTCCTGCTCGCGGTGGAGGAGCTCGTCCGGCATATAGTCCGGCATGAGCACCTCCTCGGATTCGATTATGGATGAGCCGCGGTCCGCGCCATCGAAATAGTTCGGCATGAGGGTGTCTTGCCATGCAAGATTTAAATTAGGCGCGGAAGCGGAGGATTTCCGCGGAAAATGATGTGCATACGCATCAGCAGTCGATGATGGCGTCATGGCCCGTGAGCTTCCGGGACAGCATCTGGCCCAGCGCCTTGTCGTCCCCGCTGAAGACCGAGTAGAGACGCGGGTCTGATTTCAGCATCCTCGCGAAGAACGCGCCTTTTTCGTCCCTTATGCGGAGGGCGGCGGCGCGGTCTGCGGTGGCGAGCTTCTTCTTCCATGCGCTTATCTTCGCGCTCGCGTTCTTGTATCCCTTCGAGCCGAGCGTCTTTTCCAGTTCGGATTTCCAGTCTTCCATATGAACACCCCATCAGGGCCGTAACGCCGACATCGCATCGAGCATGGCCTTCATATCCGGCCTCGCGAACACCAGCTGGTGGATCCGGTCGCCGGACCAGGGCCTGCGCTCCGCTTCGGTGAACTTCTGCTCCACCCGGTCGGAGAGGAGGACGGAGGCCTCAGGGGCCCGGCCCGAGCTCATCAGCCTCCCGAACGTGCCGGCGCCGAGCCTGGAGTCGACAGCGTTCCGCACGGCGGTGAAATCCCCGGTGAGGAACGCGGTCTTGAGCGCATCGTCCCCGACGATCCTTGAGAGGAAGAACCCCACGCGCACGCCGTCCATATAGAACGTCTCGGATGGGTAGTAGCCGTGCTCGTGGGCAAGGCGGAGCGAGAAATATTGCGTGAGACCTTCATGGAGCCAGTCGGAATCCGCGGTCGGGGCCACCACCTGCTCGCCGCTGCCGCCCCTCCAGCGGATGGATCTGCCGCCGCCGAGGTAAGAGGCGTAATGGAGCTGCTCGTGGATGAGGAGCACCATGCGCGTGGGTTCATCGTAACGGGCGATCTCCTCGCAGATCATGATGTGGTTGGTGTCGTGGTAGTATTTGCCCACGGCGCGGACCGCCGTCTTCTCGGATGCGTTCAGGGTGGCGAAGTAGGATTCGCTTTCCACGGTCACCACCGGAGGCGTCCGTATGAACCGTTCATGGATGGCCGGGCCGAGGAATCCGGCCGTGAGCCAGCCCCGGACCCGCACGCTCTCTTCATCGATCGTCCGGTTCTCGACATGGGGATAGAGGGGCGTGAGCGGGGCCCCTGCCGGCCTGGGGGCCAGGGAGAACGAGGGGGAGTTTATATCCACGAGAGGCAGTGTGGCGAGGAGGAGCTCCTGTGAATGCCGGCGCGCCTCGTCAGGGGTCCGGAATACCCTGGGGGGCGCATAGGAGCCATACTCGAGCATGGAGCGGGCGATTGTTGTGCCGAGCATCCTGCCGACGCTGAACGATTGGCGCTCCAGGACGCGGAGGGAACCGGAAGCGGCCTCGATGATCCTGGCCAGCTCCTCGTCGGTCCTCCTGCGGCCGGTACGGACAGGGACCATCGTGATTATCTTGGCCTGGTGCTCATGGACGAGGCTCTGGACGGACTGCTGGGCTTCATCTATCCTCTCTTTGGACCTCTGGGCCGCCATATCAGACTGGCCTCCGGGCCTGCAGCTGGTCGCATATGTCCACAAAGCGGCTCAGGCGGCGCAGGAGGGATCCCGTATCCCTGCGGGCCCTGATTGGATCCTTGTTCCATGCCGATAGGAGTTCGAACGAGTACCGCAGGTAGGCTATCTCATCCTCCTTGGATTTCGGTTTCCTCTTCGCGGCATCATAGCCCTCGAGCGCGGCCTCGAGCTTGGAGAGGGAATCGTCCACTTTGGCCTGTGTCTCTGCGGCAAGGCTCCTGATTTTCCCGTCCAGGTCGTCCATCATGGTATATCCGGCGTCTTTGGTTTAATATTTATCTTTTCCCCGCTACTCGCAAAACCATAAAACCTTTTGCCGTCCCAAAGGAAGCCATGGCAGAAGAGAAAACAGCCAAGGATACCAGGCAGAGCCTCAAGACTGATGTTGCCAGGGAGGCCCGGAGGGAGATATCGGCGAGGGTAATAACGATGCTGACGACCGCGCTCGCGGTCGTCGCAGGCCTTTTCTGGCAAACTGCCATAACAGACACAATCAAGATAATCATACCGGTAAGCGGGGCCTGGCAGTATGAGATCGCGATAGCTGTCGCCTTCACGATAGCTGCCGCATCGATGATATACCTGCTCACAAGGCAATCAAGCGGCCCGGACGGGGGTAGGGGGAAATAGCAATGGCCGGGATAATGGTGGTGAAGGAAGGCGGCGAAAAGGAGCCATTCAGCGAGGGGAAGGTGAGGAACGCCCTGCGGAGGGCAGGGATAAGCGGAAATGAGGCCACAGAGATCCTGCGCAGCCTCGAGACCCGGCTCTACGACGGGATAACGACCAAGAGGATCTACTCGCTCGTGTACGAGCTTGTGGACGAGATGAGGCCCGAGGTATCCCACAGGTACAATCTCAAGAGGGCGCTCCTCGAGATAGGCCCTGAAGGGTATGAATTCGAGGATTTCATCGGCAGGCTTATGGGCCTCCAGGGATACCGGACAGAGCTCAGGCAGACCCTGGAGGGCAAATGCGTGAGCCATGAGATAGACGTGGTCGCCACCAAGGGGGGCCTGACATACCCCATGGAGTGCAAGTTCCATAACCAGCCGGGGATAAAATGCAGGATACAGACAGCGCTTTATGTATATGCGAGGTTCCTGGACCTCAAGGAAGGCGCCGCGAGGGGGACCTGCAGGCCGCTAGCGAAGCCGTGGCTGGTCACCAACACCAAATTCTCTGAGGACGTCATCAGGTATGCCGAATGCATGGAGATGCCGCTCCTCGGCTGGAGATATCCCCTGAAGAAAGGCCTCGAGGCTCTCATCGACCGGACGAAGTGTTACCCGGTGACGGTGATCCCGATGGGCAATGACATACTGAGGCGCCTCCTCAAGAGCAAGATAGTGACGATAGCCGATATACCGGAAAGCCCGCAATCCCTCTCGGACCGGGCCTCGATACCGCTCGGCAAGGCGCGCGAGATAGTCCAGAGGGCGGAATATGCCAGATAAGCCCAGGATCGTCATCGTGGACGCACTCCGCGGCTGGGCGATCCTGATGATGGTCGCGTACCATATCATCTTCGACATAGACTATTTCGGCATCGGGTCAATCGACCTCCACTCTCTTCCCTTGCTCCTGTTCCAGAGGGCTACCGGGAGCCTGTTCCTTCTGCTCGCCGGAGTCTCGATCCAGCTGAGCGAGAGGGGGAATACCGAGGGGTACGCCCATCACCTGAAGCGGGGCCTGAGGCTGGCAGGCATCGCCATCCTGATAACCATAGCCACCTGGATATACCCCCATGAAGGTTTCATAACGTTCGGGATCATACACCTGATAGCCCTCTCGACCATCATCGCGCCTTTCTTCCTGCGGTTCGGGAAGCTCAACGCGCTTTTCGGCGCCTGCGTGGTCGCCCTCGGCATGCTGGCCGCGGGGATGCAAAGCGATTCACATCAGCTCTTCTGGCTCGGCCTCACGTATCCGGGGTATACCGCCCTCGATTACTACCCTCTCCTTCCTTGGTTCGGCGTCGTCCTGATGGGTTTGTGCGCCGGGGCTGTCTTCTTCCCGCATGGGGAGGAGGCGCGCGGATCGTGGATCGAGTCCAGGCTGGCCGTGCTTGGAAGGAATTCCCTGCTAATTTACCTCGTCCACCAGCCTCTGATCGTGGGCATCATGATAGCGTGCAAGAGCATCTTCGGATGAATAGAAAGAGCCGACAATGTCAGAAAAGGAAGATAAGAAAAAGGATAAATAAAAAATTACTTCTTTCCGCCCCTGCTTCTCCAGTAGACGATACCGAGTATCACTGCGAGGAGCAGGATCAGCAGCCACAGGAGAGAGAACGGATCCGAACCCTGCGATGGGGGCTTGGACGGCTCCTCCGGAGCAGACTTGGGCAGGACGTTGATGAAGACCTCCTTGACGACCTTGCCGTCCTTGAGGAGGGTCACCTTTATCTTGCCGCTGATCGAAGCCGGAACCTGGACGTTCCCGTTCTCGTCGGGAGTCACATCGTATTCCTTGCCGTCAGGCGTGGTGACTTTCGCGGTGCAGTTCTGGCCTGGGCCGCATGCCTGGTCGTTCTCGGTGAGAACGCAGGTCTTGTTGTCACCTACTATGGCCGTCGACGGGCAGTTTATGTCGTTCGAGAGACACTTGTGGTCTACGCACGACTTGCCCTGCGGGCACTGCGGGCATCCGGGCTCGGTGCCGCATTCGTACCCGTAAGGAACGAATTTGTGGTCCTTCGGCTGTCCGCACTGGCCGGTTATGTCTTTGCATGCGCCGCCGGCGGCTCCGGGCTTGATGTCGCAGAACTGGTTGTCTTTGCACTGGAGATCAGTGTGGCACTGGAAATTATCCTTCGGCTTGCACGCGTGGCCGACACACTGCTGATCGGTCGGGCAGTCTGAGTCAGCGCAGCAGGCGTACGCCTTGCACTGGTGGCTTTCGACCACACCGCAGCTGCACGGGACCGGAACGCACTTGTTGTCGGTCGAGCATTTCTTGTCCGTCGGACACTGATCATCTGTGGTGCACTCGGGCGGAGCGCACTTGTTGCAGTCCTCAAGGGTCACCGACTTTTCAGGTTCGCCCTCCACTTTCACGAGGACTTTCTCGCCGCACATGTCCTTTCCGAGATCGAAGGTGAATTTGCCGTCGTTGTCGGTATCACCGGAGGCGAGCGAATCGAGGGTGACCGGGTCCTTCACATTGACGTGGGTCCCCTTGACCGGATGACCGTCGCTGGTGACGGTCACCGTGTTGCCGTCGCACCCGACATCCACGCTCACATGGGTGGGGGGCGGGTTGTTGTCCCCGTGCGGTATGCATGAGTATTGGTACCCATAATACCCGGGACAGCTATAGCCGAACTGGCTCAGGTCGCACACGTAACAGCCGTCATAACAGGTGTCATAGCAAGAAAAAATGTCTGGATTATAACCACCTATCGGGCTTCCGCAACAATAGGGCACTGACGGTCCGATAAACGCTGATGCGGTAGGCACCAGATTCAGTAGAGTCGCTATAACCAATATAGCCGAAATCACATATGAATTCTTCATGATGCCAACGCTCAATTTACATTTAAAAATCTATTGCTGACCCGCGGCCCTCGGGTCTCCTGCATAATATATTATAGCGATGGAAGCCGACAGGGCGAGAACGCCCCCCAGGTGGGTGGGCCCTATGGTTCCGGATACGGTAAGCATATAGACGGCTGCCGCGGCGAGCGCCAAAACCAATCTGGCGGCACCAGTAAGGCTGAGCATGAGCAGGATCATGACGAGCCATGAGAGAAGGAACAGCGCGGCCGTGATATAGAACAGCGTGTTCTCGAACCTCCCCGGGCCGTCGAAGGCGAAAAGGCTCCCGAGCGAGTGGAACTTCGAGACCGGGGATCCGTCGAAACGAATGAAGGTGTTCGGCGGGTAGGCGAAGACCGCATAGCGATATCCGCTGGCCGTGATCTCGTAAGAGGCAGGCGTTATCTCCTTGTAGGACACGTCCGGGGAATACGAGCCTTTGAGGCTCTGGTTGAAGAGCTCGCCGAACCCGCCGCTGCCATTCTCCTTTGACGAGAAGAACGGCCCTGACACCCGATCATCGCGGAAGACGAGGAGCGAATCGCCGGAGTATGCGAGCGAGATGCCTTTGACCCCGCCCCGCCGTTTGAACAGGTAGAGGTAATATTCGCTGTCCTCGAAATCCTTGAATACGACGATATAACGTGCGCCGAGGGGAAGCAGCAGGTCGGCCGTGTTGCTGATATTCTGCCTCCTCCGGAAGAGTGAAGACACATACTGGCCCCTTGGATCGTTCACGTCGCTGGAGACGTGGGGGGTCAGGATAGATTGCTCGTTTATTACAGGCCTCGAGAAGAACTGCGAGGCCGGCATGCCAACCGTCTTCTGCGAAGAGTTCACCCAGGGGTAATAATTGTACAGGTACGGCGGGATGACAAGCACATTGCCCTGGATTGGATCTGCGGACATTATCTTCTCGGCTTCCGACCAGTCCGAAGGATAGACGCTCGGGCGTGTTTGGCCGAGGAACCCGAAAAAGCCGAAGTTATACAAGAGGGCGATCGCCAATCCAGCGGATAGGATCACGGTTTTCCTCGCCGGCCAAGAGAGCCGCAGCCCGTGGATCCCGTATGCGCCCAGCCAGGAATAAGCCAGAGCGATGACTCCGACGAACTTCTGCGAATCCCTGAAAAGGAGGTAGAGCGGCAACCGGTCTCCGAAGACCGTGAATATCCATGAGAGCGGGCTCAGGGGGCCGAGTGCGAGGAGGAAGAATATGAAGAAGAATGACAGGATCATTATCGCATGCAGGGCGCGATCGCGGAGAAGGTGGATGAACCCTGCCGCGGCTATCATGACCAGGAATATGAGCGGGACGTACCAGTAAGGGAGCACGTCCTTGGTCAGGACGAAGCCTTCCCTCCAGAACCCGTGCATCGAGAAGACGGCGAAGCCGAGCCCCAGGTTGGACGAATCGGGCGCGAAGTCCGCGAAATAATCGCCCGCCGAGACAGGCTTGTACGTGTCATTGAACAGCAGCACGGTGGGGATGATCCAGTACAGGTTGAGTAGAAGCACCAGGGCGGCGAGCACGAAGGCCATCTTGATGAGGCTCCGGTCGATGCCGGTCTTGATGAGCCGGAAAACGAAGACGATCAGGTAGCAGATGAGCAGGATCGCCACCCCATGAGAACTCACAGCGGCAATGCTGGTCAGGATCGCGACGTTCAGGAGCGACCTGCGATCCTCCGGATGCTCCGTGAAATCCATGAAGGACTTGATCGCGACCGGCCATATCGAGTAGGATAGCAGGATCGACCAGTGCCCGGCGAGGAATCTCACGAAGACGAACGGATTGATCGTATAGAGGAGGCCGGCGAAGAGGCGCGAGCTGCCGAGCTCTTTGGGGAGCGAGTAGTGGGCGCACAAGCCGCAGAGGAACAGGATCCCGAAGAGGAGGAGCTTCTCGACCGCATCTGGAGGGATGATGGCCGACAAAGCCGCCATCACCATCTTGAGGGGGAAATACGCCCCGTATGAGCTCGGGGTGAAGCCGTAGAAGTCCGTGAACTGGAAGTCCTGGAAGCTGCTGGGGCCGAAGACCATGTCAAGGGCGATATAGTAGCCTGGGGATAGGAGTGGCTTGATTAGCACGAGTGCGAGGGCCAGGTAGAAGATGAGGGGGGCGTGCTGCTCGACGCTCTTCCAGGTCCGCCGCATCATTCCCTGATCAGCTTCGGGTTTTCCTTCGCGTCTTGCTTGGGATCCCCTCATCTGGCCACCATCTCCCGGGCTTTCTCTTCGAACCGGTCGAGGAAACGCTTCCAGGTGAATTTTTTCACGACCTTCGCGCGCCCGCTCCGGCCCATGGCTGCGGCTTTTTCCGGGTCAGCCGCGAGCAGAGCCATCTTATCTGCCATCCCTTCCACGCTGTTCACCAGGAATCCATCTTCCCCGTCGATTATCGTCTCTCTCGGTCCGGCCGAATCCCTGCCGATGCAAGGCTTTCCGGATGCCATCCCTTCAAGGGGGACGAGGCCGAAGTCCTCGAAAGGAGGGGAGAAGACCGTGCAATGGCATCGAGAATACAGGTCGGCCATGCGCTCATCGGTAATATCGGTCTCGATCGTGATCGCCTTGTGGCCGAACCTCGAATTGGCTTCTTCAGCTAGGGCCCGGATCTTTTTCAGATAACGCTGGGGGAGTTCGAGGTCCATCGTGCCTCCGGCAAGGACAAGCCTCCACCTCGATCCGGCATGCTGGCCCGGGGATTCCGTCCTTTTCTTGAAGAGCGTGAATGCGTCTATGGCGAACTCGAGCTCTTTCTCCGGCTCGAACCGAGATGGGAGCAGGAAGAAATTCTCCTGGCCCCGGTTCGAGAATCTTTCGGAGTCGATGCCGGGATAAAGGACCTCGGATTCGCGCTTCAGGTATTTCTTTATCCTCAACCGGCACTCTTCGCTGGTGGTGAAAAGGTATTCTATCTTCGGGATGATCCCGAACTCGATGCGCTTGAACACTTCCACCCATGAACCGAGCATGACCTTGCCCGCGAGGTTCATCCTCGCCATCTTCCAGTCACGGAGGTCGAATGCGAATCTGTATGGCGAATAGCAGTACCATAATACCGGGGAGTTGTTCCTGCGCACCCACTCGGAGGGAGGGACGTGGGGGTTGATCACATCGAATCCCTTGATCTTGAGGTCCAGGAAATATCTCGAGTTGTCTATCACGTCGAAAACGGATCGGGCTATCGGTATATTGGTTGAGAGCCCCGGTTTCGCGGTCTCGAAATTGACCTTGGAGAATTCCGGATAGATGTTGTCCGGATCGTATGAGGGGCAGAATATCGTGGCGTCGAAGTGCCTTGCGATGCGGAGGATGACGCGGTCAGCGCCGGATCGTGCCCGGAGCGAGGTCGTGACTAAGGCTAACCGCAGGTCCATGGAGTGAATTGCCTATTTTGGATTATAAACTTTGCCGCGCCAGGTCTATCCGATATGAGGAAGGAAGATTGGGTGTCGACCGGCCCCGGGCTGGAAGCCCTCGTCAGCCATGAGGAGGACCGAAGGCGGAAAGAGAGGGCGGGGATAGCCCTCGTCATGCCATGCCTAGGTCAGGACGGGACCCTCAGGAGGCATCTCGCCGTCCTCGCGAAACAGACCCACCAGGATTTCGATCTGATAATCGTCCGCGGCGAGGGTGATGTGCCTGTGGACCAGCCCGGCCTCAGCATCCTGTCCCTTTTCGAATCCGGGAGGAACGGAAGCGCAGGGGCGTATTATATCGGAGAGAAGAGAGCGTTGCGGGACGGGTATCGGAAGATAGTCCTCGCGGATTATGACTGCCTCCCTCTTTCAGGCACGCTTCTCGCTGAATTCGCAATCTCGACCGGCGATCTGGTGCTGCCGCACATCATCTACGCCCCTTCCGGAGACAAGAGGAGGGGTGATGTGCTCCACCATTACGGTTGCCTGAGCAGGGAAGCGCTTCTGAAATCGGGGCTCACATTCCTGCCGCTGTATTTCGGCGGGGAGGATTACGAGCTCGCCTGGAGGCTCAGGAGGGCGGGCATCAAAGCGTCCTATATCGGCTCGGCAGTGACCCATCCGGCCAATCTCCCTCCGCTCCTCGGCTCCCCTGGACGGAAGTATCTCTGCGGCAGGGGAGAGCTGGAGACGCTCCTTCTCCATGGGCGGATCCTGGAAGCATCAGCATATTCCTTCCTGTATCTGATGTCGGCGGTCGCTTTTTGGGCTCTCGGAAGAGGGGATTTCGCATGGCTGATGGCCCGGTCGCTGTGGTCGGCGAGCGGATTCGAGTTCTTCTCGGGCCCGGAATGGCCGGTTTCAGGCGGCCCCCTGAAAGAACCTGTGCCCGAAGATGCGGTGTTATTCCAGATTTCCGGGGACTCTTCGGCTGCCGGAGCGCTATTGGGCAGCGGCGGGAGGCTGTCAGCTGTATCCCGTATCGCAGGGAGCTTCGGGTATTTCGGCAAGGACGTTGTATTGAAAGGAAGCGCGGGGGCCTCCGAGCTACCAATCATGGTCATGGCGAGGAGGACATTTTTCGATGGCGGAAACGGTCCGGTCGTGCTGTTCAGGGAACGGAGAGTGCCATCGATAATCCTTGGCCTGGTCGCATTGGCCGTCTCTGCGGTCCCTGCAATGGCCGGCGCGATAGCTATAGCAGCCCGGGGCGGGATTCTATACGGGTTGCATCCTATCAGGACTGTCGGATATGGGTCCGGGAAGCGTACATGAGCGGAGGCCTGAGCGTCACTTCGAAGCCCTTTTCCTCAAGGAAAGATGATAGCTTCCGGTGATCGCGCCCCGGGACGAGGCCGTCGTGGTATTCGAGCGAGATTTTCCGTATCCTGGAAAGCGCCCCGTCCGAAGCGGACATCAGTATCTCATATTCCGCCCCCTCGCAGTCCAGCTTGAGCAGATCGACCTGCCTTATGCCGGAGCCGAGGACAATTTTGTCAAGTGTCGTGCAATCCACTTCCGCGCTCGGCAGGTCCTTTCCCTGCGGGAAAAACGAGTTGCAGCAGCTTTCGTTTTCCGGCAGGAAAAGCCTGCGGCGCCCTTCCTTCCCTCCGACCGCGGCGTTGTGTGTCTTTACAGAAGCGAAGCCGTTGATCCGCAGGTTGGCTCTGAGCATCCTGTGATTGTCGGGATGCGGTTCGAAGCTCTCGACCGTGGCCCCGGCGGATGCCGCGAAGACCGAGAAGGCGCCGATGTGCGCTCCTATGTCTATGACGAGATCCCCCGGATTGATACTGAATCCGGGCGGATTGTATATCCTGTGCACCCAGACCTCGCTGATAGTCCACAGGTCCGGTTCGCCTTTCCTGATCCTGAAAGAGATGCCGTTGCGGAGCCGGATCCTGGCGCAGCGTGGGCCCGCACCGATGCATGAGAGCGCGTATTCCGGCCAGTCGGTTATCACCTTCGCGATCCCGAAACCGGCCATCAGCCTCCGATGAAGGTCCATATCAAAAACCCGCCACCGAAAGGATATAGCCGAGCCCGAAAGCCGAATACTCCAGCCCCTTGAGCATCGCGAGGAGAACCGCAGTCAGCGGTCTCCGGATGAGGATCTTCAGATGCCTCAGGGGAAACAGGCGGCGGCCGGAGAACGCTTTCCCGAGGCGCGGATTCTTTTTCGAGACCAGCGATTTGAACGTCCTGCCGTAACGATAGGATTTCCCGAGGCTGGATGAGAGGGATAGATGCTCGGTGTTGTGGAGGACCTTCGCCCTGGTCCTCCCGATAGGGAATGCCTCCTCCAGCCTGCAATGAAGGTCCTTGTCCTCGCCCATGAGCAGGCTCGCATCATACCCTCCGAGCTTCATGAAAGAGGCGCGTGTGAAGGCCCTCGCCGATTCCATCATCGGGTCACCCACATAGCATTCCTTCTCCAGGGACTTGCAAGCCGAAAGAATCCCTGAGCCGTAGCCTGATTCCGGGATTATGAGCGCCCCATAGCCATCGATGCTCTTCGCGATATCATCAAGGAGGTCCGGCTCGAGGATCATGTCCGAATCGATGGACAGGAAGATATCGCCTCGGGCTTTCGAGAAGCCGAGGTTCCGCGAGCCAGGGAGTGAAAGGCCGGATGTGATGAGGATGCTGTCGTATTCCTTCGCCACGGCTCCGGTGCCATCGGTGCTGTTCCCGTCCACTATGATCAGCTCAAAGTCCTTGCGGCCCTGGGCGGCGACTGACGCGAGGCAGGGCCCGAGGGTCTTCTCCGAGTTTTTTGTCGGTATGACTATGCTTATCAGGGGTTTCTTCATCTAAGGGACCTGGGGCGACATATCCCCGGATGATATTCCCGGATAATCAATAAAAGGGTGACTCACCGGCCGGAGCGCTTCGAAACGAATCCCATGAACGCATCCGCGCTCCGTTCCCAGGTGAAGCCTCTGGAATAACCGATCGAAGATGCCGAAAGACGGCTGAGCGCCTTGCCGCCTTTAAGGAGATGAAGGGACTCGGCTGACAGGGCGGCGATGTCCCCATCCTTCACGAGGTATCCGTTGATGCCGTTCCGGATGCTGTCCCGCAATCCAGGCACATCATAGGCGACGACAGGGGTGCCGCATGCGTTAGCCTCCAGGACGACCAGCCCCCAGCCCTCCCGCACGGCGGGGAATATGAGGAGATGGGCCTTGGTCAGCAGCTCCCGCTTCTCGCGGGCATCGACCCTCCCGAAGAAATGGATGGAGTCCGTCACCCCCAATGAGCCGGCGAGGGAGCGGAGGCCGGCGGATTCCGGACCGCTTCCAGCCACCCACAACCTCGCTTCGGGCAGTTCGGCCTTGATACGGGCGAAGGCGCGGATGGCATGGTCCACCCGCTTGGACCTGGTGAGCCGTCCGAGGTAGAGGACCGTGGGGGATCCCTCCTTAGATAGGGCGGCTTCATCATCCGCTGGCGCAAGATCGGCAGCCTCAGGGATGACCGCGAGGTCCCTGAAACCCAGCGATTCGAGATCCGAACGCGTGGATTCGGAAGGGACCATGGTCGGGATTTTCCTGTACAAAGAGAGCATCGAGTCCTCTGAGTGGTAACCCAGGAACGCGAGCGGGAAGATGAGGCCGGAATACCAGTTCTCCCTCGTGAGCTGGTGTATGAAAGCGAAGACCTTCTCCCTGGCGAAAAGCGGGGTGAAGAAGGGGACTCCGTTTATGCTCTCGATTATGACGTCAAACTTCCCCTCGATGTTTTTTTTGTAGCATAGATAGGCTGATGGGAACATGAGGTATCGGCCTGAATACCGCACGTGCTCTATCGAATCGATGACCTCCCTGCGGCTGCATCCCTTGAAGGTGGAGCAGAACAGCGTCACCTTGTGCCCCCTTGAGGCGAGCTGGCTCAGGAGGCGGTGAGTGAAGACTTCCGAACCTCCTGCAAGGGGATTCTTGATATCACGCCAGTTGAAAAAAGCGATCCTCATAAAAGCGATTTCCATGTGAAGGTTAAAAAAAAGGTTTCAAGCATGTTACGCTCGTGAAAGGCGAAAACTATCAGCCCGGACAGCGGACGGCACCCCTGCTCGCTCTTGCCCTCGCTACCCTGTTCGTCATAGCTAATTATTATCCGGTGCTTGCCCCGCTGATCGACAGCCGTCTCCAGTTCCAGTACGGGGATTTCACCACCAATGCCGGGGAGGCGTCTGCGAAGCTGAGGAAGACTTCGGAGACATATACGTTCGCATTCGGCGGTTCGTCGATGTTCGAGAACCGGTTCTTCCTTCTCGGAAGCATCAGCCTCCTCTCGGATTACGTGAAGTTCTCCGACACGCAGTTCCATTCGTTCGTGATACTCCTCTCCCTGCTCCTCGGGTGCATCGGTCTGTACAAGATGTGCGGGTTATCCGGAGATGATGGGGTGAGGAGGGCCCTGCTTGTCGCGGCCCTGATACCGTTCTATTTCCTCAACCTCTGGGCAGTCGACCGCCTCGGGCACACGTGGATCTGGTTCACTTACGCGGTCTTCCCTCTCTTCCTCTTCCAGGGGCTTGAGTACGTCGAGCGGCGGAAAGGCATGGCGCTGGTGATCTATTCGCTCCTCTTCGCGTTCTTCGGCGTGCTGCCTCATTCGTTCATCTTCATGCTATTCATCCATGCCGTTGTCATCGCCTACTCCCTCGCTACAAGGAAGGATACGGCCGCCTCAGCGGCCATAGCTCTCTTCCCCCTCGGGATCTACCTCCTGATGAACCTTCCTGCCCTCGCTCTGGGCAGGTACATGGGCGATCTCTACCCCGTAACAGTCAACAGCGTCTCCCCGGAGGTGCTGTCGAGGAACGGGGGGATGGTCAATCTGCTATCCTTCGCCAACAGCTGGTGGCCCCAGGTGCCGGAAGACCAGATGACGGGGAATCCGTTCTTCATGTTCTCGGGCATCCTGTTTTTCCTTGCCGTGTTTTCCATCTTCGCGGCCTCGTTCCGGCGCCTCGGGAGGAAGGAAAGGATCCTGGGCCTGCTGTCCCTGCTCGCGGTCCTCGGCTCCATGTTCATCGCCCAGGGGACCAACAACCAGGTCCTCAAGGACAGCCTGGACATCATGATAAAAGCCAGCCTCGACCGCGTCCTCGGGGTGTTCAGGGAGTGGGCCAGGATGAGCATCATGATCCCGGTTTTCGCTTCGACGATGGTCGCCCTGTCCGTGCCCGCCCTCGATAAGAGGGGCGGGACGCTGGTGCTCTGCGCCCTCATAGCCCTCGGGGCGGTCAACTACGCCTCTTCGCCCGCCTGGACATATATGCATCAGCTGTACGGAGCGACTCCGCTCGAGGGCAAGTATGATTATTTCATCAATACCTTCACAGACGAATATAAGATACTCTGGCTGGAGAAAGAGCGGTCCCTGGACATATTCATGGGGCTCTCGTTCTACCACTGGAACACGCCCATCTACCAGCTCCTCCGGAGATACGAGGCCCCGGATTCCCTCCTCGACAGCCTGAATATCCAGTACATAGTCCGGGCTCCGGACAACGGCGGCCTGCGCGGATCGGCCTACGACTGGGTCGGATGCCTCAGCGTCGAAGGCTACAGAGTGTGCAACAACACCGGCGGGGCAGGGACGTTCGCCGTGTATGACGGAGCCATACTTGTAGGCAACGAGACCAAGAACCTGTTTTCGCTCACCTATCTGCCGCAGAGGGATTTCGCCATAGTATCCACGGATGGGCCGTATTCGCGGTTCGTGCTGATGGATGACACTTCATCCGCCCTGAACGCGAGCGCGTTAGCGAGGCTCGCTCCGATATCCATCCTCGAGGCTGAGACTGACATGAAGCCCAGTAACGGCACAAGGCTCAATTATGGGATTGGCGCGAGCGATGGAAGGGTCCTGAGGTTCCAGGAGAACGGAAGCGCCGAGGGCGTCATCATGGTTCCGAGGGAGGCCGACTACAGTATTGCGGTCAATGGACAGGGCCCGCTCGCCATCGACATCGATGGGCAGGGTTTCGACGTCGACCAGGGATCGCTTGGATTCGCATACCCCGGGAAGTTGCATATGAAGGAAGGGAACCATACGATCAGCGTCCATGGACGGGAAGGATCGATCCTGGATGTCTTGTGGGTGTTCCCGGCTTCGGAGGCGGAGAATCTGGGAGGCCTTTTCGACAGCAAACCTGAAGCGACGGTCATCGGGTACAAGAAGGTTGATCCGACGTTCTGGAAGGCGAGCGTGGATTCCAGGGGGCCGTTCATGCTCTCTTTCGCAGAGACATATGATCCGCTCTGGCAGGCGACGGTTACTGATCGGGAAAATCATTCCACGGTGCTCCGTCCGGTGAGGCTCTTCGATGCCATCAACGGGTACTGGATCGACGCCACCGGCCCTCTTGACATCGAGGTGCGCTATATCCCCCAGAAGGATTATTCGCTGCTATTGAACGTCCCGCTCGTATGCTTCATCGCGTGCATGGGATATCTGGGCTGGGCGGCTGCCCATAGGAGGTCTGACGATGGCGGTCGATGAGAGGAAGCTCGGGGCATGGATCCTGCAGAACCCGGCATGGATACTGCCGCCTGCCTCGATATTCGTATCGTTCTACCTTTTTTCGGGGGACATGTGGTCCACAGCCTTGGCATCGCTTCTGCTCGGTGGGCTCTATGCGGTCCGGAAGTGGGACGGCAGGGCCCTTCTGGCGTTCGGGACCCTCTCTATGGCAGCCTGCCTCGCGTATCCCATAAACCTCCAGGCGGCGGTCAGGATGGGCGAGATCGGGTTCTGGCTGATAGCCGCCGGGCTGGTAGCGCTGTCCATCGGCACATTGGGGGAGAAGGAGGAGTGATTATGGAAGAGAGCTGGCTCCGCTCCGGCCCACGGCTGCAGGATCTTGAATCAGAAAGGAGGGACGACCGGGGCGGAAGGAGGAATGACGCGGCGGTGGTGATAACGACCTATGGCAACAATAAGATGCTGTCCGAGCATCTTGAGAGGCTCAGGGAACAGACCTCCAGGGATTTCGACGTCGTGATCATCTACGGGGAGAAGGATCCGTTCCTGGGGCCGCTAGGTTGGGCCGGCGCGCTCCATATCAGGGAGCGGGGCAGGAACGGTTGCGCAGGCGCGTATTATCTCGGCGAGAAAGCCGCCCTCGCTGAGGGGTATTCGGTTCTCTTCCTCGCTGACAATGACTGTTTCCCGCAGACGCCCCGCCTGATTGAGGAGGCGCTGGGGGCGATCGGACGGGGGGAAAAAGTGGTCATCCCGCATCAGGTCTCCTTGAGGAACGGCAGCAGATGGACCCTCCAGGTCCCCCATTACTACGGAGCCCTCCACAAGAGCGTCTTCCAGGAGGCCGGCCTCACATACCTCCCCCTCTATTTCGGGGGCGACGATGTCGAGTTCATGGGACGCATAGTCCGGTCCGGATTCTCGGCCAAATATATAGATGAGGCTGTGTCCCATCCGCCCCTGCAGCCGTTCATCATCGATGACTCTCAGAGGCGGTATTACTACACGCGGGGGGAGCTGGAAGCGCTCATACTCGGAGGGGGTTTTTTCCGGACATACGCATTCTGCTTAGTATACCTGCTTGCCGCCGCGGCGCTCTTCGCCGTGGGAAAGAAGAGCATATCCGGATACATCGCCACGGGCATCTGGGACGGCTCGGGCATGAGATTCTTCAGGGCGGGCGGCGGGCTGAAGAACGATCTCGAGAAAGGCGGTGCGGGCGGGGCGGCGCCGGAGAGGTTCGAGCCGGATTTCGTATTCGATTCTGCCAGGGAGACTCCGGAAGGATTCGTCGGACCGAATATGCTTCTCCACATGAAGAGGAAGAACACCTGGTCCGGCATATTCGGGCACCTTGCCACCGCTTCCGCATTTTTCCTGAGATTCCCGAGGTTCCTCGGGAAGAGGATCCTCTTCGAAGGGTGGAACAACGCCATAGTGATGCCCCCGCTGCTCATGGCCCGCAGCGCGATGTTCAGGCACGACGGCAGGGACCATATCATCTTCAGGGACAGGGGGATGCCTTCGGTGATCCTCGGGATGATGTTCGTATTCGTTTCCGTGCTCCCGATCATGATCCTATCGGGCATGCTGGCGGCCCGCGGATTCTTCCGCAGATGGTCCGGCAAAATCATAAGCCAGGGCTACGGGCTCGGGAAAACGGCGCCAGGAAGCGATTTTAATGCCAATAAGACAAATAGTGATGATGGAGAATAAGACCGTCTCGATCATCCTCCCGGTTCATAACGAGGAGAAGGTCTTGCTCGAGAACGTGCGGCGCCTGGAGAGGATGCTCGAAGGGGTGCTCAGCGATTTCGAGATCCTGATAAGCGAGGACGGGAGCACCGACCGCACCCTGGAGGTCGCAAGAAGGCTCCGGTCCGGCAGGATACGCCTGTTCCACAACGCTTTGAGGCAGGGCAAAGGCGCCGCCATAAGGATCGCGGCCGGCGAAGCCCGCGGGAATACCATAATATTCATGGATGCCGACCTGGCATCCGATCCCACGCATATCAGGGAATTCCTTGACCTCATGGGTTCCGGGGCCGCGATAGTGATCGGATCGCGCTACCTGAGGGAATCGAAGACGAAAAGGGACCCTATGAGGTATCTGGCCAGCAGAGGCTTCAATCTCCTCGTGAGAGTCGTCCTCGGTTCCAGGCTGACAGACCACCAGTGCGGTTTCAAGGCCTTCCGCAAGGATCTGGTCCTTCCGCTGATAAACGAGGTCCAGGACGACGGATGGTTCTGGGACACCGAGATGCTCGTGCGGGCTCAGAGGAAAGGCCTTAAGATTGCGGAGGTCCCGATAGCCTGGAAGGAGGCACGTGGATCCAAATTCAGGATGCTCTCGGACAGCGCCAGGATGGGTTGCTCGCTCCTCGGATTCAAGATAAGGAACGGCTAGCATATCACTCCGTGATTAGCTATCTCTACGAGGAACGAGATCATCCCCCCCGGCATGTTCATCTTCTGCAGGACTTTCTTCATGAGGGAGACATCCTCCTGCCTGAAGCAGCGGAGGACTAGGGAGGTCGCCGCGAACAGCAGCACCGATGCCAGAGCCACGACGGAATAAACCGCGAGCTGGGTTATCTTCGACAACTGCGCATCGGAGAACAGGGACTGGGGAAGCAGCCTCTCGGCGGCTGGGAGGTACGGGGACAGGATGAATATCAACGCGAGGGTGATCGCCCCTGCTGCGCTCAGCTTGAGGATCTCAGGAGGGAACCGGAAACCGAAATGCTTCCGCGCGAAATAGACGAGCATGATCACGTTCACCACGAAGCTTGCGAACGTCGCTATCCCCGAGCCTGCCATCCCGTAGCCCGGTATCAGCAGGAGGTTCAGGGCCACATTGACCAGGCCTGACACGACGGTGATGTACAGCTGGACACGGACGAGCTGCATCGCCGACAGCGTCATGGAGATCATATACGAGAAGAGCTTGATCATCAGGCCCATTGTGAGTATCGACATCACGAGCCCCCCGACGCCGTAGTCCTGGCCGTAGATCGTGCTGAGGATGTTCTGCGAGAAAGCGATCATCACGAGTCCTATGGGGATCGTGATGAAGAGGGCCCAGCGTTGGGCCGTATCCGTGACCGCCCTCACCCGCTCCATGTCCTTCTGTCCGTACAGGCGCGAGATCATGGGCAGGAAAGCGTCGCCGATCGCGTTCGGGAAAGACAGGAGGACTGTGGCTAGCGTGGACGCGACCGTGTATACCGCGACAGTCGCCGGGTCGGTCAGGTAGCCTAGGAGCAGGCGGCTGGAGGAGAAGAATATGACGCCCAGGGAGTTGACCATGCTGATCGTGAGGCCGAACGGGATGATCTCCCGGAAGAGCTCTTTCCGGAATCCCGGGGCGGGGGAGGCGGGAAGGTCGGCCGTGCGTTTGAGCACGAAAAACGATGAAAGCGCGATCGGCGGGACGAACGAGAGGAGGAGCGCGATGCTCAGGACCGATTCCGAGGGGGCGGCCACCATGAGCAGTATGAGGACGAACACCAGTTTCAGCACGTTCTGCAGGTTCTGAGTGATCTGCATCGATTTGATGTCCACGCGGGAACGGAGGTAGGCGAGGTTTATGCCGAGTATGTTCGTGAGCAGGAGGAACATGGTCAGCAGGCGCAGCCCGGCCGGGAGCCTGTCGTTCTTGTAGATCGCGCCGAGGTTATCAGCCTGCCAGAAGATCAGCGCCATGAGAAGGAGGGCTGACGCGATCACGGCCAGGTAGCTCCACCGCAGGAGGGGCCGGATCTTGTTCTTCATCCCGCTGCCCTCGAAAAAAGGGACGTACCTCACTATCGCGCTCGAAAGCCCCAGGTCATCCACTATGGCGCCGAGGGACACGATACCAAGCGAGAGGAAGAACAGCCCGAGCTCGTCCTGGGAGACCGCGCGCGCGATAACGACCGTATAGAAGAACGAGGTCAGGTTGAACACTGCCATTCCGGCAAGGCTCCACAAGCTGCCTTTGGCGACTTCCTTCGAGTGCTGTGATAGCTCTTCCATCGTCCTGACCTGGGGTTATCGGCATCCGGCGGGAATTTTTAATCTGTTCCGATAGTATATGGAACGGTGGGAAAGATTAAAGTCCTTATATCTCATTCGTGGAGCCATAACATGGGGGACGCTGCCATGCTCCAGGCCATAGTCGGGATGCTCGGACGCATCTCCCCAGGCTGCGGGGTCTCCGCCCTAGTCTCCCATCCGGGATACACCATGGAACGGCTGCCGGGCATCAGGGCCGAAATCGACCGCTGGCCCTGGCCGGTCCTCGAGAAGCCAGGCGCGCTTTCAGTGCTCTTCTATCCTTTCATCTTCGCGGGGAATATCCTCACCGCAGCAGCGTACAGGGCCTTCCGGCGGAGGATCTACTTCAATCCTGAATTCTCAGGACCGCTTTCGCGGTTCATCGACTGCGATGTGGTGATCAGCCCGGGCGGGGATTTCATCGGGCCGCATTATTTCTTCGCCACATCCTTCGGGGAGATCCTGATAGCGAAGATCCTCGGCAAGAAGGTGGTCATATGCGCCCAGACCATCGGGCCGTTCTACGGCCTCCTGAGGGGCTGGCTCGCGGCGCCGGTCCTGAATATGGCCGATCTGATCATGGTTAGGGAGAAGGCGACCAAAGAACGCCTCGAGAGGATCGGTGTGAAGGGGGTCCACCTCACCAACGACCTAGCTTTCGCCCTCGATGTCGAAGGCCTGGACGGATGCGTGAGGGAACGCAGCGTCATCATATGCCCGAAACGGGTCAGGGAAGGCCATGCGAAGTATGTTTCCGGCATGCGTGAGCTTGCCGGCAGGATAAGATCCGAGCTGGGGATGGATGTCATCATCCTCCCCACAGACCAGTACGACGTCGTATTCCAGAAGGAGATGGCAGAGGGGGTGGAACGTATAAGCACGGTACGCCCTCCGCAGGAGATTGCGAGGATCATCGCCCGGTCGGAGTTCGTGGTCTCGAGCAGGATGCACGGCATCATACTCGGGATCCACTCCGCGACGCCGTTCTTCGCGATCGGCGACAGCCAGAAGTTCCATGAGATCCTCGGGGCCTTCAATGACTGCACGATAGGCCTGGATGAGCTCGATTCCGAGGGGATAGGAAGGATAATCTCGGCGATCCGGTCTAGGAAGAGCCTCGCGAAGTCCATACGGGACGCATTCCCGCTTGTGAGATCGCAATCCATCGAGAACGAGCGGCTGATGGGGCGCAGGTTCAGGGAGTGGGGCCTGCTTGGATAGCCTACTTTATCCTTGAGATGACGCAGCAGATCTTCCCCCCTGCGGTCTTTTCCAGCCGCTCCGGGAACTCAAGCTCGATCCTGACCTTTTCCCCCAGCTCTTTCGAGAGGATAGCTTTCGCGTCGGCTTCCATGGCCTTGCTGAATGTTCCGCCGTGCACCAGCCGGATGATGAATCTTGCCGGTTCCACCTGCTCCACCTGATACTGCAAGACCGGAAGATGCATAAGGGCCCCGGCCAGGCACGAGCCGGGGATGGACCTTCCGCTCGGCAGATGTATCCGGTCGTTGCTCCGGCCCTCCAGCGATGTAAGGACTGTGGATCCCCGGCCGCATTCGCAGGGCGGCCCGATCGCGGCGCGGTCTCCTATGGCGTACCGTATAAGGGTCATCGAGCGCCTCCAGAGCGGCGTGAGGACGACTTCGCCGACCTCGCCCTCTCCGGCAGGCTCCCCGTCGTTGCCTAATATCTCAGCTATCACTGAATCCGAATTGACGTGCATGCTCCCTTTTTCGCACTCCCATGCGACGTTCCTCATCTCGTTGACAGAATACGTGTTGCGCACCTTGCAGGAGAATGACTTCTCCGCGAGCGCCCGGGACTTTGGCTGGAGCAGTTCGGAGGTCGATATGATGCCTTTCAGCCTCATTCGGTCTCCGGCATCGTTGAGTCCGGAGAGGATGGGGAATCCGGAGGGGAAGCTGAGCAGGAAATCCGGGCGGAGTGAGCGCAGGATCCCGAGGTTCGTCTCCTCATCGTCATGCACAGAGAGGTATCTGTAGCGGAAGAGGCCGAAACGCTGGAGAAGGGTGTATGGCTCCCGGCTGTGCATAATTATCGCTGTGAGGTGCTCGGGCCTCACCCCGCATTCTGTCAGCATGTGGTATCTGAGGACCGTGCCGTAGATGCCTTCGGGGAGGGAGAAGTATGAGTTTATCGGGATGCCGCTCGAGCCTGAGGTTGGGAGCCTGATGAGGGATTCTTTGTCCAGGCGCGCATCGATGAACCGGTCGTTCTGGCTGCGGAGCATCTCCTTCGTCGTGATTGGGAGCTTGCCGATGTCATCGATGGTTCGGATCTGGGGCAGGCGCCGGTAGAAAGGGATGTTGAATCGCGCGTGGGATACCAGTTCGGCGAGTTTTCTCGACTGGTATGAGCGTATCTGGGAGGGGCTTCTCCACTGGCTGTGCTTCATCCGCAAGAGAAGATACGCGGCGCGGGCGTAATTGAGCATGATGATGGATTGGTTGGGGAAGGTTTTAGTTCTTCACCCAGGGACCGAAGCGGATATATGATCCCCTGGTTTAGGCGCGGCTGGCATCATCTGCTTTCGATCGCCCGTACGGCAGCCTGTGCAGCCTCGGCCAGTTTCCTATCGGGATCTTCGGCTATCTGCCTCAATGCCGGAAGCGCCTCGCGATTAGCCTCTCCTTGTGCAAATAGCACCCCAGCCATTCCAGGGCTTGCCTGGCTTCGGGCCAGAAAAGCTTGGTTTCACGTCTTGAGGGTTTAGAGTTTTGATTGAATAGGGCCCAAAGGCGAATTTCGGGTTTTGTGTCGAGTGTTCTGTTTGGATGGGTCGGCGGACGATTTCCGGGAAATTGGACGCGAGGTGAAAGTTCACTTTCACATCGGACCCGAACATTCCCGCGATAAAAGTTTGAGATTTTTGGCTCGGGAATAAGCGGGTTGTAGGGTTCGTTTTCTGACGTAAAAAGGCAAAACCCAAAACTCAAAACTGAAAACGAAAAAGACGAATTGGGCCCGGCGATCAGTAATGTTTTGGGTTGAGGGTTTAGTGTTGTGGGTTTAGCGTCGTGAGTTTTGCTGTTTTCGGTCTTGAGTTTAGCGGTTTTGGACTGCTGCGATCCGAACTTGTTTTGGACGGGTTTCATGTGTTTCACCTCAGCATCATCAGAACAATTTTGATAAAATTTTGAAAAATGCTGAAAAGAATGAAAGTATCACTGCAACCATCAAAAGGAAGAAAAAAGTCTGACTGATGTTAGTAGAAGTTTGAAAATCAAGCGTAAGAGATGAGAATAACAATGATAGCACCACTAGTAGGAGTACCGCTGTAATCATCGCCTCCACAGATCGTCTTAGTGCCATTTATCCACCACCCTTATCTTTTCCAAAAATGTACCCCAAAGTTAAAGTTGCCAAAGACGTGAAAATTGTTAAATAATATTCTGGAATTGGCTGCTTTAGTATCAGGGACTGATAGGCAAGGAACGAAGCAGCTGAAACGCAGATAAGGACTAGGAGTAATCCTCCGCATAGCAAGATCAAGTCTTTCTGATGTTCCCGATCTGCTTTCTTTTTCCTGTCTGCGTAATTCATATTGGGAACCATGCAATCAGACAATCCTATTTGTTATTATTAATGTTTTTGCATCGAAAGGATATCGACCCCCTCCTAGGACAGAGCATACACGTTGTCGTGGTCACCCTTTTTCTGAAATAAAGGCTAAGGCAATGCCACCGAAAGTGCCCAACCAGCCAAAAATATTTCCGGTTAGCCCGTAATAAAGTCCCACGAGGAAGAGGGCAACTCCAATAAAACCAAGCGGTTTAGCGAAAAGCTGAATTACAAACTCAATCGCGCCCATAAAATCACCTAATCAGGGGTATTCCAGCAGGAGTCATCGAATCGGCAAGAAGATGGCTGAGGAATGCCGCAGCAACGCTGGCAGAGGCTGCTTTGCACTCAGGGGTCAATTCCTGAGAGTCCAAGGCCTTTTTTGTTCCATATAGGACAACCGCGCCCATGGCCGCACTATGGACTACGCCGCGATGGAGGGGAGTAGAAGCGGGTTCCAGTATATCTGGAACGAGAGCGACTCCAGCCCCTACACAGCCCCAACCTAGCGCGTAGGCGGGGTTTATCTCCTCATTCTGCAAATGTTTAACTAGAGCATAAGCTCCTGCTCCGAAAACGAATCCTATAAGCGCGTGTTCTCCTCTACTTGGCATATATCAACCTCCAGGCCGCTGGTTTTGAGGCGGCGCATAATGGGATATAAGCTGACGCTCTAGCTCAAGGGCGTCTTGATCGGAAAGGACGCGATGCCACTGGAACAGTGAAACTGACCGTACATCCCCGGCCGCATGATGCTCCTTGAGACGTTCTCTCAGCCTTCCGACACCGGCTTTGCCTACATACTGCACTAGTCTCAGTCTATCACATAGGAGATAGACGCCGCATACGTCAGGTACTGTTTCCAACATTTCTTTGGTCCAGGGGAGTAATCCCGAGCTTTGCAAGATATTTACCATAGTCCGCCTCGTGTTTCATGCCAGCGAGAGACGCTAGCATGTCTCGCTTGTTTTATGGACTAGCATATTTATAAGCATTTGTTTCCAGGATAAGATAACGACGGGTGATTCGATGGAGTTAAAAGACAAAATTTTACATCTTCTGAAACAAAATCGAAGGGGGATGACGATTAAGCAGCTGGGGGAGGATACGGGAGTTTCCAGGGAAACGATAAGTAAAAATTTACAAGCACTGGAGTATGAAAATGAGGTCTATCCAGTAAAATTTGGTAATGTTCAGGTTTACTGCTCGAATCATAGAAAATACAAGGATAGAGACGTCTTGAAGCTGAACTTTGGAAATAGAACAATATACATTAATCGTCTTGAGAATGAATTTGGCGAATTTATAAAAATCTCCGAGACTAGGAAAAAGGAGGGAAACTGGAAAAGCATGGGATCGATTCTTGTTCCCCCCAATGACCTACAAAAATTGATTGATGCTCTGAAAAGCATTGAGGAGAGGCCCGGCGAATTGGAAAAGGGGGCCGAGTAAGTAAATTGGGAATTTTGGCGGTATCCACTAGACCGACCATGCGCCGCAGAGGGTCAGCCTTAAAGTTGCCAGTTCAACGTTTCATGTTTCGTTACATCTTCTCACCCGCCACCATCTTCTGTTTCAAGTTGAACAGCATTGACCTCACCTTAACCAACCTATTCATGAAATCCAGGTGCTCCCGTTGCGGCAGGACCTTGAGCTCGTGCATCATATCCAGCCAGAACTGGCATTCATTTGCCTCTCCGATACAGGTTGTTACCTTCTGCTTCATGGCACCTTTCGAGTCAAAGGCCGCCATTTCCGCCAGATTAGCGCATATGGCTGACGCCGAGGCTAGGAGCTGCTCTTTTGCTCGCAGTGACACCTGCGTATCCTGAAAGAAAAGGTAAAGGTCCTTAGACAACATAAATGCGTCATCATAGACCTTTAGATTCTTGAAATTCTGCGTCATTCTTCCACCTCCGAATCAGACCAATCGTGGCTGCATTCGCCATCCCAAAGCCCATCAGACCAACCTGCACTTGCCATTATATTCACCCTTTATACCCTTGCCCGGACTCCTCATTACCGAGGAAATCCGAGCGAGCTTCACTTCGAAGCCCGTTCGGGACTTTTTAGGGCTGAGAATGAAGCGAGCAGATCCGAGTTAGGGAGCGAGTTCGGTGCGATTTTTATTGCCTTTAGCGCTAGCGACCCGATGCGATGCCGAAAAAGACATTATTGGTTTCGGCTCTGCCGTACCGCGAAGCGGCCTGACCATTAAGTCTTTTCCTGGCTGAGCGAGGGGAAAGGAATAAAATGAGCACGAGCGGAGCGAGAGAACGAGCGACTAGTATATGAGTGCATTTTATTGGTAATTTATGCACAAAAAAGGTTGATAAACACTTCCATACAATAAGATTACGCGGATTTAATGACAATATGTGTAGCTGCTATCGGCAAAAACACCGAGGCAAATGAAGAGTTTATTGTATTTGCAACTGATCACATGGTTAGTGTGTCCACTGGCCAATTTGAACAGGTAATTGAAAAGTTTAAACTGATAGATGAACATACCGTCGCGATGTTCTCAGGACAAGCACTTCTCTTCGATAGAATTATGCATGATATAGGTAATAAAAAAGAAAAACTAACTTATGAACAAATAGTCGAACTAACGCACCAGCGTATGAAGAAAGTTAGATTTGAGCTTTTTGAAGAACAGGTGCTTAGCGTTTATGATATAGATTTTAAGTACGTAAAAAATATTCTTGACAAACAGGTACAAAATCCATTTATACAAACAATATTAGAAAAACTTTCAGAGCATAACTTAGGAAGCGCCGTGATGCTTATTGGTTTCAAGGATGGCTTTGCTCAGGTTACAGTTGTTAATGAATTTATTCATTACAACTTTAGAGACATGAACTTTGGGGCGATTGGTTCAGGTGAAACTCAAGCCCTGAATACTCTGATGTTCCAAACACATTCGAAAGAAGAACCCTTGTCCACTACATTATACAATGTATACAAAGCCAAAAGAAACTCAGAAGTTTCTGTTGGGGTTGGAAAGGAAACGGACCTTTACGTTCTTTCACCAAAGAAGTTAGTTGAAGTTACTCAGGCACAAAAGGATTTCTTAGAAAAAGTTTATCTAGATGAGTTATCTTATGGAAAGAAAGATGAACGCGTTAAAAAAATTGTGGGGGAATTAGCAAAATGAAAAAAGAAAGAGAGTATGTCTTTTCGAATTTAGGACCACTGCGTCAGTCATTCCTAAAAGATTTAAGGAATAATCTAGACACTTCAATGGATTTAAACCACCTAAAACTTGAGATTAACGAGTACTTGAAAAAGAAAAGATAGATTCAGCGCGACTAAACCGATTTTAACTGGAGGGAGCCGGTTCTTCAATCCAGTGATGAAGTGGTTTAACTATATACTTTTCCTTGACTGGCTTTTTCTTTTTGCCCGAAGATTCTATTTCAGCAGGTTTTACTCTTACCAATCCTTCCTGTCTTATTCGTTTTAACTCCTTTAGACCATCTAGAACTTGCGTTCTTTCAGTATGGGTCAATTCCAAGATGTCAAAAACTACTTCGTCTAATTTGGCCCTTGCCGAGGTTTCATCTTGGCCTTTCTCTTGAACTTCTAAGAGCGTATGAAAAGTGTTTTCAAGTTTATTTCTTTCATGTTGGGTTAGTTTCGATGGATCAAGAACGGGTAACTCCGCAACTTCATAAACCATCAATTCAACTAACCGGCCTCCAGGAATCCTGCCAAATAATTCAATGAATAAGCCGGTCAAAGACGAATTTAGATACGCGAGAAGCAATATGAGATCGTCTTTGTTTCTGGGTGTAATTGAATAAAAGTTATGGGTAGCTTGTGCATCATCATTTAGGAGTATTGGATAATTATCCCAGAACATTAAGGGCCATAGAATGGGAGCCGGTTTTTGTTTTGGTATAGAATACCAGATTTTTTTATTTTTTAAGGAAGGGGTATTTTGGTAACCTACGACTTCTCCGGTATTCTTTCTTAGAATTAATTTCTTCTTTTCGCCCATGTCTATGTAATGTAGGATGTTTTTTCCTCGCAGTTTGCTTTTTGGTAAATTTGCAATAAGAAGATAATTTTTTAATTTCGATTTCTTTACTTGTAGAGAAGAAACGTCTTTTGGAGAACTAATTACAGGGGTTAGATAATCACTTTCAATTCCCCATTCTTTTGCTTTTGATTTGGATAAGATAAAAAAATCATTGGCTTGGGTTGTGATACATCGTTTAACTTCTGCAATTCTTTGATTGGAAGGTAATTTTTGATCGCTGAGTGGAGCAAGTTTTTGATGTTTTCTCAATTGTTTGTATATCGGAGGAGCTCTAATGAAAAAACTCCACTTCTCTTCATCTTTTAGTTCTCTTTGTTTAACAGGGTTTATTCGTATGGACTCATCTTCATAACCCGTGTTTATTTTTTTGATTAATTTTACAAGATGATCAACATCCATCATCTTTTTTATTCGTATGAATTTTACACACTCATCCAGATCAGGTTTCTTTTTTGTTAAAATTGTGATACACGTATTTGCCAAGGCATCTTCAAATACATTTTTATCAAAATAAATTATATAGTCAATTTGACAATGATTAAAGAAAAAGGTTTCAAGACCTTTACCGAATTTTACATCTAGCCAAGAATTTGAAGTGATAAATCCAAATTTTCCGTGTTTCTTAAGGAAATGTAATCCATAGGTAAAGAAGTAAACGTATATATCGCTTTTTTCGCTAAATTCTTTTGGATTATCAGTATCTTGAAGTGCGACAACACGAATTTTGTTTTTTTCCTTTAGGATTTCCTGTCGTATGTAAGGTGGATTTCCAACGACGTCATCAACTTCTGGAAGAGTATTTACTGGAATGTGTTTTTTCGAATGAATTTCAGCTAGAGCTTCAAAGATATTGGTGCTGTGGGTCCTAAAAAAATCATTGACAATTACATGAATATCATTGCTTTTAGCTTCTAGAGCTTGCATTGTCAGCTGCATAACTGAAAGGTGAGCAGGAAATTGGTTTATTTCAACCCCCCATATTTGCTCGTAAAGTTCTTTATGTAGTTTTTTTGGGTCTTTATGTTCCTTACTTTCTTTTAATTTTTCAAGATACTGATATGCTTTTATCAGAAATGTTCCGGAGCCACAACCGGGATCTAAAACAACGTCATTGGGACTATGAATACACAATTTAACGATGAGATCGCAGATGTTGGCATCAGTATAATATTGACCGAATTGCTTTTTCTCTTCTTTAGGGATTAAATCTCGGTAAACCTCTCCCATTATGTCGCTGCCGATGTCCTCAAACTTGTAATCGACAAGTTCCTTGATGAAGTCTCCTAGCAATTGTTTAACTTCCAGTGATAGCGGAATTTGATCAAATAATTGACCGCGTTCGAAAACAGGGATAAAGTCAATCTCCCGTTTTACTTTGTCAAAATACCGATCTAACTCTTCTTTTAAGTGATCGATATGGATATCACCTAGTTTAGGCAAATCGTAATGCCCTTGTATTGTTTTATAAAAAATAATTTTATCTATAAGCAGATACGCTGTCTCTTTTGCAGTAATAATGTTCCTTTCATCAGAAAATTCAAACCCTTCTTTTTCTAGCCAGTCCGTATATCTTTCCCTAAACAAATGATCTGACTTGATTTTTTCTAATAGTGATTTGTAGATTGCAGGAGTTATAAGATCATGTAATGTTCTGAACCGTCTAATCAATATTTTGTGGCTTGGAGCCCATTCTATTTTGTGATTGTCGATATCTATTATGTCTCTGAGCAATTCTCCAGCGAACTGATCGAGGTTTTTACCTACTAAGTAATAGTCCTTTACTTGAGTCTCATATATAGGTACGAACTTTTCAAATGTTTTAAATAAAACAAAGACATCTCGGTTTGATGTAGCAAAATAGGGAGCTCCAAGCTCGGTAGCATAATCCGAAGCTTGCTTAATGACTTTAGTGCTAAATGGATCAATTAACTCAGAGTACCTACCTTCTTCGATTCTTTTTGTTTCAATAACTAGCCAAGGCTTTCCATTAGAGTCTATAAGCACTAAGTCAGCTTCACCTCCACTTTTAAGCCTTAACTTGAACTCAACTTTGGTAAAGGTTACGCCGTTAATCTTGAAGCCTTTATCTTTATCTAATAAATTTTGAATTACGCGATAAAGTTCTGAATGGATTGCTGCTTCTCTTTCTTTCAGTACCCTTATAGGCATAAGGGGCCTATTCAGTGTAAAATAAAAATCATATCTTTTCCTGCATCCTCCTCACCTTCTCCAGAATCCCATCCTCCTGAGAAGCAGCAATGCCTCGATAAAGCTCCTCCTTGCCAGTATGGACGTAAATCATCGTCGTCTCCAGCTTCCTGTGCCTGGCAAATTTGCTTGTCAAAACGACGTTTCCGTTGTTTTTCTTGGCAAAATTGGTGACGGCATAGTGACGGAGGCTGTGGGTTGTCAGACGATGAAGGAGTTTAGGAATCTGGCCACCAGATAGGCCATAGGACTCGTCCAGTTTGAGCTTCTGAACCGCTTGCCGCAGTACATTCCTCGCATAATTGGATGAAACATAAGGGCAGTCGTTGTTCTTGGGATGCCTGTCGGCCCAGAATAGATAGCCCTTACACCTGACGATATCTGCCTCATAATCGCTGATGTAGCGGACCGTTTGCTCGAAAAGCTGAGGCGGAAGAGGAAGAACATCCAGTCGATCAGCCTTCTCGTTGGTTATCCGAAGCTCCCTGGTCTTGAGGTTTAGGTCTCTAACGTGAAGCCTTACGACCTCCCCTATCCTTAACCCCAAAACAGCCTGGAAAGTGAATAATAGGGCCATTTTCGGCTCTTCCAAGGCATTTAGGAACCGTACCAGCTCATCTTCCGTGAATCCCTTGTTAATTGAGCCGTATTTCGGTATCCTGGAACGCAGGAAACGGCGCTTTCTAGCCGCCGACAGGATGCCGAGGGCAGTAATCAGGCGCTGTTTGGGCAAAAAGCGGCCAAAATACTCCAAGGTCCGCTTGGCCTCGGGCCACATCTGCTTGATTTCCTTTCTAGCGGGCTTTAAATTGGGCCCAGTGGTCGAGCGAACATCTACGTCGGAAGCATTGTTCGGATAGCCCAGGGCCCGAACTTTCCCATTAGCGAACGATGCGATTTTTGGTTCGAAATCGGGTGAGGGAAAAGGTGCGAGTTCCGACGTAAAAGTGCAAAACCCAGAACTCAAAACACTAAACCGAAAAAGGATATTGGGCCCGGCGAGATTTGAACTCACAACCTTTCGATGTCCAGAGAGTTTTTTGTGAAACTTTTTCCCAAAAAAGTTTCTATCAGTCGAACGCTCAACCAGGTTGAGCTACGGGCCCTTCGATTCTGAGCCGTGCGTCCCACGGCCTAAAAGTGAAAAGATATTGTCCGTTCCTTTTTAAACTATTTCTGATGGGCTGCGGCCTGGAACATCCGCTGTGCCCTTTGGCCACTCCAATGCGCATATTTTACATTATTGCAGGGAAAACGTGTGAAAAAGCAATTTCCGGCCTATGCAAACAATGAAATAGTAAATGTGAAAAAAACAAAAACGTTTAAATATTATTTGTGTAAGAATTTGTTAGGTGATGTAATGAGGCTTACCAGAGCTCAAATCACAGAGGGGGGGAAGGCGGAGTCCGCAGATTTTTCTAGGAAAAGGACCATGAAAGAGAGCATCAGGAGGCTGGCCGTCGTCAGCGCATTGATGTTCTCTGTCAGCTGCGGAGGCGGAGGGCCCACCGACAGCGGAAGCGGCGGCAGCGATTCAGGGACAGTCAGCGATGGGGGCGACGGCGGCCACGCGGACGGCGGATCCGATGCAGGGACAAGCCTCTGCGCAATGTACGGAGACGGCCATCCGAACAGGGCCACGTTCCACCTGGGGGATGGAAGGAAGATCCAGGACAGCTCCACCCAGTCGACCATGGTGTTCAAGGGGATAACGCTCCATGCGGACGGGAATGAGGCGATGATGGGGACGTTCGCCCCGCCCGAGACATACCCGCTCGGATATCAGGGATTCAAGGTGGGCGTCCAGAGAGGGATATACTTCTTCGGCGCAGGGCTGACGACGGTCGAGCCGTGCTCGATGACCGCATCGGCCTGCGATATCACTATACCCGTCGGTACAAAGAGCGGCGATGTGAATTGCACTGTTACGATCGCCGCGGACCGGCCCTGGGCTCCATGATTTAATCTTTCTTTTCCATATTTATCATATGAAGATAGCCGTTTTCTCGGATCCGCACCTCGGCTACGCAAGGTTCGAGGAGGATTCATACATCCAGGCGGAGAGGGCCGTCATCAGCGCCTCGGAGAGAGCTGATCTGATTCTCTGCGCCGGGGACATCTTCGACGTGAAGATCCCGAAGCTCGAGACGCTCAAACGGGCGATAGAGATTTTCAACAAAGCCACGGTCCCGGTATATGCCATCCATGGGAACCACGAGAGGAGGGCGCGGGAGCTTGTCAATCCTGTCCAGCTCCTGGAATCCGGGACGAAGATAAGGATCCTGCATGGGAAGGACGAGATCATCGAGATAGGCGGAGAAAAGATACAGGTGTTCGGGATGGGAAGCGTCCCTGAGGAATACGCCGAGACCCTGCTGAGGAGCCTCATGGGCAGGTTCAGGAAGGCGGATGCGTTCTCGATCCTGATGCTCCATCAATCGATCAGGGAATTGATACCAGGAGCGAGCGAAGAGCTGTCCCTCGAATATCTCGAGACGCTTCCATTCGATCTGATCATCAACGGGCACATCCACGAGACCATAGTGAAACTGGGGGGCAGGTTCATGATCCCGGGGAGCACGGTCATCACCCAGCTGAAGAAGGACGAGATGGCTCCCAAGGGCTATTTCCTCTATGACACCAAAACGAGGGCGAGCGAGTTCATAGCGATCGACTCAAGGAAGTTCTTCTACGAGGTCCTCAGATTCGACGGGGCGAACGAGACCTCTGTCGGACAAGAGATCAGCGACACTGTCGCGCGGATAAGGAAGGATCATCCGAAAGCGATCATCGCCATCAAGATTGACGGCTCCCTCAAGGAAGGGCTGTCCACTTCCGATATAAGGATTGATGAGTACGAGGACGTCTTCATAGACAACCGCCTGAACGCAGAGAACCTCGGGGCCCGGCTCGAACGGATACGGTCCGAGCGGGAGGAGGATCTCTCTGCGCGGGATATGGCCCTGCGGGAGCTCCGGGCGAAGACAGATGGCAAGGTGACCTTGTTCGACAGCGCCGAGCTGTTCGAGCAGCTGCTCCTTGGGAGCGAGGAGACGCTCGCTTACCTGGAGAAGCATAATAAAAAGGATGCTTCGCAGAAGTCCTCTTAGGGCAGTTTCATCAATGTTCTGGGGTTACCCCTCAGGAAGTTTGATAAAAGATTTACCCTAAGTTAAATCGAAGGAAATCTTTTGCAGGGATGACAGAGCCCGGTCAAATGTGCGGCGCTTAGGAAGGCCCTTTTGGCTTATGCCCTTCACCGGGCAAAAGCCCCTGGGGAAAAGCCTTGAGGTCGGACAATACCTTAGGAAACGCCGTGGCTTAGTGCCTGCGCAGGTTCAAATCCTGCTCCCTGCATTCTGATCTGGTCAGAGGACGCTAACTCGTAGTGTCCTCTGATCAGGCTTAAAATCCTGCCCTAGCGCCTTCTAATCTGGTCTAAGTTTATACCAGCGGTGTCCATCCGACCGAGGGAGCTTCTGAGGAGCAGAGGATAAAAAGACTGCTAGGCTTTTTCAGAAGCTTCCCACATCAACCAAAAATATTTTTTATACCCTTCAGCAATTTCTTTGGAGATAGTCAAGACGATAAGGGGCTCATCAGCCCAGTACATGCTCGCAACTCGGTCCCCCCAAATCTCTATACTGCATGTGCTGGTGAAGCCTTTTGGTAAAAACCGATACTTGTTCTTTCTAAGTTTGGTAATCTCATGGTTTGGATGCTTGGGATCCTTAAGTTCGTTATAAAATAAGTGACAATACTCTATACCTTTGGCAAGCCGTTGCTTATCGAACTGCGGGAAAAAGTACTTCCACCTGGGATCAAGCCAATTGCCCCGTCCACCGATGCAGTAGAATGTCTCTCCGACTTCAATCATATCCTGATAGATGTTTTTTGCTGATTCTATGCCTTTGTAGACCATCGCTTGCTCGTTGGTCTGCAGCACCTTGAACCTGCTCTTGAGCTCAGGCAAGATGGTATTCAGGGTGTTCTCTTTCTCCTTGAGGATGCTGATGAGCCGATCCGGATTCACCGGTTTGAAAAAAAGCTTCCCGCCGACATGGATGGTGGTGGCTAAACCTTTTTCGACAAGCTTGTCGCAAGAGTCGTAAACGTTTCTTCTATGGATCCCTGATTTTATGGAAAGCCTCGGGGCCGAAGACTCGCCTAACAGGATAAGGGTCTCGTATATTTTTGCCTCGTTTTTCGAAAGCCCGGTGGATTCGAGGATTGGTTCATACATGAATCTTTTGCTGAGGTGAGATTTAAAATGGTTGTTATTGCCACCACCATAAGTGGTGGTATTCATCACCATCAAAGTATAAGTATTCTCATTGTTATGCTATATGTATAAATGAGTTGATTGGTGGCAATTATGCAAGCACTTAAACACAAGGATATCCCGAAGGAGAAAGATGGCTCTGGATTCAAAGACCGGGCATTGAGCGAGGGAGAACTGAAGGCTCGGCTGGACCGGCTGGTTGAAATCGCGGACGCATTTTCTGGCGTCAGGCTCAATAAGCCGCTTCATTTCAAGGTCGGCTCCAAAATAAAGGAAAGCGTCGATGTGTTCCGTGCAAGGAAGCTGGCAAACGCCGTCGATGTTGCGGAGTTTGAATGCAGCATTTTGACAGTTGTGGCACAGGAGATCCGGAAGAATCTATCCGATTGTTCCGACTGGTCGGTATCCAGGATGAAGTTATATGTATTAGGCATATCAGATGCGGCCCGTGCAACCGATACCATGGATTTGTTGTCAGAGGCATTGGGCGAAGTCTGGAATCTGAATGTCAAAGGGGGGTTTCGTTCTAGGTTAGAACGCATCCCCATTGAAGCCGCCGGCATGAAAAGCGCCTTTGGCTCCGATCCTGTCCCTGCGAGAGAATACTACGGGGATTACTGCTTTTTTATCGAAGCGTCATTGGTGCTCAAATCGCTGGCTGGGCTAATGCCTGCCCCTGGGAGAGAGGAGGTGGTGGCCATATATGAGGACATGAAATCGAATTTCATCGCAAGAGAGCTCGAAATTCTCGAACCGATGAGCGCAGATGCAAGAGAATTATTGGCTGCTAGCCAGAGATATGATGAAGAGGTCAGGAAGTACTGGCCGGGCGTTCAACCACCGGATCCGTATTCACACGCAAACGAGCTGACAGAACTCGACCATAAAACCCAAAAAATCGAAGGAATCCGCAAAACGGTGCTGCCCAGATTGAAGGAATTCAAGGAAACAATGTCCGATATCATGACCAATTTATTGAGGTGTATTGGCGGGGAAGATGGTTTCAAAGCAGTGGAATTTGATGAAACCGTTTTCTTATTGTTCGGGCCAATCGATGGAATCGCGAGGGATTTGAATCAAGCATCGTTCCTCCGAAATTCGACTTCGGACATCTTTCGTTTGCACAAAATGCATTTTGGGAAATATTTCCAAGAATAGCCTGGTGTTTATGATAAGGGCTTCAGACCTCTAATCAGTTCAGAGCGTTTGCTCCCTGCAATTATTTGTCCACTTACCTCGCTTCACCCGTTGTTAACGCTCAGAAATTGGACTGAGAAAACCCTCCCCAGGATTGTAGATACTGACATTGAGATTTTGCCTATCGTCCGGGCATGAGGGCTGATCATTGTCCGGGTAAGGGACCTGATGCCCTTCAGACGACGGGAGGCCTGGATCCTGGAAATTTTCCAAAGGCCGCCCCGGATAAGGCTCCGGAGATGGAAATTTTTCACCCGGAAGAGGCTTGAAATTTATATACTAGTTAGAATAGATAATAAAATGAGGGAGTGGCGGCGATGGTGAGGAAATTATCATACCCGGCGTTGGAGGCGGTGCGCCCTAAAGCCGCAGACCCACTGGACGAACGCATTTTCGGGGCGAGGATGAATGTCGAAAAAGTGCCTTGGCTCAAGGCCCACCAGGTGCCCACCCCCGACTTCAGATCAGCTATGGCGATCTACCGGATAGGACGGATGATAAACGAGAATTTCTCCAACATGGGGGAGTATATAGCCACGATGATGGGCGAGTTCGAAGACCCGAAATCATGCAGCATATTCCTTATGCGCAAGAAAGGCGAGCCTGCCGTGCTGGAACACCGCCTGACCATCGGACGGCTCAATGACGGTTTCACTATCGATGAGTCGATGGATCCTCCGATCAGCGAGGACCTCAAAGCGAGGATAATATCGGCGTTCGAGTCGAAGAAACCCACCGTATTCGATGGGGGGCTCAAAGTCAAGATGGCATTCGAGAACCTCGACATGAACGATTACACCTGCAGATTCGAGCCGCTGAGCGAAGAAGAGCTGGCGATCTCGGGCGGATCGCTCGCGATCATGCCGTTCTATTACCGCGATCCGGTCAACCCTTCCGGCGTGGTCGTTTTTGAAGGAGACCTCAGATGCAGGGGGACCGCTCTGGGCGGTGTGGATGCCACTTTCTGGACGGCCACTGTGGCGATGGAAGCGGCGTCCCAGGTCTCTTTCATGCTGACCCATAAATTCGACGCGATAACGATCCTCACCCGGGTCCAGGACTTCCAGGCGGATTTCAAGCTCGGGGTGAGGCAGCTGATCAAGAACCAGATCGAGAACATGTATATGGTGATGCTCGATCTTGACGATTTCAAGGCCGTCAACACCAGGTTCGGCTGGCATGGAGGGAACGAGGTCCTTAAGAAGGTCTCGGAGATCATCAAGAAATCGGTGAGGCTGGACGACACCGTCTCGAGGATCGGCGGCGAGGAATTCGGCGTCATACTTCGTGATGTGGTTTCCAAACGGGAGGCTGAGGCGATCGCGGAGAGGATACGCAGGAATGTGGCGGATCTTCGCATCATGATAGACGGCATCGAGGCCAGAGTCACAGTGAGCATAGGCATCACCCGCGTCGATAGGGTGGCGCAGCGTTCTCTGGTCGCCGGTGGTGTCGCACACCTGGATAATGCCGTCTTGGAGAACCTGTACAACCAGATCCTGAAATTCTCCGAAGAAGGCGTGAGCAGCGCCAAGAGGAGCGGAAAGAACACTGTCTGCTACCACGGCGCGGCGTGAACGGGCTAACCGTTCCGTAAGTGACTGATTATTATAAATAAAACGCAAGGGCACTACATGCAAAAAATCACCCCGTTCCTGTGGTTCGATGGAAAGGCCGAAGAGGCCGCGAAGTTTTACGTGTCGGTTTTCAAGAATTCCAGGATCGGGACCATTTCCCGATATGATGAAGAGGGGGCGAAAGCCTCCGGGATGCCGAAGGGGACGGCGATGGTCGTCACATTCAGGCTGGACGGGCAGGAGTTCATGGCATTGAACGGCGGCCCGCATTTCAAGTTCACCGAAGCCATCTCGTTCATGGTGGACTGCAAGACGCAGGAGGAAGTGGACTTTTTCTGGGAGAAGCTTTCTGAAGGCGGAGAGGAAGGCCAGTGCGGATGGCTGAAAGACAGATATGGCCTCTCATGGCAGATCGTCCCGGCCGTCCTGGGCAAGCTGATTGCTGACAAGGATGCCGAAAAATCGGGAAGGGTGATGGCAGCGATGCTCATGATGAAAAAGCTCGACATAAAAAAACTGAAGAAGGCGTATGACGGAAAATAACTCCGCCCGAGCCTCAAAGTTCACAGATCGACTTTGAGGCCGAGCTCCTTCTTGAGCTCGCGGTAGCGGTTCCTGATAGTTACCTCTGTGACGCCGGCCACATCTGCGACTTCTTTCTGGGTCTTCTTCTCGCCATGCATTGCACTCGCGATGTAGAGCGCCGCGGCGGCGACTCCGGTCGGCCCTCTCCCGGAGATGAGGCCTTTGCGCAGCGCCTTGCCGATAAGCTTCACAGCCTCTTCCTGCACCCCTCCGCCGAGCCTCAACGCGGTGGCGAATTTAGAGATATACTGGGATGGGTCCGTGAGCGGGACATCGACCTTGAGCCCGGACTTGATGAACCGGTAAGCCCGCCCGATCTCTTTCTTCGGGATGCCGGAGGCCTTGGATATCTCATCGAGGGTCCTCGGGATGTCCTGGATCCTGCAGATGGCATAGATGACGGCGGCTACGACGCTCTCGATCAGCCTTCCTCTTATGAGCTCCTCCTTGACCGCCCTCCGGTACAGGAGAGCTGCGCTTTCCTTGATGTTATCTGGGAGGCCGAGCGAGGACGCGACACGGTCGAGCTCGGATAGGGCTATGACGAGGTTCCTTTCCATCGAGGAGGATATCGAGACCCGTTTGTGCCATTTCCTCATGCGGTAGAGCTGGGCCTGCTTCTTGGGGCTTATCTTACCGCCGCGGATGTCACGGTTGTACTGGTCTATCTCGGTCACGAGGCCCTTGTTAGGCCTCATGAACTTCAGCGGGGCCCCGCCCCTTGCCTTCTTCTCCTTCTGCTCGGTGTCGAACGCCCTCCATTCAGGGCCCATATCGTGGATGTTCTCTGAAATGATGAGACCGCAGCTGGAGCAGAGCAGTTCGCCTTTCTCATAATCACGGACTATGCGCTTGCTTTTGCATTCCGGACACCTGGTCGACATGGATTGCATTGAGACAGATACAGTAGGTTGCATCAGGGTATTACGCAGGCCCTATGTATATGGTTACCGGTTTTGGCCGGAGAGCGTCTTTTGCCGGAATTATGGGGAAAACTACTTCTTTTTCTTCGATAGTTTCCTTCTGGCGTCCAGAGCGGCCTGGTTCTTGTTGAAGATCCTCTTCGATTTCATATGCCTGATGTGGCTCGCTTTCATGTCACCGACCTCCGGTATAGCTTCTCGAGCGCCTTCGCCCAGTACGCTTTCATCTTCTCCGCGGCCTCCCCGTCCGCGATCCTGCTCTGACCGATCGAGACCTGGCATTTGCCGTCCCCTTTCGGATGGAAATCGATGTCGATCCTCGTCACGCCCCATCTGGCGCGTATGGATTTGTTCCTGCTGGTCGTGGTCAGCTCGATCTTGCCTCCCTTGAGCCACTGGTCCCGGATTTTCCTGTCCTCGAAGGCTGTGAAAAGCTTCGACACCGGGAGCGGGAACGTCTTGGAGACACCGATCCGGTATCCGTCGGCCGTCTCGTGCTTTTTCCTCATCCCGCGTTCCTGCTCGTACTGGTTGGCTATCATCTGGTTCCACCAGGCCGGGCAGCCGAGGTTTTCATAGAGGAGGGCCGCGATAGCTGTGTGGTTCATCTTCGTGGCATTAGCTATGTCCAGTATCTTGAACCAGCCTGACCAGATTTTGCCGGTCGCAGCCTTGACGGCTTCGTCGCTCGGTCTTTGTGCCATGTGGAAGAGACTCAGGGAAACTTAATATCTCCGTGGCCTGTGGTGCCCGGAGGACGGCCTTCCGCCGAATCCCCCCCTGCCGCGGCCGCGCTGCTTCGGTGGGAGCGGATCGGTCTCGACGAAAGTCGTCGCCTTGCCGCTCATCCCCATCCTTGCGGTCCTGCCGATACGGTGGGTGTGCGTGTCCTCGCTGTCCGCCTTGTCGTAGTTGATGACATGGTTGACATCGTCGATGTGGAGCCCGCGGGCGGCCACATCGGTCGCGATGAGTATCCTGAACCGGCCTTCCTGGAAATCGCGGACGACGCGCTCCCTCTGGCTCTGCGATTTGCCTCCGTGCAGGTAGCGCGCCTCTATGCTGTGGTCGTTCAGCCTGTGGCAGACGTATTCCACCCCGCGTTTGGAAGCGGCGAAGACTATGGTCCGGGACGTCGGCTCGCGCGTCAGGATGTCCTTGAGCTTCTGGAGCTTCTCGGCTCTAGTGAGGCTGATGAATTCCTCCTTTATCTTCACGACTTTCCCGACCGGGCCGATCTCGATCAGCTCCGGGGAGCCCATGTAGCTCTGCGTGATCGATTTTATCCTCGCGTCTATGGTCGCGGAGAAGAGGAGCACCTGCTTCTGTTTCCCCACCATGCCCATGATGCGGTCGATGTCGTGCTTGAATCCTATGTCGAGCATCCGGTCGGCTTCATCCAGGACGATGATATTGGCGCTGCTGAGCCTAAGGTTGCCCTGCTGGACATGATCGAGCAGCCTGCCCGGGGTCGCGATGAGGATGTCGAATCCGCGCCTCAGGGAGGCGATCTGGCCGCCCATGCCCGCTCCGCCATAGACTGCGAAGATGTGCAGGTTATGGGAGCCCGCGATCGAGCGGAGCTCCTTGGTTATCTGCAGGGCCAGCTCGCGCGTGGGAGCGAGTATCAGGCCCTTTTTCGTCCGGTCCTTCGAGATTATCTCTATGAGGCCGATGCCGAAGGCCGCGGTCTTACCCGTGCCCGTCTGGCTCCGTACGATTATGTCTTCGCCCTGGAGGAGCAGCGGTATCGCTTTCTCCTGCACTTCGGTCGCATCCACATATCCCATATCATCCAGCGCGGAGATAGTCCTAGCGCTGATGCTCATATCCTTGAATTTCATTTGTTCACCTTTCTAAAATTCGATTTCGATTATCTTCTGGTCACTCTGATACTGAGGATAACAAAAATCAGAATTTTTGTTTTATAGATATTAACTTTGGAGGCAACGGTTAATAATACTGCCCTTCGCGTCATTCCTGCATCTTCTTTCCGCGCCGGAGCCTCTGGAACGTCACCGCGAACCGGTGCGCCTCGTCCCTGCATCTCTGGAGCAGCTTCAGGGCCGGGTCCGCCCTGCTCATCCTGACCGTATCCATCCGGTTCGGGAGGTATATCTCCTCCTCTTTTTTCGCGATCGCGGCTACCGGCAACCGGACGCCGGCAAGGTCCATGCCGTCCATCGCTGCATGGAGCTGGCCTGCCCCGCCGTCGATGAGCACAAGGTCCGGCATGGGGCCCCCTTCCTGCAGCAGGCGCGAATATCTCCTCGAGACGACCTCCTTCATCATGGAGAAGTCGTCCTGGCCCTCCACGGTCTTTATCCGAAAGCGCCGGTAGCCGTCCTTGTCCGGCCTGCCGTTCACGAACCGCACCATGGAGCCTACGGACTCCTCCCCGAACAGCGTCGAGATGTCGAAAGCCTCTATCACGAGGGGATTGCTGTCGAGCCCCAGCTCCTCCTTCAGCTTCAGCACCGACGGATCGATCTCGCCATGGACAAGGGACTTCGCGGCGATGTCCAGCACCTTCATCTTCTCTTTCCCCGGCACCCGGAATACGCCCGGAGGAAGGGCATCGTTGAGACGGCCTGCCGCCTCCGGCGCCAGGTTCGAATAGACCGCGTCCGGAAGCTCGCTGTAATACTGGATGCAGAACGACAGTTCGGGATCCTCTTGTTCTTTGATGGCCATCGAGTGCTTCTCCGTCCTGCCGATGACGCCGTTCCTGCTCCGGAGGATCTGGACGTGGAGGGTGTCCCCTATCCTCTGGAACCATAAGAAATCCTCGTCGCTCTTCCTCACCCGCTCCACCCTCTGCCGGTCGAAGAATATCCGCAGCGAATCCATCTGGTCGCGGAGGGAAGCCGCGCGCTCATAGTCGAGGGCTTTGGAAGCCTCGATCATCCTCGCCCCCAGCGATTCGATAATGCGCTGGGCGCCGGACTTGCCTTCGAGGACCGAGCAGAGGGCATCGACGTTCTTCCGGTAGTCCTCCGCTGTGATGTTGTTTATGCACGGCGCATCGCAGTTGCCGATATGGTACTGCAGGCATTCCTTCTTCGGCAGCTTGCCGCAGATCCTGATCTTGAACAGCTTGCGCAGGTAGCGGGCCGATATGGCCCGTTTGGAGCCTTCGACATATGGCCCGAACAGCCTCGCCGCCTTGACCCTGAAGCGTCCGGAGGAGTTCTTCCTGGCGACGAGAAGGCGGGGGAACCTCTCGTCGGTGAGCGCGAGATAGGAATAGTGCTTCGCGTCCTTGAGCAGCATGTTGTATTTCGGCTGGTAGCTCTTGATCAGGTTGGATTCGAGGATCAAAGCCTCCTTGGCGTCCTTTGTGATGACAAAATCGATCGTTTCGATCCGGGACACGAGGAGCCTGGTCTTGAGGCCTTCCGGTGAATGGAAATACTGGGAAAGCCTCGAGCGGAGCGATCCAGCCTTCCCGACGTAGATGATCTCCCCTTCCCTGTCCTTCATGAGGTAGACCCCGGGCAGTTCTGGATACCGGCTCCGCTCGAACATCATCAGGTGTCGCCCTCGGCGGGATTTTCCCCGGAAGCTTTGTCCCCGCCCCGGATATAGAGAGAGTCCGGGAGTTCGCGCAGGAACCGGGACGGCTCCAGCGAGCCATGGCCGTAGAACCTGCCGCTAGAGACTGAGTAGGTCATAACGAGATTCCTCCGCGCCCTCGAGGCGGCCACGTAGAAAAGCCTCCGTTCCTCTTCGGCATCGTTCGAGCGGGCCAGCGGAAGCAGGCCGTCCGCGAGGCCGAGGATGTACACGCTGTCCCATTCCAGCCCCTTGGCCTGGTGTATCGTGGAAAGGACCACTGGACGGCTCTCCGCCTTGGGGGAATCCGGATCGAGCGAGAAAGCCTCGAGGAACTCCCCGACCGAAGGGAAGCCGGCTGCCGCGCCGAGCAAAGCCTCCACGTCGGCTTTCCTCTCTTCGTGGTCATCGAAGTTCGCTTCCATGTATTTCTTGTAGAATGATATGTAGAACATGTCCAGCATGGCCGCGCCGTTGCCGCCCGATTGGAAGATCCCCCTGAGCAGGGCCGAGTGCTCCCCGGACCGCTCGAGGGCCGACAGGGCGCGGGGGACGTCGGTTGCCGCCGAGATGCCTCCGATGACTTTCATCACGCCTTTCTCCCCGATCCTCGGGAAAAGCATGAGGAGGCGCGTCACCGAGGTCCGATCTTTAGGGTTGTTATAGGCCTTGAGGAGGCTGACAAGATCCTTGACATGCCTCTGCTCGAAGAATTTCACGCCGCCGCGCATGTCATAGCTTATCCCCCGCCTGGAGAGCTCGATTTCGAGCTCGGACGCGAGATATGCCGCACGGAAAAGGACGCCGATGCGTCTGCCACCCTTCAGCTCCGTGGATATGCTCTCCGCGATGAAATTCGCTTCTCCGTCCCGGTCGATGAACTCGTGGACGGATGGCACCGCCCCGGAGCTTTCGACCGGGACCAGCTGCTTGTCTATCTTCACCTTGCTGCTTTTGATCGTGCTGTTTATCAGGGAGACGATGGGCGGGGTGCTCCGGTAGTTCCTGACGAGGAAAAATACTTTGGCGCCGTATTTTTCCCGGAATTCCAGGATGTTCCGTATCTCGGCGCCCCTGAACGAATAGATGCTCTGCGAATCGTCGCCTACAGCCATGAGGCCGGCCCCCTCGCTGTGGAGGAGGGCGACGATCGAGGCCTGGAGCCGGTCGGTGTCCTGGAACTCGTCGACAAGGATGTGCCGGTATCGCGCCCGGCAGGCGTCCCTTATCTTCGGCAGCTCGAGGAGGGTGTGGGCATGGACGAGCAGGTCGTCGAAATCGACGACGTTGTCCGACCGCTTCATTTTTTCATAGGCGGCGGCGATCTTCCCCACCTCTTCGGCATGGTTCCGCAGGTGGAAGAATTCCGGATCCTCGAAGACCGCTTCGATCGGGCACATCCTGAGCTTGGAGAGGGAGATGGCGCTCTTGATGCTGTCTACGACGTTTTTCTTCACGGTCTCGTGGAAGCTTAGGACCGCGGCTTTCAGGAGGCTCTTGCTGTCCTCCTCGTCCAGGATGGTGAAATTGCTTCCGAGCCCGGCGAGATCCCCGTTCCTGCGAAGGAGGATGTTCGCGAAATGATGGAATGTGCCTGCGGTTATCCGCTTGCCATCGGGGCCTATCAGCGACTCGGCGCGTGATTTCATCTCGCGTGCGGCCCTGTTCGTGAAAGTGAGGAGGAGGATGCTCGATGGAGGCTCGCCTCTTTCAAGGAGCCTGCACACGCGGTAGACGAGCGTCCTCGTCTTTCCGGATCCGGGACCTGCCACGACCAGGACCGCGCCGTCGCCCTCTTCGACGATCTGCAGCTGCTCAGGGTTAAGATGTTTTCCGTAATCCATTTTCCGCAAGCACCTTCCTGAGGTAGAAACCGGTGTGTGTCCTGGACCCGGCTATCTGCTCGGGCGTCCCCTGGGCCACCACCCTTCCGCCGGCCGCCCCGCCTTCCGGGCCGAGGTCGATGACCCAGTCGGCGCTTTTTATCACGTCGAGATTATGCTCGATCACGATGACGCTGTTGCCTTTCTCAACGAGCCTCTGGAGGACCTGGAGGAGCTTGTTCACGTCATCGAAATGCAGGCCGGTCGTAGGCTCGTCGAGGAGGTACATCGTCCGGCCGGTCGACCGCTTCGAGAGCTCGTTCGCGAGCTTCACCCTCTGCGCTTCGCCGCCGGAGAGGGTGGTCGCAGGCTGGCCCAGCTTGATATAGCCGAGGCCGACGTCCTTTATCGTCTCCAGCTTATGCCTGATCGCGGGGATGCTCGCGAAGAAATCGAGCGCCTCGTCGACGCTCATGTCGAGGACGTCCGCTATGTTCTTCCCCTTGTATGCGATCTCGAGTGTCTGTGAGTCGTAGCGCTTGCCTTTGCAGACCTCGCAGGGCACATAGACATCCGCGAGGAAATGCATCTCGATCTTGATGAGCCCGTCGCCTTCGCAGTTGTCGCACCGGCCTTCTGCCACGTTGAAGGAGAACCTGCCCGGCGTGTATCCCCTCGCTCTAGCCTCTTCGGTCCGAGAGAACAGGTCGCGGATCGGTGTGAACGCCCCGATATAGGTCGCAGGGTTCGAGCGGGGCGTCCTGCCTATCGGCGACTGGTCCACGGTGATTATCTTGTCGAGGAGGTTCACTCCGCGAATCAATTCGTGCTTGCCGATCTTCAGCTTGGAGCCGTTGAGGATATTCGAAAGGGTCGGGAACAGTGTCTCCGAGACCAGCGTGGATTTGCCGGAGCCGGAGACCCCGGTTACGCATGCGAGCACCCCGAGGGGGAATCCGACGTAGATGTTCTTCAGGTTGTTCTCCGAGGCTCCGACCAGCTCAACCACCCCCTTGCTGGCCCTTCGTGACGGCGGGACCGCGATCGAACGGCGTCCGGCAAGGTAATCCCCTGTGATCGACCGCTTCTCCATCATTATCGAATCCGCATCGCCAGAGGCTATGATCTCCCCCCCGAGCCGTCCTGCCCCAGGCCCCATGTCGATCAGGTGATCGGACTCGCGCATCGTCTCCTCGTCATGCTCTACCACGACCAGCGTGTTGCCCAGGTCGCGCAGGCGCTTTAGCGTGGAGAGCAGCTTGCTGTTGTCGCGCTGGTGGAGGCCTATCGAAGGCTCGTCGAGCACATAGACGATCCCGGTGAGGTTGGAGCCGATCTGGGTGGCGAGGCGTATCCTCTGGGACTCGCCGCCGGAGAGCGTGGCGCTCTCGCGGGATAGGTTCAGGTAGTTGAGGCCGACGTTCTCGAGGAACTCCAGCCTCGAGTTTATCTCCTTGAGGATCGGGCCTGAGATCTTCTTCTCGCTCTCGCCCAGCTTGAGGGCCGAGAGGCGTCCCCTGGCCTCTGTTATGGAGAGCTCGCAGACCTCGATGATGTTCATCTCGCCGACCAGCACGTTCAGCATCTCTTCCTTGAGCCTCCTGCCGGCGCATTTGGGGCAGGTGCTCTCCTGCATGAACTTCGATATCTCCTCCTTCCTGCCTTCCGACTGGGTATGATGGAAGAGCCGCTCGAGCTGGGGTATGATGCCCTCGAACTCGCCCTCGTATTCGTATTTCGAGTTGCCGCTCTTGCTCTCGTACTTGAAACGCATCTTGTCCTTTGCCCCGTAGAGCAGGATGTCCAGCTTCTCTTTCGGGACCTTGGAAACGGGCTTCCCTATATCTATGGAGTTGTTGATAGCGACGTCCCTCACCTGCTGCATCCGCCAGCCCCCTTCCATCAGCCTCCCGTAGCAAACTATCGCGCCTTCTGCTATAGAGAGGGCCTTGTTCGGTATTATCAGATCCGGATCGAACTCCATCTTGAACCCCAGGCCGTGGCATTCGGGGCATGCGCCGAAGGGGGAATTGAAAGAGAAATCGCGCGGCTGGATGTCGCCGAGGGAGATGCCGTGCTCGGGGCAGGCGTTCTTCCTAGAGTACATCCGCTCCTCCTTCTCCTTTTTCGCGACCATCACCCCGTTTTCACGCAGGGCGGTCTCGATCGCCTCATGAAGCCGTTCCTTGTTGTCCGCGGTGAGGCTCAGGCGGTCCACGATTGCCAGGATGGTCTGCTTCTTGTTCTTGTCGAGCTTCGGCGTCTCCTCGCTGATGTCCGAGGCTTCGCCGTTTATGTACGCTTTATACAGCCCTGCCTTCCTGAGCTTCTCGAACTCTTTCTCGAAGCGTCCCTTCTCTCCTCGGGCGATCGGGAGCAGGATCTCGATCTTCTGGCCTGCCCAGACCGAGCGGAGGTTGGCTGCGATCTCGTCCGGGCCCTGCTTCGAGATCGGCTTCTTGCAGACCGGGCAGTGCGGACGGCCTATCCTGGCATAGAGAAGCCTGAGGTAATCATAGATCTCTGTCACCGTCCCGACAGTAGATCTGGGGTTCCTGGACGTCGTCTTCTGGTCGATCGATATCGCGGGCGAAAGCCCCTCGATGGAGTCCACATCGGGCTTGTTCATCAGTCCGAGGAATTGCCTCGCATATGCGGAGAGGGATTCGACATACCTCCGCTGCCCTTCGGCGTAGAGGGTATCGAAGGCAAGCGTGGATTTGCCGGACCCGGAAAGGCCGGTGATCACGGTTATCTTCCCGCGGGGTATCTCCACGTCGATGTTTTTGAGATTATGCTCTCTGGCGCCTTTGATTATTATCTTGTCCTCTATCCCGACCACCTGGGAAATAATGAGTGAAAAGATGTATTTATGGGTTGCGATTTCCGCATGCTATGCGGGGCGCACGACCAGCTTCCCGGTCTGGCCCCTGTGGCCCTCGCCGCACATCACGGAGCACCTGAAGCCGAACTCGCCGCTCTTGTCGGCCACGAACGTGATGACGACGGGTTTGCCAGGCTCGATCCTCTCGTTTATCCCATACTCCGGCAATGCGAATCCGTGCGCAACATCCGCAGAGCTCACGGTGAGCTTGACCGTGTCGCCCTGGTCGACCGTTATCGTGTTCGGAACGAACTCCCACTGCTTGGCAGTGACGTTGATCTGGACAGTCTTGCCGTTCGTCAGGTTACCCTTGTCGGTTTGCGCGGCGTTGCCCGTGCACCCGGCAAGTATCGCCGCCGCCAGAAGGAATGCCATCAATAGTTTCATGGTTTCACGCTCTCTTGTGCTCTGCTACGATCTTCCCGATCCTCTCGAGCTCTTCCGCATGCGGCTTCGGGATATGCTCACCGAGCCTGAAATATTTCCCGGCATGGTAGATGAGAGGATTTCTCTCGCCTGCTGTGAGCTCGACTACCTCGCCGATTATCATCGCATGGTCGCCGATCATCTCTTCCCGGATCACCTTGCATTCAGCGTTCATCGAAGCTCCTGCGAGCATGGGGGCCTTGATCTTCTTCCCAGGGTAGAACTTGACGCCGAGCTCCTTGAGGACCGCGATCTTGTCGATCTCATCCCCTTTGGCGCCTCCCGACACGTTGGAGACCAGGCTCTGGTCTTCGGCGCATATGTTGACCCCGAATTCCCTGGTTTGGCGTATGTTGCTGTAGGTCGCATGCCGGGTGTAGATGTTGATCGCGATCAGGCTCGGCGAGTATGATACATGCCGTGTCCACTCAGCGGCCATGATATTCTGCCCGCCCGGCCCTTCGGTGGTAATGAGCCCCACGTTCGTCACGAATTTCCTCATCCTCGGGTCGTCCCATTCCAGATTCATAAGTCAGTCATCTCCTCGATCATTTTTCCACGGGGTGGTCCCTGTTCTTGTATTCCTCGAAGCCGCCGACCAGTTCCTTGACATTGTAGCCCTTCTTGGCCAGAAAAAGCGCGGCCCTCGGTGCGGCGAAGCATACGATGTTATAGCAGTAGAGCACGAGCGTCTTGTCCTTCGGCAGCCGGTCGAGCATATCCGGCATATCCGCCGCCGGGACGTTCATCGCGCCCGGGAGATGGCCTTCCTTGAAGGAGGCTGGATCCCGGACATCGACGAACACGTGCTCGCGATATTTCTTCTCGATCATCCGATGGGCATCGGTCGGGCTCGTCGTGTAATCGAACTTCTCGGAGAAGTATTTCACAGCACCTTTCGGGCTCATGGCGACCGCCTCAGATGATATAAGAATATAAGAAGGAAAAATCACTCGTTCATCGCTTCCATGAGCTTGTTCATCCATGCCTGCCTCTTTTCCATGGACTCGTTCATGGATTTGTGGTCTTCCATGTGGCTGGCGAACCCCTCGAGGATGATATCGGCCATCTTGTCGAGCTTCTTGCCCATCGCGGCTTCCATCTTCTTCTTCACATGCTCTTTGAGGAGCTCCTTCATCGCCTTCAAGGCCACATATTGCGCCATATCAGCCGGATCCGGGCATCCCCAGCTGCATCCGCACCCGTCGCATGAGTCGCCGCATGAGCCTCCACCGCACGAGCCGCTGCCGCATGAATCCCCGCAGGAACCGCCAGACATGTCACATTTTCCGCCAACACATTCTTCTCCCATTTCACCAACCTCATAGACCGTCCGCAAATAGGATTGTACGGCCTAATGCTTTACATACGAACGTAACGATTATAAAATAATATACTACCTAAAACGATAGTGTGAGACAAATGATGGGAGAGCACGGTTACGGACATGAAGAGAAGGCTTCGGTGTGCCAGTCGGGCAACTGCCCTGTCGAGGCCACCCTCAAGGTCCTTGGCGGCAAGTGGAAGATACTGATCCTGTTCCACCTCAACGGGGATGCCAGGCGCTTCAGCGAGATAAGGAGATCGATCCCTGGCATCACCGAGAAGATGCTGACCCAGCAGCTCAAGGAGCTCGAGGCCGACGGCGTAGTGAGCAGGAAGGTCTATCCCCAGGTGCCCCCCAAGGTCGAGTATGCGATTACTAAATACGGGAAGACGCTTGATCCGGTGATCAGGGCGATGTGCCAGTGGGGGATGGGGCACACGAGAAGGAACGGGAAGTCCTGATCACACCCTCAATCGCCTTATCTTGTCCCTTATCGCGATCGCCTTCTCGAAATCCAGGCGCTCGGCGGCGGATTTCATCTGCTCCTCGAGCATCAGGATCAGCTCCTCCTTCTGCTTCTCGTTCATGGATTTCGGTATCGCAGCTGCGACTTCGAAGTCTTCAGTATCCTCCGGTATCGGCTTCACGATCGTCTTCGGCACGATGCCGTGCTTCTTGTTGAACACGATCTGCTTCTTCCTCCGCCTCTCCGTCTCGCTGATAGCCTGGCGCATCGCATCGGAGACGGTATCCGCGTACATGATCACTTTCCCTTCAGAGTTTCTGGCCGCGCGGCCGGTGGTCTGTATGAGCGACTGCGCGGACCTCAGGAATCCGGTCTTGTCGGCATCGAGTATCGCGACGAGCGAGACTTCGGGTATGTCGAGCCCCTCGCGGAGGAGGTTGATACCCACGAGGCAGTCGAACTTGCCGGCGCGGAGGGCGCGGATCAGCTTCGTCCGTTCCAGCGTCTCGATCTCGGAGTGGAGGTAGCGGACCCTCGCCCCTTTTTCGTGGAGATAGCCGGAGAGGTCTTCGGCCATCCTTTTCGTGAGCGTGGTAACGAGAACGCGCTGGTTCTTCCTGGCGCGGAGCTTTACTTCGTTGAGCAGGTCGTCGATCTGGCCTTTGGTCTTGCGGATCTCGACTTCTGGGTCTATCAGGCCCGTGGGGCGCACGATCTGCTCGACCACCTGGCGGGACAGACCGAGCTCGTACTGCGACGGCGTCGCCGAGACGAAGATCACGTTCCTCATGAACTCCGTGAACTCGTCGAACTTAAGCGGCCGGTTGTCGTACGCGCAAGGCAGCCTGAATCCGTTCTCGACGAGGGATTTCTTCCTTGTATGATCCCCATGGAACATCCCGCGTATCTGCGGCAGGGTGACATGGGACTCGTCGATAATCATGAGGAAATCCTTCGGGAAATAGTCGAGGAGGCAGTAAGGCCGCTGTCCCGGCTTGCGGCCGTCGAAGTGCCGTGAGTAATTCTCGATGCCGGAGCAGTAGCCGATCTCGCGGATCATCTCGAGGTCATAGCCTGTCCTCTGCTCCAGCCTCTGCCTTTCGAGCGGTTTTAGCGAAGGGGCATGTTCGGCGAGCTCGGCCTGGATCCCGGCGAGGGCGTCCTCTTTGGAGTCCTCCGATACCACGAAATGCTTGGCAGGGAGCAGGAGATAGCTGCCGGCCGTGGCCTTCCTTCCGCTCAGGGCGTCGAAGAATTCTATCCGCTCGACCAGTTCGTCATCGAACAGCACCCTCACCGCCTGGTCGAGGAACGGTGGCATGACTTCGAGCATGTCACCCCGCATGCGGAACGAACCTTTCTGCAACACGGCGTCGTTGCGCTCGTACTGCATGGACACCAGGGAATGGAGGAGGTCCTTCCTCGTGATCCGGTCGCCGGCCCGGAACTCTTTGCCCAGGCTCTGGTAGGTGCCCGGATTGCCGAGGCCGTAGATGCATGAGACCGACGCGATTATAACCGTCGGCAGGCCTGAGAGGAGGTAGGATGTGGATTGCAGCCTGAACTGCTCCAGCTTCTCGTTGCGCTCGGATTCTTTCTCTATGTAGGTGTCGGTCTGGGCGATATAGCTCTCCGGCTGGTAGTAATCGTAATATGAGATGAAATATCCGACATTGTCCTTCGGGAAGTACTGCTGGAATTCGGCGTATAGCTGGGCCGCGAGGGTCTTGTTGTGGGAGATGATCAGCGTCGGCTTGTTCAGCCTCGCGATGACGTTCGCCATCGTGAAGGTCTTGCCGGAGCCGGTGACGCCGAGAAGGGTCTGGAGCCCGCCCTTCGAGGCGAGCGCCGCCAGGTGGTCGATAGCCTGCGGCTGGTCGCCTGCAGGCTTGTAGGGTGCTTCGAGGGAGAATCCCATGGATCGATATCGTAAGGCAGCAATAAAAAACCAGCCAAGCGGTTCAATCCCCTGCCGTCCTGTCGGCTTTCTCGAGTATCCCCCTCGCGTTCTCGTACGTGAGCCGCAGCATGGCCTTCCGGTAATCGAGCCACTCGTAGCCGGTGTGCTCTTCGGAAAGCCTGACCTCTGCGGTTCCGGTCCGGCCCAGGAAGAAGATGACCTCCTTCTCCATCTGTCGGCCGTCCCTCAGGTATCGGTATTCGAGGCGTTCCCTGAAACCGGGAATCGGCCGGATATCGGTTATCCCGGTCTCCTCCCGGGCTTCACGGATCGCCGTCTCGATCTCCGATTCGCCGGCCTCGACATGGCCTTTGGGGAGGTCCCAATGCCCTTCCTCGTAATGGAGTATCAGGTATTCCCGGACGCCGCCGGCGAGCCTGAAGATGATGATCCCGCACGACTTTTCCATTGCAGATGCTCGATACGGGCAACTTTAAAAATAATGCTCATCATTACAATTAGTCAGATTGCCGCTAATTAGGTGTTATTGAATGGGAAAATTTCCAGAAGCAGACTCCAGGATAGCAGAGATAAACATCTGCAGGAAGTGCAAGACCAGGAACCGGAAGACCGTCGACAAGTGCAGGAAATGCGGTTCCCCTTACATGAGGCCGAAGAGAAGGGAGATCAGGGCCAAGAAGTGACATTCACTCCTTTTTTTGCATATTCCTCAAAAGCTTGAACATGCCCACAAGGTCGTCGAGGGTGAACAGCTCGAGCTTTTTCTTGACGAACTTGAGGAAGGATGCGTCCTTGAGCAGCAGGTTTATGATGGCCTGCCGGCCGAGGTTCTTCTTCCGGAGCACCAGGAGGTAGCGGGCGCGGGAAAGCGGCGGCAGCCGTTCGATTATCTTGTCCATCTCCTCGCCTGCGCGCAGGGATGCGATCGCGTCCTCCATGACAAGGAGCTCTTCGCCGATGCGGAGCTCGCTCTTCTCTTTCCTGATGATCGCCTCCGTGATGGCGGCTTTTATGGATTCGTCGCGCCTGCTCAGCTCTTTTATCTCGCTCTCCTTCTGCTCGACCACCTTGACCGGGGTCACACCGGCTCCGGTGGGGGGAGGCGGAGGGGTCCCGTACTCCCTTTCAGAGAGGATCTCCTGCAGTTTCCATGGCAGGACCTCCGTCCGTATCAGCGGGGTCCCTATATACTGGTAGATAGGATAGACAGACCTCTCCGCGACCGACTCTTCCACCTTCTGGGTGGGCACATCCCTTATCCGGATATCCGTCTTCGCTTCCAGGACCTCGGCTTTCTGGAGCTCGGGATTGTAATAGGTTATCGTATAGGACCGCTCCAGCTGCTTCTCCGACCGATCGGCCCTCGTATCTTTCGACTCGGTCTCCCTGGCCGACGAGACGGAAGCGGCCCGGGCCATCACAGATGCCTGCTCTTCGTTCTGCTGGCGGCGCATCAGGCTCTCGCTCAATATAGACTGAAGGCTGAAGTAGCGGAGGACGAAGTCGTCCCGGGCGATTCGCTGGAGGTTCATCAGGGGCGCCATCTCTTCTGGCGAGAACGAGAAGCTGAACACCGACCGGAAAGACTGCACCATAGCCAAAAACCATTCACAATCTTTATAAATCCTTCACAGTACTATCTCATAGCTTAATTATCAGTCGTAATTTTACTTTAGGTGACTTGATGAGTAATGGTGAATTTGCAGGAAGAAACTTGCAGAGAAAACGCAAGAAGCACAAATGGCTGTCCAAGCGATGGAAGAGGAGAGCCCTCAAGCTCAAGCAGAAGTTCGATCCGCTCGAAGGAGCGCCGCAGGCCAAGGGGATCGTCCTTGAGAAGGTCGTCCTCGAGCAGAAGCAGCCGCATTCGGGCCTCATCAAGTGCGTAAAGGTCCAGCTCCTCAAGAACGGCAAGGTGGTGACCGCCCACGCTGTCCGTGACAAGGCCATCACTTTCATCGATGAGCACGACGAGGTCATGCTCGCAGGCCTCGGCGGATCGCAGAGAGGCCAGATGGGATCCATCCCCGGCGTCAGGTACAAAGTGATCGCCGTGAACAATGCTGACCTCCAGATGCTCAGAAGGGGCAAGAAGGAGAAGCCAAAGAGATGAAGTTAGAACTCATGAAGTTTGATGAAAATTTATCATGAGTAAGATTGGAGGAAATGTTCATGGATAAGCTTTTCGGAAGATACTCTCTCGAGAACATTCAGATCAAGGACCAGAGCCTCGCGCAGAATATTTCGCTCAAGTCTCTCGTCGTGCCGCACACCTTCGGCAGGCTGTCCCGCAAGACCCTGGGCAAGACCCAGGTGAATGTCGTGGAGCGCCTCGCGAACAAGCTCATGAGGGGAGGCACAGGCGAGAAGACGTCCGGCAAGGTCATCAGGACGCACGGCCGGATGCAGGGCAAGAAGCTCCGCGCGCTCAAGATAGTGGAGGATGCCTTCCGCAGGGTCGAGGAGCAGACGAAGGAGAACCCGGTCCAGATACTCATCAAGGCGCTCGAGAACGCGGCTCCGCGCGAAGACGTGACGAGGGTGTCGCACGGCGGCGTGAGCTACCAGATCGCGGTCGACGTTTCAGCCACAAGGAGGCTGGACATGGCTCTGCGCAACATCGCGCTCGCCGCGCTCATGGGCGCGTTCAACAAGCCCAAGCCGCTTTCGCAGGCCCTCGCCGACGAGATAGTTTCGACGGCGAAAGGCGACATGCAGGCGAGCTATGCCATAAAGAAGCGCGACGAGACCGAGCGCATGGCAAGAAGTGCCAGGTAATTTCCTTTTTATTCTTATTCTATCCTACTTATTCCGTGTCTGATGAGCGATTGTCAGTCAGACCTCAGGAAGTTTTGTGAACTTTTACCCTGAGCCATGGTGGAGGAAAAGTTCAAAAAAAGCCCTCGTAGTCTAGCCTGGATAGGACGCAACCCTCCGATTGCGCCTTTTTCCCGAAAAAGGCGCACCCAAAAAGGGAGTTTCAGAACGCATACGCGGTTTGGAGCTCGCATGTTTTTGGGTTGAACCTTTTTGGTCTTGCTAAAATTTTGGCTTGCGCCAAAATTTCGCATCAGCGAAATTTTAGCAAGAATAAAAAAGGCTCGAAGAAGACAGGTTGATGGGCGGGTTCAAATCCCGTCGAGGGCGTCATAATTAACTGTTTTTATAACATAAATTCTGCTTGTGCTTTTAGAGTGAGTTGTGAAGCAAACGTCACCCTGCATAGACGATTTTATTAAATCAGGATGGATACTATTGATTATGCGCAAGCCATCAATCACTGCGTTAAAAAATGAGTTGTCACCAGGGCAAAGTGAAGAACTGCTCAGAGCGTTGAAAGCCCGTTTTGAGAAAAACATGAACCGTCATAAAGGTCTTGAATGGCCAAAAGTTCAGGCGAAGCTGGAAGCTGATAGTGAAAAACGGTGGTCACTAAATGAAATGGAAAGGACTGGCGGCGAACCGGATGTTGTTGGACATGATAAAAAGGAGGGCGAATACGTTTTTTTTGATTGTTCAGCGGAGAGCCCTAAAGGCCGCAGAAGTGTTTGTTACGACCGTGAAGCGTTAGAGGGAAGGAAAGAGCATAAACCGGAAAATAACGCTATCGATATGGCAGCTGCCATGGGCATCGAGATTTTAACGGAAGAGCAATATCGGGAGTTGCAGAAACTTGGAGAATTCGATATGAAGACGTCGAGCTGGGTGGAAACGCCATCTGCCATCCGGAAACTCGGCGGCGCTCTCTTTTGTGATCGCCGCTACGGCACTGTCTTCGTGTACCACAATGGTGCGGAATCTTACTATGCTGCGAGGGGTTTCCGTGGCTCGCTGAGGGTCTGAATCTGGGATTTGGGTTTTCATTGGGTTTCGGACGGGCTTGGTTTTTTTCGTCGAATTCACAACCTCTATTTCTTCGCGTCGTTCTTTTTCATCCGGGCCTTGACCAGTCTTTTTATCAGCGCGACGGGAAGCTTTCCGTCCAGTGGGAACCGGACGGTCGCGTTGAAGGATTCATACCCTGCCAGCTCTTTCTTGTGCTCTTCTATCACCGGCATCGGGATATAGAGCCCGATATGCGCTTTGGCTAGGCCGAAGTAAGCGAGTCGCCCTTTGTAGCCATAATAGGGCATCCCGTAGCTGATGCGCTCCTCGGCATCCGGCGCGGCTTCCCTGATGGCATTCCGGAGCTCCTTGAGTTTTCCCTGCACCTCTTTCGGAGCTCCCGCGATGTATGAGTCGACATCTCCCGGTTTTTTCATCGGTCTGGCCATTATAAAAGCAAGGATCAGGTCGTATAAAAGGTTTATGGACCGCACTTCATCCCATGATCTTGTAATTGAACATCGGCGTCTTCAGAGCGCCCCAGAGCCGGAGCCACATCGGCATGAGCATCTCCGTCCCGCGGGCTGTCGTGATGTCGCCGAGATCCACGATGTTCTTCCACCCGTAAGACCTGAGCAGCGAAGCGGCCTTCTCTTTCGCCGCCGCATCGTTCCCGCTCAGGAAAACGTGATGGTCTCCGCCCGCCACTTTCACCGGATCCACCTGGAGCGGCGCCGTCACGGTGTTAAGGGTCTTGACGACCTTGGCTTTAGGGAACTCTCTCTGGATCCGCTCGCCGAGGGAATCGGTGTTGCAGAATAAGAGAGATGGGGGCATCCCTTTGGAGAAATCCAGCGCGTTGGAGATGTCGATCAGTACCTTGCCGTCCAGATTCTCCGCGCCGGCAAGCTTGAGCGCCTCGACCGAATGCTCGCCCTGGGTGGCGTTGATGATGACCTCGCCGTGGGCCGCCGCCTGCTCGAAGGTGCCGAGCATCACACCGGGATGTTTTTTGTGCCATTCGCTGAACGGAGGGTTGCCCATCCCATCAGGTTTCTGGTTGGCTGCGGTCTTTTTCGGGTCCCGGGTCCCGACCATGACGGAATAGCCCAGGGCCGAGAGCTTCTCCGCATGCGCCTGTCCGACCATCCCCGTACCGAGTATACCGATTTTCATAGTGACCACTCTGGGCGCCTGACCCTAAAAAAGCTACTTGTCCTTTCGGTACTGGAGGCCGTGCATCCTGCTCTCATGGACCGGCACTATGGGGAGCCTCAAGGAGCCGACATAGGTCAGGCTGTCGCTGAAGAAGACCATGCAGGAGCTGTCGATGTCAGAGAGGCGCAGCTTGAAGGGGCTCCCGTCCGGGGGGTCCCATTCATCCACGATGATCAGGGAGCCTCCCTTCTTGAGGGAACGTATCGACTTGTCGATGAGCCTCAGGCGGTCATACGGATCCGTCTTGTGAAGGCACCGGTCGACGACAACGCAGTTATAGCGGCCCTCATCGCCCGGCGGCTCATCCGGGAACCTGACGAAATGTATGTTCTCCGATATCGGAAGATGATTGGGATCCGTCTCGCAGCGGCTTTCGATCACAGTCGGATCCACAGCCTGGAACGCTTCGAGCACCTTCCCCGAGGCCGAAGCCCGTTCATCATTGAGCTCAGGCAGGGGCCTCGAACTGGTCCTCTTCCTGGTTTTCTGGTAAGCGAGGAGATGCATGGAATGCTTCGAGTCGATCGGGACGACGAGATCGGCCACAGGCTTCGCCCCGGCCATGTTCTTCATTATCGAGTTCTGGAATTTGGCCATTTCGATAGGCTTGAGCCCTTCATTGAACAGGTATGCGAACCCGGGGCCGAGAGGACCGCCTCGTTCGGAGAAGAGGGCAGGCCATTCGTCGATCAGTATGAATGTGCCCCCGTCCCGGATCGCGTTCCATGCCCTGCTTATGGCCCAGTACTTGACGACGAAATGCTTGTCGGCCCCGCCATGGAGGGAGGTCCCTTCGCGCTCGGCCCTCGCCGCAGACTCGTCGAGTATCAGGTGAAGCGTCTGGGACAGGATTATCGTGCCGAGTGATTCGGCCGGGAACGAGAGGTAGGAGACGTCCTGCGAAGTGAATGTGACATCTGCCGGAAGGTCGCGGGTCTTCTCGAGAGCGATCTGTTTCATGTCCTCCGAGATGTCGTTCGCGATGATACGGAGGCCGGCGGCCCTGTTCCCGCCGACCGCCCTGCACAGCTGTCCGATGACGGCGCCTGTGCCGCAGCTCATCTCGAGGAGGTCGTCCGATATGAGCCTCCCTTCACCGAAAACAGATCCTTCCAGCGACACAAGCTGGTCGAGCAGGAAGCCGATCGCTCGCTCATGGCTCGCCATATGGCCGTCGTAATGAGGGGCGAATACCTTGTACCGGAGATTGTTTATAGCAGAAGGGTCCATCATCGCGAGGAGCTCCCGGACCCTCCCCCGATGCTTCGCGTCGGCCTCTTCGAACGCCGCGAGATTCTCGGAGATCTCCCGGATGACCGCGGCTTCTCCGGAGAGATCCCGCCCCAGGACCGCTGGGACAAGCCCGCTGGCCTTTTTTGGAGGCTCGGCCTGGTCGATCAGAGGGAGGTGCCGGCGCGCCGGGCTGCGCTCATCGTAAGCATGGGCCGCTCTGCCCAAACGTGAATGAACAGGATCTCCACCCATGAAGATATGAATCAAAAAAGAGGTTTATAATCATTAGGGCAAGCTGGAATATTTATATCCCAAATCGTCTAGAACACTTTCCGGTAAAGGTAGCCGTACATACCGCTCGTGTAAGGGGGGGATATGGGCACCCTGAGGGCCCCGGCGAAGAAGATATGTTTGGCGAAGAGGTCCATATATCCTGATTTGAGCATGCTCTTCCCTATCGACCTCTTAGTGGGTGCCGGCCATTCTTCGATGAGCAGGAGGGAGCCCCCCGGCCGCAGGGAGTTTATCGCTTCGGATATCACCCTCGTCCTCTGAGCCGTCGATTGGGTGTGGATCGATCGGATGATATGCACCTCGTCGAAGCATCCGTCATTCCCGGCATAACCGGACCTGCCGACCTGCAATGTGGTGCCGAGCCCCATCGGCAGGAACCTCAGCAATGGCTCCTCTCCGTTAGCAGGCATCAGGCTGTGGATGAAATGCGAATCGATCGACCGGAACGAGCGTATGAGTGTGTCTACGGCCGACCTCCGTGCCTGCTCGAATTTCCCTCCGGGAGGCAGCTTCCTTGCTTTCTCCGTCTTCCCGGGGTCTTTCCTGTAGACGACGAGGTGCATTTTGTGCTTGGAGTCTATCGGGACCTTGAGCTGCGCCACGAACCTCGAACCGTGCATATGGCTCATTATGGAGTTCTGGAAGGTGAGCCAGTCGATCCCCCTCAGGCTGTCGTTGAACAGATAGGCGAAGCCCGCGCCCAGGGGACCTCCGCGGTCGGACAGGAGCGCGGGCCACTCGTCGATTATCACAAGCGTCCCGTTCGGTTCAAGCAGGCTCCACGCGTTCTGGATCGCGCGGAATTTCTCGCTGACATGCCTCTTCTCGTCCAGATACATGTAATTGCTTGAACGCTCCTGCCGCACGACATCCGGATCGGTCAGGAGATGGAGCGTCTGCGAAAGAATGATGGTGCCGAACCTGGACCGGAAAGCCATGGAGCCGATCTCCTGGCTGCTGAAGCCGACCTTGCACTGGAGCCCTTTCACTTTCTCCCGGGCAAGCTCCTTCATATCTTCCGAGAGGTCGTTCGCTGTGAAGCGTAGGCGGGCCGTCCGAACCGGAGGCAATGCCTCGCTTAACAGTTTGATGACCGTGCCTGTGCCGCAGCTCATCTCGAGGATGCGGTCGTTGATGAGCTTAGGGCCGAACGGGAATGCCACCGACTCGAGCAGGATCGCCTGGCGGATGAGGAGTTCCAACGCCCGCTCGTGGGATTTCATGTGCTCGTCATAATGCGGTGCGAAAATCCTGTATCTCAGATTGTTGATGTCCGCGCCAGACATCCCCTCGAGCATGTCCCTGATGCGCGATTCGTGGATCTTGCTGCTCTGGACGAACTGGGCGATCTCGAGCTTCAGGCAATGGTAGGCGGTCTCCAGGTCTGCCAGGCTGGACGATCCGGCAGGGGCCCTTGGAGGCGGGAACGTGGATTTGCGGGGCAGGGGCCTTGCGATATCATCAGCTAGCGGAGAATGGGTGAGAAGCGGGTGATCCTTTTGCGCGAGTGGGACTGGCCTATCAGGGATATCACGAATTCTGCCCTTCTTGACCGAAACAGTCAATTACCCACCCGGATATATTGGCCTGCAAACATTTTATTACAGTTTCTATCCTAAATAGGCCGGCCCGGAGGCATGATTAAAAGCGGGATGGGGGTGGCTATTGATATGGCAGCGAAGAAGGGGATACCCAAAAACGAGGAAGGATGGAAGGCGAGGCTTGATCCTGACAGTTATTATATCCTCAGGCAGAAGGGGACCGAACCGGCCTTCAGCGGCAAGTACTGGAACAACCATGATGAGGGGGCTTATCTGTGCGCCGGATGCGGGACCGAGCTGTTCGCTTCAGCTAAGAAATTCGATTCGGGGACCGGATGGCCCAGTTTCTCGGAGCCGAAAGGGAAGAAGGCAGTTGCGGAGAAGACGGATGGCTCATATGGGATGGAGAGGGTGGAGGTCACCTGCAGCAGATGCGGGGGGCATCTCGGCCATGTCTTCGATGACGGGCCGAAACCGACCGGTCTCCGCTACTGCATCAATTCGGCGGCATTGCAATTCGTCCCGGAAAAGGGGAAGAAGCCCCGGAAAGGCTGATCAGGGGCTGTTCTCGAGCTCGCGCGCCACGAGGCGGATCGTCTGGAGGATCGCATCGAGCTCGCTGATGGGTGGGAGGGCGACGGCACGGATTATAGATGTCTCGTCGGTGCGCATCTCCGAAGGGACGAAATTCTCCCCAGGGACGCAGGCGATTATCGGTCGCCTCATCTCGACGCATTTCTCCGCGAGCACGCGGGCCTGGGAAGGGCCGTTCGGGATATACCTCCGCAGTTTTTCGAACCCCCAGAGCACATAGAACGCATTGAACCGGGAGTGGTCGAGCTCGCCTTTCTCGTCATAATAAGACGGATGGAGATAGACCCCGATCCCTTCCCTGGCCATATTGTCTATGCCGTTGGCGAAGTACCGTACCCTGTCGAAGACCGTATCGCGCATCATCTTCTTGTGGTCCTGGTAAAGTACATCCTCGGTGCCAACGCCGCATTTTTCGGCCACCTCGCGCCAGGCCGAGTTCTCGGAGATTCTGTAGAGCTTGAGCTTGCCGTTCTGGTCCCGCTCCAGCTTCGGCGCCTGTTTCGTCAGTTTGAAGAACGTCACTTCGTCTTTGGTGATGCTCGTGATGAAACCGGCCGCTTCTAGGACTTTCCCGATCTCAAGGACCATGTCCGAATCGAGATCGACATCATATCTTTTCAGCTGCTTGTAGGCGATCTTCCGGGTCTTGTTGGCTACTTTCCGGGCGGAGAAGTATCCGCGCTCGATGCCCATCTCGGCGAGCGCAGCCTTGACGTTCTTCGGGACGACCTCCCTTTCCCGTATCTCCTTCTCGCGGAAGAAAAGCTGCGTGTCGCCGAAAGTGATCGCCATCTCCTTGCTCTCTGACAGATCGGAGAGGGCGGTGAGCACGGCCGCTAGAGGCGCGAGCTCCTCTTCGACGGGGAGTTTCGAACGGATGGCGGTGTAGAGCGTCCCTAGGGCCCGCTGCACGCTGCAGGCCACATAATTGAGCGTAGGGCCTGTGACGTTCTTCAGTGCTTTGAAGAAATCGCGCCGCTCCGAAGGGAACAGGTCGGGATCCCAAAGGACCCTGATGAAGCCCACCCTTTCCCCGGGGATGGCCAGCATCTTCGAGAAGCTCGACATCTCCATCACCGGGACCTTGATGCCCATCTTGAGCGTCCTCTGTATCGGATCGATGCGGCTCGACCGGTCCCTGCGATACTGCTCGTATATGATGTCTGCCAGGACCGCTATGGGGTGTCCGTATTCCGCCATCTTGCCATCGACCGTCTGGAGGATGCTGTCGAAGATATCGGGCTTCATGGCGACTGTGAGCGGATTGCCGACGGTTGCGAAGAGCACCGCCCGGGTGTGCTGGTCTATGACCTTGTTGAGGTCGTCGACATCGACCTGCCCGTCCGCGGTGATGTTGCAGAGCTTGAAATCTGCATGCGCGAGGGAGGCCTCGGCCATATGCGAGACGTAAGTCCATTTCGGGATCACGACATTGTCCGGGGATACTTCCTGGCGGAGAGTCCGGACGAACGCGAGCAGATAGCTCACATCATCCGCGCTCAGGCTGTTGTTGACCAGGCGGCGCTCGAGCTCGTCCATCACGAGCGGATCGGGATTGTGGTGGCAGGGGGGAAGCAGGAGGGCCATGTTCAGTATGCGGAGCGCCCCTGCGACGCCGGGGGTGAGAATCACCTCGACATGGTCCGGAGGGTGGATGAACCCGGGGGTCTTCGTCCGTCCCATGCGGAGCCTCGTTTTCAGGGAGTCGTCGCCGGGGATCAGGTAACCGGCATATGACGATGCGGGATTGAACCGGATGAACCGCTGGAAGCTGCGGTGGAAGCCTTCGTACGGTCCGAGGCCTTCATATTTCGTAGGATCCCCGAGCCTCATCTCATGTATGCCCAGGGATTGCGCATCGCCGCTCTGGTTGCGCAGGCCTTTCAGGTATCGGTCGACGTCGGTCTGGTCGATCAGAAGGTCGGAGACCATCCCGAGGTATAGCCCCTTTTCGGCGTATCTCTTGCTCGAGAACTCGGCGGCAGCGCGGATGTTGCGGGAGGAATACGGGGTGGGATCCTTAGCGGCGAGCTTTTTTTCCATGTCAGGCACCGTCCATGAGGTTCGAGATCCGGTCGAGCACCTCTTTCGAGAGGCGCCTCAGGGAATCCCTTGAGCAGTCCCCTTCGTGGGGGGTGGCGATCACCGATGAATGCTGGACGAACTTCCTGGTGGCGTCATCCGGCTCCCCGCCCGACCAGAGTATCTTGTCCTTCGGGAGCACATCGGTCGCGTAAGAGATGAGCCCCCCGTTGGAGAGGAATTCGAACACCGCCTCGCTGTCGACGATCTCGTCACGGGTGACGTTCACCAGCACCCTTCCCCGGCTGAGGGTATGGATCGATGAGATCTCGCTCCCCCCCAGGAGGTTCCTTGTGCCGTCGTTGAGGGGCAGGGCTATGAAGATGAAGTTCGCCCCGGAGATGGCCTCGGTCACGGTAGGCGCATACCGCACTCCGAGCTCGGTCAGCTCCTCCTTCCTGCTGGTATTGTATGCCGTCACCCTGCAGTTGAAGCCGAGCCTGCATATGCGCGCGATTGCTGAACCGATGCGCCCTGTCCCGAGCACAGCGACATGCGATCCGCTCATAGGCATGTCCGGTTCCCCGAGCCGCCTGGTATCCACGCGGTTCTCCTGGTATGCCAGGTCTTTGATCTGCGGATCGATCTGGAATCCGAAACGGGACTCAGAGCACAGGAAGACATAATCGCAGGTGTCGAGCATTTCCAGGAAGAAAAGCGGCTTGACGCCGAGGACCGTTTCGAGCTCCTCGTCGACTTCGTAGCCGAACACCTCGCAGTTGAAACCGAGCCTCAGCATCTTGGCCAGCCGGAACGAGCTGAGGTCGTCCCCTGCGATCCCGATCCTCAGGCCGCCGAGCTCCTGGTTCGCCCAAGGCTCGTCGAGCCTGCGGTAATCGTATTTCCGTGCCCGGGCGATGCTGTCCTCTATCTGCCGCGAGCGGAAAAGGATATGCGCGAGGGCCTGCTCGGCGAGATTGTCCGAGAAGTTGTTGAAGATGAGGCGGCCTTCCGACAAAGGAGGCAGGCGGGATGCCCGATGAAGGGAACGCATGGCCAGAGTGATGGCATGCTCGGCCACGGACATCGAGCTGAAAGTCGGGCAGTTCTCGGTTTTCACGCCATGGTCCTTGAGGGCGCCGAGGTCGATATGCTCAGTCCCTACGCTCATGGTTATCAGGGCTTTTTGGGGGCGGGCTTCGCGCAGGAGAGGCCCTTTGAGGAGGAACGACCATTTTGTGAGCCAGATATCGGCATCCGGACGGGCGGTATCCATCCGCAGGGGTCCTTCGTATATGACCGTATGGCCCGAATCCGAAAGCGCCCGGCTGACGGAATCGGCCATCACGCTGGGAGCATCATATATCGCCACCTTGAAGGCCGTTTTCGGTCTGCTGGCGTTGGGACCCGACATATTCATGTATATACATTTTTTACAATACTTTTTAAAATATATGGATTTTGACACAACCTGCGATAAAAATCAACAAGAAAAGCTGATGTGGCCAAAGTGGATTTGGTGAAAAACCACAATAATAAGGGAAAAATGTGGAAAATCAGCGTCCGGGAAGAGGTCATCCTGCCGCTCCCGGGAGCCCTGCCCGGCGGGGGAGGCGATCGCGCCTATGTTTATATTCCTTTCTCAATAGAGTAACCTCTAACCTTAGAGGAGTCCTATGTATCTAGTTTGACCCGCTTCAGAGCGTTCGGTGTATTTTCATGGCATTGGCCGGCGTCGGTCAAAAAAAATCAAGGGGTAAATCTTTATGGCACGAAAGGAATTTGTCGTCGAGGAAGCTCAGAAACTGATGGACAAGATAGAGAATGTCCGCAACGTCGCTATCATCGCGCACGTCGATCATGGGAAGACCACGCTCACTGATAGCCTGGTGGCAAGAGCAGGGCTTATTAGCAAGGAGCTCGCCGGCCAGCAGAGGGTCATGGACTTCGATGAGCAGGAAGCGGCCAGAGGCATCACGATCAAGTCTGCCAACATTTCGCTCGGGTTCAACTACGAGGGGAAAGATTACCTCATCAACCTGATCGACACACCTGGCCACGTCGACTTCGGCTTCCATGTCGTCCGCGCGATGCGTGCTGTCGACGGGGTGTGCCTTGTCATAGACAGCGTCGAAGGCGTCATGCCCCAGACCGAGACCAACCTCAGGCAGGCGCTCAAGGAGAGGGCCAAGCCGGTTCTTTTCATCAACAAGATAGACCGCCTGATAAACGAGCTGAAGTTCGATGCTGCCCAGATGCAGCAGAGGTTCGTCAAGATCATCACCCAGGTCAACAAGATCATCGAGGCCAACGCCCCTGAGGACAAGAAGGCCGACTGGCTTATCAAGGTTGACAAGGGCAACGTCGCCTTCGGCACCGCTTACAATAAATGGGCGCTGTCCTACTCTTCGATGAAGAAGTTCAATATCGGCTTCAAGGATATCTACGACAAGTGCATTCAGCAGGACCATAAGTGGCTCGTGGAGAAGAGCCCTCTTGACGAGGTCATGCTTGAGATGATAGTCAAGAACCTGCCGAACCCCAAGACCGCCCAGCCGTACCGTATCCCGGTGCTCTGGAAGAACGGCGATCTGGCGAGCGAGGCGGGCAAGTCCATGATCGCATGCGACAACACGGCCAAACCGATCGGCGTGTGCTTCGGCGTCGCCTATGATGAGCATGCCGGAGAAGTTGCGGTCGTCAGGCTGTTCTCAGGCTCGGTCGAGAAGGGCGCCAACCTGTACCTGCATTCCAAGAAGGAATACGCGAGGGTGCAGCAGGTGGGCATATACATGGGCCCGGACCGCGTGTCGGCCAACAAGGTGATCGCAGGGAATATCGGCGCTCTGGTGGGCCTCAAGGACGTGTATGTCGGGGAGACCATCTGCGCCGAGCCGATCGAGCCCTTCGAGCAGATAAAGCACTACTCCGAGCCGGTCATCACCAAATCGCTCGAGGTCAAGGAGCAGAAGGACCTTCCTAAGCTGATCGAGGCATTGAGATCGATCTCCAAGGAGGACCCGACGATCAAGATCCACCTAAACCAGGAGACGGGAGAGCACCTGGTGAGCGGGAACGGCGAACTCCACCTGGAGATAATCGAGTACAAGATTCAGGTGGAGCGGAAGATTCCGATCATAACCTCCCCGCCGATAGTCGTCTACCGTGAAGCGCTGCTGGGCAAGTCCCCGGTGGTCGAAGGGAAGTCGCCGAACAAGCACAACCGGCTGAAAGTCACCGTCGAGCCTCTCGAACCAGAGATAATCAAGGCCATCGAGGAAGGAGTTGTCGCAGAAGGGAGGCCGAAAGGCAGAGAGGTCTGGGAGAAGCTCGTGGAGCTCGGGATGGAACGCGATGACGCACGGAGCATCTACGACATCCACAACGCCAGCGTCTTCATCAACGACACGAAGGGGATCCAGAACCTACACGAATGCGAGGAGCTGCTTGTGCAGGGTTTCGAGGAGGCCCTCGACCAGGGACCGCTCGCGAAGGAGAAGATGAGCGGGATCAAGGTGAGGCTCGTCGACGCCACCCTTCACGAGGACAACATCCACCGCGGCCCGGCGCAGATGATACCTGCCATCAAGAGGCCCATCTATGCCGCCATGCTGATAGCCGGCATGACGCTGCTGGAGCCGAAGCAGAAGGTCCTCATCAACACCTTACAGGAGTATGCAGGCGCAGTCATCAACATGACGAACGGCCGGAGGGGGACGCTCATGGGCATGGAGCAGGAAGGCGAGAACGCAGCGATAACGACCGTCCTGCCTGTCGCCGAGATGTTCGGTTTCGCGAACGAGCTCCGCGGCTCGACCCAGGGAAGGGCGATCTGGTACCAGGAATACGCAGGCTACAGCAATATGCCGAAAGAGCTTGTCGGCAAAGTGGTGCGGCAGATCAGGGAGAGGAAAGGCGAGAAGCCCGATCCTCCGACTCCGGAATTCTTCCTTGAGTAAAATAAAAGGAACCTACGGTTGTCAAGGCCGGCGATCCAGCCTTGAGCATGCTCGCGAACGAATCGTCGTTCGCGACATCCTTTTAAACCTCCCTTCTTCCCTTTTGAACCTCCCTTTTTTTGAACATCTTTTTTAACAATCTCCCTTTTTTCGATGCCGATTGATGGATCCGCAGCTTGAACGATTATTTGCGGATCTTTTCCAGGATCCACGCCCTCACCTGCTCCTCGTTACGTGGCTCGGCCAGGATCCCCTGGACAGGTTTCCCCTTTTTGAAGAAGACATATGTCGGGAATCTCTCGACAAGGTATTTATCGGCTATCCGCTCGTATCTCTCGGCATCCATCCGATAGAACCTGGCATTGCCTTCGAACTCTGCTGAGAGCATCTTCTCGTATAAGAGCGACCTCGTGCAGTCTCCGCACCAGGAGGCGTAGAAAACAACGACGGCTTTCGCTTCCCTGCCAATCGCCGTTTTGGGATCCTCGCCGAGTTCCGTTATCCCCATGGTAAGATAGCTTCCGCAAGATTTTTAACCGGCGGATGGAAAATCCGCCTATGCGGTTATACGATACCCTCAGGAGGGCTAAACGGGAGTTCCTTCCCCTGAGGGGCAACACCGTCCGGATATACACCTGCGGGCCATCGGTGTACAGCAGGTCCCACATAGGGAATTTCAGGACCTATCTTTTCGAGGACATCCTGGTCCGTTACCTTGAATACAGGGGGTACCGTGTCAAGCGCGTGATGAATATCACCGATGTCGAGGACAAGGCCATAGAGATGGCGCGCAAGGAGGGGAAGTCTCTCGCAGGGCTCGAGAAAGACAAGATCCGGTCGTTCTTCAGCGATTTCCATACGCTCGGGATGCTCAAGCCGCAGGTGGTCGCGATGGCTTCGGACTATATCCCATGGATGATACGGCTCATCCGGAGGATATGCAGGAACGGATACTGCATCGATCGGCCCGAAGGCGTGTATTTCGATACGAGGAGATCGGAGGGTTATGGCAGCCTTCTCAATATGGAGAAGCCCGCATACCTGGGCACCGCGAGGTGCGATGATTACTCCAGGGAAGGGATCTACGATTTCAGGCTCTGGAAAAGATGGACGCGGGGGGATGGCGCGGCCCGCTGGAAGAGCCCTTTCGGGGATGGGAGGCCCGGCTGGCATATTGAATGCAGCGCCATATCGAAAGCGCTTCTCGGGATCCCGTTCGATATCCATTGCGGGGGCTCGGATAACATCTACCCGCACCATGAGAACGAGATCGCCCAGAGCAAGGCGGCGGACGGCAAGGTCCCGGCCCGCTTCTGGATGCACGCCCGGCATCTCACTGTGGGGGGGAAAAAGATGTCGAAAAGGACCGGGAGCGTGTTCTATGTCGGAGAGCTCATCGGGCGGGGGATGGATCCAAGATGCCTCAGATTCTACCTGATATCGGAAAGGTACAGGAAACCGCTGGATTTCACGATCCGGCGTTTCGAGCGGAAAGTATGCGACTGCCATTCCACGAGCGGGATGATAAGCTCGCTTATGAAGGTCAGGAGGGCAGGGGACGGGAAGAGAGGGGCACGGATTGCCCAAAGGATCCTCGAGGGTTTCGAGGGAGCGATGGATGACGACCTCAACACCGCCCTCGCCTTCAGGAAAATCTTCGCGCAGATGGGGGAAGCGGGGAGGCTCCTCAAGCAGGAGAAGCTCACCAGGGAGGATGCCGTCCAGATAATCCGGGCGATAAGGAAGGCGGACAGCGTGCTGGGGGTCTTCTGATCATTTTTTCATGTCCTTGGGGGCTTCCGTGATCATGAGGTGTATATATCGCCTGGCGACGGAGATATGATCCTCGCAGAACCCGTCGGGAGGATGGCCATTCCATTTCCTGCGCTTGGATTCCCTTCCGGCCTCGGTCTCCTTGAAATCCGCTATGCCGCTGTTCTTATTCCGCCCGCAGAGTGCGCAGAAAGGTTCCTTCATAAAATCACCTAGCCCAGCCTCGCGAGCTTGCCTTCCCGTTTGGCCTTGCCGTACATGTAGCCGCTGAAGAGATAGCCTGCGGCGAGCCATATCACGGTCGTGGCTACGAGGAGGCCGATGTCAGGGTGGCCGAGGCCTACTGTGGACTTGAGGAGCTCGAACGCCTGCGTGCTGGGGAGGAGGCGGATAAGAGGAAGGATCTGCGAGGGGTAGACGGTCTCGATAGAGAAATACACCCCGGAGAGAAGCACTATGACATCCGGCCAGATGAACGCCACGTTGAACGCTTCCTCCTTGTTGAAGTATGCGAAACCCAGAGTGAAGAGGCCCATCGAGAATCCGATGAGGGCGAAGAAGAAGATGGCGAGGATGAAGACCGGGAGGTCGGAGATTGTGAAGCCGTAGAGGAGGTTCGTGGCGAGCACATAGATGAGGATGACGAATGTCGCCTTGGCGAAGCCGCTTATAGCGGCCCCTATCGCGAATTCGAGCCGCGTGATGGGCGAGATGATCAGATGAGCGAGCGATTTCGACCAGTGCTCCTCTATGAAGGAACTGACCATCTCCAGGTTGGGGAAATAGATCATCCGCCAGCCCATCATCCCCAGGATGATCACGTTGATGTATGTCTGCTCTGAGCCGACGTATTTCGCGAAGAAGGTCAGTGTGAAGAGGAAGATCATCGGCCATATGAAGACATCGGCGAGCCGGAATGGATTCCTGCGGAGTGTGCGTGTGCTCTTGTACACCTGTGAATAGATGCGGGATACTGATTCATGCATCCTTTTCCCCTCCGTTGTTCATAGCCCTCAGATAAGTCTCTTCAAGAGACGGTTCGAGCGCGCTGACATTGTAGATCTCGGACCTGATCTTGGACAGCGAGCCCATGATATCCTTCATCCGTTTATAGCTGTCAACGGTCAGGTGGACGAGCCGGGGGGAATGGGCTTTGGCCGAGACGCCTTTTATCTTAGACAGGGCCGCGATCACGTCTTCGGAGTCAGAGCAGTTGACCTCGATCGCCCGTTTGCCCACGATCTTCTCCTTTAGCTGCTGGACGGTCCCGATATCGACGATCTTGCCATGGTTGATGAACGCGATCCTGTCGCAGAGCTCTTCCGCTTCGAACATGTTGTGTGTCGTGAGGAGGATGGTGCGCCCTTCTTTGCGGAGCTTCCGTATCATGTCACGTACGGTAATCGCCGACTCCACGTCCAGCCCGACGGTGGGCTCATCGAGGATTATCACTTTAGGGTCGCTGAGGAGCGCTTTCGCGATCAGGTATCTCTGTTTCATGCCGGACGAGAAATCCTCCACCTCCAGCTTCCTCGCATCCTCGATGTTGGTCGCCTTTATTACGGCGTCGATCTTCTTCCGCGGCTCATGGACGTTGTATATCAGCGAGTAGTACATCAGGGCCTCCTCGCAAGAGAGGGAAAAGAGGACCCCTGTGAATCCTGAGACGACATTTATCGCGTCATGCACTTTTTTCGTCTGGCGGACCGTGTCGAGGCCGAGGACGGTCGCCTCCCCGCTGTCCTGTGTCAGGATCCCCGCGATTATGCTGATGAGCGTGGTCTTGCCTGCCCCGTTAGGCCCGAGGAGGCCGAATATCTCTCCTTCCCGGACGGACAGGCTCACATTGTCCAGGGCATGGACGGTCTCCGCACCGCTATGGTATGTCTTCGATACCCCGCTCACGACTATAGCCTCGCCCATGGAGGAGAATACCAAGCCGGGTTTATTAGCATTTCAGTTCAAGCTCGAGCGAAAGGGATTCCACTGCTCTGTCGCGGTATCTTCTTGCCCCTGAGGACATCGACTCGATGAACAGGCGCTTCAGCCGCTGGAGGTCTCTGCAGGTGTAGATCGCGTCGATGCAGGCGATCCGCAGCGCTTCGCATGGAGAGGATTCTGCGAGAAACTCGAAATATCGGAGCACATTCGCCGTCGTGTTCGATGAGATGTCCGGGTCGAGGAGGCAGACGAGCCCTAATCCGCGGACGGCAGCCGACCTGACCGAAGGATCCGGGTTGTCGATCGCGTGGAAAAGCATCTCCGGACAGGCAAGGTTCTTCGCCCTCCGGAACGGGTTCGCTCCGGTGACCGGTTCTTTCAAGCTTGGTCCGGCGATAGGATATGACGGTCTCTTCTGGTTCATATGGAGGGGAGTGTGTGGGGCGCTATTTATAACTATATTCTATAACACAATCCCGGTTCAGCTTTTCGAGGCTATGATGCCCTGGAGCCGTTCGAGATACCTTATCCTGGCGAACCCTGCTTCGGAAAGCCTCTTACCCACATCGGATTCGATCCTCCGGCCTCTCCCCTTCCCGACGGCCCCCACATAATGGAACAGGGTCCCCCCCTTCTTCAATATCCTGTAGAGCTCCCTGTAGAAGTCGGTGGAGTACAGTTCCGGGGCATGGGAGATCCGGGGCGGGTCGTGGATCACATAGGCGAACATCCCGGACTCGAAGCTCCTGGCATGCTCGACGACGCTCCCCCGCAGGAGCATGATCTTGCTGTCTTTCTCGAACACCCTGTCGCTGAATGGATTCCATTGCGCGAGCGTTACGACAGCATCCGATATCTCGCAGGTCACCACGAGCTTCACCGAAGGGACAGCGGCTGCTGCTATGGCGGTGTAGCCGAGGCCCATGCATGTATCCAGCACTGAGTGATCCCCGCTCCGGCTGATGCCGAGGGATTTCACAACCTCGCGTGAGTAGTCCAGGGGAGTCTCGAAATCACGCACCAGCTGCATCCGCAGGCCGTCTATCTCGAGGATCACCGCCCCGTTGTATGGCCTCAGCTTGTAGTAATGGCCGGCGAAGAGGTCGAGGCGCATGATGACGCCTTCTTTCTCTGCGAACAGGAAATTCCCGTCGGTGCTGTATGTGATGTTCCCGTCCGGGCTCTTGCAGTAGAATCTCCTATCTTTCAGGGCCATTGAGCCTTATGGAACCGGATTATTTTTATCCCGGACGGAGAGGGAGAGGAATGGTATTTTTAGGTGGAAAATGTAAGCTTTTTTAAAGCATTGCAGGCATATGTGATTCCATGTCAGATTCAGCTATTGGCGACCAGGAGGGCCCGAGACGGATCGCGCTCCCCTATGATACAGAAAACGGACAGGTTAAGCTCCTCACATCCATCGACGAGATCATAGAGTTCGACAGGGCCCTCCGCGAGATCACCGAAGGGCTCTCCCGGCCGGTGAGGATAGGGAGCATCTTCAGGCTCCCCGAGGTCGCTTATGCGAATTGGGGGGTAGGGATAACAGAAGCGAACAAGGAGGGACTGAGGTCCATCTCCAACACGTTCTATCAGATGGACGCGGAGGAGTCCAGGATAGCGAGGTTCGAACGCGATGACCTCCACTGGCTGAAGAAGGACCTTACAGCGGCCACCCAGGAGACGATGGCCACGTATATCTCGAGGTTCGTGCGTGAGATCATAACCGCTGTTGACGACGGGGGCAGGTGCTTCCGGATCGCGAATATCGCATGCGGCTCAGGACGGCTCAGCGATGCCATCGCGGCTACCCTGGTCGAGGACCCTGATTCCGAAGACATAATCAGGAGGACCGAATTCCACCTCATAGATTTCTCGGAGAAGATCGCCATGGCCGAGAACAACCTGAGGGGGTACGGGGCCCTGGTCGTGCCTCACCCTATGAACGATGAGATGTTCCTGGAGAGCCCGGAGGATGGATTCGATTTCATAGTCTCCCTCTCGCATCTGCACCGCAAGCCGTTCCTGGGCGAGTATCTGGCTAAAGCCCACCAGAAGCTATCCGCAGGCGGCCTTTTCATCTCCGGCGATTATCATTCCATTTTGTGCCAGCATCCGATCAAGGTCTACGAACTCCTGGACAAGCTCGGGATAGAGAACAGCCGGCTGAACCGGTTCGATGAGCTGATGGGGCCACTGATGAGGGTCCAGCCGCAGGGGGCGACCCATCCGGATAAGGCCGCGATGGAGGATCACGCGAACTACTGGAACAGGCTGTCATGGGAACTCGGAAACCTGAGATACAATGGAGCGATGAAGGTCCGGATCCTCGGCGCATTCCTCTCCACCGATCAGGTCACGAAGAGGCTGAACGAAGCCGGCTTCGAGACGGATTCGGATAAGATAAGATCTGCTTTCAATAAGGCAAGGCTTCCGCTGAAGTTCCCGGTCATGACAAGGGATGGGGTGGATACGACCGCCTTGAGCGTAGGGCTGAAGAGGAGATGACTCATGCGCCTGGTCGAATCACTGAGCGAGATCGATAAGGTCGACCGCAAGCTCTCTGACATATTCGAGGGCTTCAGGATGGTCCCTGGATCGGTCTGCCGGATCGCCCACCAGTATCTCGCCAATTGGGGCATCGCGGTCACGCCTGGGAACCGCGAGCAGATCGAGGCCAGGTCCCTGGAGAGCTACTCGCGTGAATGGAGGCAGAGCAATGCCGATTATCATTTCGCGATAAGGAGAGCGACCACGAGGGCAGGCATCCAATACGACAACGACAACCTGAACGATTATGTGGCCAACAAGGCTGCGCTCATCATAGAGTCCATGCTCTCCGACAGGAAAAAGAGCGAATACCGCATCCTGGACATCGGAGCAGGGAGCGGGAAGACGACCCTCAAGGTGCTCGACGTGCTGAGGATCCGCGGCGTGGATCAGGGGATCCTATCGAGATGCCAGTTCTACCTCCTGGAGCCGGCGGACCAGGCGCTCAAGAAGGCGCTGGAGACCATCAGGGAGAGGGGCACGAAGTCGAGAGTGGTCCCGGTGGGTACATCGATACAGGACCATATGGAGACGACCGCCGACGGGACTTACAACATGGTGATATCGAGCGCGGTTTTCCACCACATGTCTTTCCCGGGCTATCTCGAACGGATCTACACGAAACTGGCCGACGAAGGAGTGATGATCATCGGGGACTGGCACACGACCATATGGTCGCAGCCGGCCTTCCTTGTCCCGATCCTCAAGGATCTGGGAGCCGACAGCACGAGGATCCGGGATTTCGAGACCTTCTTCGGAGTCAAGAGGGAGGACGACGTGAGGCTGAGCAAATCCCTTGCCGAGAAGGAGGCCAAAGCCAACCGGTACATGCTCGATTACGAGAAGCATCTCGCCGAGGAGCTGAGGGGGACCAATGACAAAGCGAAGCTTTACCTCTTCGAGGCGCACGAATCCCTGTCCGACCGCCTCGCTAACTACGGCCAGGCAGGTTTCGTGGTCGACCTGGATGAGCTCCGGGCGAACCATCGCGCGTTCGTGGATATGAAGAGGAACGTCACCAAGCTCAAGGGGGAAGAGCTCGCCGCAGTGGTGGCGATGGCGAAAGTGTCCGTGACAAGGTCCAGGCTCAAGGGCCCGGTCACATGCACGTGATTCAGGTATCTATGGTCTCTGCTCCCATGAAATCCCTGAGGGGTTTCGGGACGACGATGGTCTTCTTGTCTTCCTGGTAGTTCTCGAGGATGGCGATGAGGGTCCGGCCCACGGCCAGCCCGCTTCCGTTCAGCGTGTGGACGAACTGCGGCCCGTCCTTCGCCCTGTATCTTATATTCGCCCTCCGGGCTTGGAAATCGGTGCAGTTCGAGCAGGATGATATCTCGCGGTATCTCTCCTGGCTCGGCAGCCACACTTCTATATCGTACGTCTTCGCGCTCCCGAAGCCCATGTCGCCGGTGCAGAGATGGACCACCCGGTATGGCAGTTCGAGGAGCTGGAGTATCCGTTCGGCATCCTTCGTCAGGCCCTCGAGCTCGGCGAAGCTCGTCTGGGGCGAGGTGAATTTCACGAGCTCGACCTTGTCGAACTGATGCTGGCGGATGAGCCCGCGGATATCCTTCCCGTAAGCCCCGGCCTCCCGCCTGAAGCAGGGGGTGTAAGCGGTGACCTTGAGCGGAAGGTCCTTCTCCTCGATCACCTCTCCGCTATAGAGGTTCGTCAGCGGGACTTCAGCGGTTGGGATGAGCCAAAGATCGTCCTGGGTCTTGTATTGGTCATCCCGGAATTTAGGGAGCTGTCCGGTTCCGGTCATGGTCTTGCTGTTGACGAGATACGGCGGGGCGACTTCCCGGTAGCCATGGGTCGTCTGGACCGAGAGCATGAAATGGACTAGGGCGCGCTCAAGCTTCGCCAAAGGGCCGTAGAGGACCGTGAAACGGTGTTCGGCCAGCTTGACACCCCGCTCGAAGTCGATAAGGCGGCTCCTTTCCCCGAATTCATGGTGGTCGAGCACATCGTTCTGGTGCTTCTTAGGCGACCCCCATCTCCTGACCTCAGGGTTGTCTCTCTCGTCCTTTCCATGAGGGACCGATGCATCCGGAAGATTAGGGATCATCAGCATCTCGATCCGGATCTGGTCTTCCAGGGTGGCGGTCTCGATCGAGATGTCCTTTATCCGCCTTGCGATGTCCCCCGATCGGGCGATCTCGGGGCCGGCATCCTCCCCGGCCTTCTTTTTCGAGTTTATCGCGAGGCTGAGCCGGTTCCGCTCCGCCCGGAGGTCCTCCTCCTCTTTCTTGATCCTGCGCCATTCGGCGTCCAGGGAGATGATCTTGCGGAGGAGGGCGAAAGTCTCATCGCTGGCGTTCCGCTGGCGGAGCGATTCCTCGACGAGGGTCGGATTCTCACGTATCAATTTGATGTCTATCATGGAACCAACTCTGGAGGGAAGTTAAAAAGAAACCGTAGGTTTTCGATAAAAAGGGAGGTTCAAAAGGGAAGAAGGGAGGTTTAAAAGGATGTCAGGGTTGCACGGCAACCCTGCACGCACGCACCGGTCGCTCATGACCGTAGTCGCGAGGAAGGGAGGTTCAAAAGGATGTCGCGAACGACGATTCGTTCGCGAGCATGCTCAAGGCTGGATCGCCGGCCTTGACAACCGTAGGTTCCTTTTACTTGAGGAGCTTCTCCACCTTCGCTATGGTGTCTTCCAGCTTCCCCTGGTTGTTGAAGAGGATGACGGCCGGGGCCCCGCAGAAAGCCGAATAGGAGGCGAGATAGGCCTTGTTCATCTGGTCATGTAGCTCGATATCGTCTGAATCCCTCGAGCGGGTCGGATCGTTCGACCTGCGCTGGGAGATCTCCTTCACATCTGCCGTTATATAGACGAGCGCTTCGACGTTCCATAGCTTGAGGAACTCGAATGGGAGGCCCGGGTAATACCCCCTCGGCGTCGCTACCGAGCAGTGTGTGTCGAGTATCACTTTGCCATCCATCTTGGCGAGGGCTTCCGCCACAAGCCTCTGGGCGAGCTTCTGCTTCTCGATCGGCAGCTTCCTCATATCGTCCCTGTCCTTTATGCCGAACTCCTTCTTCTCGATCTCGAGCATCAGATCGCCGTAGTTCACTATCCGATAATCCGTCTTAAGTCCCTTCAGCACGGTCGTCTTCCCGGCTCCAGGGACACCCATAGCGATAATCATATCAATAACACCCCGTCATCATGAAAAAGAACCGCCTGGCCCTCCCTTGAGATCCTTCAGGACAGCACGCTCAGCCTGGTCGAGGGCGCAACCAAAAGTTCCGATAGATACCCCGGGCATATGCGCCGATCATTCTCCGAAAAGTTTGTTGAAGCTCGGATACATCTCGAAGGTCTTCATCTGCTCCAGCTGCTCGTACATCTTATGCAGGATGCCTACGGTGAGGAGGATCCCTGTCCCTGTTCCTAGCGCCCCGGTCAGGTCCGCGATCCCTGCGAGCAGGCCGACGGATATGGAGCCCATCACGGTGAGGGGGAAGATGTGCTTGTTGAGGATCGTCTCGAGCATCCTCGGATCCCTCCTGAAGCCCGGGATCTGGATGCCTGACTCCGAGAGCTGGCCGGCTACGCTTTTGGCGTCCATGTTCGAGGTCTCGACCCAGAAAAGGCCGAAGACGACCGAGACCGCGGCGAGTGAGATGACATATGTGATGGCATGGACCCATTCGGGTATCGCGAAGATGGGCGTGGAGGCAGAGGCTATAGAGTTGTAATGCTCGACGGTCGACCGTCCTATACCCGAGAGGGGGGTCAGGAAATAAAGGATCCCGTCTACGAGCCTTCCGTTGGAGTCGGTGTACCCGATGATCGGCAGCACGCCGTCCCTCGCGAAATCGTACTGCCGGGTGTCATAAAGCGGCTTGAAGTAATCTGTCGGCGCTGTTACCGCGCCGGTCCCGCTTTTCACCCAGTACTGACCGGTCAGGATGCCGCCTGAGAACAGCTGCATGTTGATGATCAGGGCGCTCGCGAAGATCACCGGGATGTTCGAGACATAGAAGAACTTCAACGGGAGCTTGGGCACCATGCCCCGCACCCTTTCGAACGCGATCGGTATCTCGACCTTGACCGACTCGGCATAGACGACGGCGAGGAAAACGAGTATTGTGAAACCGAACGGCAGGAGCTCGAGGAGCCCGTTCGGGAGCGCTTCTGCGCCGCCCTCGCTCATTATCGATACGAAGCCTGCCGGCCCGAGGAGGAGCTGCACCAGGCCGACGAATACCGAAAGTGACACCCCTGCCGCGATGAAGAGGCTGATCCCGCTCCCGAGCCCGTATTTCGTGACCAGCTCGTCCAGGTACAAGACGAAGACCGACCCGAGGGCGATCTGGAGGATGACCAGGGCGGTCGAATAGGGGGCGTATATCTGCTGCGAGCCGTCTGCCAATGTCGTGATGGCTTCCCCCAGGCTCGGGAAGAGGGGGGCGACCTGGACCATGTGCGTGAGAGCGACGAATATGAACCCTTCCACCAGGGCGAGAACGATAGCGAGGATCTTCTGGGTCTCGAGGAATTTCGCACGGTCCTTCTTGTCTTTCATGTCAAGGCCGAGCAATCCGGCGCCGACGAACAGCTGGAGGAATATGCTGGCGAGGACTATGGGCCCGATTCCGGTCGTGAGCAGGCTGCCGGTCCTCGAGGCTGTGATAGTCTGCAGGAAATCGATGCCGCCGGGAACGTGCTGCACGCCGAACACGGTGGTCTCGTACATCATGAAATACAGGAGGAGCGCGATTCCGGTCCATACGAGGCGGTCCTTGGTCCCTACAGTGGCTGCGGGGGATTTGATTTCGGGGAGGTAGCCAGCGACTTTATGGAGGATATCTATAATTGCCAGGGTATCACCAATGAATGAGGATTACCCTCTTAATTCAAGGGTAATTTTATAAATATGACTTCGGCGGTTCATGGCCGGCCGGGGAAAAAAATATCAGGAAGCCTTCGCGGATTTCTCGAGCTTCGAGATCGCGCCGCCGGTCTCGCTGAGCTTCTTCTCGACGTTCTTGCTCCAGGAATTGGCCCGTATCACGAGCGGCACCGTCACTGCCCCGGTGGCGAGGACCTTCCCTTCGAAATCGAAGTGGTATTTGCCCGCTTTCTTCTCCAGCTCGTTCGACACCGCCTTCTGGTTGATGTCGTAGAGATGGGCCACCTTGACGGCCTTTTTCTTCGCCGGATTCGTGAACCCGTGCTTGCCGAAATAGATATCGTGCTCTTTGGGGTTCTTGACCGCCCAGCTCCATTTGTGCTTGTCGACGCCGGCCATGCCGCGGCCTCCGCGGTTGCCGCTCCCCCTGCGGTTCTTCACGTTCCCGCGTCCGTGCGAGCGGTGCCCGAGGTAGCCTTTTTTCTGCCCTTCTTTTCTTCTGCCCATAGTGATCATCCTCTAAATCATTTTCCTAAGCAGCGGTGCCATGTCGGCCCTTCTGCCGAGCTCGCCAAGCGGGTACGTCACCTTGATGCTCCTGAACCCTTTGGACGGGGGGCTCAGCCTGAAGACAGGGTTGACGAAATCCGCCGTCTTCTTTCCTGAGAATATCTCCTTGGCCGCTTTCTTGACGCCTTCTTCCTTGAGGCTGGTGCGCAGATAGGCCTCCCCTTTCCTGCCCCGCTTGTAGAGCAGGGAGAAAATCGTGCCCTCATCGACCGGACCATAGGTCACATAGTCCTTGGCATGCTCGAGCATCCCGATGTTCTGCTTGGAGTCCTCCATGAGGACGCAGTTGTTGGGCTTCTCGAGCCGCAGGAGCTCCAGGGTCTTCTTGATCCGGGGCGCGATATCCCGCACCCCCCTGATACGAACGACAGCAAGTTTCATGATTATCTCCTCATTCCGCTCTCGGTTTGAGCGTGTTAAGATTATCCAGCGCCTTGATTGTGGCGACCGCCATGTTATAGACGTTCTTCCCGCCCTGGGCCTGGCTCCAGACATCCTTCACCCCGGCTATGGCGAGCACCTTCTTGACGACGTCGTTCGCCGCGAGGCCGAGCCCTCTCGGGGCGGGCTTGAGCGTCACCACGGTGCTTCCTTCCTTGCCGAGGGTCTTCGAAAGGACGGAGTGCTGCATCGAGCACTTGCATTCCCAGCTACCGCACCCGGTCTTGATCGCGATCATGTGCTTCTTCGCATCGCGGATGGCATAGTCCATGGCCGGCTTCAGCTCGTCGCTCTTGCCGACGCCGAGGCCCACATGCCCCTTCCGGTCGCCTATGACTGCGACCACGCGGAATTTCATCCTCTTGCCTGAGTCCGTCACCCTCTGCGTCGTCTTGATCTGGAGGGTCTCGGATTCCATGTCCGGGAGCAGGACGTCTATCATCTCCGGCTCGAGTATCGGCCTTCCGGTGCTGAGGACTTCCTCGAGCGTCGTCACTTCGCCGCCCTTGACCTTGGTCCCCATGCTGGTCCTCGGCCGCCAAGATTCCTTGTCGATAGTTCTGACTTTTTCAGGCATAAGTGGTTCACCCTGCGATTATCTTGTTCTTTAGTTCGTTGAACATGCTCTTGTATTTGTCAGGAGGGTTCGAGAGCTTCGATTCCGGGACCTTCTCCTTGTCGTAAGGCGTCTTGAGCCCCGAATCCGAGGCCCCTTTCTGGGCCGCGAAAAGGACCGATCCCTTCGAAGGCGCGTACATGCCCAGGTCGAGCACGAAGTCCTTGACCCCTTTCTTCTGGGCCATCTTCCCGGCCATCAGGCCTGCGAGGTATGCGGTCCAGACGTTCCGCTTAGCAGGCCATTTGTAGTGCTTGGCGAGGTGCGATCCGCTCACGGTGAGCAGGGTCTTGTCGCCTTTGGGATCGAAGTCGATGAACTGCACCAGTATGTTGCTGTTGCTCCTCCTGACCACCATGCGCGTCTTGCCGCTCTTGACAAGGGCAAGCCTTTTGGCGAAGTTCGTCTTGCCTTCCCTCCTCCTCCGGAAATAGATCTTGAAGCTGGGACCTTTTGCTCGCGTCATCTGTTTTCACCTTTCTTGGCCTGGTGCTCAGGCTGCTTAGCATGGGGATTCGCCTCATGCTTCTTCGGCTCTTCTTTCTTCGTCTCGGGTTTTTTCGCAGCCGGAGCCTTCTTCTGTGTCGCCGGCTTCTGCGGCTTTGCCGTGAACTGCTTCTTAGGCATCTCGAAATCGGCCGGCACGAGCTTGTTGTCCTTCAGGTAGAGCACCATGGCCCGCTTGTTCCTGAAGATCCCGCTCTTGATCTTGTAGTAGAGCGCACGCTTCTCATCCTTCTTGAGCGCGCCGCCCGAGACAAGAGCCTGGAGGAGCCTCCTCTGCGAGCGGACCTTGTCCATCCATACGCCCTTCGAGTCCACCGGGGTCCCGCGCCTGCGTCCGTGCCCGGTCCTGCCCGTCCTTCCGGTGCTCGCCCTCCCCTGGGGCTTCACCTTGGTGACGATGCCTTTCTCTATGAGGCCCCGCACATCGGCGCGCGTGAGCGCCCCTTCGGCATCCTTGAGCCCGTCGGGATTTATCTTGACCTTGTTCTCGCCTACGCCGAATATATCAGCAGCGAGCCTCCGTACCGTTCCGATCGTCATGAGCAAACACCTAGTTGTTGGCCGCCTTCTTGCCGAAGGTCTTGGCTCCGCCGTTCATCCTCATGTTCACTATGCGGAGCTTCAGCGACTTCGCCTTCTCGGCGATCATTTTCCTCTTCCTCTCCCCGACGCCGGCGGCGATGCGGAGGACGACGTCTTTCAGGCCTTCGAGCTCCTTGACGTTGTTGATCAGGACCTCCTTGCTGCCGCTCGAGTGCAATCCGCGGATCTGCCCGGCGTTGCGGTAACCGATGCGCGGCGAGGCTCCCATGAACTTCGCCTTCATGCGCTTCTTGTTGTGGGTTCCCCGCGGTTTCCTCCACCTGGCCTTGACGCTCTTGAAGAATCCCAGGTTCGGGACGTTGAATCTTGGTTTTTTCTTCTTTTCCATATAAACGACCTCATTGCTTCATTGCTCGGCATCATAGATGCCGTCCTGGAACACCCTGCCATCCTTGTCCCGGATCCTCATCGCCTGCCTGATGTTGGCCAGCGTCTGTCCGACGGCCTCCTTGTCCGGGCCGGTGATCGTGACCGACTGGCCTTTGGCCTGCACCTTGGTGCTGCCTACGAGGACGGTCTTCCTGGGCTGTTTCTCCCCGAGGAAATTCTTTATCGTGATCTCCGAGCCCTTGATCTCCATCGAGATCGGGAAGTGGGCGTGGAGGAGCTTCATGCTCTTCGTGTATCCGCTCCCTGCGCCGTGGAACATCGCCCTGAGCACGGCCTCGGCGGTGCCTTTCAGCGCAGGATCCTTCGATTCGACATCGATTCCGCCGGCATCGCTCCGGACTGAGGTCGTCTTGGCGAATGTCTTGGACACTTCGCCTGCCGGACCTTTCACGGTGACTTTCTGCCCGTCGACCCGGACTGTTATTCCCTGTGGTATCTTCATGAGCATCACCTAGTAAACGTAAGCGAGCAGCCTTCCGCCGACGTGTTTCTTCTCGGCATCCGAGTTCGTCATGATCCCGCCCGAGGTCGAGACGATGAGGAGCCCCACCCCGAAACCCGGGATGAACTCCTGCTCCCTGGTGGACCATTCGTTCCTCCGGACAGGCATCCTGGGCTTGATGACGCCGCAGTCGTTGATCCTGCCATCGAGGTGGACCTCGTACCAGCCGCCTCTCCCGTCTTCGACCATCCTGAAGTCCTTGAGATACTTGTGTTCTTTGAGGACCTTGAGGATCTCTCCGATGAGCTTGGTCCTCCTGACGGTGCAAACGTTCTGGCCTACTGTCTCGTGTGTCTTGATCGTGTTGAGCGCATCTGCAAGATAATCAGTCATGGTATCAACCTCCGTACTTGCGGAAACCGATGCTTTCTGCCATCTCCCTGAAGCATCTCCTGCACACCGTGAGCCTGTATTTCCTGATGAGGCCCCGGGAATTGCCGCAGTTCCGGCAAACACGTTTCCCTTTTCCTTTGTATCGTTCTTCGACGGTTAGCTTCATAATAATCACTCGAGTTTCACGTTGAGGGAGCTCTTCGCGAACTCCATCGCCTCGTCTTTGGTGACCCGGTGTCCTTTCCCGACGCTCCCGGGGCGGAGCTTCCTCAGCGCGACGCGCCTACCTTTCCTTGCGAGGGATACGCAGACATCGAATCCGAACATCGCGATCGCCGGATCGTATTTCGCCCCGGGGAAGTCGATGTATTCGTGGACGCCGAAAGCGAAGTTGCCCTGCTTGTCGAAGTTGCTCTGTTTCAGTTGCCTCCTCTTCGCTATGAGGGCCTTGTCGAGGAATTCCTTGGCCGACGGGCCGCGGAGCGTGACTTTGGTGCCGATCGGCAAGCCTTTCCTCAGCTTGAAGACAGGGTCCCTCCTGCGCGCGTGCGTCTCGACAGGCGTCCGGTCGCTCGCGAGCCTACCGAGGAGCGTCTTGGCCTGCTCGAGCTTGTCGCCGGGAGCGCCGACTCCGATGTTGACAGTCACTTTTTCGATGATTATCTTACGCATTGGATTATCGCTCATCTGGTTCACCCTGACTTGAAGCCTTCATCGATCACGAAGAGATACTTCGCGACGGTGATGAACTCTTCGGCCTTATCCTGCACGAGAGCCTCTGAGGCTTTCCCTCCTTTCCGCTCGATGATCTCCTTCAGCTTCACGATGCTTCCCGCATGCTTCCCTTCGACCACGAGGCACCTCGCGCCGATCTCGCGCTTGAGGTGGGTCTTCAGCTTCGCCACTGGAAGCGAGACGACCGCGCTGTCGCCCACGTGCAGGTGGTTGTCTGAGATCATGTTCTTGCCGTCGTGGAATGTCACGCTGAGCTTGCCGCCCGGGAGGGTGTATTTCCTCACGATGCGGACGAGCTTGTGCTTCGCCTCGTCCTTGGAGATCTCCTTGGGGATGAGCCGGCTGTGGTTGTCTATCAGCATCCTGAAGTGCATTTCGCCTTTCGGGAATGAGACGACATCCATCAGCCCGACCGGGAATTTCTCGTCAGTGCGCGGTTTGCCATCGATCTCGACCATGCGGTTCGAGAGCATCTTGCGCACTTCCCTGAGGGTCTGCGCCAGCTTGAGCACGTCCCTGACAAGGACTCCCAGCGGGATCGAGTATTTCTTCGCATGCGGGCCAGGCGCGTGCCTGATCATCCATTTCCGGTCCTTCTTGTCGGTGACCGGTATCGACTTCGGGGATGCTAACCTTTTCAGGTGCTTTGTTCCTCCTCGTTTTGCCATGGTAATATCACCTTATTTGCTGTGAGCGGGTTTGTGCTCCTTGTGCGCTTCCTGCGGTTTATTCACCGGCGTGTGCTCCTTGTGCGGCTTGTGCGTCTCCTGGGGCTTGGATTCGCTCTTCGCATGCTCGTGCTTGTGGCCATCGGTTTCCGGCTTGGCCGCTTCGGGTGCGGCAGGCTTCGGAGGCTCTTTCTTGGGGGCCTCTTTCTTCCTGAAGGCCTCTTCGCTGAACATCTCTTTCCTCTCAGGAGTCGATTCCAGGGAGAGCAGGAGGAGGTTGGACGGCTCCAGGGCGACCGGGACCTCGCGGCCCCGGGCGTTCTTGACCACCACTCCTTCGAGATACACTTTCCTTCGGATCGTGTTGACGTCGCTCACGCGGGTCTCCTTCCCTTTCTCGGGACCGCGCATGACCTTGACTGAATCGCCCTTCCGGACCAGGATCGCGCGGGTCTTCTTCTTGAGCTTGCCGCGGAGCTCTTTCGATAGATGGACATGGAGCCGGTTCTTCCTCTGATGGAGCTTCTCAGAATGATATTTCTTCCTCTCGCTGTCGGATTTCATTAGACAACACCTGCCGAAATCGCCGCGACCTTCGGGAACCTTTCCGCGATCTCTCTTGCGACCACACCTTTTATCTCGGTGCCGACCGGGAGCATGTCATCGTTTATGAGGACGGCTGCGTTGTCCTCGAAAAGGATCCGCACGCCGTTCGCCCTCCGGAATTCCTTCTTCTGGCGCACGATGAGCGCTTTCACGACCTTCTTCACCATATCGGGCTTCCCTTTCTTCACCGAAGCGATCACGACATCGCCGACACCCAGCTGTGGTGGCCTGCCGCGGGTCCCGCGGAAATGCAGGGCGCCGATGATATATACTACCTTGGCGCCGCTGTTGTCTGTGCAGGGCATCATCGTGCCAGTGGTCAGAGTCTTGGTAATTGTGCTTGTAAGTCCTTTCATCTTCATTCACCCGCTTTGGCGATGATCTCGATGACCATCCAGGCCTTGGTCTTGCTCAGCTTCCTTGTCTCGGCGACGGTAACCTGGTCCCCCAGCTTGGCGCTGATGGACGGGGGATTGTGGGCGACGATCCTCGAGCTGGTCCTCGCGTATTTCCTGTATTTGGGGAAATACTTCGTGACCGGCCTCTCGACTATGACCGTGTTCTTCATCTTGTCGCTGACTACCTTGCCCGTGAGGATCTCTCCCCTGGTGCTGATACCGTCGATCTTCTTGTAGATATCTACCCCGGATTTCTCCGGTTTCTTCTTTGCATGTCCTTCAGACATCAATATCACCATCTGGATTTAACGCAACGATTACCTGGCAGACGGATCTATCCGGATGACCGGACGGTGTCCGCCTGCTTCCGGCTGCGTGCCGGTTCCTTGATTCTCCCGACGGGTAATGAGTCCGCTGGGAATTCAAGATGAGACAAGTAGGAGTAATTAAGGAACAAATATTTATAAATGATTCGTCAGCAAAACCGCGGAGGCTGCCCAGTTGATGACGGCGGATGCTATGCAGTAATCGCACCATTCCTTCAGGACAAAAGCCTGGATATAGACAAGATAGGCTGAGAAGACGGATGCGACGGCCGAGACCGCGAGGATGACGAGTGGGATCGCAGGGGCGTATTGTGCATACGCTGAAGGAGGGACCAATAGGAGCGCGTAGTACGCGATCCCGAGGACCGTGTTGGGGATCCCGAAAGTCGATGCGTACCTGCTCCGGATGACCAGATCGCAGCTCTTGCCGATGATGCAGAGTGGTTTCCTCCCCGTCCGTTGGCTGAAGAGGAGATAGACGGATACCATGAGCCCCGCGATGGCGAGTATTGAAAGGGCTTGCTCCTGCATGGAGGGGATAACGTTACGTGTGTTTTTAATCATGCGGGCCCGGGATAAGCGCGGGGATGCGGCGGGGGTCTGGCGGTCACACTTTTTTCGGCCTCTCGTGGGGCCGGAAATCCATCTTTTTTCCAGGCACATCCACGGTCTGGCCGTCATCGGTTGTGAACCGGAAGGTCGAGGAGACTTTCGGTATCTTGGCTTGCTTCCCACCGCTCTCGATGATTATGAGGTTCATCGTCTCATCGACCACCTCCCCTCTGAGGCCGATCAGCTTTCGCTGGGAGCTGTTCACGATCTCGACTTGCAGGCCTATGAATGTCGAATAGAGCAGGTTGTTGCGCGTAATCATCGCATTAAATGGCGGCTCTGGCTTTTAAATTTCTGCGCAGAAGGGTAATCGATGATCCTTCTTGACAAGGCCATGATGAGCAGGGAGATGATCGATGCCGCAGCAGACGCCCTGCAGAACGAACCCCCCCTCTTCGGCGAGAGCATAAGCCGCTTCGAGGAGGAGTTCGCACGGTTCTGCCGTGTCGACCATGCGGTATCGGTCGCTTCCGGCACCGATGCCCTTTCGTTCACGCTGATGGCGGCCGGAGCGAAGGGGAAGAGGGTCCTGACCACCCCTTCGTCATATGTGGCCACGGCCAATGCGGCATATCATGCCGGAGCAGAGCCGGTCTTCGCGGACATCGACCCGGTCACGAATAACATCGACCCTTCGCAGGTGACCCGGTCGATCGGAAAAACGAGGAAGATAGGGGCCGTGATACCGGTCCATCTCCACGGTTACCCGGCAGAAATGGATCCGATCATGGAGTCCGCGGAAGGGAAGGGGGTTTTCGTCCTGGAGGATGCATGCCAGGCGCACGGGGCGGCGTATTTCGGAAGGCGCGTCGGCGCGCTCGGCCATGCGGCGGCATTCTCGTTCAATCCTGTCAAGAACATGAGCGTCGGCGGAGAGGCGGGCATGGTCACGACCAACGACGAGAGGATCGCGAAGGAGGTCCGGATGCTTGCCGATGCGGGGCGGGAGTCTCCATATACCCATGAGCATGCGATCATCGGATACAGCTCGCGCCTCAACACCGTCAATGCCGCGATAGGCAGGATCCAGCTCAGGCATCTCGATGGATGGAACGAGAGACGGAGGGCTGTGGCAGGGGCATACCGCGATCTGCTGCATGACCTGGATGAGATAGTGCTTCCTGCCGGCGAAGGTTCCGACAGGGTGGCTGTCTACAATAAGTTCGCGATCAGGAGCGCTGTCCGCGACGCGATCCGGGAGCATCTCTACTCGAAGGGGGTGGAAAGCGACTCGCATTACCCGATCCCGATCCACCTCCAGCCGCCCTATCGGAAGCTCGGCTTCAAGAAGGGGGATTTCCCTAACGCCGAGAAGTTCGCCGACACGACGCTGTCGCTGCCCATGTATGTGGACATGACTTCGGATGAGACGCGTTTCGTCGCAGAGAAAGTCAGGGAGTTTTTTGGGTAGGGCTGAGATGATCCGGCGGTTCTCCGCATAGATTCGCAGCAGCGGAGCGGCGTTTCGCCAGTAAGGAAAAGAGGAGGATCAACGCTCGCTCACTTCTATGCTCTCGCCCGGGTATCCTAGCTGCTTCAGCACTTCAGCTGCGCGCCTTTTGTGGTCGCCCTGGAGGATTATCACACCTTCCTTGGATGACCCGCCGCATGCGAGCTTGTGCTTGAGTTCCTTCGTCGTCTGCTCGAGCTGGGATTTATCGATCCCTTCGACGACGGTCACTAGTTTCTTGAATTTCTTCTTGGTCGAGTAGACCCTGATCTTCGCTGCTCCTTGTTTATCAAGAATTTCGCAGACGCAAAGATCCTTCAGCATTCCACATTTGGGGCATTTATCCAAATCCATTCACCTATACCAATTATAACTATACTTATATAAATGGTTTATGATTTCCTTCCCTTGGCCTCTTTCTTCGGCCTGGGGGTCTTCAGCTGCGCTATAGCCTTCCGGAGGGGCTTTATCTTGTCAGCCCGCCCTTCGCCGCGGAGCTCCAGTATCGCCCGCTCGATCTCCGAGATCTTGGCGGTTTTCTCTGCCTCGCTCATAGAATCGAGCGCTGTTTTTTTGATGACTGCCATCAGAATCTACCTCCGGTGGCCGCCCCTGAACCCGCCGCGGTGGAAGCCGGGGCGTTCGGGCGGTTTCTTCTCGTTCTGGGTCTCCTCCGCGGTCTTCGCAGGGGTCTCTGACCCGCTGACGTCGGTCGCGGCTTCGATGACCTTCGGCAGCACGACCTCGGTCGTCTTCTTGTCCGGGAACACCGTCCCTGGGGGGACGATCCTCACCAGTATCCCGATGACACCGGAACGTGTGTTGGCGCTGAGATGGGCGACCCGGATCATCCTCGCCGGCTCGCCGGCCTTCGGGATGTACCCGGCCTGGACACGTAGCTTTTTAGCCTTCGCGCCTTTTGCGCCGAGCTTGCCCGCGGCCACGATCTCGGCTCCAAGAGCGCCAGAGCGGATGACTTCACGGAGCAGGTAGTGGAGTACCGCGCGGACTTTCTTCCCCATCTCTATGTACTTGCCCGCCCTCTTCGCGACCATGCGCGGCTCCAGGAAAGGCTCGCGAACTTCGACCACGCTTATCTGCGGATTGTCGATCTTGAATTCGTGCTTGATTATGTCCGTGAGCTCGTTGATCAGCCTGCCCTTCTTGCCTATGATCCTCGCGGGGTTCGTCACCTCGAGCGTGATCCGCGTCACAAGGGGCGTCCTCTGGATGTCGACGCTGGCCAGGCCTGCGCGGTCCAGCTTCTTCTCTAGGAATTTCATGACCTGGTATTTGCTGATCGGTTCCTCGATGAGTTTTTCCTGGTATATCATCATGATCACCTTTTATTGTGTTCGCCGTGCTGGTGGGGGGTCTGCTCGCGCTTCTTCTCGCTGTCCTTGATCTTCTCCAGCTCGTGCTTGTGCTCGCCAGTGGACTTGCCCTCTTCCTTGAGCAGCTTCACCGGCTCTTTCTTGGTCTCGCTCCCGACCGAGGGTTTCTCTTCGGCTTTCCTGGTCTCCGGTTTCTTCTCTTCTTTCTTCGGTTCTTCCTTCTTCTTCACCGAAACGCCTTTCGGGACATCCGGGCCTTTGAGGACTATCTCGATCCTCGCGGTCTCGAGGAACGACCGTGCCTGCCTTCCTTTAGAAGCCATCCTCGGATAGATCGCTTTCTTGTTGGCCGAAGCCGCTAGTATCGTGTATTCGTCGCCGAGGCCGAGATTCTTGCCGTTCGCGATGGCGCTCCGCAGGACTTTCAGGATGAAACGGGCCGCCTTCTCGGGATACCGTCCTTTCTTTCCGCCGAGCTCGCGCCGGTGGCCGAGGTTCCGGTTGTGCCTCCTGAATAGGACCGGCACCGTGCCTTCCGAAGCCTTCTCCAGGAACGATACCGCCCAGACGGACTTCTTGTTCCTGATCACACCGCAGACCTCGGAGAGGTCCTTGTAGGAGGCGTTCACGCCTTCGACGCGCGCACGCGCGCAGTTTTCCGGGATTTCCGATGAATAACCCTTCATATCAACACCAAATTTTTTTGAAGTAAAAAATTAACATAACAAAAATCACTTCAGCGGGACGAACTTCGAACCCCTGGTCGCTCCGACACCCGGGCCCGAGTGAAGCACCCTTGTGGTGCAATGCGAATAGTCGCCGAGCCGCCTGCCGATCTTGTTGAGCGTTATCTCGACCTTCTTGAACTCCTTCCCGTTGTGAACGCCGAAGGAGAGCCCCAGCCATTCCGGAAGGATTATGGCTTCCCGGACATGGGTCTTGATGACTTTTTTCGGGTTCTTCTTCTTCAGTTCCCGGACCTTCTCGACAAGCTTCTTGATCCTGGGATTGGATTTCATCCTCAGGATGGTCCTCCTGTTCCTGGAGGATATGAGCTTCAGGAATTGCTCCTGGCTCACAGACGCCACTGTTTCCTCGTCAAAACCCTTCCATGTGTCTTTTTTCATGTGATCATCCCTCTGTAGATTCTAGAGTCCTCTTTCCCTTGCGGCGCCCGGTCTGCCTCGCTGCTATGTGGCCTACCTTGCCTCCCGGAGGAGTGCCCCTAGCGACTGTCGTCGGCTTTCCGACGTGGTGCTGTTTGCCTCCGTGCGGGTGGTTGTAAGCAGACTGGTGGACACCTCTCGGCACCGGCCAGAGCCTGTGCATCGCCCACTTCTTGTGGAACTGGTTGCCTGCCTTGAGCATCGGCTTCTCGAGCCTGCCGCCTCCGGCTATGACGCCGAGCTGTGCGCGGCACTCGTTCGACAGGATTATCGTCACCCTGCTCGGGAGCTTGAGATAGACTACCTTGCCCTCCTTCGCGACTATATTGGCGTAAGAGCCTGCCGCCTTGACTAGCCGCCCGCCATCGCCCGCGTTCCTTTCGATGTTGAACACATAGGCGCCATCTGGGATTCGATATAGCGGGAGCACGCTTCCGAGCTTCAGCCGTGCCTGGGATCCGACATCGACGTCGTCGCCGACGCAGATGCCTTCCGGCGCGAGGAGCATGCCTGTCTCGTTGTTGTCATACTTGACCTTCATCAGCGGTGCTGTCCTGGCCGGGTCATCGACGAATCCGACGACTTTGCCGGTGAGGACTCCGGTCTTCTCTATGTCATCATAAGGCCTGTACGCAAGGTCGGCCTTGTACCTGTGGCCAGGAGAGATGTACCGCGGCGAGCCGCGCCCTCTTTTCTGCTGTTTCAGTCTCTTTCCCATAAATATTACCTCGTGATCATGCGATCATCTTGAGCTTTGTCGCTACGTCGTCGGCCTTGGAGCTCTTGTCCAGCCGGACGAGGGCGTGCTTCTTGCCCTTGGATGTGATGAAGGTGCGGACAGAGGCCACTTTCACGCCGAAGAGTTTTTCCACTTCGTTCCATACGTCGTCCTTTGTCGCGCCGAGGACGACTTCGAAAGTCAGGGTGTTCTCGTATTCGATCTTGCTTATCGCCTTCTCCGTCTTGATCGGTCCTACAAGTATCATGCTGAAAACCTCTTCACCAGCTCGGAGATCGCGGCCTCGGAGTATAGCGTCAGCCTCCCCGGGTGGGTCCCTGGCGCTAGATCACGCACCTTGAGCTCGCCGGCACGTACGACATCCACTCCCGGAAGGTTCGCGCCTATCCGCCGGGACATCCCGTTGGATACGACGATGAGAGCGGATTTTGTCCCGTTCCTCTTCGCCTTCTCAATGAACTCCGCGAGCTTGAGCGCTTCGAGCACCTTGAGGACGTCCTTGGTCTTGCTCAGTTTCTCGAAGCCGTGGTCCAGGACAATCGGCAGCGAGACACCGATATCGGTGTGCGCCCTCGCGAGCACCGTGCTCCGGTCCGTGCTGAACGAGAGGGCTGAGGCCAGTGCCTTGAGATGCTCTTTCTTATTGATGAGCTCGACGATCTTCTTCTGGGGCTTCGGCGGATGCGCCCTACGGCCCTTGACCGCATGAGGCACTCTCTTCACCTTCCCGAGCTGTCCTTTCGGCAGGACCTCGTGCGGCAGGTGCGGGATGCCCTTGTTCTTCACGGTGCCGAAATCCTCTTTGCGGCCCCGATAACGGGCGCTGGTCTCGAGGCCGGCGAGCTTGTAGTTGCCTTTGGGCTGGTACATGCGGCTCTCCTCGCTGAGGACCGCCCGCTTCACCAGATCCCCTCGCTGGGGGGTCTCGAAGACAGCCGGCAGGTCTATCTGCTTCAGGGCTTTTCCTTCTATTGAATATACAGTCGCTTTCATGTGAACACCTACTTCGGCTGAAGAGAAACGTAACCCAGGGCCACTTCCTTGGCGGCTCCCGGCGCGCGGACCGCCAGCCTGAGTTTCACAAGCCTCTTGGGCGGGCCCGGTATCGAACCCCTGAGCAGAACGAAATCGTTCCTCACAAAGCCGTACTCCGGGAAACCGTTCGATGGATTCACTTCCTCCGGCTTCTGGCCTATCCTGAGGATCCTCTTGTTGAGCTCTGTCCTCTTGTGGTATCCGGTCTGCCCGGCCTGCGGGACGGTATAGAGCACGTATGCCGGGTGCCACTGCCCGAGGGTTCCGACATGCCTCCGCTTCCCTGTGGCTTTCCTTCTCTGGATGGATACGCCGAACCTCTTGACAGCGCCCTGCCATCCCTTTCCGATCGAGATCGTGACGACATCGACATACTCGCCGTTCTTGAACACATCGCTTATGCGGATCTCCTTCCCGATCATGCCTTTGGCATACTCGAGCTTCTCCTTCGCGTCCTTCCCGCCGCAGGCTATCTCCATCCTCTCGATGTGCTTCTTGCCCATCTTGGTCTTGGACGGCATGGCGAACGCGAGGAGCCGGACGTTGTCGATCTCTGCTTCGTTCACCGGTTTCATGGCGAGCTTCTTCCTCACCCCGATGAGCTTCAGCGTCTTGTCATCGGCCGTGACTATGTCGCCGGCCGAATCGTTCCCTTTGTAGCAGCGGATCCCGTAAACCATCATAGGCGGGACTTCGACCACCGTGGCTGCGCTGACGATCTCCTGCCCCTTTGTCGGCGACTCGCTGTCATCGACGTAGGAGACATGGGTCATCCCTGCCTTGTAGCCTGCAAAGCCAAGCACACGCTTGTCTTTCGAGTCCTGCCAGTAGACGCGCGCGTTCTGGCTGCTCGCCCTCTTCCTTGGCCTGTGGGCCATAGAACCCCTGCGGGGTCTTTGTATGTCGGTCAATCAAATCACATTTGCCTTGCGTTGCCCGTCTTTTTCAGGATTCGCATCCCTACTGGGTTCGGGACCCCGTGGCGGAGCCACGAAGTGTCGTCCTGCCATTTTCGCGCAGCGAAAATTAGCATGACAAAACCGCCGGAAATAATTGGATTAACGTCATTTAATTGGAAATATTTATAAAAGCAACCGTGCGACGGAATCTTTCAGGGGCTGCTGAGCAGCCCCTGGATCCGCCCGAAGGAGTCTTGCGCCGATGTTCTCACCGACTCATCCGGATCGGTGATGGCGAGCCCGCGCAGCGCTTCCTGGATCTGGATCAGCCTCTGAAAAAGCAGGACCGGGAAAAAACGGATATCGATCTCGCTCCCGAGCGTCCGTTCCATTTCGCGCTTCGCTTTCAGCACCGGGAAAAACCGCTCGTCGATATCGCTGCGTGTCAGGGGCCGCAGATTCGCTTCCAGATAACGCGTCAGGGTCCTTATCGCATCCAGCCTTGCCTGGGGGGATGGGTCCCGGAGTTGGCCGATCATCAACGGATATTGATCTTTCCTCCGCGGGATCTCCTGCTGCAGATTATCAGCCTGCTGCCTTGTTTGAGGTTGGGCCATGGTCAGTGCTTTGGGATGGCCGCCTTAAAAAAACTATGGGGCATATAACAGAAGAGGCCAGAATCCAGGGAATTTCGTCCATCAACGTAATAAATGAGACATCTGCGTGCAGCGACGTGAAGGGCTGCTGGATGGGCTGAAAAAGTCCCAAAACAAGAAAAAAAGTGGTGTTTATCAGTGAAAAAGCATGTTTATAAATGTTGCCCAACATATATTATCATGTATATAACCATCCAGTCCCCCCAGAGAGGCTGACATCATGCCACCCACCCACTCTAGTGACCCCCCTGGAATGAGCAGGAAATATCCGCAGAGGGAGAATCCGAGGTCTCTCGAGGAGATACGGAGGCTCCTTCGTCTTGCCCACGAGAAGGGTATCGAACAGCCTGAGCTCACCACATGCAACCCCCAGGGCACGGAAGAGAATAAGCTCAATTACCACCTCGAGACGGTGGTCGAGCCCCGCCTCATGGAAGTCGCTTACGATATCCCGGGGTACAGCTATATCACGGTCCTGCTGGACAAGGCGCGCCAGAACCCCCTCAACAAGCTCGGCGGCAAGGAAGGAGGGGATAAGGTCATCGAAGCGTATTGGGATATAGCAGGCCGGGCGGCCCAGCTCGTATCTGCGATCAACGGCAGCCACGATGTGGGCATTAGCCTCATACGCGTCTCGCCGTTCTCAGACGAGGGCATCATAATCATCGGCGGCAGCGAACTCACGCCCCGGACGGAGATAGAGTTCCGTGAAGCCTGGCTCATGATGAGCAGGATGGCCGACCTCCGGTCGTATAAATACTCCATAGAGATCCCGTACGGCCATGGCTCGGAGCGGTTCGATCTCGATCTTGACGCATTCTCGAAGGTCCTCAAGTGGCCGGAGATAGTGACGTCGGCCACATACATGGTATCGAGGCCCGTGGTCGTGGATCCGGACAGCAGGGGCGGATTCATACAGGAGGAGATCCGGAAGCTCGAGAACCGGGAGATCGCGTTCTACGACCAGATTCCGGATGTGTTCAAGGTCCATGGCGAGCTTGCAGAGGTATCGACGAGATTCGACCAGAGCCTCATGAGCCTCGGGATGCAGAACACCGGGGAAGGATGCTACGTCGAGATAAAGTTCGGTATGGAGCGGGAGAATTCAGCGGCGTTCCTGCCATTCACCAAGGACGGCTGGGGAGATGAGTACGGGATCGAAAGGACTGTCGGGACCCGGAAGGGGTTCGCCGAGATATTCTCCGGGATAGCCGGGATGAGGTTCCTCAATACGTTCTATGGGAAGGCCCGTGCGAACCGGATGCTGAGCCCGGTCGCGAAAGCGATGGAGGACGTGAAGAACCAGAAAAAGGTCGGTGTCATACCGGTCTCGGGCGGCTACCTCCAGTACTGGGTGCAGATGCCTGCCACTGACGAGACATTGGATTACATCAAGGAAGCCGTCAGGAGAAGGATAAACAGCGACCGGGGCGGCGACTGGGGATACATGAATGCCGGCTTCGAGCCCCACATAAGCGTCATCGAGGCCGAAGGGATAAACGTGTCCGACATCCGGGCGAGATTCATCCTGGATTCCATGGGGAAGGAATACGCTCCGGTTGCTACGCTCGAGCGGACCGATTTCCTCCTGAATTTCCTTGAGAACGCTAACGCGCGAAAGGTGAAGAAAGCCATATTCAGCAGCCTCGCCATGAAAGAGAATGGCGGCTCTCCGGTCAGGATCAGCGACCTCAAGCGGATGGACCTGATAAGCCGCATATGCGACGAGAAGCGCGGGGGAAGGAGAACGATACGGGATACCGAAGACCTTGTCTGGACGCTCAGGAACGACACCGCCCTCCCTGACGACATCAAAGCGAAGAAAGAGGACCTGGAGGAGTGGCTGTTCGATTTCGCCCACGAGAGATACGACAGGATAAGGCTTCTCCTGACCAGGATGATCAAGGATATAATGGAAGGAAAAGTTAGGATATAGTCTCAGACGACGCTGATCTCGGGGACAGATACCCCGAGCTTGGTGTGTGTACCGTCGAGCGCCATGATCACGTTCTCGTGGATCTCCCGTGCCGTCGCGATCTTCTTGGTTACCACGTGGTCGGTGAAGTCGTTGTCGCTCGGGTAATAAATAGGTTCCACGATGCTTCCCCTGCGCATATACGCGACAAGCGAATTCGATGCGACGCTTATGCATTTGAACGGATGCGGATCCTGCCCTTCCACGGCCTTGGCATAGAGTGCTTCGAGAGAATGGTAGAACGCGATTATGAGCTTAGGGCAAACGGTCTCGGCATGCAGCGTCTTCGGGCTGAGATCACCGCGCTTGCCTGTGGTCGCTACGAATGATTTCGCTGACCCGATCTCCTCGGCCAGCATATCGAGCTTCGACCGGGCTCTCGACGCGTAATCGGCGAACCCGCGCCTGGGCTCGGCCAATGTCCGCTCACGGAGCATCGTCGTCATCCTCTTGACCCCACTGTCAGACTGGGCATCGCCTTTGGAGGCGAGCTTCGCATCAGACATATCTACCCCCCTTCTTGCATACATATAGTTCCCTCTCCTACGGATACATGATACGAAAACTATATAAATGGCGACAAAAGAAAAATACAAATTACCATAAATTCAAACCAAAATTGAACAGTATAAAACAGAAAATAACACAATTATAGTGAATTTCCCTGGAATTTCACGATTCTTCATAGTTTTCATATAGCAGATCGCTGAAAGAGTATGCGGGAGGATCTTCTGAGAGCATTTTCGCGCAATCTTCCCCAACGATGATGGAGCCGCTCTCAGGTACGAAGAGATAATCCGAGCCGCTGGAGGAGAACCTGACGAGCGGCCTGCCTTTCCTTGTCACGATCACCCGGACATCCTCTGCCTCCAGCGAACGGAGCAGCGCTGTGAGGAATAGCGCCTTGTCCATCGCGGTCCCGATGTTCAGCCGGTCCATCTCGTCGAACCTCATCCAGAAGGTGAACGCGAACTCGCAGGTGCGGATCCTGCGGATATATGACATTGCTTTCTGCGCGGCCTGGAGGAAATGGATCTTGGGGTCATACACGGCCAGATCGGCGATAATGTTCTGGCGCATCTTCCTGATGAAATCGTCATAGGGGGACACGCGCTGCCTGATCTCGGACACGGATTTCGTCTCCTTGTCGCTCACGAGGTCTTTGTAGCGCGTGAGCACCAGCTTGTACAGCTCCAGCCTGGTCCCGGGGTCTATTGCGTCTGCCACGCTCATCTAAGTGGGGGGCAAATAACTTAATGCGTTCGCCACCCCATCGGCCGGCCCGTCCTGAGCGACAAAGATATTTAACGGTTCCCAGTCAATCTCCTATCGATGGCTTTCGAGATATTCACGGCCCTAGTCGGAGTCCTGGCTGTCGTCTATGCCGGAGCGGTCAAGTTCATACAGAACAAGCTGATCGACCGGAAAGAGATGGAGGAGTTCCAGGCCGAGTCGAAGAGACTGAGCGCCGAGTTCGACAAGGCGAAGAAGGCCGACAACAAGAAGAAGATGGACGAAGTGATGAAGAAGCAGATGGAGTTCCTGCCGAAGATGAATTCCATCATGCTCAAGCAGTTCAAGCCGATGATATTCATCCTGGTCGTGTTCTTCGGGGTCACCTGGCTGATCGGCCATTTCGACCCGACGGTGCAGGACGACATAACCCTCAACATGAGCGATGACGGCAAGGGCTGCGATGCGGCAGCCGGGGACGGGATATTCTCAGCCTGCTACAAAATCGACAGCGCCAATTACGGGAAATGGGTGTTCAGCGCGAAATCGCTCAACGGGGGATCGGAAGCCGGCCATAACTCGACCTTCTTCCTGTACAATTCGAACGAGAGCGATAATTATGCGGAGGGGCCCAAAGGGGAGCCGCTCATGGTCTCGACTGACAAGGCCTATTATACGCCCGGGGAGACGGTCAGGCTGTTCGCGAACAGCACGGCAAAGGCGGTGGAGGCCAGGCTCGACAACGGGACCTCGTTCAAGGTCGACCTTCCCTTCTCGATACCGATAGTGAATGTCCAGAGGATCCAGCAGCCTTACTGGTGGTTCATATTCATCTCCCTGATCGCCAACCTAAGCATATCCGCGGTCATGGGCAGGATCCAGAAAAGCGGTGAGAAGAAATGATAATAGCAATCTGCGGGCTCACAGGCAGCGGCAAGAACACGCTCGGCGAGCTACTTGCCAAAGAGCTCGGGTATAAGCTGGTGTGCCCGACTTTCAAGGATCTCGCGGCGAAGGAGGGAGTGAGCCTGATGGAGTTCCAGAAAAAAGCCGAGAAGGATCCTGATATCGACAGGAAGTTCGACAGGGTCCTCGCCGAGCAGGCCAAAGGGGACTGCGTCGTGACGACGTGGCTAGGGCCATGGATCGTGGACGCGGATCTGCGCATAAAGGTCTTCGCGCCCCTGGAGACGCGGGCGGAACGGATCACCAAGAGGGACGGGATGGGGATCAGGGAAGCGATGGAGCACGTGAAGAAACGCGATGAAGCTAACCGGAAGAGGTACAAGAAAGTCTACGGGATCGACATCTTCGATGACAGCCGGTTCGACGCCTGCCTCAACAGCGGGATATACAGGCCGGAGAGGCTTCTCCGCATCACGCTCGCCCTGATCGAGGCGAAAAAAACCGGATGAGCTGGATATGAAGAATGCGATGCTCGACAACCGCGTCATTATAATCGACAAGCCGCCCGGCCACACCAGCCACGAGATCACTACTTTCGTCAAGAAGATAACCGGGGTGAGCAGGAGCGGGCATGCAGGGACGCTGGACCCAGAGGTATCGGGCGTCCTCCCGGTCGCACTCGGCAGGGCGACCAAGCTCCTGCGCTACCTTTCCGCCAGGGAGAAGACATATGTCGGGATAATGAAGTTCCGCATACCGCAGTCCAGGGAGAGCATCGAGAGCCTCTTCGCCCGGTTCAGGGGAGAGATCACCCAGACCCCGCCTAAGATCAGCGCTGTCCGGAAAGTGCCCCGCAGGAGACGGATATACAGCCTGAAGCTGCTCGAGGTCCATGGCAGGCTCGCGCTTTTCGAGACGACCGTGGATGCCGGGACGTATATCAGGACCTTGTGCGAGGATATGGGGAAGGAATGCGGAGGGGCGCGGATGGAGGAGCTTCGGAGGACGGCTGTCGGACGGATCGGCGAAGGATCGGCAAGCACGATGCAGGAGCTCGTCGACGCGATCTGGCTCGGCAGGGAGAGGGGGGACAGCTCGCTGATCCTGAGCATGGCGAGGGAGCCGGAGAGCCTGATCGAGCTCCCGAAGGTCTTTCTCAGGGATAGCTCCGTGCGCTCGATAGCGACCGGGGCGCAGGTGATGGTGCCTGCGATCGAGAGCATCGGCGACGTGCGGACAGGCGACAGGGTGGCGATATTCTGCGGCAAGAGGTTCATAGGTGTGGGCGTCATGCAGATAGCCGGGTCAGACCTTCAGAGCATGAAGAGGGGGCTCGCGATCAGGATAGAGAGGATGCACCTTTCGGATTGATCTCGAAGATCTCCATCCGCTCGAGCGTCTCCTGCACGATCCGGTCCATGCCCATGCCGCTTTCGATCGATTTGACCGCTGAGAGCGGAGCCGAAGTGGATGGGCTTTTACCTGAGACAAGGGAGCAGCAATCTTTGTATGGAGTTATGGAATCATCGAACGCCCCGATGCGGACGGAGATGTCGGTGATCTCCTGCTTGTTGAAGCCTGCCAGCGGGCGGTAGACAGGATACCTGGCGGCTTCATCTGAAGCGAGTATGTTCTGGAGAGTCTGCGATGCTACCTGGCCCACGCTGTCTCCGGTGATCACACCTTGATACCCGTGCTTTTCCACTATCGAATTCGCGAGATGGAAGAGGAACCTGCGGAAGACAACGAGCTCCCGGCGGCTGTCGTAGGCGAGGGACCGTCTGTAGAACGGCTCGTAGGGAGCGACATACAGCCGGATGTCCTTCGGGCTGTAGGACCGGATGGTCCTTGCCAGCCTGGAGATCTTCGAATCCATCACTTCCTTGTTCTCCCGGAGCTGGTGCACATGGAGCAGGTCGACGGAGCATCCGCGCCGCATCATCAGCCAGGATGCGACCGGAGAATCGATGCCGCCCGAGAAAAGGCTGAGAAGCCTGCCGCTGGATCCGACAGGGAGCCCGCCCGGGCACCTCTCGCGGCCCAGTGAGACGAGTGCTCTCCCCTCGAGGATATCGATGTGCACTGTCTTCTGGGGGTTCGTCAGGTCTACTGAGCATCCTGCCCGGGTCAGCACAGAGCCGGCCCGGGCGCTCACTTCCTGGGACTTGAGGTGGAATGATTTATCCGCCCGTTTCGTCTCCACCCGTATCGAGCTCCCCTTGAGCCCTTCTGAAAGGCTCGAGACGAGAGCGAGTATCTTGTCGATGTCGGGTTCGGTCTCGGTGCAGACGGAGATGTGGTCGATCCCGAAGACCCTGGATAACGCATGCGCCGCCTGGCCGCTGTCCATCGACTCGGAGGATATCAGTATCCTGCCCGGCTGGCGGACGATAGAGGCCGTGCCCAGCCCGTCTAGCGCGGAGCGGATGTTACGCATGAGAAGGT